>NZ_KZ477988.1:0-96793 GCF_002837185.1 Pseudomonas fluorescens | reverse complement strand
CCATGAGCAACCCCCTGCTCAGCATCGGCATGGACTCCAACCGCTCCCAGTTCATGGCGCGCCAGCGTATTGAAAGTCAGATCAACCTGCCGCGCCTGTTTGCAGCTATCGATGCTGACCCCGGCATCGTTGGCGCAGGCGTCGTCTACATCGATGCCGACTTCAACGTCATTACCCTGCGTGAATTCAAGCCCATCTGCAGTATCAGGCCCAAGCGCATCATCTTGCGCGAGGCGCAGAAATACATCTCGCCCGCACAGTTTGTAGAGCAGGTGAAGACCGACCCCCGCGAAGGACGTCTGAGGAAAGAGGCGTTTGATATGGGCCTTTCATGTGGCGCAGCGGTGATCGGCTGGATCGTTGTATTCAGCGGCAGCGTCGCTGTGCCGTTCACTGCGGGTGCCAGTGCGTTTGTGGTGGGTATCGGCGTCACTGCGGCGCTGGCGAGCAGCGCCCAATGCGGATTTGGCGTGGCACGTACCTACAACGAAATACTTGATCCCGATGCGAACGACCGCATGGACGACGCCGAATGGTATGGCGCGGTTTCACCCATCCTCGATGCGGCCTCGCTGGTGGGGATCGGCACGGGGGCCTTGACCACGGTCAGGCTGCTCAAAGCCAACAAGGCCGCCGCGTTGGGTAAGAGTTGGTATGAGCTGCTCAAGGGTCTGAGCCGTCAGGAACGCAAGAAATTGACCAAGGAGTTGCTCAGCCTGCGCGATCCGAGCCTGACGCCCAAGTTGCTCAAGCTGCAGCAGCGCGCCGGCAAGCTGACCAAGAGCTACAGCTCCACCGAAATCCGCCACGCCACGCTGACCCAATTGAAAGATGCGCTGGGCGGCGTATTGGGCATCGCCGGTAGCTATCGAACCGGGCATGTCGGTACGGCCAGCACCATTGCGATCGGCTTGTACGAGGATTTGACCGAATGAGCGGCTTCCCCGATATGCGCAGTTTTCTCGCCCGTTATTTTCCGGTGTTCATGGGCACCGTCTTCATGGCGATCTTCTCCGGCTCAGTCGCAGTTTCCACTGCGGGCGTGACCTATTTGCGTGGGGTAGAGCCAGCGCTCAAGTCCAGCTATTCGGGGGCTGCGATTCTGCTGCTGGTGGTGGTGCTGGTGTTTGGCAACGTGATGATCGCGCGTGGCTATCCCTGGGCGGCCAGGCTGGTGGCGGGATACCTCGGCGCGTGCCTGTTGTTCGTCTTGCCGATGATTCAGTACGACCTCAACCGCCTGGTGTACGGCTCGGCGGTTTTGTTCCCACTGCTGGGCTTATTGTTGCTCAACAGCAAGCGCCACCGCGAAATGCGTCAGCGGCTACATGAAATACGGCGCTTGCGACAGGCCGTCGTTGCCCAGCGTAGAGCCCGTTGATTGGGTAGACTCACCACCTGTGTTCGCACCTTCACCGGGAGGTCTGGCCCGCGTTAAGATCTCGCGCTAAACCAGGCGGCCGCGCAGGCCTGTAAAACGCCAGTCTCGGGTTGGCGTTTCGCTTTGTGGTAGGTGCTGAGCCTGTTTGATAGGGTGGCGCCCATTGGATGGGCTATCGCGGGCAAGCCCCCTCCCACACTTGACTGAGTTCCAGCATGAGAATGCGGTCGAGTGTGGGAGGGGGCTTGCCCCCGATAGCGGCAGTTCAGTCACCCCCTCCAAGGAAGAGCACCTCCATGAGCAACCCCCTGCTCAGCATCGGCATGGACTCCAACCGCTCCCAGTTCATGGCGCGCCAGCGTATTGAAAGCCAGATCAACCTGCCGCGTCGGGCGAACTCACCAAGCGTTTCACCCCCACGCAGCTCAAGCACGGCACAACGACCCAGATCAAGGACGCCCTGAGCGCAGTCGTAGGGTTCGGCGGCAGCGCCTACTCCGGAAACGTCAATACCATCGCGATCGGGCTGTATGAGGAAGTAAAAGAATGGGCGAACTGATGACGCACCGGGACTTTTTCAGGCATTACTTTCTGACATTTCTGGGCGGCGTATTTGCGGCGTATTTTTCATTGGCGTTGGCCATGGCGCTGGCCTTCGTCACCTATTTCGATGATGCGCCCCTTGCGCAAGTCGGGCGCAAAATCATGCTGGCCGGGGCAGTGTTCACACTGCTGACGGTGCATAGCAACTTTATGATCTTGCGCGGCAAACCCTCCTGGGCATGGTTGATGGTCGGTATCTACGTGGCCTGCCTGCTGTTTGTGTTGCCGATGTTCCAATACGCCCCTCATCGTGTTCTTTATGGGTTGGCGCTGGTTTTTCCACTGTTCGGGCTGCTGCTACTCAACAGCAAGGGGCAGCGCGAGATGCGGGCCAAATGGGTGGAAATTCGCCACCTGCGTCAGGCCCTCGGCGCCAGGCACAAGGCCCCATGACTGGGTAGATTCACCACCTCCCTTCAGGCGTTCGCCACAAATATGTGCAGCCCTCGCACCATGAGGCCACCGTTGGCGTCGTTTTGGTGCTGTACTGCGGCGGTTCCCACGATAAAGCGCAATGACTGCCGCTCTGGCATAAGTCTTGCGCGCGTTGTGCCCATGCCCTGGCTCGCAGGAGGCCGCCGTGTCGATTCATGTCGCGTTGCACCACGTTACGCATTACCGCTACGACCGTGCTGTCGAACTTGGCCCGCAAATTGTGCGATTGCGCCCGGCGGCCCATAGCCGCACGCGGATACTGTCCTACGCGCTGAAGGTGCTGCCCGAGCAGCACTTCATCAACTGGCAACAGGACCCCCAGGGTAATTATCTGGCGCGCCTGGTATTCCCGCAAAAGACTGACGAGCTGCGCGTTGAGGTCGATCTGGTCGCCGAGATGGCGGTATTCAACCCATTCGATTTTTTCCTCGAACCCTACGCCGAAAACATCCCCTTCAGCTATGCCGCCGATGAGCAGCGCGAACTGGCGCCTTACCTGGAAACGTTGCCGCTGACGCCGAAGTTTGCCGCCTACCTGGCCGGTATCGACCGCACGCCGCTGCCGGCCGTGGATTTTCTGGTCGGACTCAACCAGCGCCTGGCCGCCGATATCGGCTACCTGATCCGCATGGAGCCGGGCGTGCAAACCCCGGAGTTCACCCTGGAAAATGCCTCGGGCTCATGCCGCGATTCGGCCTGGCTGCTGGTGCAGCTGCTGCGCAACCTCGGGCTGGCGGCGCGGTTTGTCTCCGGCTATCTGATTCAGCTCACCGCCGATGTCAAAGCCCTGGATGGCCCCTCCGGCACCGACGTGGATTTCACCGACCTGCACGCCTGGTGCGAAGTGTATCTGCCCGGCGCCGGCTGGATCGGCCTGGACGCCACCTCGGGCTTGTTCGCCGGTGAAGGCCATATCCCGTTGGCCTGCAGCCCCGATCCGTCGTCCGCTGCTCCGATCAGTGGCTTGGTTGAGCCATGCGAGTGCGAGTTCAGCCATGAGATGTCGGTGGAGCGCCTCTGGGAAGCGCCACGGGTGACCAAGCCCTACACCGAAGAGCAATGGCTGGCGATCCAGGCTCTGGGCCGGCAGATCGATGCTGACCTGCACAGGGACGATGTGCGCCTGACCATGGGCGGCGAACCGACGTTCGTGTCTATCGACGACCCCGACGGCGCCGAATGGAATACCGCCGCCCTGGGCCCGGACAAGCGCCGCCTGTCCGCTGAACTGTTCCTGCGCCTGCGCAGGCACTACGCGCCGCAGGGCCTGGTGCATTTCGGCCAGGGCAAGTGGTACCCCGGCGAGCAGTTGCCGCGCTGGTCCCTGAACTGCTACTGGCGCCGCGACGGCGTGCCGATCTGGCACAACAGCGCGTTGATCGCCGATGAACAAGCCGACTATGGCGCGGATAGCGTAATGGCCGGGCGCTTTCTGGCCAGCGTCGCCGAGCGTCTCAAACTGCCGGCGCGTTTTGTGTTCCCGGCGTATGAAGACAATTTCTACTACCTGTGGCGCGAGGGCGCGCTACCGCAAAACGTCACCGCCCAGGACCCGCGCCTGAGCGATGACCTGGAGCGCGAGCGCCTGCGCAAAGTCTTCAGCCAGGGCCTGGATAAAGTCATCGGCCAAGTGCTGCCACTGGCGCGCACCGCCGCCAACGATCGCTGGCAGAGCGGGCGCTGGTACCTGCGCGACAACCACTGCCGCCTGGTGCCGGGCGACTCGCCGTTGGGGTATCGATTGCCGTTGGCCTCGCAGCCCTGGGTGACGGCTGCCGAATATCCGTTTGTGCATCCGACCGACCCGAATCAGGAGCAACCGTCGCTGCCGACCACCGCACACCTGCACAGCCATGGCGAGCCGGCCACGAGCGATGAGCGCGTGCCGCAGGTCGATGAGTCCGCCGACTGGCTGACCCGCACTGCGCTGTGCGCCGAAGCGCGGGAAGGGCGCCTGTACCTGTTCATGCCGCCCCTGGAGCGTGTCGAGGACTATCTGGAGCTGGTGACGGCCATCGAGGCGACCGCCGAAGAACTGCATTGCCCGGTGCTGCTGGAAGGCTACGAGCCGCCGATGGATACTCGCCTGACCCATTTCCGGGTGACGCCGGACCCCGGCGTGATCGAGGTCAACGTGCAGCCGTCCGCCACCTGGGACGAGTTGGTGGAGCGCACCGAATTCCTCTACGAAGAGGCGCGGCAAACCCGCCTGACCACGGAAAAATTCATGATCGACGGTCGCCACACCGGCACCGGCGGCGGCAACCATTTCGTGCTGGGCGGCGCCACACCCAAGGACTCACCGTTCCTGCGCCGGCCCGACCTGCTGCGCAGCTTGATCAGCTATTGGCACAATCATCCCTCGCTGTCCTATCTGTTCTCCGGCCTGTTTATCGGCCCGACGTCCCAGGCGCCGAGAGTGGATGAAGCGCGCAACGATGCGCTGTATGAGCTGGAAATCGCCTTTGCGCAGATGCCCGCGCCGGGCGAAGAATGCCCGCCCTGGTTGGTCGACCGTTTGCTGCGCAACCTGCTGATCGACGTCACGGGCAATACCCATCGCGCCGAGTTCTGCATCGACAAGCTCTATTCCCCCGATGGCGCCACCGGCCGCCTGGGCCTGCTGGAACTGCGCGCCTTTGAAATGCCGCCCCATGCGCGCATGAGCCTCACCCAGCAGTTGCTGTTGCGGGCGCTGGTTGCGCGGTTCTGGCGTGAACCTTACGCGCCACCGAAGTTGGCGCGCTGGGGGACCGAACTGCATGACCGCTTCCTGTTGCCGCACTTTATCGAGCAGGATTTCGCCGATGTGATCGTCGAGCTCAATGCCGCCGGTTATCCGCTGCGCGCCGAGTGGTTTGCCGCGCACCTGGAATTTCGTTTCCCCAAGGTCGGCGACTATGCCGTCAGCGGTATCGAGCTGGAACTGCGCCAGGCCCTGGAACCCTGGCATGTACTGGGCGAGGAGGGCGCGGTGGGCGGTACGGTGCGCTATGTGGACTCGTCCCTGGAGCGCCTGCAAGTGAAGTTGAGCGGCTTGGCGCCGCAACGTTATGTGCTGACCTGCAATGGCATTCCGGTGCCGCTGCAGCCGACCGGCCGCGTCGGCGAGTTTGTTGCCGGGGTACGTTACCGCGCCTGGCAACCGGCCAACTGCCTGCAGCCGACCATCGCGGTGCACGCGCCGCTGGTGTTCGACCTGCTGGACACCTGGATGCAGCGCTCGCTGGGCGGCTGCCAGTACCATGTGGCCCATCCGGGCGGGCGCAATTACGACAGCTTGCCGGTGAATGCCAACGAAGCCGAGAGCCGGCGGATGGCGCGGTTTTTCCGTTTGGGGCATAGCCCGGGCAAGCTCTCTGTGCCGACTGTGGTGGTGAACGATGAATTGCCAATGACTCTGGATTTGCGCCGCTTCCCCAATAAAAATGACTGAATCACAATCCAAATGTGGGAGGGGGCTTGCTCCCGATAGCGGTCTGTCAGTCAGAGTTTCTGTTACTGATGCACCGCAATCGGGGGCAAGCCCCCTCCCACATTGGATCGTAGTGAATTTAAGTTAACCTGAGCCCCCTTGCCTCTGCCGAGCGTTCCATGTCCGACTTGCTCGACCGTTACCCGCTGACCCCGGGCACCTATCACGAACTGCTGGATGACAGCGGCGCAGTGCGTGCCCACTGGCAGCGCCTGCTCGACCACCTGCAACGCAGCACGCCGGCCCAACTGGCCCAGCGCCAGGCATTGCTGACCCGGCAGATCCAGGAAAACGGCGTGACCTACAACGTCTACGCCGACCCCAAGGGCGCCGATCGCCCATGGGAACTGGACCTGTTGCCCCACGTGCTGGCCGCTGACGAGTGGCAGCACCTGTCGGCCGGCATTGCCCAGCGGGCGCGCCTGCTTAATGCCGTGCTCGCCGACCTCTATGGGCCGCAGCGCCTGATCAAGGAAGGCCTGCTGCCCGCCGAGCTGGTATTTGGCCACAACAACTTCCTGTGGCCGTGCCAGGGTATCCAGCCACCGGATGGTGCCTTCCTGCACCTGTATGCGGTGGACCTGGCACGCACGCCGGATGGACGCTGGTGGGTAACGGCCGACCGTACCCAGGCACCGTCGGGCGCCGGCTATGCCCTGGAAAACCGTACCATTGTGTCGCGCGCCTTCCCGGATCTTTACCGTGACTTGCAGGTGCAACACCTCACCGGTTTCTTTCGCACACTCCAGGAAACCCTGGCCCGCCAGGCGCCCGGCGATGACCAGCCACCGCTGATCGTGCTGCTGACGCCGGGGCGCTTCAACGAAAGCTATTTCGAACACCTCTACCTCGCGCGTCAGCTCGGCTACCCCCTGGTGGAAGGCGGCGACCTCACCGTGCGCGACAGCACCGTGTTTCTCAAGACCCTCAGTGGCCTGCGCCGCGTTCACGCAATCATGCGGCGCCTGGACGACGACTTCTGCGACCCCCTGGAGCTGCGCACGGATTCGGCCCTCGGCGTCCCGGGCCTGCTCGATGCCGTACGCCAAGGCAATGTATTGGTGGCCAACGCCTTGGGCAGCGGCGTGCTGGAGTCGCCGGGGCTGCTCGGTTTCCTGCCCGGGATCAACGAGTTTTTATTTGGCGAAGCACTGATCCTGCCGTCCATCGCCACCTGGTGGTGCGGCGAGGCGCCGGTGCTGGCCGAAGCGTTGGAGAAGCTGCCGCAGTTGTTGATCAAACCGGCGTTCCCATCGCAGAGTTTCGCCCCCGTATTTGGTCGCGACCTGAACGCCGAACAGCGCCAGGCCCTAGCCGGGCGCATGCGCGCGCGGCCTTACGCTTATGTTGCCCAGGAGCTGGCGCAATTGTCCCAGGCACCGGTGTGGCACACCGTGGAAGACCATTTGCAACACCGCGCCATCGGCATGCGCGTGTATGCCGTGGCCAGTGAGGACGGCTACCGTGTACTGCCCGGCGGCCTGACCCGCGTAGCCGCCGAGGCCGATGCCGAAGTGGTATCGATGCAACGCGGCGGAGCGAGCAAGGACACTTGGGTACTCGGCGAGCGTGCGCCCGGTGGCGAGCAATGGCGCGCCCAGCGCGTGATTGGTGCGCACGACCTGGTGCGCCGCGATCCGTATCTGCCGTCACGCGTGGTGGAAAACCTGTTCTGGTTTGGCCGTTATTGCGAGCGCTGCGATGACAGTGCGCGCTGGCTGCGTATCGTGCTGGCGCGCTATGTCGACGGCGACGATCCGTTGGCCTTGCAGGCGGCGGTCGAACTGGGAGAAAGCCTGCGGCTGTTGCCGGAAGAGGGCGAGCTGCCCGACCGCTTGCTGGCCGCCTTGCTCGGCGATGACTGGCCCTCGAGCCTGCGCGCCAATTTGCAGCGCTTGCAGTGGGCGGCGTCCCAGGTGCGCGGCAAGTTGTCCCGGGAAAACTGGCAGGCCCTGGTGGAGCTGCAACGCGAAGCCATGGAATTGGAGCGTGAAACCCCGGACTTCGGCGAGTTGCTGGACTTCCTCAACCGCCTGGTGATGTCCCTGGCGGCGCTGTCCGGGTTTGCCCTGGACGATATGACCCGCGACGAGGGCTGGCGCTTCTTGATGATGGGCCGGCGTATCGAGCGCCTGCAGTTTCTGAGCAGCAGCCTTGCCGCGTTCCTGCGCGGTGTGGCGGTCTTCGATCAGGCCGGGCTGGAATGGTTGCTGGAGCTGGGCAACAGCAGCATCACCTACCGTTCGCGGTACCTGGCGGTGCCGCAACTGATTCCGGTGCTCGACCTGCTGTTGCTCGACGAACAGAACCCCCATGCGGTGCTGTTCCAGCTCAAGCTGGTGAGCCGCACCTTGCGTCGCTTGAACGATGATTTCGGCGTGCCGCGGGAAACCGGCCTGGCAGCGTTGGTGGAGCAGTTGGCGCGTTTCGACCTCGGTTGCCTGGAGAACCCGCTGTTCGGTGAATCCGGCGTGCGCGCCGCGTTGGATGGCCTGGCCGACCTGCTGCAAGCGGTCGCCGATGAAAGCGGGCAAGTGTCGGATCGCCTGGCCCTGCGCCACTTTGCCCATGTGGATGATGTCAGCCAGCAAACGGTGTCGGTGTGATGAGTGCGCGCTATCAGATTTTCCATGACACCCATTATCACTACGACAGCGCGGTGTCCCTGGCCCAGCAGCTGGCGCATCTATGGCCGCGGCCCTGTGCGTGGCAACGGTGCACCTGGCAGACCCTGGATATCAGCCCGCAGCCCTCTTCACGCCGCGACGAGCTGGACGTGTTCGGCAACCCGATCACCCGCCTGGCGTTCGAGCGGCCCCATGACGAATTGCTGATCAATGCCGGCCTGACCGTGGAAGTGCTGGCGCGACCGGCATTGGACTTACGGCAATCGCCGGCCTGGGACCGCACCCGTGACAGCTTTACCTACAGCAGCCAAGCGCTGTCACTGGAGATCATCGAAGCCTGCCGTTATCGCTTCGAATCGCCTTACGTGCATTTGAAAAGAACCTTCGTCGAGTTCTCCGAAAGCTGCTTCCCGGCCGGCGAGCCGTTGCTGCTCGGCGTGCAAGCGCTGATGCAAAAGATCTTCAGCGAGTTCACCTTCGATGCCGAAGCCACCCAGGTCGCCACGCCGCTGGTGGAAGTGCTGGAGCGCCGTCGCGGCGTGTGCCAGGACTTCGCGCACCTGATGCTCGCCTGCCTGCGCTCGCGGGGCCTGGCGGCACGTTATATCAGCGGTTACCTGCTCACCCAGCCGCCGCCCGGCCAGCCACGGCTGATCGGTGCCGATGCGTCTCATGCCTGGGTGTCGGTGTTTTGTCCGGTGTCGGGTTGGGTGGATTTCGATCCGACGAATAACGTGCAGCCGGCGCTGGAGCACATCACCCTGGCGTGGGGCCGGGATTTTTCCGATGTGTCGCCGTTGCGAGGGGTGATATTGGGGGGAGGGAACCATGACCCGGAAGTGCGGGTGACGGTAATGCCGCTGGCGTAGCAGATTGCGGTGAGCAAGGCGGGCCTGCTCACCGCAAAGGAAATTATTCAGCCGGATCTTTTGGTGTTTCAGTGTCGTCGCTGGTTTCTTCAGCATCGACGTCCGGGTTCAGTGCGCCCGCTTCTTCATCTGCAGCGGCTTTCTTGCGTTGCAGCTTTTCCTCTTTCTTCTGTTCCTTGGCCAAGTCTCTCTGACGTTTGGCGAAGGAGTAATTAGGTTTGGCCATGGGCGATCCTCTAGGGTCGAAGGTGAGGGTGGGCGGCGCGCGGCTGCCTTGGGTCACTATGGTAGCAGCTTCGCAGCGCGCTTGGCCTTCACTTACCGCTGGCGTAAGCGGCGAACAGGCCTTTGAACAGTTGATTGAGGTGCATGGCGCAGGCTCCAATGGGGAATGGGCCGATCATAGCCGGTTGCCGCGAGGGCCGATGGTAGATTGTGTTGATCAGCCTGATAGCCTAAAGTTGTATACAATCTGTTGATGCAGATCATAAGAAATTAAGCCTGCTTGAGGCACCCTTGTCGCCATACGCGTTTTCTAACCCTGCCCTGGAGATTCACATGTTCGCCAAACTCGTTGCTGTTTCCCTGCTGACTCTGGCCAGCGGCCAGTTGCTTGCTGCAGAGTGCAAGGTCACTGTCGACTCCACCGACCAGATGTCGTTCAACACCAAAGAAATCACCATCGACAAGAGCTGCAAGCAGTTCACCGTCGAGCTGACGCACTCCGGTAACCTGCCGAAAAACGTCATGGGGCATAACTGGGTGTTGACCAGCGCCACCAACATGCAGCCCGTTGCCAGCGACGGCATGGCCGCCGGGGTGGACAAAAACTACCTCAAGGAAGGCGACGACCGCATCATCGCCCACACCAAGCTTATTGGCGCCGGCGAAAAAGATTCGGTGACGTTCGACGTGTCGAAGCTGACGGCGGGCACGGATTACATGTTCTTCTGCTCGTTCCCAGGCCATATCTCGATGATGAAAGGCACTGTGACCGTCAAGTAACACCGCGTTATCGTTCATCGGGGGCAAGCCCCCTCCCACATTTGACTGTATTCACATCAAGTGTGGGAGGGGGCTTGCCCCCGATGGCATTCTGGCAGTCAACGCAAAACTATCTGCCTCACCTCAAGGCGCAAACGGCATCACCCGCTTGTGCTCCGTCTTGCGGTACGTCTCGCAGATAATCCTGAATGCCTCTTCACGCACGGGTTCACCGTGCAGGAACGCATCGATTTCGGCATAGGTCACGCCATGTGACGCTTCGTCCGGCTTGCCCGGCGACAGGTCCTCCAGGTCGGCGGTCGGGACTTTCTCCACCAACGACTCCGGCGCGCCGAAGTGCCGCGCAATCGCACGCACCTGGTTTTTCACCAGCCCGCTCAGCGGCGCCAGGTCACAGGCGCCATCCCCGAACTTGGTGAAAAAGCCCATCACCGCTTCCGCCGCATGGTCGGTACCGATCACCAGCCCACCGGCCGCACCGGCGATGGTGTACTGCGCGACCATGCGCATGCGCGCCTTGGTGTTGCCCAGCACGAAATCGCGGGATGCCGCCGGTTTGTCATCGAACGCCGCAACCTGATTGGCCAGGGCCTTGACCGCCGGGCCGATGTTGACGGTGTGGCGCTCGTCCGGCTCGATGAAGTCCACCGAAGCCTGGGCTTCGTGTTCGTCGAACTGGGTTTCGTAGGGCAGGCGCACGGCGATGAAACGATAGGCCGCGTCACCGCTGCTGGCGCGCAGTTCCTGCACGGCACGTTGGCCCAGGAGGCCTGCGGTCAGGGAATCGACACCCCCACTGATGCCCAGTACCAGCGACTTGAGCCCGGAATTGCGCAGGCAGTCCTGGATAAAGGCCACGCGCCTGGCGACTTCTGCCTCCAGGGCGGCCTGGTCTTTGAACGGCGCTTGCACCTTGAGCTGCTGCGCAATCTCACGCTGTACGGCTTGCATGCTTCACTCCTTGCTGGATAGGGCAGGTACTTTGAACACGTGACGCAAATAGGCGACAAAATTCGGGTCGGTGCAGTGGGTCTTGCCCGCTTCATCGGAAATCTTGGCGACGGGCTGGCCATTGCAGGCGGTCATTTTAAGCACGATGCTCATCGGTTCCACCCCTGGAATATCGCAGGTCAGGTTGGTGCCGATGCCAAAGCTCACATTGATGCGACCACGCAGGGCGCGGAAAATCTCCAGGGCCTTGGGCAACGTCAGGCTGTCGGAGAACACCAGGGTCTTGCTCATCGGCTCGATACCCAGCTTGTGGTAATGGGCGATGGCTTTTTCCGCCCATTGCACCGGGTCGCCGGAGTCGTGGCGCAGCCCGTCGAACAGCTTGGCGAAGTACAAGTCGAAGTCGCCCAGGAACGCATCGGTGGTGATGCAGTCGGTCAGGGCGATGCCCAGCAGGCCACGGTATTCGCGGACCCAGCAGTCAAGGGCGGCGATCTGGCTGTCGATCAGGCGCGGGCCGAGTTGCTGGTGGGCCATGATCCATTCATGGGCCATGGTGCCCAATGGTTTCATGTCGAATTCGCGGGCCAGGTGCACGTTACTGGTACCGACAAACCGCCCGGGGAAGTCATGCTTGAGTACGCTGACCACTTCTTCCTGCACCCGGTACGAGAAGCGCCGGCGCGTGCCGAAGTCAGCCACTTGCAGCTCCGACAGTTCATCGCTGGCGGCATTCGCCGTCAGCCAGTCGAACTTGCGGTACAACTGCTCGCGGGCCTGTTCCAGGATCACGGTCTGGTAGCGGTAGCGGTTACGCACTTCGCTGACGATGGCCAGCATCGGCACTTCAAACAGGATCACATGCAGCCACGGCCCGCGCAGGCGGATAAACAGCTCGCCGTTCTCGATGCCGGTCTGCACGTAGCGCAGGTTGAAGCGGAACAGCCCGAGGAAGCGCAAAAAGTCCGGCTTCATGAAGCTGATACGTTCCAGGAAACCCAATTGGTCCGGGCTCAGGCTCAACTCGGCGAGACGCTCGATCTGATAGCGAATCTCCGCCAGGTACGGGCGCAGGTCCTCGCTGTTGCGGCAACGGAACTCCCATTCAACTTCCACATTCGGGTAGTTGTGCAGCACCGCCTGCATCATGGTCAGCTTGTAGAAGTCGGTGTCGAGCAGGTTCTGCACGATGCGATCGGCAAACACACTCTCGCTCATAACGGGAATCTCCAGACGGGTCGACGCTGGGCGCCGGCCTTTACGCACAATTGAGGAAAGGGGGCTAGTGGCGCATAGACCTGGGTTGGTTTGCCAGTGATTTTTTTGCCGGGGCCACTGGCGCCATCGGGGGCAAGCCCCCTCCCACATTTGAAATGCATTCCAAGTGTGGGAGGGGGCTTGCCCCCGATGGCTATATTCCAGGCACTAAATAACCTGCTCAAGCATCCACTTCACAAACTCCCTCACTTTAGGCACCTCCGCCGCATGCTCCGGATAAGCCAGGTAATACGCATCCTGGCTCGGCATCCCATGCTGCCAGGCAATCACCAGCTTGCCGTCGGCCAGTTCCTCTTCCACCAGAAACCGCGGCAGCAGTGCCACGCCACAGCCGACCTGCGCCGCGCGAATGCACATATAAAAGGTGTCAAAGCGCGGCCCGTGATAACTGTGCTCGGTGTGCAAACCCTGGCTGGCGAACCAGTCATGCCAACCCTGTGGCCGCGAGGCATTTTGCAGCAGCACCAGTTCGCTCAGTTGGGTGGGATCGGTGAACGGCTCTGCCGGCACGCTCTCGGGCGAACACACAGGTACAAGCTCTTCGCTGAACAACTTCAAGCTCTCGGTGCCGGGGCGTGAACCCTGGCCGAAATAGAACGCCATGTCGGCCTTGCCCTGCAGCAGCTCATCCGGTTCCTGTTCGTTGCACAGGTCCAGATGGATCTGTGGGTGGCGCAGGCGCCAGCCCTTGAGGCGCGGCACCAGCCAGCGCGCACCGAAGGTGTAGGGCGTGGACACGCGCAGCACTTCGGTTTCGCCGCCGTAGGAGCGCAGGTAGTGGGTGGACATCTCCACCTGGGAGAGGATCTTGCGCACTTCCACCAGGTACAGGTCGCCCGCCGGCGTCATCTGCAAGCGGCGCCGCACGCGGCGAAACAGCAGGTGCTGCAGCAACTCTTCCAACTGCGCCACCTGTTTGCTCACCGCGCTTTGCGTGAGGTTCAATTCCTCGGCGGCGCGGGTAAAGCTCAGGTGGCGCGTGGCGGCTTCGAAACACTGCAGGGCGGTGATCGAGGGCAAATGTCTTTTGTTCAGCACGGCATGCCTCTTTTTATTCTTTGCATGAATAAACGGAATGATATCTCGCCTAATCGTCGTTTGTTGGCAAGTCTTGGGCCAGCTACAAATGAGGCCTGGATCGCCGTGTCTTGGGCGGCGCAATTTTGTCTTTGCAGATTTGAAGGAGTACCCCATGGTTGCCGCATTGCTTGACCGTCTAGGCGTAAACCCGGCGCTGTACCAGGCGGGGACACAGCCCGTGCATTCGCCGATCGATGGCAGCCGCATCGGCGTCGTGAACTGGGAAGGTGCCGCCGAGGTGGAGCAGCAGGTCAGTCGCGCCGAGCATGCATTCGACGCCTGGCGCAAAGTACCGGCCCCGCGTCGCGGCGAGCTGGTGCGCCAGTTCGGCGACGTGTTGCGCGAGTACAAGGCCGACCTTGGCGAGCTGGTCTCCTGGGAAGCCGGCAAGATCACCCAGGAAGGTCTGGGGGAAGTCCAGGAAATGATCGACATCTGCGACTTCGCCGTCGGCTTGTCGCGCCAGTTGTACGGCTTGACCATCGCCTCCGAGCGCCCCGGTCACCATATGCGTGAAACCTGGCATCCGCTGGGCGTGGTCGGCGTGATCAGCGCGTTCAACTTCCCGGTCGCGGTGTGGGCGTGGAACACCACCCTGGCGCTGGTGTGCGGCAATGCGGTGATCTGGAAACCGTCGGAAAAGACCCCACTCACCGCGCTGGCGTGCCAGGCCCTGTTCGAGCGCGTGTTGAAGAATTTCAAGGAGGCGCCGCAGTACCTCAGCCAAGTGATCATCGGTGGCCGCGAGGCCGGCGCCGCGTTGGTGGATGACCCGCGTGTGGCGCTGATCAGCGCCACCGGCAGCACCCGCATGGGCCGCGAAGTGGCGCCCAAAGTCGCTGCGCGCTTTGCCCGCAGCATCCTCGAGCTGGGCGGCAACAATGCGATGATCCTCGGCCCGAGCGCCGATCTGGACATGGCCGTGCGCGCAATCCTGTTCAGCGCCGTCGGCACCGCCGGCCAGCGTTGCACCACCCTGCGCCGGCTGATCGCCCATGAGTCGGTCAAGGCAGAAATCGTCACTCGCCTCAAGGCCGCCTACGCCAAGGTGCGCATCGGCCATCCGCTGGAAGGCAACCTGATCGGCCCGCTGATCGACAAGCACGGCTTCGACAATATGCAGGACGCCCTGGAGCAAGCCCTGAGCGAGGGGGGCAAGGTGTTTGGCGGCAAGCGCCAGCTGCAAGACCAGTTCCCCAACGCTTACTACGTGTCGCCGGCGATTGTGGAAATGCCCGAGCAGAGTGACGTGGTGTGCACCGAAACCTTCGCGCCGATTCTGTACGTGATCGGCTACAGCGACTTTGCCCAAGCGTTGCGCCTGAACAACGCGGTGCCACAAGGCTTGTCGTCGTGCATCTTCACCACCGATGTGCGTGAAGCCGAGCAGTTCATGTCGGCGGTGGGCAGTGACTGCGGCATTGCCAACGTCAATATCGGCCCGAGCGGCGCGGAGATCGGCGGCGCGTTTGGCGGTGAGAAGGAGACCGGCGGCGGGCGTGAGTCGGGCTCGGATGCGTGGCGCGGGTATATGCGTCGCCAGACCAATACCGTGAACTATTCGCTGGAGTTGCCGTTGGCGCAGGGCATCACGTTCGACTGAGTCCATGTAGGAGGGGGCTTGCCCCCTCCCACATTTGATCGGGTTCACAACTGAAAATAGCCGTTTGTTAGGTCCTCTACGGAGTCTGGCAATGCCTTTACGCGAAGCATGTTTATGGGAACACCTCACCTCCAACCGGCCGGATCGTGCCGCGCTCAAGGGTGAGGTCAAGGTGGATGTGTGCGTGATCGGCGCCGGCATCACCGGTTTGTCAGCCGCCATCCATTTGCTGGAACAGGGTAAAAGCGTTGCCGTGCTGGAGGCCCACCGCACCGGCCACGGTGGTTCGGGGCGCAACGTCGGGCTGGTCAACGCCGGTATGTGGATCCCGCCGGACGAGATCGAAGCCGGTTTCGGCGAAGCCGTGGGCAGCCAGCTCAACCGCATGCTGGGCGCGGCACCGTCGCTGGTATTCGGCCTGATCGACAGGTACAACATCGATTGCCAGGTGCGTCGCGAGGGCACCCTGCACATGGCGCATAACGCCCGTGGCGAGGCTGATCTGCGCAGTCGTGAAGAACAATGGAAGCGCCGTGGCGCGCCGGTCGAGTTGCTGACCGGGCTGGCTTGCGAGCAAGCCACCGGCACTACGAAAATCGCCGCCGCGTTGCTGGACCGACGCGCCGGCACCTTGAACCCGATGGCCTACACCAGCGGTCTGGCGAATGCGGCCGTCGGGTTGGGCGGGCAGTTGTTCGATCATTCCCCCGTCACCCAGCTTGAGCGCCAGGGCACAGTCTGGTCTGTGCAGACCGCCCAGGGCGCGGTGCAGGCCGCCCAGGTGGTGATCGCCTCCAATGCCTATACCGAAGGTGAATGGACCGAGCTGCGGCGTAATTTCTTCCCCGGTTACTACTATCAGGTGGCATCGGCGCCGCTCACCGATGCCGCCGCCGGGCGTATCCTGCCTGGCGGCCAGGGTTCATGGGACACGCGCCAGGTGCTGAGCAGCATTCGCCGCGACGCCGATGGCCGTCTGTTGCTCGGTAGCCTGGGCAACGGTAACCAGAAGCCGGCCTGGTTCCTCAAGGCGTGGGCCGATCGGGTGCAGCAGCACTACTTCCCCTATCTCAAATCGGTGCAGTGGGAATACACCTGGACCGGATGCATCGCGTTTACGCCCGATCACCTGATGCGTTTGTTCGAGCCGGCGCCCGGGCTGGTGGCGGTCACCGGATACAACGGGCGCGGCGTGACCACCGGCAGCGTGGTCGGCAAGGCGTTTGCCGACTATTTATGTCACCACAATCCCCAGGCGCTGCCGATTCCCTTCGCACCGATGCAACCCCTGGCAGGCGCGGGCCTGCGCAGTTGCCTCTATGAGGCAGGTTTCTCGCTGTACCACGCGGGGCAGTGCCTGCGGATCGTGGTCTGACCCGGTAGCGGGCATTTCCTTAGCCGGCTACCCATCTGTATTGGTGCAAGTCGTAGCAATCACGCACTGTAAATGTGCAGTTCCGTTACGCGCAGGGTTACAGCGCCTGGAGCTGCCGTTTATCCCTTCGGTTGCAGGTCTCACCGTTCAAGGTTGTACTTTTTTGGCTTGCAGGTTGCACCTGTCGAGGCTAGACGGTTGCACGTCCTGGCGGGAGGACGCGAAACGCCTGCAATAACAATGACACGGTGTCTTTTTGAAGAATAAAAAAGTAATGGCACGCGGCTTGCTCTGAGCTTTCGGTGAAAGGTTTGAATGCAAGTTGTCGTGCCAAAAATCAAAAATATCGGAGCACCACTCATGTCCCAGACGTTTTACAAGAAAGGTTTTCTGGCCCTCGCCGTTGCTGCGGCGCTGGGTGTTTCTACGTTTGTTCAAGCTGATGTGAAAATTGGTGTGGCAGGCCCGATGACGGGCGCCAACGCCGCTTTCGGTGAGCAGTACATGAAGGGTGCCCAGGCGGCAGCCGATGTTATCAACAAGGCCGGTGGCATCAACGGCGAGCAGATCGTGCTGGTGGCCGGCGATGACGCCTGCGAGCCAAAACAGGCGGTGGCCGTGGCCAACCGCCTGGCGGACCAGGACAAAGTGATCGGCGTGGTCGGGCACTTCTGCTCGTCCAACACCATCCCGGCGTCTGAGGTCTACGACGAAGCAGGCATCATCGCGATCACTCCCGGCTCCACCAACCCACAGGTCACCGAGCGCGGCCTGGGCGCCATGTTCCGCATGTGCGGGCGCGATGACCAGCAGGGCATCGTCGCCGGCGACTACATCGTCGACGTGCTCAAAGGCAAGAAAGTCGCGGTGATCAACGACAAGGACACCTACGGCAAAGGCCTGGCCGACGCCACCGCTGCGCAGTTGACCAAGCGCGGCGTCAAACCGGTGCTGGAAGAAGGCTTGACCCGTGGCGAAAAAGACTTCAGCGCCCTGGTGACCAAGATCCGTTCCCTGGGTGCCGACGTCGTGTACTTCGGCGGTCTGCATCCCGAAGCAGGTCCCCTGGTTCGCCAGATTCGCGAGGCGGGCCTCAAGGCCGCGTTTATGTCCGATGACGGCGTAGTGACCGATGAACTGGCAAAAACCGCCGGTGGCAACCAGTACGTGGATGGCGTCTACATGACCTTCGGTGCTGACCCGCGTCTGTTGCCAGACAGCAAGGCGGTGGTGGATGCCTTCCGTAAAAGCGGGTACGAGCCGGAAGGCTACACCCTGTACGCCTACGCCTCGATCCAGGCCCTGGCCGCCGGCTTCAATGGTGCCAAGTCCAACAAGGGCGAAAACGCGGCCAAGTGGCTCAAGGCTAACCCGGTTAAAACCGTCATGGGCGAAAAGGCCTGGGATGCCAAGGGCGACCTGAAAATCTCCGACTACGTGGTTTACCAGTGGGATAAAGACGGCAAATACCACCAGCTGGAAAAACAGAAGTAATCCATGTGGGAGGGGGCTTGCCCCCGATTGTGGTGGGTCAGTTGCACATTTGTTGACTGATACACCGCATCGGGGCCAAGCCCCCTCCCACCTTGGAACAGTGTGGTTATTGGTCGCTGTTTTTTCCTCCAGAAGCGCCGCACACCTATCGGTGTGCAGGTGCTCACCGCGTGAGATTGCGTTATGGATGGTATTTTCCTGCAGCAACTGGTCAACGGCCTGACCCTCGGGTCGGTCTATGGCCTGATCGCCATCGGCTACACAATGGTCTATGGCATCATCGGCATGATCAACTTCGCCCACGGCGAGGTTTATATGATTTCCGCTTACCTCGCGGCGATCAGTCTGGCACTGCTGGCTTACTTCGGCATCGAATCCTTCCCGCTGCTCATTCTCGGCACCCTGATCTTCACCGTGGTCGTTACCGGCGTGTACGGTTGGGTCATCGAACGTGTCGCCTACAAACCGCTGCGCAACTCCACCCGACTGGCACCGCTGATCAGCGCCATCGGCATTTCCCTGATCCTGCAGAACTACGCGCAGATTGCCCAGGGCGCCAAGCAACAAGGCATTCCCACCCTGCTGGCCGGCGCCTGGCGCGTCGACATCGGCACCGGCTTCGTGCAACTGACCTACACCAAAGTGTTCATCCTCGTGGCGGCATTCGCCGGCATGGCGTTGCTCACCTACATCATCAAATACACCAAGCTTGGCCGCATGTGCCGGGCCACCCAGCAAGACCGCAAGATGGCCTCGATCCTGGGCATCAACACCGACCGCGTGATCTCCTACGTGTTCGTCATCGGCGCCGCCATGGCTGCCCTGGCCGGCGTGCTGATCACCCTCAATTACGGCACCTTCGACTTCTATGCCGGCTTCATTATCGGCATCAAGGCGTTTACCGCAGCGGTACTCGGCGGCATCGGCTCCCTGCCTGGGGCGATGCTGGGCGGGATCATCCTCGGTATCTCCGAGTCGTTGTTCTCGGGGTTGATCAACTCTGACTACAAAGACGTGTTCAGTTTCTCCCTGCTGGTGGTGATTCTGATTTTCCGTCCCCAGGGCCTGCTTGGTCGCCCACTTGTGGCGAAGGTGTAAACATGTCTGCTGCCAAATCCATTGATATCAAGAAAAGTGTGGTCGACACGGTCCTCGCCGGGCTGATTTCGCTGATCGTGTTCGGCCCGATTGTCGGCGTGGTGCTCGACGGCTACAGCTTCAACCTGGAGCCTGCGCGCGTTGCCACGTTGGTCGCCATCGTGATGGCCGGGCGTTTTGCCTTGAGCCTGTTCCTGCAAACCCCCAAGGGCGTGAAGATCCTGCAGGGTTTCGAAAGCAGCGGCTCGGGCGTGCACGTGTTGCCGCCGGACTACAAATCGCGGCTGCGCTGGATCATTCCAGCACTGATCGTGATCGCCATCGTGTTCCCGATTTTCGCCAACAAGTACCTGCTGACCGTGGTGATCCTCGGGTTGATCTACGTGTTGCTCGGCCTGGGGCTGAACATCGTGGTGGGCCTGGCCGGTCTGCTCGACCTGGGTTACGTGGCGTTCTACGCCATCGGTGCCTACGGCCTGGCGCTGGGTTACCAGTACCTCGGCCTGGGCTTCTGGAGCGTGCTGCCACTGGCGGCGATCGCGGCGGCGTTGGCGGGGTGCATACTCGGGTTCCCGGTGCTGCGAATGCACGGCGACTACCTGGCCATCGTGACGTTGGGCTTTGGTGAAATCATCCGCCTGGTGCTGAACAACTGGCTGTCGTTTACCGGCGGGCCAAACGGTATGCCGGTGCCTTCGCCGACGTTCCTGGGCCTTGAGTTCGGCAAGCGCGCGAAGGATGGCGGGATTCCGTTCCACGAGTTCTTCGGTCTCGATTACAACCCCAACATCAAGTTCATGTTTATCTACATCGTGCTGTTCCTCGTCGTGCTGGCGGTGCTGTACATCAAGCACCGCCTGACCCGCATGCCGGTCGGCCGCGCGTGGGAGGCCTTGCGCGAAGATGAAATCGCCTGTCGCTCCATGGGCCTGAACCATGTGCTGGTCAAGCTATCGGCATTCACCATTGGCGCGTCCACCGCCGGGTTGGCGGGGGTGTTCTTTGCCAGCTACCAGGGCTTCGTCAACCCGTCGTCGTTTACCTTCTTCGAGTCGGCGTTGATCCTGGCCATCGTGGTGTTGGGCGGCATGGGCTCGACGGTGGGTGTGGTGATCGCCGCGTTCGTACTGACCGTGGCGCCTGAACTGCTGCGCAGCTTCTCTGAATACCGCGTACTGCTGTTCGGCGTGTTGATGGTGGTGATGATGATCTGGAGGCCGCGCGGCTTGATTCGCATCAGCCGTACCGGCGTGGCGCCACGCAAGGGGGTAGCACCATGAGCAAGGAAGTCGTGCTGTCCGTCGAACACCTGATGATGCACTTCGGGGGCATCAAGGCCCTCAGTGATGTGAGCCTGCAGGTCAAGCGCAATTCGATCTTTGCCCTGATCGGCCCCAACGGCGCCGGCAAGACCACGGTGTTCAACTGCCTCACCGGCTTCTACAAGGCCAGCGGCGGCAAGATCGAACTCAACGTGCGGGGCAAGCGAACCAACGTCATCCAGTTGCTGGGTGAGCGCTTTGAGGCCACCGACTTCGTGTCGCCGAAAAGCTTTTTCAGCCGTGTGTACTACAAGATGTTCGGCGGCACCCACCTGGTGAACCGCGCCGGCCTGGCGCGGACCTTCCAGAACATTCGCCTGTTCAAGGAAATGTCGGTGCTGGAAAACCTGCTGGTGGCCCAGCACATGTGGGTCAACCGCAATATGCTCGCGGGCATCCTCAACACCAAGGGCTACCGCAAGGCTGAAAGCGATGCCCTCGACCACGCTTTTTACTGGCTGGAAGTGGTCGACCTGGTGGACTGCGCCAACCGCCTGGCCGGCGAGCTTTCCTACGGCCAGCAGCGCCGTCTGGAAATCGCTCGCGCCATGTGCACGCGGCCGCAGATCATCTGCCTGGACGAACCGGCAGCGGGCCTCAACCCTCAGGAAACCGAAGCCCTCAGTGCGATGATTCGCCTGCTGCGCGACGAACACGACCTCACGGTGGTGCTGATCGAACACGACATGGGCATGGTGATGAGTATTTCCGACCACATCGTGGTGCTGGACCACGGCAACGTGATCGCCGAAGGCGGGCCGGATGCGATCCGCAACGACCCGAAAGTGATTGCCGCCTACCTGGGCGCGGACGAAGAGGAGCTGGTATGAGCGGGCCTATCCTCGAAATGAAGGACCTGGACGTGTTCTACGGCCCGATCCAGGCCCTGAAAAAAGTCTCGCTGCATATCAACGAGGGCGAAACCGTCAGCCTTATCGGCTCCAACGGCGCGGGCAAATCCACGCTGCTGATGTCGATCTTCGGACAGCCACGGGCCGAGTCGGGGCAGATTCTCTATAACGGCGTGGACATCACCCACAAGTCGTCCCACTACATTGCCTCCAATGGCATCGCACAGTCGCCGGAAGGGCGACGGGTATTCCCCGACATGACCGTCGAGGAAAACCTGCTGATGGGCACCATCCCCATTGGCGACAAGTTCGCCGGTGAGGATATGCAGCGCATGTTCGAGCTGTTCCCACGGCTCAAGGAGCGGCGCAACCAGCGGGCGATGACCATGTCCGGCGGCGAACAGCAAATGCTCGCCATCGCGCGTGCGCTGATGAGCCGGCCCAAGCTGTTGCTGCTCGATGAGCCGAGCCTGGGCCTGGCGCCGATTGTGGTGAAACAGATCTTTTCCACCCTGCGCGAGCTGGCATCCACCGGGATGACTATCTTTCTGGTGGAGCAGAACGCCAACCACGCCCTGCGCCTCTCGGACCGGGCCTATGTGATGGTCAACGGCGAGATTCGCCTGACGGGGAGCGGCAAGGAGTTGCTGGTGAACGAGGAAGTGCGCAACGCCTACCTCGGCGGTCACTGACTGCGCAATACCCTGTGGGAGGGGGGCAAGCCCCCTCCCACATTTGATTTCGAGTGGCTTTTGAAATTGTGGAAAACAATTCCAGCCCCCCTCCAAAGCGCGACATATAGCCGCCGCAAATACCTGTTTTGTCACAGTTTTGACTTGTCCCCATCCACTGTGGAACCGGCTGTGGGTAACGTGGTGGTACATGGCTGAAAGCCTTTGAATACGTGGCCTGCAGGCTTGTGGTTGTTTTTTGATCAGTGGCTTTTTCACGGTCGTCCGAGGGTTTTGTCAACCTGTTTAAAGACACAGGTATATGACCGAAATAGGTCAGTTCAGCCTGTGGATAAGTCTGTGACTAAACTCTGGAAAGACCGCCGCAGAGGCCGGAATGACTGGCCTGTAGCCATCGTTCGCATCTCATCGAGTGAAATTGCCTGCATACGCCCTGCATCCTGGTCAAGCAAAAAACTTTGCGCAAACACCTGCAAGCCTTGTATACCGTGGCCCGAGGCGATGTGCACTTGCCCCCAAAGACTGTGGGCGCAGTTGTGGATAACCTGCGCGTACATGGCTGCAGGCCGCGATTCATATAGCTCTGCCAGGGATGGTTAAAAAATGATCAGTCCGGCATGAGGGTGTGCGCATAGCGGTTGCCGCAACGGCGGCGTAAGGGCATTCTGCTGGCAACTTTTTTCGTTGCCCGCAAGGAGAACACCATGTCCGACACGCTGTTTATTACTGGCGCCACTTCAGGTTTCGGAGAAGCCTGTGCCCGCCGTTTTGCCGAGGCCGGCTGGAAACTGGTGCTCACTGGCCGGCGTGCCGAGCGCTTGAATGCGCTGGTCGAAGAACTCTCCAGGCAGACCGAAGTGCATGGTCTGGTGGTGGATGTGCGTGATCGCCAAGGCATGGAAGAAGCCATCGCCAACCTGCCCCCAGCGTTCGCCAAGCTGCGCGGGCTGATCAACAACGCCGGCCTGGCCGTGGGCACTGACCCTGCGCCCAAGTGCAACCTCGACGATTGGGAAACCATGGTCGACACCAATATCAAGGGCCTGTTGACCACCACCCACCTGCTGCTGCCGCGCCTGATCGCCCATGGCCGTGGCGCCGGGATCATCAACCTGGGTTCCATCGCCGGCAGTTACCCCTACCCGGGCAGCCACGTGTACGGCGGCTCCAAGGCGTTTGTAAAGCAATTCTCGCTGAACCTGCGCTGCGATCTGCAAGGCACCGGCGTGCGGGTGACCAACATCGAGCCGGGCTTGTGCGAGAGCGAGTTTTCCCTGGTGCGTTTCGGTGGTGATCAGGCGCGCTATGACGCGACCTATGCCGGCGCCGAGCCGATCCAGCCGCAGGATATTGCCGACACAATCTTCTGGGTGCTGAACACGCCGGCGCACGTGAATATCAACCGGCTGGAACTGATGCCGGTGAGCCAGACCTGGGCTGGGTTTGCGATTGAGCGTGGGGCCAAGTAAGGCTTTAGACCGAGTCGCTGCCATCGGGGGCAAGCCCCCTCCCACAGGTTGAAATGCGTTCCAAATGTGGGAGGGGGCTTGCCCCCGATGGCGTCAAATCGGCCAAAAACAGGCCATAAGGTACACTCCACCTTTGAAAACCCCACCGCACCCTGCGGTTTAAAGGTTTTGACGGGAGGAAATGTGAGTAACCGAGGTGAGCAGGCACTGCTCAAACAATCGACCATCCTGATGTTCGCAGTCGCGATCGCCGGGATTGTCACGGGTGTGATGTCCGGCGCCCAATCCATTCTGTTCGACGGCTTTTTCTCGCTGATCGCCACCGCCATCAAGGTGCTGATGCTGATCACGGCCAAGCTGATCGCCAAGAAAAGCAACGAGCGTTTCCAGTTCGGCTATTGGCACCTGGAGCCGATGGTGCTGTTGATCGAAGGCAGCTTCCTGCTGCTGATCGCCATCTACGCGTTTCTCAACGGTGTGTTCGGCATTATCAATGGCGGTCGCGAAATCGAGTTGGGGCTGGTGATCGTGTATGCGGCGGTGTTTACCGTCGTGGAGTTCGCCTACTTTTTCTATGTGCGCTACCGCAACCGCAGGTTGAAATCCTCGCTGATCCAGTTCGACAACATCAGTTGGCTGGTGGACGCAATGCTGTCGGTGGGCTTGCTGATCAGCTTTCTGGCGGCACTGTTGCTCAAGTCCCAGGGGTATGGCGAGTGGGCGGTGTACGTCGACCCGCTGATCCTGATTCTACTGGCCCTGAGCATGCTGGCGCCGGCGTTCAAGATCCTGCGCCCGGCCTTGCGTGAGGTGCTGGGCATTGCCCCGGATCACTTGGACGACACCGTGCGCGAAGTGATGGACGCGGCGCAGGCCAGGCATGGCTTCGACGACTACGTGTCCTACGTGCAGAAGCACGGGCGGGCACGATTCATTGAAATTCATGTGGTGTTGCCGGCCGATTACCCAGTGGATAAGGTCGCGACCCTCGACGGGTTGCGCGAAGAGATATCCACAGCGCTGGGCACGCCGGATGCGGCGCGCTGGTTGACGATCAGTTTTACTGGGGATCGAAAGTGGATTGCGTGAGGGCTGTCAGACCGAGGTGAGGCTATCGGGGGCAAGCCCCCTCCCACATTGGACCGGGTTCACAGCAGTCAAGTGTGGGAGGGGGCTTGCCCCCGATGAGGCCCTGAAGGTCAGCCCAAATGCCGGATCAGACCCTGATAGCAAGTCGCCAAATGATAAGGCGTGGTAGAAGGCATGTCCCTCCGGCTCACCTGACCCTCGGCATCCAGGCATTCATGCCAGCCCTTCGCATGCAGGAAATGCTCTTGCAGCGCCAGCAATTGACGCTGCAGCACGGCCTCGCTGCCGGGGCGCAAGGTCAATGCCCGCAGGTACTCGGCCTGGGCCCAGATACGCTGGGTGCCGTCGCGCACCGTGCCATCCACGGACAGCATGCCGCTGACCGCACCACTCAACTTATCCACACCGGTCTGTTCGGCATAGGCGAACGCCCGTGTCAGCGACGCATGCAGCGGTGTGCCGCGCAATACTTCTGAGGATTCCAGCAAAAAGAACCACTCGAACTGGTGCCCTGGCTCAAACCAGTTATCCACAGCACCCAGCGGTTTCTCCAACATCACGCCATGCTGGCGATCAATGAAGCGTTGCTGCATGGCCGCCGCCAATGCCAGCAGGGCCGCTTGTACCTCGGCGTCGTCACGCACTGCGAGGGTGGCGAGGAAGCCTTCGGCCAGGTGCATCAACGGGTTTTGCAACGGGCCCGACTTGAGCGAGGCCCAGTTGCGGTCCAGCACCGCTTCGTACAGGCCGTCACCGGTTGCGAAACGTTGGGCGACCACTTCGAGCGCGGCATTGAGCACCGACTCCACCAAGGGTTCACGTACCTTGGCCCAGTATTGCGCGCAGGCAAAGATGATAAAGGCGTGGGTGTAGAGGTCTTTGCGTTTATCCAGTGGCTGCCCGGCCGGGTCGATGCTGTAGAACCAGCCGCCGTGTTCGGCGTCGTGGAAGTGCCGTTGCAGGGAACGGAACAACTCTGCCGCGCGCGCTTGCGCGAAGGCCGTGCCGGGCTCACCGATCAGGCTGGCAAACAGGTACAACTGGCGGGCGCAGGCCATGGCGCGGTAGCGTTGCGGGGGCAGTGGCTGATGATTGGCGTCCAGCGCCTCGAAGGGCAGCGCCAGCTCGGCATTCCAGCCCGGGCCTTGCCACAGCGGCACGATCAGGTCATGGAAGTGCGTGAGCACGGAATTCAAAGCGGGCACAGAAGCGATGGGCATTGGCTGGCGTCGTCACGGCAGGGGTGTGGCGCGCATGTTATCAGGCTTGGGAACTGTGGTGTCTGTGGCGCCGCTATCGGGGGCAAGCCCCCTCCCACCTTCGACCGCATTTCAACGTTGGAACGCGGTTAACTGTGGGAGGGAGCTTGCCCCCGATGAGGCCTTCAGCAGCGCTGAAGATCAGCCCGCCAACAACCAGGCCCCAGTCGCCGCCGAAGCCGCCCCCGCCACCCGCACCAACGGCGCTGCCGCCGCAGGCAGGAAACGCACCACCGCATAACCCGCCGCATGCAACGCAGCCGTCGCGCCGACAAACCCTGCCGCGTACGCCCAGGGGCTGGACATGTCCGGCAGCTCCAGGCCATGGGCCACGCCATGGAACAACGCAAACAACGCCGTTGCCCCCACCGCCACGAACAGCGGTGGCCGCACGGCCAGCGCTACCGCCAGGCCCAGCGCCAGCACCGATGCGGCGATCCCGCTTTCCAGCGCCGGCAGTTGCAGGCCTTCAAAACCGAGCATGCCACCGATCAACATAGTGCCGACAAAGGCACAAGGCAGCGCCCAGCGTGCGTTGCCTTTTTGCTGCGCCGCCCACAGGCCGACCGCAACCATCGCCAGCAGGTGGTCGAGCCCGCCCAGTGGGTGGCTGATGCCGGCGACCAGGCCATTGTCGCCGTGGCCCGGGTGCGCGAAGGCGAGGGCGGGGGTCAGCAGCAGCGCGGCGGCGGCGAACAGTTTCTTGAGGTTCATAAACAGACTCCGTAGGGGGATCAGGCAGCGGTCAGCAGGCCTTGACGTTCGATGAAAGCGACGATTTCATCCAGGCCGACGCCGGTTTTCTGATTGCTGAACACAAAGGGTTTGCCATTGCGCATGCGTTGGGTGTCGCTGTTCATCAATTCCAGCGAGGCACCCACCAGTGGCGCGAGGTCGATCTTGTTGATCACCAGCAGGTCGGATTTGCAAATACCGGGCCCGCCCTTGCGCGGCAGCTTGTCGCCGGCGGACACATCGATCACGTAGATGGTGAGGTCCGACAGCTCGGGGCTGAACGTCGCCGACAGGTTATCGCCGCCGGACTCCACCAGAATCAGGTCCAGGCCCGGAAACCGGCGGTTGAGCTGGTCCACCGCCTCCAGGTTGATCGAGGCATCTTCGCGGATCGCCGTGTGCGGGCAGCCGCCGGTTTCCACGCCGATGATGCGTTCCGGCGCCAGGGCCTGGTTGCGCACCAAAAAATCTGCGTCTTCGCGGGTGTAGATGTCGTTGGTAACCACCGCCAGGTTATAGCGCTCGCGCAGCGCCAGGCACAGGGCCAGGGTCAGGGCGGTCTTGCCGGAGCCGACCGGGCCGCCGATGCCGACGCGCAGGGGTTGTGTGTTCATGGTGGGTTCTCCAAAAAAGCCTCAGGAACGGAACAGGCGGCTGTACTGGCGCTCGTGGGCCATGCACGCCAAAGACAGGCCAAACGCGGCGCTGCCAAGGTGATCGGGTTCGACGCGGCCAGCCGTCTGCTGGGCCTGCTGCAACAGTGGCAGCAGTTCGCTGGTCAGGCGCTGCGCGGCTTGCTGGCCCAGGGGCAGGGTCTTCATCAGCACCGCCAACTGGTTTTCCAGCCAGCTCCAGAGCCAGGCCGCGAGGGCGTCATCGGGGCGGATGGCCCAGGCCCGTGCGGCCAGCGCCCAGCCAAGGGCCAGATGGGGTTCAGGCTGTTGGTCAAGGAAATCACGGGCGTCGGCGTCTAACTCCGGCAGGCCACAGAGCAATTGTTGCAGGGAGTAGCCCATCTGCCGACTCTCCTGATACAGCTCGCGGGTTTCGCGGCTGGCACGGTGTTCTTCACACAACTGCGCCAGGCGCGGCCAGGCCTGTTCAGCGGCGGCGCGGCAATGGGCGAGCAGCAACGGCGCTTCGAAACGCGCGAGATTGAGCAACAATTGATCGCTGATCCAGCGCCGCGCGCTGGCGGCATCGTTGACGCGACCGTTCTCCACCGCCATTTCCAGGCCCTGGGAGTAGCTGTAGCCGCCAATCGGCAACTGCGGACTGGCCAGGCGCAACAGCGCCCAGGCCGGGTTCATGGACGCACGCCGAACTGATGCAGTCTGGGCGCGTAATTGAAGTCTTCGTCGCCATGGCGCGAGTGATGATGACCGCCGCCATAGGCCCCGTGTTCGGGTTGGAAAGGCGCCTCGATGGCGTGCGCATCGGCGCCCAACTGTTCAAGCATGGCCTTGAGCACATAGTCATCAAGCAGGCGCAGCCAGCCATCGCCGACCTGCAGGGCCACATGGCGATTGCCCAGGTGATAGGCCGCGCGGGTCAGTTCAAAGGCGTTGCGGCAGGTGACGTGCAGCAGTTGCTCAGGGCGTGCGCAGACACGTACGACGCGTCCGTCTTCGGCTTGCAGGAATTCGCCATCGTGCAGCGGCGGTTGCCCACGCTCCAAAAACAGGCCGACGTCTTCACCGTCGGCACTGAAACAGCGCAGGCGGCTTTTGCTGCGAGCTTCGAAGTTCAGCAGCAGCTCGGCGGCCCAGAGGGCTTGCGGGGCGATTCGGCGGTGGATCACCAGCATCGGAGGGTTTCCAGCTATGAACGATAAGGGTGCTAGAGCAAGGGGCTTGCCAACCCCGCAGGCACGTAGGAAATTCCTGTCAGCAGGGCACGAATGCCACACGGCAGGGCACTCACTGAATGCGCCTGTGATGCAAGTTGGTGCGTTGTAGCGGGCTGAAGCACCGGGAAGGGGCATTTTGCGTGGAGTACGCTGGCGTATTGCATGAAATTTCTTTCATCCAATTCTTCATTTGGTTTTAAGGAATTATCCTACAAGAGCCCGGGAATAGGCCTTCGTGAGTTTACGTGGTGGTTCTTTAAGATTCGCGCCGTGTTTAATCCGCCGCGATGTTCATCATGTTCAAGTCACTTATCTGTTCTGTCGTCGTCAGCCTGTCTTGTCTTATCTCCTCAGCCTCGGCCACTCTTCAACAGCCACCGATGTTTGTTTCCGCCCATGCATCGTCTTCCGTCGAAAATGTGATCGACCGCGCCCATCAACTGCTCGGCACACCCTACAAGTTGGGCGGTACGTCTACCGATCAAGGGTTCGATTGCAGCAGCTTCCTGGTCTATCTGTTCAAGACCCAAGCCAATATCCAGCTCCCGCGCACCACGACTGCGATGCACCGTTCAACGGCCGCGACCATCAAGCGCACGGCGTTGAAGCCGGGCGACGCGGTCTTTTTCAAAGGCAATGGGCAGGGGCGAGTGAGTCACGTCGGGCTGTATATCGGCGAGGGCAAATTCATCCATTCACCGCGTACCGGCAAAAACGTACGTATCGATTCGTTGAGCAATAGCTACTGGAACAGGAACTACACCACCGCCAAGCGCTTTCATAAGGCCGGCTGAGCGTATTACTCGGTGCTGCCCAGGCCTTGCCAATGCTTGAGGCCGATAAAGATAAAGCGCAATTGCTGGGTGATTTTCGCCTGGGGCGTGAGGTGGGCAGGCAAGGCCTGGGCGGGCGGGTCGATGATATCGGGCAGGGTGGCGAACACGCTCTTGACGATCAGGTCGGCCATTACGTGCAAGCCGTCGGCATCCAGGTGTTGCAGCTTGGGCATCAGCGTAAGGTCGGCCGCCAGGTCGCGGGTGATATCTTCGCGCAGCGCGCCGATGGCTTGGCGCACGGCCAGGCAACCACCGTATTGTTCGCGGGCCAGGAACAGGAATTGGGAACGGTTGGCCGAGACCACATCGAGAAAGATCCGCACGGACGCATCGATGATCCCGCCCATGACGAATTCGTTGTGGCGCACCAGGCGAATCGTGGCGCGGAACGTCTGGCCGACTTCACTGACCAATACGAGCCCAAGCTGGTCCATGTCGGCAAAATGGCGATAGAACCCGGTGGGCACGATACCCGCTGTCTTGGCCACTTCGCGCAGGCTCAAGCTGCCAAACCCACGGCCACACTCCATCAGATGGCGGGCAGCGTCCATCAGGGCGAGGCGAGTCTGTTGCTTCTGTTCGGCGCGGGGCAGCATGAGCGGATGGGCTTTGTCGGCGAGTACAGCGACGCACTCTAGCAAAACCGCTTTGCCGGCGTCGAACTTGGCGGGGGGCAGACGTGACGCGGTCTATATAAAAGCGAAAGCCCGATCGGCAGATCGGGCTTTTTTCTGGGCCACCACGGGCTTAGCTCTGTGCTTGATGCAGTTCTTGCAGACGGTCGGCACCACCTTCAGCGATACCTTGGGTGTAGGCGCGGTCATTGGCTTGTTCAGCGCCGCCTTCTACCAGACCTTTTTCTTGCAGGCGGTCGTTGCCACCTTCAGTCAGGCCTTCGGTGTAGGCACGTTTGTTGGCCTGCTCCGAACCGTTTTCAGCGACAGCGCCTTTAGCGTAGTCACGGTTTTCATCTTCCTGCGAACCGCTGCGGGCCAGGGTCTGGCTCGACTGCACGGCCTGGGCCTGGTTCTGTGGGGTGGCCTGTTCGGCGGCTGGCAGGGCAAAGGCACTGGAAGCCAGGACGGATAACAGGACGGTAGCAAGTACTTGGCGTTTCATGAGGGTTGCTCCTTGGGAGGGCGATAAAGTGGGTACAGGGCTAATGCTACTCTTGATAAGTCGATATAAAAGTTCATAAACACAATGGTAATAATCAACAGAATTGATTGTTCGCCGGGGACGCTCTAGATCGCGCCTCTCAAGCACGCGGTTTTGCACCGCAGTGGGTATTTTCGACACGAACCTGGGTAACAATGGTGCGTGGCGGATGATCAGAAACGGTCTGATCGATCAGGAAAATCGCTTTTTTCGGCTAAATCCGCCGTTGCGTTAAACCCCCGGGCACTTTGCCAGTCGTAGTCCTATAAGCTGTGTAAAAGGCTGTTGCCCAGCCAGTCGTATTCAGGAGTTCTGTGCAATGACGCGCACTCGAAAAATCGTCGCCTGGTGCTGCGCCAGCGTCGTTCTGTTAATTGCCATCGCGGTATTGGTCCTGGTGTTTTTTGACTGGAACCGCATCAAGCCACCCCTCAATGCCAAGGTCTCCGAAGAGTTGCACCGCCCATTCGCCATCAACGGCAACCTGGCGGTGGTGTGGCAGCGTGAGCCCGACGAGGGCGGCTGGCGGGCCTGGGTGCCCTGGCCCCATGTGATTGCCGAAGACCTGAGCCTGGGCAATCCCGATTGGTCGAAGCAACCGCAGATGGTCACGCTCAAGAAGGTCGAGTTGCGTATTTCGCCATTGGCGTTGCTGGCACAACGCGTGGTGATCCCGCGTATCGACCTCACCGAACCGAGCGCCGACCTGCAGCGCCTGGCTGACGGCCGCGCCAACTGGACCTTCAAGTTCGACCCCAAGGATCCCGACGCCGAGCCTTCCAGCTGGGTGGTGGATATCGGCGCCATCGGCTTCGACAAGGGCCACGTCACCCTCGACGACCAGACCCTCAAGACCCGGCTCGATGTGATCATCGACCCGCTGGGCAAACCCATTCCCTTCAGTGAAATCGTCGGAGACGCGGATGCCAAAAAGGCCCTGGAAAAAGGCTCGGCGCCCCAGGACTACGCGTTCGCCCTCAAGGTCAAGGGGCAGTACCATGGCCAGGCGCTCGCCGGCACCGGCAAGATCGGCGGCCTGCTCGCCCTGCAGGACGCGGCCAAGCCGTTCCCGCTGCAGGCCCAGGTCAAGATCGCCGACACCCGCATCGCCCTGGCCGGCACCCTGACCGACCCGCTGAACCTCGGCGCCCTGGACCTGCGCCTGAAGCTCGCCGGTGCCAGCCTGGGCAATCTCTACCCGCTGACCGGCGTGACGTTGCCCGATTCGCCGGCGTATTCAACCGACGGTCATTTGATCGCCAAGCTGCATGAAGCCAGCGGCGCGTCGTTCCGCTATGAAAACTTCAACGGCAAGATCGGCAACAGCGATATTCACGGCGACCTGGCCTACGTGGCCAGCCAGCCACGGCCCAAGCTCAGCGGCGCGCTGGTGTCCAATCAGCTGCTGATGGACGACCTGGCGCCCCTGATCGGCGCCGATTCCAATGCCAAGCAGAAAGCTCGTGGCGGTGAAAGCAAGCAACCGGCGACCAAGGTGCTGCCGGTCGAAGAGTTCCGCACCGAGCGCTGGCGCGAGATGGATGCCGACGTGGAATTCACCGGCAAACGCATCGTGCACAGCGCCGAGCTGCCGTTCACCGACCTCTATACGCACCTCGTACTCGACAACGGTGAGCTGAGCCTGGAGCCCCTGCGCTTCGGGGTGGCCGGCGGCAAGCTCGATGCGCAGATCCGCTTGAACGGCCGTACCGCGCCGATGGAAGGCCGGGCGAAGCTCACGGCGCGTAACTTCAAGCTCAAGCAGTTGTTCCCAAGCTTTGAGCCGATGAAAACCAGCTTTGGCGAACTCAACGGCGACGCCGATATTGCCGGGCGCGGCAACTCCGTGGCAGCGCTGCTGGGCACCGCCAACGGTGACCTGAAGATGCTGATCAACGACGGTGCGATCAGCCGTGGCCTGATGGAAATCGCCGGCCTCAACGTGGGCAATTATGTGGTGGGGCGCCTGTTTGGCGACAAGGAAGTGAAGATCAACTGCGCCGCGGCAGACTTCGGCATCAAGACTGGCCTGGCGACCACCCGGTTGTTTGTGTTCGATACCGAGAACGCGATCATCTACGTCGATGGTACGGCGAATATGGCGACCGAACAGTTGGACCTGACCATTACCCCGGAGTCCAAGGGCTTCCGCCTGTTCTCCCTGCGCTCACCGTTGTATGTGAACGGGCCGTTCATCAAGCCCAATGCGGGGGTCAAGGCCATTCCCCTGGCGCTGCGTGGCGCGGGCATGGTCGCGCTGGGTGTGATCGCCGGTCCGGCGGCCGGGTTGCTTGCACTGGTTGCCCCAAGCGGCGGCGAGCCCAATGCCTGCGCACCGTTGCTGCAACAGATGAAAGAAGGCAAGGCGCCCAAGACTGTGAAGTAACGGACTGCACCTGAAAGCAAATGTGGGAGGGGGCTTGCCCCCGATAGCGGTATATCAGCCAATACATCGTTGACTGAACCACTGCTATCGGGGGCAAGCCCCCTCCCACATGGGTAGTGCTGTGCGGCTGATTACAGGCCTTCTAGAATATCCGCCATGTCATCGGCGTGTTCTTCTTCCTGGGCCAGGATATCTTCGAAGATGCGACGAGTTGTCGGGTCCTTGTCGCCGATGTACTGGATGATCTCGCGATAGCTGTCTACCGCGATCCGCTCGGCCACCAGGTCTTCGTAGACCATCTCTTTCAGCGAATTGCCCGCCACGTATTGCGCGTGGGAGTTCTTCGACAACAGGTCGGGGTTGAACTCCGGCTCGCCGCCCAACTGCACGATGCGTTCGGCGAGTTTGTCGGCGTGCTCGGCTTCCTGGGTGGCGTGTTCCAGGAATTCATCGGCGGCGACGCTGGCTTTCAGGCCGCTGGCCATGAAGTAGTGACGCTTGTAGCGCAACACGCAGACCAGCTCGGTGGCCAGCGATGCGTTGAGCAAGCGGATAATCTCTTCGCGGTCGGCGTCATAGCCTTCGGTCACGGCACCGTTTTCGACGTTCTGGCGGGCGCGGCTGCGCAGGGTCGCAACGTCAGTCAATTGTGCTTCAGTCATCTCAATCTCCTGGGGCTAATCCGGTTTTACGCCACGCTCTGCCGGCGTGATCGCTCCCAGTTGTGAGTGGCGAGAGAGGCGAAAAGTTTTATCGGATTTAACAGGATGTGTCACGACTGGGTCTGACGGGTGTCGTCCAGCGCTCCGACAGGACCACTCCACCCAAGGTCAGCAACCCTCCCACGAGGTGATAAAGCGCCAGCTCTTCCTTCAGCACCACCGCCGCAATCAAGGCGGTAATCAACGGCAGCAAGTTGAAAAACAAGGTGGTACGGCTGGGCCCCAGGGTTTTGACCGAGTGCATCCACGCCAGCGGCGCCAGCATCGAAGCCAGCAGGCACGCATACAGCACCAGCGGGATATTCGCCCAGCCCAGGCCTGCCTTGGCCGAGCACAGGAACAGCGGTAACAGCACCACCACCGCCACCAGCACTTGCAAATACAACAGCACCAACGGCGGCAGGCGCAGTTGCCACTTTTTCAGCAAGGTGCTGTAGACCGCGTAGGCCAGGGTGGCGACCAGCATCATGCCGTCACCGAGGTTGATCCCGTGTTGCAGCAACGCGCCCGGGCTGCCGGATGACACCACCACCACAACCCCCGCGAACGACAGCACCGCGCCAGTCAGCGCGCCATAGGTCAGGCGCTGGCCCAGGCTGATGATGGCGGCAGTCAGGGCCATCAGCGGCATCAGCGAGAGGATGATGCCCATGTTGGTGGCGCTGGTCAGCGTGGCTGCGTAATAGGCCAGGCTTTGATACACGGCCATGCCCAGCACGCCGAGGATGAAGATCTTGCCCAGGTTTGGGCGAATCAGTGCCCAGTGGGCGATCACCGGCTTGAGCATGAACGGAGTGAACAGCAGCGCCGCGAACAGCCAGCGATAAAAGCCGATTTCAGCCGGGAAGATCGAACCCACCGCCAGTTTGTTGACCACGGTGTTGCCGGCCCAGATCAGAATGGCCAGCAGGGGATACGCGTATTGCATCGAAAGCACACCCAGTGTGTTGAAGAGGCGGGATTATCCCTTGTCTGGATCGCAGCCTATACTGCGATCCAGACAACCCGCCCTCGAATCCAGACAATATGTCCAGACACACCGTACGCCTGCCCGATTTCGTCCGCTTGCCGAGCCCGGTGTACTTCCGCTATTGCGACTTTGCCCCGGACACCGAATGCACCCCGCACCAGCACGCCTGGGGCTCGCTGGACTACTCGGCCAGCGGGGTGATGCGCATGGAAGTGGCCGGCAGCCGTTTTATGTCGCCGCCGCAGTACGCGGTGTGGGTGCCGCCGCATACCGAGCACAGTTCCTACAATGCCGAGGCGATCGTCTACCACTCGGTGGGCCTGGCGCCGGCCCTGTGCGAGCAATTGCCCAGGCAGCCCTGCACCCTGGCGATCAGTGACATCCTCAAGGCGATTCTCAAGGATTTCGCCCTGCGCGACGTTAATCGGCCGCAGACCGACGCCGATATCCGCCTGGCCCAGGTGCTCGTGGACCAACTCAAGCAGGCGCCGATCCACGATTGCTTCCTGCCTTACGCGCGCCATCCCGGCCTGCTGGGGGTGCTGGAAGGCATGCAGGCGCAACCGGGCGACAACCGCCCGCTGGCGCAATGGGCCGAGCAGGTGCATGTCAGCGAACGCACCCTGGCGCGCCGGTTTGTGCGCGAACTGGGCATGAGCTTTGGTGAGTGGCGCCAGCGCCTGCGCTTCCTGGCGGCCATTGAAGCGCTGGACAGCGAGCGCAGCGTGCAGCAGGTGGCATTTGACCTGGGCTACAGCAGCGCCTCGGCCTTTATCGCGATGTTCCAGCGCCATGCCGGCTGCACGCCGGAGCAATACCGTCGGGCGAATCTTCGCGGCCGGTGAAGTTGTAACAGGCTTTGACTACACTGCGCTGTAGGCCGCGCCCTTCGGCGCGGTAACAGGGAGAAAATTCCATGAAGATGCTGCGTATTGCGCTGTTGATGATGGGCGTGCTGCTGTGTTCCCAGGGTTTTGCCGCCACCGCCCAGCAAAACAAAATGACCACCTGTAACGCCGAGGCCACCACCAAGACCCTCAAGGGCGATGAGCGCAAGGCTTTCATGAAGACCTGCCTGTCGACCCCGGCCGCCAACGACGCCAAGACCCTGACCCCGCAGCAGCAAAAGATGAAAGACTGCAATGCCGAGGCCAAGACCAAAGCCCTGGCGGGCGATGCGCGCAAGACCTTCATGAGCACCTGCCTGAAGAATTGATAGCCCCAGGCCATAGAGGCTGAGACACTTGCACACAGCCCCCCTGTAGGAGCGAGCTTGCTCGCGAAGAACTCAATTACCCCGCGTTTATTCAGAATAAACGCGTTATCGTTGGCGGCCTTCGCGAGCAAGCTCGCTCCTACACATCCTTTAACGCCGTTCGTTTTGAGGCTGTATGCCAACGTTTTCTCAGCGTCATGTGTTGTTGCTGGCCAGCTACATCATTATTTTCGGCGGACTGCTGCTGGTGCTGCCGCTGAAATTGCTGCCCAGTCTGCTGGCCGGCCTGTTGGTCTATGAACTGGTCAACATGCTCACCCCCCAACTGCAACGGCTGATCGAAGGGCGGCGTGCGCGCTGGCTGGCGGTGGCCCTGCTCGGCACCCTGATCGTCAGCGTACTTGCGCTGATCTTCGCCGGCGCCATCAGCTTTCTGCTCCATGAAGCGGAAAACCCCGGCGCTTCGCTCGACAAGTTCATGGGTGTGGTTGACCGTGCGCGCGGCCAGTTGCCGCCGTTCCTGGACGCCTACCTGCCGGCCAGCGCCGCCGAGTTTCGCGTGGCCATCGGCCAATGGCTGAGCAAGCACCTGAGCGAACTGCAACTGGTCGGCAAGGACGCCGCGCACATGTTCGTCACCTTGCTGATCGGCATGGTGCTGGGCGCGATCATCGCCCTGCAGCGCGTGCCCGACCTGACCAAGCGCAAACCCCTGGCCGCGGCGTTGTTCGACCGCCTGCACCTGCTGGTCCAGGCGTTTCGCAATATCGTCTTCGCCCAGATCAAGATCGCCGCGCTCAACACCGCTTTCACCGCTGTGTTCCTTGCCGTGGTCCTGCCGCTGTGCGGTATTCACCTGCCGCTGACCAAAACCCTGATCGTATTGACGTTCCTGCTCGGCCTGCTGCCGGTGATCGGCAACCTGATGTCCAACACCCTGATCACCATCGTGGCCCTGTCGTTGTCGATCTGGGTGGCGGTGGCGGCGCTGGGGTATCTGATCGTGATCCACAAGGTCGAGTACTTCCTCAACGCGCGCATCGTGGGCGGGCAGATCAGTGCCAAATCGTGGGAATTGCTGCTGGCGATGCTGGTGTTCGAAGCCGCATTCGGTTTGCCGGGGGTGGTGGCGGGGCCGATTTACTATGCGTATCTCAAGAGTGAGCTGAAGCTGGGGGGGGTGGTTTGAAAGCAGCTGCAAGCTGCAAGCTTCAAGCTTCAAGCTTCAAGCTGCAAGTGAGAGCGGGCTTGCTTCTACTTGCAGCTTGAAGCTGAAAACTTGCCGCTTAAACTCCGTAGCGCTTGCTCGCCTCAATCGCCAAGCCACTCCCAATACTGCCGAAGATATTGCCTTCCACGTGCCGCGCATTCGGCAGCATCGCCGAAATGCTGTGGCGCAGCGCCGGGATGCCGCTGGAGCCGCCGGTAAAGAACACCGTGTCCACCTGGGCCACGCTCACCGAGGCGTCATTGAGCAACTGCGTGACGCTCGCGCGCACCCGTTCCAGCAGGTTGTCGATGGATGATTCGAACAGTGCCCGGCTCAGGTCCACGCTCAGGCCCGCTTCGATACGGTCCAGTGGTACATGGCGGCTGTCGGTCTGGGTCAGCTGGATCTTGGTCTCTTCCACTTCCATGGCCAGCCAGTGTCCGGCGCGCTGTTCGATCAGCTTGAACAGGCGGTCGATGCCGCCGGTGTCTTCGATGTCGTAGCGCATGCTGCCCAGGGCCAGTTGGGACTTTTGCGAGTACACCGAGTTGATGGTGTGCCAGGTGGCCAGGTTCATGTGGTGGCTGGTAGGCATGTAGGCGCCGCTCTTCATGCGGCTGCCATAGCCGAACAGCGGCATCATGCCGGCCAGCGAGAGCTGTTTGTCGAAGTCGGTGCCGCCGATGTGCACGCCGCCGGTGGCAAGGATGTCGCTCTGGCGGTTGTCGTTGTGGCGGCGATCCGGCGACAGACGCACCAGCGAAAAGTCGGACGTACCGCCGCCGATGTCGACAATCAGCACCAGCTCTTCTTTTTCAATGGTGGACTCGTAGTCGAACGCTGCCGCAATCGGTTCGTACTGGAACGAGATGTCCTTGAAGCCGATCTTGCGCGCCACGTCCACCAGGGTGTTCTCGGCTTCCTGGTCGGCCATCGGGTCGTCATCGACGAAAAATACCGGGCGGCCCAGTACCACTTCTTCGAACTCGCGGCCGGCGTTGGCTTCGGCGCGGCTCTTGAGCTGGCCGATAAACAGCGCCAGCAAGTCGGTGAACGGCATCGCGGTGCCGAGCACGCTGGTGTCGTGTTTGATCAGCTTGGAGCCCAGCAGGCTCTTGAGCGAGCGCATCAGCCGGCCTTCGTAGTTTTCCAGGTATTCATGCAGGGCCAGGCGGCCGTACACCGGGCGACGCTCCTCGAAGTTGAAGAACACCACCGACGGCAAGGTGATCTTGTCGTCCTCCAGCGCGATGAGCGTCTCCTCGCCGGGGCGGATCCAGCCGACGGTGGAGTTGGACGTGCCGAAGTCGATGCCGCAGGCACGGGCTGGGGATGGGTTTTTCATGTCTATCGGGTTCCGGTTGAAAAACGGCCGCGCAGTGTATGCCAGTCGCAGGCGCTTGCGTAGGCCGACCATCCGTTAAATCGCGCTTGAAAGTACGGGATTTGCCCCCACATCTGATGCATACGGCTGATGCCGATAACACTTTGACGTACCCCCGAGCCACAACCCTCAACAGGTGCAAACCAGCGCACGTTGTGCCCCGGGCAGTGCGATCTCGATAAAGGATGGTGAACCGCCGATGGATTTCAAAGATTACTACAAGATTCTGGGTGTCGAGCCGACGGCCGATGACAAGGAAATCAAGGCTGCCTATCGCAAGCTCGCACGCAAATATCACCCCGATGTAAGCAAGGAAAAAGACGCCGAAGCCAAGTTCAAGGACGCGTCCGAAGCCTATGAGGCGCTTAAAAGCGCCGACAAGCGAGCCGAGTACGACGAACTGCGCAAATACGGCCAGCACGGCCAGCCGTTCCAGGGCCCGCCGGGCTGGCAGAGCCGTGGTGGCTACGGCGGCGGCGGCGCGGGCACTGAGGACTTCTCCGATTTTTTCAGCTCGATCTTTGGTGGGCGCGGCGATGCCTTCGGTGGCGGCCAACGCCGTCCTGCCGGGCGCAAGGGCCAGGACGTGGAGATGCAACTGACGGTGCACCTCGAAGAGACGCTGTCCACCGAGTCCAAGCAGATCAACTTCCAGGTGCCGCAATACGACGCCTCGGGCCGGCACGTCAGCAACACCACCAAGAGCCTGAACGTGAAGATCCCCGCCGGCGTGGCCGACGGCGAGCGCATCCGCCTCAAAGGGCAGGGTGCACCGGGCATCGGTGGTGGCGCCAATGGCGACCTGTACCTGATCATCAAGTTTGCGCCACACCCCAAGTTTGAAGTGGACGGCGAAAACCTGATCATCAACCTGCCCCTGGCGCCATGGGAATTGGCACTGGGCGCGGAAGTGGCCGTGCCGACCCTCACCGGCAAGATCAACCTCAAGGTGCCCGCCGGTAGCCAGAATGGCCAGCGCATGCGTGCCAAGGGGCATGGGTTGCTGAACAAGGCCGGGCAGCGCGGTTACCTGTTCGTGCAGCTCAAGGCCGTGATGCCTAAAAGCAGCGACGAGGAGGTCAAGGCCTTGTGGCAGGAGCTGGCGCAGAAAGCGGCGTTCAACCCGCGCGAGCATTTCTGAGCGGCGATAAATAGCTAGGGCTTTGCACGCCGGGCGATCGGATAGGTTGGTTTCTTTTCCAGCCCGTCATGGATGGCCCTACTATGTCAGAACAACCCGCTACCACTGCCCCCGAAGGCACTTTCAATGTTGACCTTCGGGGCGTTCACTACGACTTCCTCAAAGAGCGCGTGCCTGCCTGGTTCAACCAAGGCACCGTCCAGCGCCAGGAGGAACTCGCCAACCACGAAATGGAACTGCCCAGTTGGTACCTGAGTGCCACGGCGCAGGAAAAAACCACACTGGCTGACAGCCACACCCGCTACCGCGAGACCTTGAATAAGGTGGAGAGAAGCCTGGGCACTGTCCAGGATGTGCTGGCCTTTGCCGAGCAACCGCTTAAAGACGCGATCAAGAAACGCTTCAACCTGGAGCTGGACGTCAACCACGTCTACTTTGCGCGCAAGTATGGGTTCAAGGACCGTGACGACCTGTTCGGGGTGTTTGTCTTCGACCAAGTCAGCGACCCGGCGCTGCGGTATGAATACCGCACTGTTTCTTTACTTGAAGCCGCCCTGGCCAATTTTACCCCGCAGGAAGAGCAAGCGAGTCCGTGCGCCGATTGCCAGATCATCACGACCGTGAGCGCTTCGTCTGGCGGTGAGGTCATCCCGACCTCAAGTGTGTTGACTTCGCACGCTCTGCCCATCCCTGCCCATGAGTTCGCCCAGCTGTGCCGCACCCTGGACCTGGGGACTTTGTATCAGCAGCACATCACCGCCATCGTCAAGCCAGACGACGCAACCGCACGCACGGTGCTGGAGCAGCAGCTGCAAGAACACCAGCGTCAACTGCTGGCGCTGAGTGCCGAGGTGGCTGTTCGCAGGCCTGAGTGGGGGATCAAGCCCGATGCCTACCGCATGATCCAACAGGTCATCGCTGACCCCGGTAGCGCCAGGCTCGATGGCAAGCCGGTGACGTTTGTCGGGCTCAAGGTATTTGGCGCCCAGTTGGTGGGCCCGTTGCTGATCGGGCCGGACCGTAATAACAGCGACAGGGTCGAGCGGCTGGTGGTGTATATCCCCAATGACCCCCAGCAACCGCTCAAGGAGTATGCCTCCCGCGGCGATTTTATGGCCGACCTGCGCACGCGTTTGCACAGCGCGTCGTACCGACGTTTTTTCAGCCGTTTTGTGGCTCAACGCGAGCAGGGTATTTTTTTCCGGCATTTCAATGCGCTGTACAAACCCGCCAACGGCAATGGGGCTGCAGGCGATTACCCGCTGGCGTCAAACCCGGTGAAATTGCCCCTGGATGAGTTGAGCATTACCGGCAACCTGTGGGAGCAACTGCGCGCGGCCCAGGTGCGCAAGATTCTGGCCGACGCCCGCGCTGTGGCCGTGCCCACCGGGGACGAAGACTACAAGGCGCGCATTGACCGCCTGGAAAGCTACACGAGTGCGGTCGTCAGCGTGTTCAACCTCTTGGCGTTTGTGGTGCCCGGGCTCGGGCCGGTCATGCTGGCGGTGGGCGCAGCGCAGATGTGTACTGAAGTGTATGAAGGCATTGAGGCCTACGAGCAGGGCGACCTGAAGACGATGTGGGCACACTTTTCCAGCGTCGCGCTGAATGCGGCGATGCTGGCGACCGGGGCCAAGGTATTGCCCGAGGTCAAACTGGTGAGCATGGTTGATAACCTCAGGCCCGTCACCCTGGCAACTGGCAAGCAGGTGTTGTGGAACCCTGACATGACGCCCTACAAGGTGCCACTCGAACTGCCTACGGATGCCAAGCCAGACGCCTTGGGGCTCTACGCGCACAACGGGCAGAAGGTGTTGCCCCATGAAGGCGACCACTATCAAGTCCGGCAGGCACCCGACACCGGCGAGTACCGCATCCAGCACCCCAGTCGTCCCGGCGCGTATGAACCGCTGCTGGAACACAACCACGCCGGCGCCTGGAGTCATGAAGTCGAAGAGCCGTTGACCTGGGACCAGCCGACCCTGATGCGGCGCCTGGGGCTGGAGCAGCGTGGGCTGGACACCGAAACGCTGGAGCAGGCGCGTGCCGCCAGCGGCATCGAAGAAGACGTGTTGCGCCAGACCTTTGTCGAGCATGAACCGGTGCCCTTGTTGCTCGAAGACACGATCCAGCACTTCAAGGTCCATCAAGAACTGACGACCTTTGTCGAGCAAATGCACAGCGCCGACCCGGCGGTGTACGCCCAGGCTGACCCGGTGCTGCAATTGCAGATGATGCGGCGGCGCGGGATGTTGCCCGTTGACAGGCCGCTTCGGGTCATGAGCGACAACAGAGTGCTCTGGGAAGAGGACGCCTCGGTGGCTGCTTCCCCGCTCGTCGTAGGGGTCGCGCCAAGCCAGATAGCGCGCGGTGAGTTGCTCAAAGAAGTGTTGATCAGCTTGCGAGACGTTGACCCCACCCTCAAGGAAATCCCGGGTACCGCCGAAGATTCACTCACTGTGCGGGCCGCCAAGTTGCGTCAGTACCTGGGCGACTCGGTGCAGATTTTCAAGGGTCCGCTGGTGGAGGAGCGCTACAAGGCACTGACCGCCTCGCAGGACCCCGACGTGCACTGGATCCTGGCAAGCTATCCCAAATTACCGACGGCGGTGGCCGAACACCTGGTCACACGCCTGAGTGCCGAGCAACTGCAAACCTTGCGCCGCACCGGGCTGTTGCCTGAAGACCTTGCCGAGCAAGCGCGATGGTGTGAACAGGAAACACGGGTCTCCCGCGCTTATGAGGGGCTGCACCTGGACACCCTGGCAGACATAGACAGCCAGCGCCTGGCGTTGCGCACCCTGGAGACTTTGCCAGGGTGGCCGCGGGGCACACGGGTGGAGCTGCGCCAGTATTCAGCGCAAGGGCCTCTACTGGATGCAATCGGTTCCCCGGACGTCACTGCCAGGACGTTGGTGCAAAAGGACAACGGTCTGTTCGAGGCGTCCCCGCCCAGGGATTTCTACGCGGCGGCCTGGGACCTGTTATCCGCCACCGAGCGCCAGGCGCTGGGCTTTACCGATGCGTTGCAAATGAAAGCCGCCCTCCAGCGAACGCCCCTGCCGCGTGCGCCGCTGCGTACGGTGTTGCTGGAGCACCCGCTGCTCAAGCCAAGTGTCGATCCGACACTGCGACTGTTGGGCGGTGGTCGTGGCTTTCGTAAGCTGGCGGCGAGGATTTTTGGGCCTTCAGAGGCGACGGTAAAAGAGCGGCGACTGAAACGGGTACGTGATTTGTACCCCTCCATGGCTGAGGACGACGTCACTGCATTTATCGAGTCATTGGGTGAGGATATCGAAGGTGGGCTCAGCCGCCGGGAAGCCGAGCTGAAGACGTTGACGAAGGCATTGGGTGACTGGGTCAAAGCCAACTCACCGCAACCCACTGCCGGACAGGCGCGCCATTTTTCTTCCGCGCAGTACATCAGCGATACCCTCATGAGTCACTGGCGTCGTGAAGTGACGGGCTCAATGCACTTGCTAGGGAGGGGATTGGAACTGCCGGCATTGAGCGCCGACTTCAGTCATGTCAACACGCTTGAACTGCACAATGTCAGGTGGACTGCGAACGCGGACGCTTTCCTTGAAAACTTCACTCACCTGCGAGGGTTGACGGTGACAAGCAGTGGGCTCACCACGCTGCCCGTCGTGGTCGGTGAAATGAACAACCTGACGTCGTTGGACTTGGCCTCCAACGGCATTCGGTTGACCTCCCAAAGCGCCGGACTGCTGAGCGCCCTTGGCAACCTTGAAGTGCTTTACCTCACCAATAACCCGCTGGGCATAATGCCGGACTTCAGCGCTATGCCCCGGCTGAGAAACCTGAACTTAAGGAATACGCAGCTGAGCCAATGGCCAAGGGGGCTGGAGGCGCACACGGGGCTGGAATCCGTTGACTTGAGCCATAACCTTCTGCGCGAGGTGCCCCAGCGCAACCTCAACCCAGCGCCTGAGCAGCTCGAAGCGAGTGCGCGACTCAATGCCGTCACCTTGCTTGAGGGCAACCCATTTCCTGCCGATTACTGGCAGCAATTCGACAACTACTGGCAACGCCTGAATCAGGTCCGGCCGGATCTGGTGAAAAGTGCGCGCGACAGGGCGTTTGACAACGGCAACCCTGTGCTTGAAAAAGTGCGCCGCCTGTACCCGAACAAGCGTATGCAAGAGGCCAGGGAGTGGATCTGGAACCTGGGCGCCGGTGCCGAGGCGCAGCTGACCCGGCTGGAATTGGAATTCAATACCCTGGAGCGGCAGTTGAGCGCCTGGACGCTTTCGGGCGCGGGTGAACGTCAACGCTACGTACGAACTAATGAACGGCAAGCTAACGCAGGAAGGCTGGATGACCGTTACCGCGCCAAGGAGCGCATTCTCGCCTGCTGGCGCCGGGAAACCCCGCAATTGCTCAGCAACGACGGGCAGCCGATTGGCCTGGAGCTGGACTTGAGTCGCCTGACACTGCCGAGCTTGCCGGACCTGGAGGCCGATTTCAGCCATGTCGGCTCACTCAAGTTGAACAACATGGGCCTGAGGACCTCGCCCGAAGGCTTCCTCTCACGCTACACACATGTGCGTTGGCTGGACCTGGCAAACAACCTGCTGCACGAATTGCCGCCGGCCCTGGGCGAAATGCACGGTCTGACCCGTTTGTTCCTGAATAACAATCACATTCGCCTGAGCCCCGCAACGGCGCAAATCCTGTCGCAGCGTGTGACCTTGCGTGCGCTATGGCTGCACAATAACGTGCTGGGCATCACACCGGACTTCAGCCTGATAACCGACATGCGCTCCCTCAGCCTGAATAACGCTGGCATCGATACCTGGCCAATCGGTTTGGTTGAGCAGCCGTTGTTGGACCAGATAGAGTTGAGTAACAACACCATCACAACCATTCCGGCTTCCGTCATTGCACCGCCTGAGGAACAGTTGGCGCAGACGGCGCGGGTCAATAACCTGACGTCCGTATCCGGCAACCCCTTGACTGCGGACACCTTGCAACAGGTTCGGCAATACAACCTGCGTCTTGAACAGGCGGGCTTGGCGTCAGCGCAAAACCCGAACCGCTTGGTGACCACCGCACTGAACATCCGTGCCGCTGTGGTGCCCGGTGCGGCTATGCGGCAGGCGTTCGAGCGCTGGGCGCGAAACCTTCCTGCAGACCAGGTGAGCGCCAGGAGTGCCCAGTGGCACGCGCTACGGGGTGAGGAGCGCGCCGGCCCGTTCTTTGACATCCTTGATCGTCTACAGCCAGCAGGCCCCGGCCAGGCTGACCTGCAGCGTCGCGTTTGGGAAGTGATCGACAGCATCAGCGAAAACACTGCGGAATCGGACACACACCGCAAGGAACTGTTCGACTTGGCTGGCGAGCCCGGTTGTTGTGATCGCGCCGCGTTTTCCTTCAGCAACCTGGAGGTCAGGACGCTGGTCTTCAGGGCGCGGGCTCAGGCGGCGGGGCAGGCAGAAGGCGTACAGCTATCGAGTCTGTCCAAAGGGTTGTTCCGTTTGCACGCGGTCGACACGTTCGCCTCGGCGGACATTCAGCGTAGCGAAGCCATCGTCAACGACTCTGCGGTGTCGATGGCAGACAAGTTGCCGCATACCCAACGCCTGTTGGAAGAGGTGGAGATCAGGCTGGCGTATCGCTTCGGCCTCAAGGACCGTCTGCAGTTGCCGGGGCAACCGCAACAGGTCAGCTTCACCCAGATGGGCGCTGTCACCCCGGCCATGCTGGATGCCGCCTACGAAAAAATCATCGCCATGGACAACTCCGTTGAGGAGTTTCAGGCCCTGTTGTCCCGTGAATTCTGGCAGGAGTATGTGACTCACAGATACCGCGCCCAATTTGATGCGCAGAGCGAGCCTTATCAGCGGCAGCTGTCCGAATTGCAGGCCACGCGCGCCGCCGGGGAATTGGCCCAACCTGCCTATAAGGCGCAGGTCGATGACTTGCAGGCTCGGATGGCGATTAAGGAAAGCGAATTGATCCATACGCTGAGCCGTCAGGAAATCGCTGAAATCCTGCTGCCAAAGGACGAACTTGAAGTGCTGGTCGATCCTGGCAAGCGCACAGCGCGTGAGTTACAGCTCTCACAGGCACGAGCCATCGAGTTCAATGGGAAACAGTACTTTGTTGCCAGTCTGCCCGACGGGGATGGCGAGCATTACCTCTTGTGGGTGCAGGCACCGGACAACCCGTTTGCGTTGGTCAGCAGTTCGATTCTCGCCAAGCCCGATGTCGATGGGGTGTGGAGAGTATGACGCGGATGGAAAACCGGTGCGCCAGGCCGCGTCGGGGTACAACGTCGAAGTCGTGCCGTTCAGTGTTGAGGCGGATATGTGGCTGGGCGTGGGGCCTGGGGCCACCACTAAAAGAAAGAACTATGTGCTGTCGGTGGTCTTTGCAACCGAAGATATTCCGGCCGGTGCCGAGCTGCGAATGGACTATGAGTACACCGAAGCCATGGTGAAAAAAGTGTTCGTGTAAATCCGATGTCGGGGCGTGTGTGCGCATCGTGCAAGCGCCACCGCGCCGCCGGCTACCTGGTCAGCGGCCTTTCAAAACAGGAAGTAACGCTGGGTCATCGGCAGCACATCCGCAGGTTCGCACCATAGCAACACACCGTCGGCCTTGACCTGGTAGGTTTGTGGGTCCACTTCGATGTCCGGCAGATAATCGTTGTGGATCAGGTCGGTTTTCTGCACGTTGCGGCAACCCTTGACCACGGCGATCTGCTTCTTCAACCCCAGGGACTCGGGCAAGCCGGCGTCCTGGGCGGCCTGGCTGATAAAGGTCAGGCTGGTGGCGTGCAGCGAACTGCCGAAGCTGGCGAACATCGGGCGGTAATGCACGGGCTGAGGCGTGGGGATGGAAGCATTCGCGTCGCCCATCAGGCTGGAGGCAATCGCGCCGCCCTTGAGGATCAGGCTCGGTTTGATGCCGAAGAACGCCGGGCGCCATAGCACCAGGTCGGCCCACTTGCCCACTTCGATGGAGCCGACAATATGACTCACGCCGTGAGTGATCGCCGGGTTGATGGTGTACTTGGCGATATAGCGTTTGGCGCGGAAGTTGTCATTGCCCGGGCCGTCACCGGGCAGGGCGCCACGTTGTTTTTTCATCTTGTCGGCGGTCTGCCAGGTGCGCGTGATCACTTCACCGACGCGGCCCATGGCCTGGCTGTCGGAGCTGATCATCGAGAACGCGCCGAGGTCGTGCAGGATGTCTTCGGCGGCGATGGTCTCGCGGCGGATGCGGCTTTCGGCGAAGGCCACGTCTTCAGCAATGCTCGGGTCCAGGTGATGGCAGACCATCAGCATGTCCAGGTGCTCATCGATAGTGTTACGGGTGAACGGCCGGGTCGGGTTGGTGGAGCTGGGCAGCACGTTGGGGAAACCGCAGGCCTTGATGATGTCCGGCGCGTGGCCGCCACCGGCGCCTTCGGTGTGGTAGGTGTGGATGGTGCGGCCCTTGAGCGCGGCGAGGGTGGTTTCGACGAAGCCGGACTCGTTGAGCGTGTCGCTGTGGATCGCGACCTGCACGTCGTATTGATCGGCCACGCTGAGGCAGTTATCAATGCTCGCGGGCGTGGTGCCCCAGTCTTCATGCAGCTTCAAACCGATGGCGCCGGCCTTGACTTGCTCGATCAACGGCTCCGGCAAACTGGCGTTGCCCTTGCCGGTAAAACCGATGTTCATCGGGAACGAGTCGCTGGCCTGGAGCATGCGCGCCAGATGCCATGGGCCGGATGTGCAAGTGGTGGCGTTGGTACCGGTGGCAGGTCCCGTGCCGCCGCCGATCATGGTGGTGACGCCGCTGGTCAGCGCTTCTTCGATCTGCTGCGGGCAGATGAAATGCACGTGGGAGTCGATGCCGCCTGCCGTGAGGATCATGCCTTCGCCGGCGATCACTTCAGTGCTGGCGCCGATGGCCATGGTCACGCCGGGCTGGATATCCGGGTTGCCGGCTTTGCCGATCGCATGGATGCGGCCATTCTTCAAGCCGACGTCGGCCTTGACGATGCCCCAGTGGTCGATGATCAGCGCGTTGGTGATCAGGGTGTCCACCACTTCATGGGCGAGCAGTTGGCTCTGGCCCTGGCCGTCGCGGATGACCTTGCCGCCGCCGAATTTCACTTCTTCGCCGTAGACGGTGAAGTCCTGTTCGACTTCGACGAACAGTTCGGTGTCGGCCAGGCGGACTTTGTCACCGACGGTGGGGCCGTACATGTCGGCGTAGGCTTGGCGGGTGATTTTCATGTGTGTAAGCCCTGATAAAGATGTGTTGAATGGGAAATCGCTATCGGGGGCAAGCCCCCTCCCACATTTGGAGCTGTGAATACCTTCAACGGTGGGAGGGGGCTTGCCGCCGATGAGGCCCTAAAGGTCGCCCATGATCCGCCCGGCAAACCCGAATACTCGCCGCCCGCCGCTTAAATCCACCAGCTCGACTTCACGACTCTGCCCCGGTTCAAACCGCACCGCTGTTCCCGCCGGAATATTCAGGCGCATGCCGCGACTGGCGGAGCGGTCAAACTCCAACGCGTCATTGGTCTCGAAAAAATGGTAATGCGAACCCACCTGAATCGGCCGGTCGCTGCTGTTGGCCACGCCGAGGGTGATGGTGCGACGGCCGACATTCAGTTCGATGTCGCCAGGCTGGATCTGATACTCACCAGGAATCATGCAGGTTGCCCCAGAGTCTTGAAGTAAATGGCGGTCGGGCTGTAGCGCCCGTCCGGGCTTTGGCAGTAGTCGGGCAGTTCACCGATCTTGGTGTAGTGCAGCGACTGGTAGAAGGCTTCGGCACCGGAACCGGCCTCGGTGTCCAGATAGAGCAAGCCGCGCTTGTGCTGGCGTGCGGCGAGTTCCAGGGTGTTCATCAATTGCTGGCCCAGGCCGTGACGGCGGGCGCTGCTGTGCACCAGCAGCTTTTGCACTTCGGCGCGGTTGAGGCCGTTGGCTTTCTGGCACAGCGCCAATTGCACGCTGGCGACCACCCGTTCTTCCCGCACGACTACCCACAACAGCAGGCTGGCGTCTTCGATACCGGCTTGTACGCCGGTCAGATACTCGCGGGCCTGGGTCTCATCGAAGTCGGCCATAAAGCCCACCGAGGCGCCATGCTGCACCGCGTCCAGCAACAGTTCGATCAAGCCCAGGCGGTAATGGGCAAAACTTTCCGCATTGACTCGACGCAGGTGTGCAGCGCTCATCGATCTCACTCCTTGGGCGGCTCACAGCCCGGATTCAACGTCAGTTGCATAAAGGTCAGGTCCAGCCAGCGGCCGAACTTGATGCCTACCTGGGGCATCTGCCCGGTAGTGATGAAGCCCAGGCGTTCATGCAGGCGGACGGACGCCAGGTTGCCACTTTCAATGGCCGCGACCATGACGTGCTTGCCGCAACTGCGGGCGCGCTCGATCAGGGCCTGCATCAGGCGTGGGCCTAGGCCTTTGCCGCGCTGGTCGTTGCGCACGTACACCGAGTGTTCGACGCTGTAGCGAAAGCCCTCGAAGGGGCGCCAGTCGCCGAATGAGGCGTAGCCGGTAACTTCATCGTTTTCCACCGCCACCAGGATCGGGTACTGCTGCGCCTGGCGTGCGCTGAACCAGGCCTGGCGGTTGGCCAGGTCCACTGGTTGCTCGTTCCAGATCGCTGTGGTGTTGAGCACCGCGTCGTTGTAGATAGCGCGGATCGCCGGCAGGTCGTGTTCGGTTGCTTCACGAATCATCACAGCGCCTCATGCAATGGGTTGATGAACGGTGACCAGCTTGGTGCCGTCCGGGAAGGTGGCCTCCACCTGGATATCCGGGATCATTTCCGGGATGCCTTCCATCACCTGTTCGCGGCTGAGCAGGGTGGTGCCGTAGTGCATCAGGTCGGCCACGGTACGGCCGTCGCGGGCGCCTTCCATCAGCGCGGCGGAGATGTAGGCGATGGTTTCCGGGTAATTGAGCTTCACACCGCGCGCCAGGCGCCGTTCGGCGACCAGGCCTGCGGTGAAGATCAGCAGCTTGTCTTTTTCCCGTGGGGTCAGGTCCATGGTTCAAGGTCCTTTGAATACATTCTTAAATACAATGCAGGTCAAGTGTAGGAGGGGGCTTGCCCCCTCCCACATGTTGATCTTCATGTGCTCCAGATTCGTGGTGCGACTGCTTCGCGGCCCAGCAGCGCCGGGCGCAACAACCGCCATAAATCAATCAACCACCCCCGCGCCAGCAGCGCTTCACTGGCCAGGCAGCGCGCCACCAGCAACCCGGGCAATTGGGTCAAGTCGCCGCGTACCGCGTGTGGCAGTGAGCGGCATTGTTCGAGCAATTGGGGATCGATCTCACCGGTCACCAGCAACGTGGCAAACACCGGCTGGCCGTCCAACCCGATGGGCGAATCCAGCAACCCGTCGCCGCCCACAATGCGCTGACGCTCATGCCAGAGCAATTGGCCGTCGCGGCGAATATCCAGGTGCGCTTGAAAGTGGCCAAGATCAAACCGTTCGCCGCTGGCCGGGCGCCCGAGAGCGACCACATCCCAGTAGAACAACCGCGCATCGCCTTGCAGCTCAATGCGCGTGGTGAGCTCGGCTTGGGCGGCGCTGAACACGATGGTTTCCTGGGGCAGCCATTCCAGCGTCGCACCGGCCTCGACGGTCAACTCGACGTGCTGAAATGCCGGGCCACTGGCGCGGTACCACTTGGCTGCGCCGGGGCTGGTCAACTGCGCCCAGGCACCGGCGCCGACGTGGGCGCTGATGTCCAGGCGATCGCCACCGGCAATCCCGCCGGGCGGATGCACGATGATGTGCTGGCACACCTCGGGGCCTTCGGCATACAGGTGCTTTTGCACCCGCAGCGGGCCAAGGTGACGGCGCATGACCGGGCGCGTGGTGTCGCCGAAACGCGCATAGCCCAGTTCCAGCTCGGCGTGCCAGCTGGGGGTGAACAGGGCAGGGGAAACGGGCAGGTTCATGGCAGAGTGCTTATCGTCAGGAGGCTACAGATTAGATGGTTACAAGACCGCGCACACCCTCGCTTTCCATATTTTCACCACGGCCCTGCTGCACGATTTCGCCGCGTGACATCACCAGGTACTGGTCGGCCAGTTCGGCGGCAAAATCATAGAACTGCTCCACCAGCAGGATCGCCATATCACCACGGGCGGCGAGTTTCTTGATGACTGCGCCGATTTCCTTGATCACTGACGGCTGGATGCCTTCGGTGGGTTCATCGAGGATCAACAGGCGCGGACGGCTGGCCAGGGCGCGGCCGATCGCCAACTGTTGCTGCTGGCCACCGGACAAGTCGCCGCCGCGCCGATGCTTCATTTGCAACAGTACCGGAAACAGTTCGTAGATGAAGGCGGGCACTTCCTTGGCCTCTGAACCAGGGAAACGCGACAGGCCCATCAACAGGTTTTCTTCCACCGTCAACCGGCCGAAAATCTCGCGGCCCTGGGGCACGTAGGCGATGCCGGCATGCACGCGCTGGTGCGGCTTGAAGCCGGTGATGGTTTTGCCTTCCCAGTTCACTGCGCCTTCCTTGGCCGGCAGCAGGCCCATCAAACATTTGAGCAGGGTGGTCTTGCCCACGCCGTTACGCCCGAGCAGGCAGGTGACTTCGCCGATCTTCACATCGAAGGACAGCCCGCGCAGGATGTGGCTACCGCCGTAATACTGGTGCAGCTTGTCGACTTGCAGCATTCCAAAAACCTCCTCAATCCCTGTAGGAGCGAGCTTGCTCGCGAAAAACCTGAGGGCACCGCGTGCATTCAGAATGCCCGCGCTATCGTTGACGATCTTCGCGAGCAAGCTCGCTCCTACAGGAAAACCACCTTAGCGACCGAGGTAAACCTCGATCACCCGCTCGTTTTCCTGTACCTGTTCCAGCGACCCCTCGGCCAACACGCTGCCCTGGTGCAACACGGTGACGTGGTCGGCAATCGAGCCGACAAAGCCCATGTCATGTTCCACCACCATCAACGAGTGCTTGCCGGCCAGGCCCTTGAACAGCTCGGCGGTGAATTCGGTTTCGGCGTCGGTCATGCCCGCCACCGGTTCATCCAGCAGCAGCAGTTGCGGGTCCTGCATCAGCAGCATGCCGATTTCCAGGAACTGCTTCTGGCCGTGGGACAGCAAGCCGGCGGGCCGATGCACCGAGGCGCTGAGGCGGATGGTGTCGAGCACTTGATCGATGCGGTCTTTCTGTTCGCCGCTCAGGCGTGCGCGCAGGCTGGCCCACACCGACTTGTCGGTTTTCTGCGCCAGCTCCAGGTTTTCGAACACGCTGAGGGCTTCGAACACCGTCGGTTTCTGGAACTTGCGGCCGATACCGGCCTGGGCGATCTGCACCTCGCTCATGCTGGTCAAATCGAGGGTTTCGCCGAACCAGGCGTTGCCGTGGCTGGGCCGGGTCTTGCCGGTGATCACGTCCATCAGCGTGGTCTTGCCCGCGCCGTTGGGCCCGATGATGCAGCGCAGTTCACCGACGCCGATGTAGAGGTTGAGGTCGTTGAGCGCCTTGAAGCCGTCGAAGCTGACGCTGATATCTTCCAGGGTCAGGATGGTGCCGTGGCGAGTGTTGAGCCCAGAGCCTGCGGCCTGGCCGATACCGATCGCATCGCGGCCGCTGCCCGCATCGAAAATAGGTTCAAGCATGACGTTCCTCATTTCTTCAGCAGGCCGATGACGCCCTTGGGCAGGTACAGGGTGACGATAATGAACAGCGCTCCGAGGAAGAACAGCCAGTATTCCGGGAATGCTACGGTGAACCAGCTCTTCATGCCGTTGACCACCCCGGCGCCGAGCAGTGGGCCGATCAGCGTGCCACGCCCGCCCAGGGCCACCCACACGGCGGCTTCGATGGAGTTGGTCGGCGACATTTCACCGGGGTTGATGATGCCCACCTGCGGCACATACAACGCACCCGCCAAACCGCACAGCACGGCGCTCAACACCCACACGAACAGCTTGAAGCCACGCGGGTCGTAGCCGCAGAACATCAGGCGGTTTTCCGCGTCACGCAGTGCAGTGAGCACGCGGCCGAATTTGCTGCGGGCCAGGCGCCAGCCGATGTACAGGCTCGCCACCAGCAACAGCACCGTGGCCACGAACAACACCGCCCGCGTGCCAGGTTCAGTGATGCCAAAGCCGAGGATGCTGCGGAAATTGGTAAAGCCGTTATTGCCGCCAAACCCTGTCTCATTGCGAAAGAACAACAGCATTCCGGCAAACGTCAGGGCCTGGGTCATGATCGAGAAATACACACCCTTGATCCGCGAGCGGAAGGCGAAGAAGCCGAACACCAGGGCCAGCAGGCCTGGCGCCAAGACCACCAGGCACAGCGCCCACCAGAAGTGTTGAGTGCCCACCCAGTACCAGGGCAATTCGGTCCACGACAAAAAGGTCATGAATGCCGGCAACTCATCGCCCGATGCCTGGCGCATCAGGTACATGCCCATGGCATAACCGCCCAGGGCGAAGAACAGGCCGTGGCCGAGGGACAACATGCCGGCGTAACCCCACACCAGGTCCAGCGCCAGTGCGACGATGGCATAGCAGAGGATCTTGCCGACCAGCGTCAGGGTATAGGCCGACACATGCAGCGGGTTTTCCGGCGACAGCAGCGAACACAAGGGCAGAACCAGCAGCAGGAACAGGATCACCACGCCCACTGCAATGGTCACCTTGGGGCCGGCCTTTTGCGTGGCCGTTAGCATCAGTGGCTGATTCATCAGTCGATCACCCGTCCTTTCAGTGCGAAGAGTCCTTGCGGGCGTTTCTGGATAAACAGAATGATCAGCGCGAGGATCAGGATCTTGCCGAGTACGGCGCCGATCTGCGGTTCCAGAATCTTGTTGGCGATCCCCAGGCCAAAGGCCGCCGTCACGCTGCCGGCCAACTGACCGACACCGCCGAGCACCACCACCAGGAACGAGTCGATGATGTAGCTCTGGCCCAGGTCCGGGCCGACGTTGCCGACCTGGCTCAGCGCCACGCCGCCCAGACCCGCGATGCCGGAGCCGAGGCCGAAGGCAAGCATGTCCACCCGCCCGGTGGGCACGCCGCAGCAGGCGGCCATGTTGCGGTTCTGGGTGACAGCGCGCACGTTCAGGCCCAGGCGCGTCTTGTTCAGCAGCAGCCAGGTCAACACCACCACGAACAGCGCGAACGCAATGATCACCAGGCGGTTGTACGGCAGCACCAGGTTGGGCAGCACTTGAATGCCGCCGGACAGCCATTGCGGGTTGGACACTTCAACGTTCTGCGCACCGAACACCAGGCGCACCAACTGAATCAGCATCAGGCTGATGCCCCAGGTGGCGAGCAGGGTTTCCAGTGGCCGGCCGTAGAGATGGCGAATCACCGTGCGCTCCAGCGCCATGCCGATGGCGGCGGTGACGAAGAACGCCACCGGCAGTGCGATCAGTGGGTAGAATTCGATGGCCTGGGGCACGTAGCGCTGCATCAGCAACTGCACCACGTAGGTGGAATAGGCGCCGAGCATCAGCATTTCGCCGTGGGCCATATTGATCACGCCGAGCAGGCCGAAGGTGATCGCCAGGCCCAGGGCTGCGAGCAATAGAATCGATCCCAGCGACATACCGCTGAAGGCTTGGCCGAGGATTTCACCGAACATCAACTTGCGTTTGACCTGGGCCAGGCTGGTTTCGGCGGCGGTATGCACGCTGGCATCGGTTTCGACGCCGGGCGCAAGCAAGGCTTCGAGGCGCGTGCGGGCCAGCGGGTCGCCGGTGCTGCCAAGCAAACGCACCGCGGCCAGGCGCACCACCGAATCGGTGTCGACCAGTTGCAGGTTGGCCAGGGCCAGGCTGAGGGCGCTGTGCACCTCCTCATCGGTCTCGGCGGCGACCTGCTGGTCGAGGAATTTCAGTTGCGCAGGCACCGCGCTTTTTTGCAGGGTGCGGGCGGCATTGAGGCGCACCTTGGGGTCGGCGGCGAGCAGTTGCTGGCTGGCTTGAACGTTGTCGATCAGGCCGCGCAGGCGGTTGTTCAGGCGCAGGGTTTTGGTTTCACCGTTGAGCGTGAGCTGGCCTTGTTGCAGCGCGTCCACCAGCTCGATGCGCGCAGGGTCGGGGTTGGCGGCCCAATCCTGGAGGAGTTTGGCTTGCTGCACCGGGTTGGCGGCAAGGAAGTCTTCGGCGTCGCCTGCGTGTGCGGCCAAAGGCAGCAACAACAGCACGGCGAGGATGAAACGGTGGAGGGCAGTGGGCATACACAATGTCCTGATCATGCGGGGACAGTGTGGGAGGGGGCTTGCCCCCGATTGCAGTGTGTCAGTTGATGAATATATGTCTGACACTGCGCTATCGGGGGCAAGCCCCCTCCCACATTTTTAGCCTGTGGTGGGCTTCAGTTGCTCTTCACCGCATAGTCCGGCTTCTTGTCATTGCCCGGAATGTACGGGCTCCACGGCTGCGCCCGAATCGGCGCTTCGGTCTGCCACACCACCGAGAACTGCCCGTCGGCCTGGATTTCGCCGATCATCACCGGCTTGTGCAGGTGGTGGTTGGTCTTGTCCATGGTCAGGGTGAAGCCAGACGGCGCGGCGAAGGTCTGGCCGGCCAGGGCTTCACGCACTTTGTCGACGTCGGTGGACTTGGCTTTCTCCGCCGCCTGCGCCCACATATGGATGCCTACGTAGGTGGCTTCCATCGGGTCATTGGTCACGGCTTTATCCGCGCCCGGCAGGTTGTGTTTCTTGGCGTAGGCTTTCCAGTCGGCGACGAATTTCTGGTTCACCGGGTTCTCTACCGACTGGAAGTAGTTCCACGCCGCCAGGTTGCCCACCAGCGGCTTGGTGTCGATGCCGCGCAGTTCTTCTTCACCCACGGAGAATGCCACCACCGGTACATCGGTCGCCTTCAGGCCCTGGTTGGCCAGTTCCTTGTAGAACGGCACATTGGAGTCGCCATTCACGGTGGAAATCACTGCGGTCTTGCCGCCGGCGGAGAACTTCTTGATGTTGGCGACGATGGTCTGGTAGTCGCTGTGGCCGAACGGGGTGTAGACCTCTTCGATATCTTTATCCGCCACGCCTTTGGCATGCAGGAAGGCGCGCAGGATCTTGTTGGTGGTGCGCGGGTACACGTAGTCGGTGCCGAGCAGGAAGAAGCGCTTGGCGCTGCCGCCTTCTTCGCTCATCAGGTATTCCACCGCCGGGATCGCCTGCTGGTTCGGCGCCGCACCGGTATAGAACACGTTCGGCGACATCTCCTCGCCTTCGTACTGCACCGGGTAGAACAGCAGGCCATTGAGTTCTTCGAACACCGGCAGTACGGATTTACGCGACACCGAGGTCCAGCAGCCGAACACCACGGCGACCTTGTCCTGGGTCAGCAACTGCCGGCCTTTTTCCGCGAACAGCGGCCAGTTGGACGCCGGGTCCACCACCACCGGTTCGAGCATCTTGCCGTTCACACCGCCCTTGGCGTTGATCTCGTCAATGGTCATCAGCGCCATGTCTTTAAGCGAGGTTTCGGAGATCGCCATGGTCCCGGACAACGAGTGCAGGATGCCGACCTTGATGGTCTCGGCGGCCTGGACGGTCCAGGTCAAGCCCATGGCCGCAATGGATGCCGACAAGGTGAATGCCTTGATCAAACTGCGACGCTTCATAGTGCGATCTCCGTGAACTCAACAAGGGTGTGAGGGACAAGTTGAGCAGGGGATTGCAAGCGCTGTGCCGAGTCGACAAACCCCATGAAATGCGTGGTTTGCCCGCGCTTTTGCAGGCGTGACGCACCAGGAAATGGCAGGCGCAAGTGTCGGTGCGTGGCGGTGCGCTACAACGGGGCGCGCTCAGCGCCTGCGCATCAAGCCGATAAAAAACAGCCCGCCAATCGCTGCCGTCGCCACGCCAATCGGCAGGTCTTCAGGGGCGATCAGCGTGCGTGCCGCGACGTCGACCCATACCAGGAACACGCTGCCCAGCAGCACGCACACCGGCAATAAGCGCCGGTGCTCGGCGCCTACCAGGCGCCGGGCGATGTGCGGCACCATCAGGCCGACAAAACCGATGGAGCCGCTGATCGACACCAGCACGCCGGTCATCAACGACGCGATCAAAAACACCTTGAGGCGCACGTTGCGTGCGTTCAGGCCCAGGGTCACGGCGGTCTGTTCGCCGGCCATCAGGGCATTGAGCGGGCGCGCCATGCCCGACAGCAGGGCCAACCCTAGCACCACCGTGGCGGCGGGAATCGCCAGCAGCTCCCAACGCGCCAGGCCCAGGCCGCCGAGCATCCAGAACATCACCGCTGAGGCGGCGCGGTGGTCGCCCATGAACAGCAGCAGGTTGGCCACCGCCATCATCACGAATGACACCGCCACGCCGCAGAGCAGCAGGCGATCACTTTCCAGGCGGCCATTGCGACTGGCCACGGCCAGCACCACCAGCATGCTCAGCAGCGCGCCGATGAAGGCCGCAATGGGCAGGGTCAGCAGGCCGATGACTTCGCCCACATGCAGCACCACGATCACCGCGCCGAGGGTGGCGCCGGATGTCACACCGAGCAAATGTGGGTCGGCCAACGGGTTGCGCGTCACGGCCTGCAACACCGCGCCGATCAACGCCAGCCCGGCGCCCACCAAGGCGCCGAGCAGCATGCGCGGCACGCGGATCAGCCAGACGATATGTTCCTGGCCCGCATTCCAATCCACTTCACCGATGCCGCACGTCTTGTGCAGCAGGATCCGCCACACCACGTCCACGGGTACCCGCGCCGAACCGAACCCCAGCGAGATCACGCAGGAGATCAGCAAAAACGCGCCCAGGGCACTCAGCAGCAAGGCGTAGCGACGGTCGATCATTCGCCGTGGAACCCCTTGGCCAGGGCTTGCACCGCCAGCACGTTGTCGATACCCGGCGTGGCCTGCACGTACGGGATCACGATAAAGCGCTGATTCCTGATGGCGTCCACCGATTGCAGGGCCGGGTTATCGAGCAGAAATTGCTCTTTCTGTTTGGCCGTGATTTCGCTGTAGTCGACGATCACGATCACCTGCGGGTTGCGCTCCACCACGGTTTCCCAGTTGACCCGGGTCCAGCTGGCGTCGACGTCGTCGAGGATATTGCGCCCGCCAGCGGCGTCGATTAACGCGTGTGGCATGCCCAGGCGTCCTGACGTCATGGCGCGGTCTTCGCCGCTGTCGTAAAGAAACACCCGTGGCTTGTCGGCGGGCAGGTCTTTTTGTACCTCGGCCACCTGCGCCTGCATCTGGGCGATCAGCGCGTTGGCACGGTCTTGCACGTCAAAAATCTTGCCCAGGTTGCGCAGGTCGTTATAGGTGTCTTCCAGTGTGGCAGCGGGGCGCTTCATCACGAACGCGCACGACTCGGTCAGCTCATACACGTTGATACCCAAGGGTTGCAGGGTGTGCGGCGTGAGGTCGCCGCCCACGCGCATGCCGTAGTCCCAGCCGGCGAAGAAGAAATCCACGTTGGCATTGAGCAAGGTTTCCACCGACGGGTATTTGCTCGCCAGCTCCGGCAGGCCGTCGAGGATCGCGGCCATGTCCGGCGGCACTGACTTCCAGCCCGTCACGCCGCTGTAGCCGGCCATGTGTGGCTTGAGGCCCAGGGCGAGCATCATCTGGGTCATGTTGATGTCGTGGCTGACCGCGTGTTGCGGGGCTTGCTGGAAGGTCACGTCGCGGTTGCAGCTCTTGATGGTCAGCGGGTAATGGGTGGCTTCGGCGAACGCTTGGGCAGTACCGAGCAACAGTGCGAGAGACAGCAGGGCGCGCAGGATCATGGTTGGGTTATCCAGGTGATTCGGGGGTAGCCGGACAAGGGATGGGTGTCGATCAGGGCTTGGACGCCAAACACGTCGCGCAGCAACGCGGCGGTCAGCACTTCATGGGGCGTGCCGCTGGCGACGATGCGCCCGTGATGGATCACGTACAGGCGATCACAGAACGCGGCGGCCAGGTTCAGGTCGTGGATGCTCGCCAGGGTGCCGATTTTCAACTGCTTGACCAGCCTTAACAGCTCCAGTTGATAGCGCGGGTCGAGGTGGTTGGTCGGCTCATCGAGGATCAACAGTTGCGGTTGCTGGGCCAGGGCACGAGCCAGGATGACGCGCTGTTTTTCACCGCCCGAGAGGGTGGCGAAGGCGTGGTCTGCGAAACCCTGCATCCCCACCGACTGCAGTGCGTTGCGGATCAGTTGCTGGTCGTGCTGGGTGTCGCTGTCGAACAACCCCTTGTGGGGTGTGCGGCCCATGGCGACCACTTCATCCACGCGCAAGCCGAACGCGTCGGGGAATTCCTGCAGCACCACCGCGATGCGTTGCGCACACCACTTGGCGCTTTGCTTCCAGACGTTCTGGTGCTCAAGCATCACGTCGCCGCGCTCCGGCCGGGTGAATCGATAGGCACAGCGCAGCAGGCTGGTCTTGCCGCTGCCGTTAGGCCCGATCAGGCCGACAAACTCCCCGGCAGCGACCTGCAGGCCGGCGTCACGCAGTTGGAACTGGTGAAGGCAGTGGTCGTGGCCGGGTGGAGTCCAAGCCAGGTCGGTGAGGGTGAGCGAGGTCATTAAAAGGTGTAGTCGGCAGTAATGAACATGGAACGAGGTACACCCAGAATCCACTGCTGCCCATCGTTGTACTGGCTGACTGCATAAGTGCGATCGAACAGGTTGTTGAGTTGCAGGCCCAGTGTGGTGTTGCGCATGGCGTTCCACGACAGCGTCGCATCGACCACGGTGTAGCTCGGCAACTCGTTCTGGTTGGCCATGTCGGCATACCGTGCATCGACATAACGCACACCGGCACCGGCACGCACGTTGTCGGTCACGGCCTTGCTCAGCCACAGGTTGGCGGTGCGGCGCGGCACGTCCACTGGGCGGTTGCCGTCGCGCGACACCTGCACGCCGCCGACGTCCTGTTTGAAGTCGTCATACTGCGCTCGCACGATGGCGGCGTTGGCGTGCAACTGCCAGGCGTGAGGCAGTTGCAGGTCGAGGCTGGCCTCCAGGCCGTTGGAGGATTGTTGGCCGACTTGCTGCTTGAAATCCGGGGCGCCCGGCACGTCCGTCAGCAGCTTCTTCTTGACGATGTGGTAGGCCGCCAGGGTCCATTCACCCCGTGCGTCCCAGAATGCTTGCTTGATACCAACCTCGGTCTGCCTGGCAGTGGACAGGTCGAACTGCTGCTGGCTCGGGCTCAGGGAAATCAGCCCGCCGACGCCGTCGGTGCTGGTGGCGTACTGGCCGTAGACCGAAGTCTGCGGGGTGATCGCGTAGACCAGGCCGGCTTTCCAGTTATTGCCGGTGAGGGTTTTATCGGATTGGCCACCGGTGCGCAGATCGTCGCGGTCGATGTGCGCGTAGTCGCGGCGGATGCCGGTGACCAGCGCGAGTTTATCCGTGAGTTGCAGGCGGTTTTCCGCAAAGCCGGCCACCGTCCTGGTGGTGGTGGCGAACACCGGGTTGAACGGGTCCTGGCTGGCAAATGGCGCAGGCGCCGGGTGATACAGGTCGACGGGTTGGCCGGTTTGCGCCACGTCATTAAACGGCGTGTTGCTCGCCAGGCGGAAGCGGATGCGGTTGTATTCCAGGCCCGCCACGGTCTGGCTGTCGAGGCCGAACAGGGTGTGCTTGAAGGTGAAGGTCTGGCGGTCGCCCACCTGTTCCTGATCGTGCTTGATCCCGAAGTTGCCGCTGCGGGTCAGTTGGCCGTTGGTGAAATTGTAGTTCTCGGCGTTCTGCCAGCGACGCTGGTTTTTCAGGTAGTACAGCTCGTTGGTGGCGCTGACGTTATCGCTCAACTGCCACTCGCTGGTCAGGCGTGTCCACTGGTCGTTGTAGTGCTGAGTGTCGTTGCTGACGTTGTAGTTCTTGTCGCGCAGGCCCTTGTGCAACTGGCCGTTGATCAGGGGCGTGCCGAAGTAGTTTTGTGGGCGCTGGTCGCCGTAGTCACTGGCCAGGGTGAAACTCAGGTTGTCGGCCGCCTGCCAGCGCAGGGCGCCGCTGATGAAGTCGCTGCTGGCGTCCCCACGGTCGATGAAACCGTTGCTGCGCAGGCGGTTGAGGTTCAGGCGGTAGCTCAGGGTATCGGTCAGTGAGCCGCCACTGTCCAGGGCTTGTTGCTGGCGGTCGTAGGAACCGTAGCCGAGGCGGATGTGGTTTTCGATCGCGCCCGTGAAAGGCCTTTTTGGGACCGTATTGACCACCGCGCCGGTAGCGCCTTCGCCGTACAGCACAGAGGCCGGGCCACGCAGCACGTCCACCCGTTCCACCGCCCAGGTGTCCACCGGGAAGGTCGAGGTGCCCATGCCGGTGTACATGCGGTTACCGTCGTACAGTTGCATCACTGAGCTTTGGCCGGTAAAGCCACGGGCTTGCAGCGAGGTGCCACCGTCGCCCGGGGTGCCGGTGCGGGTGATGCCGGTGGCGCGGGAGATGGCGTCCTGCACGCTGGCGTCGCCACGTTCTCGGATCTGCGCGCCGGTCTGGCTTTCTACGCTGCCGGGGGTTTGCAGCGCCGTCAGGTTCAGGCGCGAACCGGCGGTAGTCGGCGTATTGAGCTCGACGCGTTCGTTATCGACTGCCGGTGCCGTGATGGCGCTCTCGGGCAGGGTCATGGCCTGGACGTTGGTATGCAGGGCGAGCAGGCACAGGCCGCACGCTAGGGAGTTGTTCATCGGTCGATTCAATCGCTTCTTGAAGGGGGGCTCGCCGCAGGGCGCGGCGAGCAACGATAACGCAGAAAGTGTTATAAGTTAACACTTATTGGCTGCGCGACAACAGTCGCGCAAGGCTACACAAGCCCGTAGCGTCGGGCATCTCGCCTGTTTCATGCTTAACCTGAGGCAGATTCACCTTGGGCAAAAAAGCGTGACAGCACCAGGCGATCCAGCGCCCACACCAGGATCAACGATGCGCCCACCAACGGGAAAATGATCGCCAGCCCGAGCATGATCACCATCGCGGTTTTCCACTTCGGCACGTCATGACGCAGCGGCGGCACGCCCAGCCCGCCCTGTGGCCGACGCTTCCACCAGATCACCACGCCGCTGACCGCACTGAGCAGGATCATCAGGCAGATCAGCAGCACGATCAGTTGGTTGACCCAGCCGAACATCTTGCCTTCGTGCAACATCACGCCGGTCTCGGTGGCGCGTGCGACCAGGTTGTAATGTTCCCAACGCACATCGGCCAGGACCTTGCCGGTGTACTGGTCCACATGCAGAGTGGCGTCGTTGCGCGGGTCGTTGGCGAACACGGCAACAGTGAACACGCCGGTGGCGGTGGTGGGGAAGGTGATGCTGTAGCCGGGCTCGACCTTGCGTGCGTTGGCCAGGTCGACCACCTGTTGCAGGCGCACGGTCGGCGCGGCAGGGCCCGCGTGCATGGCGCCATGGTTCATGTGTTCGGCATGGTCACCGGACATTGGCATCGGCGTGTTTTCCATGGCCCAGGGCACGGTCTGTTGGGTGGCGGTGTTGAGCGCGCGTGCCTGCTGGTCGGATTGCGGCACGTTGTTCCACATCGCCGCCGGGAAGGTGTTCCACAGGGCGGCGTATTGCTTGCCCCAGAAGCCCGTCCAGGTCATGCCGCTGAGCAGCATCACCAGCAAAAACGCTGCGCCCCAGAAACCGACGACAGCGTGCAGGTCGCGCCAGAACAAGCGGCCACGGCTGTTGAGCCGGGGCCACAACACGCCAGCCGATGACTTGCCGCGTGGCCACCACAGGTACAGGCCGGACACCACCAGCATCACGCCCCAGCCGGCGGCGAGTTCGATCAGGCGATCACCGACGGTGCCGATCATCAGTTCGCCGTGCAGGGCGCGGGCGATGGCTTGCAGGTTGTAGTTGGCGTCCTGCTCACCCAGGACGGTACCGCGATAGGGGTCGACGAATACCGTCACTTCGCGGCCTGCGTGTTGCATCACGAACTGTGCGCTGCCGGTGGCATCGGCGGGCGGCAGGTACTTGCTGATCACCGCCTGGGGGTAGGCGGCTCTGGCGCGTTGCAACTGCTCGTCGGCGCTCAGTGCGTGTTCGGCGGCGGGGACGGTGAGCAGGTGGCCGTACATCAGCGGGTCGAGCTGTGGTTTGAACAGGTAGATGATGCCGGTCAGGGCCAGCAGCACCATGAAAGGGGCGACGAAAAGGCCGGCGTAGAAGTGCCAGCGCCAGGCCAGGTTGTAGAAGGAAACTTTTTGTTGAGTGCTCATCAGGGCTCCGCAAGGCTTTTGATTTTTTGTGTCAGTTACACCGCTATCGGGGGCAAGCCCCCTCCCACATTGGATTGGGTTCACATCGTTGGATTTGGGAACCCGGTCAAGTGTGGGAGGGGGCTTGCCCCCGATGCTGTTAGAAGCTCATATCCACCTTGGTCCAGAGCGTACGCCCCGGTTCCTTGATGGCCTGCGGGTCGCTTGCCGGGTAACCGAACCCGGCATTCCCCGCCAGGTTCAAATGCTCGGCATAAGCCTTGCCGAACAGATTGTCGACCCCGCTGCTGACCTTGAAGTGCTTATTGATGCGGTACGCCGCGTTCAGCGAGAACACGCCAAAACCGCCGCTCTTGTCGTAGTCCTTGCCGACCACGTTGCCCTTGTCCGGGTCGATGCGGTGTTGCGCCGCGACCACGCGCCACAACGCGCCGGCACTCCAATCATCCTGGCTGTAGGTCAGGCCCAGGCGCGCATCCAGCGGCGGCATCTGCGGCAGGGCTTTGCCGTCGCTGCTGTTCTTGCCCCAGGCGTAGGCCAGGCTCGCGTCGGCCTTCCAGTGAGTGGTCAGCTTGTACGCCGCGCCCAGTTCACCGCCCATGATGCGCGCGTCGACATTGCGTGCCTGGGAGGTGGTGCCCATCATGCCGGGCCGGTAGTCGAACAGGATGAAGTCGCGCACCTGGCCGACATAAGCCGAGGCCCAGGCTTCAAGGTTGGCGGTTTTGTACTGCGCGCCAACATCCAGCTGGGTGGTCTTCTCGGGCTTGACGCCGTCGAAGGCATTCACCGAGCCGGCCGCCCCGGTGTTGGGGGAGAACAGTTCCCAGTAGTCCGGGAAGCGTTCAGCATGACCCAGACCCGCGTAGACGGTAGTGGGCGTGTCCGCCAGGTCGTGCTCGTAGCGCACGAAGCCCGATGGCAAGGTGTCTGCACGGGTGTCGTCGGCGGTGGGGTTGGGACGGCTCATCATGCCTGAGCCGGTACGTTGACGAAAATCCCTGGCCGAGGCGCGATCCAGGCGCGCACCGGTGATCAGGCGGTCGTTGTCGGCGGCGTACCAGGTCAGTTCACCGAATACGCCGTAGTTGTGAAAGTTGGCGTCCTTGCTGCGCGGCAGGTCCTTGTAGGTGTCGATGCCCATGCTGCTGCGCGCGCGGTGTTCATTGGTCTGCGCGTCCAGGCCGCCGATCAGTTGCACGTCGGCCCAGCGCCAGGTCGCTTTGATCCGCCCACCGAGGGTGCGACGGTCGACGTTGGAGGCCATGGGCCCGGCCATCATTCCCGTGCCGGACGGTATGCGCAGGCTGTAGTTGTCCATGACATGGTCGGCGTAGTTGTAGTAGACCTGGGCCTCGACCTTGTCCAGCACCTCGCCGATATTGGATTTTTCGAAGCGCAGCCCGAGGCTTTCGCGCAGGAACTGCGAGCCGTCCATCCCGCGCCCGGCATAGCGCGCTTGCCCATCGCCACGGCCGGCGGTGAGTTCCAGCAGGGTGTCGGCGTCGGGGGTGAAACCCACTGCTGCATCGCCATTCCACTTGTCATAACGCGAAGCGACGGTGTCGTTGTTGCCGTCCTTGTAGTCGTCGGCATGGGCCTGGTTGCCGATCACCCGTACGTAGCCCAATGGCCCACCGGCAGCGGCGTCGACGACCTTGTCGAAGCGCCCGTTGGAGCCGGCCAGCACACTGGCATTGACCCGCGTGCCCAGCTCGCCGAACTGCTCCGGCTCGCGGTCGAACAGAATGGTGCCGGCTGACGCGCCGGGGCCCCAGAGCACGGTTTGCGGGCCTTTGATCACGGTCAGCCTGTCGTAGGTTTCCGGCGAGATGTACGAGGTGGGCGCATCCATGCGGCCCGGACAGGCGCCGAGCATCATGCCGCCGTTGGTGAGGATATTCAGGCGCGAGCCGAACATGCCGCGCAGTACCGGGTCACCATTGGTGCCGCCGTTACGCACCAGGGCAAAGCCCGGGATGGTCTTGAGGTAATCGCCGCCGTCGCTGGCGGGCACCGGTTGGCGCGGGTCCTTGGGGTTGGTGACAACGGTGAGTGGCGAGCTGGGGGCGATCGCGGTGATGACCGTGGGGCTCAGCTCGTGTTCGTCAGCATGGGCGTAGGGCGCAAGCAGTGCGCCGCACAGAACGGCGAAAACCGGGGCAGCGCCCAAACGGGTGTCAGCAGAAAACCTGGACATGACAAATTCCATCAATCAATCGTAAACAACACGGCCAGCAGCCTGCGGCTGTCTGTTTGAAGTCGGCCGGGGTGAAGTAGCGCGGTGAAGGGCTTACGACGCGATGGGCGGCGCACGACTGCGGGCGCCGGGGAAGATGCTCTGCCCGGCATGGCCCAGGCGCGGGGTGGGAATGAGCGCGTTGGCTGGCGGCGGGGTGCCGAGCGTGACGTAGGAGACGCTGCCGGGCAGGGCCGGGCAACTGAACAGCAAGCTGCAATAGCCGCATTTTTCCCAGAGAACATGATGTTCGTCGGGGGCTTTGCTCGGCTTGGGCTCGCCGTGGCACGCGGGCATGTCCATGGACATACCGGCGTGATGATCCATCGGCATCGCTTGGGAAATCAGCGGACCGATAAAAATCATCAGCATGGCGAACAGGCTGATCCAACTGCCGCGCATCAGGCGGCGGTGTGGAGATAACCTGGCGCTGCGGGCGCCCATCGGATGGGCTTACTGGGCGTGCACAGGCCCATGGCCGGCCATCGGCGGCGCTTTCTGCACCGACACTTGCACTTGGACCTTGCCGGCTTTTTCGAAGGTCAGGGTCAGTGGGAACTGCTTGCCATCGGCCAACAGGCTGCGGTCCTTGAGGCCCAGCAGCATCACGTGATAGGCCATCGGCGCGAAAGTCAGTTCACCCTTGGCCGGTACGGCAACGCTGGGTACTTGCTGCATCTTCATCAGGTCGCCTTGCATCACATGCTCGTGCAGTTCGGCTTTCTCGGCGACGCTGGTTTCAACGCTGAGCAGGCGATCCGGGGTAGCCCCGGTGTTATGAATCACAAAGTACGCCGCGACGGTGGGCGCATTCGGTGGCAACTCCTGGGACCAGGGGGCGCTGACCAACAGGTCACCGGCCTTGTAGTCCTCGGCATTGGCAGCACTGAACACCGGCAGCAGCAAGGCCGCCAGAAGCAGGGAAGATTTAAGCATGGCAGTTCTCCGGAACGGTTCTAAACGCAGTTCACTTGCGAAGACGATCAGACCGTTGGAGAGGCGCGGGGGTTAAGGCTCGGCCATTGCTGGCGCGGGGTGGGAGTTTGCAAGGATCGCGGCGCCAGGCTGTCGACCGCATCGAACCGCGTCACATACACCTGCGGCACATGCCCCGGCAGCGCCACCCACGGCGCCGAGCCGGAGCAACACCAGCAATGCTGCATGGCGGAGTGATCGTCCGCCGGTGCCGGGAGTTCCAGCTTGCCCAGGGCAACGGCCTGCAGGCTGGCGCCATTGGACGAACAGAACCCGCCCCACATCAGGCGCTTGACCGGGTCATCGGTCTGCTGCATCGCACTGGCCAGCGGCATGGCAAACGCATTGAACAGCACTGCAAGGCAGGCGATCCAGGCAATTGCAAAGCGTTGACGGGCCATGGCGGATAATCCGTAGGGTTAAACGATCAGGCGGGTATTTAGCCTGATCGGGGGGGATAAGTAAAAATGCGTGGTGTGGTTTGGTGTCGCAGTGCCGGGTTTGAGGATAGACGGGGAATTGAGTGGGTGCCGAACTTCAAGGCTGCGCAGGTCAAGTGTGGGAGGGGGCAAGCCCCCTCCCACATCAGGTCGGTGTTGCTTAGCGGGGGTGTATGGCCTGTAGCACCGCCGTTACGGTGGTGAACTCTTGATCCACCGCCGCCAACACCGGCCGCTTCAACACCAACACCGGCACCCCACACTCCCGCGCCACTTCCAGCTTCGGCTCGGTGGCGGTGCTGCCGCTGTTCTTGCTGATCAGCACGTCAATTCGGCGTCGTTCGAATAACGCCCGCTCATCCTCGATCAGAAACGGCCCCCGCGCGCCGATCACTTCGCACCGAGCATTCCCCGGATAAACGTCCAACGCCCGCAAAGTCCAGAACTGGTCGGCAGGGATTTCGTCGAGATGCTGCAACGGTTCGCGACCCAAGGTGAACAGCGGGCGCTTGAAGGGCTTCAACGCTTCGATCAGCTCAGCCCAGTCAGATACCTCGCGCCAATCATCCCCCGCCTGCGGTTGCCACGCCGGACGTCGCAATGCCCAGCACGGCACAGCGCACAACTGTGCAGCCCGGGCCGCGTTGTGGCTGATCTGCGCCGCATACGGATGGGTGGCATCGAGGATCAGGCTGATACGTTCATCACGAACAAACTGCGCCAGCCCTTCAGCGCCTCCATAGCCCCCGACGCGAACCTGGCAGGTCAGGTCGGTCGGCACACGGCCCACACCGGCCAGGCTGTAGATATGCGCCGGCCCCAAGGTGCGAGCAATGGCCAGCGCTTCCGTCACGCCGCCCAGCAGCAGAATCCTTTTCATAGCGGCTTGATCACTTCCAGCAGCGTGATCGGCAACGCCTGGCGCCAGGTATCGAAGTCGCCCAATGGCTGCGCCTGGGCCACGTGGATGCGGGTCAGTTCGCCGCCATGCTCGGCGCGCCAGTTCATCAAGGTCATTTCACTTTGCAGGGTCACCGCATTGGCGACCAACCGGCCACCGGGCCGCAATTGTTGCCAGCAGGTATCGAGCACGCCGTCGCGGGTGAGGCCGCCGCCGATGAAGATGGCGTCGGGTACCGGCAGGCCGTGCAACGCGTCCGGGGCTTTGCCGCGAATCAGGTGCAGGCCGGGCACGCCGAGGGCGTCGCGATTGTGTTCGATCAGGCCTTGGCGGCCAGTGTCGGCCTCAATCGCCAGCGCACGGCAGCTGGGATGCGTACGCATCCATTCGATGCCGATGGAACCGCTGCCCGCACCCACATCCCACAGCAGTTCGCCGGGCATCGGCGCGAGGCGGGCGAGGGTCATGGCGCGCACATCGCGTTTGGTCAGTTGGCCGTCGTGCTGGAACGCCGAGTCCGGCAGGCCTGCCAGGCGCGACAGAGGTGGCGTGTCGCTGGAGGCCAGGCAATCGATGGCGACCAGGTTCAGATCGGCAGAGCTGGGGTGTTGCCAGTCTGCGGCCAGGCCGTCGACGCGCCGCTCGTTCGCGCCGCCCAAGTGTTCAAACACCGTCAATCGGCTGGGCCCAAACCCGGCCTCCGTCAATAACGCAGCAATCAACGCCGGGCTGCCACCATCATTGCTCAGTACTAACAAGCGCACACCGCTGGCCAGGTGCGCGTTGATTGCCGCGAAGGGGCGGGCCACCACGGATACCGTCACCACGTCCTGCAACGGCCAGCCCAACCGCGCCGCTGCCAGGGACACCGACGACGGCGCCGGTAAAATCAGCAACTCATCCGCCGCAATCTGGCGCGCCAGACTGGCGCCCACGCCATAAAACATCGGATCTCCGCTGGCCAGCACACACACCGGTTCGCCGCGCTGTGCCAGCACCGGCTCCAGGGAAAACGGACTCGGCCACCGCTGGCGCTCGCCGCGAATACACACCGGCAACAGGTCCAACTGGCGTTGGCCGCCTATAATCCGCGTGGCGTGCAACAGGGCGTGCCGGGCATTTCTGCCCAGGCCCTTGAAGCCGTCTTCACCGATGCCTACAACCGTCAGCCAGGGCGACATAGCAATTCCTTGAACGACATCCGACGGGCAGGCTTTTCATGCCGTCGGACAAAGCAGGCATAATACCGCGCCTTTACCCGTCAACCGGTAGCCCCGTGAACTCAACGCCCGCTGTGAATACCTTGCGCCCCTCGGCTTGTCCGGGGTTGCTGCGTATTGTCCAGGCGTTGGACGGTGGCATTTGCCGGGTCAAACTGGCCGGTGGTTCGATTACCGCGGCCCAGGCCAACGCCGTGGCGGACGCCGCCCAGGCTTACGCGGGCGGGGTGATCGAGGCGACCAATCGGGCCAACCTGCAGATTCGCGGGATCGGCGCCGAGCAGGACGCCTTGATCGCAACGCTGCTGGCGGCCGGCCTCGGCCCGAGCAATGCGGCCGGTGATGACGTGCGCAACCTGATGCTCAGCCCCAGCGCCGGCATCGATTCACAGATGCTGTTCGACACCCGCCCGATGGCCGCGCAGATCCTCGCCACGTTGGAAAACCATCCGCGCTTTCAACAATTGTCGGCCAAGTTCGCCGTGCAGCTGGACGGCGGTGAAGCCCTGGCGATGCTCGAGCATCATCATGACCTGTGGCTGTCGGCGTTTGTGCGCGAGGGGCAGACGCTGCTGGCGTTCGGCCTGGCCGGCTGCCCCGGCCTGAATGCGCCCGTGGCGGCCGTGCCATTGAACCAGGGCCATGCACTGGTGGTGGCGGTGCTGGAGGCCTTTCTCGACCTGGCGACGCCCGAGCAAACGCGCATGCGTCATCTGGCTGTGGATAAGTTATTGAGCCGCCTGAGCCTGCCGCTGCTGTCGGCCCGGGGCTTCAAACGCCCGGCCGGTGGTGCGTTGCTGCACATCGGAAGTTATCCCCAGCCCCAGAAGAATCAGTTCTACGTCGCGGCAGTCGCGCCACTGGGTCGCCTGGATCCGCTGATGCTTCAGGGCGCCGCGCAGCTGGCCAGCGAGTACGGTGATGGCACGTTGCGCTTCACGCCCTGGCAGGGTGTGCTGCTGCCTAACATTGAGCGCCCTGGCGCCGTCACCGAACGCTTGGGGCAACTGGGCTTTCTCTGTTCAATCGACCAGCCCTTGGCCCGCATGATCGCCTGCACCGGTTCCAGCGGTTGCGGCAAGGGCCTGGCCGATACCAAGGCCGATGCGGTGCAACTGGCCGCCTTGCAGCCCGGTGTCGAGGTGCACCTGTCCGGTTGCCCGCGCTCCTGCGCCGCCGCGCACACCGCGCCGGTCACCTTGCTGGCGGTGAGCCCCGGCCACTACGACCTCTATTTTCGCGACGCCGCCCATTCAGGTTTTGGCCGGCTGCACGCGCGTACTCTTTCCATTGAAGCGGCGGGCGCCCTGTTACGCGCTCGCCCACGGAGCAACACCGATGATTGATTACATCCGCGACGGTCAGGAGATCTATCGCAACTCCTTCGCCATTATTCGCGCGGAAGCCAACCTGGACCGCATCCCGGCCGATCTGGAAAAACTCGCGGTGCGGGTGATTCATGCCTGCGGCATGGTCGAGGCGATCGACGGCCTGCAATTCTCCGAAGGCGCGGGCAAGGCCGGGCGCGATGCGCTCGCGGCGGGTGCTCCGATTTTATGCGATGCGCGGATGGTCTCCGAAGGCGTGACCCGTACGCGCCTGCCGGCCAATAACGCGGTGATCTGCACCCTGCGTGACGACAGCGTGCCCGAGCTGGCGCGGGAGTTGGGCAACACCCGCTCCGCCGCTGCGCTGGAATTGTGGCGCCCGCACCTGGCAGGCAGCGTGGTGGTGATCGGCAACGCGCCGACCGCCTTGTTCTACCTGCTGGAAATGCTCGACGCCGGTGCGCCGAAACCGGCGTTGATCCTCGGTTTCCCGGTGGGCTTTGTCGGTGCCGCCGAATCCAAGGCGATGCTCGCCGCCGACAGCCGTGGCGTGCCGTTTGTGATTATGCAGGGCCGCCTGGGCGGCAGTGCCATGGCCGCCGCCGCCGTCAATGCGCTCGCCACGGAGGTCGAATAATGCAGCCACGCGGACGTCTGATCGGCCTGGGCGTAGGGCCCGGCGACCCGGAGCTGATCACCCTCAAGGCCCTGCGCCTGCTGCGCGAGTCGCCCGTGGTGGCGTACTTCGTGGCCAAGGGCAAGAAGGGCAACGCGTTCGGCATCATCGAGGACCATTTGGTGCCGCAACAAACCCTGATGCCCCTGGTGTACCCGGTGACCACCGAGGCGCTGCCGGCGCCGCTGTCCTATGAGCAAGTGATCAGCGACTTCTACGATACCGCCAGCGTCGACGTGGCCGCGCACCTGGATGCGGGCCGCGATGTGGCAGTGATCTGTGAAGGCGACCCGTTCTTCTACGGCTCTTATATGTACCTGCATGACCGCCTCGCCGAGCGCTATGAAGCGCACGTCATCCCGGGCGTGTGTTCGATGCTGGGCGGTGCTTCGGTATTGGGCGCGCCGCTGGTGTATCGCAACCAGAGCCTGTCGGTGCTGTCGGGCGTGTTGCCGCACGACGACCTCAAGCGCCGGCTGGCGGATGCCGACGCGGCGGTGATCATGAAGTTGGGGCGCAACTTCCACAAGGTGCGCCAGGTACTGGAAGAACTCGGTCTGGCCGGGCGCGCGCTGTACGTGGAGCGCGCCACCATGGCCAATCAGAAAATCGTGCCGCTGGACCAGGTGGAGCCGATGTCGTCACCGTACTTTTCGTTGATCATCGTGCCCGGTGAACGGTGGCAAGGTTGATGAGCCCGGCGATTGTCATTCTGGGCCAGGGTAGCCTGGCGACTGCGCGCAAGATCCAGCAGCGTTACCCGACGGCATTGATCCACGGCCTGACCGGCCGGGTCGACGGTGCGGACCAGAGCTACCCTGAATTCGGCGCCACACTGCGCCAGCTCTACCAGCAGGGGACGCCGCTGATTGCGCTGTGCGCCGCCGGCATCGTCATCCGTACCCTCGCGCCGCTGCTGCTTGAAAAAGGTGAGGAGCCCGCCGTGCTGGCCGTTGCCGAAGACGGCAGCGCCGTGGTGCCACTGCTGGGGGGGCTGGGCGGTGTAAATGTGATGGCGCGGGAGATCGCCGCCGCGTTGGGAGTGACGGCGGCGATCACCACCAGCGGCGAGTTGCGGTTCGGCACCTGCCTGCTCAACCCGCCCAAGGGCTATGAGTTGGCGGACCTGGAACTGGGCAAGCGCTTTGTCTCCGACCTGCTCGCTGGTGAAAGCGTGCGCATTGAAGGCGCGGCGCCCTGGCTTGCGCAGGCCAACTTGCCGCAGTCCCCGCAGGCGCGCCTGGCGATCCATGTGGGCAGTGCCGAGCGCGTGCCCGCCGCCAACGAATTGGTGATTTATCCGAAAACCGTCTGCGCCACCTGCAAGCCAGGCGTGCACCTGGCCGCACGTGTGCGCACGGCCTTGCATGAGGCAGGCGTTGCCGTGCAATCGCTGGCGTGCCTGCTCGCCAGCGATCTGCAGATGGCCGAAGCGTCGCTGCATGAGGCCGCGTTGGAACTGGGCGTACCGCTGCGGTTTGCCAAGGTCGAGCCGCAGGCGGACATCAGCCTCAGTGTGGCCGAACAGCCGTTGGACGTGTCACAGGTCGGCCGCCCACGCGGGCGCCTTGCCGTGATCGGGCTTGGCCCCGGGGCCGCTGAATTGATGGTGCCGGCCGTCAAGACCGAGTTGGCGCGCTGCACCGATGTGCTGGGCTACGAAACCTACGTGCGCATGGCCGGGCCGTTCCGTGATGATCAGGTGCAGCACTGCACGGACAACCGTGAAGAAATGCAGCGCGCCCGTCACGCCTTCGAACTGGCCGCCCAAGGACGCTCGGTGGTGGTGGTGTCGTCCGGCGACCCGGGTGTGTTCGCCATGGCCGCTGCGGTGATCGAGGCGTTGCATGAGTCCAGCGACCCGGCCTGGCACCAGGTCGACCTGCAAATCCTGCCGGGCGTCTCGGCTTCCCTGGCCACCGCTGCCCAGGCCGGGGCGCCGCTGGGGCATGACTTCTGTGTGATGTCGCTGTCGGATAACCTCAAGCCGTGGTCGATCATCGAAAAGCGTTTGGACCTCGCGTCCCAGGCTGACCTGGCCCTGGCATTCTACAACCCGATTTCCCGTGCGCGACCGTGGCAATTGGGGCGTGCGCTGGAGATCGTCGCACAGCACCGCACTCCTGAAACGCCGGTGGTGCTGGGCCGTGACATCGGTCGCCCGGGCCAGACGCTGCGCGTCACCACGTTGGGTCAACTGGCCCCGGACCAGGTGGACATGCGCACCATGGTGCTGATCGGCTCGTCCACCACCTGCACCTTTGCGCGTGCCGGTGGCGGCGAGTGGGTGTACACCCCGCGCTGGTACGGCGATAAACCCGCCTGCTGAAAACAGCTCGGCGGCGGCCCGAAAGCTCCGAATGACACAGGGATTTTCCTGTTGTCGTTCGGGGCTTTTTCTTTTTTTCACGACGAAACAACGAGGCTCATCCTTCATGCCGCGTTATAGCTGGCCGGCGCGTTTTGCCGGGCCGCGCCAAGGGATGTTTGTCGCCTGGAAAGCCTGTCGGTGACTGGACTAGTGTGGTTACAAGCCCCGAGTCGGGGTGTACGTGGAGAATTGGAAATGGAGCGACACCACAGAAGGATCAACAGTACAAAACGGCGCAAGCTGATTGCCGCTTACAAATTGCCGGGTGCGCCGGGCACGCCCGCGACTTTACCGCTGGACACCGAAGATGACTGCAATGCGGCGGTGGTCAACAACGGGGTGATTTCTTTTGCCGAGGGGCTGTCCGGGCTTAACCGCGAGTACATCCGTAAAAGCTACCTGCTGGCCAGCCGTTACGTGAGCGATGTATTGAAGGTGCAGCGCGGCACTGAGGCGTGGTACGACGAATTTATCAACGTCATGGTCAGCCTCGGCTGGCTGCCGTTGCGCAGAAGCTTCGAGCGCGTTTCACGCGCCGGCAAAGGACTGACGGTGCAACTGGCGGCGCTGAATATCATCGGCGCGATGCTCGCCTCGATGTCGCTGTCGGGGCCGCTGCTCAGCCTGCTGCCGAAACTGGCCGCCGATGCGCTGGAGGCCATGAAGCAACAGCCGGCCTCTTTCGATTTGTTCAAGCGCAACAGCAGCGTGCACGAAGGCGGTGACTTCGGCGTGGCGTCCTGTGCTGAAACCAATGGCCAAGTGATGATGGTATTGGTGACCTACAGCAGCCACGGCGTGAGCAAACAGGTGGGGTTGCCGTTCCTTGAATGGGACAGCTCATCGTTCGAGGCCTTCAGCGGGCAGACCTGCCTGGTGCTCAATACCTCGGTGGTCAACGAAAAGACTATCCAGCTGATGCGCGACAGTGCCGGTGACAACGTGCAGTCGGCCATTGCCAAATACCGGATCTAGGTCACCAGATAGCCACGGACCCCGGTAAAGATAATTTGCGCGGCCAGGGCGCACACGAACAAGCCCATCAACCGACTGACAATCTGCAAGCCCTGGTCGCCAAGAATGCGTTCGATCCGATTGGACAGGTACAGCACCACACCCACCGTGAGACTGGCCAGGGCGATGCTGAGGATGGCGGTGAGCTTGTCGTCCCAATGGGGCTGGCTCACCCCCATTACCAGCAACGCACCGATGGTGCCGGGGCCGACCGTGAGCGGGATGGTCAGCGGTACGATGGTCACGTCCTGCTGCACGTTATCGGTCTGCACCGCCGATTTGCCCTGGGCCATGCCCAGGGCGGAGATAAACAGCACGCTGCCGGCGCCGATGCGGAACGCGTCCACGGTGATGCCGAACACACTGAAAATAACCCGGCCGAACAGGTACAGCAGCACGCTCGACACCAGCGTCGCCAACGCGACTTTCCACGCCAGGCGCCGCCGCTCCTTGCTGGAATAGCCGCGAGTCAGGCTGATAAAGCAGGACAGGACGAAGAACGGGCTGTAGAGCACCAGCATCTTCAGGTAAACGCTGAATAACACGTGGAGCATGGGGGGACTCGCGGGCGGTGGAAGTGCAGTGAGTCTATCAGGCGACGCGAATCAAATGTGGGAGGGGGGTTGCCCCCGATAGCAGTGTGACAGTCAGCTTATTTGTAACTGACACACCGCAATCGGGGGCAAGCCCCCTCCCTCATTTGAGTGCATTGCAATTAGGACGGAGCGTGTTCCGGGCGTTGCTGGCGCTGTACAACCCAATAGTCCACCAGCTCGCGCAACTGTGACAGCTCCACCGGCTTGGCCATATGCCCGTCCATCCCGGCCTGGCGCGCGCGTTCTTTATGTTCCGAGAGAATATGCGCCGTGAGCGCCACCACCGGCGTGCGGACACGTTGGTGGCTGACTTCCCACGCGCGTAGCTGCTGGGTGGCGGAGAAACCGTCGAGGATCGGCATTTCACAGTCCATCAGCACCAGGTCATAGCGCTGGGCTTTCATTGCCTCCAACGCTTCTTCGCCGTTGCTGGCGGTATCCGGGTTGAGGTTGAGCTTGCCGAGCATGCCGCGTATCACTTTGGTGGAAATACTGTTGTCCTCGGCCACCAGGATGCGGAAGTCGCTGGGCACGGTAATGGCTGCCGGCGCGGCGGGAGCGGGGCGAGGGAGGGCTGCGCCTTTGCTGCGCTGGGTCAGTTCGTCGGCCAGGGTGGTCTTGAGCGTATAACCGGCCACCGGTTTGGCGAGGATGCGCTTGATCCCGCAGTTACGCGCGATGATCTTGCTCGGCGCGTTGCTGATGCCGGTGAGCATGATCAGCAGGATATCGTGGTTCAGGCTCGGGTCTTCCTTGATCTTGGCCGCCAGTTGCATGCCGGTCATGCCGGGCATGTTCTGGTCCAGCAACACCACGTCGAAGTAATCGCGCAGGTGCGCCTTGGTGCGCAGCAGGGCCAGGGCTTCTTTGCCCGAAGCCACGGCGCTGACGTTCAGGCCCCAGGCCGAGCATTGCTGCAGCAGCACCTTGCGGCAGGTGTCGTTGTCGTCCACCACCAGTACACGCGCGTCCTTGAGCGGGCCGTCGAGATCGGAGGTCGGGTGCTCGAGGCGTTCCGGGTCAAGGGGCAGTGTCAGCCACAGGGTGCTGCCCTGGTGACTGCCGCTCTTGACGCCGAATTCGCCGTTCATCAACAGGACCAGCTGGCGTGCGATCACCAGGCCCAGGTGGCCGCTCAAGCGTGTCGCCGAGAGGAAGTTCTTGCTGTGCAGTTCGCTGTGCAACAGGGCGTCGCGCTCGGCGGCTTCCATGGGCACGCCGCTGTCTTGCACTGCAATGCGCAGGCGCGGCTTGCTGCTGCGCTCGTCGAGGGCAACGACGATCAGCACTTCGCCCTCGTCGGTCTTATGCAGGGCGTTTTCCAGCAGGCTCAGCAGCGCCTGGCGCAGGCGTGTCGGGTCACCGCTGATCACGCGCGGCACCTGGGGCTGGATGAAGCTGATCAGCTCGACATTCTGCTGCTCGGCCTTGGCGCGGAAGATGCTCAAGCAGTCGTCGATCAGCGCGTTGAGGTCGAACTGCACATCATCGAGTTCGATCTGCCCCGATTCGAGCTTGGAGATGTCGAGGATTTCGTTGATCAGGGTGAGCAACTCGTTGCCGGCGCTGTGGATGGTCTGCACGTAATCGCGTTGTTTCACCGACAACGGCGTGCCCAGCAGCAACTCGGTCATGCCCAGCACGCCGTTCATGGGCGTGCGGATTTCGTGGCTGATCTTCGCCAGGAACTCGGCCTTGGCCGCGATTTCGGCGTTGCTCGCGGCCAGGTCGCGGCTGAGGCTGAAGCGGGTTTCAACAATGGCGCGCTGGCGTTCGCCGAGGGCCAGGCTCATCAGCAGCCCGCTGATGCAAATGAAACTCAGCAGGGTGATGATCAGGCCCTGCGGTGCCACCAGCGTGAGGCCGAGCAGGGCGGGAAGAATGATCAGCGTGCCGATGTTGAACACCACCATCCCCGCCACGAACAGGCGCGCCGGACGATAGCCCTGTTGCCAGTGATAGGCCGAGACAAACAGCATGCTCAGGCCGGCCAGCGCCACCAGGGCATAAGTGATGATGTTCAGCGGCAGGGTGTTGACGAACAACAGCAGCAGGCCACACAGCACGATCAACAGTATGTCGGCCATCAACAGTTTGTTCAGCGGGTGCGGGCCCAGGGGCATGAAGAAGCGATAGGCAAACATCAGCCCGCACGGCGCGGTCAGCAGCAGGGCGAGGTAGGCGCCGGGGGTCTGGATCGCGTGCCAGTTGGGCAGCCATGGCCCCACCACGTTGAGCAACAGCGCCAGGCTGAGCATCAGCAGGCATTCACACGCGGCCAGCCACAGGCTGCTGCGCGAGCGGTGGTAGGCGAACCGCGTGAGGTTATGCAGGATCAACATCAGCAGGACGCCGAACAGCAAGCCGTAGACCAGCGTCTGGTTCTGGTTGGCGGCGGCGAGTACGGCGGGCTCCAGGGTGATATAGGGGCGTAGCTCGTGCTCCGACACCAGGCGCAGGTAAACCTCGAGCGGGCGCTGGCTCTGTGGCATCGGCAGCATGAAGTCACTGCTGGGCAGCGGGCGCTCGGCCTGGGGTTGGCGCGTGCCGGTGGTTTGCTGTTCCACCAGGGTGTCGCCGTCCAGCACATACAGGCTCAGGCTCGACAAGTCCGGGGCGAACACCCGCAGCACCTGTTCATGCTTGCCCGGTTGCAGCTTGAAGCGCACCCACAACGCACCGTCCGGCTGCGCGGCGGTAATCCGGTCCAGTTCGATGGGGCTGAATTGATTGGTATAGCGTGAGGAACGGATGTCGCTCAGTTGCAGGTCGGCCTGATCATCGAGCAATACTGCCCAACCACTGCCTTGCGCCGCGGCTTGAGCCGGGACCAGGCAGAGCAGGGTCAGTAGACTGACTGTAAAAGCTAAGGCGATCCTGAGCCAGCGCACGGCGAAGTCCCTTCGTAGGTGAATGCACGGGTTAACTATGCGCGGGGCGGCATGAGTACGGCAAGGGCCAGAGGCCCTTACCTACCCGAACGGATAGCTACTCAGTTGTTCTCGCCGCGTTCACGGGCAATGGCGCGGTAACCGATATCGGTGCGGTAGAAGCAGCCTTTCCAGTCGATTTTCGCAGCCAGCGTGTACGCTTGCTGCTGCGCGGCGTCGACGCTGGCGCCCATCGCGGTGGCGCACAGTACGCGGCCGCCGGCGGTGACGACCTTGCCGTCCTTCAACGCAGTGCCAGCATGAAACACCTTGCCTTCCAGCGCAGCGGCCGCGTCCAGGCCCTCAATCACATCGCCCTTGGCGTAATCGGCCGGGTAACCGCCGGCCGCGAGCACGATGCCGACGCTCGGGCGTGGGTCCCACTGTGCTTCGACCTTGTCCAGGGCCTGGGCCAGCGCGGCCTCCACCAGCAGCACCAGGCTTGATTGCAGGCGCAGCATCACCGGTTGGGTTTCCGGGTCGCCAAAGCGGCAGTTGAACTCGATGACTTTCGGGTTGCCGGCTTTGTCGATCATCAGGCCGGCATAGAGGAAGCCGGTGTAGACGTTGCCTTCGTCGGCCATGCCACGCACGGTCGGCCAGATCACCAGGTCCATGACGCGCTGGTGCACCTCGGGGGTGACCACCGGCGCCGGGGAGTAAGCGCCCATGCCGCCGGTGTTCGGGCCGCTGTCGCCGTTGCCGACGCGCTTGTGGTCCTGACTGGTGGCCATCGGCAGTACGTTCTTGCCGTCGACCATCACGATGAAGCTGGCTTCTTCGCCGTCGAGGAATTCCTCGATGACCACGCGCGAACCGGCATCCCCAAAGGCGTTGCCGGCGAGCATGTCGCGCACGGCGTCCTCGGCTTCCTGCAGGGTCATGGCGACGATCACGCCTTTACCGGCAGCCAGGCCGTCGGCCTTGATCACGATCGGCGCACCTTTTTCACGCAGGTAAGCCAGGGCCGGCTCGATCTCGGTGAAGTTCTGGTAGTCGGCGGTCGGGATCTTGTGGCGCGCCAGGAAGTCCTTGGTGAAGGCTTTCGAGCCTTCCAGTTGAGCGGCGCCGGCGGTCGGGCCAAAGCAATCCAGGCCACGGCTGCGGAACAGGTCGACGACGCCAGCCACCAGCGGCACTTCCGGGCCGACGATGGTCAGGGAGACGTTCTTTTCGGCAAAGTCCGCCAGTTGCTCGAGCGCCAGCACGTCGATGGCGACGTTTTCGCACTTGGCTTCAGTGGCGGTACCGGCGTTGCCGGGCGCAACGAAGACTTTCTGGACACGTGGGTCCTGGGCAACTTTCCAGGCCAGGGCGTGTTCGCGGCCACCGCTGCCAATGATCAAAACATTCATTTCAAAAACCTCAAATTCTGTAGGCGTCGCAGGAACGCTTTATGTGGGAGGGGGCTTGCCCCCGATTGCGGTGTGTCAGATAAGGATCAGTTGCCTGGCACACTGTCATCGGGGGCAAGCCCCCTCCCACATTTGGATCAGTGGCGGAAGTGGCGCATGCCGGTGAACACCATCGCAATACCGGCTTCATCAGCGGCGGCGATGACTTCAGCATCACGCATCGAACCACCCGGTTGGATCACGGCGGTCACGCCGGCTTTCGCGGCATTGTCCAGGCCATCACGGAACGGGAAGAACGCATCGGAAGCCATCACCGAACCCACCACCTGCAAGCCGGCGTGTTCAGCCTTGATCGCGGCGATACGCGCCGAGTTCACACGGCTCATCTGGCCGGCGCCGACACCGATGGTCTGGCGGTTCTTGGCGTAGACGATGGCGTTGGATTTGACGTACTTGGCCACTTTCCAGGCGAAGATCAGGTCGTTGATCTCTTGCTCGGTCGGTGCGCGCTTGGTCACCACTTTCAGGTCCTGGCTGCCGATCATGCCGATGTCACGGCTCTGTACCAGCAGGCCGCCATTGACGCGCTTGTAGTCCCAGGCAGCGGCGCGGTCAGCCGACCATTCACCGCAGGCCAGCAGGCGCACGTTGGCTTTGGCCGCGACGATGGCGCGTGCCTCTTCGCTGACGCTTGGCGCGATGATCACTTCGACGAACTGGCGCTCGACAATCGCCTTGGCGGTCTCGGCATCCAATTCACGGTTGAAGGCAATGATGCCGCCGAACGCCGATTCGGTGTCGGTGGCGTAGGCCAGTTCGTAGGCCTGGCGGATCCCGCCTTCAGCGTCCGGGCTCACGGCCACGCCGCACGGGTTGGCGTGCTTGACGATGACGCAGGCCGGTTTGACGAAGCTCTTCACGCATTCCAGCGCGGCGTCGGTGTCGGCCACGTTGTTGTAGGACAGCTCTTTGCCTTGCAGCTGGGTCGCGGTGGCAATGCCGACTTCGGCCGGGTTTGCCTCCACGTAGAACGCCGCGCTCTGGTGCGGGTTCTCGCCGTAGCGCATTTCCTGGGCCTTGATGAACTGGCTGTTGAAGGTGCGCGGGAACTGGCTGCGGCCTTCTGTGCTCAAGGTTTGGGCCGCTTGGTTCACGGTGCCCATGTAGTTGGCGATCATGCCGTCGTAGGCGGCGGTGTGTTCGAACGCCTTGAGCATCAGGTCGAAACGCTGGGCGTAGGTCAGGCCACCGGCTTTCAGGCTTTCGAGCACGTTGGCGTAATCGCTGGCGTTCACCACGATGGCCACGTCTTTGTGGTTCTTGGCCGCCGAGCGCACCATGGTCGGGCCGCCGATATCGATGTTTTCGATAGCGGTCGGCAGGTCGCAGCCCGGCTTGTTGATGGTGGCTTCGAACGGGTAGAGGTTGACGGCCACCAGGTCGATCGGCTTGATGCCGTGCTCGGTCATGATGGCGTCGTCGATGCCGCGACGGCCGAGAATGCCGCCGTGAATTTTCGGGTGCAGGGTTTTGACCCGACCGTCCATCATTTCCGCGAAACCGGTGTAGTCCGCGACTTCTACTGCGGCCACGCCGTTGTCCTGCAGCAGTTTGAAGGTCCCGCCCGTGGAGAGGATTTCCACGCCCAGGGCTTCCAGCTCCCGGGCAAATTCGAGGATCCCGGTCTTGTCGGAAACACTGATCAAGGCGCGGCGGATCGGCAGGCGGGTAGTCTGGTCGGTCATCTCAATTTCCATCAAAAGCAAAGGAGTCAGCAAAAAAGGCGACCGGTTTTACGCGGGCGCCTTTCTGGTTTGATTGAATGCTTACAGCAAATCGTACTGCTTGAGCTTTTTGCGCAAGGTGCCACGATTGAGGCCCAGCAGCTCACTGGCTTTGGTCTGGTTGCCCTTGACGTAGTTCATCACGCTTTCGAGCAAGGGCGCCTCGACTTCGGAGAGCACCAGGTTGTACACGTCCGTGACGGAAGCACCCTCGAGGTGGGCGAAATAATTGTGCAGCGCCTTCTCGACACTCCCGCGAAGGGTCTGGCCTTCTTCGCTCGGCGTGTTGAGGTGCTGTTTCAAATTGACGTTGTCGCTCACGGGTGCTGTTCCACTCACTAAAGTCTCGGTCATCATGGTCATGCGGCCACCCCCTCTCCATCCCCTGTTTCCAGGCTCTTGTCACGTTCGGCGAAGAATTCACGAACGGTGGCGACCTGTGCCTGCGTTTCATCCAAACGATTGAACTGAGCGCGCAATTCCTTGGCGCCCGGCAAGGTGGCGAGGTACCAGCCGACATGCTTGCGAGCAATACGTACGCCCATCACATCCCCATAGAAGGCGTGCAGGGCGGCCAGATGCTCCAGCAGAATATGTTCCACCTCGGTCAGTCCCGGTGCCGGCAACACGTCGCCGGTACGCAGGAAATGCTCGATTTCACGGAAAATCCATGGCCGCCCCTGGGCGGCCCGGCCGATCAACAAGCCATCGGCACCGGTTGCGTGCAGCACGCGCCGGGCTTTCTCGGCTGAATCGATATCGCCATTGGCAAACACCGGCATTGACACCGCCTGCTTGATCGCGGCAACAGTGTCGTACTCGGCTTCCCCGGTATAAAGGTCGGCGCGGGTGCGGCCATGCACCGCCAGCGCTGCAATACCCGCCTGTTCGGCGATCTTCGCCACCGTCAGGCCATTCTTGTTGTCCCGGTCCCAACCGGTACGAATCTTCAGGGTCACTGGCACATCGACTGCGGCGACAACGGCCTGCAGGATCTCGGCAACCAACTGCTCATCTTTCAACAAGGCGGAACCCGCGGCCTTGTTGCAAACTTTCTTGGCCGGGCAGCCCATGTTGATATCAATGATCTGCGCGCCCAGCTCCACATTGGCCCTGGCCGCATCCGCCAGCATCTGCGCATCACCCCCGGCGATCTGCACCGAGCGCGGCTCGGGATCACCTTCGTGGATCATGCGCAACCGCGACTTGCGGGTGTTCCACAAACTCATGTCGCTGGTGACCATTTCAGAGACTACTAGACCCGCGCCCAAACGTTTGCAGAGCTGACGAAAGGGCTGGTCAGTGACCCCCGCCATCGGGGCGAGGATCAAGCCGTTGTGCAATGTATATGGGCCGATGCGTACCGCCGACATAGGACTTCCCTGTTGTGGGGCCGGATCATTAGAGTTCGAAAAAGGGTTGGCATGATACCCGCTCTCGATGACTGGATAAAGGCTGAATTGGATAAAATCTGAACAGTTATTTTTTTATCGCCATCGGTTTGGTTGACGTCGGTGCAGTCAATAATCCGCCTTCAAACCACGGCTGCGGCGTGGCTTCATTCGGGCGAATGGAAGCTCAGGCTGTAATTCACGGCTTTGTTGCCTGGGTCGAGGATGTCCAGGGAGATGTGGATCGGTACCTGCGACGGCATTTCGCTGACTCCGGCCAATTCGCCGCTGAGGTATTCGGCGGGCTTGAAGCGTCGACTGGCGATCAGGCCGCCGTTCAGGTCGGCAAAACGCAGTTCCAGCAGCGGGAAGGGCTGGGAGAAGGTTGCGCGATTGTAGATGATCGCATCCACCACCAGGGCCCCGGCGAACTCCGGGTGGCTGCGCACCACCAGGTTGCTGCTCTTGATATGGGCGATGTCGACCCGCGATGGCACGGTGCAGCCCAGGGTCGGGCACAGTTGCTGGAACCACGGGCGGTAGGCGTCCTGGCGGGCCAGTTCGTCGAATTGGTAGGCGATGTACTGGCCTGCCAGGCCGGCGGCAGCGAGCACCACCAGCACGATCCAGATCAGGCGGCGGCCCCAGCCGGAAGGGCGCTTCTGCGCATACAGGTGCAGCGGGTCGTCTTCCAGGTCCTGGAACAGGTCGTCGTGGGCGCCGGACTCGGCGCGGGCTCGCTTGCGCCGCGATTGCGCACGGTCATCGGTTGCGTCTGCCGCTGGGGTCAGGGGCGTGAACGGTGGGTCTGAATCATCGTCGTCGTGCGGGGCCTCGCGCAGTGGCGGCTCGTCGTCGATATCGTCCGGGTGAAAGGACATGGACGGTTCGGTGCGGGCGCTCGGTTCTGCTTCAGCGGACGGGTCGCGCGCTTGCAGCGGCTCACTGAATAAACTGGCGGCCCATTTTTCTTCCTCGGCCTTGACCGTATCGCGGCTGGCGCTGAGGGCGTCGTCCTTGTGTCGACGGTCGGCCCCCGGCTGGCGGCGTTCGGCGCCGACGGGCTGGGTGTGCTGAATCTCGCGGCGCTCGAGTTTGGCCAGTTCTTCGTCCAGGTCCAGGTTGTCCAGGTCCAGTTCTTCGGCGCTCCACTGCTTTTGGCTGATGGCGCGTGGTGCCTCGGTGGCAGCCTCAAGTGCAGGGGCGTGGTCAGGTTGCGTTTGCGCCCGTTGCTCCAGCAACTGGCGAGCGGCGTTGAACACTTGCAGGCACGAGCCGCAGCGCACCACGCCGCGGGCCACGCTCAACTGAGCGTGGTTGACGCGAAAGCGCGACTGGCAATGCGGGCACTGGGTGACGAAACTGTCGGTCATGCGGCCATCCGATTCAGACAAGCGCTCATTCTAGCGCCGACGCCCACTGATGCGTACCCAACCGTCACGGTTGGCGATGGGGTCCAGCTCGAAATCCCTGGCGTAGGCGGCAGCGACCTCTTCACCCTGCTCGGCGAGGATGCCCGACAGCGCCAGGCGCCCGCCCGGCCGGACCAGGCCCGACAACTGCGGCGCCAGTGAAACCAGCGGCCCGGCGAGAATATTGGCAACCAGCACATCGGCCTGCACCTGGGGCAGGTCTTCAGGCAGATAGAGTGGGAACTTGGCTTCAGGGATGTGGTTGCGCCCGGCGTTATCGCGAGACGCTTCCAGCGCTTGCACATCGATATCGGTGCCCACGGCTTCCCTGGCGCCCAGCAGCAGGGCGGCAATGGCGAGGATCCCCGAGCCGCAGCCGAAATCGAGCACGTTGCAGTCGGTCAGGTCCTGGCCGTCCAGCCATTCCAGGCACAGCGCGGTGGTGGGGTGAGTGCCGGTGCCGAACGCCAGGCCCGGGTCCAGCAGCAGATTGACGGCATCGGGCTCGGGGGCGGCGTGCCAGCTCGGCACGATCCACAGGCGCTGGCCGAAGCGCATGGGCTGGAAGTTATCCATCCAGCTGCGCTCCCAATCCTGGTCTTCGATCACTTCGCTGTGATGCTCGGGCAGCGGGCCGCCGGTCAGCAGTTCCAGGTGGGCCAGGACGCTGGCGGCCTCGGTACCGTCTTCGAACAGGGCCAGCAGATGGGTGTGGGACCACAGCGGTGTGGTGTTGAGTTCCGGTTCGAAGATCGGCTGGTCTTCAGCGTCCATGAAGGTCACCGACACGGCGCCGACTTCAAGGAAGGCGTCTTCGTAGGTTTCGGCTTGTTCCGGGCTGATGGCGAGACGGACTTGCAGCCAAGGCATGGCGGGCACCTTTGAAAAAAATGAGTGTGCAGCGAGTAGGCCGCGAAAGCGCGCAAGTTTACGCGAGCGAACGGCAGAAGACGACAGTACTGACGAGTTGCAGTGCTCAGAATGTACACAGGACAAGGTGGGAGGGGGCTTGCCCCCGATGGCGGTGGATCAGTTACGGATATTGAGACTGACATACCGCGATCGGGGGCAAGCCCCCTCCCACAGTTGGATTGTGTGCATTCAAAAAATACGGGCCCAGAAACAACAAAACCGCCCGAAGGCGGCTTTGGTGGTTGGAGCACTTACTGGTTGGCCAGCTTGTGTTCCAGGTAGTGAATGTTCACACCACCTTCGCAGAAGCCTTCATCGCGAACCAGGTCCCGATGCAGCGGGATGTTGGTCTTGATGCCGTCGACCACGATTTCGTCCAGGGCGTTGCGCATGCGGGCCATGGCCTCGTCGCGGGTCGCGCCCCAGGTGATCAGCTTGCCGATCAGCGAGTCGTAGTTGGACGGAACCTTGTAGCCGCTGTACAGGTGCGAATCCACACGTACGCCGTTGCCGCCGGGCGCGTGGAAATGCTTGACCAGGCCAGGGCTTGGGATAAAGGTTTTCGGGTCTTCGGCGTTGATCCGGCACTCCAGGGAGTGGCCGTGCATCTTCACGTCGTCCTGGGTGAAGGACAGCACGTTGCCGGCGGCGATGCTGAGCATCTCCTTGACGATGTCGATACCGGTGACCATTTCCGATACCGGGTGTTCTACCTGCACGCGAGTGTTCATCTCGATGAAGTAGAAGCGGCCGTTCTCGTAGAGGAACTCGAAGGTGCCGGCGCCACGGTAGTTGATGTCGATGCACGCCTTGACGCAGCGAGCCAGGACTTCCTGGCGGGCCTTTTCGTCCAGACCCGGTGCCGGCGCTTCTTCGAGTACCTTCTGGTGGCGACGTTGCAGCGAGCAATCGCGGTCACCCAGGTGGATCGCGTGGCCCTGGCCGTCGGACAGTACCTGCACTTCCACGTGACGTGGGTTGGTCAGGTACTTCTCCAGGTAGACCATCGGGTTACCGAACCAGGCGCCCGCTTCGGAACGGGTCTGCTTGGCGGCCTCGATCAGGTCTTCTTCCTTGTGCACCACGCGCATGCCGCGACCACCACCGCCACCGGCGGCCTTGATGATCACCGGGTAGCCGACTTCGCGACCAATGCGCAGCGCGGTCTCCTCGTCTTCCGGCAGTGGGCCGTCGGAGCCGGGAACGGTAGGCACGCCGGCTGCGATCATGGCGTCCTTGGCCGAGACCTTGTCGCCCATCAGGCGAATGGTTTCGGCTTTCGGGCCGATGAAGGCAAACCCGGATTTCTCCACCTGTTCGGCGAAGTCGGCGTTTTCCGCGAGGAAGCCGTAGCCCGGGTGGATGCCATCAGCGCCAGTCACTTCAGCGGCCGCGATGATGTTCGAGACTTTCAGGTAAGAGTTGGTGGCCAGTGGCGGGCCGATGCAGATGCTTTCGTCCGCCAGTTTCACGTGCATCAATTCGGTATCGGCCGTCGAGTAAACAGCGACGGTCTTGATGCCCTCTTCCTTACAGGCGCGCAGGATCCGCAGCGCGATTTCGCCGCGGTTGGCGATCAGGACTTTTTGCAGTTTCTTCGCAGGTTTCAACATCGAAGGTGCTCCGCGGTTCAAACGATGGTGAACAGCGGCTGGTCGTACTCAACCGGCTGACCGTTTTCTACCAGGATGGATTCAATGACGCCGGCTTTTTCGGCGGTGATGTGGTTCATCATCTTCATCGCTTCAACGATGCAGATGGTGTCGCCCACTTTCACGGTCTTGCCCACTTCAACAAAGGCCGGCGAGGTCGGTGCCGGGGTGCGGTAGAAGGTACCGACCATTGGCGACTTGACCACGAAACCGTTCAGCTCCGGGGCTGCCGGGGCCGCAGGCGCTGCGGCTGGAGCGGCGGCGGCAGGGGCGGCAGCGGCTGGCGCCGGTGCTTGCATCTGGGGTGCGTAGAACTGTTGGGCCGGGGTCTTGCTGTGACGGCTGATCCGTACGGACTCTTCGCCTTCCTTGATTTCCAGCTCGTCGATACCGGATTCTTCCAGCAGTTCGATCAGTTTCTTAACTTTACGGATATCCATGAATCATCAACTCCCAAGGGTCGGTCAGGGGCGTTTAGCCTGTTCTTCAACGTGTTCCAGGGCGGCCTCCAGGGCCAGTCGGTAACCGCTGGCGCCAAGGCCGCAGATCACTCCTACCGCTACATCGGAGAAGTAAGAGTGATGGCGGAAAGCTTCGCGTTTGTGCACGTTCGATAAATGCACTTCGATGAATGGGATGCTCACCGCCAGCAGCGCGTCACGTAATGCAACGCTTGTATGCGTGAAAGCGGCGGGATTGATCAGAATAAAGTCCACGCCTTCGCCGCGCGCGGCATGGATGCGATCAATCAATTCATACTCGGCATTGCTTTGCAGGTAGAGCAAATGGTGGCCGGCAACACGGGCCCTCTGTTCCAGATCGAGGTTGATCTGATCCAGCGTCACTGCCCCGTACACGCCCGGTTCACGGGTGCCGAGCAGGTTCAGGTTGGGTCCGTGAAGAACCAGTAAGGTCGCCATCGGCTGTTCCTTGTTATTGATTGAGGTGCTGCAGAACCCGGCGACTATGCCGCAAAGCCTTTGTGACTGTCCAGTTCTATGCAGTAGCCAGCACGATTAGCGAGGATAGCGAAAAATTTGTGACTGTGACTTGGGATCCGGTCATGGGCAATACAGTCATGAAATCGCGGGAGATCCCATGTGGGAGGGGGGCAAGCCCCCTCCCACCTTTTGATCTTCACCGGATGGGAGGTCAGACGCGGAAGGCTTGCACCGCCGTGTTGAGCTGCCCACCCAGCACCAGCAGGTGTTCGCTCTGGCTGCGCCCTTGGCCGATACGCAGCAGGTTATCCTCACCCAGCTGGTGAATGCGTTCGCTGTTATCGCGAATTTCACTGACGGCCCCGCTTTGCTGCGCCGTCACATCAGCGATGCGCACCGCCGTTTGGGAAATGGTCTGGATCGCCCCGACGATTTCGTCCAGCGCGCCATCGGCGGCCTGGGCTTGCTCGGCGGTGGCTTCGGCGTGTTCGACTTGTGCACGCATGCCTTGCACCGATTGGTGGGCGGCGGTTTGCAGGCTGCTGATCAAACCCTGGATTTCGGCAGTGGCGCCGGCTGTGCGTTGGGCCAGGGTGCGCACTTCATCGGCGACCACGGCAAACCCTCGGCCGGCCTCACCGGCGCGGGCGGCTTCGATGGCTGCATTGAGCGCCAGCAGGTTGGTCTGCTCGGCGATCGAGCGGATCACCGTGAGTACGCCGCCGATGGTGGCGGACTCTTCGGCAAGTTTCTCGATCATTTGCGCGTTTTGCTGCACTTCACCCACCAGGGCGTGCAACCCGGTCAGGCTCAGGCCGATGACCCGCTGGCCTTGTTCCACGGCGATGCCTGCACTGCGACTGGCGCCAGCGGCCTGGCTGGCATCGCCCGCCACTTGCTGGATGGTCGCTTCCAGTTCGCCGAGGGAGTCACGGATCTGCGCCGTATCCCCGGCCTGGCGTTCGGCGCCGTGGTGCAGGCCGTTGCTCAGTTCGGCAAGGGCGCGGCTGCTGCCGGCGACTTCTTCGGCGTTGCCGCGAATCGTGCCGACGAGGTCCACCAGATAAGCGCGCAGGCGGTTGAGCGAGGCTTGGATATCGTGCAGTTCGCGGTTGGTCCTGCCCAAGGCGATCGGCTGGCTGAAGTTGCCTTCGGCCCAGGTGGACAGCGCCGGAGCAAGGGCGGTCAGCACCCGCGCCAGGCGACGCTGCAAGGTGTCGATCAACAGGGCGATCAGCAGGATCAGGCCAATCATCAGCCCTTGTATCAGGCGCACTTCGCCCTGGATCCTGGCGTGTTGCGCGCGCACCACCGGCTCCAGGCCGGCGATGGCCTGGCGCACACCGGTGATCTTGGTGTGTGTGGCGGCGGCAAGGTCGGCGCGTTGTTGGATCTGTTCGCGGGTGCGCTTGAGTTCGGCGGGGTAGCGGGTCAACAGGCCGTTGAGTTCACGCTTGAGGTCAACGCCGGTGTCCAGCGCTTCGGTTTTTTCAGTGTTTTGCAGCCCCATCAAGGCGGAAAAATCGTCGGTGCTGGATTCGGCGCTGGCCTTTACGCCCAGTAAAGGCAGCTGGGCCAACAGGTCGGCCTGGCTGCGGATGTTGGCGATTTCACGCTCGACGTCATCGGCCAGCTCGGCGCGCCCGCTGCTGACCAGTTTGTCGCGCGCCAGTGACAGTTTGCCCAGGTGTTGCGAGGCGGCCAGCAGCGGCGGCAGGTAGCGCGCTGCCTCCGCAGAATCGACCGTGCCGGCGTACTGGCTCAGTTGCTCCAGGTTCGCCCCCAGTTCGCGTTCGGCTTGCAGCAGCAGCGCTTGCGGGTCCCCGGCCAGCTTACCGGCGGCGAGCAGGTCGGTTTTGCTGAAGGCATCCAGGTCCGCGAGGCTGGGGCGCAGGCTTTGCGCCAACTCGGGCGGCAGTGAGTCGAGCTGCTGCAACAGGCTTTCCAGGCTCTGGCCGGCGCTGCTCAACCGCAGGGCATCGCCGCTGGCCAGGTAGTCGTCGATATTGCGTGCGGCCTGGTTCTCAAAGACCTGGGACAGCCCCAGATAGCGCTCCATCAACAGGTACGGGCGCTCCAGCGCCCGTTGCGACCACCATAGCGTCGCGCCAAGTGCCAGGCACACGGCAACCAGAAGAAGGGTATTGAGATTGGTCAGCAGCTTCAGGCGCATGCGTGGTTTCAACCGACAGCAAAAGATAGGTGCCTGAAGTTATTGCGTTTCCATTACAACGTTATGACCGAATCAGTGAATTCCGGTGAAAAGATGGCACTTTGCTTTGATGGGCGAGCCGCCTGCACGCGGTTGCGTCCCGCATGCTTGGCACGGTACAGCGCCTCGTCGGCCTGGGCGGCCATCATCAGGCTGTCGGAGCCGTCGCACAGTTCCACCAGCCCGGCACTGAAGGTGCACCATAAGTCCTGTGGCTGGGCCGGGTAGTGGATTTCCGCAAAGCGCCCACGAATGTCGTCCAGCACTTTGCAGGCCGATTCGAGGTCGGTGTCGGGCATCACGATGGCAAATTCCTCACCGCCATAGCGGCCGATGTAATCGGTCTTGCGCAGGCGCTGCTTGAGGAACAAGGCCAGGCTTTTGATGACGCGATCGCCCATGGGGTGACCGTGGCTGTCATTGACCCGCTTGAAGTGATCGATATCCAGCATGGCGAAGCTCAGCGGCTTGTTTTCGCGACGGGCGCGGAAGCTGCAGTCTTCGAGCAATTGCAGGATATGCGTGTGGTTGTACAGCCCGGTCAGGCTGTCGCGCACCATCCGCGCCTTCAAATTGCGCGCGCGCGCCGCGCGGTTGCGCACGGTGGTGATCAGATGGCGCGGCTTGATCGGCTTGGTCAGGAAGTCGTCACCGCCTTCGCTCATCGCATCGAGCTGTTTGTCCAGGTCATCTTCGGCCGACAGGTAGATGATCGGCACGCTGACATAGCGGTCGTTGTGGCGAATCACCTTGGCCAGCTCGGTGCCGGTGCAGGCGGGCATGTACATGTCGAGGATGATCAGGTCGGGCTGGAAGTCCGCCAGCTCGGCCATGGCCTGGATCGGCTCGATCAAGGTGCGGGTGACGATGCCGGCGCTGTTGAGCAGGCGCTCGGTGTGCAACGCCTGGGCGCGGGAGTCGTCAATGATCAGCACCTTATACGGCTCATATTGAGCGACGCAGGTCAGCACTTCGATCTTTTCCAGCAGGCTCGAGGCTTCCAGCGTGCCAGTGAGGAATTCTTCGCCACCGGCGCGCACGGCGGCCAGACGCGTCGGCGTGTCGGTCTCATGCAGGCTGAAAAACAGCAGCGGCAGCTTTTGCTCCAGGCCCTGCTGGGCTTCGGCGGCCAGTTTTAGCCCCAGCCCGGTGCCGCAGAAGTCGACGTCCATCACGATGGCCGACGGCAGGCGCTCGGCCATGGAGGCGCGAAACGCTGCGACGCTGTCCAGGGACTGCGCGCTCATGCCAAAAAATTCCAGCTGCTTGGCCAGGCGTTCGGCGCGGTCGTGGTCGGCCAGCATCACGTAGATCGGCTTGCGCATCGGCGGCAGCTGGGTTTGCTCAAGCTGATCGCCCTGACGCAGCCCGGTACGCGACAGGCGCTGCATCAAACGGTTGAGCTCGGTGATCAGGTGACTGCTCAGGCGGCCACGGTTTTCGTCCACGGCCTTGAGGGACTCGCCAATGTGCTGGGCCAGTTGGCGGTGCTCGGGCTGTTCGAAACGCTCGGCAAAGCGCAGCAGGCGCAGAGTGGCTTCGCTGAGCTCGGAGAAGTCGGCGTTCGACCATTCGCTGCGCTGCAGGCGCTGCCAGATCTCAAGAATTTGACGTGCCTGATGAATTACCCGCTGGGCAAAATGCTGCTTGAGACGCTCGCGGCTGGGGTCTTCTGACTCGGTCATATCCTGACTACTGTGAAGGTGCATGCTGAGGTCGACTAGTGGCCCTATGCTAGCATCTCTTTTTCTATTGCATGAGTGTCATACGTCAATTAAGTACGCGTCTGCGGTATTCATTTTTTGACCTTGTGGTCGCGCTGTGTAAAAGGCGTGCATCCTTTATAGTCCACCCTCGGGTATGCGCCAGTTTGGTTTAAAAGCGCCGCACCGATGGGCACGATGGGGTAGGGTTGTGGTCGGAGTGTTTGACCGCACCCGGACAATTGATGTGCATGAACTCAAGTGATTGAAAGGATATCGCCATGCTGGACTGGAAAAACCGTGAAGGCAGTGCCAAAGGCCCCGCCCCTGAGCCCAAGTCGGCCAACCGCAGCTACGTTCGCAACCTGCTGATGAGCCGCGCCTTGCTCAGCGTGATCTGCTTGTACCTTCTGGTCACCGGTGGCCTGGGTTGGTATTGGAGCCAGGAGCCGGCCTTGTTTCCGGTCCAGCAAAACGCCCAGCTTGCCGCCGAGAAGGAAGGCAAGCAGATGGTGATCGGCTACACCACGGTCGAAACCCTGAAAAACGTAGTGGGTACCTTGCTGGACAAGCCCGGTGGCTACATTTCCAATGATCGCTTCCCGCCAGGCCTGTGGATGGACAACATGCCGAGCTGGGAGTACGGCGTGCTGGTGCAGGTACGCGACCTGACCCGCGCCCTGCGCAAGGATTTCGCCCGTTCCCAGTCGCAGTCGGCTGAAGACGCTGATCTGGCCAAGGCCGAGCCGCGTTTCAACTTTGACAACAAGAGCTGGGTGCTGCCGTCCAGCGAGTCGGAATACCAGGAAGGCATCAATTCCCTGAGTCGCTACGAAGCACGCCTGTCCGACCCGAATCAGAAGGGTGCGCTGTTCTATGCCCGCGCCGACAACCTGAACAACTGGCTGGGCGATGTCGCCACCCGTCTGGGTTCGCTGTCGCAGCGTCTGTCGGCCAGCGTGGGCCGGGTCAAGCTGAACACCGCGCTGAAAACCGAAGCGCTGGCGCCGGGTGAAGTGCCCCAGGTCGATGAAGAAGTGGTCGAGACCCCATGGATGCAGATCGACAACGTGTTCTATGAGGCCCGTGGCCAGGCGTGGGCGCTGTCCCATCTGCTGCGCTCCATCGAGGTCGACTTTGCCGACGTGCTGGCCAAGAAAAACGCCACGGTCAGCGTGCGCCAGATCATTCGTGAGCTGGAGGCCTCGCAGGAGCCGGTGTGGAGCCCCATGATTCTCAATGGCAGTGGCTTCGGCGTACTGGCGAACCACTCGCTGGTGATGGCCAACTACATTTCCCGGGCCAACGCTGCAGTGATCGATTTGCGTCAGCTCCTCAACCAGGGTTGATGATGGACGCTACTCAAAAGGAGGCCGCCCACCGGGTAGCCTCCGATGCTGAACTGATCCAGTGGGTTGACGAACACGACAACCCGCTCGGTACCCTCGTAAGGTCCGACCTGCGCCAGCGCGGGCTGATTGGCCGTTGCACCTTTATCTTCCTGTTCAACTCCAGGGGCGAGCTGTGTGTGCATCGGCGCACCCTGAGCAAAGCGTTGTATCCCGGTTTCTGGGACACGGCAGCGGGCGGGATGGTCGCGGCAGGGGAAACCTATGCCGATTCGGCGGCCCGTGAACTTGCAGAAGAGCTTGGCGTCAGCGGCGTGGAATTGATCGAACATGACCATTTCTATTTCGAAGACGGCGACAGCAGGCTTTGGTGCACCTCCTACTCGGCGGTATGGGACGGGCCCCTGTGCCTGCAGCCCGAAGAAGTCATGGAAGCGCGCTTCCTGCCGATTGAAACGGTCTTGAGCGAGGCCAAACACAAGCCTTACTGCCCGGACGCGCAAGAAGGCCTGCGGCGCTATCTGGCGTTGCGTCGCTAAAGTTGCATGAAATGGCGCCATTTGGCCCTTAGCAACTTGGCTTTTTGCCGTTACACTGCGCCACTTTTCATCCCCTAGAGGATTGCCGGTGGCCAAGAAAGCCGCATCCTTCGCCGCCTTGGGTGGCCTGGTATTTTCCACCGATGCAGGTCGACACTGCCCGGACTGCCGTCAGCCCGTGGATTCGTGCACCTGCAAACAAACCCTGATTCCCGAAGGCGACGGCATTGCCCGCGTACGCCGCGAGAGCAAAGGCCGTGGCGGCAAGACGGTGACCACCATCACCGGCGTGCCGCTGGCCGAAGAGGCGCTCAAGGAACTTGCCACCACGCTGAAAAAGCGCTGCGGCACCGGTGGCGCGTTGAAAGACGGGGTCATCGAGATCCAGGGCGAGCATGTCGAACTGCTGTTGGCCGAGCTGATCAAGCTCGGTTACAAGGCCAAGAAGTCCGGCGGCTGAAAGCCTCTTCCCAACCTGTGTCTAAACTCTGTCCTGCGAGCGAGGTCTACCTCCCTTAACAGGCAAATCGTCATTTTCATTCTTTAGACTGCGCCAGCCTCCGCTTGAGGTGGTGCCTTCGCCTTCATTTATAGGGGACTTCGATGTCCGTACGACGCACACGCAAAGACGATGGCAGCCAATGGACAGTTGCGGACAGCCGCAGTGTTTACGGGATTCGCCATTGGGGGGCCGGTTATTTCGCGATCAATGAAGCCGGTCGCGTAGAAGTCCGTCCGAACGGTCCGAACAGCACGCCTGTCGATCTGTACGAGCAAGTCGACGAGCTGCGCAAAAGCGGCCTGTCGTTGCCGCTGCTGGTGCGCTTCCCCGATATCCTGCAAGACCGTGTGCGCCAGCTCACCGGTGCCTTCGATTCGAACATCGAGCGCCTGGAATACCAGAGCCAGTACACCGCGCTGTACCCGATCAAGGTGAACCAGCAGGAAGCGGTGATCGAGAACATCATCGCCACCCAGAACGTCTCCATCGGCCTGGAAGCCGGCTCCAAGCCGGAGCTGCTGGCCGTGCTGGCCCTGGCACCGAAGGGCGGCACCATTGTCTGCAACGGCTACAAAGACCGTGAATTCATCCGCCTGGCGCTGATGGGCCAGAAGCTCGGCCACAACGTGTTCATCGTGATCGAGAAAGAATCCGAAGTTGAACTGGTGATCGAAGAGGCCGCCAGCCTCAAGGTCAAGCCGCAGGTGGGCTTGCGTGTGCGCCTGTCGTCCCTGGCCTCGAGCAAGTGGGCGGACACCGGTGGCGAGAAGTCCAAGTTCGGTTTGTCGGCGGCGCAGCTGCTGTCGGTGGTCGAGCGTTTTCGCGCGGCCGGCCTGGACCAGGGCATCCGCCTGCTGCACTTCCATATGGGCTCGCAGATCGCCAACCTGGCCGACTACCAGCACGGGTTCAAGGAAGCCATTCGTTATTACGGCGAACTGCGCAACCTCGGCCTGCCGGTGGACCACATCGATGTGGGCGGTGGCCTGGGCGTGGACTACGACGGTACCCACTCGCGCAACGCCAGCTCGATCAACTACGACATGGACGACTACGCCGGCGTGGTGGTGGGCATGCTCAAGGAGTTCTGCGACGCGCAGAGCCTGCCGCACCCGCACATCTTCTCCGAGAGTGGCCGTTCCCTGACGGCCCACCACGCCATGCTGGTGGTGCAGGTGACTGACGTCGAGAAACACAACGACGAAATCCCGACCATCGAAAACAAGGAAAGCCTGCCGGAAACCGTGCAGTGGCTGGTGGACCTGCTCGGCCCGACCGATATCGAGATGGTCACCGAAACCTACTGGCGCGCCACTCACTACATGAGCGACGTGGCCACCCAGTATGCCGACGGCAAGCTGACCCTGGCCGAGAAAGCCCTGGCCGAGCAGTGCTACTTCGCGGTGTGCCGTCGCCTGCACAACTCGCTCAAGGCCCGCCAGCGCTCGCACCGCCAGGTGCTGGACGAACTCAACGACAAGCTGGCCGACAAGTACATCTGCAACTTCTCGGTGTTCCAGAGCCTGCCGGACACCTGGGCCATCGGCCAGGTACTGCCTATTCTGCCGCTGCATCGCCTCGACGAAGAGCCGCTGCGCCGCGCCGTGCTGCAAGACCTGACCTGTGACTCCGACGGCAAGATCAAGCAGTACGTCGACGAGCAGAGCATCGAGACCAGCCTGCCGGTCCATGCCTTGAACGAGGGCGAAGACTACCTGCTGGGCATCTTCCTGGTCGGCGCGTATCAGGAAATCCTCGGCGATATGCACAACCTGTTCGGCGACACCGATTCGGTGAACATCTACCAGCGTGAAGACGGTTCGGTGTACAGCGCCGGGATCGAGACTCACGACACCATCGAAGACATGCTGCGCTATGTGCACTTGTCGCCGGAGGAATTGATGACGCATTACCGCGACAAGTGTGCCAGCGCGAAGATCTCCGCGTCGGAACGCACCCAGTTCCTGGACGCGTTGCGCCTGGGCCTGACCCGTTCTTCCTACCTGTCCTCGTAAAACATGTGGGAGGGGGCTTGCCCCCTCCCACATTTGGATTGCCTTTGTTCAGTTGGCGCCCAGCCACAGCCCTTGCCGATTCAGCCGCCAGGCAATTGCCCACAGGGTCAAACTGCGCACCGCCATGAACAACAGAAAGGTGATCCACAACCCGTGGTTGCCCAACCCCTGCAATGCCCACGCAATTGGCAGCATCAGCAGCACCGTCAGCAACATCCCATTGCGCATTTCCCGCGCCCGCGTGGCGCCGATAAACAGCCCATCGAGCAAATAACTCCACACTGCGATCAACGGCAATACCGCGAGGTAGGGCAGGTAGATGTCGGCGGTTTCGCGCACGCTGGGAATGTCTGTTTGCATGGCGATAAACAGATGGCCGCCGAAGGTGAACAGCAGGGCGAACCCGACGCTGGCGATCAGCGACCATCCACAGGCAACCACCAATGATCGCCTTAACGCCTGGCGGTCACGTGCGCCAATGGCGTGGCCGCACAGGGCCTCGACCGCGTGGGCCAGGCCATCCAGGGCATGTGCCGTCAGTAACAGGCCATTGAGTAACAGGGCATTGGCTGCAACTGTGGCGTCCCCCAGGCGCGCGCCTTGTACGGTGATCATGAAAAACACCGACTGCAACGCCAGGCTGCGGATAAAGATATCGCGATTCACCGCCAGCAGCGGGCGCCAGCTTTGCCATTGCTTCAGTGCGGCCCAGGCGATATGCCCGGGATAGGCGCGCAGGGCTTTTTGCGTAAGGGCCAGGCCGAGCAGGGCGCCGGTCCACTCCGCGATCACCGAGGCGCGGGCCGAGCCGACCACGCCCCAATCCAGGCCCAGAACGAACCACAGGTTCAGCGCGATATTGACCAGGTTGGTGGTCAGCAGGATGGCCAACGGCGCACGGGCGTTCTGGGTGCCGAGGAACCAGCCGACCAGCGCGTAGCTGGCAAGCGCGGCAGGCAGTCCGAACAGGCGCGTATGGAAGAATTCCCGGGTCAGTTGGTTCAGTTCGGCCGAGGGCTGCATCCACTCCAGCGCCAGATGGCTGAGCGGAATACCCACGGTGCCCAGCAACATCGCCAGCCCCAGCGCCAGCAGCAGGCCTTGCAACAGCACCTGGCGCAAAGCCGCGCCGTCATTGCGCCCGGCAGCCTGGGCGGCAAAGCCGGTGGAGCCCATGCGCAAGAAGCCCATGGCCCAGGCGAGGAAGGTATACAGGCTGGCGCCGACGGCCACGGCACCCAGTTGGTGGGCGTGGGGCAGATGACCGATGACCATGCTGTCGACCAGGGCCACCAGCGGCACGGAAATATTCGACAGGATCATCGGCGCGGCCAGGGCCCAGACACGGCGATGGGTGGGGCGGTGGCGCCAGTCGGCGAGCAGGGTGGACATGAAGGCTCCTTGGTGGAGCGGTATTGTAACCGTCCATTAACCACACCGCAGATCCAATGTGGGAGGGGGCTTGCCCCCGATGGCGGCCTCAGAGCCGGCCAGGCTGTTGTGTCGATCCCGGTCCAAATGTGGGCTTGAATCCGTGGGCCGCCGCAATGGGCCATCCATGGCCCAGTGCGGCTAACC
>NZ_KZ477987.1 GCF_002837185.1 Pseudomonas fluorescens | reverse complement strand
TTTTGGTTACTTTTGGGGCTCTTTTCCAAAAGTGACCCGCTGTAAAAGCGGAACCCATAGCAGCCGTTACTGCAGAAACGGATATGTACTCGTTCCAATCCAGCATCCTGGTCGGCCCAGAGGCCGCCATCGGGGGCAAGCCCCCTCCCACATTTGGACCTCGGAGTGTCAGGTAGAACCGCGTCGGCTGTCCGGCCGTCACAGGGGCAAGCCCCTCCCACATTTGGACCTCGGAGTGTCAGGTAGAACTGCGTCGGCTGTCCGGCCGTCACAGGGGCAAGCCCCTCCCACATTTGGACCTCGGCGTGTCAGGTAGAACCGCGTCGGCTGTCCGGCCGTCACAGGGGCAAGCCCCCCTCCCACATCTTGGATCGGCGTAAGGCTGCTAGTCTTTTTTCAGCTTTGGATTGGGGAAGAACTGCACCGCTTGCACCTTAGGGTCGGCCGGCGCTTTCAAGGCCGAGGTATTGACCCGCGTACCCAGCTCCCTGGGCACTGACAGCCCCTGGTCATTGAGCGTATCGGTATAGCCGCAGGCCACACATTCGCGGTGCGGCACGTCGTCTTCGGTCCACATCTTCAGCTTGTCCGGCTCGCTGCACGCCGGGCAGACCGCCCCGGCGATGAATTGCTTTTTGGTAATCACAGGCCCTTCACTCATGCTGCCGCGTCCTCACTCAGGCCGCTGTGGCGCAAGAGTGCGTCAATCGACGGCGCCCGTCCGCGGAAGTCGACGAACAACACCATCGGTTCCTGGGAACCGCCCCGTGCGAGAATCGCTTCCCGGAAGGCGCGGCCGGTCTGGGCATTGAGCACGCCGTCTTCTTCGAACTTGGAGAAGGCATCCGCCGAGAGCACTTCGGCCCACTTGTAGCTGTAGTAACCCGCCGCATAACCGCCGGCGAAGATATGCGCAAAGCTATTGGGGAAACGATTGTAGGCCGGCGGACGCATCACCGAGACCTCATCGCGCACACCTTCCAGCACCTGCGCCACACTGCGACCGTCGCCGTGGGTGGCGTGCAGTTCGAAGTCGAACATCGAGAACTCCAGCTGGCGCACCATCATCAGGCCGGACTGGAAATTCTTCGCCGCGAGCATTTTTTCCAGCAGGTCCTGGGGCAACGGTTCACCGGTTTCGTAATGACCGGAAATCAGCGCCAGGCCTTCAGGCTCCCAGCACCAGTTCTCCATGAACTGGCTCGGCAACTCCACCGCATCCCAGGCCACGCCGTTGATACCGGATACGCCGGCGTGTTCAACGCGGGTCAACAGGTGGTGCAGGCCATGGCCGAATTCGTGGAACAGGGTGGTGACTTCATCGTGGGTCAGCAGGGCAGGCTTGCCACTGTCGGCCGGGGTGAAGTTGCACACCAGGTTGGCCACCGGGCTTTGCAGCACGCCATCGACGGTGCGGCGGCGGTCGCGGGCGCCGTCCATCCAGGCACCGCCACGCTTGTTGGCGCGGGCATACAAGTCAAAGAAGAAGCGGCCGACGTGCTGGCCGTTTTCCTTGATCTCGAACAGGCGCACGTCCGGGTGCCAGGCGTCGAAACCTTTCTGCTCGGCGATTTCGATGCCATACAGGCGCTGCACAATGGCGAACAGGCCGCCAAGCACCTTGTCGATCGGGAAGTAGGCGCGCAGGGCTTCCTGGGACACGCTGTAGCGCTGCTCGCGCAGTTTTTCGCCGTAGAAACCGCTGTCCCAACTTTGCAGGTCGGCACAACCTTGTTCGGCGGCGTAGGCCTTGAGCTGCTGCAGGTCCTGGGTCGCGAACGGCTTGCTGCGCCGGGCCAGGTCGCGCAGGAAACTCAGCACCTGATCGCTCGACTCGGCCATTTTGGTGGCCAGGCTCAGTTCGGCAAACGACGCGTAGCCCAGCAATTGAGCCAGTTCCTGACGCAAGTCGAGGATCTGTTCCATCACCGGGCCGTTATCGTTCTGACCGGCATTCGGGCCCTGGTCCGACGCGCGGGTGCAGTAGGCCGCGTAGACTTCTTCACGCAGGGTACGGTCCTGGGCGTAGGTCATTACCGCGTAATAGCTCGGAAATTCGAGAGTGATCAGCCAGCCATCGAGACCTTTGGCCTGGGCGGCGGCGGCCATTTGCGCGTTGGCCGAATCGGTCAGGCCGGCGAGGGTGGCTTCGTCGCTGACGTGCCGGGTCCAGGCCTGGGTAGCGTCCAGCAACTGGTTGGAGAATTTGCTGCCCAGCTCCGACAGCTTGCTTTGCACTTCGGCGTAGCGCTTCTGCTGCTCGGGCGGCAAATCGATACCCGACAGGCGGAAGTCGCGCAGGGCGTGTTCCAGGATGGTTTTTTGCGCCACATCGAAACCAGCGGCCTCCGGGCTGTTGGCCAGGGCTTCGAAGGCCTGGAACAGTTCACGGTTCTGCCCCATCTCGGTGGAATAGGCGCTCAATGCCGGCAGGCACGCCTCATAGGCTTCGCGCAGCTCGGCGCTGTTACACACCGCATTGAGGTGGCTGACAGGGCTCCAGGCCGCGCCGAGGCGATCGTTGAGCTCGTCCATGGCCAGGACCAGACCCGCCCATGTCGGATTTTTGCCCTGGCTTTGCAGGATGTCTGCGATCGCTGCACGGTTGTCGGCCAGGATCTGTTCGATGGCCGGCTGGACATGCTCGGCACGGATCGCCGAGAACGGCGGCAGGTCGTAGGGCTGCAGAAGGGGGTTGTTCGCGCTCACGGTTGGCACCTTGGCTGAAGAAACAGATAAGACAAAGATGGGGCCATCTTAATTACAATCAACACCCACCGCAGCTATCAGTACAACAGAGAGAGGCTATCGTGACCCTTCGCACCTATCAGAATCACACGCCAACCCTGGGCACCGGGGCTTTTGTCGATGTTTCGGCGGTGGTGATCGGCGATGTCGAAATCGGCGCCGACAGCTCGGTCTGGCCATTGACGGTTATTCGCGGCGACATGCACCGTATCCGTATCGGTGCGCGCACCAGCGTGCAGGACGGCTGTGTCCTGCACATCACCCACGCCGGCCCGTTCAACCCGGACGGTTTCCCGCTGTTGATCGGTGACGACGTCACCATCGCTCACAAAGTCATGCTGCATGGCTGCACCGTGGGCAGCCGCATCCTGATTGGCATGGGCAGCATCGTCATGGACGGCGCAGTGGTGGAGGATGACGTGATCATTGGGGCCGGCAGTCTGGTGCCGCCGGGCAAGAAACTCGACAGCGGCTTTTTGTATGTCGGCAGTCCGGTTAAACAGGTCCGCCCACTGACCGACAAGGAGCGTGCCTTTTTCACCTACAGCGCGGCGAACTACGTGAAGCTCAAAGACCTGCACATCGCGCAAGGATTCGACCAATGACCCTGCACCACCAGACCGTGCTGTTCGACCTGGATGGCACCCTCACCGACCCGCGCGAGGGCATCACCCGGTCGATCCAGTACGCCCTCGGCAAACTGGGCATCGACGAGCCGGACCTGACCCGGCTCGAACACTTCATCGGCCCGCCGTTGCTGCAGGCGTTCATGCAGTTCTATGGCTTCGACGAGGCCAAGGCGTGGGAAGCGGTGAATTTCTATCGCGAGCGCTTCAAGGTCACCGGACTTTATGAAAACCAGATATTCGACGGCGTGATGCCCTTGCTGGAAGAACTGAACCGCCAGGGCCGCCAACTGTATGTGGCGACATCCAAGCCGTGGGAATTCGCCCGCGAGATCGCGCGGCATTTCGACTTTGCCAAGCACTTCAAGGTGATTTACGGCAGCGAGATGGATGGCACGCGCACCAACAAGGTCGAGCTGATCGCCCACCTAGTGCGTGAAGAAGGGCTGGACCCGGCCACCACCTTGATGATCGGTGATCGCAAGCATGACCTGATCGGCGCGCGCAGCAATGGGCTCGACTCGGCGGCGGTAGGCTATGGGTTTGGCAGCTTTGAAGAGCTGAATGCCGAAGCGCCGACCTGGCATTTTGAGACGTTGGCAGACATGCATCAGGCATTTTTGCAGCGGCCTTGAGGCCGCCATCGGGGGCAAGCCCCCTCCCACAATTGACCTGTGTACACCGCTCAAAATGTGGGAGGGGGCTTGCCCCCGATGAGGCCCTAAAGAGCAGCTTTCTCCAACTGCCTCAACACCGCCCTGCGCTGCTCCACCGGCAACCCTCCCAACTTCTCCACCGCCCCATAGAACTTCACCCAATCCCGTCCCTCCTGCGCAAACAACGCCGCAAACGCCGGCACCCACTGGTCGTACAGCCCGAACGGCAGCAGCCGCGCGTTGTTCATCGGCTGGTTGATCCACGCGTCGTAACGCTTGTCGCCGCCCCACTGGCTGTCGCGCAGTTGGCGGTACTCCCTGCGCAGGCGTTCGAACTGCGCGGCCTTGGCCTGGCGCATCACATCGGCCGCCAACGGCTGGGCGTAGAGGTTTTCCAGGCGTTTGCGGGTATCGAGTATCAACTGGGTAAACTGGTCGCGCTGCTGCAACGTCGCATCGCTCAGCGGCGCCAGGCCACGGGCGGCGCGCCATTGTCGCGTACCTTCCTGCTCGACAAAGCTGGCGAATGACTCATTGAATTCGGTGTCGTCCTTCACGTAGACGCGCTGATGCGCCAGCTCGTGGAAGATCAGCGTGGCCAAACGCTCATCGCCCCAGTTCATCATCGAACTGATGATCGGGTCGTTGAACCAGCCCAGCGTGGAATAGGCTTCGACGCCGCCAATCGCCACGTCCATGCCTTGTTGGCGCAGCAACGCCGCCTCGCCACGCGCCGCACCCTGGCTGTAATAGCCGCGGTAGGCCACGCAACCGGCGATGGGGAAGCAGTGGTTTTGCGCAGACAAAGAAAATTCCTGCGTGGCGAAGACATTCCACACCACATAGGGTCGACCAATATCGGCATACAGCCGGTAGCTTTGATTGTCGGGCAAGTGCAGCTGTTCGCTGGCGAACGCGCGGGCCTTCTGGGATTGAAGCAGATGCTCACGCAACGATTGAGGACGGGCCGGATCGGCGATGACCTCGGCCACCGGTTCCCGCGCCCGCAGCAGTTGCCACTGGCCACTTGCTAACTGGCCGTAGTAACTGACGCTGGAGCAGCCGCTGAGCAACATAACCATCAACCCTGGAAGAAAACGCCTGATCATGCCGCGACTGCTCCTGGGTAGTGGGTGCGCTTGAATTGAATTTGAATGTTCCGCGTGATGGCGTGTTTATACTCAAAATATCTTCTCGCGTTGAGTACCTGCCATGCGCCAGCTTTTGTATCCCGTCGCCGCCCTGTTGCTCAGCGCTTGCGCATCGACGCCGATCCCACCCGTGGACCCGCAGCAGGCCTGGGTGGATTTCACCACACCCACCCCGGGCGCCAAATTGGTCATGGCTCAGCGCCTGGACGGGAAAAACCTCGAAGACGGGCGCTATTTCCAAATGCCGCCCGGGGCCCACGAACTGATGGTGCGCTTCGACTTCGAAGTGCCCGCCGGTGGTGGGTTGGGGGGGCTCAGCCAGATGATGTACCGAACCTGCTTCATGACCTTGCAGTACGACCACTTCCAGGCCGGCCAGCGCTACGTACTGGAAGGGCGCTCACTGGCGTTCACGCCCAACATCCGCCTGTATGACTCGACGCGCCAGTTGCTGGCTGAAGAGCGCAGCGTGAACTGCATCTGATCAGTCGTTGTTCTTCTGGTAGAGGATGCGCTTGGTGCCGTTTTCGCACGTGCCGACGATCATGGCGCTGTCGTGATTCTTGGCTTCCTCGGCCGTGATGATTTCCAGGGTATAGGACGGGATCGCCTTGGCCTGGATGTTTACTTCGATTTCCTTGCGGAGCTCTTCGCAGTCTTTTGGCGCGGCCACAGCCGAAGTGGCCAATACGCCGCAGATGACCGCCAAAGCAAAACGTTTCATGTGTGTAGCTCCCTGAATGCATTGCGCACGGGTGTGCGTCTAGGCTGCATAGGCTATAGGACCACATTTAGGAAACACGAGTTCTTATTTAACGCAGAACAAAAAATGTGGGAGAGAGCTTGCTCCCGACAGCGGTGCATCAGTCATATATGCGTCGACTGACACTCTGCTATCCGGAGCAAGCCCCCTCCCACACGATCCTGGGGTTAGCTCACCAGCGTGGCATCCAGGGTGATGGTTGCGTTCAGCACTTTGGATACCGGGCACCCTTCCTTGGCCTTTTTGCTCAGTTCGTCGAACTGCGCCTGGCTGGCGCCCGGAATCTTGGCTTTAAGCACCAGATGCACAGCGGTAATCGCAAAACCGCCCTCGACCTGATCGAGCGTCACCTGGGCTTCGGTGTCGATGCTGTCAGCCTTAAGGCCTGCATCGCCGAGAATCATGGAAAACGCCATAGAGAAACAGCCGGCGTGGGCCGCACCGATCAGCTCTTCAGGGTTGGTACCCTTGCCGCCTTCGAAACGTGCCTTGAAGCCATAGGGCGCTTCGCGCAGCACGCCGGTCTCGGTGGAAATGGAACCCAGGCCGGTCTTCAGATCACCTTCCCAATGCGCGGATGCCTTTTTAACGATACTCATAGCTTTCTCCTCGAACGGTGGTTTTGCGTCGGTAAGGTTCTGAGGATAGACGCCATGGCAAAGTTCATCTTGTCGGAAAGACCTACCAAATAAGTAGGAAATTTCATAACTGCTATTGAATCTCGGGTATATGCCCTCATTGCATAGAACATGCACATGAAGCGGCAGGTTTTGGTTCGTCTAAGAAGCCTGCGCCCCTATTGGAGAAGCAGGCTATGAAATCGCTGTCCGACGTAAAGTTCTCGACCCTCGACCTGGTGCCCGTGCGCGCCAATGGCAGTGCGGCGCAATCGCTGCGCAATTCCCTGGACCTTGCCCAGCATGTGGAAAAGCTCGGCTATAACCGTTTCTGGGTGGCCGAACACCACAATATGGACGGTATCGCCAGCTCGGCCACGTCGGTGTTGCTCGGCTACCTGGCCGGTGGGACCTCGACTATCCGTGTCGGCTCCGGCGGGGTGATGCTGCCCAACCACGCGCCGCTGGTGATCGCCGAGCAGTTCGGCACCCTGGAGAGCCTGTACCCTGGCCGTATCGACCTGGGCCTTGGCCGTGCGCCCGGTTCCGACCAGATGACCGCCCGCGCCCTGCGCCGTGAACGCTCCGGCAGCGCGGACGACTTCCCGCAAGACGTGGCCGAGCTGATGGCCTACCTCGGACCGCGCACGCCCGATCAGCGAGTGATCGCGGTACCGGGCACCGGCACCAACGTGCCGGTATGGTTGCTGGGCTCGAGCCTGTTCAGCGCGCAATTGGCCGGTGAACGTGGCTTGCCCTACGCCTTCGCCTCACATTTCGCACCGCGCCTGATGCATGAAGCGATTCGGGTGTACCGCAATCACTTCACGCCGTCGGCCGTGCTGGACAAGCCCTACGTGATGCTCGGCATTCCGCTGGTCGCCGCTGACACCGATGAACAGGCCGACTACCTGGCCACCTCGGTGTACCAGCGCATTCTCGCGCTGATGCGTGGGCAAAGCCTGGTGCAGCGCCCGCCGGTGAAAAGCATGGACGGCCTGTGGCTGCCCCACGAGAAAGAGGCGGTGGGCAGTTTCCTCGGCCTGGCGATGGTGGGCAGCCCGGCGAAAATCCGCGCCAAACTGCAGGTGCTGATCGAACAGACCGGCGCCGACGAACTGATCTTTACCTGCGACCTGTATGAGCATGCCGATCGGATTCATTCCTACGAGCTGCTGGCGCAGGTGATGAAGGGCTAAACCCCCAGACGAAAAAAAACCGACGCGCCTGCGTCGGTTTTTCAGGTCTGCAACACGGGATTAACCGCGCTTGTAGACGATTTCCTTGGTGCCGCCTTCGCAACTGCCAATCACTTGGCCATCGGCGGCAGCGCCTTTGTCCACAACATCCAGCGAATAGTGCTGAACGCCCTTGGCATCAAGCTTTGCCGTGAGGTCGCTTTTCAGCTCGTCACAAGGTTTGCCCGCCGCCAGGGCCGTACCTGCAATGCTCAACAAACCTACCGCCAACAAGAACTTCTTCATCCGATACTTTCCTTGCGCTGGTCGAAAAGAGCATGCCGACGCTTAAGGCGTCGGCATGCATTGGGTGTAGCGCAGGTTATGGCAATCGGCCAGCGATCAAAGTTCCACGCGCCCGATCAACTAGTGGCAATTCGGAATCCCACCTTGAGAGTGACCTGATAGTGCGCGACCTTGCCATTCTCGATATGCCCACGTGTTTCAGTCACTTCAAACCACTCCAGATGCTTGAGGCTTTTGCTGGCTTCGGCCAGGGCATTCTGGATCGCATCTTCGATGGTGGTGGTGGATGAGCCGACCAATTCGACTTTCTTGTAGGTGTGATGTTCACTCATGGCATTTCTCCTAGGGTCGTCAATCAAGACTAGCAGTGAATATTCGTACTGCTTGAGGCGACCGCTTGGCTACGAAAGTTCAGATTTAATGCACTTTCTGAAACGGCCGCAGTCGGTATCTACACACGCCACTCAATCACTTCAGGAGATGTCCACATGGCCAACACTTCTTTACGCAAAGCGTCGCTGGAAAGCATGGAAGCCGAGATTTCGAGCCTGCTCAAATCCCTCGAGAGCCTCAAGGACGACGCATCCGATGAGTCGCGCAAAACGCTGAAGGCCCTCAAAAGCAATGCCGAGAATGCCCTCAAGCACTCTCGCCACCTGATCAGCGATGCCTACGAAGAAAGCAAAGTCAAAATCCGCGAAACCGGCGTTGCCACTCGCGACTACGCACAAGAGCACCCATGGACCACAGCCGGCGTCGCTGTCGGTGCACTGGGTCTGCTGGCGGCTTACCTGCTGTGCAAGCGCGGCGACTAAACGATTTGGCGCGCCAGCTCAGCCTTGAGCCACTGCGCCAATTGCCCGGCGCGCCCATCTGCGGCGCGCTTGGGTAGCCACAACGCCAGGTGCGCCGGAGTTTCACTGAAGCCCCACGGCGCTACCAGCCGACCCGCTCGCAGGTCCTCTGCCACCAGCGGTTGTGGCGCAATCGCCACGCCCAGGCCCGCCACGGCTGCCTCCAGCAAATAATACAAATGTTCAAAACCCTGGCCGAATTTCAGCGCGCCGGGCTCGATCCCGTGTTGCTGCGCCCAGCTGGGCCAGGCCTGCGGGCGCGATGTGGTGTGTAACAAAGGCTCGCCACGCAAGGCCTGGGCGGGTGCCTGGCGCAGGCGCTCGTAACCGGCGAATCGTGGACTCATGACCGCGCCGATGCGCTCGCTGGCCAGCTCATACACCTGCATATCCGCCGGCCACGGTGGCTCGGCGAATACCAGCAAGGCATCAAGGCCGGGGCGCCTGGGGTCGAGATCGCCGTCACCCGCCGACAGGTGCAGACGCAAGTCCGGCAAGTCGGCATTCAAGCGCCCCAGACGCGGGATCAACCAGCGGGCCAGCAGGCTGCCCGAGCATCCCAGTACAAACGGTGCGTCGGCGCTGCGCTGGGTGAGTTCGGCACACACATCGCGCAGACGCTCGAACGCCTCGGCGCTGGCGTCGCGCAACCTTGCCCCCGCATCTGTGAGTTTAAGGCCGCGCCCGTCTTTGACGAACAGGCTGACCCCCAAGTGTTCTTCCAGCACTTTCAACTGGCGACTGACTGCGCCATGGGTGACATGCAATTGCTCCGCAGCTTGGCTGACGCTGCTGAGACGGGCGGTGGCCTCAAACGCGCGCAGCGCATTGAGCGGCGGAAGATCTCGACTCATATGTGAGTTTTCCTGACAGGTTGCGGCGATCTTATCGGTTTTCAGCCCGCAGCGGCAGGGGTAGAGTGGTCCTCATTGTTTTCCACACCCCTTCATTCCTGGAGCGTCCCATGACTCAGTCCCAGACCGACCTGCGCAACGGCCCTGACGTCAACGGCCTGTTTGGCGCGTTCGGCGGCCGCTACGTCGCTGAAACCCTGATGCCGTTGATCCTCGAGCTGGCCCGTGAATACGAAGCAGCCAAGATCGATCCGGCGTTCAACGAAGAATTGGCCTACTTCCAGCGCGATTACGTCGGACGCCCAAGCCCGCTGTACTTCGCTGAACGCCTGACCGAGTTCTGCGGCGGCGCCAAGATCTACCTCAAGCGCGAAGAGCTGAACCATACCGGGGCGCACAAGATCAACAATTGCATCGGCCAGATCCTGCTGGCTCGACGCATGGGCAAGAAGCGCATCATCGCCGAGACCGGCGCCGGCATGCACGGCGTGGCCACTGCCACCGTCGCCGCGCGCTTTGGCCTGCAATGCGTGATCTACATGGGCACCACCGACATCGAACGCCAACAGGCCAACGTGTTTCGCATGAAGCTGCTGGGCGCTGAAGTGATCCCGGTGGTCGCCGGCACCGGTACCCTGAAAGACGCAATGAACGAAGCCCTGCGTGACTGGGTCACCAATGTCGACAGCACCTTCTACCTGATCGGCACCGTGGCCGGCCCGCACCCGTACCCGGCCATGGTGCGCGATTTCCAGGCCGTGATCGGCAAGGAAACCCGCGACCAATTGCAAGCCCAGGAAGGCCGCCTGCCGGACAGCCTGGTGGCGTGCATCGGCGGCGGCTCCAATGCGATGGGCTTGTTCCACCCGTTCCTGGATGACACCAGCGTCGAAATCATCGGCGTTGAAGCAGCCGGCCATGGCATCGAAACCGGCAAGCATGCCGCCAGCCTCAATGGCGGGGTACCCGGTGTATTGCACGGCAACCGCACCTTCCTGCTGCAGGACGATGACGGCCAGATCATCGACGCGCACTCGATCTCCGCAGGCCTGGACTACCCCGGCATCGGCCCTGAACACGCCTGGTTGCACGACATCGGCCGCGTCCAGTACACCTCGGTGACCGACGATGAAGCCCTCGACGCCTTCCACAAATGCTGCCGCCTGGAAGGGATCATTCCAGCACTGGAAAGCGCACACGCCCTGGCTGAAGTCTTCAAACGCGCACCGACCCTGCCCAAGGACCACCTGATGGTGATCAACCTGTCCGGCCGGGGCGACAAAGACATGCAGACCGTCATGCACCATATGGAACAGTCCCAGCAGGAGAAACATTGATGAGCCGCCTGCAAACGCGCTTCGCGCAACTCAAAGAGCAGAACCGCGCCGCCCTGGTGACCTTCGTCACCGCCGGCGACCCGGGTTATGACGCCTCGCTGGCGATCCTCAAAGGCCTGCCCGCTGCCGGAGCCGACGTGATCGAGCTGGGCATGCCCTTCACCGACCCGATGGCCGATGGCCCGGCCATCCAATTGGCCAACATCCGTGCGCTGGAGGCCAAGCAGAACCTGGCGAAAACCCTGCAGATGGTTCGCGAGTTCCGCAAAGACAACAACGACACGCCGCTGGTGTTGATGGGCTACTTCAACCCGATCCACAAGTACGGTGTGCCGCAATTCATCACCGATGCCAAGGCAGCTGGCGTAGACGGCCTGATCGTGGTGGACATGCCGCCTGAACATAACGGCGAACTGTGCGATCCGGCCCAGGCGGCGGGTATCGACTTTATCCGCCTGACCACGCCGACCACCGACGACGTACGCCTGCCGACGGTGCTCAACGGCAGCTCCGGCTTTGTGTACTACGTGTCGGTGGCGGGTGTGACCGGTGCCGGCGCGGCCACCCTGGAGCACGTCGAAGAAGCCGTGAATCGCCTGCGTCGCCACACCGACCTGCCGATCAGCATCGGCTTCGGCATCCGTACGCCGGAGCAAGCGGCGGCCATTGCGCGCCTGGCGGACGGGGTGGTGGTGGGGTCTGCGCTGATCGATCACATCGCCAGCGCCGGCAGCGACCAGCAAGCGATCGATGGTGTATTGAGCCATTGCGCAGCGCTATCGGAAGGCGTGCGTAACGCTCGTCGGTAAGCGCGCCTGTCTGGATTCTTGCGCTAGGCTTGTGGGGTGACATGCAGTCATCCCACAAGCACTTCATGCGTCTTGTCGTCTAACCGCCTCCGCAAGCCCCCCGCAGTTCTTGCCTCTCGGTTGTTAAGTTAGCTGCATCAGAAGTCATCCTTGGCTCTTAAGGAGTACATCATGGCATTTGATCTCATCACGTCTTCAGACCCCCGTCATTCCACCTTGCAAAAAGGCTTCAACCTGCGCTGGCCATTGGGCAACCAGCAGGGCGAGTCGTCGCCCAATGGCGCCAATCGCATCTACCTCTGCCACAGTCCCCAGGACATCGTCGACGCCGCCGCCGAGGCGCTGGCCGTCACCGATGGGCGTATCACGGTTCGAAGCGGTGGTCACTGTTACGAAGGTTTCGTCTCCAACAAGATGCCCGGCAACGGCGACGAGGTGTTATCGATCCTGGATATCAGCCCTCTGAACCAAGTGGTCTACGCTGCCGATGGGCAAATCGCTTCCCAGCTGGTGCCGGCGCGGCCCGAGCGCTACGGTTTTCGCCTGGAGGCGGGTGCGCAGAACTGGGACGCCTACGTCAGGTTGTACAAGCTGGCCAATAAAACACTGCCGGGGGGCTCATGCTATTCGGTCGGGCTGGGCGGGCATATCTGCGGGGGCGGCTATGGGTTGTTGTCACGCAAGCATGGCCTGGTGTGCGATTGGCTGCACGGTGTGGATATGTTGGTGCCCAATGCACAGGGAACCGGCCTGACACCTGTGCATGTCTCGCGAGACAGCACAGACCCTGACGAGCTCGACCTCTTCGCGGCGTGCTGCGGCGCAGGCGGTGGTCAATTCGGCATCATCACCAGCTACTACTTCAAGGCACTGCCCGAGGCGCCGAAGGAAGTGCTATGGCTGGTGCTGGAATGGGATTGGTCGCTGCTGACCGATAAGTCCAGGCTCGACAACCTGCTTATCGCCTATCAAAACTGGTTCGCCGTTAACCAACGCAATCCCGACACCTGGGGGTTGGCCACCAAACTGGAAATGCGCCATCTGCACACCGGTAATGTGACCCTGGGCATCCACTACGTCGATCGGGACGGAGGGCTGGAGGACCAGGCGCCCTTCGTGGATTTCGTCGCAAAAATGCTCGCGGCCATTGGCCTGCCCGCGACGGAATGCCTGGTGCCGTTTTACGTTGTGCATATGCCAAGCGGCGGCGCCAGCGGACGCACCATCAGTGCATTGCCAGACGCATTAGCGGCCACGCGGCGCCTGGATTGGCTGGTGTGCCAGCAAACCTTGAATGGTTCAGGGGACAATCTGCGAGGGCGCTACAAGTCGGCCTATCAGAAGGGTGAATTCACCCCTCAGGTGCTCCAGGCGATCTGGGACACGCTGCACCTGGACGCCCCCGAGGAACACTTGACCCAGAGCCTGATACAAATCCAGTCGTTTGGCGGGCGCATCAATGAGCCCTCACCGGCGGTGCGCAAGGAGTCGTCGGTTTCGCAACGCTCCTCCTATCTGAGGTGGCAGCCCCAATGTTATTGGCACGATGCCAGCGAGGCGGCGGATCAGGCCCACGCCCGATGGATTCAGGGACTGTTTTTCCAAGCGTTCGTCAATGACCAGGGAGTACCGATCAATGACCAGTTCGAGGGCTGCTATATCAACTATCCGGACCTCGACATGACCCACGTCGGCGGTGATCCGGCCAACCCTAAAAACCCCTTTTGGTACAAGATTTTCTGCCCCGAGACGCCGATAGAAAGTCGCCTGCGCCGCACCAAGCGGCATTGGGACCCGCACAATGTGTTCCGTAACGAGATGTCCGTGCCGTAGACAAATAAAAAAAGGCGACCTTACGGTCGCCTGATTTCACAGCTCAATGCGCTCGACCTTGCCCACCAGCAACACGTAGGAAAGCGCGCCAAGCAACGCCAGCACTGCGATATAGGTAATCGCCGGCGCAAACGAATCACCGCTGGCGAGAAAACCAATCACGATCGGCGTGGCAATGGCTGACAAGTTGCCGATGAAGTTGAACACGCCACCGGTCAGCCCCAGCAAGCGCGCAGGCGCCAGCGTGGACACCAGCGACCAGGTGATCGATGCCAGGCCATTGCCGAAAAACGCCACCGCCAGGAACGCAATCACCCAGGCGGTGGAGTCCACGTAGTTGGCGCCGATGATCGCGGTGGAAATCAGCAGCCCGCCAATGATCGGCAACTTGCGCGCAAAGCCCACCGACGCGCCCCGGCGGATCAGCCAGTCGGAAAAAATCCCGGAGCACAGGACACCGACGAACGCCGCCAGAAACGGCAGTGAGGCGAGCAGACCGGACTTGATGAAATCCATGCCGCGATACTTCACCAGGTAGGTCGGGAACCAGGTCAGGAAAAACCACAGGGTGGAGTTCAGGCAGAACTGCCCCAGGTAGATGCCCCACAATTTGCGCTTGCTCAGCACAATGCCCAGGTCAACCCAGCTGAACGGCGCCTTGGCCGTGTGTGCCTGCATATCCACCAGGCCACCGCCGTCACGGATCAGCTGGATTTCCGCCGCGTTGGCGCCTTTGAAATCCTTGGGCTCGCGGTACACCGCGTACCAGATCACCGCCCATAAAATGCCGACGCCACCGGTGGCGACGAACACCATGTGCCAGCCGAACGCATGCTGCAGCCACGCCAGCACGGGGGTGAGAAACGCCAGCCCGACGAACTGCCCGGAGGTGTAGACGCCAATCGCCGTGGCGCGCTCACGCTCGGGAAACCAGGTGGTCACGACCCGGCTGTTGATCGGATAAGCCGGGGCTTCCAGGGCGCCGACAGCCATGCGCAACACGAACAATGCGATGAAGCTTGCGGCAAAGCCAAGCATGACGGTGGCGATGGACCACAACAGCAGGGCGACGGTGTAGAGAATGCGCGGGGGCACACGGTCGACCAACCAGCCGCCAGGGATCTGCATCGCGGCATAGGTCCAGCCGAACGCCGAGAAAATCAGCCCGACATGGACCGGGTCGATGCCCAGCTCGCTGGTCAGCGCGGGAGCGGCAATCGACAGGTTGCTGCGGTCGAGGTAGTTGATCACCACGGTGATGAACAGCAGCACCATGATGAAGAAGCGCTTTCGGCTGGGCGTGACTAAAGAAGCCTGTCCGGTGAGGGGTTCAGGGTGCATGGGGAAGTGCCTCTTTTTATGTTTATTGAGGTCTGAAAAACTGAGCTGTCTGAAAAAACCGAATCAAATGTGGGAGGGGGCTTGCCCCCGATTGCGGTGTGTCATCCACTGATGTACTGGCTGTTCCACCGCCATCGGGGGCAAGCCCCCTCCCACATTTTTGACCACATTTTAGCCAGTCAACATCACCACTCGGCGAAACTGCCGTCGGCATGGCGCCAGATCGGGTTGCGCCAGCGATGGCCGATGGCCGCGCGCTCGACCACGTATTCCTCGTTGATCTCGATGCCCAGGCCCGGCCCGTTGGGGATCTTCACGAAGCCCTGGTCATAATCGAACACGCCCGGGTCGCGCACGTAGTCGAGCAGGTCGTTGCTCTCGTTGTAGTGAATGCCCAGGCTTTGTTCCTGGATAAACGCGTTGTAGCACACCGCATCCAATTGCAGGCAGGCCGCCAGCGCAATCGGGCCCAGCGGGCAGTGCAGGGCCAGGGCCACGTCATAGGCTTCGGCCATGTTGGCGATCTTGCGGGTTTCGGTGATGCCGCCGGCGTGGGACGCATCCGGCTGAATGATGTCGACATAACCTTCACTGAGCACTCGCTTGAAATCCCAGCGCGAGAACAACCGCTCGCCCAGGGCAATCGGGGTGCTGGTCAGCGGTGCCAGTTCCTTGAGGGCCTCGTAGTTTTCGCTGAGCACCGGCTCTTCGATGAACATCAGCTTGTACGGGTCCAGTTCCTTCATCAGGACCTTGGCCATGGGCTTGTGCACGCGACCATGAAAATCGACGCCAATGCCGACGTTAGGTCCGACCGCATCACGCACGGCAGCGACGTTGGCCAGGGCCAGGTCGACCTTTTCGAAGCTGTCGACAAACTGCAGCTCTTCGGTGCCGTTCATTTTCACCGCAGTGAAGCCACGGGCCACGGCCTCTTTGGCGGCGCGGGCGGTGTCGGCGGGGCGGTCGCCACCAATCCATGAATACACGCGGATCTTGTCACGCACCTGGCCGCCCAGCAGGTCGCTGACGGACACGCCCAGGGCCTTGCCCTTGATGTCCCACAACGCCTGGTCGATACCGGCGAGGGCGCTCATGTGCACAGCGCCACCGCGGTAGAAACCGCCGCGATAGAGCACAGTCCAGATGTCTTCGATATTGCGTGGGTCTTTACCGATCAGGTAGTCGGACAATTCTTCGACGGCAGCGGCCACGGTGTGGGCGCGACCTTCAACCACGGGCTCACCCCAGCCGGTGACGCCCTGGTCGGTTTCGACTTTGAGGAAGCACCAGCGCGGCGGGACGATGAAGGTCGTCAGTTTGGTGATTTTCATCTGTTGTCTCTCTTATAGATGCAGCGCCAGCAGGCGCGGAACTTGAAATCAGCTCAGGGCTTTCCAGGCCGCGACATAAGCCTGGGCGCGGCTCGCAACCTGCTCTACGGTCATACCCGGCTTGAACAACCCGGACCCCAGCCCGAAGCCCTTGGCACCGGCGTCGGTGAACACTTGCATGTTGTCCGGCGTAATACCGCCCACCGGCAGCAGCAACGTGCCCGCCGGCAATACCGCAAGCCACGCCTTGATGACCGCCGGGCCCATTTGCTCGGCCGGAAACAACTTCAATACATCGGCACCTTCGGCCAGTGCGGCAAAGGCTTCGGTCGGCGTGGCGACGCCCGGCGACAGATACAAGCCGGCTGCTTTCGCCGCCCGCAATACCTTGGCATCGCTGTGGGGCATCACGATCACCTGGCCGCCGGCGGCCTTGACCTGCTCGACCTGCTCGGGCGTCAGCACCGTCCCGGCACCAATCAGGCAATCGGCGGGCAGGCTGTCGCGCAGGGTGCGGATGCTGGTGTAGGGGTCCGGCGAGTTAAGCGGCACTTCGATGACGCGAAAACCGGCCTGGTACAGCGCCTGGCCGACGGCTTCGGCTTCGTCCGGGCGCACACCGCGCAGGATCGCGATCAGACCGTTTTGTGCAAGTGCTCTTTTAAGCATGTCAGGCCTCCGTTACAGGTTGAGTGAGCCCGGCCGCCACGGCCAGTTGCCACAAACCGCGCTCGCTGGCTGCCTGCGCCAGGCTGACGTCGGCGAAGCCGCAAAGCGCGAGGGCACGTTGATAGCGGGCGCAGAGGGGGGCGGCACCGACCAGGACGATCGGCTTGGGTTTTGCGCTGTCGGGTAAACCGGCGAGTTCATGACCGATCAGCAGGCCGGACAGGTAGTCGGGCTGCTGCTCAGGCGTCAGTTGGGCGGTCAGGCCGAGGGTGCGGGCACTGAACAGGGTCGAGAGCACGCCGCGCTGGCCGTCCGCCGAAAGCGCCACATGCACGCCGCGATCAAACGCCTCGGTCTGGAAATGTTCCGATGATTTCTGGGTGCGTCCCAGGATGCTGTGCTGGCTCAATACGGCGAACAGCTCACCGGTCATGAACGTGTCGAAGTGAGTGATACATCCCTCGACCACCTCGACCCATTTGGAATGGCTGCCCGGCAGGCCGATCAGCACTTCGCTCGCAAGCCCGTGCAGCACACCGAGCACCTGGGTTTCTTCGCCGCGCATCACATTGGGCAGGCCGACCTGTTCGATCACGCCCGGCACAATATGCACATCAACGCCACGCACGCTGCGCACCTTATGCAGCGCCTGGCCCAGGCTGGCCACATCCACCGGGGTGTTGCGATAAGCCGCTTCGCTCCACCCCTGTGCGCTGCCGACCATGCCGCAGGCAATCACCGGCAGTTCGGGCTGGGCGTCGAGCCAGTCCCCACACGCGGTGTCGAAGGCCAGCTCGAAACCATTGCTGCAGCGCACGCCCGCAATGTCACGCGGTTCGTTGGGCAAATGCATGATGCCCGACGCCAGTGAGCGTTGCTCCAGCACCACGCCGGCGGGGCCTAGTTTGTAAGCACGAAGGGAGCTGGTTCCCCAATCGAGCGCGATCAATTGCGCCTGCATCGCTTCACCTGAAATGAGTGGGTGCTGAAAAAAGCAGATGGGCGAATATAAACCTAAGCTTTGTAATATCTCAATATATAAATATCAGTCCCATATATTGGGAGATTGCCGCAAGAAATCCTACGCATTCTTGGGAAAATGAGCATTGCAGCCGCCTGGACAGGTTAAAAAATCGACAAATCCAGCTCGCGCATCGCACCCATCCAGATCGCGTAATCGGTGTGATCCTTCAGGTCATCGCCAGTCTCGGGGTGCAGGAACACCACCAGGCCGTTGCGATGCAGCGCCAGCCACGGCAATACCACGCCAATGTATTCCGGCTCGAATGCCAACTGGCAGCTCCAGTCCGGGTGCGGGCCCACCGGACGCTCATGCACACGCCCCATGCGCAGCGGGAACAGCGCTGCCGCGTCTTCACACAAGGTGCGTGCCTGGTCGAGGGTGTTGGCGTCGAAGTAGATATGGGCGTGGTAGCCCTTGATACGTTGCATGACGGACTCCGGATCCACTGTGCGCCGATCCTAGACCGCAATCGACGGCAGGGCCAGCCCGGTCAATGACTGCGCACTGCTGGCCTGCTCTGCCATCAGCCAATCGACAAACCGTTCGACCAACTGCCCGCGACGCTTGCGCTGGGGCTGCACCACGTAATAGCCCAAGCGCGAGACCACCGTGTCGCTGATCGGTCTGCACAGCCAGTTCTGCTCCAGCAGGTTATCCACCAGGTGGCGCCAGCCGATCGCGACGCCCTGGCCGGCAATAGCCGCCTGAATCAGCAGCGTGTAATTGTCGAAACGCAACTGGCCAGGGGTGGGCGCGGCGCTGATCCCCAGCTCGCGAAACACACCGGCCCAATCGAACCATTGACGATTGTTTTCCTGACGCAGGTGCAGCAGGGGGTAGTCCGGCAGGGTCTGTACGGTCAGCGCAGTGGCCTGGTTGTTGAGCCACTGCGGGCTGCACACCGGGAACACTTCCTCGTTGAACAACCAAAGGCTGTCGCCTTGCTTGAAGCGTCCATCGCCAAACAGCACGGCGACGTCGATGTCGCTGCGCAGGCTGGCGTGGTTGCGCTCGCTGGTCACCAGGCTCACGTCAACCTGCGGGTTGTCCTGGTGGAAGCGATGCAGGCGCGGCATCAGCCAGTAGGCGGCAAAGGCGAAGTCAGTGGCCACTTGCAGCACTTCGTGCTGGTCCTGCTGGGTGACGGTGCCCAGGCCCAGGTGGATGGTTTGCAGGCCGGCCTGCACGTGTTCGAACAGCAGGGCGCCGGCGTCGGTCAATTCGATGCCACGGTAGATGCGATCGAACAAGCGGATCGCCAACTGCTCTTCAAGCCGTTTGATCTGCTGGCTGATGGCCGGTTGGGTGGTACCCAGTTCCATCGCCGCGGCGGTGAAACTGCGCCGCCGCGCAGCCGCTTCGAACGCGCGCAGCAGGTCGAGTGAGAGGTCACCCAGCGCTTCATACATAAGCTGTGCTTATCCTAGGCATTGTTCTTCATGGGCTTTACCACGTTTTTCATGGACCGCATGCTCATTGGCATAAACACCGCCTATGGAATGCCGAGAAACCATGAAGCGCAAGAACATTCTTTTCATCATGGCCGATCAAATGGCCGCGCCGCTGCTGCCGTTCTACGGACCTTCCCCGATCAAGCTGCCGAACCTGAGCCGCCTCGCCGAGCAGGGCGTGGTCTTCGACGCGGCCTACTGCAACAGCCCGCTGTGCGCGCCTTCGCGCTTTACGTTGGTCAGCGGCCAGCTGCCGAGCAAGATTGGCGCCTATGACAACGCGGCAGATTTCCCCGCTGATGTGCCCACCTACGCCCACTACCTGCGTCGCCTCGGCTACCGCACGGCGCTGTCGGGCAAGATGCATTTCTGCGGTCCCGACCAGTTGCACGGCTATGAGGAGCGCCTGACCAGCGACATCTACCCGGCCGACTATGGTTGGGCGGTGAACTGGGACGAACCGGATGTACGCCCCACCTGGTATCACAACATGGCCTCGGTGCTGCAAGCCGGGCCATGTGTGCGCACCAACCAGCTGGATTTCGACGAAGAAGTGGTGTTCAAGGCCCAGCAATATCTGTTCGATCATGTCCGCGCGGACGGCGCGCAGCCGTTCTGCCTGACCGTGTCGATGACCCATCCCCATGACCCCTACACCATTCCCAAACCGTTCTGGGACCTGTACGACGACAACGACATCCCACTGCCTGAAACACCGGCACAGGGCGATCTCGACCCGCACTCCCAGCGTTTGCTCAAGGTCTACGACCTGTGGGACAAGCCGCTGCCTGTGGATAAGATCCGCGATGCACGCCGTGCCTATTTCGGCGCGTGCAGCTACATCGACAGCAATGTTGGCAAGCTGCTGCAAACCCTGGAAGACACCGGGCTGGCCGATGACACCATCATCATCTTCTCCGGCGATCACGGCGACATGCTGGGCGAACGCGGCCTCTGGTACAAAATGCACTGGTTCGAAATGGCCGCCCGCGTGCCGCTGTTGGTCAGTGCGCCGGGGCAATTTGCGGCGCACCGTGTGTGCCAGGCCGTCTCGACCGCCGACCTGTTGCCCACCCTGGTAGAGTTGGCCGGCGGCGAGCTGGACCCGCGCCTGCCCCTGGATGGCCGTTCGTTGCTGGCGCACCTGCAAGGCGAGGGCGGGCACGACGAAGTGTTTGGCGAATACATGGCCGAAGGCACCATCAGCCCGCTGATGATGATTCGCCGGGGCGCCTACAAATTCATCTACAGCGAAGACGACCCTTGTCTACTGTTCGATGTACACAACGACCCGCACGAGCGGGAGAACCTCGGTCAGTCACCTGAACACCGGCCACTGTTCGAGGCGTTTTTGGCTGAGGCGCGGGCCAAATGGGACATCCCGGCGATCCACCAACAGGTGCTCGCCAGCCAACGCCGCCGTCGCCTGGTATTCCAGGCACTGTCCCAGGGCAAGCTCAAGAGCTGGGATCACCAGCCACTGGTGGACGCCAGTCAGCAGTACATGCGCAACCATATCGACCTCGACGACCTGGAGCGCAAGGCACGTTATCCACAACCCTGCCAAAACCAGTAAATACAGAGGGAAGGCCATGCAAAAGTTAACGGTAGTGCTGGGCATGCTGGCGTTGAGCAGCGCCAATGCATACGCGGACCCCAGCTGTGAAACGGTAAAAATGGCCGATCCCGGCTGGAGCGACATTGCGGCGACCAACGCCATCACCGGTTTTCTGCTGACCGGCATGGGCTACAAGCCCAAGGTCGACACCCTCGCCGTGCCGATTACCTTTGGCGGGCTCAAGGATGGTCAGGTTGACGTGTTCCTGGGCAACTGGATGCCGGCGCAGCAGGGCTTCTATGACAAGTTCGTGGCCAATGGCGATGTCGTACAGCTGGCGAAGAACCTCGACGGCACCGAGTTCACCCTTGCCGTACCGGACTACGTGTGGGACGCGGGTGTGCATGATTTTGCCGATCTGAATAAATTCGCCGACCAGTTCGGCAAGAAGATCTACGGCATCGGCTCCGGCGCGCCGGCGAATATCTCGCTGCAGGAGATCATCAAGAAGAATGACTTTGATCTCGGCCAGTGGAAGCTGGTGGAGTCGAGTGAACAGGCGATGCTCGCCGAAGTCTCGCGAGCGGTGAAGAAACAGCGCTTCGTCACCTTCCTCGGCTGGACGCCGCACCCCATGAACGTGCAGCTGAAAATGCACTACCTCAAAGGCGGCGAGCAGTATTTTGGCAGCACCGGCAGCGTCTATACCCTGACCCGCAAGGGCTATGCGCAAGCCTGTCCGAATGTGGGCAAACTGCTGACCAACCTGAGTTTCACCCAGGAGATGGAGAACAGCATCATGGCTGACGTGGCCAACAATAAGGTCAGCAATGCCGAAGCAGCCAAGGCGTGGATCAAGGCCAATCCGGCGGTATTGGACAAATGGCTCGATGGCGTGAAAACCGTTGATGGCAAGGATGCGTTGGCAGCGGTAAAAGCCAACCTCTAAGACACACCACGATCCAAATGTGGGAGGGAGCAAGCCCCCTCCCACAAGGATCAGCATGTGCTGATACCCTGAGCCCAACCTTTGAATCCGAGCCTGCGATGCCCCGGCCCAACCGCCACACCCTGTTCCCTTTCCTCGATTGGCTCCCGCGCCAAACCTGCGGCAGCGTCGGCCGGGATGCCATCGTCGGCCTCAGCGGCGCCGTACTCGCGCTGCCACAATCGATTGCCTACGCGCTGATTGCCGGGCTCCCACCGGAGTACGGCCTGTACGCGGCCATTATTCCAGTGTTGATCGCTTGCCTGTGGGGCTCGTCCTGGCACCTGATCTGCGGTCCTACAGCGGCAATTTCCATTGTGCTCTACGCCAGCATCAGCCCGCTGGCGGTGCCGGGTTCCCAGGATTACATCACCTTGATCCTGCTGCTGACCGTCCTGGCCGGCGTGTTCCAGTGGTTGCTGGGTCTGCTGCGCTTCGGCGCGCTGGTGAATTTCGTCTCCCATTCCGTGGTGCTTGGTTTCACCTTGGGTGCCGCAGTGGTCATCGCCCTCGGTCAGTTGCCCAACCTGCTGGGGCTGGACCTGCCGAGCCAGGCCACCGCGATCAACAGCCTGCTGGCGCTGCTCGAGCATGCCGGCGAGTGGGATCACGCCTCGCTTGCCCTGGGCATGAGTACCTTGCTGGTGGGCGCGCTGCTCAAATACCTGATGCCACGCTGGCCGAGCCTGTTGATCGCCCTGGCCCTGGGCAGCCTGGCCACGTGGCTGTGGCCGGCGCTGTTCGGGCATGTGGCGCTGGTCAGTTCGTTCATCGGCAAGCTGCCACCCTTGCGCCCGTTGCCAATGGACCTGGATACGATCCTGCGCCTGCTGCCGAGCGCGGTGGCGGTGGGCATGCTGGGACTGGTGACCAGCCTGTCTATTGCCCGTTCATTGTCGGCCCGTTCGCAGCAACTGCTCGACGCGAATCAGGAAGTTCGCGCCCAGGGTTTATCCAATATCGTCGGCGGGTTTTTCTCCGGGTATTTGTCGGCAGGCTCCTTCACCCGTTCCGGCCTCAGTTATGAGGCGGGTGCCCGCTCGCCATTGGCCGGCGTGTTTTCCGCACTCTGGGTGGCGCTGTTCGCGCTGTATGGCGCAGGGTTGATCGCCCACATCCCGATCCCGAGCATGGCGGCAAGTATCCTGTTGATCTGCTGGGGGCTGGTGGACCACCGAGGCATTCGGGCGTTGTTGCGCGTGAGCCGCGCCGAATTCGTGGTGATGGCGCTGACGTGTGTCGCTACCTTGCTTCTAGAACTGCAAACGGCGATTTATGCCGGGGTACTCGCGTCGCTGTTTTTCTACCTCAAGCGCACCTCGCAACCCCGGGTGCAGCAATGGCGCGACGGCGACGAGGATGTCTTGCGCGTGGGTGGCTCGATCTTTTTTGGCGCCAGCCACTACCTGCAGGTGCGCCTGCAACGTTTGCAGGGCGAGCGGGTGGTGATCGAGGCCCAGCAGATCAACTTTATCGACTATTCCGGGGTGGAGATGCTGCACCAGGAAGCGCGGCGGCTGGCGGGGTTGGGGCGTAGCCTGAGATTGCGCGGGGCTCGGCCGCAGGTGGTGGATGAGTTGAAAAAGCTGGAGGGGCCAGACAGGTGCCCCATCCATTTCGAGGACTGAATACGGTCAAAACTGTGGGAGGAGGCAAGCCCCCTCCCACAGTTGGATGTATGTCAGGCCAACTGGCGGCGCAGCTCGGCCAGTACCGGCGCCGACTCCGGGCGAACGCCGCGCCACAGGAAGAAGGCCTGCGCCGCCTGTTCAACCAGCATGCCCAGGCCATCCATCGCTACCGCTGCACCTTGCTCATCGGCCCAGCGACAGAAGGCGGTCGGCTCCTTGGCGTACATCATGTCGTAGCAGAACGTCTTGCCCGGTTCGATCAAACTGCCCGCAATCGGCGGTACGTCGCCTGACAAGCTGGCGGACGTGGCGTTGATAATCACGTCCACCGGCTCACGCAGCCAATCGAAACCACTGGCGGACACCGGCCCCAGGTCGTCGAACAGCTCGGCCAGCCCTTCGGCTTTTTCCACGGTGCGGTTGGCAATGATCAGCGAGGCGGGCTTCTCGGCCAGCAACGGCTCCAACACGCCGCGTACCGCGCCACCGGCGCCCAGCAACAGGATGCGCTTGCCTTGCAGGTCCAGCCCGGCGTTGACCTTGAGGTCGCGCACCAGGCCTGCGCCGTCAGTGTTGTCACCGATCAACGTGCCATCGGCCAGCTTGCTCAGGGTATTCACCGCGCCGGCGCGTTGGGCGCGTTCGGTGAGCGTGTCGGCCAGCCGGAAAGCGTCTTCCTTGAACGGCACGGTGACATTCGCCCCACGGCCATGTTGAAAGAATTCACGGGCGCAGCCGATGAAATCCTCCAGCGGCGCGAGCAACGTGCTGTAGTCCATCTGCTCGCCGGTCTGCTCGGCGAACAGGCGGTGAATCAACGGTGATTTGCTGTGGCCGATGGGGTTGCCGAAGACGACATAGCGATCCATCACACCACCACCTTGGGCGCAGCCAGGCCGAGCCAGTCGCGGTCTTGCAGAAAATAGTCGGTAAGGCGCGCTTCTTCGCTGCCGGCTTCGGCTTTCCAGTCGTAGCTCCAGCGCACCTGCGGCGGCAGCGACATCAGGATCGACTCGGTACGCCCGCCCGACTGCAGGCCGAACAGGGTGCCACGGTCATAGACGAGGTTGAACTCAACGTAGCGGCCCCGGCGGAACTCCTGGAACTGGCGCTGCTGTTCGGTGTAAGCCATCGCCTTGCGGCGCTGCATGATCGGCAGGTAGGCGTCGATGTAGGCATCACCGATGGCGCGGATGAAGGCAAAGCAGGTGTCGAAGCCCCATTCGTTCAAGTCATCGAAAAACAGGCCGCCGATGCCACGCGGCTCGTTGCGGTGCTTGATATGGAAATAGGTGTCGCACCAGGCTTTATAACGCGGGTAAACGTCCGCACCGAACGGCGCACAGGCCTGCTCGGCCACGCGATGCCAGTGGATGCAGTCTTCGTCGTTGCCGTAATAGGGCGTCAGGTCAAAGCCGCCGCCAAACCACCACACCGGCTCTTCGCCTTCTTTTTCGGCAATGAAAAAGCGCACATTGGCGTGGGAAGTCGGCACGTGCGGGTTGTGGGGATGGATCACCAGCGACACGCCCAGCGCCTCGAAGCCGCGCCCGGCCAGTTCAGGGCGATGCGCACTGGCGGACGGTGGCAAGCCGCTGCCAAACACGTGGGAAAAGTTGACGCCGCCTTTTTCGATGACCGACCCGTTCTCAATCACACGGGTGCGACCGCCACCACCCGCAGGCCGGGTCCAGGCGTCTTCGATAAAGCGCGTGTCCGTTTCGAAGGTTTCCAGGGCGCTGCAAATGCGGTCTTGCAGGTCGAGCAGGTAGGCTTTTACAGCCTCGGTGCGAGTAGTCATGGCATCACCTTGAATCGGGCAAAGCTACGCGAGGCCATTGGGCGTCGGCGGCAAATGGGCGCACAGGATACCACCCCACCCCGTGTCGTCGCAGTTGACGAAGATCAAGCTTAGGAGTCCGATAGGAGCCTTCGTTTATTCGACCCAAGGAGAAGGTAGATGGCCAAACGTATCCAGTTCAGCGCCCACGGCGGCCCCGACGTGCTCGAGTATGTGGACTACACACCAGCGGAGCCAGGCCCACAGCAGGTTCGGGTGCGCAACGAAGCCATTGGCCTGAACTTCATCGACACTTATTTTCGCAGCGGCCTCTACGCGCCACCGTCCTTGCCCTCGGGACTGGGGGCCGAAGGCGCCGGTGTGGTCGATGCCGTGGGCAGTGAAGTCAGCCAATTCAAGGTCGGCGACCGCGTGGCCTATGGCAGCGGCCCGCTCGGCGCCTACAGCCAGCTGCACGTGTTGCCCGCCGCCAATCTGGTGCATCTGCCGGACGAGATCAGCTTCGAACAGGCCGCCGGTGCCATGCTCAAGGGCCTGACCGTGCAGTACCTCTTACGCCAGACCTATGAGTTGAAGGGCGGCGAAACCATTCTGTTCCACGCCGCCGCAGGCGGTGTGGGCTCCCTGGCTTGCCAATGGGCCAAGGCGCTGGGCGTCAAGTTGATCGGCACGGTGAGCTCACCGGAGAAAGCCGCCCTGGCCAAATCCCTCGGCGCCTGGGAGACCATTGATTACAGCAAGGAAGATGTCGCACAGCGCGTGCTGGAACTGACTGACGGTAAAAAGGTGCCGGTGGTGTATGACGGCGTTGGCAAGGACACTTGGCTGACGTCGCTGGACAGCGTGGCACCGCGTGGCTTGGTGGTGAGTTTCGGGAATGCGTCGGGCGCGGTGGATGGGGTGAACCTGGGGATTCTGTCGGCGAAGGGGTCGCTGTATGTCACCCGGCCGACGCTGGCGACCTACGCGAGCAATGCGAAGGATTTGCAGGCGATGGCCGATGACCTGTTCTCGATGATCAAGAGCGGCAAGGTGCGCATTGATATCAACCAGCGCTATGCACTGGCGGATGCGGCCAAAGCGCAGACCGAGTTGTCGGCGCGGCGCACGACCGGCTCGACCATTCTGCTGCCTTAAGCAAGTCATCGGGGGCAAGCCCCCTCCCACCCTTGACCGAGGTGTCACGACGAACACCAATCAAATGTGGGAGGGGGCTTGCCCCCGATAGGCGCGACTCGGTCTCAGGAAGGCCGCACCACATCCCCCGTCGCCAGGTCACGGATCAGGCTCGGGTTCTTGCGCCCCCCCAGGGCGCCGCCCAACACAAGGTCCACCTGCCCCCGGAAATACTTCTCCACCCGAATCCGCGTACGCGCGGCCGGGCGGCCCTGGGGGTTGGCCGACGTGGAAATCAACGGCCCGACCTGGGCGCACAAATCCCGTACCAGCGGATGGTCACTGACCCGCAGCGCCACGGTGTCATGCACACCCGTGACCCATTCCGGCAGCAAGTCCTGATGGGGCACCAGCCAGGTATTCGGCCCAGGCCAGGTGCTGGCCATGCGCTCGATCCAGGTGTCGGGAAAGTCTTCGAACAGGAAGTCGAACTGGCGAATATTATCGGCCACCAGGATCAGGCCCTTATCCACTGAGCGATTCTTGATCGCCAGCAACCGGTCCACCGCTGCTTCATTCCACGGGTCGCAGCCCAGGCCCCAGACCGCTTCGGTCGGATAGGCAATCACCGCACCAGCGCGAATTTCTCGTGCGGCTTCCAGCACACGCCACCTGTTGACCATTGTTTACTCTCCGAACTAAAGCTCTGGGCAGTTTACCGATCTTCGTTGCAAAACCCAGCTACAACCGCTCGCCACGCGCAAGCCAGCGCCCACTTTCACAGATCACCTGGCCTTCGAGTTCCAGCTCGGTAAGGCTCGCCAGCACCTGGGCCAGCGGCCGTCCACTGGCAAGCGCCAGGGCTTCGCTGGTATGCGGGGCCGCATGCAACAGGGCCACCAGTGGATGCACAACCGGCACCGGGGCCGGGCGTGACAATGCCTGCCAACCGCGCAAGCCTTCAAGAATATGCTCGATGGTTTCCACCAGCACCGCGCCATCGCGGATCAACTGATGACAGCCCTTGGCCGCCGGATGATGGATGGAACCCGGAATGGCGTACACCTCGCGCCCTTGTTCCGCCGCCAGCCGTGCGGTAATAAGCGAACCGCTGGCGATGCTGGCTTCCACCACCAAAACGCCCAGGGACAAACCGCTGATAATACGATTGCGCCGTGGAAAGTTACCGGCCTGGGGTGGCGCGTCCAGTGGAAACTCGGAAACCACGGCGCTGCCCTGGGCGATCATGGTGGCGGCGAGCGTCTTGTGGCGCTGTGGATAAAGTTTTTCCAGGCCGGTGCCGAGTACACCGATGGTATGACCGCCCACGTCCAATGCCGCCTGATGGGCCGCACCATCGATACCCAACGCAAGGCCGCTGGTGATGACGAAACCGGCGCTTGCCAGGCTGCGGGAAAAGGCGGCGGCGGTGTCCATGCCGGGGCGGGAGGCACGACGACTGCCCACTACGGCCAACTGCGGTTTTTCCAGCAGCGTGGGGTCGCCGGCAACGAATAACAGCGGCGGAGCACCCTCAATCTGGCCTAGCAGCGCAGGGTAATCGGGCTGGTCCCACATCAGTAAATGCTGGCCCGGACGGGCCAGCCAGGCCAATGCCGCACTGGCCCCATCGCGAATATCCGGACTGCGCCGGGCATCGGCACTGACCGCCGGCAACCCGAGCGCACGCCAGGCACTGGCAGGTGCACTGATGGCTTTGGACGCAGAGCCGAACGCCTTGATCAACCGGTGAAAACGCCTGGGGCCCAGTTCCGGCAACCTGTGCAAGCGTAGCCGGGCTTCCAGCTCTGCCGGGGAAATCTGAGTGCTGTTTATCGGAAACATCTGATCATCCTTGATCGGAACAAGCTGTGGATAACTCTGTTGGTAACTTATTTAGCAGGCTATTTATTGCGATTGATCGTCAGTCTCGAAACGATCCATGACCGCCAACGGGCGGGACGCGCTGAGAACCAGGGCGTAGCTGAGTTTTTCATAGGTGCGAAATACCAGCAGGGTGCCAGCACGCACATCCGGGAGTCGGGTCGGGGCACCTGTAAGCGCATCGCGTACCGAGGCGCCAGCCCTGATCACCGTGAGCAATTGGCCTTCGACTACGCCGTCCCGGCGCCCCTTGTTCAAGGTCACCGCATCCAGCACGCCGATTTGCGTGACGCCCTTGGGGATATCGATGATGTGACCCTCAACGAAGGGTGCATGGGCAGCCGTTTTCAGATCGGCCAGGCTGACGCCAGGTTCGGCGCGAAGCAAACGGTCGCCTGGACGCACTTCCTGGGTAACCCTTTGCACGGCCAGGGTGGTGAGATCATCGGTCAGCAAAAAACGCGCGGTGCCGATGTCGTCGGCATTGATTCCAAGCAGTTCCCGGGTGTCGGGGTCGGTATAGACCCTGCCTCGGCGGAAGATCCCGTAATTCGGCTGGGTCGGGTCCAGACTGCCCCTGGCGTAGACGCGCTCGCCATTGGCGCCCAGCACGCGTCCGGCCTCGGCGGCGACGATATAGGGTGCGTTGTCCAGGTCCTTGGGGGAATCGAGCAGGCGATTGTGCAGCAAGAAGCTCTGTATCGCCTTTTGCGTGACAGGGTCCAGGCGCTGGCCGGGCTGTGGAATCAGCGCCATGGCCAGCGGGGCCCATAGCAGCAAGACGAGTAGCGATTTCCTCATGGGGTCAATCTCCTTTATTATGTGCGTTCGCGTGAAACGCCATAGCCTTCGCGGCTTTCGAACGTTTCACACCGGCTGCCTGGGTCCATCCCACCGCCGATTTGCCTCTACCTCACATGTGCAGCAATTACGCTTATGGCTATTTTGAACATCCTCGAATTTCCCGACTCGCGCCTGCGCACGATCGCCAAGCCGGTGGCCGTAGTGGACGACAAGGTTCGTCAGTTGGTCGATGACATGTTTGAAACAATGTATGAAGCTCCGGGCATCGGCCTCGCCGCGACCCAGGTCAACGTGCATCTGCGCGTCGTGGTCATGGACCTGTCCGAAGATCGCAGCGAACCCCGGGTGTACATCAACCCCGAGTTCGAAGCGCTGACCGACGAGATGGGCGAATACCAGGAAGGTTGCCTGTCGGTGCCGGAGTTCTACGAGAACGTCGAACGCCCATTGCGCGTGAAGATCAAGGCTCTGGACCGCGACGGCAAGCCGTTCGAGTTGATTGCCGAAGGCCTGTTGGCGGTGTGCATCCAGCACGAGTGCGACCACCTCAACGGCAAGCTGTTTGTCGATTACCTGTCCACGCTCAAACGTGACCGGATCAAGAAGAAGCTGGAAAAAAAGCATCGCCAGCAAGCTTGATGCCCTCCTTCCAAAGGCTTGCTGCGGCAAGCCTTTTTCTTTTGTGACTGCTTTTAACCGAGAACTCCGATGACCGAGCCACTGCGCATTGTTTTTGCCGGTACACCCGAATTTGCCGCCGAACACCTCAAGGCGCTGCTTGCCAGCCCCTATGAAATCGTCGCGGTGTACACCCAGCCGGATCGCCCGGCCGGGCGCGGGCAAAAACTGATGCCCAGCCCGGTCAAGCAACTGGCGCTCGAGCACAGTATCGCCGTGCTGCAACCACCGACCCTGCGCAATGCGGATGCCCAGGCGGAACTGGCCGCGCTCAAGCCGGACCTGCTGGTGGTCGTCGCCTACGGCTTGATCCTGCCTCAGGCCGTACTCGATATCCCACACCTGGGCTGCATCAACAGCCACGCTTCGTTGCTGCCACGCTGGCGCGGAGCGGCGCCGATCCAGCGCGCCGTGCAAGCAGGCGACAGCGAAAGCGGCGTGACGGTCATGCGCATGGAAGCAGGGCTGGACACCGGCCCGATGCTGCTCAAAGTCACCACGCCGATCACCGCCGAGGACACCGGCGGCAGCCTGCACGACCGTCTGGCTGAAATGGGCCCGCCCGCCGTCATCCAGGCCATCGCCGGGCTTGCTGCGGGCACCCTGGAAGGCGATGTGCAGGACGACAGCCTGGCCACCTACGCGCACAAACTGAACAAAGACGAAGCCCGCATTGACTGGAGCCGCCCGGCCGTGGAGCTTGAGCGCCTGGTGCGTGCGTTCAACCCATGGCCTGTCTGCCACAGCACGCTCAACGGCGAAGCCTTGAAAGTGCTGGCTGCCACCCTGGCCGACGGTGAAGGCGCGCCCGGAGAAATCATCGGCGCCAGCAAGGACGGCCTGCTGGTCGCCTGCGGTGAACAGGCGTTGTGCCTGACACGTCTGCAACTGCCCGGTGGCAAGGCGCTGAATTTCAGCGACCTGTTCAACAGCCGCCGGGAGCAATTCGCTCCGGGCACGATCCTCGGGGTGAGCGCTCAATGAACCCACGTCTGGCCGCCGCCAAGGCGCTCGCCGCCGTACTCAACGGCAAGGCTTCGCTGAACAGTTCACTGCCTGTGCAGTTGGACAAGGTCGAAGACCGTGATCGCGGTTTCACTCAGGACCTGGCGTTTGGCACGGCGCGTTGGCAGCCAAGGTTGTCGGCGTTGGCGGCCAAGTTGTTGCAAAAACCGTTCAAGGCAGCTGATGCCGATGTTGAAGCGCTGCTGCTGGTCGGTCTCTATCAACTGCTCTATACCCGCGTACCGGCCCATGCCGCCATTGGTGAGACGGTGGGTTGCGCCGACAAACTGAAAAAACCCTGGGCCAAGGCCTTGCTCAATGCCGTGTTGCGCCGCGCCCAGCGCGAAAGCGAAGGGCTGTTGGCCGAGCTGGAACATGACCCGGTGGTGCGCACCGCGCATCCGCGCTGGCTGCAAAAATCCCTGAAGGCGTTCTGGCCGCAGCAATGGGAAGCCATTTGCGCGGCGAACAATGCCCATCCGCCGATGATCCTGCGGGTCAACCGCCGGCATCACAGCCGCGACGCCTACCTGCAATTGCTCAGCGAAGCGGGCATCGACGCCGCGCCGTGCGTGTACAGCATCGACGGTATCGTGCTCCAGGCTGCCACAGACGTGCGCAGCCTGCCGGGCTTTGCCGAGGGCTGGATCAGCGTGCAGGACGAAGCCGCACAACTGGCCGCCGACCTGCTCGACCTGGCACCCGGCCAACGCGTCTTGGACGCCTGCTGCGCGCCTGGCGGCAAGACCTGTCACATCCTGGAAGTCGAAAAGGACCTGGGCGGTGTGGTAGCGGTCGACCTGGAAGCCAAGCGTCTGGTGCGCGTACGGGAAAACCTCGCACGCCTGGGTTTGAGCGCCGAATTGATCGCCGCCGACGGCCGCGACACCGCCACCTGGTGGGACGGCAAACCGTTCCAGCGCATCCTGCTGGATGCGCCCTGTTCGGCCACCGGCGTGATCCGCCGCCACCCGGATATCAAGCTGACGCGCCAACCCGACGACATCGCCGCCCTGGCCGTGTTGCAAGGCGAACTACTGGACGCGCTGTGGCCCACCCTGGAAGTCGGCGGCATTCTGCTTTACGCCACCTGCTCCACCTTGCCCACCGAGAATACCGAGGTTATCGAAGCCTTCCTCGCCCGCACCAGCGGCGCACGGGAACTGGACCTCGCGACCACGGCCGGCATCAAGCAACTGCACGGTCGCCAATTGCTTGCGCAGGAAGGCGGGCATGATGGCTTCTACTACGCCAAACTGATCAAGATCGCCGCCGCGCGCGGCTGAATGGTTTTAAGGGAGTGACCGGATGAAAATCATCATCCTCGGGGCAGGGCAGGTCGGTGGCACGCTGGCTGAACATTTGGCCAGCGAAGCCAACGACATCACCGTGGTCGATACTGACGCAGAGCGCCTGCGCAATCTGGGCGACCGCCTGGACATCCGCACGGTGCAGGGCCGTGCGTCGTTCCCGACTGTGCTGCGCCAAGCCGGTGCCGACGATGCCGACATGCTCGTCGCGGTCACCAACAGCGACGAGACCAACATGGTCGCCTGCCAGGTCGCCCACACGCTGTTCCACACCCCGACCAAGATCGCCCGTGTGCGCGAAGCCGCCTACCTGACCCGCGCCGGCCTGTTCGATAACGATGCCATTCCGGTGGACGTGCTGATCAGTCCGGAACAGGTGGTTACGCACTACATCAAGCGCCTGATTGAAATTCCGGGTGCCTTGCAGGTGATCGACTTCGCCGAGGGCAAGGCGCAACTGGTCGCGGTGAAGGCCTACTACGGCGGGCCGCTGGTGGGTCAGCAATTGCGTCAATTGCGCGAACACATGCCGAATGTGGAAACCCGCGTCGCCGCGATTTTCCGGCGTGACCGGCCCATCCTGCCCCAGGGCGACACCGTGATCGAAGCCGATGACGAAGTGTTTTTCATCGCGGCCAAGGCGAATATTCGTGCGGTAATGAGCGAAATGCGCCGGCTCGACGAGACCTATAAACGCATCGTCATCGCCGGCGGCGGGCAGATCGGTGAGCGCTTGGCGGAGGCCATCGAAAGTCGCTACCAGGTGAAGATCATCGAGATGAGCCCCACGCGCTGCCGGCACTTGTCCGACACGCTCGACAGCACCGTGGTGCTGCAGGGCAGTGCCTCGGACCGCGACCTGCTGATGGAAGAAAACATCGCCGATGCCGATATCTTCCTGGCGCTGACCAACGACGACGAGGCCAACATCATGTCCTCGCTGCTGGCCAAGCGGCTGGGGGCGAAGAAGGTGATGACCATCATCAACAACCCGGCCTATGTCGACCTGATCCAGGGCGGCGATATCGACATCGCCATCAGTCCGCAATTGGCAACCATCGGCACGTTGCTCGCTCACGTGCGCCGTGGCGACATCGTCAGCGTGCACTCCCTGCGCCGTGGCGCGGCGGAGGCTATCGAGGCGATTGCCCATGGCGACTCCAAATCGAGCAAGGTCATCGGCAGGGCCATCCGCGATATCGGCTTGCCGCCGGGCACCACCATTGGCGCGATCATTCGCGATGAAGAAGTGATCATCGCCCACGACGATACGGTCATCGCCACCGGTGACCATGTGATCTTGTTCCTGGTGGACAAGAAACATATCCGCGACGTGGAGAAGCTGTTCCACGTGGGCTTGAGCTTTTTCTGATCAAACGGAGTGACCGACATGCTCGAATCCCTGGAAAAAATGCTCGCCAAGGGCGTGGATAATTCGCTGCTGCGGTTTGGGCTGGGCAAGGGTTATCTAGACCTGAAGGACAACGCCAAGGCGGCGCAGCACCTACAGAAATGTGTCGAGTTCGACCCTAAGTATTCGGCGGCCTGGAAGTTGTTGGGCAAGGCGCAGTTGGGGCAGGATGATAACGCTGGCGCACGATACGCGTGGGAGAGAGGCATCGAGGCGGCCCAGGCCCATGGCGACAAACAGGCCGAAAAAGAGATGACGGTATTCCTGAAGAAACTCGACCGCCAGACCTGAGCAGAACCCAAATGTGGGAGGGGGCTTGCCCCCGATAGCAGTGTGTCAGCCAATACATAGTTGACTGAACCACGGCTATCGGGGGCAAGCCCCCTCCCACATTGTTTTTTGTGGTGATCTTGAGTCAGGTGTCAATCAGTACCACCGCGCCTCACCCGGCGGGCGTTTCTTGAAGCGTTTCATGCTCCACATGTACTGGCTCGGGTAGGCGCCGACATAACGCTCAACCACCTTGCTCATCGCCGCGCAGGACGTGGCGGTATCAGTGCTGTACATGTCTTCCGGGGCCGCTTCCAGGATCACCTTGTAACCCGAGCCGTCCGGCAAGCGCAGGGCATGCAGGAACACGCCCACCGCCTTGTGACCCGCAAGCATGTTCGGCACAAACTTGCTGGTCAGCGCCTGGGTCGCGAAGAACGGTACGAAGATGCCGGCGGATTCAGCCGGCTCGGGGTCGGCAGGGATACCTACCTGGCCGCCTTTACGCACTTCCTTGATCACACTGAGGATGCCTTCCTTGGTGGAGGCGGCCACGCGGTTGCCCAGTTGCACGCGTTGCTTGCGCAACAATTCGTCAACGGCCTTGAGCTTGGGTGGGCGATAGAAAATGATCGGTTTGCACTGGCTGCAATAAAAATGATTCAGCACTTCCCAGTTGCCCAGGTGGCTGGTGATACCCACCACCCCTTTACCCGAGGCCAGGGCCTCGTGGAGCACTTCCAGGCCTTCGACTTCGCGCACCAGGTCGATGGAACGCTGGGCCGGCCAGATCCAGGCGCAAGCGCTTTCGGTCAGGGACTTGCCGATGTCCATCAGGCTGCGGCCCACCAGGCGCTCGCGTTCGACCGGGTCCATGTCCGGGAAGCATTTGGACAGGTTGATCCGCACCGTGTCGCGGGAGCGGTTGGGGGTTTTCCACATGATCCAGCCGATGCCCGTGCCGACGGCCTGAACGGCGCGCCAGGGCAGCAGGGCAAACAACCGAAGAGCGCCTACCAGCAAGGCGCCTTTAAACTTTTCCACAGGTCACTCCTGATCGTGTGTGGTACGCAAAGCGCGCATTCTAACCGGCGTTGACCAGGTCCGCGTAACGGTCGCAGTCCTGGGTGTGGTCCATGACCATGCCCGAGGCCTGCATGAACGCGTAGCAGATGGTCGGCCCGACAAACGTAAAGCCGGCCTTTTTCAAGGCTTTGCTCATGGCTTCGGCTTCGGGCGTAATCGCCGGGACGTCGCTGCGATCCTTGAAGTGATTGACCTTGGGCTTGCCGCCGACAAACGACCAGAGCAACCCCACCGGGTCTTCCAGCGCCAGCCAGGCCGCGGCGTTGCGGCGTGTGGCGTTGAGCTTCAGGCGATTGCGCACGATGCCCGGGTCCTGCATCAGCGCTTCGATTTCAGCGTCGGTCAGCCTGGCCAGACGCTGCGCATCGAAGCCGAACAGCACCTTCCGGTAATGCTCGCGTTTGCGTAAAACGGTGATCCAGGACAAGCCCGCCTGGAACCCTTCGAGCAAAAGCAACTCGAACAGTCCCTGCGCATCGCGCAGCGGCGTTCCCCACTCTTGATCGTGATAAGCCATGTACAGCGGATCTTCAGAACACCAAAAGCAGCGTGGCATAAGGCTCCAGGGAGTGGTGGCGGGGCCGAATCGGGTATACTCCCGCTCTTTAAATCGCAGCCCAAGTAACAGGTGAATTTCGTGAGCCAGCCTACGCCAGCCGTGCGTACCTTCCAAGACTTGATCCTCGCCCTCCAGCAATACTGGGCCGAGCAAGGTTGTGTGGTACTTCAGCCCTACGATATGGAAGTAGGCGCCGGCACTTTCCACACCGCTACCTTCCTGCGGGCCATCGGCCCGGAAACCTGGAACGCCGCTTATGTGCAGCCCAGTCGTCGCCCGACTGACGGCCGCTACGGCGAAAACCCGAACCGTCTGCAGCACTACTACCAGTTCCAGGTGGTGTTGAAGCCCAATCCGGACAACTTCCAGGAACTGTACCTGGGCTCGCTGAAACATGTCGGCCTGGACCCACTGGTCCACGACATCCGTTTCGTCGAGGACAACTGGGAATCGCCGACCCTGGGCGCCTGGGGCCTGGGCTGGGAAGTCTGGCTCAATGGCATGGAAGTGACCCAGTTCACCTACTTCCAGCAAGCGGGCGGCATCGAGTGCTACCCGGTGACCGGCGAAATCACCTACGGTCTCGAGCGCCTGGCCATGTACCTGCAGGGCGTGGACTCGGTCTATGACCTGGTGTGGGCTGACGGCCCGTTCGGCAAAGTCACCTACGGCGACGTGTTCCACCAGAACGAAGTGGAGCAGTCCACCTACAACTTCGAACACGCCAACGTCGACAAGCTGTTCGAACTGTTCGATTTCTATGAAAGCGAAGCCAAGCGCCTGATCGAACTCGACCAGCCGCTGCCGTTGCCGAGCTATGAAATGGTGTTGAAGGCCTCCCATACCTTCAACCTGCTGGACGCGCGCCGTGCCATCTCGGTGACCGCGCGCCAGCAATACATCCTGCGTGTACGTACCCTGGCGCGTTCCGTCGCCCAAGCCTACCTGCTGGCGCGCGCCAAGCTGGGCTTCCCGATGGCACCCCCCGATTTGCGTGATGAAGTGTTGGCTAAGCTGGAGGCTGCACAATGAGTGCTCAAGATTTCCTGGTTGAACTGGGCACCGAAGAGCTGCCACCCAAGGCACTCAACACCCTGGCCGATGCATTCCTGGCCGGTATCGAAAAAGGCCTGCACGGCGCCGGGCTGAAGTTCGCCGCGAAGAAAGTCTACGCCGCGCCACGTCGCCTGGCGGTGTTGCTGACCGCGCTGGAAACCCAGCAGCCGGACCGCAACATCAACCTCGACGGTCCGCCGCGTCAGGCCGCATTCGACGCCGAAGGCAACCCGACTCAGGCGGCACTGGGCTTCGCCAAGAAGTGCGGCGTCGAGCTGAGCGAGATTGACCAGAGCGGGCCGAAACTGCGCTTCAGCCAGGTCATCACCGGCAAGCCGACGGCCAGCCTGTTGCCGACCATCGTGGAAGACTCCCTGAACGACCTGCCGATCCCCAAGCGCATGCGCTGGGGTGCGCGCAAGGAAGAATTCGTACGCCCAACCCAATGGCTGGTGATGCTGCTCGGTGACCAGGTCATCGATTGCACCATCCTCGCCCAGAGGGCAGGCCGTGATTCCCGTGGCCACCGCTTCCACCACCCGGAGAGCGTGCGCATCACCTCGCCGGCCAACTACCTCAATGACCTGCGCGCCGCCTACGTGCTGGCCGATGCCAATGAGCGTCGCGAGTTGATCAGCAAGCGCACCGAAGAGCTGGCCCGCCTGCAGGAAGGCACCGCCATCGTGCCGCCAAGCCTGCTCGACGAAGTGACCGCCCTGGTTGAATGGCCGGTGCCGCTGGTGTGCTCGTTCGAAGAGCGCTTCCTCGACGTACCGCAAGAAGCGCTGATCACCACCATGCAGGACAACCAGAAGTACTTCTGCCTGCTGGACGTGGACGGTAAGTTGTTGCCGCGTTTCATCACCGTGGCCAACATCGAAAGCACGGACCCGCAACAGATCATCGCCGGTAACGAGAAAGTCGTGCGCCCACGCCTGACCGACGCCGAGTTCTTCTTCAAGCAGGACAAGAAGCAGAAGCTCGAAGACTTCAACCTGCGTCTGCAAAACGTGGTGTTCCAGGAAAAACTCGGCAGCGTCTACGACAAAGCCGTACGCGTTTCCAAGCTGGCGGCCTACATCGCGCCGCGCATTGGTGGCGATGCCGCCTGGGCCGCCCGCGCAGGCCTGCTGTCCAAGTGCGACCTGGCCACCGAGATGGTCGGTGAATTCCCTGAGATGCAAGGCGTGGCCGGTTACTACTACGCCCTCAACGACGGCGAACCGGACGATGTGGCCCTGGCACTGAACGAGCAGTACATGCCACGTGGCGCCGGTGCCGAGCTGCCGAGCACCCTGACCGGTGCGGCCGTTGCCATCGCCGACAAGCTGGACACGCTGGTGGGTATCTTCGGTATCGGCATGTTGCCCACCGGCAGCAAAGACCCGTATGCGCTGCGCCGTGCGGCCCTGGGCGTGCTGCGTATTCTGATCGACAAGAAGCTGGACCTCGACCTGACCCAGGCCGTGGTGTTTGCCGTCGGCCAGTTCGGTGCCAAGGTCAAGCAAACGGGCCTGGCCGAGCAAGTGCTGGAGTTCGTGTTCGACCGCCTGCGTGCGCGTTACGAAGATGAAGGCGTGGACGTTTCTGTCTACCTGTCGGTGCGTGCCCTGCAGCCGGGTTCGGCGCTGGACTTCGATCAACGCGTACAGGCCGTACAGGCGTTCCGCAAGTTGCCGGAAGCCGATGCCCTGGCCGCCGTGAACAAACGCGTATCGAACCTGCTGAGCAAGGCCGACAACCTGGGCACTGCCGAAGTGGACCCAAGCCTGTTTGCCGATGCCAAGGAGTTCTCGCTGAACTCGGCCATCGTCAAGGCCGAGAACGCCGTGAAGCCGCTGATCGCCGAGCGTAACTACGCTGAAGCGCTGGCGCGCCTGGCGTCGTTGCGTGAGCCGGTGGATGCGTTCTTTGAAGCGGTGATGATCAATGCCGACGATGCCGGCGTGCGGAAAAACCGCTACGCCATGCTCGCGCGTCTGCGTGGCCTGTTCATCAATATCGCTGACATTTCCGTACTGGGCTGATCATGTTGAAACTGCTGATTCTCGATCGGGACGGGGTGATCAATTACGACTCCGACGCTTACATCAAGTCGGTGGCGGAATGGATTCCACTGCCCGGTTCGATCGAGGCCATCGCGCAGTTGAGCAAAGCCGGCTGGACAGTGGCCATTGCCACTAACCAGTCCGGCATCGCCCGCGGTTATTACGACATTGCCACCCTGGACGCCATGCACGCGCGCTTGCGCAGGCTGGTGGCCGAGCAGGGCGGTGAGGTGGGGCTGGTGGTTTACTGCCCCCACGGCCCGGATGAGGGCTGCGCTTGCCGCAAACCCAAACCTGGCATGCTGAAAACTATTGCAGAACATTACAAGGTGCCCTTGGCTGGGATATGGTTCGTCGGGGACAGTCTCGGTGACCTGGAGGCGGCCAAAGCCGTCGACTCTCAGCCAGTTTTGGTAAAAACCGGGAAAGGCGAAAAGACCCAGGCGAAAAACCTGCCGGTAGGCACTTTGATTTTTGACGATCTGGCGGCGGTTGCCGCAGAACTTATCAACAACTAGCCGCCCTCGACTTCCTGACCAGGGATTGTTCGGGAGTGCGCTTTTAACAGGCGGGCCGTGTCCCGCAACGGTAAATGCCGCCATGTCGATCTTGCAGGCCATCAGAACCTTTTTCTTTTACCTGCTACTGGGCACCAGTTCGTTTCTCTGGTGCACCCTGAGCTTTTTTATTGCACCTTTCCTGCCGTTCAAGGCGCGCTATCGCTTTATCAATGTGTATTGGTGCCGCTGTGCGCTGTGGCTGTCCAAGGTCTTCCTTGGCATTCGCTTCGAGATCAAGGGCGCGGAAAACGTCCCGGAGCAGCCCTGCGTGATTCTGTCGAACCACCAGAGCACCTGGGAAACGTTCTTCCTCTCGGCGTACTTCTCGCCCCTGAGCCAGGTGCTCAAGCGTGAACTGCTGTACGTGCCGTTCTTTGGTTGGGCCATGGCGATGCTGCGTCCGATTGCGATCGACCGTGACAATCCCAAGGCCGCGCTCAAGCATGTTGCCAAGAAAGGCGACGAGCTGCTCAAGGATGGTGTTTGGGTGCTGATCTTTCCCGAAGGTACGCGTGTGCCTTATGGCACCGTAGGCAAGTTCTCGCGAGGCGGCACTGCATTGGCGGTCAACGCCAACCTGCCGGTGTTGCCGATTGCACATAACGCTGGGAAGTTCTGGCCAAAGACCGGTTGGGCCAAACGCGCAGGCACCATTACCGTGGTGATCGGCGAGCCCATGTATGCAGAGGGCGAAGGCCCACGCGCTATTGCCGCCTTGAACGACCGCGCCGCAGCATGGAATGAAGCGCAGCAACGGGCGATGGGTTCATTGCCGCCGGAGCCGGTGGTGATTGATACACCCGTGATCTGATGATCTGTGGATAACCTGTGTATGATTTTCTCTCGAATGGCGCTTTTATCGTCACAACAAGCTGATTTCATTGCATATTTCCCAAGCTCATAAAATCACGTAAAAAGTGCATAAGTTTTTCTGTCGCAGCGTTGCCCGTTACAGGCACCTTTCTCAGAATGGCGCTACACCTATAAAAAAATGCCCCGCATCACTGATGTGGGGCATTTTTTTTTGGCGTGCGGCGTCGGCGCGTACTGACTGCCGTCTACCTCGCCAGCGCCACCCGGCTGGCGTCAACCATAGCGCTCGTCAGCAGCAGATAGCTGTCTTCATCAAGTTGCCCATTGCTCATTTTTTCCGCAAGGCCAGTTGATGCAGCGGAGAACTGATCCTGGTAGCGAAGTCCTAACGCTGCTACGTATCCGCGAGCTTCGTCTACGTTTTTTATCGTTGTTTTCGATGCCGCTTGAGGATCGCTGTTGATTGAAGGGCCAAGCGTTGGGAAGTTAAATTGCGTGTTTATTTCTTTCATGGAAAAACTCCAGGTTGGCAGACTTCATAAGTGGAGAAATCTGCACTTCAGTTCCCGAAGGGTTCTTCCAACAACGGCAGTTTCAAGGTGAAGGTAGTACCTTTTCCTACAACACTCTCGCACCCAATGTAGCCCTTGTGACGCTCTATGACGGCTTTGACCATCGTCAGTCCCAATCCCAAACCCTCGCTGCCCTGCGCAGAATCAAAACGCCGATACTGGCTGAACAGTTCCGGCAGGTCCGCCGCAGCAATTCCCGGCCCCTGGTCACTGATACGACATTCCAACCAACCCTCTACCGTGCTGTGCCTCAATCTGACGGTAGTCCCCGAGGATGAATACTTGATGGCATTCTCCAGGACGTTGAACAGCGCGCGAGTGAGCAGCGACTGGTCTGCCGACACCATGCCTTCGTCCGCTTCATCCAGATCGTGAACCAAACGAATGCCTTTGAGTTGCGCGATAACTGCCACTTGATCGAAAGCATCCATCACCAGCATGGCAAACAGGGTGGGCTGGAAGTGGTAACCGTCAGCCTCCGCTTTCGCCAGTTGCACAAAGGACTCGGTAAGGCTCAGCGCTCGGCGCACCTGTTGTTCGATCTGGCCAAACACGGGCGATTCACTTTCATGCAGATCCAATAGGGCGAGGATTGCCGAATGTGGCGCACGCAGGTCATGGGACAGGAAGCGCAGCATGGTTTCGCGATGCTGTTGGGCTTCGCGTTCCTTGCTTAGATCCGTGAGGCTCAGCAGCCAACCCAGGGCGATGTCACCTTCGGCCGGCAGCAGGGGTGCAAGCTCCATGCGCAAGCTGCGTTGGTGGATATCACGGAACTCGACCAACGCCAATTCGGACAGGGCAGGGCGCACGCCGTTATGCAGCGGCGGATAACCCAGGTCGGCGAGCTGTTCGAGGAGGTTTTCTTGAACCAGGTCGTTGCCGAATACCTCACGAGCAACGCGATTGGCCAACAGGACGCTGCCCCGGGGATCGGTGATCAGGGTCGCGACCGGCAGGCATTCCAGGCCATCCGCCATGAAACGCCGAGTATCGCGCGTACGACTGACCGCCTGCTCGAGGGCGAAGATCCGCCCTTGCAGCACATCGCCCTTGCTGGCCGGCGCACGGCGCCGCTCTGGCAAGACTTTGGGTTCGTTATCCAGGCGTGCAAGCTCCCAGCCGAAGTAGGCGAGGATCACACTCAGGCGTCGCCAGTTCCAGATCAGGTAGCTGAGCAGCAAACCAATCAGACAAGCCGCAGGCGACCACCAGTGGCCTAGGCTCAGCAGCGCCCACGCACCCAGTATCGACGCGACCATGCCGCTCAGGGTCATCCACAGCGCATATCGTGGGCGATACAACAGCAGGCCCAGCAGCAGTGCCACCAGGGACGTCGCCATCAGCGCCGCAAGCCAACCTGGCAGATCGACAATACTGCGCCCTTGCAGTAAGCCATTGAGCACATTGGCCTGAATCTCCACACCCGCTGTCGAGCCGATAGAGGAGAGCGGCGTAACGAAACTCTCGCCCATCCCATAGGCCGTGGCACCGACCAGAATCAGTCGACCGCGCAGCCACTCTGGAGACACCTCGCCACGTAGCACGCTGGCGTAAGAAACACTTGGGAAAGGGTCGTGTGTAGAGGTGAAAGGGACGCGGATCTGATGTTCCTGATGCCACTGCTGACTACCCGGCTCTTGAGGCATGCCCGGCATCCCTGATGTTTGCCCGTTCAACGTGAACGCCAGCCAGGCCAACTGCGGGAGTGCGCTGCCCGGGGGGCCTTCACGTAGATACAGGCTGCGCACGACACCATCATGATCCGATTCGACATTGATATGCCCGATGCCCCTGGCGCACTTGAGCAAGGGCGACAAGGACTCTCCCGTCTGCCTGGACCGTGCGCTGCTGTCCGTCACGATGGGCAGCAATACATTGCCTGCCTTGCATACAGCGTCGGCCAATCGTCGGTCACCCGTGCCTTCGCCGGGTTCACTGAAGATGACATCGAATAGAATACCTGCCGGCTTGGCGGCACTGAGGCGTTCTATCAGCTCCGCATGCACACTGCGCGGCCAGGGCCATGGGCCAAGTTCTTCCAGACTTGGCGCGTCAATGGTTACCAACACAATGCGCGGGTCTACCGGCAGCGGTGCCAACTGGCGCAGGCTGTCATAGAGCGGGTTATTAAGGGCCAGGCCCGGACTCAAGGATAAGTAAGCCGTGAAGGGCAATAAGACCAAGCCGATCAACAGCCACTCTCGTACCAACCCGTGAAACAGCAACTGCGCCCGGGTGGGCTGGCGTTTTTCAGCCTTGCCCCACAGTTTCACAGGGTCACCGCCGCAGACCCGACAAGGCATCGATAACCGTCAGATGAAAGTGTCATAAGCCCCGGTCTCCCTCCAGGTGGTCACGCTGAAACGCATCAGAGGTACTGATACCAGTGAAGCTTATTCCGGTCTTCTTGGAGTATCAGGCAATCACCATACCGTACATCGATCCTTTTCCTCATAGCCAGGAGCCGGTATCTTTCCCCTTGCGTACCGAAGACTTTCGATGGGCTACCGCGCTTCAATACCAGCGTAACGAGAGATTCGAGATTCGGTTTATCCGACCATAATTATTCAGATTCAGAGGCGAGTATCCGCACACGTTGCCTCTGATTAAGCTGCCGTATTTTTTGCAGGAAGGACCCACTCATGCGTGTCGCGATACTGGACGACGAGCCCGCCGAATTGAGACGGGTAGAACAGACACTGCGACAGATTCCCAGCACATTGGAACAGCCCTGGTCCCTGCATTGCTTTGAACGCGGTGAAGACCTGCTGCGCCAACTGCGCCGTGAAACCTTTGACCTGTTGATACTTGACTGGCAACTGCCTGATATCAGCGGAATTGCGTTGTTGCGCTGGACTCGCGAGCACATGGAGTCACCGCCCGCCGTCATCATGCTTACCAGCCGCGATGCTGAGAGCGATATCGTCACAGCGCTCAACAGCGGGGCGGATGACTACGTCGGCAAACCCTTTCGGCCTAACGAACTCAAGGCTCGCGTGACCGCCGTCCTGCGTCGGCATGGGCTGCATAAGTCCGCCAGTAATGAACTGCAAAGCTTCAATGATCTGACATTCGATGATGCCGAGCTGACCGTCACGCGAGCCGGAAAACCAATCAACCTCACCGAACGGGAATACCGCTTGGCCAGTTGCCTGTTTGCCAACCTGGCGCGGCCGCTTTCTCGCGAGTATTTGTATGAGCGATTCTGGACCCACGAAGAAATGGTTTCGTCTCGGCCGTTGGATACGCATATCTACCGTCTGCGCAATAAACTCGGATTGACGGCCGACCGCGGCTGGCAACTGCTGACTATTTATGGGTACGGGTATCGATTGGAGAGTGTGGCAACAGCGGCTGAACACTGAAAAGTGCGATGTTCCACGTGGAGCATTTTTCCGCGCTGACCAAACGCCCACAAAAAAGGCCAACGCTTAGCGTTGGCCTTTTTTGTTTTTGCCGGCTACCGGATCAGAAATCCAGGTTGGAAACCGCCAGGGCATTGCTCTCGATGAAGTCACGACGAGGCTCGACCGCATCACCCATCAGGGTGTTGAAGATCTGGTCTGCGCCAATGGCGTCTTCGATGGTCACGCGCAGCATACGACGCTGAGCCGGGTCCATGGTGGTTTCCCACAACTGATCCGGGTTCATTTCGCCCAGACCTTTGTATCGCTGGATGGTGTGACGCTTGGTGCTTTCAGCCATCAACCAGTCCAAGGCTTCCTTGAACTCCTTGACCTGCTTCTTGCGTTCGCCACGCTGAATGTATGCGCCGTCGTCCAACAGGGTGCTCAACTGCGCGCCGAGGGTGACGACCGTCTTATAGTCATTGCTACCGAAGAAGTCGCGGTTGAAGGTTACGTAGTTCGACAAACCGTGGGAGATCAATTCGATCTCTGGCAGCCATACGTTACGTTCACGGTCTTCGCGCAGGCTGGCTTTATACACCAGGCCAGACTTCTCTACCGTGCGCAGACGCACTTCGTACTGGGCCAGCCAATCCTGCATGTGCGCATGATCGCCCAGCTGTTCCAGGGTGATGGCCGGCAGGTAGATGAAGTGCTCGGTCAGCTCCTGAGGGTACAGGCGCGACAAGCGCTTGAGCGTCTTCATCACCATGCGGAAGTCATTAACCAGGCGCTCCAGCGACTCCCCGGAGATACCTGGGGCTTCGTCGTTCAAGTGCAGGCTGGCATCTTCCAGGGCCGACTGCGTCATGTACTCTTCCATGGCGTCGTCGTCTTTGATGTATTGCTCTTGCTTGCCCTTTTTCACTTTGTACAACGGCGGCTGGGCAATGTAGATGTAGCCGCGCTCGATCAGTTCAGGCAACTGACGGAAGAAGAAGGTCAGCAGCAGGGTACGGATGTGCGAACCGTCGACGTCAGCATCGGTCATGATGATGATGTTGTGGTAGCGCAGCTTGTCGATGTTGTACTCGTCACGGCCAATGCCGCAGCCCAGTGCCGTAATCAAGGTGCCGACTTCCTGGGAGGAAATCATCTTGTCGAAGCGCGCTTTCTCGACGTTGAGGATCTTGCCCTTCAACGGCAGGATGGCCTGGGTGCGACGGTTACGACCCTGCTTGGCGGAACCGCCAGCAGAGTCACCTTCCACCAGGTACAGTTCGGAGAGGGCAGGGTCCTTCTCCTGGCAGTCAGCCAACTTGCCCGGCAGACCGGCGATGTCCAGCGCGCCTTTGCGACGGGTCATTTCACGCGCTTTACGTGCCGCTTCACGGGCACGTGCGGCGTCGATCATCTTGCCGACAACCAGCTTGGCTTCGTTCGGGTTCTCCAGCAGGAAGTCGGAGAAGTACTTGCCCATCTCCTGTTCCACAGCGGTCTTCACTTCGGAAGACACCAGCTTGTCTTTGGTCTGGGAACTGAACTTCGGATCCGGCACTTTTACCGAGATGATCGCAGTCAGGCCTTCACGGGCATCATCACCGGTGGTGGCGACTTTGTGCTTCTTCGCCAAGCCTTCCGCTTCGATGTAGGTATTGAGGTTACGCGTGAGCGCGGAACGGAAACCCACCAGGTGAGTACCGCCATCGCGCTGCGGAATGTTGTTGGTGAAGCACAACAGGTTCTCGTTGAAGCTGTCGTTCCACTGCAGGGCGATTTCAACGCCGATGCCGTCTTCACGCTGGATGTTGAAGTGGAACACCTGATTGACCGCAGTCTTGTTGGTGTTCAAGTATTCAACGAACGCACGCAAGCCGCCTTCGTACTTGAACAACTCTTCCTTGGCGCTGCGCTCATCCTTGAGGATGATGCCGACACCGGAGTTGAGGAACGACAGCTCGCGAATCCGCTTGGCCAGGATGTCCCAGCTGAAGTGGATGTTCTTGAAGGTTTCAGCCGAAGGCTTGAAGTGGATCTGGGTGCCTGTGGTTTCACTGTCACCTACGATTTTCATCGGTTCCTGTGGCACACCGTGAACGTAAGTCTGTTCCCAGATCTTGCCGCTGCGGCGTACGGTGAGTACCAGCTCTTCGGACAGCGCGTTCACTACCGAAACACCTACACCGTGCAAGCCACCGGATACTTTGTAAGAGTTGTCGTCGAACTTACCGCCGGCGTGGAGCACGGTCATGATGACCTCAGCCGCCGAGACGCCTTCTTCTTTATGCACATCTACCGGAATACCGCGGCCGTTGTCGCGCACGGTAATGGATTCGTCCGGGTGGATGATGATGCTGATGTCGTCGCAGTGACCGGCCAGAGCTTCGTCGATGGAGTTATCGACCACCTCGAACACCATGTGGTGCAGACCGCTACCATCATCGGTGTCGCCAATGTACATACCGGGACGTTTGCGTACGGCATCCAAACCTTTCAGCACTTTAATGCTGGTCGAGTCGTACGTGTTTTCTTCGCTCATGCCTTCACTCCCGATGGTCGTGGGTCTGGGTGATACGGCCTTGTTCCACGTGGAACAAAGCGACTGGCGTTTCCGTCTGCCAGCCTTCCCTCAATAATTCGTGGTCTACACAGGTGATAAACACTTGGCAGCGTAAGTCTTCCAATAAGCGGCATAACGCGCGGCGGTGCTGCTCGTCGAGTTCGGACGGCAAGTCATCCACCAGATAAATACACTGACCGCGTCGGGCCTGGCTGACCAGGTGCCCCTGCGCGATACGCAATGCACACACCACCAACTTCTGCTGGCCGCGGGACAGAATATCCGCAGCATTGTGAGCGCCTAATCTAAGGCGCAAATCAGCGCGTTGGGGTCCGGCCTGGGTGTGGCCAATCTGCTGGTCACGCTGCAGGGAGGTCGCAAGCACTGCACTCAGCTCGCGCTCCTTGTCCCAACCACGGTAATAACTCAGCGTCAGCCCCTCGAGGTCCAACAGCTCGCTCAAGGTCTGCTCAAAGACTGGTTTCAAGGCTTTGATATAGGCACGGCGGTATTCATCTATTTCGTCGCTGGCCAGGCAGAGTTCCCGGTCCCAGGCCGCTTGTGAAGCGGCGTCAAGTGTACCATGCCGCAGCCACGAGTTCCGCTGCCGCAGGGCCTTCTGCAGGCGCTGCCACGTGGCCATGAACCTTGGTTCCACGTGGAACACGCCCCAATCGAGGAATTGCCTGCGGATTTTTGGTGCACCTTCCAACAAGCGGAAGCTGTCGGGGTTGATCAACTGCAACGGCAGGATTTCCGCCAACTGCGCAGCACTGCGCGCATTTTGCCCATCGATGCGAATCTGAAACTCCCCGCTGCGATCACGGGATATCCCAAGGGCGCTGTGTCCACCTTCGGCCAATTCAACTTGGCCAAATACCGTGCACGCCAGTTGCTCGTACTGAATCACCGGTAACAGGCGGGCACTGCGGAAGGAACGGGCGAGCCCCAGCAAGTGGATAGCTTCCAGCACGCTGGTTTTGCCACTGCCATTGGCGCCATGAAGAATGTTGATGCGAGGGGAAGGGGAGAAGGTCACCGGGTGCAGATTGCGCACCGCGGTGACAGAGACGCGACTGAGGGACATCTATCTTCTGCTGAGCATGATTACAGACGCATCGGCATAACAACATAAGCCGAGTCGTCGTTATCGGATTCTTGTACCAGCGCGCTGCTGTTGGAGTCCGACAGAATCAGGCGAACCTGTTCGGTGGTCATCACCCCCAGCACGTCCAGCAGATAGCTCACGTTAAAGCCGATCTCCAGGTTGCCGCCGTTGTAGTCGACGCCCACTTCTTCTTCCGCCTCTTCCTGTTCCGGGTTGTTCGCCTGGATCTTCAGCTGACCATTAGCCAGTTGCAGACGAATGCCCCGATACTTCTCGTTGGAGAGAATGGCGGTACGGCTGAACGCTTCACGCAGGGCCTGGCGATCGCCGAGTACCAGCTTGTCACCGCCTTTAGGCAGCACCCGCTCGTAGTCGGGGAACTTGCCGTCGACCAACTTGGAGGTAAAGGTGAATTCGCCGGTCGTCGCGCGGATGTGGTGCTGACCCAGAACGATGCTGACGTTGCCATCCGGCTCAGTCAGCAAACGCGCCAACTCGAGGATACCTTTACGCGGCACGATGACCTGGTGACGATCCGGCTGGCCGATATCGGCGCGCATCGAACACATCGCCAAGCGGTGACCGTCAGTGGCGACCGCACGAATGATCCCTTCGGACACTTCCAGCAGCATGCCATTAAGGTAATAGCGCACGTCCTGCTGGGCCATGGCGAAACTGGTGCGCTCGATCAACCGACGCAGCTTGCTCTGCTCCAGGCTGCAGGTCAGCGAACCTGGACCTTCTTCCACAGTCGGGAAATCGTTGGCCGGTAACGTGGAGAGGGTGAAACGGCTGCGCCCGGCTTTGACAACCAGTTTCGATTCATCAACCTTGATGTCGATCAGCGCGTCGTTCGGCAGGCTCTTGCAGATATCCATCAGCTTGCGTGCCGGCACGGTGATCTCGCCAGGTTCGGCGGGCTCTTCGAGCTGCACGCGGCCAACCAGTTCGACTTCCAGGTCGGTACCGGTCAGGGACAACTGTTGGCCTTCGACCACCAGTAATACGTTGGAAAGCACCGGCAAGGTCTGTCGGCGCTCGACGACGCCTGCGACCAGTTGCAGGGGTTTCAACAGGGCTTCGCGTTGAATGGTGAAATGCATGGTCTAGTCCCTTGCCTTAATAAGCTGCGCTGGTGTCATCAGGTAGTCAGTGTACGCAGCAGGTTCTTGTAGTCCTCGCGAATATCCGCGTCGGATTCCTTAAGTTCGTTGATCTTGCGACACGCGTGCAAAACCGTGGTGTGGTCGCGACCACCAAACACATCACCGATTTCCGGCAGGCTGTGGTTGGTCAACTCTTTGGAGAGGGCCATGGCCACCTGGCGCGGGCGTGCTACCGAGCGCGAACGGCGCTTGGACAGCAGGTCGGAAATCTTGATCTTGTAGTACTCGGCAACGGTGCGCTGGATGTTATCCACACTCACCAGTTTGTCCTGCAGCGCCAGCAAGTCTTTCAAGGATTCGCGAATCAGCTCGATGGTGATGTCGCGCCCCATGAAGTGAGAGTGCGCAATGACCCGCTTGAGCGCACCTTCAAGTTCACGCACGTTGGAACGGATACGCTGGGCGATAAAGAACGCAGCGTCGTGGGGCAGATCGACTTTGGCCTGGTCGGCCTTTTTCATCAGGATTGCAACACGGGTTTCCAGCTCGGGTGGCTCTACAGCGACGGTCAGCCCCCAGCCGAAGCGCGACTTCAAGCGCTCTTCAAGGCCTTCGATTTCTTTTGGATAACGGTCACTGGTGAGGATGACCTGCTGTCCACCTTCGAGCAGGGCGTTGAACGTGTGGAAGAACTCTTCCTGGGAACGTTCCTTGCGCGCGAAGAATTGAATGTCGTCGATCAGCAATGCATCAACGGAGCGATAAAAACGCTTGAACTCGTTGATGGCGTTGAGTTGCAGAGCCTTGACCATGTCAGCCACGAAGCGCTCCGAGTGCAGGTAGACCACCTTGGCATTCGGGTTCTTCTTTAACAGGTGGTTACCCACAGCGTGCATCAAGTGGGTTTTACCCAAGCCGACACCGCCATAAAGGAAGAGCGGGTTGTAACCGTGCTTCGGGTTGTCGGCCACTTGCCAGGCGGCCGCACGGGCCAACTGGTTGGACTTGCCCTCGACAAAATTCTCGAAGGTAAAGGTGCGGTTCAGGTAGCTGGTGTGCTTGAGCGCGCCCTCGACCTGCACTGTGCGCTGTTCGGCACGAACGGGAGCTTGTTGAGAGCTGGCTCCAGCCATGGGATCGAAGCTGTCACGGGACGGCTCTTCGTTCTCTGGTGCATGTTTAGGCGTAGATGATTTGGCGGGCGCCGGTGCAGGCGCTGCAGCTACCGGTGCCGCCTGGGACTGCGATGCAGCAGCAGCCAATGGCGCATTCGGGGCAGCACGAGGTGCGGAGCTGCGTTTGCTGCCTATTAATAAGGAAAGCACGGGCGCGATGCCGTTGCCATGTTCGTCGAGCAATTCGAGAACGCGGCTCAGGTACTTCTCGTTGACCCAGTCGAGAACAAAACGATTGGGCGCGTAGACACGCAACTCGTCGCCTTCGGCTTCGACCTGTAGCGGACGGATCCAGGTGTTGAATTGCTGGGCAGGCAGCTCATCGCGCAAAAGCTCCACGCACTGCTGCCAAAGTTCCACTGACACGGATATCCCCTAAGTTGAAAGCCGGTGAGGCAAAAACAGCCGCCATTGTAGCGGCCAGCCGTCCACTTATCCACATGAAGGTTGCTCACAGGGCACCCAAAATCAACGCCTTAACGGGAATAAAGGCGACCGGCGGTCTGTGAATAAGCTCTGTGGATAACCGTACCTGAGCCCGTTGCACAAGTAGGGGCAAAAGTCTGTGGGTAACTGGCCTGTGGATAACAACCCATTCCACCCACAGCTTATCCGACAGTGCAGCACAGGCAGAGCACCGTTTCTCCCCTGTGTTGTCATTCTCTGTACACCACGTTGAATATGGCCTCAAGTTAGTTATCCACAGAAGAACGCCTCTCTAGCTTTTATAAGCTTTACAGAAAAGCTTTAAATAACTTCCTTTTTTATTTTTATATCTAGTCACTCCTCGTGGAAGTCAGGCGGATGGAAAGGGGGAGGTGGCCTCCAGATATCTAATTGAAGGAAAAGCTGGTTGGAAATTGACCTAGAGGCTTGCTTTCTCTAGAATCGCCGGTCTCTTAAAACGGGGGCCATTCCGGCCCGTTGTGGACGAACCAGGTAACAACGCCATGAAACGTACTTTCCAACCAAGCACCATCAAACGCGCCCGTACTCACGGCTTCCGTGCTCGCATGGCTACCAAGAACGGCCGTGCTGTCCTGTCGCGTCGCCGCGCCAAAGGTCGTGCGCGTCTGGCAGTTTGATAATCCGGTACTGGTGGTGAGTCAGGACTTCAGTCGGGAAAAGCGTCTGCTAACCCCCCGGCACTTCAAGGCAGTCTTTGACTCCCCCACCGGCAAGGTTCCGGGGAAAAATCTCCTGCTCCTTGCGCGTAACAACGATCTTGATCACCCCCGTCTCGGGTTGGTGATCGGCAAGAAGAGCGTAAAGCTCTCCGTTGAGCGCAATCGCCTCAAGCGTCTGATGCGCGAATCGTTTCGCCTCCACCAGGACACTCTGGTTGGTTGGGATATTGTTATCGTCGCGCGCAAAGGCTTGGGGGATGTAGAAAACCCCGAATTGATTCAGCATTTCGGCAAGCTCTGGAAACGTCTGGCGCGTACCCACAAACCAGCACCAGCAGTCAGCACCGAAACTGTAGGGGTAGACAGCCTTGATGCGTAAACTGGCAATCGTTCCGATCCAGTTTTATCGCTATGCCATTAGTCCTCTGATGGCCAGCCACTGTCGTTTCTACCCCAGTTGTTCCTGCTACGCGTTAGAGGCCATAGAAAATCATGGTCTTCTGCGCGGTGGCTGGCTGACCTTTCGTCGTTTAGGTCGCTGTCATCCGTGGAATCCCGGTGGTTATGACCCGGTTCCACCTATCCCTACCTCCCGTTCTTCTTCGATGGCCGAGTAATCATGGATATTAAACGCACAATCCTGATCGTCGCCCTGGCAATCGTGTCCTATGTCATGGTCCTTAAATGGAACCAGGATTATGGTCAGGCTGCCCTGCCGACTCAGAATGTTGCTACCAATCAGGCTGCGCCGGCTATCCCGGACACCCCGCTGGGTAACAATGCGTCCGCGAGTGCCGATGTTCCCAGCGCGAATGGCGAGACAAGTGCCCCGTTAGAAACGCCAGTGGTCACCAACAAAGACCTCATCCACGTTAAAACGGATGTGCTCGACCTGGCGATCGACCCGCAGGGCGGTGATATCGCACAGCTGAAGCTGCCGCTTTATCCACGTCGCCAAGACCACCCGGATGTTCCGTTCCAGCTGTTCGATAACGGCGGTGAACGCACCTATCTGGCGCAAAGCGGCCTGACCGGCACCAATGGTCCGGATGCGCGAGCTACCGGTCGTCCGATTTATTCGACCGAGCAGAAGAGCTATCAACTGGCTGATGGCCAGAACCAGTTGAACGTCGACCTGAAATTCAGCCTCGACGGCGTCAATTACATCAAGCGTTTCAGCTTCACGCGTGGTTTGTACGATTTGAAGGTCACGTACCTGATCGACAACACCAGTGACAAAGCCTGGAGCGGCAACCTGTTTGCCCAGCTCAAGCGTGACGCCAGCTCCGACCCTTCTTCCAGCACCGCCACCGGCACCGCGACTTACCTGGGCGCCGCCCTGTGGACAAGTAACGAGCCCTACAAAAAAGTGTCGATGAAAGATATCGACAAGGGCGCGCTGAAAGAAACCGTTCAAGGTGGCTGGGTAGCGTGGCTGCAGCACTACTTCGTGACCGCGTGGATCCCGAACAAGGGTGAAGCGAACCTGGTTCAAACCCGCAAGGACAGCCAGGGCAACTACATCATTGGTTTTACTGGCCCGGCATTGACCGTCGCACCAGGCGCCAAGGCAGAAACCAGCGCTACCCTGTATGCCGGCCCGAAGAGCCAGGCGGTACTGAAAGAGTTGTCCCCAGGCCTGGAACTGACTGTGGATTACGGCTTCCTGTGGTTCATTGCCCAGCCGATTTTCTGGCTGCTGCAACATATCCACAGCATCGTCGGTAACTGGGGCTGGTCGATCATCTTCCTGACCATGCTGATCAAGGGGATCTTCTTCCCGCTGTCGGCCGCCAGCTACAAGTCGATGGCGCGCATGCGTGCCGTGGCGCCGAAACTGGCTGCTCTGAAAGAACAACATGGTGACGACCGGCAGAAAATGTCGCAGGCCATGATGGAGCTGTACAAGAAAGAGAAGATCAACCCGCTGGGTGGATGCTTGCCGATTCTGGTACAGATGCCGGTATTCCTGTCGCTTTACTGGGTACTCCTGGAAAGCGTGGAAATGCGCCAGGCGCCGTTCATGCTGTGGATAACCGACCTGTCGATCAAGGACCCGTTCTTTATCCTGCCGATCATCATGGGCGCAACCATGTTTATCCAGCAGCGTCTGAACCCGACGCCGCCGGACCCGATGCAGGCCAAGGTAATGAAAATGATGCCAATCATCTTCACCTTCTTCTTCCTGTGGTTCCCAGCGGGCCTGGTACTGTACTGGGTAGTCAACAACGTGTTGTCGATCTCCCAACAGTGGTACATCACACGTAAAATCGAAGCGGCTACCAAAAAAGCCGAGGCGTAATTTACTCTGTGGATAACCACTCAAGACGCCCCCTCGTGGGGCGTTTTGCTTTCCGACACTTTAATTCTGGAACCTGCTGATGAGCGCTCCCCGTGAAACCATCGCAGCTGTCGCGACCGCTCAAGGTCGCGGCGGCGTCGGTATCGTTCGAATTTCCGGGCCGCTCGCCGGCGCGGCCGCCAAGGCGATCAGTGGACGGGAGTTGAAGCCGCGGTTCGCCCATTACGGCCCGTTTCTGGATGCGGACGAAAGTGTGCTGGACGAAGGCTTGGCTCTTTACTTTCCGGGACCAAACTCTTTCACGGGTGAAGATGTACTGGAACTGCAGGGCCATGGTGGTCCGGTTGTCCTGGACATGTTGCTGCAGCGTTGCCTGCAATTGGGCTGCCGCCTGGCCCGTCCGGGTGAGTTCAGCGAGCGCGCATTCCTCAACGACAAACTCGACCTGGCCCAGGCCGAAGCCATTGCCGACCTGATCGAGGCCAGTTCTGCACAAGCTGCACGTAACGCATTGCGTTCGTTGCAGGGGGCGTTTTCCCTGCGTGTGCATAACTTGACCGAGCAGTTGATCAGCCTGCGTATCTATGTCGAGGCGGCCATTGATTTTCCCGAAGAGGAAATTGATTTCCTGGCTGATGGCCATGTCCTCGCGATGCTGGACAAGGTCCGCGATGAGTTATCCACAGTGTTGCGCGAAGCCGGGCAGGGTGCATTGCTGCGTGACGGCATGACCGTGGTGATCGCGGGGCGACCCAATGCCGGCAAGTCCAGCCTGCTTAATGCATTGGCGGGGCGCGAAGCGGCCATCGTTACCGAAATTGCCGGTACCACCCGCGACATCCTGCGCGAACATATCCACATCGATGGCATGCCGTTGCACGTGGTCGATACGGCAGGGTTGCGCGACACCGACGACCAAGTGGAGAAAATTGGCGTAGAACGCGCGCTCAAAGCCATCGGCGAAGCCGATCGTGTCTTGTTGGTGGTGGACGCCACCGCCCCCGAGGCGGTGGATCCTTTTGCGTTGTGGCCGGAATTCCTCGAGCAACGGCCAGACCCGGCCAAAGTGACCCTGATCCGTAACAAGGCCGACCTGACCGGTGAAGCCATTGCGATGGAAACCAGCGAGGATGGCCATGTGACTATCAGCCTGAGTGCCAGATCGGCAGGTGAGGGCCTGGAGTTGCTACGTGACCATCTCAAGGCCTGCATGGGCTACGAGCAGACCTCGGAAAGCAGCTTCAGTGCACGCCGCAGGCATCTGGAGGCGCTTCGCCATGCCAGCGCGGCGTTGGAGCACGGGCGGGCACAGCTGACCCTGGCGGGCGCCGGGGAGCTGCTGGCTGAGGATTTGCGTCAGGCGCAGCAGCTGTTAGGTGAGATTACCGGCGCATTCAGCTCGGATGACCTGCTCGGCCGAATCTTTTCCAGCTTTTGTATCGGCAAATAGCCAGGTTTTACCAGTTGTAGGACACCGTGCCCAACAGGGTGCGGCTGTCACCCCAATAGCAGCGCCCCGCATCGTTGCAACCAGACACATACTCCTTGTCGAACAGGTTCTTGGCGTTCAGATCCACTGACCAGTGCGGGTCGATCTGATACCCCACCACGGCATCCACCAACGTGACACTGCCTGCATCCAACTTCCCGTACAGCGTAGGCGCCGTATAGGAAAAGGTGCTGTCGAAATAGCGCACGCCTCCCCCCACAGACAGGCCCTTGAGTTGACCCTCCAGGAAGCGGTATTTGCTCCATACCGAAGCCTGATTGCGAGGAACACCGGTCATCTGGCGTCCTTCAACCAGGGAAGTGGCGGAATCCTTGGTAATCCGCGCGTCAGTGTAGGTATAGGCCGCCGTCACATTCAGGTTGGGCGTAAGGTTGCTGTTGACTTCAACTTCCACGCCCTTGGCGCGGCTCTCACCCACCTGCCTATAGCTGTTGGTGGTGGCATCCAGGTAAGTGTCGTCCTGTTTGCGCAAGTCATACACCGACAGCGTCATCGCCGTGTCCCAGCCGCTCGGCTCGTACTTCACACCCGCTTCATATTGGCTGCTGGTGATGGGTTTCAACGGGGAGCCAGCGTTGGAAATCTGCTGAACCGGAACGAATGCCGTGGAATAGCTGACATACGGCGTGAGGCCGTTATCGAACTGGTACATCACGCCACCTTGATAGGTGAACTTGCGGTCTTGACTGCCGGTGTTGCTGGCCTTGTTGACCTTGTCGCGAAAATCGCTGTCGACCCAGTCCTGCCGGCCCCCGAGCAGGAACAGCCAGTGGTCATACTTGCTCTGGATCTGGGCGTATGCGCCTTTCATCTGCTGTTCGAGCAAGGTGTTCTGCACCGCGATCGGCGTGAGCGGATCGCGCAGGTACACCGGGTTATACACATTGATGGTACCGGCGAAACCGGCGTCCCAATCCTGGTTGAACGACGTGCGGTCATAACTGGCGCCGAACAACACGGTGTTTTCCAGTGCGCCGATATCGAATTTGCCCTCGAGCTGGTTATCCAGGGAATAAACCATGGATTTGTTGTAGCGGTCGTAGGCGGTCATGTTCAGCTGAGTACCGAAGCCCCGATTATTCAGTGCGCTCGGCCAGGTTTCATGGCGGTTGATGCGTGACTGCATGTACCGGGAATTCTGGCGGAACTGCCAGTCGTCGTTGAAGCTGTGGCTGAACTCGTAACCGGTGCTCCAGGCTTCGCGCTCAAAGGTATTCCAATCCGGGTCGCCGAGCATGGTGTGCTTGGACAGTTTACCGTTGGGATTAGTAAGCAAAGTGCCTGCAGCTGGCAGGCCGAGTTCCAGGTTGGTGTGATCCTTCTGGTAGTTGGCCAAGAGGGTCAGGGTGTTGTAGTCGTCGAAATTCAGGGTCAGGGAAGGGGCGATGTAAACACGATCATCCGGGACATGGTCGGTCTGGGTGTCGGATTTGCGGCCCAGCATCACTAAGCGGCCGAGAATATTCTCGCTGTCATTGAGCGGGCCGGAGATATCCACACCCAGCTGGCGCCGGTTGTTCGAGCCATAGCCCAATTGCACCTCGCCTCGCGGGTTGGCGGTCGGATGTTTGCTCACCAGGTTGACCAACCCGCCCGGGGCATTTTCACCGTAGAGCAGTGAAGAAGGACCGCGAAACACTTCGACCCGCTCCAGGCCATACGGCTCGCTGGTGGTGTCGTAACGATTGCCTTGCACACGTAGACCGTCTCTCAGCAGGCCGTAACCGTAGTCCGTGGCGTTGAAGCCTCGAATAAAGAATAGATCGCCCGCCAGCCCGTCGCCCGCGGCAAAAGGCGGCGCGAAGATGCCGGGGACGTACCCCAGCACTTCGGTCAGTGTCTGCGATTTCTGATCCTTTATACGTTGCCCGGTCACCACCGATACCGAACGGGGTGTCTGCGACAGAGGCGTACTGGTTTTGGTGCCGACCCGGCTATTCTGCGCCTTGTAGCCCGCATCCCCTGCTATGTCCTGATTGAAGCCATCCGGTTGATAAGCACTGACGGTGGTGGGTGCAAGCGTGAGCTGGCCCGTAGGGACTGCTTGCAATCCATAGCTGCCGGGGGCCTGGACGACGGCTTGCAACCCGGAATTCTGCAGCAGCAGGGCAAAACCTTGATCCACCGAATAATCACCATTGAGTCCGGAGGTGGTCAGCCGTGAAGTCTGTTGTGGCGAGAAGGACAGGATCACATTGGCCCTGGCGGCAAACTGGCTCAAGGCACTGTCCAGAGGACCGGCTGCGATAACGTAGTGCTGGGTGGTGCTGGCGGCCATGACCCCTGTGGATAACAAGGTACCGCCCATGCTGGCAAGCATCAGGCCGTAGGTGATGGCATGGCAGGAGAGTCGCTGACGTAGCTGGATGGAAAGGCGCATAGATGGGTAAGCCCTGAGGGTAGCGTCGTGATTACCTGAAGGGCCGTGCGTGATAAAAAAAAGATAACCCCCTGAGGTTATTTTTTTCATCAACCGATTCGGCTGACCGACACCCAGTAGCGCGTGAAGTACTTCACCTGGATCGGCAGGGTCGCTTGCAGGTTGGCCAGTACCGCGTCGGTCGAGTCCAGACGGAACGCACCGGAAACGCGCAGTCGAGCCGAAGCCTGGTCACAGTGCAGCATGCCCGGTCGATAGCGCGCCAACTCATCGATGACATCGCCGAGTCTGGCATCGAGCACGATCAATTGACCGTCCGCCCAGGCGGCTTGCGCCACGCCATATCGCTGGGTGAGGCTAATCGTGTGTCGATCAAAATCAGCGCTTTCCCCAGCTCCGAGGGTCTTGTTGTGGTCGGGTTGATCGCCTGGGGACAAATTGACCCGATCTTCCAGCACACCGACCCGGGTGAAATCCGGCAATTGGCGAACAGTAAACCGAGTACCCAGTGCCTGAACCCGACCGTGGCGAGTCTCCACATACAAGGGCGTGTTGGCGCCACGTTTGCCACTGTGGATAAGTACTTCACCTTCACGCAGGCGAATCAAGCGTTGGCGCGAGTCGAACATCACATCAATGGCTGTGCTGGTGTTGAGATCAACCTGAGTGCCGTCGGCCAGTTCGATCCTTCGATGTTTACCCACAGGCGTGCGGTAGTCGGCCCATACGTTACCCACGGACGTGTGTTGTTGAACATTCCAGCCCAGATACCCGCTGCCGCCCAGTACCAGCATCCACTTGAGCACCTGGCGGCGTTTCTGCGTGCTGGTCAATGCGCGGCGTGTGAAGTCCTGGGGCAGGGCGCCGAGGCTGCGCTGCAATTGCTCCAACTGGTTCCACGCCGCCTGATGGGAAGGGTCGCCATTGAGCCATTGTTGCCAGGCCAGTCGATCGGCCGGCGTCGGCGATTGCGCCTGGAACTGCACATACCAACTGGCGGCCGCCTCGAATGTCTTGCGATCGGGGGCGGGCATTAGAGGCTGGCCATGATCAGCGAACACTCGGTCAACGCGCGGACCATGTGCTTCTTCACTGTGGTCAATGACACGCGCAGTTGATCGGCGATCTGTTGATAAGTCAGACCCTCGATCTGCGACAGCATGAAAATCCGTCGAGCACGCTCGCCCAAGCTGCACAGTGCTTTATCCACAGCCACCAGGGTTTCGATAATGATTGCCTTGTCTTCTTCACTGATGGCGGTGGCTTCGGGACGCTCGGCCAAGCTTTGCTTATAAGCCTGCTCAATGGCGTGCCGGCGATAGCGATCAATCACCAGGCCCCTTGCAATGGTCGCCAGATAATCCCGTGGCTCGAGGATCTGCACGGCGTCGCGTCCACCCAGGATACGCACGAACGTATCGTGGGCCACATCGGCCGCATCGCAGGCGTTATGCAATTTGCCTTTGAGCCACCCGTGCAACCACGAATGGTGTTGCTCATAGATGCGCTGCACAGCTGTCGTGTGTGAAGGAGGGGACATAGGCGCGACGAGGTAGGTTAATGATAATCGCTATTATTAACTGCCCTCGTGTCTTCCCACAATAGCCGTCTTGACCTCGAATCTGCGCTGAATCCATGGGCTGGTCGATAGTGAATCAGCCTTTTCTGTGGATTAAGCCCTGTGAATAACCGCCCTTGTGCCCGGTTGATAACCACGCTTGAAACCTGAGTAAAAACCGGTCTGTGGATAACCACCTGTTTAATCCACAGGCTTAAAGCACTTATCCAAGCCCCTCATTGGCACATGACCACAGACTTTTGAATCCCTGTACACGACGTAGATAAAGGCCTGCATAAATCTATCCACAGAAAAGGTGCCCAGTAGAAATAAACATAAAAACAAAGATTTAATAAATTTCTCTCTTTTAATTTCTATTGTCCGTGATCCATCCACAGCTGGTTAAATTTTGTGCAAAGGGTTCTTTAGGAAGGGCGAAGTCCCTATACTTGCCGCCATAAGCTGCAAAACTCTTTCAACCAACAATTCCTGATTACCTACATAAGCAGGCACGAGGTGCGTGGTGGATTTCCCTTCCCGTTTTGAAGTGATCGTCATCGGCGGCGGTCATGCCGGTACCGAGGCAGCACTGGCGTCAGCACGCATGGGCGTAAAAACCCTGCTGCTGACGCATAACGTGGAAACCCTCGGCGCCATGAGTTGCAACCCCGCCATTGGTGGCATCGGCAAAAGCCACCTGGTCAAGGAAATCGATGCCCTTGGCGGCGTGATGGCCATGGCCACAGACAAGGGTGGTATCCAATTTCGCGTGCTCAACAGCCGCAAAGGCCCGGCCGTACGGGCCACTCGTGCACAAGCCGACCGTATTCTGTACAAGGCCGCCGTACGTGAAACTCTGGAAAACCAGCCAAACCTGTGGATATTTCAACAGGCCGCAGACGACCTGATCGTCGAGCAGGACCAGGTACGCGGCGTTGTCACGCAAATGGGTCTGCGCTTCTTTGCAGAATCCGTGGTGTTGACTACCGGGACCTTCCTTGGCGGACTTATCCACATCGGCATGCAGAATTATTCCGGTGGTCGCGCCGGTGATCCGCCGTCGATTGCCCTGGCACACCGTCTGCGTGAATTGCCGCTGCGTGTGGGCCGCTTGAAAACCGGGACTCCGCCGCGTATCGACGGACGTTCTGTAGATTTTTCGGTAATGACCGAACAGGCCGGTGATACGCCGATTCCGGTCATGTCGTTCATGGGTTCCAAGGAACAGCACCCCAGACAGGTAAGCTGCTGGATCACCCATACCAACGCCCGTACCCACGAAATCATTGCCGCGAACCTCGACCGTTCGCCGATGTATTCCGGGGTGATCGAAGGTATCGGCCCGCGTTATTGCCCCTCGATTGAAGACAAGATCCATCGCTTTGCCGACAAGGAAAGCCACCAGGTCTTTATCGAGCCCGAAGGCTTGACGACTCACGAGCTGTACCCGAACGGGATTTCCACTTCCCTGCCGTTCGACGTGCAAATCCAGATCGTGCAATCGATTCGCGGGATGGAAAATGCCCATATCGTCCGCCCTGGCTACGCCATCGAGTACGACTATTTCGATCCACGTGACTTGAAATACAGCCTGGAAACCAAGGTGATCGGCGGTTTGTTCTTCGCCGGGCAAATCAACGGCACCACCGGTTACGAAGAAGCCGGCGCCCAGGGTTTGCTGGCCGGTACCAACGCTGCACTGCGTGCCCAAGGCAAAGACAGCTGGTGCCCGCGTCGCGATGAAGCGTATATCGGCGTGTTGGTCGACGACCTGATTACCCTGGGCACCCAGGAACCGTACCGGATGTTCACGTCCAGGGCCGAATATCGCCTGATCCTGCGCGAAGACAACGCCGATCTGCGCTTGACCGAAAAAGGTCGCGAGTTGGGTCTGGTCGATGACGCGCGCTGGGCGGCCTTTTGCAAAAAACGCGAGAGCATCACGCTCGAAGAGCAGCGCCTGAAAAGCACCTGGGTTCGTCCGGGCACTGAACAGGGTGATGCGATCGCCGAAAAATTCGGCACGCCGCTGACCCACGAGTACAACTTGCTGAACCTGCTGTCCCGTCCAGAGATTGATTACGCTGGCCTGGTCGAAGTGACCGGCGGCGGCGCGCAAGATCCACAGGTTGCGGAACAGGTGGAAATCAAGACCAAATACGCCGGTTACATTGATCGCCAGCAGGACGAGATCGCTCGCCTGCGCGCCAGTGAAAACACCAAGCTGCCTGTGGATATCGATTACACAGGGATTTCCGGACTGTCGAAGGAAATCCAAAGCAAGCTGGGGATAACTCGGCCGGAAACCCTCGGGCAGGCTTCGCGTATACCTGGCGTCACTCCGGCAGCTATTTCGCTGTTGATGATTCATTTGAAAAAACGCGGCGCGGGCCGTCAGTTGGAGCAAAGCGCTTGAGTTCGTTGGTCACCACGCAACACGCCGAAGAGTTATCCACAGGTGCGCGCCAGTTGGGCGTCGACCTGACTGAAGCCCAGCACGCTTTGCTGATGGGCTACCTGGCCCTGTTGATCAAATGGAACAAGTCCTACAACCTGACCGCAGTGCGCGATCCGGACGAAATGGTGTCGCGCCATCTGCTCGACAGCTTGAGCGTAATGCCGTTTATCGAAAACGGTCGCTGGTTGGACGTCGGCAGCGGCGGCGGCATGCCTGGCATTCCACTGGCCATCCTGTTTCCCGAGTCGCAAGTGACCTGTCTGGACAGCAACGGCAAAAAAACCCGCTTCCTGACCCAGGTCAAACTCGAACTCAAGCTGGACAACCTGCAAGTTGTCCACAGTCGCGTCGAAGCCTTTACGCCTGAGCAGCCCTTCAACGGAATTGTTTCCCGGGCGTTCAGCAGCATGGAGAACTTCAGCAACTGGACTCGCCACCTGGGCGACCACGACACCCGCTGGCTGGCAATGAAGGGCGTCCATCCAAGCGACGAGCTGTTAGCATTGCCGGCAGACTTCCACCTCGATAGCGAACACGCCTTGGCCGTACCCGGTTGCCAAGGCCAACGCCATCTGCTGATACTGCGCCGCACGGCATGATTGGGAACACAAGCAAGAATGGCTAAGGTATTCGCGATAGCGAACCAGAAAGGTGGCGTGGGTAAAACCACCACCTGCATCAACCTCGCAGCATCCCTGGTCGCGACCAAGCGCCGGGTGCTGTTGATCGATCTCGATCCACAGGGCAACGCCACCATGGGTAGCGGTGTGGATAAACACGGCCTGGAAAACTCGGTCTACGACTTGCTGATCGGCGAGTGTGACCTGGGCCAGGCCATGCACTACTCCGAGCACGGCGGTTATCAACTGCTGCCGGCCAACCGCGATCTGACTGCGGCGGAAGTGGTACTGCTGGAAATGCAGATGAAGGAAAGCCGTCTGCGCAGCGCCCTGGCGCCTATCCGCGAGAATTACGACTACATCCTGATCGACTGCCCGCCGTCGCTGTCAATGCTCACGCTCAACGCTCTGGTTGCCGCCGATGGGGTGATTATCCCCATGCAGTGCGAGTATTTCGCACTCGAAGGCTTGAGCGACCTTGTGGATAACATCAAGCGTATTGCCGAATTGCTCAACCCGAACCTGAAAGTCGAAGGCCTGCTGCGGACCATGTATGACCCGCGCTTGAGCCTGATGAACGATGTCTCGGCGCAGCTCAAAGAGCATTTCGGCGACCAGCTCTACGACACAGTGATTCCACGCAACATTCGCCTGGCCGAGGCGCCAAGCTATGGCATGCCGGCGCTGGCCTACGACAAATCATCCCGTGGCGCCATTGCCTACCTGGCGCTGGCCGGTGAGATGGTGCGTCGCCAACGTCGCAATTCACGCACCGCTGCAGCCCAGCCAACTTAAGGAATCCCCATGGCCGTCAAAAAACGAGGTCTCGGACGTGGACTGGATGCACTCCTGAGTGGTCCGACCGTCACTTCGCTGGAAGAACAAGCGGTGCAGGCCGACGAGCGTGAGCTGCAGCACTTGCCGCTGGACCTGATCCAGCGCGGTAAATACCAGCCACGTCGCGACATGGACCCGCAGGCTCTGGAAGAGCTGGCCAACTCGATCAAGGCCCAGGGCGTGATGCAACCGATCGTGGTGCGCCCGATTGGCAGTGGCCGCTTTGAAATCATTGCCGGTGAGCGTCGCTGGCGCGCCAGCCAACAGGCCGGCAAGGAAACCATCCCGGCGATGGTGCGCGATGTGCCGGATGAAACCGCCATCGCCATGGCATTGATCGAGAATATCCAGCGTGAAGACCTCAACCCGATCGAAGAAGCGATCGCCTTGCAGCGTTTGCAGCAGGAATTCCAGCTGACTCAGCAACAAGTGGCCGAGGCGGTGGGCAAATCCCGCGTCACCGTGTCCAACTTGCTGCGCTTGATCGCGCTGCCGGAAGTCATCAAGACCATGTTGTCCCACGGTGACCTGGAAATGGGACACGCCCGTGCTTTGCTCGGTTTGCCGGAAAATCAACAGGTTGAAGGGGCGCGACACGTTGTCGCACGCGGGCTCACCGTTCGTCAGACGGAAGCCTTGGTTCGCCAATGGTTGAGTGGCAAACCTGCACCGGTCGAAACCGTCAAACCTGATCCGGATATCGCGCGCCTTGAGCAGCGCCTCGCCGAGCGCCTAGGCTCTGCGGTGCAAATTCGCCACGGCAAGAAAGGCAAAGGGCAATTGGTTATCGGATATAACTCCCTTGATGAGCTTCAAGGCGTCCTTTCCCACATCCGTTGAAACATTCGCAGAAACATTTGCTCATGTAGCGCGTGATCGGAAATCACTACCCGGCAGTTGAATAGGGGCTGAACCGCCCCTATACTCTGCGCGCATTTTGTCGGCACAAAGTATGCCAAGTTATTGATTTCCGGCAGCCGACCATTGAGGAGCAAGCGTGATGGAAACCCGCACGCCAAACACGTTGCCGTTCCATCGCTTGGCTGTTTTTCCGGTTTTATTGGCGCAACTTGTCGTTTTGCTGATCGCTGCATTGGCGCTTTGGTACTGGCATGGCGTCGTAGCCGGATATTCAGGACTCTGCGGAGGCCTGATAGCCTTGCTGCCCAATATGTATTTTGCTCACAGGGCCTTTCGGTTTTCCGGCGCCCGAGCAGCCCAGGCCATCGTCCGGTCTTTTTATGCCGGCGAGGCGGGGAAACTGATTTTGACGGCAGTGCTGTTCGCACTGACCTTTGCAGGTGTGAAACCATTGGCGCCGCTGGCTGTATTCGGCGTCTTCGTGTTGACCCAATTGGTCAGCTGGTTCGCTCCCCTGCTAATGAAAACAAGACTTTCGAAACCTTAGGGCGTTTGAGGCAACCATGGCAGAAACAACCGCTTCGGGCTATATCCAGCACCACTTGCAGAACCTGACCTTCGGTCAGCTTCCCAACGGCGGCTGGGGCTTTGCCCACACCGCAGCAGAAGCCAAGGAAATGGGTTTCTGGGCCTTCCACCTGGATACTCTGGGCTGGTCGGTCGCATTGGGTCTGATCTTCGTCCTGATTTTCCGCATGGCGGCAAAAAAGGCGACTTCCGGTCAGCCAGGTGCTTTGCAGAACTTCGTTGAAGTATTGGTCGAATTCGTCGATGGCAGCGTGAAAGACAGCTTCCATGGCCGCAGCCCGGTGATTGCACCGCTGGCACTGACCATCTTCGTCTGGGTGTTCCTGATGAACGCCGTCGACCTGATCCCGGTGGACTGGATTCCTCAGTTGGCCATCCTGATCTCCGGCGATGCGCACATTCCATTCCGTGCCGTATCGACCACTGACCCGAACGCGACCCTGGGCATGGCCCTGTCGGTGTTCGCGTTGATCATTTTCTACAGCATCAAGGTCAAGGGCATCGGCGGTTTCATCGGCGAACTGACCCTGCACCCGTTCGGCAGCAAGAACATTTTCGTTCAAGCCCTGCTGATCCCGGTGAACTTCCTGCTGGAATTCGTGACCCTGGTCGCCAAGCCGATTTCCCTGGCCTTGCGACTGTTCGGCAACATGTATGCCGGCGAGCTGGTGTTCATTCTGATCGCTGTGATGTTCGGCAGCGGTCTGCTCTGGCTTAGCGGCCTGGGCATCGTTCTGCAGTGGGCGTGGGCTGTGTTCCACATCCTGATCATCACCCTGCAGGCCTTCATCTTCATGATGCTGACCATCGTCTACCTGTCGATGGCGCACGAAGAGAACCATTAAGACCAGTCTCGACTAGTCTGATGTCCTTCCCGGTCAAACGGGAAGGTGGCCCTCCAGGGCTATGAAACGATTTGTTTTACCGCTTTAAAATCTAAAAAACCTAAACCATACGACGTAAAAGTCGGGAGGAAAGATGGAAACTGTAGTTGGTCTAACCGCTATCGCTGTTGCACTGTTGATCGGCCTGGGCGCCCTGGGTACTGCCATTGGTTTCGGCCTGCTGGGCGGCAAATTCCTGGAAGGCGCAGCGCGTCAGCCAGAAATGGTGCCAATGCTGCAAGTTAAAATGTTCATCGTTGCCGGCCTGCTCGACGCCGTGACCATGATCGGCGTTGGTATCGCACTGTTCTTCACCTTCGCGAACCCCTTCGTTGGTCAACTCGCTGGCTAATCACTCGACTTTTCGAGTGATTGGGGTGATGGACAACGAATGAGCGAGGTGTTGGCGTGAACATTAATGCAACCCTGATTGGCCAATCCGTTGCGTTCTTCATTTTTGTAGTGTTTTGCATGAAGTTCGTGTGGCCTCCGGTCATCGCGGCTTTGCACGAACGTCAGAAGAAGATCGCGGATGGTTTGGACGCTGCCAGCCGTGCAGCTCGCGACCTGGAGTTGGCCCACGAGAAAGTGGGTCAGCAACTGCGCGAAGCTAAAGCACAGGCAGCCGAGATCATTGAGCAAGCCAAGAAACGCGGTAACCAGATCGTCGAAGAGGCTGTTGAAAAAGCCCGCGTCGAAGCTGACCGTGTGAAGGCTTCGGCTCATGCCGAGATCGAACAGGAACTGAACGGTGTCAAAGACGCGCTGCGTGCCCAACTGGGTGCTCTGGCGGTCGGCGGTGCCGAGAAGATCCTCGGTGCCACAATCGATCAAAACGCGCACGCGGAGCTGGTTGACAAACTGGCTGCTGAAATTTAAGCGAGGGCGATCATGGCAGAACTGACCACGTTGGCCCGACCTTACGCTAAGGCAGCCTTCGAGCACGCCCAGGCCCACCAGCAACTGGCCTCTTGGTCAGCCATGCTCGGCCTGGCTGCAGCAGTGTCGCAAGACGACACCATGCAGCGCGTGCTCAAGGCCCCGCGCCTGACGAGCGCAGACAAGGCCGCCACTTTTATTGAAGTGTGCGGCGACAAGTTTGATGTGAAAGTGCAGAACTTCATTCACGTCATTGCCGAAAACGACCGTCTCCCGCTGTTGCCGGAGATTGCCGCTCTGTTCGACCTGTACAAGGCCGAAGCAGAGAAATCGGTAGACGTTGAAGTGACCAGTGCTTTTGCATTGAACCAAGAACAGCAAGACAAACTCGCCAAGGTTCTCAGTGCACGACTCAATCGGGAAGTGCGCCTGCAAGCTTCGGAGGACGCATCCCTGATTGGTGGTGTCGTTATCCGTGCCGGCGACCTGGTTATCGATGGCTCGATTCGCGGAAAAATCGCGAAACTTGCCGAAGCATTGAAATCTTGAGTTTGAAGGGGCAGCAGAGCAATGCAGCAACTCAATCCTTCCGAAATAAGTGAAATTATCAAGGGCCGCATCGACAAGCTCGATGTGACCTCCCAAGCCCGTAACGAAGGCACTGTCGTCAGCGTATCTGACGGCATCGTGCGGATTCACGGTCTGGCCGACGTTATGTACGGCGAGATGATCGAGTTTCCGGGCGGCGTCTACGGTATGGCCCTCAACCTGGAGCAAGACTCCGTAGGTGCCGTTGTGTTGGGCGCATACACCAGTCTGGCCGAAGGCATGAGCGCCAAGTGCACAGGCCGCATCCTGGAAGTTCCGGTTGGTAAGGAACTGCTGGGTCGCGTAGTCGACGCACTGGGTAACCCTGTTGACGGTAAAGGTCCACTGGGCAACACCGAGACCGACGCGGTCGAGAAAGTTGCTCCAGGCGTGATCTGGCGTAAGTCGGTAGACCAGCCTGTACAGACTGGCTACAAGGCTGTCGATGCCATGATCCCAGTCGGCCGTGGCCAGCGTGAGCTGATCATCGGTGACCGTCAGATCGGTAAAACCGCTCTGGCCATCGACGCGATCATCAACCAGAAGAACAGCGGCATTTTCTGCGTCTACGTAGCCATTGGTCAGAAGCAATCGACCATCGCCAACGTGGTTCGCAAGCTGGAAGAAAACGGCGCCCTGGCCAACACGATCATCGTGGCTGCCAGTGCTTCGGAATCTCCTGCGCTGCAATTCCTGGCACCGTACTCCGGTTGCACCATGGGTGAATTCTTCCGCGACCGCGGTGAAGACGCGCTGATCGTTTATGACGATCTGTCCAAGCAAGCAGTGGCTTATCGCCAGATTTCCCTGCTGCTGCGCCGTCCACCAGGCCGTGAAGCCTACCCAGGCGACGTGTTCTATCTCCACTCCCGTCTGCTGGAGCGCGCATCCCGCGTTTCGGAAGAGTACGTAGAGAAGTTCACCAACGGCGCAGTGACCGGCAAAACCGGTTCCCTGACCGCATTGCCGATCATCGAAACCCAGGCTGGCGACGTTTCCGCGTTCGTTCCGACCAACGTGATTTCCATCACCGACGGTCAGATCTTCCTGGAATCGGCCATGTTCAACTCAGGCATCCGCCCTGCAGTGAACGCCGGTGTTTCGGTATCCCGTGTGGGTGGTGCCGCTCAGACCAAGATCATCAAGAAGCTCTCCGGTGGTATCCGTACCGCTCTGGCTCAGTACCGTGAACTGGCGGCATTCGCCCAGTTCGCTTCTGACCTGGACGAAGCGACCCGTAAGCAACTTGAGCATGGTCAGCGCGTTACCGAGCTGATGAAGCAGAAGCAATACGCCCCAATGTCGATCGCTGACATGGCGTTGTCGCTGTATGCCGCTGAGCGTGGGTTCCTGACCGACGTTGAAATCACCAAGGTCGGCAGCTTTGAACAAGCGCTGATTGCTTACTTCAACCGCGATCACGCCGAATTGATGGCGAAGATCAACGTGAAGGGTGACTTCAATGACGATATCGACGCTGGCATGAAAGCCGGTATCGAGAAGTTCAAGGCCACCCAAACCTGGTAAGCCGCAGCGGGAGCCGCAAGGCTCCCGCTTGCTAACCTGATAGGTGTTACATGGCAGGCGCAAAAGAGATTCGCAGTAAGATTGCGAGCATCAAAAGCACGCAAAAGATTACCAGCGCCATGGAAAAAGTGGCGGTCAGCAAAATGCGCAAGGCACAAATGCGCATGGCTGCTAGCCGTCCTTATGCGGAGCGTATCCGCCAGGTAATTGGGCATCTGGCCAACGCCAACCCGGAATACCGCCACCCGTTCATGATCGAGCGCGCCGTCAAGCGCGTGGGTTATGTGGTAGTGAGCAGTGACCGTGGTTTGTGCGGTGGCCTGAATACCAACCTGTTCAAGGCCCTGGTCAAGGACATGGCGGTAAACCGCGAAAACGGCGTCGAGATCGATCTGTGTGTTGTGGGTAGCAAGGGTGCGGCCTTTTTCCGTAACTTCGGCGGTAACGTCGTTGCAGCTATCAGCCACCTGGGTGAAGAGCCGTCGATCAATGATTTGATCGGCAGTGTGAAGGTGATGCTGGATGCGTATCTGGAAGGCCGGATTGACCGCCTGTCCGTGGTATCCAACAAGTTCATCAACACCATGACCCAGCAGCCAACCGTGGAGCAATTGATTCCACTGGTGGCAACTCCGGATCAGGAACTCAAGCACCACTGGGACTACCTCTACGAACCAGACGCCAAAGAGCTGCTTGACGGCTTGATGGTGCGCTACGTGGAGTCGCAGGTGTACCAGGCGGTGGTCGAGAACAACGCAGCTGAACAAGCGGCGCGGATGATCGCGATGAAAAACGCTACCGATAACGCCGGTGATCTGATCAGCGATTTGCAGCTGATCTACAACAAGGCGCGTCAGGCTGCGATCACCCAAGAGATCTCGGAAATCGTCGGCGGCGCTGCCGCGGTTTAACGGTTCAAATATTCAGAGGATCCAGCTATGAGTAGCGGACGTATCGTTCAAATCATCGGCGCCGTTATCGACGTGGAATTCCCACGCGACAGCGTACCGAGCATCTACAACGCGCTGAAAGTACAAGGCGCGGACACTACTCTGGAAGTTCAGCAGCAGCTGGGCGACGGCGTAGTTCGTACCATTGCGATGGGTTCCACCGAAGGCTTGAAGCGCGGTCTGGACGTTATCGACTCTGGCGCAGCCATCTCCGTACCGGTCGGTAAAGCGACCCTGGGCCGGATCATGGATGTACTGGGCAACCCGATCGACGAAGCTGGCCCGATCGACACCGAAGAGCGCTGGGGCATTCACCGCGCAGCACCTTCGTTCGCCGAGCAAGCGGGCGGCAACGACCTGCTGGAAACCGGCATCAAGGTTATCGACCTGGTTTGCCCGTTCGCCAAGGGCGGTAAAGTCGGTCTGTTCGGTGGTGCCGGTGTAGGCAAGACCGTAAACATGATGGAACTGATCCGTAACATCGCCATCGAGCACAGCGGTTATTCCGTGTTCGCCGGTGTGGGTGAGCGTACCCGTGAGGGTAACGACTTCTACCACGAGATGAAGGACTCCAACGTTCTGGACAAAGTGGCACTGGTTTACGGTCAGATGAACGAGCCGCCGGGAAACCGTCTGCGCGTAGCACTGACCGGCCTGACCATGGCCGAGAAGTTCCGTGACGAAGGTAACGACGTTCTGCTGTTCGTCGACAACATCTACCGTTACACCCTGGCCGGTACTGAAGTATCCGCACTGCTGGGCCGTATGCCTTCGGCAGTAGGTTACCAGCCGACCCTGGCTGAAGAGATGGGCGTTCTGCAAGAACGTATCACTTCGACCAAGGAAGGTTCGATCACCTCGATCCAGGCGGTATACGTACCTGCGGATGACTTGACCGACCCGTCGCCAGCCACCACCTTCGCCCACTTGGACGCCACCGTCGTTCTGTCCCGTGACATCGCTTCCCTGGGTATCTACCCAGCGGTCGATCCACTCGACTCGACGTCGCGCCAGCTGGACCCGAACGTGATCGGCCAGGAGCACTACGACACCGCTCGCGGCGTTCAGTACGTGCTGCAGCGTTACAAGGAACTGAAGGACATCATTGCGATCCTGGGTATGGACGAGCTGTCGGAAGCCGACAAGCAGTTGGTAAACCGTGCTCGTAAGATCCAGCGCTTCTTGTCGCAGCCGTTCTTCGTGGCTGAAGTCTTCACCGGTGCCTCGGGTAAATACGTTTCCCTGAAAGACACCATTGCTGGCTTCAAAGGCATCCTCAACGGTGACTACGACCACCTGCCAGAACAAGCGTTCTACATGGTTGGCGGCATCGAAGAAGCGATCGAGAAAGCCAAGAAACTGTAATCCTGGCGCCCGGAAACGGGCGCTCATCAGGTTGAGGCAATCAGATGGCTATGACAGTCCATTGCGATATCGTCAGCGCGGAAGGGGAAATCTTCTCCGGTCTGGTAGAAATGGTGATTGCACACGGCGAACTCGGTGACCTGGGTATTGCCATGGGCCACGCGCCGTTGATCACCAGTTTGAAGCCAGGTCCGATCACTCTGACCAAGCAAGGCGGGGAACGTGAGGTGTTTTACATCTCCGGTGGTTTCCTCGAGGTTCAGCCGAACATGGTCAAGGTACTTGCCGATACTGTGCAACGTGCTGGCGACCTGGATGAAGCCTCCGCTCAGGAAGCCGTCAAGGCTGCCGAGAAGGCGCTGAACGAAAAAGGCGCAGACTTCGACTACAGCGCTGCTGCAGTCCGTCTGGCCGAAGCTGCAGCGCAGCTGCGTACGCTCCAGCAGATCCGCAAGAAGTAAGCGGCTTTGCCGTTACGCTTCACGCGTGATTGATTAAAAAGGGTAGCCTCGGCTACCCTTTTTCTTTTTTGCAAAACACTTCTCTGGTCTGAAGCCGGACCGCCCAGGATTGGTAGCCATTCATGTCTCTTGAAATCGTAATTCTCGCCGCAGGCCAGGGCACCCGCATGCGCTCAGCCCTGCCCAAGGTGCTGCACCCGGTCGCAGGCAATTCCATGCTCGGGCATGTTATCCACAGCGCCCGGCAGTTGGCCCCGCAACGCATTCACGTCGTCATCGGGCACGGTGCCGATGTGGTACGTGAGCGTCTGGCCGCAGACGACTTGAATTTCGTATTGCAGGACAAGCAATTGGGCACTGGCCACGCCACTGCGCAGGCCGTGCCGTTCATTACCGCTGATACCGTGCTGATTCTCTACGGTGACGTGCCGCTGATCGAAGTGGAAACCCTGCAACGCCTGCTCAAGCACGTGGTGCCAGGCCAGATGGGCCTGCTCACCGTTGAGCTGGACGATCCCACCGGCTACGGACGTATTGTGCGCAATGCCGACGGTAAGGTCGCCGCGATCGTCGAGCACAAGGACGCCAGCGAAGCCCAGCGCGCCATTACCGAAGGCAATACCGGCATTCTCGCCGTGCCGGCCGACAAGCTGGGCGACTGGATGAGCCGCCTGTCCAACAACAACGCCCAAGGCGAGTACTACCTCACTGACGTCATCGAGATGGCGGTCAGTGACGGCCTGGTGGTCGCCACCGAACAGCCCCACGACCCGATGGAAGTGCAGGGCGCCAACGACCGCAAGCAGCTGGCGGAGCTGGAGCGCCACTACCAGATGCGCGAAGGCCGCCGCCTGATGGCCCAGGGCGTCACCCTGCGTGACCCGGCGCGTTTCGATGTACGGGGTGAAGTGACGGTCGGCCGCGACGTGTTGATCGATATCAACGTGATCCTCGAGGGCCGCGTGATCATTGAAGACGACGTGGTGATTGGTCCGAACTGCGTGATCAAAGACAGCACCTTGCGCAAAGGCGTGGTGGTCAAGGCCAACAGCCATATCGACGGTGCGGTGATGGGCGAGGGCAGCGATGCCGGGCCGTTTGCGCGGTTGCGTCCGGGTAGCGAGCTGGGGGCCAAGGCCCATGTGGGTAACTTTGTCGAACTGAAAAACGCCCACCTCGGTGAAGGTGCCAAGGTCGGTCACCTGACTTACCTGGGCGATGCTGTCATTGGCGCCCGCACCAATATCGGTGCCGGCACCATCACCTGCAACTACGACGGCGCCAACAAGTACCAGACGACGATTGGCGAAGACGTATTCATCGGCTCCAACAATTCGCTGGTGGCTCCTGTGACCATCGGTGATGGTTCCAACACCGCAGCGGGCTCAACCATCAACCAGGATGTGGATAAGTCGCAACTGGCCGTAGCGCGTGCGCGCCAGCGCAACATCGACGGCTGGAAACGCCCGGTCAAAATCAAAAAAACCTGAGTACCCCAGTCTGACAAGCAACAAAATTCCAATGTGGGAGGGGGCTTGCCCCCGATAGCGGTGCATCGGCCAGGACATAGACTGACTGATACACCGCCATCGGGAGCAAGCCCCCTCCCACATTGGCCTGTGTTATTTCAAAAATAGTGATCGCCACCGCTTGACGATCTTTCGCCAATAGGTTTTGATTGCCTTCGTTATCTTTCGAAACGAAACTTATCACTGCCATGTCGAAACGAAACACCCCCCAACGTCGCCACAACATCCTGACCTTGCTCAATGAACAGGGCGAAGTGAGTGTGGACGAATTGGCCAAGCGTTTCGAAACGTCGGAAGTGACCATCCGCAAGGATTTGGCCGCCCTCGAAAGTAATGGCCTGCTCCTGCGCCGCTACGGTGGTGCAATCACCATGCCTCAGGAACTGGTGGGCGACGCGGCCCAGCCAGTGTCGGCCTACAAGCGTGCGATTGCCCGCGCCGCCGTGGTGCGCTTGCGTGAGCACGCGCGCATCATCATCGACAGCGGCAGCACCACCGCCGCGATGATCCCCGAACTGGGCCATCAACCCGGCCTGGTGGTCATGACCAATTCCCTGAACGTGGCCCGCGCCTTGAGCGAGCTGGAGCATGAACCGGTGCTGCTGATGACCGGCGGCACCTGGGATCCGCATTCGGATTCGTTCCAGGGTCAGGTCGCCGAGCAGGTTCTGCGTTCCTACGATTTTGATCAACTGTTCATCGGTGCCGACGGTATCGATTTGCAGCGCGGTACCACCACCTTCAACGAATTGTTGGGCCTGAGCCGCGTCATGGCCGAGGTCGCCCGTGAAGTCGTGGTGATGGTCGAATCCGACAAGATCGGCCGCAAGATTCCCAACCTGGAACTGCCCTGGAGCAGTGTCCATACCCTTATCACCGATGATCGCCTGCCGCTCGAGGCCCGCGACCAGATCCAAGCCCGCGGCATTACGCTGATATGCGCGGCAGTCATCTAGGAGAAATACCATGTGTGGAATTGTTGGCGCAGTCGCCGAACGTAACGTAACGGCCATCCTGATCGAAGGCCTCAAGCGCCTGGAATACCGTGGCTATGACAGCGCCGGTGTCGCGGTCTTCACCAACGCCGGCAAGCTGGAGCGTATGCGTCGTCCGGGCAAAGTCAGCGAGTTGGACCAGGCCCTGGCCGGCGAGCCACTGGTAGGCCGCCTGGGTATTGCCCACACCCGCTGGGCTACTCACGGCGCACCTTGCGAGCGTAACGCTCACCCGCACTTTTCGGGCGACCTGGCCGTGGTGCACAACGGCATCATCGAAAACCACGAAGTGCTGCGCGAACAACTCAAGGGCCTCGGCTACGTGTTCACCTCGGACACCGACACCGAAGTCATCGCCCACCTGCTCAACCACAAGCTCAAGGACCACAGCGACCTGACCACCGCCCTCAAGGCCACGGTCAAGGAACTGCACGGCGCCTACGGCCTGGCCGTGATCAGCGCCAGCCAGCCTGACCGCCTGGTTGCCGCGCGCAGTGGCAGCCCACTGGTGATCGGCCTGGGCCTGGGCGAGAACTTCCTCGCCTCCGACCAACTCGCCCTGCGTCAAGTGACCGACCGCTTCATGTACCTGGAAGAAGGCGATATCGCCGACATCCGCCGTGAAAGCGTGCAGATCTGGGACGTCAACGGTCAGTCCGTCGAGCGCGAAGCCGTGCAATACCGTGACGGTGCCGAAGCCGCCGACAAGGGCGAGTTCCGCCACTTCATGCTCAAGGAAATCCACGAGCAGCCTTCCGTGGTGCAGCGCACCCTCGAAGGTCGCCTGAGCCAGAACCAGGTGCTGGTCAACGCCTTCGGCCCACAAGCCGCCGAGTTGTTCGCCAAAGTGCGCAACGTGCAAATCGTCGCCTGCGGCACCAGCTACCACGCCGGCATGGTTGCGCGTTACTGGCTGGAAGAACTGGCCGGCATCCCGTGCCAGGTCGAAGTTGCCAGCGAGTTCCGCTACCGCAAAGTGGTGGTGCAGCCCGACACCCTGTTCGTGACCATCTCCCAGTCCGGCGAAACCGCCGACACCCTGGCCGCCCTGCGCAACGCCAAGGAGCTGGGCTTCCTCGGCAGCCTGGCGATCTGCAACGTCAGCATCAGCTCACTGGTGCGCGAATCCGACCTGACCCTGCTGACCCAGGCCGGTCGCGAAATCGGCGTCGCCTCGACCAAAGCCTTCACCACCCAACTGGTAGGCCTGTTGCTGCTGACCTTGTCCCTCGGCCAAGTGCGCGGCACCCTCGCCGAAGGCGTTGAGGCCACCCTGGTGGAAGAACTGCGCCGCCTGCCGACCCGCCTGGGCGAAGCCCTGGCCATGGACGGCACCGTGGAAAAAGTCGCCGAACTGTTTGCCGACAAGAACCACACCCTGTTCCTCGGCCGTGGCGCGCAGTACCCGGTCGCGATGGAAGGTTCGCTGAAACTCAAGGAAATCTCGTACATCCACGCCGAAGCCTACCCGGCCGGCGAACTGAAACACGGCCCACTGGCCCTGGTGGATGACGACATGCCCGTGGTCACCGTGGCGCCGAACAATGAGCTGCTGGAAAAGCTCAAGTCCAACCTGCAGGAAGTGCGTGCCCGTGGCGGCCAACTGATCGTGTTCGCCGACGAAAAGGCCGGCATGACCAACGGTGAAGGCACTCACGTGATCAACATGCCGCATATCCACGACACCTTGTCGCCGATCCTCTACACCATCCCGCTGCAGTTGCTGTCGTACTACGTCGCCGTGCTCAAGGGCACCGACGTTGACCAGCCGCGCAACCTGGCGAAGTCGGTAACGGTGGAATAAACCTGACTGGCGTACCGGAAGGGGTGATCGTAAACATTAAAGTCTGTCTCTGAATATTAAAGTCTGTCTCGCTTGGAGCCTCCGAGGGCTCCAAGCGACGATCTATTTCTCCCGCCTCTCTGGTTCCTTGAATTCCTGGGTGATCCACCTTGCTGCTCACCATCCAACCGCACGAATCCCTACGTTCCTTTATAGAAAGACATTTCTACCTAGATTCTCGATCACCTGAGTCGATCAAGTTCAAGGAAATATCCAGGTACTACATGCGGGGATCGTCTATCGGTTTCATCGCTGAGGTACTTGGCAGATCTGACACATACGGTTTCAATCGTCTGCTCCACGATCACACAAGTTATTCGCAAGTGGCGGTTTTCCCAGACTCCGGCCAGCAAAGCTACACCAGATGGAGTTATCAGACGTCTACTATTAGATTTGAAACTGAGAGTCAGCTTCCCGGAATTTGCATCGACTGTGTAAAAGAGGATATTGATTCGCTTGGTTTCCCCTATTGGAGACGTGACCACAGATATGTGAAGGTTTGCGCGAAGCACAATACGGTACTGCTTAGGAAATGCCCTGTTTGTGGAGCCGATATCAGCCGTCACAGCTTGGGATATGGGCATGACCTTCTATGGAACGGATGTAAAGGTCGTTATATTCATCAATATGAATCAAAGAAAAATCAAGATGAAGGACAGCGATTATTTTCAAGGATTTTTGCGGAAATTGGCGAGTCGAAACTTGCTGTTGATCTTGAATTTGTTCTTGCGCATCTTGCAGATGAGGCTATAACACTTTCCGCTGCTGGGAAAATTTCTGAAGAAAAACTAAACGCAATTTATTGGAGACTTGATGGTGCCAGAAGAATTTCAGATACAAAAATAAATTATCGCCCTGACGTTATTTATAGCCAGAATATTATAGACGTCATAGGAGCTGTATATGGGAGCTTCGCAGGTTTGCTAGATAGGCTGGATAAAGCAGGTGGGTTGGTGCGGAACGTTGATGACCTAATGCGTGTCGAGTACCGGGTCTGCTTTTAGATATTACTTGTCATCCTTATCATCAAAATAATCGCTGAACGCGTTCCCCAAGTCATCATTTGTTGGTTTCCCTAAAGGCGGACGCTTAGGGCGCCTCGGGGTTTGAGCCTTCATGTCGGTATCCAGCTTCAAGCTTTTATGCGTTTCACGCTCCTCAGCCGTCAGCGCACCTTTGAAAACAGCTTGTGCGACACGGTTGTCGCGTTCCTTCCTTACGAACTGCACCACATTAGACCGCGTGGGTGAGCCGAAGGGGCAAATAAGGTCCTCTCGCTTGGATTTGTTTTGAATTGCAATCCGCTCCAGTTCCTCAACGTCTATTCTGTATGAATAATACGCACTTGAGGTATACGCTTGATGAACATCCTCAAGTTTAACCCATGTGCGGTTCGAGGCACGAGCTTGAATATATGCTTGTACCATCAGGTGAATGGCTGCACGCTTAAGCCCATAGCTCCCACGATAAATTTCGTGAGAAAAATCTGCGGGTTCGGCCCGAATTCGACCGTCACTCACAGTAATACATTCATCTATGAAATCAGCCCAGATTTTTGACTCTGGTGCATCCGGCCGCATGATTCTAGGCTCTGCTACTAAACGTTGAGTGTCTTCTTGGTTACGTTTGAGCAGCTTATGCCCCAAGCTGAAGTTCGATACATACACCATGGGTAAGCCGAGGCCGGACATAGTAAGCAGTATGTCGGTCGTTAGGGCTACGCCTTTCCCAGGCGTTAAATGCTGCATTTCCTCAAGCACTGCCAGAGATATACCGCGCTTGTTTGCTTGCTGCTGTGCTCTTAATTTGAGGGTTGCAACGTTCTCACGGGTAGACACTTCAGTGCCAAGGAAATCAGTGAGTAGCTGCTTACCAGACGCTTTACCCTTAGCGCTAGCGTACCAGTAAGAGTCGGCCGTTTGGGGTTCCATGCAATGATCTATTTTGAACTCAGTAGGACCGGGCATTACGCGAAGTAGCGCTTCGATGGTCGCCGATTTACCCACACCCGCTAAGCCAGTCAGACAAACTGGAAACGTTTCTGATGGTGTTGGGTAATACAAACCGTTGACAAAAATTTGTTCTGTTTCGGACCGCATCGTCGAGTGTATCGCTGCTTTTCCTACCAGCTCTGAAATCAGCTCCAAGCTAAATTGATTTGGTAGAAAAATCTGCCTCAGTTTCATATCAAGGAAGTGAGCAGCTAACATTGGAGGTAGTCGATCAATGTCGCCAACGGGTTCTGGGCGGATCGTTACCTTTTTTCGAATGTTCTCGATATCAATCAGACCATCGAATCGCGTCCGCATTCTTTCGATCATGATTTATTACCCATAATTCGTCTTTGATCATGTAAGTCTCGCTGTGCTTCAGGGCTCTTTGCGGCTCGTCCCGGTTTTCTCACACCGGTATGCCACGCCTTGCCTGTCTCTTTTTCATACTCTTGATAGTGATGTTGTTCAATGGCAACTTTTTCGTTCCGGCGTTTTGCTTGAGCTTGGAGTCGTAACTCGTTGATGAACTTAAGGTCTTCCAGCGAAATATCCCCGCTTCCAGGTCTTGTGCTTGCGGTGTAAACGAAACTTAGCTCGTGAAGCCTGCCCTCAACCTCTACCCATATGTGACGCACACACATTGTCATGCTGTATGCTATTACGCGAATCACGCCACTGTGAGCAACGCGGTCAAATATACCGGTATTAGTAAGCTCTTTTGAGTTGTATTTTCTCCCGAAAAAATAAACGCCTTTTTCTTTGATCACCGCAGGCATAGGTGTCAAAAACTCTCTAATGGCTTCTTCAAATGACACCTTAATGCCATGGTTGCGGCCTAGGGCATCGTGGTAATTCCAAACATTCAGAGGGGTTGGTGAGAAACGTTCCAGCCACATATCTCCATCCATCCGGTCGCTTGCGTCGGAGGTCTCGTTGTCCTTGATAACCCTACGTATCTCTCTACGTGCCATCTCAACAAGATTGAGACCGCTATGAACGTGTACCGGCTGATCTTTGAACTGCTTATCCCTCGGGTGGGATGATTCAACTGTGGCTTTTGATTGCCCAGAATGTGTAGGTGTAACTTCCAGTCGGCCTAGCCATTCTTTTGATTCAGAAACGTTCATGTACACTGCAGGGCCTCTATCGAATATCATCTGGCTTGAAAGTCCTTCACAGGGCCACTCCTTTGGCTTGATATCGATACCAAACAGCTCACAGTATTTAACCTTGCCTACTGCTATACAAAATAAGGCCATACGGTATGCCTCTAGACTTTCCCTGCTTCTGGCGAAACCGATACCTACAACCGCCCCTGAAAGTGCACACACTGCTCTTACTACACAAAATGAGTCCAGCGGTGCTCCTTCGATGATTCCCGATATTTTTTCGCTCGGATAATAACCATCGAATTCCAACCGCTGGTTTAGGTTGCCAATCATATGAGCAAAGCTTCCGATGTCTCCAGATTTAGCACGGGCAGCGCTTGGCCCTATCATTTCTTGCGCAAGGGCTGCTGGTTCTGTTTGCCGTTTTACCCAATTCCAGAATTGATTGAAACTTGGAAAAGGCTCACCTTTGGGATGGTAAAACTCTTTTCCCGCTGAACCCTGACGAGTACGGCAACCAAAGGTCTTTCGCAGTGAATCCCCGTAAATATCGTCCTTGGTCTTATCTACCCGTTTGTGTTTCGAGAAGCCGTGCAGAATTTTTTCCTTCATTTCAGGTGTTACGGGATACCCATGATTCTGACCATGGCCGGAGGGGCGACCAAGTTTTTTATCGGTTTTCTCACTCCTGTCCCATTTGCCGCACTGGTCAAAGCGAGGCATCAATGCCCACTTAGTTTGCCCAAATACAAGGTAAGTGAAGAACCATAGCCTGATCCGTGCAGGATGCTGCCTTGGCTTTGAAGCTCTGGCGTGAGCATTGATGATTGCCTCTGGGTCATCTGAGGCCAGTATCTCCGCTCTCTTGGGAATTAGTTCTGCGATGCTCATCAGGCGGCCGTCAACTTTCTCCTCGTATGACTGTTTCGGGCCAACGCGGCGGCTTTCGCGCCATTTGGTTTCGATGCCTGCTGTCGCTCCCAGCCATGGCGGATAATCATGGCTGCCTGCCTCTACGATCTCACCATCCTCTAGCGCCGCTTCAAAGCGCAGCCGGGTCATCGTGTGCAGTTTTGCAGTTGACCCTTTTTCATCGAACTCGACCAGGCGGACACGGTTACATCCACCATCGCTGATGAGAAAGTGGTATTCCTTTCCTTTGATGAGCTCACCGCAGCCCTGGGGAGCGATGAGCCGAGATCCCGCCATCATTTGGTGGCTTCCGAGAAGAAATCCCGATAGTGGTCAATCACTTCGCACCGGGCCTGTCCAAGTGGTTGGTCAATCTGTATATATTGAAATAGGTCTACTGGCAGGGCTCGATTCCAAATATCTTGGTATATCCGTGCGATAAACTGATCCCGATGCCCCCATTTGTTGCTGTAGGCGATGGCTGCCAGCGCAGGAGGGCGACCTATATTAAAGTCCTCTTGCAGTTGATGGCTGAAGTCCTCCAGCAATTGAGAGTCAAGGCTGAGAGGCCGATCATGTAATCCGAAAATCTGATCCAAGTTGGCTACGACAATTGGATCTATATCGTCGAGCGAGAGATTTACTGTTCTGATGCCGGCGCTTGCATAATAAGTTTCTTCTAGGCGAAGACGTAACTCAGCGCGTTCACGATCTTCTCTCCGCGCTTCTAATGATTTCACTTTTGAACGCCGTTTCTCCATAAAATCAAACTTGGAAAGTTTGATGTTCCAGTTTAGAGCATAGGGTGCTGTGCCCGGCTCTCGGAGGTAGATCAGTAGGTCACCCAAGTATGGGTAGGCGGACCACTGGCGTTCGCCGCACGGCGTTTCTATCACCACCTTGGCATGGTCCATCCCTATATCTTTTGCTGCGGCGAGAGTTCCGACTAGAGGACTTAGACTCAAGCCAAGGGCGAAAGGGTGGCCATGCAGGGGATGTACATGCGGCACCGGGTGCAGCATTTTTTGCTCATGAATTTCAAACACTGCTGGATTGAACAACGCTAGTTGTGTGAACACTCGTTCAGGAATAGATAGCAGGTGAAGTGTGCGGCCCAGCTTTCGGCTGTTAAGGCGGCAGATCCTCGAAGTCTTCGGGGCTTCACCTGGTACAGCACAAATGGCGGGAACGTAATCGTCCCCCCACCGGAAATTGCCCTGGCGGTCTCTAATCCGCTTCAGCGTTTTTTCAGAAATCATTATTGTCCATACCCATACCACTTGTTCTGCCAGAGGTGGCCAAGTGGAGTACATGCGTACGAAAGGCGTACGCACACGACCTGGTCCTGTTGGGGCACCCGGATTTACGTTTCAAGGGACGAAGGGGGACTGCAGGGCTTGACGCCCCGCACACGCGGATAGACAATGATTGTGTCAGGGCACTAATCTTGACACAGGGGCTTGGGGTAAAACTCAGGCCTTTGTCTATTCTGGCTCCCCGAAAAGCTAACCAGAATTCTTCATACCGCTTACCTCTTTATATTCTAAATTTGGCTACTTTACTTGGCAGCGAACTTTTTGCTCTAGGCGCATAGCGAAGTTTGGAGACTTAGCATACGCTGCTATCTATGCATTTTTAGATCGATTCGCAGTTAAGCCTATAGCGATTATTACGCATGGTAACGCTATGAAAGCTGTGTTGACAACCTTAAAAGTTTTTTGCAAAGCGCACACAAGATTCCGGTCCCTTCCCTAGCTGCTTGATATAGCGTAAGTTTGTATGGTTGATGTGTGCAAAAGGTTTCAATTGCTCTTCGTTGGATAACTTAGAAGTTATCCACATCGCTAAGGCGTAGCTGAATATCTACGCTATCTGATAGTTCCAAAAAAACTATCCACAACTGCCATCCGGCTACAATAAGTTATCCACAGCACGTATGCGTGCCCGAGAAGCCTTTCGCATGGAGAGGTGCCCATGGCTACCTCTTGTTTTGGACTTTCCCTCGCTTGGCTACCGGGAGAGACGTTCTTCAGTCTTTGCAGTCGTCTGCATTTCCTGTCTGGTCACCTCCGCCCAGCCGCGACTACCGAGCAGCTGTTCAGCCTCTCAGAACGGTGCATCAAGCACGATGTGCCTTGTGGTTTGGATGCTTTCGAGCGGAACACCTCGGGCCTTTGGGGAGAAGCCATCTCCATCATCGAACAGCGCACCATTTTCCCGTTCTTCTCCCCTTTTCAGTCGGATAGCTCAGTCGCCGGCGCCCTTGTTCAAATCAGAGGCCCATCGCTTGGACCGCTGAAGTACCAACTCGGCCTCGTTTGTGGAGGATTTGGTGCTGATCATCCTTTGCGAGCCTGCCGGTCCTGCATGGCTCGGGACCTGGACTCGTGTGGGGTCTCATATTGGCATCTGTCCCATCAGTACCCAGGCGTGGTGGTATGCCCTGAGCACAGTGAAGTGCTTTGCGAATGCAGCCAAAATCGCCGTTGGTGTGGGCGCTTCACTTGGACGATGCCCTGGGCTGGCACATTACGCGATTCGGATTATGGCGTGATCACCTACCTGGAACGGGAACGCCTCGCTCAACTGGCCTCGGCGTGCCGCGAGTTGGGGTCTCTAGGCTTGGCCAAGCACTTTGATCCAGTAGAGGTCGCCCAGCTCTACCGCAAGTGGCTACCAACGGAAAGCGCGGCACACAGCCTGTTGACGCATATCAGCCCCTTGCGAAGGTTTCGTCCATATGGTGGGCTACCATCTACTGAGACCGCCGCCGCCAGCTTCATCAGTCAAATGGTGCGGTCACCACGGCGGCACATTCATCCACTCAAACACCTGATGATGATTACCTGGCTATTCGGCGAGGTTTCGTCCTTTGCGGTATGCCACGATATCGCTTGTGCTCAGCGGAAAGCGCTTTCGGCACTGCCGACGTCACCCCCAGTACCTGACGTTTCAGTATCACCGGCAAACAGAAAGGGCCACGCTCGGCCGAAGCGGCTCAAGCCTGAGCTCAGGGCACTTTTACTGAGCCGACTTGCTGAAGGAACGGCAAAGGATGACATTTGCCGGGAGTTTCAACTCACCATATCCACGGTGAACAAGCTGCTCCGCGCGGAGCGTGGCGTTCAAGCGTCATGGGAGGCTCGACGGATGGCTCTCGATCAGGCTGATCATCGCTTACGATGGGCTGAGCTTCAGTTGCAGTTTCCATCGCATTCTCTCACTGAGCTTCGCCGCGAATGCCAATCGCTTTACACCTGGCTGCATCGTCACGACAGAGAGTGGTTGTATGCGCAAGCTAGTCAAATGCCCAAACCTGCTAGAAACCCTAATCCGCGAGTCGATTGGGAGAGCAGGGACGAGGGACTGCAACGTGAGTTGGAAGCTGAGATTATTCGGCGATTCGGATCGGATCAGAACCTGTGTCTCAAGCAGTCGCAGATTTTCTCCCTACTCCCACGCCTTGCACAGCGTCTGGAGCGTCGAGATCGATATCCGCGAACTCGGGTCTATATGAAGCTGCTGTTCAAACGATAGGGCCGTACTGATCGGCCAGGTGTGCATCATGACCCACATGCAGAAAGCGGCCGATGTGCTGGCAGTAGCCAGGCGAATCGTGTTCTTCACGGGGGCGGGTATATCTGCCGAGAGCGGCATACCGACCTTCCGAGACAAACTCACTGGATTGTGGGCAAAGCATGACCCACAGCGTTTGGAAACCGCTGACGCGTTTCGAGAGAACTCCGCGCTGGTATGGGGGTGGTATCTGTGGCGTCGGCGCCAAGTCACTCTGGCCCAACCTAACGCAGGTCATTACTCAATCCGCAAGTTTGCGAAGGCTGGCTGGGACGTATCGGTGATCACCCAGAATATTGACAATCTACATGAGCGGGCCGGAGTAGATGCAGTTGTCCATCTGCATGGCACCCTGCTGAGCGTGAAATGCTTTGCATGCCACCGTCCGATTGCATTGGAGCTAGAACAGTTGAGCATTCCCAAAGAGGGCGAGTTGGTTGAGCCGCCCAGGTGCAGCCGCTGCAATGGTCGAGCCCGACCGGGAGTAGTCTGGTTTAAGGAGAATTTACCTGAGGATGCCTGGCTGTCGGCTGTGCGGCTCGTCAGGACCTGCGACGTGCTTATCTCCGTAGGGACATCTGGTGTGGTTAGGCCGGCAGCGGACCTGCCTGAGATGGCCATCAAAGCAAAAGCCACCGTGATCCATGTAAATCTTGAGGATGTGAGCCTGGGAGGCGATAGGGAGATCATGTTGATAGGCAGCGCTGCGCAAGTGCTGCCGGAGTTGCTCGGATGCTTGGGAGTGAAGTAGTTATCTTGAGCGACCCAGCGAGCCGAGTTGGGATTAACTCATGTTTCGAAGCGGCTGATCACTACAATGAGAGAGAAACGGATTTAATCTGGCATACAGAGCATTGGGAGGTCAGTCCAATGAGTTCTTCAATCTTGAGACCTCAAACAGGGGCCGCAGCTCAACCGCCGACGTTCCAGTTGACCCATGCTGAGACAGGAAGCTTGAGTCATCTGGACATCCTGCGCCTTGTCCAAGCTGGTTTTGCCCTCAGTGATGTTCAGGCTATGGTCCGCTCATCAAGCCTGTTTAAAGCTCACAAGCTCCTAGAGCGAATCATGGGGAAGTCCGCTCGGACCATCCAACGGCTGAGTAATCTCCAGAACGAAGTCCGATTGAATCCCCAGCAGAGCGCTGTAGCGCTCCAATACGCCCAGGGACTTGAGCTTGCAGTGATGGTCTTCGGCTCTCAAACCCTCGCCGAGAATTGGCTGGGACGGTCATGTAAGCATCTGTCAGGGATTGTTCCTTTCGAGATGCTCAATACCTCGGTGGGTTTCAAGGTTGTGATGGAATACCTGGAGCGCGCTCGCTTGGGTGTTTATCAGTAGCGGCGTGCCCCTCCACGCGAGATATGGTCACTCGGGGATCATCTGATTTCATACGCTTGCTGACGTGAGGAGATAGGAGATGAAAGTTATCGGTAAGGTCGAAATTGATGGTGTCAGAGACGTTGTTTGCGATGTCTGCCGGCTCACCACCAAGGTAAACAACGGTGGGCTTCAATTTGCAACGTTGCAGGCACATTGGGGCTATGGAACGAAGCATGACGGTGAGCGCTACGAGATACACCTGTGTGAAGGCTGCTTTTTCCAAGCTGTTGCCGGCCTCAAGCAAGAGCGGCGTACTCAAGGGCTCTTCGACGATGATGGCAGAATGCCGAATGATGAATTCGGTTTGATTACGAGGGATGATTTCTTCAAGGACAGAGGTTGATGCAGCTTGGCCACAACGGCCGTTTCCGCAGAAGAAAATAGTAGTTCACTTCGATTGCAGGTTCTTGTTCAGAACGCACTAATTAAGAGGGAGCGGACCCATTGATGACCTGGGTCACGATGCGTTCTCTCACGCCACACAAGCTTTTGCCCGAATCCTGAAATCACGACAGATGCTTCGACCATAGTTATCGCAGGCACGCTCGCTTTGACTACTGGTGGCAGTGCTCTTCCGTTTGAACCGCCACCTCTGTCTGCGCCTGCAGAGAAGGGTACTCGGAAGGCACGTTCGTTGAAAGTTTACAAAAACCCGCATTCGGGCGAGATCGTTGAGACCAAAGGTGGTAATCACAAGCTGCTTAAAGCCTGGAAAAATGAGCATGGTTCGGATGTCGTAGAGTCTTGGCTTTCGAAGTGAATTACAGTTAGCAGACGCAAAGGCCCTCAATGAGGGCCTTTTTTTTCGCAGTCCGCTTTGCCATGTCAACGCTTCGTACTAGCTAAAGATCCCACCTACTCGGTACCTAGGCCCCTATCGATACACGGGTACAGGTAAAGCTTTGCTGGTTTCAGCCGAAACATTCCGAACGGAGAAAAAACTGGCTACGGCAGGCTACTACTGAACCATCCTGGGCTCTATCAGACGTCGACTTCATAGAACGTTCGCCTTGGATAGCTTTAAACAACATCTTCAAGCCCTGAGGCCTGCCATGCTTAGAAATGCTCCTTTGAGTACAAAGCTACTGCTTATTTTGATGTTTCCCCTGTTGGGCTTTCTGGTCTTCGCCGGGATTTTTGTAGCTGACAAACGAGAGACACTGAGCGAGATGAACCGAGCGGTCACCGCTACCGGCACCGCGCAGAAACTCAGTGACGTAGTAACCACTATCCAGCGTGAGCGCGGCGCAAGCGGCGTGTTTCTGGGCAGCGGTGGTAAGACGATGCAGGACAAGTTGAAAGTCTTACGCCAAGAAACCGACCGTGCGGTGAGCGCGATGCATGCGCAATCGACCGAGGGTCTTATCGCGCCTGACAAGATGCTGCGCGCAATTGATGGTTTGGCCGGACTGCGTCAGCAGGTGGACACGCTCGCAATCAATAACGGCGAGTCCGGCACCCGATTCACCGATCTTATCAAAAATTTGATCGGCTTCTCTTACTCACTGGAAACCAGCATTGAGGATCCGGAAATCCTGCGTGGGCTGAGTTCACTCAATCAGTTCGTAGACATGAAAGAGCGCTCTGGTCGAGAGCGTGTACTGCTTGGCCTGGCATTCAACCAAAACCGTTTTGATGCGCCGCTGTTGTCACGTTTCAGCCGCAACATGGGCGAGTTCTCCGGCTATTTCGAGGCCTTTCAACGCTGGGCTCCTGCCGTGTTCAAAAATAAGCTGGATGCGGTTCTACAACAGCCCGCATCCGTCGATGTAGCTCGCCTGCAAAAACTCGGATTTGATACGCCTCTAGGCGATCCGCTTAATATCAAACCCGAAGACTGGTTCAACCTTTCCACCAGCCGTATCGACATGATGGCTCAGGTCGAGGCTGAACTGGGCCAGACGGTCGTGAGCCTAGCCAATGTCGCGCGTACCGATGCCCAGCGCAGTCTGTATGTCGCAATAGCCACCGTCATTCTGATGTTGATTGCGGTGCTGTGGCTCGCTTCGGTGATTATTCGCAATATCAAAATCGCTGTGGTCGACGTGAACCGCACCCTTATTTCGCTATCCACGCGTGACCTAACTGCCAGAACCCGTTACACCGGCAGAGACGAGTTTGGCGAGATCTCGCGTAACCTGGATAACATGGCCATACAGATCGGTGAAGTGATCCGTGAGATCGGGAGTGCCACGGCGCAGGTCGCGACCGCCGCCGAGCAGTCTTCGGCTGTGGCCCTGCAAACTAGCAATAACGTCGTCCAGCAGCGTCAAGGCACCGATCAGGTGGTCACTGCCATCAGCGAGATGAGCGCCACGGTCAAAGACGTGGCGCGCAGCACTACCGACGCCGCAGAGATGTCGCAGCGCGTTAATGCCAGCACTATGCAGGGCAAGGCTGAAATCGAGAACACCATCAGCTTGATCAAAGGGCTTGAGGTTCAGGCCGAACAAACATCCCGAATCATTGAGGAGCTCAAGGGTGAAAGCTATTCCATCTCCTCGGTTTTGGATGTGATTCGTGGTGTAGCAGAGCAAACCAATCTGCTAGCTTTGAACGCTGCCATTGAGGCTGCCCGTGCCGGTGAGCAGGGTCGTGGATTTGCCGTGGTCGCCGATGAGGTGCGGAATCTGGCCAAAAAGACTCAGGATTCCACCGTCAGTATCCAGAAGATGATCGCCAATCTGCAATCCGGCTCCGACCGTGCCGCCACTTCCATGCAGGAAACTCTAGGGAAGGCTCAAGAAGGCGCGAGCAACGTAGTGCGCGCAGGGGAGTTGCTAGAAGAAATAGCCGAGGGCATCGCGACCATCAGCGACAGCAACATACAGGTCGCCTCGGCGGCAGAACAACAGAGTCAGGTTGCCGAGGAGATCCACCGCAACGTAAACGACATCAACACTCTGGTTATCCAGGTCAGCGCCGGTGCTGAACAAACCGCCGTCACCAGCCGCGAGTTAGCCCGCTTGGCCGAGCAACAGCAGGGGCTGGTGGGACGGTTCAAGGTGAACTGAGTTACAAGTTTTTTTACCGGATGCTCAAATGCCCGAGAGAATGACTTTCGGGTATTTGAGGATTGGTAGGTGAGAGGGTGACGCGCCTATAAGGGCTACTTTGCTCAACGCGATAAACGAGGCTTTTCATGACGCCGGATGAGGTCAGGCCATGGATTATCAGCCGTCCTACGGCTTTCTGAAGGACTGCTTATACCGTTCTGAGTCATACAAGGTGACTTTGGCAGACGCTTACTGAACATCTTCCTAAACGAAACCACATGACGATTATCGAGCAAGCAGCCATGGGAGACGCAAGTGAAGAGAGCGTTTTATTGGAAACAGAACATTAGCGACTGGGTTTGAACGCCAAAAAGTCTTCCATGGCATGAAACTCCAACTGCTTGGCCTTGCGAGTCGGGGAAAGGTACGCGGCCATCTCTTCGAAGATGCCATCGTGATCCTTCAGGTCGGTATCTGTGTAAACGATGATAGGGATACCCCATTTTCGGAAATAGGCCTTGAGCTTGCGCATCTCCTTCTCGAAGTTCGCCTGAGCCTCTTCATTAATTAGTTTCTGGGTCTTACCGCTGGTTTCTTTCAGCCTGCCGTGGGTTGACCAAGGCGAAATTTCGAAACCGACCTTCGACAAGGTGAAGGGATCAATGATGGTGAAATCTAGGCGGTGCTCATGGTTAGCCACCTTTCCTCCGTAGCGCAGTTCCGGAATCAGCAGCGGTACGTCCAGTGGATGCTCGCTATCGAGCACGAATTGGCAGTAGCGCTTTGTTATTTCCATTTCGTGCGTTGATCCAGAGTTGCGCACTAGGGTCTGGCGGAAGAACTTCAGATATTGATCTACGGAAGAAAACTCAATGCGATCATCTTCGTCGGGTATTACGAAACCAGTCTGCAGGATATGGCCGATGGTCCAGTAATTCGGTTTGAAATGCCGAATCTCGCTCTTATCATTCTCCCAGGCTCCATTTTTGAACCGGGGAGTTACCAGGATGCCATAGGATGCATTTTTCTGACCTATCCAAATTTCGGCGTCCTCTACTTCTGGACGCTTTCGGGCAAGTGCATCGAATTGACGAAGGTAGGTTCGAGTTAGAAACAATTTGAACCAGCGCTCCACAATCTTGGAGTTCTTGATGTGCGCGTGAGCGTCGAAGTAGGGATTGCCGGGCCGTGCGGCAGATCCGAGTTCATCGAGGACTTTGAGGAAACCGCGGACATAGAGCGCGATGAACTGCCCGGGTGAGTCGATGACTTCGTGCTTGATGTCGATGTACTCGGCGTGCTTCCCGCCATAAGTCGCATTCAACGAATGCTCGCTTGGGTAACAGGTGACTTTTAGAACGTTTTCCTTAAGTTCGTTTATTTCCGCCGAAAGCTCAGCAATCCGACGATTGCGCTGTGTTTTTACCGGATCTCTAGGAGCCACTGTTGTTGTTCCTTTCCTTGGTCGCCATGCCGCGAGGCGCTCTTGGCTTTTAGCTCGGAGCCGGAGTGCGGCGCTTCGCTGTTGAGAATCCATGGATTCTCAGTAGTGGTCAACTCATCCCGGAAACTGCGTTAGGTTTTTTCTCAGCTAAGCAGCCGGTGTTGGATGCAAACTAGAATTCTTTTTCAGGCGATATGGCCTGCTCCGCGTCCTCCTATTCCCATTGTGCATAGACATCGCCTAGGATACGGGAAACACAAGGAGTGGCATTTTGCTAATACTTCATCTATCCGGCCTTACAGTGTTTTTGGATAAGAGAGCTTTACTGAATGTCGAATCCCCCACGCAATCATCACTTTATCCCCCAACACTTCCTCAAAGCTTGGCAACACACGAATGGCAGAATTTTCCGCTATCGTCGTTTACCTTCAAGCGGTGCGATGGAAATCAAGACGGTTGCCATAAAGCACACTGCTTCAATTCAGGATTTGTACCGTATCGACTTTGCAAATGGCGGATTTGAGGTCGAATCCAGCTACATCACCCCGATGATTGACGAAGCTGGTCATAAGATTATCGAGAAGGCACGTGGCAGTAGAGTTAACGATTGGAATCTGGCCGATCGTCGGCAACTGGCGAACACCCTTACGTTGTTGGAAGCTCGTCATCCAGACATCCTCAAAGCCATGGATGTTCGCTCAGAACTCGATCTCTTGCGGCAGAGGATGAAGGACGACCAGATCTTCTCGCATCGCTCAATCGATGATGTTATCGACTACTTTAAGTCGAGTGATTCGCTCGGGGTGGTGTCGTTGGTGTTGCTTGCCCAAAACGAGACTTTGCCGTTAATTGACCAGCCGTTCTCAGATGGTCTCGTGGCAGCGCACATGCAGGAGTTCAGCTGGGAGTTACCATGCTTGCTTGCTTCTGATTACCCCGCATCCCGCTGGGGAGACTATCTGAAGAACCTGTTGTTCATCATCGCCATCGCCCCAGGTAAAGCATTGGTATTTTCCGATGATCCGAACGTTATGGTCTTTGGTCGCCTTAAGTCGCATGCTCGTGCTCGACTCATCAACTTATATACCTTGGCGAAGGCGCGCGCTGCTTACTACTGCGACGGTGCGCAAGGTGAGTTCATTAGCTGCCATCTGGGCTGGGCTCTGGACCACCCAACTCTCGCAGAGCAGCGTGAATACGTCTCAAATTTCTTGATGGATGAAGATGCTTGGGATGTTTAGGGCGATTACATCAATTTCGAATACTTTTGAACAGGCTGCCTACGATCAGCAGGCAGCCATTAAACATCAGTGATGAGGTCGCTTGTTGCTCGTCATGCCGTCTAGGTGATGCGAGCTCAGGGATTCATCCTGCTGGCGTAATTCCTCCAAACACTCTGCCGAGGCTTCGCATTGCACCTCGGCATTTTGTCGCTGCGTCAGAGCCTCCAACCATTCAAGATACTGCTGGATTGTCGTAGAGTCAGTCTTGTCCATCGTGGTGGTTTTTGCCTTGTGCTTAGACGGGAAATTGTAGAGTGTTTGATGAATAGCAGTGCTTTGGTCGATGTTAATCAGTGGCCTTGGAGAACTGAACAACACGATAAGTACGAAAAACACAGGTCGAGTCTTTGCAGACGGCCAAGACAATAGCTTAGTTTTCAGAGTCGATTTTTTTTCTCTTGCAGTCATATATGGGATTCTCTTTGCACATTGCATGACACGCGCAGTTAGCGCGATAGCAAAGCGGCGCTTTGCAAAGAGGATTTACAGTTTTGAAATTCAGTGGCTTTGGGCGTGTTCCAGGCGCTCTAGAACGACCCTTTCAACCATCCGAAATGGTTGTTGAGCTGCCTTTAAAAAAAGGCAAGGAACCACTTCGCCCATTGCTCTTGGCAAATAGAATCCTCTGATCGTTTACACTGATGTGGATAAAGCGAAACTCCATCTTGCAGACGGATTTCGCCATTGCTCATAGATGCCGTTCAGAAGGATACCGGTCGGTGAAAATCAGAAAGACCGTGATCAAGAACTTTCGTGGTGTGAATGCGCTTGACTGGAACGTACCGCCAGCTGACATCCTCTGCCTCATAGGTAAAGGCGACTCTTCCAAGTCAACTATCCTGGAAACCCCGCAATAACTGGCGGCTTATGCCGAGGTCAGCGACGCCCGGGAACTGGAAGGCTACGGCGATCTATTGAAGGGCCAGGCGGTCGACGTGCACGATGCTCTGTGGCACAGATGCAGCGGGACGCCGAGCAGATGGCTGAGCGGGCCGCACTTCTGCACCAAGTGTTGGCCGATGTTGACGCGGAACGCCGCGCGGCGGATCTGGAGTAAACACAAAGGAGCTGGCTATTCCATCCAGGAACGGCCAACAGGACGACAAGGAGTAAGGCAATGACAGAGCAGTTCAATCCCGAAAAGAACTACGAGCTTCGCTTTGATCGCCAGTGGATGGGCGTTGTGCGCAAGGGGCTGTATTACGAGGGGGCTGACGCGTGGCGAGTTGGTGAGATTCACGACGGGAGGTTTTACTACAACGGCAAAGCGGCCGGCACCGTCGACGGGCTGATCGTGACCAGGACCGAACCCAAACCGCAAACGCTGCTGCAACTGGTGCCGCTGGAGGAATAAGCGCGCCGCACGGGGATGTCCTGCAGGATTACCAATAAAGCCGCTTATGTAAAAAAGGCCTCCACACTTTGACGATGTGCAGGGACCTTTTTTTGTCCACGGAACGTGACCCGTAACGGTAGGGAAAACAGGCACAAAAAAACCGCCGTTGGAGGGGCGGTTGATTTGTGCGTACCGAATTGGAGTTCGGTTTGCGGTTCGCTGAAAGCGCTGACGAATTGAGCATAAATTACGGTTGCACCATTGCGCAATACGTTCATGGATAATAACGGTGCTTCATCGTAGGTCAGTAAGGCTCATTGAATTGTATAGAAGCCTTCATAGAAACCTCATTGAATCGTTAATGGAAACCAGCGAACTGCGCCGAACTCCACGAAAATGCGGTGTATCTAGCCATATTCGGCTAAATTGAGCCGTCATTGTGAAAATTCCTAGAACGTCACGAGCGCGCGCAGTCAAGGACTTGACGCGAAATTGCATATTTATTTCAAAAAAACACTAAAGTGCTTTTTTCTGTCGTAGGTTTTGCGGTATTACGTAAGTCGTGGGCACGTAATGCCCTGGCCCCTTAACCGCGTCTGGAAAACGCGCCGGGAAGGAAGGGCCGAAAAACACCTGGCTCGCTGAAAGCGCTGACCCCTTTCAGTATCCGTCGCTTTGCCCGGTAAGGGTGACGGTTGTCAGGCTTCTTTGAGGAAGCCGCCTATGCGCCTTTTCAAATTGAGTTGCCGCGCCGCGTGGGGAAGTTTCTGCGCGCTCGTAAAGGTAGCGCAAGGCTACCGGGTTTTTGCCTGGCTGCGTGACCATTACGACGACCTTTGACCGCTGCAGGCCCCGCACATGCGGGGCTTTTTTCTGTGCCTGGTTCACCTGTTACAAACTCTCTCGGGATCACTAAAAGCCCAGGGAAATCACGCCCATTCATCGAATTCGATTGACACAAGTGTCACCTTGTATATGATTGTCCTTGAGCGCGAAACCAGTTGCCTCCAGCGGCTATAACTGGTGTAGGAACCCCGTCGATGGCTGGAACATCAGCGTAGGGTGAGACCTCCACACCCCTGCTTGAGGGTGTGTATATGAATATCAAGCTTAAAATTTCAGGGCTACTTTCCAAGTAGCCCTTTTTCTTTGCCTTCAGAAAAGTGTGTAGCGCTTGTACAGCAGCTGTCCATGGCGATGCTTGTTGAGCGATTTTGCGTCGGTGTGCATGAAGTTCCACAGCATTTTTCCCTCGAAAAACGCAACGCTGACCAGCATCTGCCGTTTGGATTCGTATGCTCCGATAAAAGCCAGGCGATCGCTTCCGTCGGTGAAAGCCACTTTCCATACTTCCAGTGGACCGGTTAGCGTATCTAAAGCCAACCTCACATAGCGCTCACGGGCATCCAGTCGTTTTTCGACAATATGAAAAATGCTGGTGCGCAGAATCGTTACATCGCCCATTGGGGTTTCGACGGTTAGGGACAAGATAGCGGGGTCAATAAATCCTAGGTGTTGAGCCGTCACTTCGATGGCTTCCTCATGGCTAGTCGCCGCAACTACTTCTTCCAGAGCCTGTGTACGCATCTCACGCTCTAGAGTACGGAGGTCTGGAAGATGGCAATCAACCCAAGTGGGCTGGCCCTTTATTTCAGAAATCTTGGGTAGGAGAGTGTCCGTGCTCAAACGTCGTTGCTCAATCTAGGCGGTGGTCAGGTCATCATTGTGCCATGTCTAGAAAAAGACGTTTGCAACAGCCCGGCGCACCGATCAGTTCATGATGTCACTCAGTGCTGCGCGTAGGAGCCTCTGTAACTATTTCCATCGGCGGGGGGCTGCGCTCGGCATCCCTCGTAGGTTGGCAAGCCTAAGCCTCACTGTGTTCCACAGGCCTTGCCGCTGACGCAGTGCAAGGCATCATCCAGCGAGTAGACCCGGGCGGGCTGAAGTAAGCGGATGAACAGCATCTCGATGGGTTGGATACGGCCAACTAGGTGGACAAACACATCGACCGATCCCAATTCCCGTACCAGTGGGCCCAGCCCGGTCAGCGTGGGTGCGCAAGCGACAGGGATGACCCGGTCGACGCCGAAATCGAGCCGATGCAGGTCGACCAGCTCCGGTACGGTGAGCACGGTGACCCGGGCACCGAGCTTGTGCGCTTCGCGAAAGAAGAATGAAGAAACGATCGCCTTGCCCAGTTTGGCGTCCCAGCGGGGAAGCACGATATGCAGGGGTTGGGCAAGGTCGCGAGGTGCCAGCTGACAGTCGACCAGGCAGCGCATCAACAGACGAGCGATAGCCTTTCGATGGTTTTGCAAAATCGACATCAGCTCGTACTTTCGGGAATAGCTGGCGATGATATCTATGGCACTGGGCCGTTAGCCGTCCAGCCCGGGCAATTGCACTCCTGATCTGTTACCTAGGGAAATTCATGCGTTACTTGCACCGCATCCTCTTCTACCCGCTTCTGCTGGTGTCGTTTTTTTGGGGGTTCCTCGCTCTAAGGGTCAACCCTTTCGCACTGCTTTACAATTTTGAGTTTTTTGCCCTGCTCAAAGCTTTTTACATTGTCGGCTTTACGGCATCGTTATGGCCGCTGGCGTATATAGAACTAGTCGACTACGTTCATTCGCGCTTGGGCAAAAATGGTCGGCTTTACCTTGATTACGCTGAATCGCTACAGAAGGATTTGATCGTCGCCGCGATTACGGCGCTGGCATTAGTCGGTGTCTATTGGCTGGATTCGGTGAGCTACGCTTTCTCAGGTATCGACATTGCTTTCGTTGGATTCCCCTTTTTGGTGAATGCCCTGTATACCTTAATCCAATGTATGCAAGTGAGTGTTGCCGGGCAGCCCATACGCAAGAGAGCATTATTACCCATGTTCTGTGTGGTACTGGGAGCGACTACGGCTGTGTATTGGTTGCTGGTGAAAAACTCATCCGGTGAACTGGCTACGGACCAAGCGTTGTACTTGCAGCTGACCATTTTGTTCGGCGGCTTCTGCTTCTTTTTGAGCAGCAATTTTATGCTGCACTGCTGGATGCATGGACGTTTTGAGAGTTCTACTTTTAAGCGCTATTTCTTCACCGAGGTTGTCAGGTCGAAATCGAATTTTTACGGAGACCTGGACAAAGTGCTGGGGCCGTTCAATCAGCAAATGGCACGGCGTAAATCTCAGCACTCTGCAGCTATTCGTCGTCAACAAAAGAACCGTCCCCGAAAGCGTTGATGGTCCACCGCAGATTTGCAGGCGGGCCTAAGTTTCAACTCATGCAAGGATCAAACATAAGTGTTCAAGGATCTTCTAGATGCTTTGGGTAGGATCAAGTCTCGCCCGCTGCTGAACGTGTTTGCAGCGCTGGCTCTTTCGACATTCGTTGACGGGGGAGGGCCGATCAAGGATCCTTTTTCCCTTACCAGCTTGCTGCTGCCCTTCTTTTTATTTTTCGCCTCTGTGATGGTCGTGTCGTGGGTGCACTGTGTAATCAACCTGAACAGCCGCCTTGCCGACCACGATCTTTTCAGCTGGGGGCCCTATTTGGGTGGGGTGGTATTGACGTTCTGCCTGTGCGTAGTTTTTTGGTACGTGTCGAATGTTGCCGATCCCATTAACCTGAAGCTGTTCGGCAGTGTCGAATTTGTGCGGATGTTCGCCCTATACCTGTTTGCCGTCGAAACGATGAATATCAAGCGTTGAGTCGGTACCTGAGCATGGGCCAGCCCACTGGTCAATCAAACCGTACAGCGTGTTTGGTCCGATTGTTTGCGCAATCCTGACACGGTGCTGGTGAACACACCGAAGTCACGTGAAGATGGGACTGGATAGTGCTGTGCTGACTGTGGAGGTGGGATCTGCTCGATTTCTTTGGTTGCAACGATGCCGTCCTCAACGACCGTGGGAGTATGCGAATTCTGGTGTTTGCTCCAGATAGTCAATCCGCCAAGCAATCAGCGTCTTGTAGCACGGCGTGATTGGAATGTGTTGGCTGCGTGTTCACACGCTTTGTGTCCCACACTGCCACGTAGACAAAAGAGTCGATAGGCCAAGCGCGCCATTCGCCTTGGTATGTGATGGCACACAACCGCTGTGCTTGGATCGAATTTCAGCGTCGGGGAAAAAGAGCCTTGCCTATCTTCGCTGCGGCCCCGAATCCATTTTGAGCTTCATTCAAAATGTCACGTGAGAAGTAGTCCGCGAGCCGTGCGCGGCTCTCGATTTCATGGCGGATACAAGCTGAATCGATGTTTGGATAATTTGCACGATAGACGGCGTGGTGAACCAACGCGGCAGCCTGGAAGAGTGCGTCAGAGAGCCTGTGGCCATCCAGCCCCATTGATGCGCACATCTCAAGGATTGCGGCTGCATCACTTTCAACCTGATCTACAAGTCGTTGATCCGGCAAAAAAGAGTGTGCTCGAAGATGCTCTACATAACGGCGCAGAGTCGGAATCGAGAGGCTGACCGTATAATGCCTGCTGTACCAACGTCCGATGATGTCAATTTCTTCCTGCGTGATGGCCATTTCCTGGAAGTAACCTGCCCATGCTTCTTGAATATCCTCATCAATTCGCTCGTCACCGAGGTTGGCTAGGTACTGGTTGAGACGTTTAACCAAACGGAAGTAATCGAGTCGAACAGGTGCTTCACGATGCTCATCCATAATAAGCTCCGAGATGAAGGGCAGGATTGCTCAAGGCAAGGGGATGGAGGATAGTCTGTTTAGGGCCAATGGCAGATGGATATGCGAAAAAAGGTAAGGGGCCAGCTTAGGTTACAGATACTATACCCGCCCGCCGCTTTGGGTTGAATCTTCGTGCCCTTGAGTTGCCAGCTTCCGGTTTCTTGATGAGCGCGGGCTATTTGAGCTGCGCCCCCTCCGTGTCGATGTTCTCCGGAATATCTAACCGAATTTTCAATGACGTCAGGGAGGCAGTCAGCCTGTCCCTTGTTGGAATGGGATATTGTGATGAAGGTATGCTTTGTCGTAATGGGTTTTGGCAAGAAAGTTGAGTATGAGACGGGTAGGGTTCTAGATCTCGACGCCACCTACGAGGCCATCATTGAGCCAGCCGTTTCGGGCAACGGTTTGAGGTGCATCAGGGCTGATGAAATCACGCAGTCAGGCATCATCGATGTCAAAATGTACGAGATGCTGCTCAGGGCGGACTTGGTAATTGCCGACATTTCCACAGGGAATGTGAATGCTGTTTATGAGTTGGGTGTACGTCATGCACTCAGACCTAACTCGACCATCATCATGAATGAAGATCAGGGCAAACTGTACTTTGATCTAAATCACATCAGTACTTTTCGATATCAGCATTTCGGTGATGACATCTTGGCACGGGAGGCTAGAAGGGCGGTCAAAGATCTGGGGACGCTCATCGGATCTGTAATGGCGGCTCAAGCTGTTGACAGTCCGGTCTACACCTACCTGCCCAAACTGCTTTCGCCTCGTATGTCTGATGAGGAATATGAAGAGTTGCTTGGTGAGGCAGAGGAGGCGCATCAGCGCTTCTCTCGGCACATGCGCGATGGTGAAACTTTCATGCGTCAAAGCAAGCATGAGCTGGCTTGCCGGGAGTTTTCTGCTGCCCGCGAAATGAGGCCCGGGGAACCTAACATTCTCCAGAAGCTGGCGCTTAACACCTATAAGTCCAAGCAGCCAGACGAGCTCACAGCTCTGCAGTCAGCTTTCGAAATCATTACACAACTGAATCCCGACGAGTCCAATGACCCGGAAACCGTGGGCATTGCAGGGGCCATCACCAAGCGTCTATGGTTACTTGAGGGTGATCGATCTTCCCTTGATGCTTCGATTCAATATTACCGTCGAGGGTTTGAGGTCAAGCGTGACTATTACAATGGGCAGAATCTGGCGCAGTGTTTCGAGTTTCGCGCGCAGGTTCAGTCTGCGCGTTCGGAGAAGTTTTTTGATTTCATGTGTGCCCAGAAGATCCGTCAGATGCTTCTGAAGTCGCTACAGCCTGTTTTGAGTTCCGATAATTTCCTAGAGAGGCCCGACAAACGTTGGATTTATGCAACTTTGGCCAACTGTTATTTTGCGTGCGAACAGCCTGAAAAAGCTGAGCCATTTGAACAAATGTTTCGAGGCGCCGCCCAAGCCCAGTGGGAAATCGATACCTACCAGACCGGGAAGGATGAGCTTTTCAAGATCCGGGCAGACCGGCTGGCGACGCTCACGCCGGATGATAAGTAAAGTCAAAAAAGTACGACGAGAAACGCCGCAGTTCGCAAAAGGGATGAAAAATGGGTTTGCCTAGAACGTTCGTGGGATTCAGCAGCACTGATCGGCATATGTACGAGCTGATGGGGGCATGGAAAAAGAATACGCGCATTGATTTCAATTTTGCAGATTGTCAGCTGAACATGGCGCTGAATTCTGAGGATGAAGATTACATCAAGCGCAAATGCCGAGAGCGAATTGACTTGGCGGGCACCTTCGCGCTTCTGATCGGGCAGGACACGCGATCTAAACACAAGTATGTGCGTTGGGAGATCCAGGTAGCCATGGAGAAGGGTTGTAAGCTCATCGGCATCAACCTAGACGGTAGCCGTCATCTCAATGCTGACCTCTGTCCTCCGATCTTGCAGAATGTTGGCGCAGTATTTGTGCCGTTTTCGCCAGTGATTATTCAGCATGCCTTAACTCACCCAACCAACAGTGAGCTAGGTGATTATTATTACGCACCTGAGATCTATAAAAATCTTGGATACAAGGATTAATCAATGCAAAATACGGACTTCCCAGGAATATACCAGTCAGCTGACACCCTTTCTGGCAACGCCCAGAAATATTTTCTCGGTGCCCTTTTCAGTAATCTCTTGCTGCTAGTGCTTGCAGCCCTTGTCTCCGTGATCAACCACCCCCACTGGGTTGCTGCGCTCATCCAATTTATGTTGTTGCTGCTCGCGCTTGCTAGTTCCGTTTTCCTCGCGTGGAAAAGACCTGAAAAGACATGGTATTCGGGGCGAGCAGTTGCAGAGTCCATCAAAACGATGACTTGGCGCTATGTTTCTCAAGCCGAACCCTTCGACAAGAGCGACGAGGAATCACGGTCGCTGTTAATCAGTAGGCTTCGAGACGTCGTGCAGCAAAATCCTGGTGTCTCGAACCAGCTGATCAGTCATGCTTCCGCACCTCAAGTCACAGACACTATGACGCAAATGAGGTCTCAGGTCTTTACTCAACGGCGCGATACCTACATTAATCACCGCATTAACGACCAACTGGAGTGGTACAAGCGTAAGGCAAAATTCAACTCCACTGCCGCCAAATGTTTTTTTACCGGGCTGATCGTAGCTAACTTAATCGCTTTGGCTTGCGCGGCGTCAAAGATTGCTAATCCCACGTTTCAGTATTTTCCTACGGATGTTTTCATCACTGTTGCTGCTAGCATTTTGACGTGGATGCAGGCAAAGCGATTCACAGAGCTATCGACCTCATATGCACTCACAGCCAATGAGATTGCGCTTATCCGTGAGGATGCATACGGGCTGGCAGAGGATATGGAGCTATCAAAGTTTGTTGGTGACGCGGAGAATGCATTCTCTCGTGAACATACGCAGTGGGAAGCACGAAAAGACAACTGACAAATCACTGCGAGTTGTGAAAATTGTGAGGGAAATTATTTCGCTTCCGGATCCTCATATATCACTATGTAGCATTTGATTGGGAATTCCGACAATGCTCTTCCTAAAAAATGGATGCGCTTGAGAGGAGGGTCAGGCGTCAATTCTGATTGTAACTCCGAGGCCCGATCCGGGCCTCTTGTATGGATGGGTTACTTAAGTTCGTTTGCTAGGCCAGACCAAGGTACCATTTTGATTCCTCGTTCAGAAATCCAACTAGGCTTCGCTCCGTTAAAGCTATCTCCGGCATGAGCTGCTATAACTTTTTTCCCTAACTCCAAACTTTTTTCGACTTCCCATTTCACCCATCTGCTTTGTGCTGTTTCGCCTGAAATATAGACGACCGTCACAGAGCAGCGGTTGATACGTTCGGTGATTTTCCGTTTGATATAGTCAGCCTGATCACTATCATAAGCCTCCTTTACAGAATGATCGTTGAATTCAAGATCATTGTTTTCGTTTTTTGTCTGCGCTCTAAGCAGATTAACTTCATTCATGTCCTCAGTCGCAAAGCTGATGAACACGTTGCGTTTACCTTCGTTCAGCGCCGCCTTGGCCTTTTGTTCAAGCGACTTGACGTCGCCAAGGCGACTCCATCCTCCAGAGCTGCTCCCCCCCATTACTGTGCTCCCTCAAACTTGAATTCGTTGCAGGCGATGCAATTACCACAGGGCTCGTCCTCGCCAAGGTGGCAGGAATAGGTTTGAGATATCCCTTTGGCTTCGGCGAGAGCGACAACGTCCTGCTTAGTGAATGAGGATAATGGTGCGAGCACTTTGATCGATCTACCCATACACAGAGAGATCATTTGCTCAGCCTGCTGAAGGAAGTGAGAAGTCTGGTCAGGAAAGAGGCTAGTGCTTTCATGCAGCAGGCCTATCGAAATGGCATCAGCATTTTTCTGGTATGCATACGCGGCTGCGGTGAGCAGGAATAGCATGTTGCGACCAGGCGTAAAGGCATCGTCAATGATATGAAGACCCGGATCTGTGAGACCTGATCGAATAAGCTTACCGAAGCCCGACAAGGCCGCCACCTCGGGTTCAGGTAGTCCCAGCTTTCTCATCGCCAACTGGCAGGCCGCAAATTCACGATTGCGTGCACGCTGACCGTAATCGACAAAAAGAGGAAAAATTCGCAGACCCTTTTCAAGCGCCAGTTTGGCGACAAGCGTAGAGTCCAGTCCCCCGGAAACAAGGGTAACGATGCTCATAAAAATACAGCCTCCTGCTTGCGGTTTGCGACGCGCATCACAATCCATATCGCCCAGTCCAGAAGACCTACGGGGCAATCCATCTGTTGGGCATGATCACGAAGACGCTTTTCGTATCTGCCGTATTGGTTCAGTCCAGCAATTGATACCTGTTTGCCTGAGCAGATACCCTGAGCCGACATATAATTGAGTACGTGTCGATCCAGTATGGCCAAGTCATAGGTAACGCCACAATTGCGCAAAAACATGCTCGCCTGCTTGGGCCCCATTCCGGAGGCGTTCGACACAAGCCAAGCCCTCACGCCATTTACATCTCCGCTGATCAAGGCTTTGAGGGATCCCCCTGCTTGGGACACCGCCAGCCATGTCGCTGCCAAGTGGGTCGCTTTTGCCCTCGGAAAACGGTAGAGCCGACGCTTGCCTTCGACATCAAGAGGGGTAGTAAGCGCCGCAAACAGCTGATCAGCAAGCTTAAGGTGATCTTGCTCACCTACGCGCAGATAGCCCTGCGCATCGATTCTGTCCGCAGCCGCCATTGCAAGTGGATAGGGCACCTGACTGCTGAGGATGCAGCACGACAACTCCCACCATAGGTGTCGCTCATCTAAGACGGGTCCGGTGTCAATACGCTCCCGGATGTCTGGGCAGACTGCCGCGACCGCTCTGCAAAGGGCTTCGGCACTATAGACGGTCATTGAAAAATCTCCGGGAATAGCTTCTTGAGCTCTGGGGCTGTCAGTCCAATGCCTGTTGCGAACAACGTTGCGTCGTTGCTTGCAATCATAGACTGCATCAGCTGACCAAACTCCTCATAGTACTCCAGATTGTAAAGTGCCACCTTGCCCGCATATTTGATTTTCGGATCTGTGTCGACGATGTCAAGCAGGGAGGTTCTATTCCATAAGTGCTTGAAAAAATCGAAATGTTGGAAATGGTGAAGGCGGCCTCTGGTGGGGTCGATGCTGAATCGGCACCATTCGAGGCCGTCAAAGGTGTCGGCGCCGGCAGCCACTAGCACCGAGATGCTCCAAGGATTGCCTGTGCCGAGCAAATGGATGGGCTGATAAAAAGGAAGATTTTGTAGCTGAGTTCTGACACGTTTCATCGTCCGAGCGCGAAGTGCCAAGCCTGGGCCCAGCTCTCGCTCTGCTATGGCGATGACACCTGGACGAATACGATTGGCCACTTCAAAAACGATGTTTGGAAGGCGTTTGAGCCCCTCTTCATCCTGTGACACGTGCACAATCGGATACACCGGCGCTGATGTGTTTAGGCGGTCACGCTCGAACGCTTGAATCACCTCCTCAACTGCCATCTCCAGATCACTGCTTGGCTCCAGGTTGTCAAAGCAAAACGCACAATCATGTGGCGTCTCAAGCAGAGCCTGATGAAACTCGGCCGCCGTCCATGTTTCGTCCTCGGTACGGTCTGCCTCGTAATTGCCTGAATCGATGAGAACAAATCCTCCTCGCTCACGATAAGCTTTGATCTCCTCAATCATCTGATCTTTGTCTTCAGATCTTCTCAGGTCGTACGCGGACACCAGAATCGACTTCGTGCCATGAGCCTTCAACACGCTTAACGCTTCTGCAGGCTTGAATTGAGTTTCGTGAGACGAAACCGACATGAAAATGTTTGGGATCGGCAGTGTGTTACTTTCAAGCGATGATAGTCTCTCGGCAGGCCGCATTGCGGGGACTACTTCTTGGATTTTGACCTGAAGTAGCTTGAATGCCTCATGGTCGGGTTCGCCTGACCAATATTGGAAATTCACGGTGCTGAGGTTCCCAAAAGAATAGGGAGGATCACTATCGTCAAGCTGCAATGGGATAATTTTTTTACCGTATTTGGTGGCAAGCCTTAGCTCGTCTGTCACCGCTGGCTTGCTTGCGGATTCTGAATACAGTGCCACCACGCACGCCGCTTTCTGGAGATTCTCTTTGATGGCAGTAGCGAAGTCGCCCACAATGAGGTCATCCATCCAAACAGTCCAAGACTTTAAAAGCAGATCGTGCACCTTTACCGCGATGTCCCGGTTCTCTTTGGCATAAATGATGTATACGTCCGCCATGTGTGGACTGAGCCTCAGCTGATTACATTCCATTGCACTACCCTGAGGGCGATGCTTTAAGTGTTTAAGGCATGCCTGGTGACAAAGCTTCACCTGCCGCCCATGCTGTGAAATACAAGGCTGTTGTAAAGTCTGATGTTGTCAAAGTATCTGTGGGCCATGGTGTATCCCTTTCTGCCCGTTCTTTGAGAACGATGATAGGTGTGCCCCGAGCAGCATGTTCTGCAATGCGGCCTACCGATTCTGGAGGGAGAGCATCGTCTATAACGAGTATTGCCTCGTAATTCCCAGTGGGAATTGCGAGCTCAATATTTGGACAAATCGCATTGACTCCTAATTCTCTCAGTGCGAAGCGAGCTTCCTCCAGCGCATAGCGCTGCCCAATCGCGTCGATTCCTGCTTCAATGCAAGCGGTGGCCCCGCGAGTTGCAAAGACTGGTTGGCGAGCAGCCAGGGCAGCATGGTCGAACTTGAATGTGCGGGTTTCGCAGTAGAGTGATACTGCGCGGGAGGCGAGGTCTGCAGCCTCATGGGCCGGCATTCTCATCTGTGCCCAGTAGTGAGCAAATACCGCGCTGAACACATCCCCAGTTCCGATCTTGAACACTCGGACTGAGCTGTACGCAGGAACGTGAGTACTGCTGTCTGAGGCGTCATATACCTTGGCGCCGTAGGGGCCTTGCTTGACGACCACGACCTCAGCTTTTTGGGTTTGGATGAGGTGATGGGCTGCCTGGTCGATGTTATCTATGCCCGTAGCACTCGATATTTCCAACTCATTCATGACAAGGGCGAGTTCATCTGCCGATGATCCGTTAGCTGAAAATGGCTTCGGATTTCGCCACGTTTGTGGGTCATACACCGCACGGCGCGCCTTGACGACGGCATCACCCTCTAGGAAGCCGAACCGCAAAACCGCATCGGCCGTTACCTGCAGGGAGGATTGAGTGATCAATTCCTCACGTCCTGGCTCTATATGTGGAGATGAGAGAGGATGGAAGTAGGCGAAAACAATGGGGCTTGGTCTTGTCGCGATGGTGGTTGCGATGCCATGGCGCTCAAGCGCTTCAACCGCCATGCTCTCGCTAGCAGCAGCATAGGTCGTGAATTTCGTGCCCGGTGAGAGTGCAGCGACAGTCAATGCTGCACGTGCACCGGATCCCATGAGCGTGTCCCACTCAGGTAGATGACACAGCTCACGGTAGAAGCCACCCACGATATGCATTCCTTACCTCGTAGTGAACCGCTCCGGCTTTCTCGGAGGTGTTTTGTGTGAGTCAGGCAGCAGTGGAGGTCGCTGCCGGACTCTGCTCATATAGTGCTTCAAACTCCGCTGGCGGCACATTGCCATACTAGGTGCAGTGTTTGGAACGGGCAATACATAACTCAGCTAGGTTAGATGATGTTATTTCTTTGCGAGCTCTGCTGCGTCGTCAAGCAGTTTAGATCCTATGTTATCCGGGCAGCCCCAAAAAAAATCATTGGCATTTTTAACACGTGATCGGTCGCATCTTCACACCCGCTCCAATCCTGATAGTGAACCCTTTTGACAAGCTTCAACGGAAGATCGAGCCAGTAAAAAGTGAGGATGGAGATAAAGGTACCCAAGAGCGAGTATTGATTGGACGGAGGCTCTGGGGTCATAAATTTGGAAAACGTTCATCGGATGTCAACTCATCGATGGACTACCCTAAGAGCTCCTGATGGGGTGACCGAGTCATCGCCTACTCAGCTCGAAGTACAATCCCGCAAGAATCTTCACCGGAGAGGGAACCACGGGCATCGACAGCATGTACATGTGCATCTATGGCATGATTCGAGCGGTTCGGTGCAAAATTTCCTGATCATGATGAACGAATCGTGCATTGAGGCTTGAATGCGCAGCTCAATCCGGTCTGTCATACGGTGAACATCGATGATGCTGAGCGAGTGACTGCGTCTATTAAATTGTGTCTGATAACACAAATCTAGACAGAGCGAACACCCGGAAATAGGCAGTGAGAGACATGAGCCTCAGCGATTACCTGAAAGCTGCGTTGAATTCCGAGTCAAGCGACGAGCTTGATGAAATCACCGACCTGTACGTGACGTTACCAGCAGAGGTCTTCAGTTGCGTGACCATTTCCCTCGAAGGGAGCTGGAGGGAAATTGACAGTGTTTGGTCTGCTCGGTTAGACGCAGAAGATCAAAAAAACAATTCAAAATGTCACGTCCATATCTCCAAAACTATGCATCGATCCTCAAAAGGCAAGCAGGTTTCCTGGAACGATGATGGTAGCCGGCATGATAAAAAAACATTTAACGCTAAGCTGGGACAGAGCAGAAAGGTCCAGGCGATAGCAAGGAAAATCTTAGGTCTTGGTGAGTCCATAAGCCTGGAGAGCATTGACTCCAAGCAAGTGGTTGAAAGGCCGCTTCTCAGCGGCTCTCCATCTTTTTCAAGTGATGGAAAAGAGGCGAAGGTTGAGTTCTATGTGGAAAAATCCATCGCCCACCTTCCTGCATGGTTACGTTGGTAGCAATTGGTGAGGGAGAGGGTGAGGCTGAGGGCGAGTCTTCACGCGCTCGAGTCGAGGCAGAAACTGTGTGACGGAAATTGAGATCGTCTGATGGGACTTTTACTGGCAGATACGAAAAAGCCCACTTCCGGGGCGGGCTCTCGCGTGTCTCCAAGGGGAGGCAATTTGCCAACAAAATCTCGGAGCAGACCATCGAAAGCTACACCTCCGGCCACCTTTGTCAGCAAGGATCAGGTCTGGGCTTTAGTCCCGCCTGCCTAGCTGCGCATCACCTTGTTCCAATCAATTTCGTACCCAGCGTCCTGAAGCTCCCTGCTCAAGGCTTGCTTCCAACCTTCGTCATTCATCGAAGTCCATACCACGCCTGCGAAGTCGCTTGGAATTTCTATCTGGCCACGATTCAGTGCACAGACTCGGTCACGACCTAGGTAGCCAAGAAAATAGCCAAGCTCCAACAGAACGTTTTGTCTGGCACGTGGCTCCAATTGTCCGCCCTTTACGCAGCCTTCGTCGTCAGGAGTGAGCAGCACCACCGCGAATCCGACGTCTCGGTATCCCTCAATTTTCTCGATTACGGTGCGACCACGGTTTGCCTGTTCGTGGAGAATGACTGGTTCAAGACCAAGTCTCTCGAGGAATCGAGCCACCGACTCTCTAACTCCCTCGTCATGGCCGTGAACTACAAATACTCGATCTGAATGGACAGTTTTATTTTCAGGGGCCGAGGCGGTCTCGACATCCTCCGATGCTGGGAGATCTGCCAAGTCCTCCTTCAGGCTTTTTTGTGCTTGCTCAAGTAAAGCAATAGAGTTCAGCACCCGGCGTTGAATTGGCGAGTGGTAATCGATCCGCTGTCCGCTACTAATCATCATCGGGTAATACGTGAGGTCAGTGGCGGCAGCGTAAGTGCGATAGGCGCTGGTGTCCTCCCCGAAGCATCTGGTCAGACTATCCTTGATGGCAACCTCCAAAGCCTTCAGCTCGGGTGTATTCCCATCCCGGACGGTATTGAGGTCTAAAGCGCGAAGCTCTGCAATTCGTTCAGATAGCCGAGCAAGGCCACGATCGATCTCTTGAGATGTCAGTCTCAGCTTCGGCTGCGGAGGTGTAACAGAGGTGGTTTTTCGTGCCATGGTCTACTCATTCCTTGGTAGCGGTAGGCTATTATTGCTGATTTTGAAATGTCTGTTCACTCTTTGGGCCCCCGGCCGCTTTATCTTCAGGCGAGACTGACTTAATTATTTTTGCGAGGCGTAAACCCACGTTGGCGGTTTCGCGAGACTGACTTTAAAACTCAAAGTGGCAGCCTACAGACGCTAAGCTACGCGAGCCGACGAGACTGACTTAATTGTTTAAGATCAGGGGCTGTTTCGACAGCCCCTTTTTACGTTTTGGATTCGCTCCATTCAAGGATGCGGGCCGATGCAAAGTCCTTCTGCGACTGTCCATGCACGCTTGTACCTTCGGCGGTCTGAGTGGGTCCTGAAGCACCAAAAACCAAGGTGGGAGGGGGCTTGCTCCCGATAGCATTGGTTCAGTCAACTCACAGGTCACTGATACTCCGCCATCGGGGGCAAGCCCCCTCCCACAGTTTGATCGTCATTGGTTTTGAGAAAGGGGAAGGCTCAGGTCCACCAGTAGCGCACGAGGTGGAAGAAGATCGGCGCCGCAAAGCATACCGAGTCCAGCCTATCCAGCATGCCGCCGTGCCCCTCGATCATATGGCCCCAATCCTTCACGCCGCGGTCACGCTTGATCGCTGACATCACAATCCCGCCGGCAAAGCCCAGCAAGTTGATCAACAGCGCGATCAGGAATGACTGCCACGGGTTGAACGGCGTGGTCCACCACAGCGCCGCACCGATCAGGGATGACAGCAGGATGCCGCCGACAAAGCCTTCCACGGTTTTTGACGGCGAGAGGTTGGGCGCGATCTTGTGTTTGCCGAACAACTTGCCGCACACGTACTGCAGCACGTCGGACAGTTGCACCACGATCACCAGGTAGGCGATCAGCAGCAGGTTGCGGCCTTCATAACCGGGGATGTCCAGCGTCAGCAGCGCCGGGACGAACGACACGCAGAACACCGCGATCATCAGGCCCCATTGCACCTTCGATGCGCGCTCCAGAAAGTGGGTACTGTCGCCGCCCAGGGAGGCGAGGATCGGCAGCAGCAGGAACACGTAGACCGGGATGAAGATCGAGAACAGCCCGTACCAATCGGCATAGATCAGCACGTACTGCAGCGGCAGCGCCAGGTAGAACGCCGCTACCAGCGCCGGGTAGTCGCTGCGCCGGGTCGGCGTGAGGGTGAGGAATTCGCGCAGGGCGTAGAACGACACCGCGTAGAACAGCAGGATCACCGCGCCGGTACCGAGCCAGAAGGCAATACCGATCACGACCACCATCACCCACCAGGCGTTGATGCGCGCATTGAGGTTGTCGATCACCGCATTGGGGTTGCCACGGGTGCGCAGCTTGAGGATCAGGCCGATCAGCGAGGCGGTGACCAGGATCGCGCCGATCCCGCCGAATAACATCAGGGTTTGGCTATCCATCTCAGGAATGCTCCGGGGCGAGGGCGAGCAGGGCGTCGCGTGTGCGGGCAAGGAACGCGGTTTTGTCTTCGCCTTCTTCCAAGTGCAGTGGAGCGCCGAAGCTGGTTGTGCATAACAATGGCAATGGCAGGACACGGCCCTTGGGCATGACGCGGTTGAGATTGGCTATCCACACCGGGATCAGCTCGGCCTGTGGGTAACTGTTTGCCAAGTGATACAGGCCGCTTTTGAACGGCAGCAAGCCGTCCTCCAGATTGCGCGTACCTTCAGGAAAGATAATCAGCGAGTCGCCGCCTTCGAGGGCGGCGAGCATCGGCTGCAGCGGGTTATCCACAGGCTCCTTGCGCTCGCGATCAATCAGTACGCCGTTGAACACGCGGTTGATGATGTAGCGGCGCAGCGCGCTTTTATTCCAGTAATCGCTGCCGGCCACAGGGCGGGTGAATTTGCGCAGGTTCTGCGGCAGCGACGCCCACACCAGCACGAAGTCGCCGTGGCTGCTGTGATTGGCGAAATAGATGCGTTGTACCGGCACTGGCGCGCAACCCAGCCACAGGCTGCGAGCGCCCGTAACGGTGCGGGCCATGGAGGTAATCAGTGTGGCGACCACGGGTTCGAACATGGGAACTCCTTATCCGGCGAAAGGTAGCCAAGGGCTGGCAAGTATCACGCCCAGGGTCAGCAACACTTGCGCGCCAAGCAGCCAGGCCTGTTTGCGCAGCAATTTGAGTGCACCGCGACGGCGTTCGGCCCAAGGCCGGCCGGCGCGCTCGGCCGATTGCAGGCCAAGGGCTTGCAGGGCTTGGTCAAGGTCCGGGGTGCGCTCGGTGTCGCGGGCCAGCAGGGCGAACAAATCGGCATCGAACGCAACGCGTAGCGCCCAGTATTTTTGTAGAAGGCCCAGGATGATCATCCACAACGCCAGCAGCAGGCAGATCGTCGAAACGCTGGCCATCAGCAGTTGGGCCAGACCGAACAGCACACCGACCAGGGTCAGGCCTGTGGATAACTGGTCCAGCGAACGGCCACGACGCAGCAGGCTGGCAACTACGTGCAGCTCCATGTCAGCGGGCATGGGACAACCCCTCCAAAGCCAAGCGATGTGCAGGATGCAGGACCACACGGGTTCGTGCTGTACGAATAATAGCCAGCGCCTGATCGACCGTCGCCGCGCGCCCGCTGTGCAACAGCCAGGCTGCGATGGCCGTTGCGCTGCGCGAGTAGCCCAGGGCGCAGCACACCAGCAGCGGGCCGTCCAAGCGCAAGCGTTCGATGGCCTGGGCGGCTTGCAGGCATTCGGCGGGGGTTGGCGCAATCAAGTCCAGAACAGGGATGCATTGATAGCGCCGGCCTTGTGGATCAATCGGCAGTTCGGCGCAGAGATCGACGATGGCCTTGAATGGCTTTTGCTCGCCGGCCGCTGGAATCCGGCCCAGCCATACGTTATCCACAATCGGTTCAGGCTGTGGATGGCCACGTGTCCACAGCCGCGAATTGATCCAGGCAGCCGCCAGGTAAGGGGCATACAGCCAACGCGCGGCTGGGGTCAGCTGGCCATCGCTGCGTTTCTGAAAGCCCTCGGCACCCAGCAGCCAGTAGTTGGTCGCGACCAGACCGAGGGATGCCGCCGGCCATAGCAGCCATAATCCCCAACCGCCAAAGGCCAGCGCCAGTGCCATCAGCGCCAGCGCGCCAAGGCCGTAGCGCGCACCCAGCCAACCGCGTTTAGAGTCGCGTGTCAGTCGGGCATTGCGCAGCGGGCTGGGATGTTCCAGCGGCCATAGCCACACGCACAACCAGCCGGCGAGGGCGCCTGTGGGTAAGTCGATGAAGTGATGTTGATAAGTGGTCAGTACGGAAATACCGATCAGTGCAAACCAGCCGTGCACTGCCCAGCGCCAGAACCCCTGGGTATGCCGCTGGTACACCACCCACAGGATCACCAGCAGCGCGATATGCAGTGAAGGCGCCTGGTTGAAGGGTTTGTCGAAGCCTGCCAGCACTGCAAACAACCAGCCGAACACGCCCTCCAGTTCCGGCCGTTCGAAGGTGAAGCGTAGCGGCCAGATCAGGAAGCAACTGACGGCAATCACCTGGGCCGTCAGCAGGCGCAGGGCGTGTTGCCTGAGTTCGTGGCGGGTGCTCGGCAGCAGCAGGGAGAAACCGTACAGCAGGTCGATGGACCAATAAGGCACGATGGTCCAGGCCCAGAACGGCATATGGGTTTCCCAGCCGAACACCAGCGTACCCACATCGCTACGCTGGGTGGTGACCCAGGTGGCGAGGCCGTAGGTGCTGAAAAACAGCGGTGCCAGCAGCAGCAGCCAGAGAAGCGCTGGTTTGAATAAGCCGGGTTCGCGCATGCTCAGATCTTCTGCGCCAGGGACACCGTGAAAATGCCCCACTCATCCACACGCTGAGTGATCTTGCGAAAGCCTGCAGCCTCCACCAGTTGGTCCATTTCCGCCTGACTGCGCCGACGCATCACCCAGGCCTGGCCCTGGCGGTGGCTGGTCAAGGCGCGGGCGATCAGTTCCAGCTGCGGGTGCCACGGTTGGCCGGTGTAGACCAGATAACCGCCGGGCTCCACCGCTTCGGCCAGGCCTGCCAACGAACCGCCGACCATGGCGTTATCGGCAAACAACTCATATAACCCGGACACCACCGCCAACGTCGGCTTGGGCTCCAGCGCCGCCAGGCTCGCACGGTCGAACGCATCGCCTTTGACGAACTGGGCAATGTCGCCCAGGCCTTTTTCACGGATCAACGCACCGCCGTCGCGCACGTTGATGTCGCTGTAGTCGCGCAGCAGGATCGATTCCGGCAGCGGCGACACACCCTGCAACGCTTCCAGAATGTACCGCCCGTGACCGGCGGCGATATCGACGATACGCACTTCACGCTCGTCCGCGCGCAACCGCGCCATGGCCAGGCGCAGCAGTTCTTCGACGTTCAGTTTGCGCTGACGAATACCGCGCCAGCCGATGGAGTTCAGGTAGTTGGTGTCGATCATCCGCCCCAGCGCGCCTTTGCCGGTGGGCGTGTTGCGGTACACGTAGTCCAGGGTGCTGCCGGAATCGAAACCGGTGTCGAAGCCCAGTTTCACGCCGTCGGACAGGTTCTTGCCCAGGCCCATGCTGGCGCGCGTCATGCGCCAGTACAGATCGCGCAGGGAATTGCGCGGCAGCGGTGCGGCGAGGGCTTCGGATTCGGCGCAGGTGGCACCCAGTTTGTCGGCATCCAGCAGGCTGGCGCGGTCCAGTGGCTGCGCGAAGCTTTGCAGGATAAAGCGCCTGGCGCTGTTGACGGCCGTGGCGCGGTCACGTTCACCGAGGGTGTCGTGGAAGAAACCGGGAAGCACATGCAGCTCTTTTTTCAGGCTGCCGAGACGCTCGAAAAACTGCTGCTGGGGTTTGCGGTGTACCACGAAGTCGGAGCCGGAGATCAGCAATTGGGTCGGCACCTGAATGGCCTGGGCGTCGGCGACCACTCGGTCGGCCGCTTCGTACAGGCCCAGCAGCACGTTCACCGAAATGGCCTTGGTGATCAGCGGATCGCTGTCGTAGGACGCCACGCGCTCCGGGTCATGGCTGAGGAACTTGGCCTTGACGTAGCTGTTGACGAAAAAGTTGCCGCGAAACTTGCGCATCAGTGCCAGGCCCGGGCGGGCGAAAGGCACGTACAGCTTGACCTTGAAGGCGGGGGAGGCGAGTACCAGGGCGCGGATCTTCGGTGCGTAGTCATGCACCCAGGTGGCCGCGATCACCGCGCCGACGCTTTGGGCGACAACGGCGAGATTTTCTGCGTCGATACCGTAGGTGGCGCCTATGTGGTCGCAGAAGGTCTGTACGTCGCGAGCGCTGGTGGCAAAGCTCGGGCTGTCACCGCGCTCGCCGGGGGATTGGCCGTGGCCACGGGCGTCCCAGGCGAAGAAGTCAAAGTCGGGCAGGCCCAGTTCGTCCACCAGGTGCGCGATGCGACCTGAGTGCTCATGACCGCGATGGAACAACACAATGGCCTTGCGCGGCCCGGCGTCTGCCGTGGCCGTGGCCGTCCAATGCCGGTAAAAAAGCTCGACGCCATCATGGGTGCTGAAGGTGTGCTGTTGCTGTTCGCGCATCGCAGAAATCCTTATGCAATCGGTGAGGTTGCTGATTGTTCCTTGAGGCCGTGGCGCACCCGGTTGACCAGGGTGTAGGCCAGCAGCGCGGCGACCAGCCACATCAGCGTGTCGACCCACCCGGCGCCGAGCCAGCCCAGTGCCACGCCCGTGGCCAGCACGCCGAGTACGAACGCCCGGTCACTCTTGCCCATCGGCCCGTCATAGCGACGCGAGGCGCCCACCATCGGCCCCAACACGCCGGCGTATTCGCTGAACACCGCGAGCAACGTCACCAGCAGCACGGGCGCCAGGCTTACGCCGGGGATCAGCGCAAACGGCAGAATCAAGGCGCTGTCGGCGATCACATCGCACAATTCATTGAGGTAGGCGCCCAGACGTGATTGCTGGCCGAATTCCCGCGCGAGCATGCCGTCGATGGCGTTGAGGGCCATGCGCACAATCATCCACAGCGGGATCAGCGCAAACAGCCAGAGGTGCTGGGCGAAGCCGGCGATCAGCAGGCCCACCAGCACGGAAATGACGCCGGCCAGCACGGTGATCTGGTTGGCGGTGGTGCCGTTGTCATAGAGGCGTTGCACGAGGGGGCGCAGCAGGTTCTGAAAGCGCGGTTTGAGCTGATAGATGGAGATCATGAGGGGCGATGCTTCCTTGTCCGTGGACCCGCGAAAAACTGTTCTGGAGTGTGCCGATTAATTGTCGCGTGCACCAGTGATGTCGCGTGTTTATGGGGGTTTAGTCACGGTCTGGAGAACGCGCAGATTCAAATGTGGGAGGGGGCTTGCCCCCGATAGCGGTGTGTCAGCCAACACCTGTTTTAACAGACCCATGGCCATCGGGGGCAAGCCCCCTCCCACAAGGATCGGCGGCGTGGCCAAAAGCGAACAAAAATTTCACGCTCTGTGTTATATCGTAACGAATTATGTACAAGCGGGCGTTGAGTGGATGCAAGTGGATCTAGAGGCTGCTGGCGCTTCGGTTGAAGGCTTGCCGCGTTTTCAGCAGGGGTTGTTCCATGCCCGTCGATTGAGGCAAGCCGGCATCAGCTTGACTGCCCTGGCCGTCACCGGTTGGGTATTGGCGCTATTTGTCGTTTTGTTTGCACCGGTATCGATCTGGCCGGTGGTGCTGATCAATTGCTCATCGGCCCTGTGGGTGCTGGTTGCCGCGTTGCAGTCGGCGTGGTGGGTGGCCGATTGGCGTGCCCAGGCGCTGGAAGAGCCGCCGGCCGATGCGCAGGTCACAGAGACGGGCCGCTACGCTCGTCTGGTGGAGCGCTTGGGCAAGCAGATTGGCGCGCCGGTGTTGTGGTTGTGCGGTTGGTCATTATTGGCGCTGATCAGCATCATCGAATTCTGGAACCTGACGCTACCCGCCGCGGCTGTCGGTCAATCCGCGAGCATCGGCGCGGCGCTGGGGTTGGCGCTGGCGTTCGGTTTGCTGGTGTTCGAGCGGCGCCTGGCCCAGCAAACGCCTGCGCAGTGGCCTGAAGCCTCCCCCCTGGCGCAGCTGTGCCGCGTGGCGATCGGTTGCCTGTTGGTCAGCTCGATTTGCCTGCTGTTCGCCGGTGCCGAGTCGGTGTGGCCGTTGCGCCTGGCCGTGCTGATCGGCCTGCTGCCCGCGCTGGTGGCGCTGGAGTTTCTGTTGCGCGGCGTGCTGTCGCTGTTCAGCCCACGCCAGCCGCGTCTCGAACCGCGCCTGATAGCGCAGAGCTTTGTCGCGGGCTTGCTGCGCTGGCCGCCGCAACCCTTGCTGGCCTTGCAGCATGAACTGCATAACCGCTTCGGCATCGACCTGCGCCAGATTTGGGCGTTTACCTACATGCGTCGCGCGTTCCTGCCGGTGCTGCTGGTGGTGCTGGCGATCGGCTGGGCGCTGACGGGCGTGCATGAAGTGCCTTTGCAGGGCCGTGGAATCTATGAGCGTTTCGGCAAACCGGTAGAGGTATTCGGCCCGGGCCTGCACGTCGGGTTGCCCTGGCCGCTGGGTCGTGTGTTGAACGTGGAGAACGGCGTGGTGCATGAGCTGGCGACCAGCGTCAGCGAAACGGCCGCCCCCGAGTTGGCCAGCGCCGAAGGTCCGGCGCCGCTGATTGCCAACCGCTTGTGGGACGCCAGCCATGTGAATGATAAATCCCAGGTCATCGCCAGCAGCAGCGGCGACAAGCAGAGCTTCCAGATCGTCAATATGGACGTGCGGTTCGTCTATCGCATCGGCTTGACCGACCAGGCCGCGTTGGCCGCCACCTATAACAGCGCCGATGTCCCGACCCTGATTCGCAGCACCGCCAGCCGTATCCTGGTGCATGAGTTCGCCTCGCGCACCCTCGATGAATTGCTCGGCGAACAACGCACCAGCCTCGCCGACGAGATCGGTCGCACCGTACAAGCCGACCTGAACACACTCGACAGCGGTGTGGAAATCCTCGCCACGGTCGTTGAGGCGATTCACCCACCGGCCGGCGCCGCCAACGCCTACCACGGCGTGCAAGCCGCGCAGATAGGCGCGCAGGCATTGATCGCGCGCGAGCGAGGCGCCGCCAGCGAGCAGACCAACCAGGCGTTGCTGCAGGCCAGCACGGCCCGCGACCAGGCCCAGGCCACCGCCGGCGAAGTGAATGCCGGTGCCCAGGCGGCGAACCTGCGCTTTGTTGCCGAACAACAAGCCTATGCCGCGGCGGGCCGAGCCTTCGTGCTGGAGCAGTATCTGGGCCAGCTCAGCCAGGGCCTGGCCCACGCCAAACTGCTTATTCTGGATCATCGCCTGGGCGCCGACAGTGCGCCGACGATCGATCTGCGTTCTTTTACTTTGCCGGCCGACCCCTCGATGCCGCGTAAAGCCGTTCAATAAGGAGTCTGTCTGTTGAGCGCTCATTCTCACGATCACGGTCATCATCACGGCCATCACCACCATCACCATCACGGCGATGAACAGGCGGCCGGGCCTTTTCCCTGGCGGCGCATGGCCTGGGCGGCAGTGCTGGTGCTGTTCGCCATCGCGGCGGCGAGCCTGGTGCAGGTGCGTTCCGGCGAGGCCACGGTGATTACCCGGTTCGGCAACCCGGTGCGGGTGCTGCTGGAGCCGGGCCTGGGCTGGCGCTGGCCGGCGCCGTTTGAAGCGGCGATTCCGGTGGACCTGCGCCTGCGCACCACCTCCAGCGGGTTGCAGGATGTGGGCACCCGCGATGGCCTGCGCATCATCGTGCAAGCCTACGTGGCGTGGCAGGTGCAGGGCGATACCGACAACGTGCAGCGCTTCATGCGTGCGGTGCAGAATCAGCCGGACGAAGCAGCGCGCCAGATCCGTACCTTCGTCGGCTCGGCGCTGGAGACCACGGCGGCCAGTTTTGACCTGTCCAGCCTGATCAACACCGACGCCAGCCAAGTGCGCATCGCCGAGTTCGAAGCCCAACTGCGCCGGCAGATCGATCAACAATTGCTCGCCACCTATGGCGTACGCGTGGCCCAGGTCGGCATCGAACGGCTGACCTTGCCCTCGGTGACCCTCACCGCCACGGTCGACCGCATGCGCGCCGAACGTGAAACCATCGCCACCGAGCGCGCCGCCGTGGGCAAGCGCGAGGCGGCGCAGATCCGCTCGGCAGCCGAGCGTGATGCGCGGATCGTGCAAGCCGAGGCCACGGTCAAGGCCGCTGATATCGAAGCGCAATCGAGGGTCGAGGCGGCGCAGATCTACGGGCGTGCCTACGCGGCTAATCCGCAGTTGTACAACCTGCTGCGCTCGCTGGATACCCTGGGTACGGTGGTGACGCCAAGTACCAGGATCATTCTGCGTACCGATGCCGCCCCGTTCCGTGCGCTGGTGGATGGACCGAAGGATGTTCAGCCATGAGTGAGCGTGACAGCCCGGACAGCCCCTGGATCCAGGCCGGGCGCCTGACGTTCCTGGCGCTGTACGCAGTCACCGTATTGGCGGCGTTGGCCTGGGCGTTTTCCAATGTGCGCCAGATCGACCCGCAGAACCGCGCCATGGTGCTGCACTTCGGCGCCCTCGACCGCATTCAGAACGCCGGGCTGCTGCTGGCATGGCCGCCACCGTTCGAGCAGGTGGTGTTGCTGCCGGCGGCGGACCGGGTGATCGAGCGTCGGGTGGAGAACCTGTTGCGTTCGGAGGCGGCGGTGCAGGCGGACCGCGTGGCCAGTTTCGCCACACCCTTGAGCGATACGCTGGCCGGCTCCGGCTATCTGCTGACCGGTGATGCCGGGATCGTACAACTGGATGTGCGAGCCTTCTACAAGGTCACCGAACCCTATGCCTTTGTAATGCAGGGCGAGCATGTGCTGCCCGCGCTGGACCGCCTGGTAACGCGCAGCGCCGTTGCCCTGGCGGCGGCGCGGGACCTGGACACTATTTTAGTGGCGCGCCCTGAATTGATCGGCACTGACAACGGCGCCGCCGAGCGCCGCGAACGGCTGCGCGGTGACCTGGTACAGGGCATCAATCAGCGCCTGGCGCAGTTGACCGCCAGCGGCTTGGGGTTGGGTATCGAAGTGACACGGGTCGATGTGCAATCGAGCCTGCCGGGCCCGGCCGTGAACGCGTTCAACGCGGTCCTCACCGCCAGCCAGCAAGCCGACAAAGCGGTGGCCAACGCGCGGACCGATGCGCAAAAGCTCACCCAAACCGCCAACCAGGAGGCTGACCGCCAAGTGCAGGTCGCCCATGCCCAGGCCAGTGAGCGTCTGGCCAGTGCCCAGGCGCAGACCGCCACCGTCGCCAGCCTGGCGCAAGTAAAAGACCCGGGCTTGTTGCTGCGCCTGTACCGTGAGCGCCTGCCGAAGATTCTCGGCCAGGCCGGCTCGGTGACCACGGTCGATCCCAAAGACGACGCCCGTTTGATCATCCAGGGAGCCGAGCAATGAGCGCACCCATGCTGACCACCGCCGAACAGCGCAGCGCCGCCCGGCAATTGACCCTGGCCATGCTGGCCCTGGGTTTACTCCTGCTGGGCCTGGTATGGCGCTGGCTGGCGGCGGACCAGAGCGGGGTCAGCCAGCTGCTGCTCGGTGTTGCCTCGCTGCTGGTGGCCGTGCCGGTCATGCGTTCGGCCTGGTACAGCCTGCGCTACCCGAGCCTGCATGGCATCACCGACCAATTGATCGCGCTGGCGATGATGGGCGCCTGGGCCACGGGCGATCTGCTGACCGCTGCCCTGCTGCCGATCATCATGATTTTCGGGCATGTACTCGAAGAGCGCAGCGTGATCGGTTCCCAGGAAGCGATCCATGCGCTGGGTAGGCTCACCCGCAGCCATGCGCGTCGGGTGCAGGCTGACGGCAGCATTGTGGAAGTGGATAACGCCACGCTGAACACCGGTGATGTAGTCGAAGTGCGCGCCGGCGACCGCGTGCCGGCCGACGGCGTGGTGCTGTCGGGCCAGGCCAGCCTGGACACCGCGCCGATTACCGGTGAGTCGGTGCCCCTGGAGGCCAGTGTGGGCGTACAGGTGTTTGGCGGGGCGATCAACCTGGACGGCCTGCTGCGCCTTGAAGTGACGCGCACGGGTAATGAGTCGACGCTGGGCAAGGTCATTGCGCTGATGCAGAACGCCGAGCGTGCCAAGCCGCCGATCACGCGGTTGCTGGAGCGCTATGCCGGCAGCTATATGGTGCTGGTGCTGTTGCTGGCGGCGGTCACCTGGTTTGTCACCCACGATGCTCAGGCGATGCTTGCCGTGCTGGTGGCGGCGTGTCCGTGTGCATTGGTTTTGTCAGCGCCGGCCACCGCGATTGCCGGGATCGCGGTCGCCGCACGCCATGGCATCCTGATTCGCAGTTCGGCGTTTCTGGAAGAACTGGCGGACCTCACCTCGCTGGTCGTCGACAAGACCGGCACCCTGACCTTCGGTACCTTGCGTCTGCAGTCCATCCAGACCGCTTCGACCGATCGCCAGGCACTGCTCAACCTGGCGGCCAGCCTCGGTTCGGCCAGCAGCCATCCGGTCAGCCGTGCGCTGGCGGGGTTGGCGACGCAGGAACAACTGCTGGCGCTGAGCGATATACGCGAGCGCCAGGGGCTCGGCGTGGTTGCGCACACGGAACAGGGCGAAGCGGCGTTGGGCCGTCCCGAACTGTTCGAGCAACTGAATATCGTCACCACCTCGGTGCCTGAGCACGACGGCCCGATTGCCGGGCTGGCCCTGAACGGGCAATTCCTGGCCTGGCTGCTGCTGGCCGATAGCGTCAAACCGGAGGCGCGCCAGGCCCTGCAAGAGCTGCGCGACCTGGGGCTGGGTCGCCAACTGCTGCTCACCGGCGACCGCCAGAGCGTGGCCGACAGCCTGGCCGTGAGTGTGGGCATCGGTGAGGTCCAGGCCCAGGCATTACCGGAAGACAAACTCAACCGTGTGCTGGGGGAGATCGGCAGCGGTTTCCGGCCGATGGTGGTGGGGGATGGGATCAACGACTCTCTCGCGCTGAAAGCCGGCGTGGTCGGCGTGGCGATGGGCGCGGGCGGTGCCGATATCGCGCTGGCCTCGGCCGACGTGGTGCTGATCGGCAGCGACCTGCGCCGCCTGGGCACGTGCGTGCGCTTGAGCCGGCAGTGTCGGCACACCTTGCAGGTCAACGTGATCATTGGCCTGGGCTGGACGCTGGCCATCGTGGTGTTCGCCGCCTTCGGCTGGCTGGGCGCCGCCGGGGCCATGATTGCCGCGGTGTTGCACAACCTCAGCACCTTGCTGGTACTCGGTAACGCCGGGCGCTTGCTGCGCTTTCACGAGCCGCTGTTGAAGCTTGACGAATAACTTTCAGAAACTTTTGTACACGCTGTAACGCTAAAAGGGCGCCTCACTCTAGTGGTGTGTCGAGACTGGGCAACCCGTTCAGACCGACCCCACTATCGATCTATGAGGACTACACAATGAACATCAAGAAAGCCGTTTCCGGTGCTGCCCTGGCTATCGCTGCCGCTTCCCTGTTTGCCGGCGTCGCCACCCAGGTACAGGCCGCCGACGCTCCGGTTCATTGCTACGGTGTCAACGCCTGCAAAGGCATGAACGATTGCAAGACCGCCGAAAACGCCTGCAAGGGCCAGGCGGTGTGCAAGGGCCATGGTTTCAAATCCATGACCAAGGCTGAGTGCGCCAAGGCTGGCGGCAAAGTCGGCGAGTAACCGACGCGAGTGCTGCCGCAGCGGCAATTGCGCCGCTGCGGACACTGTCCAGGAGCGCATGATGGCCAGTTCTTTCCCTTTCCTGGGCTACGGCCTGGGTTTACGCAACGAATACTATGAACAGATCCTTGCCCAATCCCCTGCGGTGGATTGGTTCGAAGTGATCTCCGAGAACTATCTGGTGCAGGGCGGCAAGGCCTTGTACTACCTGGACGCGATAGCCGAACGCTATCCCCTGGTGATGCACGGTGTTTCCCTGTCGATCGGCGGTCCCCATGCCATCGATACCGATTACCTCAAGCACATCCAGCAGCTTGCCGCGCGCATCCAGCCGGCGTGGATTTCCGATCACCTGTGCTGGAGCCGCGGCAGCGCACACCAGTTGCATGACTTGCTGCCCCTGCCTTACACCGAGGAAAGCCTGTACCACGTGGCCAGTCGCGTGCGTCAGGTGCAAGACGTGTTGCAACGCCCGTTGGTGCTGGAAAACGTCTCCAGTTACCTACGCTCCAAGGCGGATGAATTCACCGAGTGGCAATTTCTCAATGCGTTGACACACCTGACGGGATGCCAACTGCTGCTCGACGTGAACAATGTGTACGTCAGCTCGCGCAACCACGGGTTCGATGCCTGGGAATTCATTCGCAACCTGCCGCCTGAGAGCATTCGCCAGCTGCATCTGGCGGGGCATGTGGATTACGGCGACTACGTGGTCGATACCCATGATCATCCGGTGTGCGACCCGGTGTGGGCGCTCTATCAGCGCACCCTGGAACATCTGGGGCCGGTGTCGACGCTGCTGGAACGCGACGATCATTTTCCGCCATTCGAGGCGTTGCTGGCTGAATTGAGCAAGGCCCGGGAACTGGGGGCCACCGCTTTGGCCAGGGGGGCGCTATGCGCCTGATCGATTGGCAGCTGGCCTTCGAGGCGCATCTGTTGTCTGAAACGTCCACCGCCGCCAGTGGATTTTTTTCCACCCTGCTTGGCGGCCCGACGCTGGATGTAGACACGGGCCTGGCGATTTATCAAAACGCTTACCTGTCGCGCTTACAGGACGTGTTACGCCACGACTTCGCCGCCATCCGCTACTGGCTGGGTGATGAAGAGTTTGCCGCATTGAGCCAGGCGTATGTTCGGCGCTACCCGTCGGACCATTACAGCCTGCGTTGGCTGGGTGAGCGCTTTGCAGTGTTTATTCTTGAGCATCTGGTGGCCGAACACAGTATCCCCCTGGCTGAACTGGCGCAGTTGGAATGGGCGTTCACCCTGGCATTCGACGCGCCTGCGGGCGAGCCGCTGAACCTCGATCACATGGCGCACCTGGCTCCTGAGCACTGGCCGCAACTGCGCGTATCGCTGGCGCCTACAGTGCAACACGTGCTGTGCCGTTTCAATACGGTGGCGATCTGGCGGGCCAACAAGGATGAATCGGACTTTCCCGGCAGCCAGGCGCTGGACGTGGCCCAGGTGTGCCTGGTGTGGCGTCACCGCAACCTGTGTCAGTACCGCAGCCTGGAACCGGATGAGGCCCGTGCCCTGGCAGGCATGGCGACCACCGGCTGGAACTTTTCAGAACTGTGCATCGAGTTGGCAGTCACTTATGGAGAGGGTGCGCCACTGCAAGCGGCCACGTGGTTGAAACAGTGGATCCAGGAAGGGTTGCTCGAACGTCGGGCTTCATAGCAGGCAGTTATTTAATCGATAGCTTCCTACTTTATTTGGCATGGTCTACCCTCACTCCAGACGTCTGAAACAAGGGGGGGACTACTCATGCTCGCGCAACTTCCACCGGCCTTACAGAATCTTCAGCTACCGCTGCGTCTGCGACTCTGGGACGGCCATGAATTCAACCTGGGCCCGGAGCCCAGTGTGACCATTGTGGTGAAGGACCCTACGGTTGTCACACAGCTGACCCATCCCACGCTCGATTCACTGGGCGAAGCCTTCGTCGAGGGCAAGCTGGACCTTGAGGGCTCCATTGCCGAGGTGATCAGGGTATGTGACGAATTGAGTCACGCCTTGATCGAAGACGACGACGGACCTCGTCCGGTGCGCTCGATCCACGACAAGGCAACCGACGCGGCGGCCATTTCCTATCATTACGACCTGTCCAACGAGTTCTACCAGTTATGGCTGGACCAGGACATGGCGTATTCCTGCGGTTATTTTGAAACCGGCAGCGAGTCCATCGACCAGGCTCAGCAAGACAAATTTCGCCACCTGTGCCGCAAATTGCGCTTGCAGCCGGGTGAATACCTGCTCGATGTGGGATGCGGATGGGGCGGGCTTGCGCGGTTTGCGGCGCGGGAATTCGGGGTCAACGTGTTCGGGATTACCTTGAGCAAGGAACAACTGGCCCTGGCCAGGGAGCGGGTCAGAGCCGAAGGCCTTGAAGAGCAGGTCGACCTGCAGTTGCTCGACTATCGCGACCTGCCGCAGGATGGCCGTTTCGACAAGGTGGTGAGCGTGGGCATGTTTGAACATGTCGGCCACGCCAACCTGGCGCAATACTGCCGGATTCTGCACGGCGCCGTGCGCGAAGGCGGCCTGGTGATGAACCATGGTATTACCGCCAAGCATACCGACGGTCGTCCCGTGGGCCGTGGCGCCGGGGAGTTTATCGAGCGCTATGTCTTCCCCAATGGTGAGCTGCCGCACCTGGCGATGATGACGGCCGACATCAGCGAAGTCGGGCTGGAAGTGGTGGATGTCGAAAGTCTGCGCCTGCACTACGCCCGCACGCTGGACCATTGGAGCGAGCGCCTGGAGGACAACCTCGAAGCGGCGGCGAAGAGCGTGCCGGAGCACGCTTTGCGTATCTGGCGCCTGTACCTGGCCGGTTGCGCTTATGCGTTTGCGCGGGGCTGGATCAACCTGCACCAGATCCTGGCGGTGAAACCCCATGCCGATGGCAGCCATGAACTGCCGTGGACGCGGGAAGATATCTACCGCTAAGAACACTGAAGATCAAACTGTGGGAGGGGGCTTGCCCCCGATAGCGGTGTATCAGTAACCCAACTTGTGGCTGACACACCGTAATCGGGGGCAAGCCCCCTCCCACATTTTAAAGGATGGGTGAAATCAAGCGCGCCACGCGCATGCCCAGCTGTTGCAGGCGTCGGGTTTCGCGGCTTTCTTCCTGGCTGACTTCATGGGCCAGGGCGAAGTCGTCCAACAGCATCCGCTCCACCTCTTTGGCGAAGGCTTCGTCGACCGTCAATAACATCACTTCGAAATTCAGCCGGAACGAACGGTTGTCCATGTTCGCGCTGCCGATGGCGCTGATTTCGCTGTCCACCAATACCACCTTTTGATGCAGGAACCCCGGGGTGTAGCGAAACACCCGCACGCCAGCGCGTACCGCTTCGATGGCATAGAGGCTGGAGGCGGCGTACACGATGCGGTGGTCGGGTCGCGAGGGCAGCAGCACGCGCACGTCCACGCCGCGCAGGACGGCCAGGCGCAGGGCAGCGAACACGGCCTCGTCGGGGATGAAATACGGGCTGGTGATCCACACGCGTTGGGTTGCGGCGTGAATGGCCTCGACGAAAAACAGCGAGCAGGTTTCATACGGGTCCGCCGGCCCGCTGGCGAGCAATTGGCAGAGCACGCCGTCTTCCGGATAAGCGTCCGGCAGGATCAGGGGCGGCAATGCCCGCGCGGCCCAGAACCAGTCCTCGGCGAACGACTCCTGCAAGCACGCCACCACCGGGCCGGTGACCTGCACGTGGGTGTCGCGCCACGGTGACAACGGCAGCTTTTTGCCCAGGTATTCATCGCCCACATTGTGCCCGCCGACAAACCCGGTAATGCCGTCCACCACCACGATTTTACGGTGGTTGCGAAAGTTGACCTGGAAGCGGTTCAGCCAGCCGCTGCGGGTGGCGAAGGCCTTGACCTTCACCCCGGCGTCACGCAGCGATTGCACGTAGCGATGGGGCAGGGCATGGCTGCCGATGCGGTCGTAGAGCACATAGATGTCCACGCCTTCGGCCGCTTTTGCCGTGAGTAACCGGTGCAGTTGGCGGCCGAGGTCATCGTCATGAATGATGAAGAACTGGAACAGTACGGCGGTTTTCGCGTTGCCGATGGCTTCGAAGATTGCGCTGAAGGTGGCGTCACCATTAACCAGCAACTGCACTTGGTTATTGGCCAGGCAGGGCATGCGGCCCAATTTGGGCATGGCGCGCAAGGAGGCATAAGCGCTGGAGTTGCGTGCGGCCAGCGCTTCTTCTACCCAGGGGCGCCAGTTCAGTTCGGCGATTGCCCTGTGCATTTCCTGGTTGGCCTGGCGACGTGCCTGGATGTAGGCATCGAACGTGCTGCGCCCGAAAATCAGGTAGGGAATCAGCGTGAGATAGGGCATGAACATCAGCGACAGCGCCCAGGCGATCGAGCCTTGGGCGGTCCTGACGGTCAGTACGGCATGGATGGCGGCGAGGCTCCCGAAAAAATGCAGCGTGGCAATGAAGTAGGCGAGCAGGTGCGGGCCAAAAAAATCCATGAACGACATCACTCCGGGCAGTCCAGTGCGTAACAGACCATGTTCGACAGTGAATGTCGCTATTTTATTTGCCGTGCAACACTGGCGCCTTTGCGGCGTCTAACGCCCACCATTGCCCAGGAGTTACCCGATGAATGCTCGTCTGCTGTGTTTGTCCATGGTTGTTGGTTTGTCGCTGCCGGTGGCGGCGCAGGCGCAGATGTTGGCGCCGGGCTTGTGGGAATTGACCACCAGCAATATGAAAGTCGATAACCAGGACCTGCCGGACCTGTCGCTGATCCTCGGTCAGCTCAAGCAACAGATGACCCCCGAACAACGCGCCATGCTGGAAAAACAAGGTATTACCATGGCCGGTAAAGGCGTGCAGGTGTGCCTGACGCCGGCCCAGGTCGCTTCCGATTCCATCCCCCTGACCGACCCTCAATCGGGCTGCAAACAGCAAGTGACCGACAAGACCGGCAACCAGTGGAAATTCCGCTTCAGTTGCCCTAAAGCGCAAGGCACGGGCGTGGCGACGTTCCAGAGCCAGAAAGAATTCACCACCACCGTCAACGGTACCTTCAATGCCACCGGCATCCAGCAAAAGGGCAGCCTGGACACTCACGCCCAGTGGCTGGGTAACGATTGCGGCACCGTCAAACCTCGCGCTTGACCCTGAAAATGCAGGGGCAGGGTCTGGCCTTCATTGACCCGCCGTCCATTTAGGATCATCAGGCCGCTCATGCGTCAGAACTCGTTTTGCAGGGCTTTGTAACCGCGCACCAGGTCGACATTGGTGCGCGCCACGTCTTCAGAAAACTCCGAAGCGCTGACGCTCACTGGCGGGAATTGCGACAAGTCGGTAGTGGGCCCGATGCGGGTGGTGGAGGGTACGTAGAAGGCCGCGGGCAGGTCGCGCCCGTCCACCACCGAGTTGTGCCGCACCACGCAGCCGTCGCCCACGGCGCAGTTGAACAGTACGCTGTTGAACCCGATGAACACGCGGTCGCCGACGGTGCAGGGGCCGTGGACGATGGAGCGGTGTGCAATCGAGGTGAACTCGCCGATGGTCACGGCGGCACCGGACTTGGAGTGGATCACTACACCGTCCTGGATATTGGAATTGGCACCGATGGTGATCGGGTCCATGGCGCCGCTGGCGTCGACTTCGTCGGCGCGGATCACGGCGTAGGGACCGACAAACACGTTTTCGCCGATGATGACCTTGCCGCAGATGATCGCGGTTTTGTCGACGTAGGCCGATTCGGCTATCACCGGCAGATCGCCGGAAGGGTTCTTGCGAATCATGGTTTGCCCAGCGCGGCGCACAAGGTGTTGAGGTTGTACTCGAACAGCCCGGTAAAGGTACTGGCCGGACCTTCTGCGGCCAGAGCATCGGAGTACAGCGTGCCGCCGATCTGCGCGCCGCTTTCGTCGGCGATTTGCTTGAGCAGGCGTGAGTCCTTGATGTTTTCGATGAACACGGCCTTGACCTTGTCCTTGCGGATCTGGGTGATCAACGCGGCCACTTCGGCGGCCGACGGTTCGCGCTCGGTGGACAGGCCTTGGGGCGCGAGGAACTGGATGCCATAGGCCTGGCCCAGGTAACCAAAGGCGTCATGGGAGGTCACGATACGGCGGTTACCGGCAGGCAGTGCGCCGAACCTGGCCTTGGCTTCGGCCAGCAGGCGGTGGATGTCTTTCAGGTAGGCCTGGCTGTTGCGCAGGTAGTCCGCCTTGTTGGCAGGGTCGGCGGCAACCAGCGCCTTGGTGATGTTGTTGACGTAGATCTCGGCATTGGCCAGGTTGTGCCAGGCGTGCGGGTCGGGGATGGTCTCGCCGTCCTCGTCCATGGTGTGGGAGATCACGCCCTTGCTGGCGGTGACCACCGTGGCCCTGGTTTCGGTGCTGGTCACCAGGCGGTCCAACCATGGCTCGAAGCCCAGGCCGTTCTTGATGATGAGCGTGGCCTTGAGCAGCGCCTTGGCATCGTCCGGCGAGGGTTCGTAGGTGTGGGCGTCGGCGTCCGGGCCGACCATGTTGCTGATCTGGATGTGATCGCCACCAATCTGATGGGTGATGTCATCCAGGATACTGAAACTGGTGACCACCTGGAGTTTGTCGGCGGCCTGGGCCATCGAGAGCGGCAACAGCAGACTGAACAGCACGAGTAAAGCGCGCATTGGAAAACACCTCATTGGGATGACAGCAAGGGCGGGCGGCGCAGTAAGCCGTGCACCGGACCGAAGACCACGGACAGCAAATACCCGCCGCCCGCCACCAGCACGATGGCCGGGCCGCTGGGCAGTGAGTAATAGAACGACAACAGCAGACCCAGCCATACCGACAGGCATCCCAGCACTGCCGATACCGCGATCAGCACCGGCAGGCGCCGGCTCCAGAAGCGTGAGGCGATGGCCGGCAGCATCATCAAACCCACCACCATCAAGGCGCCGATGGCCTGGAAACCGATTACCAGGTTCAGCACTACCAGGGTCAGGAACAGCCCGTGGGCGAGCGGGCCGAGGCGGCTGACGGTTTGCAGGAACAGCGGGTCGAGTGTGTCGAGCAGCAGCGGTTTATAGATCAGCGCCATGGCAATCAGGCTGAAGCCGGTCACCCACAGCATGCCGGTGAGGGTGGTTTCATCCACGGCCAACGCGGAGCCGAACAGCAGGTGCAACAGGTCCAGGCGCTTGCCGGCGATGCCAAGGATCAACACCCCGGCGGCGAGGGAGATGGGGTAGATGGCAGCGAGGCTGGCGTCTTCACGCAGGCCGGTGCGGCGTGTGATCCATGCGGATAACCCCGCCATGCTCAGCCCTGCGCCGAGGCCGCCGATGGTCAGCGCGGGCAGGCTCAGCCCGGCGAACCAGAAGCCCAGGGCGGCGCCGGGCAGAATGCCATGGGCCACCGCATCACCGATCAGGCTCATGCGCCGCAGGATCAGGAACACCCCCAGCGGCGCCGTGCTGCAGGCCAGCACCAGCCCCCCGATCAGCGCGCGGCGCATGAACACGAAATCGACAAAGGGCATCCACAAGTGGGCGGCAAACTGCATCAGGCCACCTGCAATTGCGGTTGTGGGCGAATCAGCTCTTTACTCGGGCCCAGCGTGCAGCCTGTGCTTTTGATGTGCAGCACGTTCTGAGTGTGATGGCGCACCGACGCCAGGTCATGACAGACCACCATCAGCGTGCGGCCCTCGTCATGCCAGGCGTGGATGTGTTTCCAGCACAGCGCCTGGCCTTCCTCATCGAGGGCGGCGTGGGGTTCGTCGAGCAGCAACACCGGCGAGTCGGTCAGGCTCATCCGGGCGAGCAGTGCGCGTTGCAGTTGCCCGCCGGACAGGGCCATCAACGGGCGTTGCTCCAGGCCGCTGAGGCACCAGTCTTCCAGCAAGGCCTGCAGGCGCTCGCTGCGTTGCGGTGGCGTGAGCCGAGTGCCCCACAGTCCGGCGGCGACCAGTTCTTGCAGGCTGATGGGGAACTGTCGGTCCAAGTGTTGCTGCTGGGGCAGAAAGGCCAGGCCGCCGCGCCGTGGAACATCGACGCTGACCTTTCCTGCCAGCGGCTTCTGCAAGCCGGCGATAACCTTGAGCAGGCTGCTTTTGCCACAGCCATTGGGGCCGATGACGCCGGTGAGGCTGCCTTTTTCCAGGGTGAAATCCACGGCGGGGGTGAGCGGTTGGCCCGGAGCGCCCCAGCGCAACGCATTGCAGGTGATCATGTGGAAGGTCTCGTCCAGCGGCTTTCAGCCACGGCATCGTGCGCGTGCAGGCTTTCGGCGTGGACCACTTTGAGGTGGAAGGCTTTGACCGCATCCGAGCGTTTCAAGGCGAGGTTAAGGCGGCGAGCGGCGTCCTCGCAGAACATCAGGTTCTGCCCATTGGCCAGGGCGAAGGCTTGCTCATCGGCACGTTTTACCGCGGTTTGCACGGCGGTGCCGAGGGCTGCTTCGGCCCTGTCGATCAAGTCAACGATTGGCAACTGGTTGCCTTGCAGGTGCACGTGCAACTGCGCGCTGCTGCGCTGGCTGTGGGGTGTGGCGACGACGCCGTTGGCGCTGCCGAGCCAGGTCAACACGTCTGCGTGCTGCAATGGCGCGTTGGCAAAATCATTCAGAAATTGCTGCTGAATCAACTGCCTGGCGAGGGCGGCGGAGCATGGGCAGGTTGAGGAGTAAGTCACGTCAATTTTTAGTTCCACGTGGAACATCTGGTTTTCCAGACGCGCCTCGAGGCTGACCGGGTAGCGCTTCCAACCATCCAAAGGGCTGACCAGGGCAGGGCGTTTTAACAGCAACTCGGTGTGAATACGCAGGTAGGCGTTATTAGATAAATCTTCATGTGTGTCGAGAAAACGCTGCAGTACATTACGCAGAAGTGCAGGCGTAAGCGGCTGTTGGTCGAACATCTCCAGCGCCAGGTACAAGCGTGACATATGAATGCCACGGGCCGAGCCATCGTCCAGGCTCACACCCGCATCGGCAGTGGCGGCCAGGCGTTGGCCATCGAACAGGACAGGCAAGGCAACGCCGCACATGCCCACCCAGTCGAGGGGCAAGGCTTGGCGTGAAGCCTGCGCGGCGATATCCGGCAGAGTCAGCGCATTCATAAGCAGGTCCATCGTTGGTAATAATTTGACATGTTATAGTATAACAATGAAGTTCACGATGAATTTTCTGCTCCAGCCTTTCTTCAGTCACGTCGAGCAGGGACGCTCCCTTATTCGCGGTATCGGTCATGCACAGACGTCAGCTCCTCAACCTGCTGCTGCTCAGCCCCCTGTTCGCCTTGCCGCTGGGGGCTTACGCCACGCAGATCCGCAATGCGCGCCTGTGGCGTTCCGCCGATAAGCTGCGGCTGGTCTTCGACCTCAGCGGCCCGGTGCAATACAAGACATTTTCACTGACCGCCCCTGAGCGCTTGATCATCGACCTGAGCGGCGCGGGGCTCAGCGGTGACTTCTCCCAGTTGGCGCTGAAGAACAGCGGAATTACCTCGATCCGCTCCGGGCATTTCGGCCAGAACGACACCCGTATCGTGCTGGACCTGGCTGCGCCGATGCAGCTCAACAGTTTCCTGTTGCCACCCCAGGAGGGCCAGGGCCATCGCCTGGTGCTCGACCTGACCCGCGCCACACTGGCGCCTCGTCAAATCGCCGCCGAGCCTGCGCCCTTGATCGCGCCGGTGGATAAAACACATCCCCGGCGCGACATCATCGTGGTGGTCGATCCGGGTCACGGCGGCAAGGATCCCGGGGCCATCGGCTCCAAAGGCCAGCGTGAGAAAGATGTGGTGCTGTCGATCGCTCAGTTGCTGGCCAGACGCTTGAAGCGCGAGAAGGGGTTCGACGTGAAGCTGGTGCGCAACGATGACTTCTTCGTGCCTTTGCGCAAGCGCGTGGACATCGCCCGTCAGCACAAAGCCGATATGTTCATCTCCGTGCATGCCGACGCCGCACCTCGGCTTACCGCCTCGGGCGCCTCGGTGTATGCGCTGTCTGAAGGCGGCGCCACCTCGGCGACCGCACGCTTCATGGCGCAACGCGAAAACGGTGCTGACCTGCTGGGCGCCACGACGTTACTCAACCTCAAGGACAAGGACCCGATGCTGGCGGGGGTGATTCTCGACATGTCGATGAACGCGACCATCGCCTCCAGCCTGCAACTGGGTAGCTCGGTGCTGGGTAGCCTGCAAAACATCACCAGCCTGCACCAGAAGCGCGTGGAGCAGGCCGGCTTTGCGGTACTCAAATCACCGGACGTGCCGTCGATCCTGGTCGAGACCGGCTTTATCTCCAACACCCAGGACGCCCAGCGGCTGGTGACGGCGCGCCATCAACAGGCGGTTGCCGATGGCCTGTTCGACGGTCTGAAAAAATACTTCGAGAAAAACCCGCCGATGAACAGCTACATGGCGTGGGTGCAGGAGCAGAAGAAAGGCCAGGTTTAACAGCCGGTGATTCGGCTGCAGGTGAATGTGGCGCTGGCTCCACCGGAACTGGAGAAGCGGTTAAGCGTGGTCCAGCCCACGCGCCGCGTGTAGCCGACCCACGCCTCACCGTCCGATGCCAACCCGGTAAAGAACGTCAGCTGCCCATAGCGGCTGTTGGTTTGTGCCCAGTAGCGTTTACCGATCACTTCGACACCGCGCAAATACGTGGTGCTGCCCACGGTCGCCACGCTGTAGGCATTGCCCAGCGGGTCTACGCAGGCCAGCAGGTTGGCGCTGCGCGTGCAGTGGGCCGACAGGCTTGGAGATTGGGCACAGGCAGGTCCCGCCGCTGCCAGTAGCGGGATGTACCAAAGGCGTTTCATCGGGTTTCTCTGGGGTTGGGAGGTGATCAAGCTTCTCGCCCTTCGTCACGCAGAGCAAGGAAGGTTGGCTTGTTTGTATTGTTATACTATAACATAAAACAAAGCCTGGCTTGACCGGGCAGCCTGATGAGAGCGACCTGATGCCCAATCGTCTACCTGTTACCGTGTTGTCCGGCTTTCTCGGCGCCGGTAAAAGCACGCTGCTCAATCACGTACTGCGCAACCGCGAACACCTGCGCGTGGCGGTGATCGTCAACGACATGAGCGAAATCAACATCGACGGCAGCGAGGTCCAGCGCGACGTCACTCTCAATCGTGCCGAAGAAAAGCTGGTTGAGATGAGCAATGGCTGCATCTGCTGCACCTTGCGTGAAGATTTGCTCGAAGAAGTCGGCAAGCTCGCCAGGGAAGGTCGGTTCGATTACCTGCTGATCGAATCCACCGGTATCTCCGAACCGATGCCTGTGGCTGAAACCTTCACCTTTCGCGATGAAGACGGGCAAAGCCTGGCGGATATCGCACGCCTGGACACCATGGTCACCGTCGTCGACGGCATGAATTTCCTGCTCGACTATCAAGCCGCAGAAAGCCTGGCCTCACGCGGGGAAACCCTGGGGGAAGAGGATGAGCGCTCGATCACCGACCTGTTGATCGAACAGATCGAGTTCGCCGACGTGATACTGATCAGCAAGATCGACTTGATCGGCAGTCACGAGCGCCAAGAGCTGATGGCGATCCTCGAACGGCTCAATGCCCAGGCGCACATCATCCCGATGGTGATGGGGGAGGTGGCGCTGCACAAAATCCTCAACACCGGTCGCTTTGATTTCGAACGGGCCGCCCAGGCCCCGGGCTGGTTGCAGGAGTTGCGCGGCGAACACGTGCCGGAAACCCAAGAGTATGGCATTGCCTCCACCGCTTACCGTGCGCGCCGCCCCTTCCACCCGCAGCGATTTTTTGACTTCATCGACCGCCCCTGGGTGAACGGCAAGCTGTTGCGTTCCAAAGGCTTCTTCTGGCTGGCCAGCAAACACCAGGACGCCGGCAGTTGGTCCCAGGCCGGTGGTTTGATGCGCCATGGTTTTGCTGGCCGCTGGTGGCGCTTCGTGCCGAAAAGCCAATGGCCGCAGGACGAAGAAAGTGTTGCCGCAATCATGGGCAACTGGCAGCCGAGCACCGGCGATTGCCGTCAGGAACTGGTGTTTATCGGGCAGAACATCGATTTCGCGCAGATGCGTGCCGAGCTCGACCAGTGCCTGCTCACTGACGAAGAAATGGCCCTGGGCGTCGAAGGCTGGCGTCAGTGGGTCGATCCCTTTGGCCCCTGGTATGAGGAGGCAGCCGCCTGATGCTGGCCCCGGTTATTCCCCTGCGCCCCGTGATTCGCCAGACCAGCGGGGAAACCCCGCTGGCGCTCTCCGACATCCTGGAAGATGGCGTGAACCTGGCGCTGTGGCAGCGCCAACTACCGCTGCATATTGCCGAATTCGGTGCGTTGCTGGTGGCGCTCGATGAGCCGCTGGCCGAAGCGTTGGTCATCGAGTTGAGCGACGACGATACCGCGCCGAATTTGCAGGGCCTGGCGTCCGGTTGCCGTGATCTTGAAGGTTATGATGGCTTTATCGCCGATGTCTCCTGGCTGGTCAGCGCCTTCGCCTGCCTGCTTGGCGCCAGGCGCATCGGCGTGCGTTTGCGCCTGCTGGACAAGGCCATGTGCCCGCGTTTTCATGTCGACCACGTGCCTGTGCGGCTGATCACCACCTACGCCGGCGTTGGCAGCCAGTGGCTGCGCGAAGGCGTCATGGACCGCCGCCGGTTGAGCCAGCCTGACGCAGAACCCAGCGAGCGCATCGAGCACATCCACTGCGGTGAAGTGGCGCTGCTCAAGGGCACCAAATGGCACGGCAATGAACACCATGGCCTGATTCACCGCTCGCCCGCCCTGAAGGCCAATGAGCGTCGCTTGATTCTCACGCTGGATTGGCTCGCATAAACGCGTAGGATCAAGCGCTCTACATGGCCTGAATGATGCCTTCCATGCTGCAGAATATTCCCACCCACGTGATTGCCGGGCCCTTGGGCGCCGGCAAGACCAGCCTGATCAAACACCTGCTTGCCCAGCGCCCGGCCAACGAGCGTTGGGCGGTGTTGATCAACGAGTTCGGGCAGATCGGCCTGGACGCTGCCTTGCTCACCCAAGAGGAGGATGGCATTGCCCTGGGCGAGGTCGCGGGTGGCTGCCTGTGTTGTGTGAATGGTGCGCCGTTCCAGGTAGGCCTGGGTCGGTTGTTGCGCAAGGCCAAGCCGGATCGGCTGTTTATCGAGCCTTCGGGCCTGGGCCATCCGGCGCAGTTACTCAAACAACTGAGCCAGGCGCCATGGCAGGACGTACTGGCGGTTCAGCCCTGCGTACTGGTGCTGGACGCTCAGGCCCTGGCAGCGGGCAGACCTTTGCCGCCGGCGCAGCAGGAGGCGCTGGCCAGTGCCGGCCTGCTGGTGTTGAACAAGGATGAGACGCTGGATGCGCTGCAGCGCCAGGCCATTGAGCAGCAATTATCCGGCCACGCGGTTTATTGGACGCGTCAGGCGCGGTTGCCCATTGAGCAGTTACCTGGTTTGACGGCACAGGCAGGCGGGGCTGTGGATAACTTTGTGGCCCCCAAAGGCTTGGCGCACATAGAGACGGTCTGGAGCGACCCCGCGCTGCCGATCTGCCTGAGCCAGGCCGAGGAGAACGGCTGGAGCATCGGCTGGCGCTGGCACCCGAGCCAGCAATTCGATCCGCAGCGGTTGAAGCAGTGGCTGACAGGTCTGGAATGGCGTCGTGCCAAGCTGGTTATCCACAGCCGTGACGCGTGGGTATCCGCCAATGCTGTGGATAACAGCCGGTTGGCCTGGCAGCCCAGCGAATGGCGCCGCGATTCGCGTATCGAACTGATCTTCAGCGCACCCCAGGACATGGCGGCATTGCAGGCCGCCGTGATGGCCTGCCGTTACTGACGGTTCTTGGTGGCGTGATCCTGGCGCCACTGGCTCAGTTCGATGACCTCGGCGCTGGGCAGCGGCTCCTTGGCTTCGAACGGGTAGGGCGCCAGTTCGATCTGCGCGCTGTGAGCGCCAAATTGGGTGATGGTGCCGCTGTGGCGAGCCTCGCCCGTCACGGTGAACTCGAAATTGTAGACGCGCGCCAGGCGGCGCCGACCACTGGCATCCTTCACGAAACCGATGCGTTTCAACGCCACCGCGCCGTCGAGCAGTTCGATGTCGAGCTTGGCGCAGTGCTGCTTGACCCGCTCCAGCGCCCGCTCGCGCAGGCCATGGTTGTGCCAGACCCAAGCGGCGCCGGTCGCCAGCAGCATCAACACGAACATGTTTCCCAGGGTCAGCATTCCATGAACTCCAACAAAGTGAGCGCAGCTTAACTGTGTCGCCGGTCTGTCGTACAGGCTGCGTTTAGTCGCATACTGCGCGGCCAGAATTTCAACGGCTTTATGGAAATCTCCTGCATGAAACGTACACCCCATCTGCTTGCGATCCAGTCTCATGTGGTCTTTGGCCATGCCGGAAACAGCGCCGCCGTGTTCCCCATGCAGCGGGTCGGGGTGAACGTATGGCCGCTCAACACGGTGCAGTTCTCCAACCACACACAGTATGGCCACTGGGCGGGCGAAGTGCTGGCGCCGCAGCAAATTCCAGCACTGGTGGAAGGTATCGCGGCGATCGGCGAGCTGGGTAACTGCGATGCGGTGCTGTCCGGCTATCTGGGCAGCGCGGATCAGGGGCGCGCCATTCTGAGTGGCGTGGCGCGTATAAAAGCGCTCAATCCCAAGGCGATGTACCTGTGCGACCCGGTGATGGGCCATCCGGAAAAGGGCTGCATCGTGCCCCAGGAAGTCAGTGATTTCCTGCTGAACGAGGCTGCGGCCATGGCGGATTTCCTGTGCCCTAACCAACTGGAGCTGGACAGCTTTGCCGGGCGCAAGCCGCAATCGCTGTTCGATTGCCTGGCGATGGCCAAGGCCCTGCTGGCGCGCGGGCCGAAGGCGGTGCTGGTCAAGCATCTGGATTACCCGGGCAAACTGCCGGACGGCTTCGAGATGCTGCTGGTGACGGCCGAGGGCAGTTGGCACTTGCGCAGGCCGCTCCTGGCATTTCCGCGCCAGCCGGTGGGTGTGGGGGACCTGACGTCGGGGCTGTTCCTGGCGCGGGTGCTGTTGGGCGATAGCCTGGTGGCGGCTTTCGAGTTCACAGCGGCGGCGGTGCATGAGGTGCTGCTGGAGACCCAGGCCTGCGCCAGTTATGAACTGGAACTGGTGCGGGCGCAGGATCGTATTGCCCATCCTCGCGTACGCTTTGAGGCGACGCCGATCAGCCTGTAAATACAAACCCATGTGGGAGGGGGCTTGCCCCCGATTGCGATATATCAGCCGCCATCTGTTTGGCTGAAAAACCGCTATCGGGGGCAAGCCCCCTCCCACATTTGATTGGGTTCGCAGATCTGGACTCAGGGCGCGTCGGCCTTGATTTCCTGGTAACGCTTTTCCAGTTCCTGGCGAATCTGCCGACGCTGCTGGGCCTGCACGAAGCGGCGCTTGTCTTCGCTGTTCTGCGGCTGCAAGGGGGGGACGGCGGCCGGTTTGCGCTGGTCGTCCACCGCTACCATGGTGAAGAAGCAACTGTTGGTATGACGCACCGAGCGCTCGCGAATGTTCTCGGTCACTACCTTGATGCCCACTTCCATCGAGGTGTTGCCGGTGTAGTTGACCGACGCGAGAAAGGTCACCAGTTCGCCGACATGGATCGGCTCGCGGAAAATCACCTGGTCCACCGACAGCGTGACCACATAGCGGCCGGCATAACGGCTGGCGCACGCGTACGCCACTTCGTCGAGGTACTTGAGCAGCGTGCCGCCGTGGACATTGCCTGAGAAATTGGCCATGTCAGGGGTCATCAATACCGTCATCGACAGCTGGGCGTTTCCGGGTTCCATAGCACACTCACGGGTTTAGGCATTGGTTGGGTAGGGCACCTCTGCGGGTGCTGGGAGCTTTGCAGCCATCCCTAACGGGACGCCGGTGGGCGGCTTGCCGTCACGCCCGCGCCGATCTGTTTCCATATATTGCACCGGCTTTCCGGCGGAAGTCGCAGTGTTAACCTTCAAACGCGCCTCTATGGGCATTTCTTACGGTCACGGCAGACTTTTCTTTCAGCGGCTGCGCGCGCGGGAAGTGGAAACCGCCAGCAATTTCAAGGAGCCCCACGCCATGCACGCCATCAGCTTTATCCAGGACTTGGCCGTGATCATGCTGGTGGCGGGGGTGGTCACCATCCTGTTTCATCGCCTCAAGCAGCCGGTGGTGCTGGGCTACATCGTCGCCGGTTTCATCATCGGCCCCCACACGCCGCCGTTCGGCCTGATTCACGATGAAGACACGATCAAGACCCTGGCCGAACTCGGGGTGATCTTCCTGATGTTCTGCCTGGGCCTGGAGTTCAGCCTGCGCAAGCTGTTCAAGGTGGGCGCCACGGCGTTTATCGCGGCGTTCCTGGAAATCATCCTGATGATCTGGATCGGCTACGAGATCGGTCAATGGTTCGACTGGAACACCATGGACTCGTTGTTTCTCGGCGCGATCCTGGCGATTTCCTCAACCACCATCATCGTCAAGGCGCTCAATGACCTGAAGATGAAGAACCAGCGTTTCGCCCAGCTGATATTCGGCGTGCTGATCGTCGAGGACATCCTGGGGATCGGCATCATTGCCTTGCTGTCGAGCATCGCCGTCAGCGGCACGGTCAGCTCCGGCGAGGTGTTTTCCACCGTGGGCAAGCTGTCGCTGTTCATGATTGTTGCGCTGGTGATCGGTATTTTGCTGGTGCCGCGCCTGCTGGCCTACGTGGCCAGGTTCGAAAGCAACGAGATGCTGCTGATCACGGTACTGGGCCTGTGTTTCGGCTTCTGCCTGCTGGTGGTCAAGCTCGAATACAGCATGGTGCTGGGGGCCTTCCTGATCGGCGCGATCATGGCCGAATCACGCCAACTGATTAAAATCGAGCGCCTGATCGAACCGGTTCGCGACATGTTCAGCGCGATTTTCTTTGTCGCCATCGGCTTGATGATCGACCCGCAAATTCTGCTGCAGTACGCCTGGCCGATTGCGGTCATTACCGTGGCCGTGGTGCTGGGCAAGATGCTGTCTTGCGGGCTGGGCGCGTTTATCGCCGGCAATGATGGTCGCACCTCGTTGCGGATGGGCATGGGCCTGTCACAGATTGGCGAATTCTCTTTCATCATCGCGGCGCTGGGGATGACTCTGCAGGTCACCAGCGACTTTCTGTATCCGGTGGCGGTGGCGGTTTCGGCGATAACGACGTTGCTCACCCCTTACCTGATCCGCGGCGCCGACCCGCTGTCATTGAAAATTGCCGCCGTGATGCCCCAGCGCATGAGCCGGGTATTCGCAATGTATGGCGAATGGCTGCGCAGTATTCAGCCTCAAGGCGAAGGCGCCATGCTGGCGTCGATGATCCGCAAGATCGTGCTGCAAGTGGGAGTGAACCTGGCGCTGGTGATTGCGATCTTCTTCGCCGGCAGCTTTTTCGCGGCGCGCATCGGAGGGTATCTGGAAGGCTGGATCAGCGATCAAAGTTGGCAGAAGGCGTTGATCTGGGGTGGGGCACTGCTGTTGTCGCTGCCGTTTTTGATCGCGGCGTACCGCAAGCTCAAGGCGCTGTCGATGTTGCTGGCGGAGATGAGTGTGAAGCCGGAAATGGCCGGGCGGCATACCCAGCGTGTGCGGCGGGTGATCGCGGAACTGATCCCCATTCTGTCGCTGTTGGTGATCTTCCTGCTGTTGGCAGCCTTGTCGGCCAGTATTCTGCCGACCAACAAGTTGCTGGTGCTGATTGCGGTGGTCACGGCGGCGGTGGCGGCCGTGCTCTGGCGCTGGTTCATCCGCGTGCATACGCGGATGCAGGTGGCCTTGCTGGAGACGCTGGATAACCACAAGGATAACCACAAGGATACGCAGTAGGAGCGAGCTTGCTCGCGAAGATCGTCAACGATAACGCGGGAAACCTGACACCCAGTGTCGCGCCCAGGTTTTTCGCGAGCAAGCCCGACTCCTACAAGAGGCTCAGCTTTCCAGCCAGACGTCCCGCGCCCAGTGCCACACCGATTCCCAGGTTTCTTCCTGAACCAGTTCTTCCTCGGCGGACCACAGCACCACGGTGCCGTCTTCTTCGACGCAGTAGTAGTCGTCGCCGTCCTGGCAGATCGGGATCAGGCTGCGGTCAACACCGGCGTCCCAGGCGTTGGCGGCAACGTCCGGCAGATACGTGTGGGACTGCGGGTCGGTGACGGTCACCGGCTCGAGGCTGCCGTAGACCACGTCGCTGACGGTCAGCAGGAATTCGCGGAACACGAAGGGAATGTCGATGAACAGTTGTTCTTCGATTTCCACCAGTTGGTCTTCGTCAGGCAGCTCCAAAGGAACCGGGACCGGTTCGTTGGCTTCACGCAGTTGTTCGATGATTTCTTCCACGGCCGGGATCCTCTTGCTAGATGGCGCGTTTTATAGGGGCGTTTTATACAGTAGCTCGCTATAAGTGCAACCGTGAAATAGAAAACCCCGGAACATGTCCGGGGTTTTTGTTACCACTTGCTTAAGCGTGCGGGTTTCAGCCGTTCTGGCGGATACCGGCGACCAGCCATGGCTGGTTTTCGCCCTGCGGACGTTCCATGTTCCAGCTTTCGCTGAACACTTCGCCCTGGTCGAAACGCGAGGTCTTCGACACGCCGCTGAAGGTCAGGGTGGCGATGGTCTTGTCGGCGCGATCATCCACACCTTCCAGCTGTACGCGCAGGTCGTCGATATAGGTCGACTGGAAGCCGTCACCCAGGTCAGCACGTTCGCGCTTGAGGAACTCCAGCAGTTGCGGGGTCACGAACTCGGCGATCTTGTCCATTTCGTTGGCGTCCCAGTGTTGCTGCAGGGACTGGAAGTGGTTGCGGGCCGCTTCGACGAAACGCTCTTCGTTGAACCACGCCGGCGCGTTGATTACCGGACGGGCGGCAGCAGGGGCTGCCGAACCGCCGAAGATCGACCCCATGGCGGGTTTTTGCTCGAACACTTCACGCTGCATCGGCGCGCCGGCCGGAGCCAGGTGCTCCTGCTGCTTGCGACGACGGGCGGCGATAAAGCGGAAGATCACGAAGGCAATGACCGCCAGGATCAGGATGTCGAAGATCTGCATGCCCTGGAAGCCGCCGCCCATGAACATGGACGCGAGCAGGCCACCGGCGGCGATGCCGGCCAATGGGCCCAACCAGCGCGAAGCACCGCCGGCCTTGGCCGCGGCACCAGCGGCACCGGCTGCGCCCGCAGTCGCTGCAGCACCGCCGGCACCGGCGGATGGAGCCATCTGACTGGTCTGGTGAGTCGGCGCCGAGCCCATGCTCTTGCCGCCGCCGAAGCGTTTGGCGTTGGCGTCGAGGCTCATTGTCAAGCCGATGCACAACGCCATGGCGATGCTAAGAAAACGTTTCATAAAGGGAATTCCCATTTGTGGATTGCACGCGCGCCATGTTGCACAGGTGTCGTGACAGTGGCTAGCGACATAATGTTTCGGGCTTTTGCGTAGGACTGATTCGGAATGGTCTGTAGGACTTATTACAGATATTGGCCCGCCCTTACTAAAAACAAGGGTAGGCCAAAAACCTTCATGTTGAACGGTTCTCTGTAGGAGCGAGCTTGCTCGCGAAAATCGTCAACGATAACGCGGGCATTCTGGATGAACGCGTTATCTGGACGTTCTTCGCGAGCACGCTCGCTCCTACAGGAGGGAAGACTTCAGACAGCCTCAAGTTTGGCGTAGCCCATCATCAGCCACTTGCTGCCTTCGGCGAAGTTCACCTGCACCCGCGCCTGGGCGCCGGCGCCTTCGAAGTTGAGGATCACGCCCTCGCCGAAGATCGCGTGCTTGACCTGCTGGCCCAGGCTGAACGGGGTTTGCGGAATCTCGGAGCCGGCAAACATGTTGCTGGAGTTCTGCTGCTGGCCACCGCCGAACGGGCGGCTGACGCTGTTGGACAGGCGCACTTCCTGGATCAGCCCCTTCGGCACTTCACGTACGAAGCGCGACACCTTGTTGTAGGTCTCGCTGCCGTACAGGCGTCGGGTTTCGGCGTAGGTCATCACCAGGTTCTGCATGGCCCGGGTAATACCCACGTAGGCCAGGCGACGTTCTTCTTCAAGACGGCCAGGCTCTTCCAGGCTCATCTTGTGCGGGAACAGGCCTTCTTCCATGCCCACCAGAAACACATACGGGAATTCCAGGCCCTTGGCACTGTGCAAGGTCATCAGCTGGATGCTGTCTTCATGCTCGTCAGCCTGGGCGTCCCCGGCCTCCAGCGAAGCATGGCCAAGGAAGGCGGCGAGCGGAGTAAGGTCCTCTTCGTTCTCGGCGTTTTCGAACGCACGGGCGGCGCTGACCAGTTCCTCGAGGTTTTCTACCCGTGCCTGGCCTTTTTCGCCTTTTTCGGCCTCGTGGTAGGCGATCAGCCCGGACTGTTCGATCACGGTCTGGGTCATCAAATGCAGGGGCATCTCCGCGCACTTGGCCGCAAGGTTCTCGATCAACTCGACAAACACACCCAGTGCGCCGGCTGCGCGGCCTGTCAGGCCTTTATTGGCGATGAGCAGGCGCATGGCCTCCCACATCGACACATCGGCATGGCGGGCGTGTTCGCGAATGGCCTCGACGGTTTTTTCGCCGATGCCACGGGCCGGGATATTGATCACCCGCTCCAGCGCCGCGTCGTTGCCCCGACCTTCCAGCAAGCGCAGGTACGCCATGGCGTTCTTGATTTCCGCACGCTCGAAGAAGCGCTGGCCACCGTAGATGCGATACGGGATGCGTTCACGCAACAAGGCTTCTTCCAATACGCGGGATTGGGCGTTGGAGCGGTAAAGAATGGCGATATCGCTGCGCGAAAGGCCGGTTTTCAGCGCACTTTCGATGCTTTCCACCACGTAGCGCGCTTCATCGTGTTCATTGAAGGCGGCGTACAGGTTGATCGCTTCGCCTTCGCCGCCGTCGGTCCACAGCTCTTTGCCCAGGCGCCCGGTGTTGTTGGCGATCAAGGCGTTGGCGGCCTTTAGAATCCCGGCGGTGGAGCGGTAGTTCTGCTCAAGGCGGATGGTCACCGCGTCCGGGAAGTCCTCGGAGTACTGATAGATGTTCTCGATCTTCGCGCCGCGCCAGCCGTAGATCGACTGGTCGTCGTCACCCACCACCATCAGGCTGTCGCCACCCTTGGCCAGCAGGCGCAACCAGGCGTACTGCACGGCGTTGGTGTCCTGGAACTCGTCCACCAGAACGTGCCGGAAACGCTTCTGGTAATGGGCCAGCAAGCCGGGGTTGTCGCGCCACAGGTCGAGGGCACGCAACAGCAGTTCGGAGAAGTCGATCACGCCGGCGCGTGCGCAGGCCGCCTCGTAGGCTTCATAGATGCTGCGCATGGTGGCCAGGAACAGATCGCCGCTGGCCTGGATATGTTGCGGGCGCAGGCCTTCGTCTTTCTGACCGTTGATAAACCACTGGGCCTGGCGTGCCGGCCAACGCTGCTCGTCGAGGCCCAGCTCGCGGATCACCCGCTTGACCAGACGTTGCTGATCGTCGCTGTCGAGGATCTGGAAAGTCTGGGCCAACCCCGCTTCCTGCCAATGCGCCCGCAACAGGCGGTGTGCCAGACCGTGGAAGGTGCCGACCCACATGCCGGCCGGGCTGATGCCCATCAGTTGCTCGATGCGATGGCGCATCTCGGCGGCAGCCTTGTTGGTGAACGTCACCGACAGGATGGAATGGGGCGACGCGTTCTCGACCTGGATCAACCAGGCGATACGGTGCACCAGCACTCGGGTTTTACCGGAGCCAGCACCGGCCAGGACCAACTGACGGCCAACGGGGGCCGCTACGGCCTGGCGTTGGGCATCGTTGAGGGAGTTCAGCAAAAGGGAGAGATCATCGCGCATCGGCGCATTCTAGGGTGCCGGGTGAAGACGGGCAAACCCCAATGCCACGCGCCCGACGGAAAACCGCCTGCGGGGCAACATTCTGTCGGGTGCGGATGACCGGTCAGTCATGCGCCACAGCCCGCGTGGCGTCTCGTTCAAGCTGTCTGGAACAGCGCTTTGCGCCCAACGGCCGGGCGTTTTTTATGATCTGGAGCAGTTTGGCCCGAGCGCTTGCTTGTGTATGCTCCGTCGACGTTCGGGCTCACCATTATAAGAACACTGCCTATGACCTTTGACACTGACCTGTTCGGCCCTTCGGCGGCGCCTGCGCAGGTTATCCGCAAACGTTACGCCACCCAGATGGCGGTCGAGCGGACACGCCTGTTGTATCAAGGCTCATTGGTGCCGACCCTGTTGATGCTGGTCAATGGTCTGGTGTGCGCCTGGCTGCTGTGGAACCCTGCGCAATACCTGCTCGACAGCCTCTGGCTGGTCTGGTTGCTGGCGCTTGTGGCGATGCGGGTCATTCAGGTGGCGGCCTTTGAGTCGGCCATGCCCAGCCGTCAGGCCCAACCTGTCTGGCGCCGGATGTTCATGCTCGGCTCGGCGGTCAGCGGCCTGACCCTGTCGATCGCCGCCATCGCCCTGGTGCCCACCGACAGCTTCATGCAACAGGCCTGGGTGTTCGGCCTGATCGGCGCGGCGATGCTGTCGGCCAGCGTGGCGTATGCCGTAAGCCTCTGGGCCTTTGTGTCCTTCGCCTTGCCGTGCCTGTTGCCGGTCATCGTGTATCTGTTCTGCAGCGGCACCTCGCAGCAACAGGGCTGGGGCGTGCTCGGTGTGATCCTGTTGGCGTCGTTGAGTGTGGTGGCGTGGCAGGTCAACCGCCTGATCCAGCGCGGTCTGTTGCGACGCTTCCAGAACCAGGCCTTGATCGAACATTTGCAGCAGGCCCGGCAACGCAGCGAGCAGTTGAACCAGGCGCTGATGCGCGAAGTCGAGCAGCGTCGCCAGGTCGAGCAGGACTTGCGTGACGCCCAGGTCGGCCTGCAAGACCGTATGGCGCTGCGCAGCCAGGAACTGGACGCCGCCAGCCTCGCCCTGAACAAAAGCGAGGCGCGCCTGGCCATGGCGCTGCAAGCCAGTGAACTGGGCCTGTGGGACTGGAACCTGCAAACCGATGAGGTGCACCACACCCAGCTCAAGGAACTGTTCGGCCTGGAACCCGAGTACGTCACCGCGATGCTCAGTCATCTCAAGCAGCGCCTGCACCCCGACGACCTGCCGCTGCTCAAGCATGCGCTGGTGGAGCACCTCAAAGGCCGCAGCGAGGACTATCAGGTGGAATACCGGATACGCCATGGCGACGGGCACTGGGTGTGGATCGAGGACCGTGGGCGCGCGGTAGAGCGTTCGCCCGGTGGGCGGGTGATCCGCATGCTCGGCACGCGCCGCGACATCAGTGCCGGCAAGGCCCTGGAAGAACAGCAACGGCTCGCCTCGACGGTGTTCGAGGCCGCCAGCGAAGGCATCGTGATTCTCGACCCGAACTACGTGCTGATTGCGGTCAACCAGGCGTTCAGCCGTGTCACCGGTTTTGACATCGACGACCTGCTCGGGCGCAATGTCGTGGAGTTACCCAGCAGTCGCGATGCCCGGCGTCACTTCCCGGTGATTCGCCAGGCGCTGCTCAGCCACGGCACCTGGCAAGGGGAACTGGTGGAGACGCGCAAGAACGGCGAGCTGTACCCGCAGTGGCTGCAACTGAGCGTGGTGCGCGATGCTCGCAGCAATGTCAGTCATATCGTCGGTTTTTTCGCCGATCTGTCCGCGCGACGCGAGTCCGAGGAGCGCATGCGCTACCTCACCCATTACGATGAGTTGACGGGCCTGGCCAATCGTTCGCTGTTTCGTGAACGACTGCGTGAAGCGCATCAGCGCGTGCGTCAGGGTGGGCGCAGCCTGGCGCTGCTGCACATCAACCTCGACCGTTTCAAGCTGCTCAATGACAGCCTGGGCCATGAAGTGGCTGACCAGCTATTGCAGAAAATGGCACGGCGGTTGATCAACGCACTGCCGGAAGCCGACACCATTGCACGCCTGTCCGGTGATGAATTCGCCGTGCTGTTCGATGCCTATGGCAACTTGTCGAGCCTGGCGCGCGTGGCGACTCGGCTATTGGCAAAGCTGCGCGTGCCGGTGACGGTAGAGGGGCATGAGCTGGTGGTCAGTGCCTCCATGGGCGTCAGCCTGCTGCCGGATAATGCGCGGGAAATTTCTGCGCTGGTCAGCCAATCGAATATGGCGATGCAGCACGCCAAGCACCTGGGCGGGAATAATTTCCAGTTCTACACCGATAGCCTGCAAGCCAGCACCCTGGAGCGCCTGCAGCTGGAAAACCATTTGCGCAAGGCCATCGACGAGGGCCAGCTCACGGTGTTCTACCAACCCAAACTGTGCCTGGCCACCGGCAAGCTCAATGCGGTGGAGGCCCTGGTGCGCTGGGAACATCCGCAATGGGGCCTGGTGCCGCCGGGGGACTTTATCGGTCTGGCCGAAGAAACCGGTCTGATCGTGCCGCTGGGTGAGTCAGTGTTGCGCAAGGCCTGCTGGCAGGCCTGTGAGTGGCAGCGTCAGGGGCTGGCGCCGATTCGCGTGTCGGTGAACCTGTCGGTGCATCAGTTACGCCAGGGCAAGCTGGTCAGCCTGGTGCGCCAGGTGTTGGAAGAGACCGGGCTGGACCCGCAATACCTCGAGTTGGAACTGACCGAAAGTCAGCTGCTCGACAGTGTCGAGCACATCATCATTACCTTCCGGCAGTTGCGCGAGCTGGGTGTGAAGCTGGCCATCGACGATTTTGGCACCGGCTATTCATCTCTCAGCTACCTCAAGCGTATTCCGGTGGATTACGTGAAGATCGACCAGACCTTTATCCGGGGGCTTGGCCAGGGGCGTGAGGACGCCGCCATTACCCGCGCGATCATTGCCATGGCCCACGGGTTGGCGCTCAAAGTGGTGGCCGAAGGCGTGGAGGATCAGCAGCAACTGGATTTCCTGCGAAGCGAGGGGTGCGACGAGGTGCAGGGCTATCTGATCAGCCGACCGATGCACGCCGAGGGGCTGGCAGATTTGTTACGGAAAAATCCGGAATTTCCTTAACGACTCGGGGGCAGCCCCTGTGGCTACAAAGCCTCTACCCTTAATTTCAGTGGGGGGCGGGGCGATTTAGTGCTGCATCAGGCGGGCAAAACGGCAATTCTTGTAGTATAACTACAAGCTTGCTACATCCCTGGCGTCTGCCAATAACAAGAGTCCTGCCCTTTGAACCTGTTGCAACATATCGCCCAGTCGCGCCACCTGTTACGCAAATCGGAACTCAAGGTTGCCGATCACGTGCTGCTTGACCCTGCGGCCGTGATGCACAGTTCCATGGCTGACCTGGCCCACAGCGTGGGCATCAGCGAGCCGACCATCGTGCGCTTCTGCCGCGCCATCGGTTGCTCCGGGTTTCAGGACCTGAAGCTCAAGTTGGCGCAAAGCCTGGCCGCCGGGGCGAGTTTCGGCCAGTTTGCGATCCATGAAGACGATTCCGTCGCTGACTACAGCCTGAAAATCTTCGACACCACCTTGCACACCCTGATGGAAGTGCGCGAGAAGCTCGACCCGGTGGAGCTGCAAAAGGCCGTGACCGCCATGTCCCAGGCCCAGCGCGTAGAGTTCTATGGCTTTGGTGCTTCCGGCGCGGTGGCGGCCGACGCCCAGCACAAATTCTTCCGCCTGCTGCTCACGGCGGCGGCCTACAGCGACCCGCACATGCAGGCGATGTCGGCGGTAACCTTGAAGCCTACCGACGTGGCCATCTGTATTTCCCAGTCCGGTCGCTCCAAAGACCTGCTTATCACGGCCAACCTGGTGCGTGAAAGCGGCGCCTCGCTGATCACCCTGTGCCCGAGCCAGACGCCGTTGGCGGAGCTGTCCACGGTGAACCTGGCGATCGACGTGCATGAAGACACCGAGATCTACACGCCGCTGACCTCGCGCATCGCTCACCTTGTGGTGATCGACGTTTTGGCAATGGGGGTCGCCATGGCCCGTGGGCCGAGCCTGGTCAACCACCTCAAGAGCGTGAAGCGCAGTTTGCGCAGCCTGCGGTTGTCGCCCAAGTCGGTCAAAGCCCTCGACGACTGATTCAAGGGCCATACTTGGTCGAAATGTGGGAGGGGGCTTGCCCCCGATAGCGCAGTGTCAGTCACCCGATTCATTGACTGACCCGCCGCCATCGGGGGCAAGCCCCCTCCCACATTGGGTTCTCATGTGTGTCCAGAATCTTCATCAGGTTGTCATCGCCCCGTCATCCCCCGCGCCCATTCTGTACTCCCACGTACTCGCATTGGGAGACTCCAAATGGCCCGGACCTACGAAGACAGCAACAGCACCGTCAAGACCCGTCGTCAGCAGGAAGACCAGCGCCGCATGGCGTTCCGTCGCGCAATCGAAGACCGCTGCGACCAGCGCCAACTGCTCCAGAGCATCAGTGATTACCCGGAACTGCATTGGCAGGCGCCCTTGGCTGCCCAGCGAAGCGCTCAGCCAGCGCGCTGATCTGTACCCGTTCGCTGCGAATAAAGCCCAGGAACGCATGGGCCACCGGTGACAGCCGCTTGGCTTTGGCTTGCACCAGGCACCAACTGCGGTATAGCGGCAGTTCTTCCACCGCCAGCTCCTTGAGCCCGCCGGTGGCCAGTTCCAGGTTCAAGGCGTGGCGCGTCAGCAGGGCCACGCCCAAACCTGCGACCACGCACTCACGCTGCGCCTCGGCCGACGCCACTTCCACGGTCTGGGTGAAGTGCACGCGTTTTTCCTTGAAGTACTCTTCGCACGCCAGTCGTGTGCCGGAACCCGGTTCGCGGATGAGCAGGGTGTAGGGTTCCAGATCCTGCAGGCGCAAAGGCCCTTGCAGGCTCAGCGGATGATCCGGCAGCGCCACGGCGACAATCGGATTGTTGAGAAACGGCAGGAATTCCAGGCCCATGTCCTGAGGCACCATGGACATGATCACCAGGTCGTCGCGGTTGTCCGAGAGTCGGCGGATCACCTGGGCGCGATTGACCACGGTCAGGTGCAATTGAACCTCCGGGTGCTGGCGCTTGAAAGCGGCGAACAGGTGCGGCACGAAGTATTTGGCGCTGGACTCCACCGCCAGCTTCAATTGGCCCTGCAGTGAGCCCTGCATGTCCGAGAGTTGCATATCGAGGTTTTCCAGGCGTCCGAAAATATCCCGGCTGGCCCGTTGGAGGGCTTCGGCGGCCTCGGTCATGTAGAGCTTTTTGCCGACATAGTCGAACAGCGGCTGGCCGATCAGCTCTTCGAGTTGGCGAATTTGCAGGCTGACGGCCGGTTGGGTAAGGGACATTTCCTCGGCTGCACGGCTGTAGGAGCGCAAATCACACACTTCATTGAAAATCTGCAGCTGACGCAATGTCATACGCATCAATGACTTACGCATCAAATAATTCCCGCTCCACCCATCGTCCTGCTAACTATAAGTCTTTACTTATACACAACCCAATAATTATTGATTTTTGTTAATCCCTCGGTGCGCATAGTGTGTGTCTCGCGACTGTCATGAAACATTTGGTCACGCGCTGACCCCCGGCTACCCAGGGTCAAAGACGCAGCAATCGGCTCAAGGGAATTTCCAAGTGATAAAAAAGATCCTGATCGCCAACCGTGGTGAAATTGCCGTACGAATCGTGCGTGCCTGCGCCGAGATGGGCATTCGCTCGGTCGCGGTTTATTCGGACGCCGACCGCCACGCGTTGCACGTCAAGCGTGCCGACGAAGCCCACAGCATCGGAGCCGAGCCCCTGGCCGGTTACCTGAACCCGCGCAAGCTGGTGAACCTGGCCGTGGAAACCGGCTGCGATGCACTGCACCCCGGCTACGGTTTCCTGTCGGAAAACGCCGAATTGGCGGACATCTGCGTCGAGCGTGGGATCAAGTTCATCGGTCCGTCGGCGGAAGTGATTCGCCGCATGGGCGACAAGACCGAAGCACGCCGCAGCATGATCAAGGCCGGTGTACCGGTTACGCCGGGCACCGAAGGCAACGTCGCCGACATCCATGAAGCCCTCACCGAAGGCGACCGTATCGGTTACCCGGTGATGCTCAAGGCCACCTCGGGTGGTGGCGGTCGCGGTATTCGCCGTTGCAACAGCCGCGAAGAACTCGAACAAGCCTTTCCCCGTGTGATCTCCGAAGCCACCAAGGCCTTCGGCTCGGCAGAAGTGTTCCTGGAAAAATGCATCGTCAATCCCAAGCACATCGAGGCGCAGATCCTCGGTGACAGCTTTGGCAACGTGGTGCACCTGTTCGAGCGTGATTGCTCGATCCAGCGCCGCAACCAGAAGCTCATCGAAATTGCCCCCAGCCCGCAGCTGACCCCGGAACAGCGCGCCTACATCGGCGACCTGTCGGTGCGCGCAGCCAAGGCCGTGGGCTACGAGAACGCCGGTACCGTGGAGTTCCTGCTCGCCGAGGGCGAGGTGTACTTCATGGAGATGAACACTCGGGTGCAGGTGGAACACACCATCACTGAGGAAATCACCGGGATCGATATCGTCCGTGAACAGATTCGTATCGCCTCGGGCCTGCCGCTGTCGGTGAAACAGGAAGATATCCAGCACCGTGGTTTCGCGTTGCAGTTTCGCATCAACGCCGAAGACCCGAAGAACAACTTCCTCCCAAGCTTCGGCAAGATCACTCGTTACTACGCGCCCGGCGGCCCTGGCGTGCGTACCGACACGGCGATCTACACCGGCTACACCATTCCGCCGTTCTACGACTCCATGTGCCTGAAACTGGTGGTGTGGGCGTTGACCTGGGAAGAAGCCATGGACCGCGGCCTGCGCGCCCTGGACGACATGCGCCTGCAAGGCGTGAAGACCACCGCCGCCTATTACCAGGAAATCCTGCGCAACCCGGAATTTCGCAGCGGCCAATTTAATACAAGCTTTGTGGAAAGCCACCCTGAGCTGACCAACTACTCGATCAAGCGCAAACCCGAAGAGCTGGCCCTGGCCATCGCCGCCGCCATCGCCGCACACGCAGGTTTATGAATAAACAGCTGCAAGTTGTAAGCGGCACGCTACAAGTAAAAGCAGATTGGCTTTTTCTTGCAGCTTGTAGCTTGAAACTTGCCGCTATGAGGAGCTACCAATGACTAAAAAAATCTTCGTAACCGACACCATCCTGCGCGACGCTCACCAATCGTTGCTGGCGACCCGCATGCGCACCGATGACATGCTGCCGATCTGCGACAAGCTCGACAAAGTCGGCTACTGGTCCCTGGAGGTCTGGGGCGGCGCTACCTTCGACGCTTGTGTACGGTTCCTCAAAGAAGATCCGTGGGAGCGTCTGCGCCAACTGCGCGCGGCATTGCCCAACACGCGCCTGCAAATGCTGCTGCGCGGCCAGAACCTGCTGGGCTACCGCCACTACAGCGACGATGTGGTCAAAGCCTTCGTCGCCAAGGCTGCGGTTAACGGGATCGATGTGTTCCGTATCTTCGATGCGATGAACGACGTACGTAACCTGCGCGTGGCCATCGAAGCGGTCAAGGCCGCCGGCAAACACGCCCAGGGCACCATCGCCTACACCACCAGCCCGGTGCACACTGTCGACGCCTTCGTGGCCCAGGCCAAGCAGTTGGAGTCCATGGGCTGCGACTCGATTGCGATCAAGGACATGGCCGGCCTGCTGACCCCTTACGCCACCGGCGAACTGGTCAAGGCGCTCAAAGCCGAACAGAACCTGCCGATCTTTATCCACTCCCATGACACCGCCGGCCTGGCCGCGATGTGCCAGCTCAAGGCCATCGAGAACGGTGCCGACCATATCGACACCGCCATCTCCAGCTTCGCCTGGGGCACCAGCCACCCAGGCACCGAGTCGATGGTCGCGGCCCTCAAAGGCAGCGAATTCGACACCGGCCTCGACCTGGAGCTGTTGCAGGAGATTGGCCTGTACTTCTACGCCGTGCGCAAGAAGTACCACCAGTTCGAAAGCGAATTCACCGCCGTCGACACTCGCGTGCAAGTCAATCAGGTGCCGGGCGGGATGATTTCCAACCTGGCCAACCAGTTGAAAGAGCAGGGCGCGCTGAACCGTATGAGCGAAGTGCTGGCCGAGATCCCGCGCGTGCGTGAAGACCTCGGCTTCCCGCCGCTGGTCACCCCCACGTCGCAGATCGTCGGCACACAGGCGTTCTTCAACGTGCTGGCCGGTGAGCGCTACAAGACCATCACCAACGAAGTGAAGCTCTACCTGCAAGGCGGCTACGGCAAGGCCCCGGGCACGGTGAACGAAAAGTTGCGCCGTCAGGCCATTGGCAGCGAAGAGGTTATCGATGTTCGCCCGGCTGATTTGCTCAAGCCGGAAATGACCAAGCTGCGCGGTGAAATCGGCGCGTTGGCCAAGTCCGAAGAAGACGTGCTGACCTACGCCATGTTCCCGGATATCGGGCGCAAATTCCTCGAAGAACGCGACGCCGGCACCCTGGCCCCTGAAGTGCTGCTGCCGATTCCGGAAGCGGGCGGTGTAGCCCGTGCCAGCGGCGAAGGCGTGCCGACCGAGTTCGTTATCGACGTGCACGGCGAAAGCTACCGTGTGGATATCACCGGTGTCGGCGTGAAGGCCGAAGGTAAGCGCCACTTTTACCTGTCCATCGACGGGATGCCGGAAGAAGTGGTGTTCGAACCGCTCAACGAATTTGTCAGCAGCGGCGGCAGCAAGCGCAAGCACGCTACCGAACCGGGCCATGTCAGCACGGCGATGCCGGGCAATATCGTCGATGTGCTGGTCAAGGAGGGCGACGTGGTCAAGGCCGGCCAGGCCGTGCTGATCACCGAAGCCATGAAGATGGAAACCGAAGTCCAGGCAGCCATTGCCGGCAAGGTGACCGCCGTTCATGTGGCCAAGGGTGACCGGGTCAACCCGGGTGAGATCCTGATTGAGATCGAAGGCTGAATTCAGCCTTCGACATTACCGCTTAATCCTCGGGGGGGGCAGGTGCCCTCCTTTTTTTTGCCTGATATTCAGGCTTCGTCAGCAGGCTTTTTGCGCTTGAAGCTGACAAAGGCGCCGGTGGCTGTGTAGATCAGTTCCGGGGTCAGGGTTTCAAGGTTGCTGGTGATCCGCTCGAAGCGGCCTTCAATCTGTGCGGCGTCGACGATGCGTAGCTGGCGGTTGAGCAGTTCATCACTTTCGTGCTCGATCTGGATACTCAGTGTTGCACCCCCCAGGCTGGCACGGTTGCCGACTTTCAGGGTGCTGTGTGTTTCGCCCTGGCCCACCTTGAGAGCCAGGGTCGAACCCTGTGTCATGTTCAGGTCGCGTTTGATGCGCCCTTGGTTTTTCAAGGCCGGGTCGAGCACCAGCGTACCGGCAACGTCAAGTTCGTTCACCGTGCCTCCGGCGTAGGTGGCACCCTGTTCAACCGCGACCGTGCCGCCGATGCGGCTCTGGTTGATCAACGTGGCGCCGCTCTGAACCCGACCTCGCTGGTTGGCCTCCAGTGCGCCGGTCAGGGTCCAGGCGCCTGCGGTGACGTCCAGGTGCTGAACCTGGCGGGCGCCGTTGAACATGCCGCCCTCGATATCATCCAGGATGACCTGATTGGTACCGCTGCCGCCGTCCACCTCGCCCCTGAATCGGGCCTGGCCGCGCACAGTCAGCACGTCGTCGCCACCGCCCATGTTCAGGGCAACGCCGTTGCCACCGCTGATCAGGCCGTTATTAATGACCCTGTCGTTGAAATTCCCGACCAGGTTTACCCCATAGCCATTGCGACCTCTGATACTGCCGTTGTTGACCAGCAACGTGCTGCCAAAAGCAGGCCCTGCGTTCCCGTTGTCGACCAGCACGCCATGATGCGCACCGCTGATGAGGCCGTGGTTATAGATGTCGGCACCCCCTATGGCGATGCCTTCACTGGTATTGGGCGCGCCGTGCTTGTCACTGCCATTGGCCCCCGTGCCCTCGATGATCCCGTAGTTGTGTATGCGCCCGAATTTGTCGATATCCAGGCCATCACCGTCGCCGTCGTTCTGCCGGGCACGCTGGGTATCTGCGCCGGTGATGACGCCATAATTGACCACCTCTGCATTGCCCTTGGATTTCAAACCGGCGCCTTTCTGGCCGGTGATCGCTCCTGTATTGGTCAGTACTACAGCGTCCTTGGCCTTGATGCCATTGCTGCCACCCATCACTGCCCCATGGTTGACGACTGTTACGTCTGCGCCGTTCACGCTTATGCCACTGTACGATTCTTCGAAGCGTGTTGAGGGGCCGGTGGATATATGCCCGTTATTTGTGAGGTGGCCTCCGGTGGTGAGTTCGATGGCGCTGCCGGCCTCGACATGCACAGCGGCCGAGTTCGAATAGAACGTTTGAGGGGAGCAGGCTGCAAGCTGTGCGGATACGCTCGACATTGGATTTCGACCTCACGTGTGCTGGAGGTCGAAAAACTACCGCAGGTAAATGCCTGTAGCTGTCGGCGGGTGGCATTGAGCGTTGTAAGAGGGCTCGTTATTGGAATAGCGCCTTAGTACGCTTGGTTAAAAGCTCATGGTCCACTGCCCCTTCACGCCCTGATTGCGGCTATGCGTGCCCGCCTGGCCGCTGTAAGTAAGGCCCAGTGTGTGTTGCTTGGAGAGTGCGACGTCCAGACCGGCTTGCACGTCCAGGCTGTTGCGATCCAGTGCCGTACCGGTGATGGTGAAGCCGTCCAGCACCACTGGAACGTTGCGATAGGATTGGTGCACCTGGCTGTCGACTGCGCCGTAGAGGTGTTTCCAGCCGGTGCTGAGGTGGGGTGTAAGGCTGATCTGATTATCGAACCGGTACACCGTCGCCAGGCGCAGACCAACCGTGCTGCTCAGGTTCTGCTGGGTCTGCGCGCCGACGTTGAGTGCGCTCAGGCCACCGCTTTCCTTGAAACTGTCGCGGTGATAACGCTGGTAGCCAATGCCGGCGAAAGGCTCGACGCGCAAGTCCTGGCTGCCCAATTGATAGCCCAGTTCCGAGAACAGCGTTTGGCTTTGGGCATCGTAACGAGACTTGAGCTGATCTTTGTAATCGAGCAGATTGACGTTGCGCCTGTTGGTCCCGGCGTGGCTGCTGTAGATCGCACCCAGGCGCAGGGCCAGCGGGCCGTCCTGTCGCACGGCATAGGCTCCCAGATGCAAGCTGTCCAGCTCGGCGGAAAAGCGCTGGGCGCCAAGATTGCTCGCGGATTTGGCACTCATCACCCCCACGCGCCAGGCTTGGTCCACCGCCCAGTCGGCGCCCAGCAACAGCCCGCGGGTACCGTGTTTCAGGCCGGCGCTGCCGCTTCGTGAATCGAGGTTGCCATCGTTGCCCAGGCCCTGCACCCAAAAGTGACTATTCTCGTCGGCTGGCAAGGCGCGCAGGGTCGAGAGTAATTGGTTGCTGATTTGGCTGGTGACGGCGTGGGTGGCGGTGGCCAGGTTAGCGTTTTGGCTGCCGGCCAATTGTTCAAGGGCTGCGCCGATTCCGCCGGGCTGTCCGGCAAGTGCTTCATTTACCTTTTGCAGCTTCTTTATCTGTTCCGAGGTCAGCTCACCGGCGTTCAGCAGTTCAAGCAGCGCGGGCTCCAGCACCTTGGCGACCTGCACGCCGTTGTAGGTAGTGGCTTGTCCAATGACGTACCCGGCGTAGGGCGGCGGGGAAGGCGGCGTACCGAGCTTGGGTTCGATGGTCCACTCAGTTTCGATTGAATCATAAGGGTGATGAAAAAACGGCCTGTATTCAATATCGCCGCGTGCTTGCGCGGGTTGAACACTGATGGCCACTGCAAGGCTGATGAACGCAGCGATTCTGGAGGGTATGAAAGACATGAATTCCCGACCTCTGATGAATGAGGCCGGGAATGTAGCGAGGTCGTCGAGGGATAACTGTCAGGCCACTGACCGCTGGTTTGCGGGAGTTGTCGTTAATGGCGTGCGGCTGAAAGCTCATCTGCCTAGGGGTTCTGAACTTCAACCGCGGCGCACATAACCTTTGCCGAAATGCCGCTCCATGCGCGCCTGGATCAGCTCCAGCCCGAGAGACATCACCCAGTAAATGATCGCCGCCGTGGTGAGCATCTCGATATAGCGATAGCTCGAGCGGCCATAGGACTGCGCCAGGAACATCACTTCCCAAACGCCCATCACCGAGATCAGCGACGAGTCCTTGAGCATCGAGATGAACTGGTTGGTGGCCGGCGGAATGATGGTGCGCATGGCCTGGGGCAGGGTGACATGCCAGAAGATCGCCCGGTCACGCATGCCCAGGGCCAATGCGGCTTCCCGTTGGCCATGGGGCACGCCGAGGATACCGGCGCGAAAGATCTCGCTCAGATAGGCACCATAGTTCAGCGACAGCGCGATGATCCCGGCGACGATGGCGCCCGGTACCAGGCCCAGTTGCGGCAAACCCAGGTAAATCAGCAGGATCTGGATCAGCAACGGCGTGCCGCGAAAGAACGAGGCGTAGAAACTGGCAATGCCAAACGCCACCGCGCTTTTCGACAGGCGCCCCAGGGCAGTGACAAAACCCAGTACCGACGACGCAACGATGGCGCACAGGCACAAAAACAGCGTCAGCGCCGCACCTTGCAGGAAGCCATTGGGCGCCAGGTGCAGGCCGACCAGGTTGGGCAGCTTGTCGAGGATGATCGAGAACTTCAGGTCAAAGCTCAGGAAGAAACTGGCAAACAAGGCGAACAGCGCCGCCCAGGTCAGGTAAAGCCGTATACGAAAACTCATCGGCTGATATCGGCGCCGATCCATTTTTGCGACAGCTTGCTCAAGGTGCCGTCCTGTTTGAGCTGGGCGAAGACCTCACGCACTTTGCTGTCCCACTGCGCGTCGCCTTTCTCGATGGCCACCGAGTTGGGCTCCGAATACAACGGCTCGCCTGCAAGCTTGAAGCGCTTGTCCTGGGTCAGGCGCGGCTGCGCGGTGACCAGGTTGGTGAGGATTGCATCCAGGCGCACGCCCGCGCCCAGGCCGAGGTCCTGGAATGCCACGTTGTCGGTGTCGTACGGGGCAATCTGCACATCCTCGAACGGGTACTGCAACTGTGTGTCTTCGGCGCCTTCGATCACCAGGTTCTTGTTCAGGTAGCTTTCATAGCTGGAGGCGCTGGTGAGGCCGACTTTCTTGCCGCTCAGGTCTTTGGCTGTATGGATGCGATCATCCTTGGCATTGACCACGATGACGGCGGGCGAGGCGTAGTACTCCACCGGGAAGTCGAACACCTCGGCGCGTGCCTTGCTCGGGGTCATGGAGCAGATGCAAATATCGTAGCGCCCGCTCCAGCGGCCGGCGGCAATGACGTCCCATGAAGGCGTTTCCAGGCGCAACTTGACCCCAAGCTTTTGCGCCACGGCCTTGGCCACATCCACGTCGAAGCCGTCGAGTTGGTTTTGATCGTTGAGGAATGAAAACGGCGGGTAGCTTTCCATCAGCACACCGACCAGCTCTTTCTTCTGTTCGATACGGTCCAGCGTGGCGCCGCCAAAGGCTTGGGTTGAAGCGGCCAATATCGTCAGGCCCAGGGCCAACAGCGGTCGTAATTTCAAAATCGAGCACCCGAATAAAAAAGAGGTTGTTATTAACCGAACGGTACGCATTAAATAGTTATAAGAACGACTCTCATAGTGAGTTATTTTCATAAGCATATGAGTAAAAAGCATATGGGCACAGCAAGTACAGTAATTCTCGATGGCGGCATGGGCCGTGAACTGCAACGCCGTGGCGCGCCGTTCCGCCAGCCGGAATGGTCGGCGCTGGCCCTGAGCGAAGCGCCGCAAGCGGTAGAGGCGGTGCACGCAGCTTATATCGACAGTGGTGCCAACGTGATTACCAGCAACAGTTACGCGGTGGTGCCGTTTCATATCGGCGAAGCGCGGTTCGCGCAAGAGGCCCAGGCGCTGGCCGCGCTGGCCGGTGAGTTGGCGCGACGGGCGGTGAAGGCATCCGGCAAACCGGTGCGCGTCGCCGGTTCATTGCCGCCGTTGTTTGGCTCATACCGGCCCGACCTGTTCCTGCCGGAGCGGGTCAGTGAATTGCTGACACCGCTGGTGCAGGGCCTGGCGCCTCACGTTGACCTGTGGCTGGCGGAAACCCAAAGCTCCATCGTTGAAGCACAAGCGATTCATGCCGGCCTGCCGCAGGATGGCAAGCCGTTCTGGCTGTCGTTTACCTTGAAAGATGAAGACACTGATGACGTGCCGCGCCTGCGTTCCGGTGAGCCAGTGGCGGAGGCGGCCGAGGCGGCGGCGCAGTTGGGCGTGCAGGTGTTGCTGTTCAACTGCAGCCAGCCGGAAGTGATCGGCGCGGCGATCGATGCGGCGCGGGCAACCTTCGAGCGATTGGGCGTCGCGATTCAGATCGGCGCCTACGCCAATGCCTTCCCACCGCAACCCAAGGAAGCCACGGCCAACGATGGCCTGGACCCATTGCGCGACGATCTCGACCCGCCGGGTTACCTGCAGTGGGCGGCTGATTGGAAAGCGCGTGGCGCCAGCCATTTGGGCGGTTGCTGCGGCATCGGGCCGGAGCATATTGCGGTGTTGGCCGAGCGCCTTACCAACTGATTCACCGCAGATCAAAATTGTGGGAGGGGGCTTGCCCCCGATAGCAGAGTGTCAGTCTCAGCCTGTTTGACTGATAAACCGCCATCGGGGGCAAGCCCCCTCCCACATGGGTTTTGTTTTGCGGGTGAGGTTCAGGTTCGGCATTCGGCCAGTGTTCTGAGCTGACCGGAACCGGCCTGGTTCTCCTCCGACAACCACGCCTCAAACCCCGCGCCAATCTTCGGCCATTCCGAGTCGAGCATCGAATACCACGCCGTATCCCGGTTCTGCCCCTTGACCACCATATGCTGGCGGAACACGCCTTCAAAACTGAACCCCAGGCGCTCGGCTGCATACCTGGAGCGCGCATTGCCGTTGTTGCACTTCCATTCCAGGCGGCGGTAGCCCTGTTCGAACGCGTACTTGGCCAGCAGGTACACCGCTTCGGTACTTTTTGGCGAACGCTGCATCGGTGCGCCAAAGGTGACGTGGCCGATTTCAATACGCCCGTGAGCGGGGACGATGGACATCAGGCTGAGGATGCCCTGGACCTGGCCGCTTGCGCGGTCGACCACGCTGAAGAAATACGGGTCGCTGCTGGCAGCATGGTTGTTCAGCCAGGCATCGAAGGCGCTGCGCTCAGCAAAAGGCCCGTAGGGCAAATAGTCCCACAACGTCGGGTCGGCACCGGGGCCTTCGAGGGCTTGCCACAGTTGCTCGGCGTGGCGCGCCGGGTCGAGCTTTTCCAGGCGAATAAAGCGCCCTTCAAGCAGTTGCGCGGCAGGCGCGGGGGCGCCTTTCCAGTCGGCGGGGGAAGTGACCATGCTGCGCTCCTTAAAGACCTTTGCGAAATTGGATGAAACCCGGGCGTTCAGCGATGCGTTCGTACAGTTGAATCGCGGTGGCGTTGGTCTCGTGGGTCAACCAGTGCACCTTGCAGCAGCCATCGGCCTTGGCGGTGGCGTAGACGAATTCGATCAGCTTGCGGCCCACGCCAGTGCCACGCTGGGCGGGGTCCACCAGCAAGTCCTGCAGGTAGCAGGAGTTCTCGATGCTCCAGTTGGAACGATGGTAGATGAAGTTGACCATGCCCACTGCCTTGCCGTCCTGCCAGGCGAGTGCCGAATGAGTCGGCTCGCGGGCGTCGATCAGGCGTTGCCAGGTGCTTTGGCTGACGGCGTCCGGCAGTTCGGTGTTGTAGAACTTCAAATACGCCTGCCACAACGGCAGCCAGGCGGTGTGGTCGGCGGCGGTGACTTGGCGAATGTCGATCCGGGTCATTGTGTAACTCCTTGGGGAATAAAGCGGGCGAGGGTCTGGTCGTGCACATCGGTACTGGCGGCCAGGCCTTCGCGCACGCCTGCCATGTCGGCCGCGCTGCGGTTCTGACTGAGTTTGTGTTTGCCGATCACACGCTCGATGGGCAGGGCGAAGCCGACGATCGCCTTGAGCATGCCGTCGATGTAATCCGCCGGCGCGTCGCTGACTGCCCAGGGCTGGGCGCGGCCGCTTTCATGGCGCTCGGTGAGGGCGTTGACCACCTTGAGCAATCGCTCGGCGTCGCTGAACACCTCGGCCTTGCCATAGGCGTGCACGGCGATGTAGTTCCAGGTCGGTACCACTTTGCCGTGTTCGGCTTTGGCCGGGTAAAACGCCGGGCTGATATAGGCGTCGGCACCCGCAAAGATCACCAGCGCCTCACTGCCATTTTGCAGCTCGCGCCATTGCGGGTTGGCCTTGGCCAGGTGCCCGTAAAGCGTGCCGTTGGGACCTTCATCGGGGTTGAGCAGCAGTGGCAGATGGCTGGCTTGCAGGCCATCTTCTCCCACGGTCACCAACTGCGCCAGACGGGTGTGCTGGATCAGTTGCTGGATTTGGGGCAAGTCATCGAGGGCAAAGGCGCGGGGTGTGTACATGGAAATTTTCCTTGGCGAATGCCTGCATCGTAGGCAGGCTATTGGTTCGTTGTAAGAGCCATCTAGCGCTATTTCCATAGGTCCAATATGCCGCTCCTTTCGCCGCCGTTATCCTTCAACCCTGCCGGTATCGAACTGGACCGACGCCAGGGCCTGACGCGCCAACTCTATGAAGCCCTGCGCCAGCGAGTGCTGGATGGACGGCTGGTCAGTGGTACGCGGTTACCTGCTACTCGTGATCTGGCGGCGGCATTGTCGATTTCCCGAAACAGCGTCGTGCGCGCCTACGATCAGCTGTATGCCGAGGGGTTTATCGAGAGTCGGGTGGGAGATGGCACCTATGTAGCCCAATTGCCCAGGCCAAAAAAACTATCCACAAAAGTATCCACAGGGTTTTCAACAGGCTTATCCCCAGCCTTATCCACAAAATGGGCGAATTTGCCTGAGGATCTGGACGATCAAGTTATCCACAGCACGGGCTTGGCGCGGGTAAAAAACCACCACCTGCCTCAGCCTCCCATGGGGCCACCGCGGGCATTTCGGGTGGGCGTACCGGCCTTTGATCTGTTCCCATTTGAGGTATGGGCCAAGCTGAACGGGGCGTTCTGGCGCAAACCTGACCTGGAACAGCTGTGCTATGGCGATCCAGCAGGTGACGGCCGCCTGCGTGGTTTGATTGCCGCCTACCTGCGCAGCTCACGGGGTATGCAGTGCACGGCTGAACAAATTGTGATCACCAGTGGGGCACAGCAGGCGATCAGCCTTTGTGCACAGTTGCTGGTTGAGCCGGGTGATGGGGTGGCGGTGGAAAATCCGGGTTACCGTGCGGCAGGCCATGCATTCGCCCTGGCTGGTGGACGATTGCAGGGCGTGCCGGTTGACAGCGAGGGCCTGGATTGCCAGGTGCTCAACGCTCTGCATGACTGTCGTGTGGCCTATGTCACACCTTCCCATCAGTATCCGTTGGGCGTGGTGATGAGCCTGGCCCGGCGTCTGGAGTTGCTGGCCTGGGCCGAGCGTTCGGGCGGTTGGATCGTGGAGGACGATTATGACGGTGAGTACCGCTACACCGGCGCGCCGCTGTCGCCGTTGGCGGCGCTGGACCGCAGTGGTCGCGTGTTATACGTGGGCACTTTCGGCAAAGTGGCGTTCCCGGCGTTGCGCCTGGGTTACCTGGTGCTGCCACCGGGCCTGGTGCAAGCCTTCACTCGGCGCCGCGCCGTGGACATGCGCCATTCCGAAGTCAGCACCCAGGCGGTGATGGCTGAGTTCATGGCAGCGGGGCACTTCCAACGCCACATTCGCCGAATGCGTCGCGCTGCGCTGAGCCGTCGCAATGCCTTGCTGGCCGGTTGGCCCGATGGGTTGCCCGGCGTCGGCGCCTTGCCCAGCGTTGCGGCCGGACTGCACCTGACAGTGCGAGTGGACAGCCTGGCCCGCGAGCAGGCGTTGCTCGCGCAGGCCCGTGCGGTAGAGGTTGAGATCAACGGTTTGAGTAGCTATTGGCTGGCTGGCACAAGCCCACCACCGGACCAGCGCGCGGGCCTGGTGATGGGGTTTGCCGCCGTGCCCGAGGCGGCCATCGCGCAGGCGCTGGCCCGTTTGCGCCAGGTATGGCAGGCATAAAAAGGTGATCAGCTGTTGAAGAACAGCGACTTGGCCAGTTGATCACCGATGCTGCTGCGGTGGATTTCTATCATTTCCCAGTCACTGGGTCCGGTGCGTTGGCGAGAGCCACTCAGGCGCTGTTGTTCACGCGTCTTGAGGTGGGCCTTATGGAATCTCTCAAGGGCGGCGCCTTTCGTTGCATAGTGGAAGTGCGCGTACCACAGCACGGCGTTGGTTTCTTTATCACGTACCTCGTACTCGTCCAGGTAGCCCTTTGGAGGCCCTTTGACGGCGCGGCGGCTGAAGGTTTTGCTGATACTTATCAGCCCTTGGCTACGCAGCCACTCCACCCGCGCCGCCGTGGGCGGCTGCTGTTTGATCATGTCGATGTAGGTTGTTCTACCCAGGCGATAAAGCCGCTGTGCTGCGTCGTTGAGGTTGCGCTTGGTCGACGCGGCGGAAGTATGGTCGCTTTCGGTGAGATTGCGTCGGGTCAGCGCTTGCTCGATGTCGTTTGACACATCCTCCAGTTTTTTGGCGTAGGCCTCGTACATATCTTGGATATCCTGGGGCGCGTGCCAGGGTTTACGTGAGAAGCCCTGATACTTGCGGGTTTCAGCCTGCTCGGCATCCAACAGCGTTTGTCCGGTGTTGATGCTGGTATCCAGGTCCACCGTGGCAGGCGGTGGCGGTGGCGGGGTGACCTTTTGCCGCTTGACCCAGACGCCTGGGGTTTTTTCATGAAACGTAGCGAGTACCTTGCCCGTCACGGACGTCCTGACATCGACCAGCGTACTGTCGGACTCTTGGGGCTGGGCTATTAGAATGCCATCGTAGCGTGTCGTGATCACCTTGCGCCGTGGCGCGCGCGTGGCCTTTGAGCTGCCGGGCTTGGGTTCCAGGGCTTTTTTCTCGCGCAGCAGATGCGCCAGGTCGTGAACGGCCCGCCGGCTGAACTCGCCAATTTGCTGTCGAAAGCTCTCCAGGCGAGTTTTCAGCAGAAACTGCGGGTGGTCGGCATGCATGTCCAGCAGACGTTGGTCTGCGCTGGAAAATTGCTCGACCAGGCTGTTGAGCACGTCAATGCGCTCATCCAGCGATGTGTCGCTACCCCGTTCCATGATTTCGGTGAAACTCTCGACGTTAAGTTCGGCTGTATCGACGCACTGGTTCATCTGCTCTCGCAGCGTGGCAGGGATCTGGCTTTGCTCTTCATCGATACACAAGTAGCGACCCAAGCCGATCTCCAGGGATTTGAGCTCAGCGAGGGTGAGCGGGGGCAACTCGCTCATGGTTTTTTGAATGACCGCTGCGCCTTCATCTCCCAGCATTTTGAGATCGCTGAAACGGTTGTTGATGAACTCCAGGCGCTTGATGATTGCCAGGTTCAAGGTGGACAGGGTTTGTGCGCTTCGCGCCTGGTTTTTATAGTCAATGCCTGTTTCGGCGTCGAGGATGGGGGACGAAGCCTTCAAGGCCTCGCTATAGCCCACCAATTGTTGCTCCACGACTATCTGAGACAGTTGTATTTGCTGTTTCAGGTATTCACTCATGTTGCGCTGGTAGGTGGGCACGGCATCGATGATGCTCAAGGATTTCAGCTGACTGATCGCTTCATCGTACGCCGTCAGCCGGTTGTCGGCTTTACCTATGAACGCTGTACGCAGCAGGTCCGTGGAAGGGCCGGGGGCGGCGTCCAGTGCAGGCTTTGACTCAAGCACGTCCAGCTGTTGTCTGGCGGCGACCGCATCAAAGGCGTTGAGCTGGGTCATGAGTGCCGCAATGCGCTCAGGCTGGTTGACCTTGACCGCACGCTGACGGTTCCGAAGGCCGCCGCCGCGCAGTCGTAAGCGGATGTCAACGTACCACTGGCCCGCCAGATTGCCGATCAGCGGCGGGCCCGTACGCAACGGTGCCTTCGGGTCGATGATGATGACAATGTCGTTTTCATCCACCCTCACCTCGAACCAACGCGCGGCAACCGGTGCATACCACTTGTCCGCAAGTGGATACAGATTCAAGTGGCGCCCAGGCGTTTTGTTTTGCTCGCCAAGCTTATCGGGTTTGGCGATATTGAAACTGTCGAGTGTCTTGGCCAGGCCCAAGCGGCTATGGCTCAGGGCCCCCAGGATGTGTACGGCGCCTTGGTGCTTGGCGGGCAGTTGGCTGTCGGGAATATTGGCTTGTTGCACAGCTTTATATTTTTTCTTGGTAACCGGTGGTTTACCGGCGGTTTCGATCGTTTTTGACTCGGATTGAGTTTTGCCCTTCGGCGCATCGAACTGTTCCAGCGGGCGAGGATGGCGTAGGGCGATGTGCAGGGTCAAAGCCATGCCCAGGTTGAGGAATACATCCACTAACGCTGTCCACGAAGCTTGTTGATCCCCCTTGTCCACGGCTTCCTCGGTGGCTTGCAGGTCGTCCATGATTTGCCAGACCCAGGCGGCTATTCCGACGGTACGGCCCATGAATGGCAGGGCCGCGTTGAATATTTGCCAGCCGGTGTGTCGAAACGTCGCCCAACGCTTCTGTACAGTGGACACCGACTGGCGGTCCGCCAATTCGACCATCGCGGTGGCGTTGGCCTTGAACAGCGTTGCCAGGGCGTCATTGCCCACTTCTTGATCGGCCAGGGCCACGGGGCCGCTCATGTACAGCAGGGTGAGGGGCTCGACCAGGGCTCGCACCACCGTCCAGGGCGAGGGGAAGGTGTCGGGGAACACGTATTGGGCGTAGTTGAAGCTTTGCGCTTGCGGCAGCCAGGCCAGCACCGATTCGCGCAAGGGGCGGTTATGTTTGATCGCGTACAGCAGGTTTTGCCGTGACGGGTATTGCACCAGCACCGGTTCCAGCAACGGGCGATAAAGCAGGCACGGGCCGGCGTTGGCGTCCCTTGGACCGATCACGAACATATTGGCGACCACGTCGCGCTCATGGCCGGGCCGCAATGTGGGCACGAAGGCCAGGGCGCGGATAACAATGAGTTGCCCGTCTACGTGGCGGTCGTATTCATCGGTGTGCATCACGGCGGCAACGTAACGGTAGCCGCGCTCATCGATCGCGCCCTGTCTGCGGATTTTCATTTGCAGGGCCAGCAGCGGCAGTTGCAGGCGTAGATGGCTGATATACAGCTGTTGGCGGTGACTGGATTGCACCGGGTCATCGAGCAGTTTCTGTTTGATCAGTGCGGGGTAGTGTTCGCCGATATCAATGTCTTCGATCAGGTCTTTCAAATAGCGGAAGGTCAGCCAGCTGGGGACGCCATTGTTATCGTCGTTGTGGTGCACCGTGGTGTTGCCGGTGGGCAGGCCGGTGAGGTTGTCCAACGTCAGATCGATCAGGCCGCGACGGGTGATGTCCACGCTGCCCGGCACGACGAAGGTGCCCCATACCACCGGGCTTTCGATCACCACCTCGATTTTGTCCAGGTTCAGGCGTGCACCGCCTTTATGCGCCTGGATGCGGCTTTGCAGTTGTGTGCGGGCATAGTCCCGAATGGGCGCAATGCCGTCCTGGAATGTTTCGCCGCGATAGTGGGCATGCAGTTGGGCCAGGTCGATCATGTAGCGGCTATAGGCGGCGGTGTCCGAGTCCGACGCCGAGGCCAGCCAGTCGGGCAGTTGTTGATGAACCTCGCGGATACTCGAGAGTTGGTGATCGCTCATCTCTTCGATGCTGGGCACAATGCGGGCGACGGTGGTAGGGCTTGGCTGGTCCTCTGCCGGCTCATCGACCGCGGCTTGGCTGTAACTGCCGATGGCGCGGATTTGCAGCGCGATCAGGGTGCAGGCCAGTGTGTCGAAAAAGTTGCCGGCGGGCTCATACAGGCGCCATTGCAACGTGATATCGCGCTGTGGCGCACTGAGCCGGGCTGGCAATGAGGCGCCGAACGCTTCAAGTGACTCGAAGGTTTCATAGCCACTGACCAGCGAGTGCGTCAGGACCAATTGGCGCTCGTCGTGCTCGCCAACCAGTACGGCGATGTCCAGGAAACTGATGTGGGTGGACTCGCCGTCCCACAGTAGGTCGACGTCAACCAGGTAGGCGTGACTCTTGTAGCGATCATTGAGCGAGCGCCTGCCCCGGTCCGGTTCCTGGAACACTTCACGGGCCATGGCCGCATGGTGCTCATCCAGGCCTTGCTCTTCGGTGACATTCCACACTTTCCTCAGCGAATTGGAAAACGTCTGCCAGCGTGGCCTGCTGCTGTCGTCGGAGGCGTTCCAGAAGTTAAGTTGCTGTTCCTGAAAAGCGATGAACAGCAAGTCGGATAACTCGTTGATCAAGCGTGCGATGGCATCGATCTTCACCGCAAGGTGCACAGGCGCCGCCGCGTTCGGCTGCAGCGTGAGGAAGTGCTCGCCATCGATGTAAGTGACCCGCTCGCTGGTCAGCGTTTGATGAGCCAGTACCGAGGTCAGGGACTGGATAACGGCTGGCGCCGGTTCGACAGCGCTGCCCACGACATGCCAGCGCGGGCTGACCACCATCGCCAGGTCGGGATCGATATTAAGGGTGGGGTAGAGTTCTCTGAGTGCCGAGCGCAACGTGGCGGCCGCGACCTCGTGGGTGGTGGGCCCGGTGGTTAACTGGGTGAGCAGTTCATAGGTGCTGGGGGGGCGATGATTGTTGTCAAGTCGGTCGTTGGGCATGTGTTGCTCCTCTGCAATCGCTGGCCTGGACGGGCGTTGAGGCTGTGCAAGGTAGCGATGGCCAGGGAAACTTTTCATAACCCTTGAGCAGCAGCGGGGTCGCAGTCTCCCTGAACGACGCGCCGCTAGAGCGCTGCGTGAGCAGCGCTATCGGTGCATTCGGACGCGGTGTGTGGGTGGGCGTGGTAGTTGAAGCGGCGGCGTTCATGGTGAGGCTTCCCTGTCTGGCCGTTTGGTGGAACTAGCCTGAGGTAAAGGCTAGGCGTTCCATGCTAGGGCGCGGCCACACAGAGAGGCGGTGCTTAGATAGGCCCACCTTCACGAGCGCACTGGAAGGCGCCCGTCAAATCAAGGTGTTTCAGGTGCCGGATTTGATCTTGGTCCAGGCCCTTGTCCTGGCGCGTTCGGCTTTGCTGTCCAGGGGCTTTAGGGTATAGAGCGTCGTCATGGCCGCGTCGGTCGGGTACAAGTTGGGGTTGTTGCGTATCGCCGGGTCGACCCACTCGGTAGCGTCCTTGTTCGGGTTGGGATAGCCGACAAAGTCGCTGACCGGTGCGATGACGTTGGGTTGCAACAGATAATTGATGAACGTGTGGGCGTCGCCCGGGTTTTTAGCACCCTTGGGGATGGCGAGCATGTCGAACCAGATCGGCGCGCCTTCCTTGGGCAGGCGCATATCCACGGTCACGCCGTTCTTGGCTTCCTTGGCGCGGTTGGCGGCCTGGGAAAAACTGCCGGAATAACCCACCGCCACACAGATGTCGCCGTTGGCGATATCGGCCATGTATTTGGAGGAGTGAAAGTAGGTGATGTACGGACGGATTTTCATCAGCAGTGCTTCGGCCTTGATGTAGTCCTTGGGGTTGCTGCTGTTGGGGTCCAGGCCCAGATGCTGCAAGGCCAGCGGCAGGATCTCCGAGGGCGAATCCAGCAGCGCGACGCCACATTGCTTGAGCTTGCTGATGTTTTCTTCCTTGAAGATCAGGTCCCAGCTGTCCACTGGCGCGTTGTCGCCCAGGGCCGCCTTGACCTTGGCCGGGTTGAAGCCGATCAGGATGGTGCCGTACATGTAGGGCACGGCGTACTGATTGCCGGGGTCGTTGGCTTCGATCAGCTTCATCAGCTTGGGGTCCAGGTGCTTCCAGTTGGGCAACTGGCTACGGTCCAGGGGTTGGAACACGCCGGCTTCGATCTGCTTGGCCAGGAACACGTTGGACGGCACGACCACGTCATAGCCGGAGTTGCCGGTGAGCAGCTTGGCTTCCAGCGCCTCGTTGGTGTCGAAGATGTCGTACACCAGCTTGATCGACGGGTTCTGCGCCTTGAAGTCCTCCAGGGCCTTGGGGGTGATGTAGTCGAACCAGTTGTAGACCTTCAGGGTTTTCTCTTCGGCCTGTGCCGCGCCGCTGGCGACAGCGACGCACAGGACGAGCGATTTGAGTATGTTCATTGGGCTGCTTCCTCGAAACCTTCAAGCACGTTGACGGCGTTGATACCGATTTCTTCTACGGCGTAGCCGCCTTCCATCACAAACAGCGTCGGCTTGCCGAGCTGCGCGATGCGACGACCCATGGCCAGGTAGTCCGGGCTGTCCAGCTTGAATTGCGAAATGGGGTCGTCCTTGAAGGTGTCCACGCCCAGGGAGACAACGATGACATCGGCACCGTAGCGCGCGATCTCGGCACAGGCTTGTTCAAGCGCGGCGCTCCAGGTTTCCCAGCCGGCGCCGGCCGGTAACGGATAGTTGAAGTTGAACCCTTCTCCCGTGCCCTCGCCGAGCTCATCGGCATACCCGAGAAAGAAGGGGAACTCTGCCTCCGGATGGCCATGGATCGAGGTGAAGAGCACATCGCTACGCGGGTAGAAAATCGACTGCGTGCCGTTGCCGTGGTGGTAATCCACATCAAGGATGGCGACCTTTTTGCAGCCCTGATCGAGGAACGCCTGGGCGGCGATGGCCGCGTTATTGAGGTAGCAATAACCGCCCATCAGGTCGCTGGCGGCGTGATGCCCTGGCGGGCGGCACAGCGCAAAGGCACTGTGGGCGCCTTGCACGATGGCGGCCTGGGCGGTGAGGGCGACTTGCGCCGCGCTGTAAGCCGCTTGCCAGGTGCCGGCGGTGATCGGCGCGCCTCCATCGAAACTGTAATAGCCCAGCTGGCCGTGCAGGCTGGCGGGAATCACGCGGCGCAACGTGCGAGCGGGCCAGGTGTAGGGCAACAGGTCGCCGTCCTGGCCGTACTCGGTCCAGCGTTGCCAGGCGCCTTTGAAGAAGTCCAGATAGTCGCTGCTGTGAATACGTTGCAGCGGCGCCAGACCGAAGTCCTGCGGGGCCTGCACGGGCCCCAGGTCACGGTCCTTGACGCGTTGCAGCACGTGGTCGGCGCGCGAGGGCATTTCAAAGCAGGGCATCAGTTGCCCGTCCATCAATTCACAACGGCCGTGGTGCAGGTGGTGATCGTCCGAGTAGATCGTCAGCATTTATTGTTCTCCGCAGGCGGTATCGGTGCCTGCAGTCTTGCGGCGGACGCGGTTTATGAGAATGGCAGGAGCGGCCAAAAGGGGATAAATATGGCCAACTTATGTGTCCGCAATTGGCCCCTGATTGGGGCGTCATGCGCGAAATTGGCTCGGCGCTACGCCGCTCCAGCGTACGAACGCGTGCCTGAAGCTGGCCGTCTCGCTGAACCCCAGCGTCTCGGCAATCCGGTGGATTGGCCACAGGCCGTCAGCCAATAGCTGTTTGGCGCGTTCAAAGCGCAACTCATCGAGCAGCTCCTGATAGCTGCAGCCCAGGTCGTGCAAGTGTCGACGCAGGGTGCGTGCGGAGCAGTTCATTTGCCGGGCCAGGCCATCCAGCCCGGGTGCGGCATGCAGTTGCGCGGCCAGCAACTGACGGATCCGCCCCAGCCATGCCTCGCGTCCGGTGAATTCGGTGTTCTGTTTCCGGCAACGCTCGACCATGGCCTGGTGGGTCACGGTGTCGGCCAGTGGCAGAGGTTGGGCAAGCCAGCGTTTATCAAAGGCGAATGCATTGGCCGTGGCCTGGAACTGCAGTGGGCAATCGAAGCTCTCGACGTAACGCGCTTGATAATCCGGCGCGTCGTGCTCGAAACGAGCGCCCAACAAGGGCAGTGGATGGCCAAGCAGGTCGTCACAGATCACCTTCAGCGACCCCAGGCACAATTCGACATTGAAGGCCGTCAGTGCAGGGCTCTCGCGGTAATCGCCAGCGGTGAACCAGACACGTTCACCGTCCTCCTCCAGGCGCAGTTCGAAGAGTGTTCCCAGCAGCGCCGGATAACGCAGGGCCAGGCGCAAAGCGTCACCGAAAGTGGCACTGGTGAGCAGGGCATAGCCCAGCATGCCGTAGGAGGAAACATGCATACGCCGCCCCACGATCAAGCCGATATCGCGCTGCAGGGCCACGGCGTTGGCGCACACTTGCATCTCCTGGTGCGTGGCGATACGCGTGTCGGCGCGGCGCAAGTCCGCTGCGCGGATGCCGCTGCCGGCCAATAACGCTTCATGGGGCAAGCCTTCGGCCTCGAAGGTACTGAGCACCAGGGACACGGCATTGAGGGTGGTGAGATGGGAGTGCAGCATGGGGACTTCCAGCCTTGGGTAGGCTGGAAGTGGAGCAAGTTACATGCCGGTCAGTTCAGTTCGCCGCACAGGTCCAGTTCCACCAGGCGCCGGATTTCGCTGGTTTGCAACCCGGCCCCGAGCAGGGCGTTGAGCTTGCCGAATACCGCCTCGCGGGTCATGCCGCCACCGGACAGCACGCCCACACCGCGCAGGCGGCTGCCGGCTTCGTAGACGTCCAGTTCCACGCCGCCTTCATGGCATTGGGTGATCGCAACCACCACTACATCCTGATCCTGCGCACGTTGCAGGCTGGCCAGGAAGGCCGGGTTGTCACTTGGGCCGGTGCCGCTACCGAAGCATTCGAGCACCAGCGCCTGGATGCCACTGTCGAGCAGCGCATCCAACAGGTCGGCGGCGATGCCCGGCACCAACGGCAGGACGCCGACCCTGGCGACGGACTTGGGTTGGCGGTAATGCAGGGCAGCAGGGATCATGTCGGCTTGGGAGACGCCGCCGTTACGTTGCAAGGCTGCGAACGGATGGCGACCAAAGCTGCGGATCTTCGCGCACCGGGTTGGCGCCATGAGTGCGCCGTGGAAATACAACTGCACGCCAGGTGCCAGGCCTTCCCCCAGTGCCGTCAGCGCACCGCTGACGTTTTCCCAGGCATCACTGTCGGGCACGCCTGCCGGCAACATCGAGCCGGTGAACAGTACGGGTGCCGGCAGACCGAGGAGTTGAAAACTCATGGCCGCCGCGCTGTAGGCCAGGGTGTCGGTGCCGTGCAGGATCAGCACGGCGTCGCAGCCGTCGTCCACGGCCTCGACGACGGCGCTGCGCAGGTGCTGCCAGTAGGCAGGGGTCATATTGGCGCTGTCGATCAGCGGCGACATCTCCCGGAAGCGCCACGTGGGCACGGGTGCGTCGGCCAGTTGCTCGCGCATACGCGCCTCAAAACCGGAAGCGGGTGCCAGGCCATTGGCACTGGCCTGCATACCGATGGTGCCGCCGGTGTAGAGCACCATGACGTTGTTGGCTGGTTGCATGAAAAATCTCCTGAACGAAAAACGCCGCCGGGCCCAGAGCATGCCCAAGGCCGGGCGGCGTGTCATCTAGCGGTGATTAACGTTGCGCCTGGGCGCTCAGTTCAGGCGACGGCGCTGCTTCGGATTTTACCGGGTTGGCCGGCCAGGCCTTGCGGTCCAGATCCAGGTCAGGGAACTGGCTGGAGTCGAACACCGGGGTCTTGATGCCCGCTGCGCGCTGGTTGTCGTAGTCGTTGAGGATGCGCATGGCGATCTTGAACAGGAACGCCAGGGCGAACAGGTTGACGAACGCGAGCATGGTCATGGTGATGTCGGCGAAGGCGAACACGGTGCTCAGGTTCTCGATCGAACCCCAGAAAATCAGCACCAGCACCAAGGCGCGATAGCCCATCAGCACCTTGCGGTTGTTGCCGACCAGGAAGCGCAGGTTGCTCTCGCCCAGGTAGTAGTTGTACATGATCGAGGTGAACACGAACAACGCCAGGGCGACCGAGATGAACATGCGGCCCCAGTCACCGACCACGGCGGCCAGGGAGTTCTGGGTCAGGGCAATGCCGTCGCCTTCAAAGCCCGGGGTGTAGAAACCGGACAGCAGGATCAGCAACGCGGTGCAGGTGCAGATCACGAACGTGTCGAGGAACACGCTGAATGCCTGCACCACACCTTGGGCAATCGGGTGTTCTACCGAAGCGACAGCCGCCACGTTAGGCGCGCTGCCTAAACCTGCTTCGTTGGCGAACACGCCGCGTTTCACGCCCATGATGATCGCGCTGCCCACCAGGCCACCGAAGGCCTGGTCGAGGCCGAAGGCGCTCTTGACGATGGTCGCGAGCATGGCCGGCACGTGGTCGAATTGCAGCACGATCACGTACAGGGTCACTGCGATGTAGACCAGCGTCTTGACCGGCACCAGCAGGTCGGCAATCGACGCAATACGCTTGATCCCGCCGATGAATACCAGGCCCAGCAACACCGCCAGCGCGAGGCCGGTATAGGTGGTGTCGAGACCGAAGGCGTTATTGAGCGAGTGAGTCACGGCGTGGGCTTGCAGGCCGTTGAAGGCAAAGCCGAAGGTCACCAGCAGCAGGAACGCCATGACCATCCCCAGCCAGCGTTTGTGCAGGCCGTGCTGGATGTAATAGGCCGGGCCGCCACGGTAGGTACCTTCCGCATCGGTGCGCTTGTACAGCTGACCCAGGGAGCACTCGATAAAGCTTGAGGACATGCCCACCAACGCAGTGACCCACATCCAGAACACCGCACCCGGGCCGCCCAGGGTCACGGCAATGCCGACGCCGGCAATGTTACCGGCACCGACGCGGCCCGCCAGGCTGAGCATCAGTGCCTGGAACGAGCTGAGTTGACCGGAGCTGCTTTTCAGGCTGTCTTTAAACACCGAGAACATGTGGAAAAAGTGACGCAGTTGAACGAAACGCGAGCGGATCGTGAAATAACCGCCGAGCCCGACAATGAGCACGATCAGTACTTTCCCTGAGAGGAAGTCGTTGATGACTTCGAGCATGGAGTGTTCCTCGCTGATTTTTCTAATGGCAAACGCAGGACGGTCCGATACATCGCTCGGCACCAGGCAGTGCACGACGCTTCGATCCCGATCCTTTTGCGGGTGTTGTTATTCATGCGCTTTCGCGTGGTATCCGGGCCTCGTTACCGATTGCCGCAGACGCGAAGAGGGGCGGCACTATACCTAGGCGAGCGTGATCCGTCTGCACGGCCTGATTAAAGGTTTCAGCGAAGCGGTGACAGGGGAGGTGGGTAAGCGGTGCGATATTGGATTTTTTATAAGCGTCATGAGCAACCTCAAGGCAAAAAAAAGGGCCTGAAGAACGAGCCTTCAGGCCCTCAAAAGGTGAGAGGTGTCTAGTCCCTCAACCTGGTGAGCGGTGCAACAAACACTTAGGCCTTCAGTGGGACCAAGCGTGGAGCGATCATGTTTTCGGGGCGCAGGATGTCGTCGAGCATGGCGTCGTCGAGCAAGCCTTCTTCACGCACCAGTTCCAGCACGCCGCGACCGCTTTCAAGGGCGATACGCGCAATGCGGGTGGCGTTTTCATAGCCGATGTAGGGGTTCAGCGCGGTGACCAGGCCGATAGAGTGCTCCACCAGCTCGCGGCAGCGCGCTTCGTTGGCGGTGATACCGACGATGCAGTGCTCGCGCAGCATGTCCATGGCGCGTTGCAGCAGGCGGATCGAGTCGAAGATCTTGAAGGCGATCAGCGGCTCCATCACGTTCAGCTGCAGTTGGCCGCCTTCGGCCGCCATGGTCAGCGCCAGGTCGTTGCCGATCACCTGGAAGGCCACCTGGTTGACGGCTTCCGGGATCACCGGGTTGACCTTGCCGGGCATGATCGAGCTGCCCGGCTGGCGTGCCGGCAGGTTGATCTCGTTGATGCCGGTGCGTGGGCCGCTGGACAGCAGGCGCAAGTCGTTGCAGATCTTCGACAGCTTCACGGCGGTACGCTTGAGCATGCCGGAGAACAGCACGAAGGCACCCATGTCGGAGGTGGCTTCGATCAGGTCGGCCGCCGGTACCAGCGGCTGGCCGCTGATGGTGGCCAGGCGCTGTACGGCCAGGGCCTGGTAGCGTGGGTCGGCGTTGATGCCGGTGCCGATGGCGGTGCCGCCCAGGTTCACTTCGGTGAGCAGCTCCGGCGCCAGGGTTTTCAGGCGGGCCAGGTCTTCGCTCAGGGTGGTGGCGAAGGCGCGGAATTCCTGGCCGAGGGTCATCGGCACGGCGTCTTGCAGTTGGGTGCGGCCCATTTTCAACACATGCCCGAACTCGACACCTTTGGCGGCAAAGGCCTGGATCAGGCTGTCGAGGCTGGCCAGCAGCGCGTCATGGCCCAGCAGCAGACCCAAGCGGATCGCGGTCGGGTAGGCGTCGTTGGTCGACTGCGCCATGTTCACGTCGTTGTTGGGGTGCAGGTACTGGTATTCGCCCTTCTGGTGGCCCATGGCCTCCAGCGCGATGTTGGCGATCACTTCGTTGGCATTCATGTTGGTTGAAGTGCCGGCGCCGCCTTGAATCATGTCCACCACGAACTCTTCGTGGAAGTCGCCACGGATCAGCCGGGCACAGGCTTCGCTGATGGCAGCGTGCTTGGCTTCACTGAGCTGACCCAGTTCGCGGTTGGCGTCCGCCGCTGCTTGCTTGACCATTGCCAGGCCGACCACCAATTTCGGGTAATGCGAAATCGGAACGCCCGAGAGGCGGAAGTTGTTCACCGCTCGCAGGGTCTGGATGCCGTAATACGCTTGAGCCGGTACTTCGAGTACGCCAAGCAGGTCTTTTTCTGTACGGAAAGATGCAGCAGAGGACATGACGGAAATCATCTCGATAGGGACCCGGAACTGGCCGGAACGCTGCGAATGCTAGGCTTGTAGAACTTTTTGGGCCAATGCTGTTAAACACTGGCCTATGCACAAACGGCATAATGTGGATGTGACCCGGTTACCATGACGGGCGTGTGTGCCAAAATGGTGCATTCCCGTGGGAGGCAGTGATGAACCTTGAGAGCAAATGGCTGGAAGACTTCAGCGCCCTGGCGGCAACGCGCAGCTTTTCCCAGGCGGCGGAGCGGCGCTTTGTCACCCAGCCGGCGTTCAGTCGACGTATTCGCAGCCTGGAAGCGGCGCTGGGGTTGACCCTGGTCAATCGCACACGCACGCCGGTGGAACTGACGGCGGCGGGGCAATTGTTCCTGGTCACCGCGCGCACGGTGGTCGAACAACTCGGTGAAGTGCTGCGCCATTTGCATCATCTGGAAGGCGGGCAGGGCGAGGTCATGCAGGTGGCGGCGGCTCACTCCCTGGCATTGGGTTTTTTCCCGCGCTGGATCGCCCAGCTGCGCAACGAAGGTTTGAACATCGCCACGCGGCTGGTCGCCACCAACGTGGGTGACGCCGTGCACGCCCTGCGCGAAGGCGGCTGCGACCTGATGCTGGCGTTCTACGACCCGGATGCCGCCATGCAGATGGACGCCGAGATCTTCCCCTCCCTGCACCTGGGCAACACCGAAATGCTCCCGGTGTGCGCCGCCGATGCCGACGGCAAGCCGCTGTTCGATCTTGAAGGCGAGGGCAGTGTGCCGCTGCTTGCCTACAGTGCCGGTGCCTTTCTCGGGCGCTCGGTGAACCTGCTGCTGCGCCAGCGTGCCCTGCGTTTTACCACCATCTATGAAACCGCCATGGCCGACAGCCTCAAAAGCATGGCCCTTGAAGGCTTGGGGATCGCCTGGGTGCCGCAATTGAGCGTGCGAGCGGAACTGGCTCGAGGCGAACTGGTGGTGTGTGGCGGGTCGCAATGGCATGTGCCGCTGGAGATTCGGCTGTATCGCTGTGCGCTGGTGCGCAAGGCCAATGTGCGGTTGTTGTGGCGCAAGCTCGAGAGTGGCATCGCAGTGAGTTCCTCCGCATGAGCGGAGGAAGGCCAGTGATCGAAGCGATGGGCGTAAAACGGTAAAAGAGGTGTTGGTATTAATCTTTGCTGGCCAGGTAATTCTTGATATTTTGCCGATTGGCGGGGCTGAACGTGTAAGTGGTGGAACTGCTACTGCGGGGTGCCATATAGGTATACGTCTTAATGTCCTCGTACCAGGTTCCGAATACCCAAGCTTCTAGAAGTTTAAGGCCGCTGGCCCAGCGGCGCTTTAAATGAACTTCAGAGTCGTCATGTCTGGCCCCTAATAAATGACCGATCTCATGGGCGATAACTTCTGGCGAGACCAATGATGCGATGGCGAATGTTCCGCCCTGGGTTTCCCCATGCGTGCTCGCGAGGCCTAAAACCGTATTATTTAATTTGTCGTTGGTGACGAGAACGACTTTGGTCAGATCATTGGTTTCCAGGCCCTCTTGCGTCATGTCGTCGAGAAGTTGAGTGCCGAGAGTTTGCCAGCGTGTTGCCGCGTCCTCAATATCGTCGCCTTTGTATTCCATGTTGCTGTGGGGCTCGCCCTGGGTGAAGACGACATTGATTTTCCGCTCTGCGAAGCTTTCCAGTTCTTTTACGAGTGCGTGAAAAAAATCAGCGTAAATGGTCTTTCGTTTTGCCGGCGTCACGTCATCATGCAGGACGGCGATAATAGTAATGTGTTTGTTAGGTGTGCCTTCGGTTGTCGACGTCATCTTTCAAACCTTTCAAGGAGTTCCAGGTTATTGATAGTGAATCAGGGTCCGGCGAGTTTATTAAATGAAGGTATTGCCCCAGGTGGTAATTAATTCTCGACGGTCATGCGGTTTGGCGAGTGGGCATGAGCGTGGTGTTTTGGCGTGCGCCAGTGACTGACCTGAGAGTCAATAAATCGCTCGGTGGCAACGGATGACAGATGGTCGTGACAGGGGCTGTTTATCTGGATTATTACGGTATACTGCGCGGCCTTCGGCCGGTCCAACCGGCCTGATTTCGTACACCAAGCCACGCCGGATTTCCCGCGTGGCTTGTTGTTTTTTGACGCGCCTGCGGGCGCCCAGAGAGAAGAGGCACGACGATGAGTGCATTGGTTGGCGTGATCATGGGCTCCAAGTCCGATTGGTCCACCCTTAGCCACACCGCCGATATGCTGGAAAAACTCGGCATTCCGTACGAAGTGAAGGTGGTCTCCGCCCACCGCACCCCGGACTTGCTGTTCCAGTATGCCGATGAAGCAGAATCCCGTGGCATCGAGGTGATCATCGCCGGTGCCGGCGGTGCGGCGCATTTGCCAGGCATGTGTGCAGCCAAGACTCACCTGCCCGTGCTGGGTGTACCGGTGCAGTCGTCGATGCTCTCGGGCGTGGATTCGCTGTTGTCCATCGTGCAGATGCCGGCCGGCATCCCGGTGGCGACCCTGGCGATCGGCAAGGCCGGCGCGATCAACGCCGCGTTGCTGTCCGCCAGTATCCTGGGCGCCAAGCACCCGCAGTTCCATGCGGTGCTGAAAAAATTCCGTGCTGAGCAGACAGACAGCGTGCTGGACAATCCAGACCCACGCATCGCCTGAGGGTGTTGATTGATGAAAATCGGTGTAATCGGTGGCGGCCAACTGGGCCGCATGCTGGCTCTGGCGGGAACCCCGCTGGGGATGGATTTCGCTTTTCTGGACCCGGCGCCGGACGCTTGCGCGGCCGCCCTGGGTGAACACCTGCGCGCGGACTACAGCGACCCTGATCACCTGCGCCAACTGGCCGACGAAGTTGACCTGGTGACCTTCGAGTTCGAAAGCGTACCGGCCGAAACCGTGGCTTTCCTGTCGCAGTTCGTGCCGGTGTACCCGAGCGCTGAAGCCCTGCGCATCGCGCGCGACCGCTGGTTCGAGAAAAGCATGTTCAAGGACCTGGGCATCCCGACCCCGGCCTTCGCCGATATCCAGTCCCAGGCAGACCTGGACGCCGCCGTCGCCAGCATCGGCCTGCCGGCCGTGCTGAAAACCCGCACCCTGGGGTATGACGGCAAGGGCCAGAAAGTGCTGCGCACCGCTGCCGATGTGGCCGGTACCTTCGCCGAACTGGGCAGCGTCGCCTGCCTGCTGGAAGGCTTCGTGCCGTTCACCGGCGAAGTCTCGCTGATCGCAGTGCGCGCCCGTAATGGTGAAACCCGCTTCTATCCGTTGGTGCACAACACCCACGACAGCGGCATTCTCAAGCTGTCCGTGGCCAGTACCGACCACCCGCTGCAGGCCCTGGCCGAAGATTACTCCAGCCGTGTGCTCAAGCAGCTGGATTACGTCGGCGTGATGGCGTTCGAGTTCTTTGAAGTCGATGGCGGTCTCAAGGCCAACGAGATCGCCCCGCGCGTGCACAACTCCGGGCACTGGACCACCGAAGGCGCCGAGTGCAGCCAGTTCGAGAACCACCTGCGGGCGGTGGCGGGCTTGCCGTTGGGCTCCACGGCCAAGGTTGGCGAGAGCGCCATGCTCAACTTCATTGGCGTGGTGCCGCCGGTTGAGCGAGTCATGGCGATCGACGATTGCCATGTGCATCACTACGGCAAGGCCTTCAAGGCAGGGCGCAAGGTGGGTCACGCCAACCTGCGCTGCAAGGACCGCGCGACCCTGCAGGCGCAGATCCTCAAGGTCGAAGCACTGATCGCCGAACAATAAGCTGCGTCGCCGTGGGAACCATTAAGGCTCGGCGTCCCTCTGATAGCAGGATGCCAAAGTCTGACTAGGCTTTGGCATGACTCACACCAATCAGAGGGAAATGCCATGGGTATCATCGGAACCATTTTTATCGGCTTGATCGTCGGCCTGCTGGCGCGTTTCCTCAAGCCTGGCGACGACAGCATGGGCTGGATCATGACCATTCTGCTGGGTATCGCCGGCTCCCTGGCTGCAACCTACGGTGGCCAGGCCCTGGGGATCTACCAGGCCGGTCAAGGCGCGGGCTTTATCGGTGCGCTGGTCGGCGCGATCGTGCTGCTGGTGATCTACGGCCTGATCAAAAGAAAGTAATCAGCCGACAAAGTCCTCTGCGCTGCGCAGGCGCAGAGGGCTAGAATGCTCGCCACTTGTACTTGCCGAGCCTCTCCATGCGCCGTCTTCTGTTGACTCTCCTCTTGCTGGCCCCAGGCCTGGCCCACGCTGGCGAACTGCCGGAAACCGACTGGCTCGAGCTGATGCCGCTGTCGGATCAGAAAGCCCTCGAAGCCATGCCCGAGATCGATCACAACTCGCCCGAAGCCCAAGGCACCTTTACCGACAAGGGCGGCCTGAAACAGAGCAAAGGCTTGCCGGCGGTGATGTATTCCACCAAGACCGTGCCGGCCATGAACGGCAAGCACATCCGTATCGGCGGCTACCCAGTGCCGTTGGAAACCGATGCCAAGGGCCGCAGCACGCTGTTCTTTCTCGTGCCATACCCCGGCGCGTGCATCCATGTGCCGCCACCGCCGCCCAACCAACTGGTGTTGGTGCGCTATCCCAAGGGCTTGAAGCTGGATGATATCTACACGCCGCTGTGGGTCACCGGAACCTTGAAGGTGGAGAAGGTGAATAACGACCTGGCGGACGCGGCGTATGCGCTGGACGCAGGGAAGGTGCGGGTAGTGAAGGAGTCCGATCTCTGAAAGCCAACATCTAACAATGTGGGAGGGGGCTTGCCCCCGATTGCGGCATGCCAGTCAAACATGTTCTGACTGAACCACCGCTATCGGGAGCAAGCCCCCTCCCACATTTTGAACTTCGCCTACAGGGCGACAGCGGCGATGCTCACGCCCAGGGTGTGGCTTTCACCGGGCGCCAACGCCACCACATCATCCAGCACATTCGCCGTCTCTACGCATAACATCCCCTGCCAGCCATCGTCGGCCATGTCATCGAAGGCCTTGGCGCGTTCGGTCCACGGGTTCCAGATCACGGTCGATTTCGAACCTTCGCTGGTGAGCTGGATGCGGCGCTGCCAGTCCTTGTCGACGATGCTCAGATGGGCAGGCGTGTCCAGATAGATACGGTCAGTCTCGGCCGTGAAGTGCAGCAGGCCCGATTGCATCTTCTCGGCCCAGCCATCGGCGGTATCGATATAGGACGCCCCATCCAGGCCTTCGACCTGCACCTTGCGCACATCGCTGACGGCGAAGTAGGTGTGCAGTGCCTGGCTGAGGGTCACGGTGTCAGTGCCGCGGTTATGGCTGGTCAGGTGGATATGCAACTGGTCGTCCATCACCAGGCTCAACGTCAAGTCGACCTGATGAGGCCAGCCAGGAAAGCCGCCTGCCGGTACGGGCAGCGCAAGATCCACCCGCAACGCCTGGCCTTCAAGCTCGGTTGCGGCTAATTCCCACAACGCCGTACGCACAAAACCGTGGGCACCGGCCGGCTGATCGCTCTGGCGCATTGCCTTGACGCTCTGCGGGTTGCGGTCGAACACACCAAACCAGGGCCAGCACACCGGGACGCCGGTACGAATGCCTTTGCCCTGCTTGAACACCGCTTCGGGGTTCGGCCAGATCAGCGGCTGCTCGCCGTCGCGCTGATAACTGAAGATATGCGCGCCCTGTTGGGCCACCCTCAACTCGGCGCCGTTGTGGCGGATGCGCCAGCAATCCAGCGCGTCGATTTTCACGGTTTCAACGTGGGGCGTCGGCATAACAAAGCTCTCTCAATGGCAGGCAATGGGCAATGGCAGGCAATGGGGCAATTGACCGTGAAAACCCGATGAGGTTTAACGCGCGCGCGACGGAACCGAGCGCGTGCGGCCGCTGCCGTCGATGGCGACGAACACGAATACCGCCTCGGTGACCTTGCGCCATTCGCTGGACAGCGGGTCGTCGCTCCACACTTCGACCATCATCTGGATCGAGCTGCGGCCGATTTCCAGGGCCTGGGTATAGAAGGACAACTGCGCGCCCACCGCGACCGGTACCAGGAATGCCATGCGATCAATGGCCACCGTGGCTACGCGCCCGCCGGCCACCTTGCTGGCCATTGCCGTACCGGCCAGGTCCATCTGCGCGACCAGCCAGCCACCGAAGATATCGCCAAAACCGTTGGTTTCACGCGGCAGCGCAGTGATTTGCAGGGCGAGATCGCCTTGCGGGATAGGATCTTCTTGTTCGAGTTCGATCATGCCGAAGGTGCCTCTGACCCGTGACGCTTCATGGGTATTTCAAGTGGATAGCCGTCTTCTGGAAAAACGTTTCAGCACCAACATACACCGCTCGATGCGTTTCTCGTAAGGCGAACTAAAGGGAAACTCTGCCAAATCGGCTGGATGGCGCCCAACAACGTTTTGGCACAGCAGCCCGTCAAGACTGGGGTTCCTGCGCTTGCACGGGCGAGTATATCGGGACGCTGGCGCGACGACGACCACCTGAGGCTCATTTGGTCGGTTAATAGGCGCTGTATCGGGGCTTTTGCGCGCAACTGTTTTCACAGCGCTGTGCTTTTTCAAGCGATTTGCTATCTTGCCAAACCCGCCGCAAGTCACGGGCGTGCAGTCCTTTACGATGATTACTATAAGAGAAGCCTTGCCATGTCCTCCGTGCCCGCAAGCAGCGCGCAACCGTCGCGCCCGCTGACCCGCAACGACTACAAAACCCTGTCGCTGTCTGCCTTGGGCGGGGCGCTGGAGTTCTACGACTTCATCATTTTCGTATTTTTCGCCACCGTGGTCGGGAAACTGTTCTTCCCCGTCGACATGCCCGAATGGCTGCGCATGATGCAGACCTTCGGCATCTTCGCCGCTGGCTACCTCGCCCGCCCGCTGGGCGGCATCATCATGGCGCACTTCGGCGACCTGCTGGGCCGCAAGAAAATGTTCACCCTGAGCATCTTCATGATGGCCGTGCCGACCTTGATCATGGGCCTGTTGCCGACCTACGCGCAGATCGGCTTGTGGGCGCCGCTCCTGTTGCTGCTGATGCGCGTGATCCAGGGTGCGGCGATTGGCGGCGAGGTACCGGGCGCCTGGGTATTTGTCTCCGAACACGTCCCGCCACGCCACATCGGCTACGCCTGCGGTACCCTGACCAGCGGCCTCACCGCCGGTATTCTGCTGGGCTCGTTGGTCGCCACCGCCATTAATACGGTCTATACCCCGGAGCAGGTCTCCGATTACGCCTGGCGGATCCCATTCCTGCTCGGCGGTGTATTCGGCCTGCTGTCGGTGTACCTGCGCCGCTGGCTGCATGAAACACCTATTTTCGCCGAGATGCAGCAACGCAAGACCCTGGCCGCCGAGCTGCCGTTGCGCGCGGTATTGCGCGACCACCGTGGCGCCATCGTGTTGTCGATGCTGCTGACCTGGCTGCTCTCGGCCGGCGTCGTGGTGGTCATCCTCATGACGCCGACCGTGCTGCAGACCGTCTACCACTTCAGCCCCACGGTTGCGTTGCAGGCCAACAGCCTGGCCATCGTCACCCTGAGCCTGGGTTGCATTGCCTCGGGTGCCCTGGCCGATCGTTTTGGTGCCGGTCGTGTACTGGTCACCGGTTGCGCATTGTTGCTGGCCACTTCCTGGACGCTGTATCACAGTCTCATGGCCCACCCGGACTGGCTGTTCCCGCTGTACGCCTTGACTGGCCTGTTTGTCGGCACCATCGGCGTGGTGCCTTACGTGATGGTCAAGGCATTTCCGCCGGTGGTGCGTTTCAGTGGCTTGTCGTTCTCCTACAACGTGGCCTACGCCGTGTTCGGCGGGCTGACGCCGCTGGCGGTGTCGCTGCTGATGAAGGAAAGCCCGATGGGGCCGGCCTACTATGTTGCTGCCTTGTGCTTGATGGGGATGGTGGTGGGTGGGTATCTGTGGAAGCGTTCCCGCTGACACTGCCCTGATCTCCTGTGGCGAGCGAGCAAGCTCCCTCGCCACAGTGAAGGTGTTCATTGACCGTTTTACGTTCCCAAGCCTGCGCTTTCGATAGTGGCCTTTCATCTAACTGTCACATTGCAGACATAGAGTGTTCACACGGCCTCTCGATACTTGGCCCCGATCCAACTATCCCTATCTGCTAGGAGCAAGGCATGAAACTGAAACGTTTGATGGCGGCAATGACGTTTGTCGCTGCTGGCGTCGCGACCGCCAACGCGGTGGCTGCTGGCGTTGACCCGGCGATCCCGGCTTACGTCAAGACCACTGGTGTGTCGGGCAACCTGTCCAGCGTCGGTTCCGATACCCTGGCAAACCTGATGACCCTGTGGGCCGAGGGTTACAAAAAGGAATACCCGAACGTCAACATCCAGATTCAAGCGGCCGGCTCCGCCACCGCGCCACCTGCGCTGACTGAAGGCACCTCCAACCTGGGCCCGATGAGCCGCAAGATGAAGGACACCGAACTGGCGGCCTTCGAGCAGAAGTACGGCTACAAGCCAACCGCTATCCCGGTAGCCGTGGATGCCCTGGCGGTATTTGTGCACAAGGACAACCCGATTCAGCACCTGACCATGGAACAGGTTGACGCGATCTTCTCTTCGACGCGCTTGTGTGGCGCCAAAGCCGACGTGAAAACCTGGGGTGACCTGGGCGTGACCGGCGACCTGGCCAACAAGCCGGTTCAGCTGTTTGGCCGTAACTCGGTGTCCGGCACCTACGGCTACTTCAAGGAAGAAGCCCTGTGCAAAGGCGACTACAAGCCTAACGTGAACGAACAACCTGGTTCGGCTTCGGTCGTACAGTCGATCAGCTCCTCGCTGAACGGCATCGGTTACTCGGGCATCGGCTACAAGACGGCCAGCGTGAAGACCGTGGCCCTGGCCAAGAAAGGCAGCACTGACTTCATCGAAGACAGCGAAGAAAACGCCCTGAACGGCAAATACCCGCTGTCGCGTTTCCTCTACGTTTACGTCAACAAAGCCCCGAACAAGCCTCTGGCTCCGCTGGAAGCTGAGTTCGTGAAACTGGTGCTGTCCAAGCAGGGCCAGGAAGTGGTAGTGAAAGACGGTTACATCCCGCTGCCAGCCAAAGTTGCCGCCAAGGCCCTGGCTGACCTGGGTCTGAAAGAAGGCAACTGATTGCCTCTGCGGGCGCCGGTACGCCGGTTCCCGCATCACTCATTTTCAATCCGCTGCCAGCCCTGCTTCGCGGCGGATTTCCTGCGTCACTGCACTGTCATCTTTCTGTCATACAGGACCGCTAGGGTGTGCGCATGAATGATCTGGCCAATTCCACCATGACGACGACTTCTCCCCCCAAGCGCATTGATTTCAATACGCCTGAGCTGCAACGCAAGCGCCGCATTCGCGCGCTCAAGGATCGTTTCACCCGCTGGTACGTATTGGTCGGCGGCCTCGCCGTGCTGGGTGCCATTACCCTGATTTTCTTCTTTCTCGCCTATGTGGTCGCGCCGCTGTTTCAAGGCGCCTCGCTGACCAAGGAAGACGCGCTGACGCCTGCCTGGATGCAGGACGCCGGCAAGCCATTGCTGATCTCGCTGGAAGAACAGAACCAGGTTGCCATGCGGGTTTCCGACAAGGGCCAGGCGCTGTTCTTTGCAGTCGACACCGGCACCGAGCTCAAGCGCGTTGACCTGCCGCTGCCGGCCGGTACAAGCGTTGCGTCCATCGGCGAAGACCAGCCGGGCAGCCCGCTGGTGATCCTGGGTTTGTCCAACGGCCAGTCCATGGTGTTCCGCCACACTTATAAAGTGTCTTACCCGGACGGCAAGAAAACCATCACGCCGGCAATCGAATACCCTTATGGCGAGACGCCGATCGTGCTGGATGAGGCCGGCCGCCCGTTGGAGCACGTCGCGCTCAATGCCACCGATACTTCCCTGGTGGTGGCAGGCTCGGCCGGTTCGCACTTGAACGTGCTGACCCTGAGCCGCGAAGAAAACATGATGACCGGTGAAGTCACCAGCGAGCAGAAGCGTGTCGAGCTGCCGCAAATGACCGAGCCGGTGAAGGCGATCTTCATCGACCCGCGCCAGCAATGGTTGTATGTGATCAACGGTCGTGCCCTGGCCGACGTGTTCAGCCTGCGCGACAAGAGCCTCAACGGTCGCTACAAGCTGCTTGAAGACGGCACTGCCGACGTCACCGCCAGCACCCAGCTGGTGGGCGGCATCTCGCTGATCGTCGGTAACTCCAAGGGCGGCCTGGCCCAGTGGTTCATGGCCCGCGATCCGGATGGCGAGCAGCGCCTCAAGCAAATCCGTACCTTCCAGATGGGCACTGCGCCCATCGTGGAAATCACCGCTGAAGAACGTCGCAAGGGTTTCACTGCCCTCGATGCTTCCGGTCAGTTCGGCGTGTTCCACAGCACCGCGCACCGCACCTTGCTGGTCGATCCGGTGGTCGACGGCCCAGGCGTGTTCGGTTTGTCGCCACGGGCCAACCACGTGATCGTCGAGGCCGGTGGCAAGCTGCAACCGTTGCTGCTCGACAACCCGCACCCGGAAGTCTCCTGGAGCGCGCTGTGGAGCAAGGTCTGGTACGAGAACTACGACGAGCCTAAATACGTCTGGCAGTCGACCGCCGCCAACACCGACTTCGAGCCCAAGATGAGCCTGGCGCCGCTGACCTTCGGTACGTTGAAAGCCGCGTTCTACGCGATGCTGCTCGCCGCGCCGCTGGCCGTAGCCGCCGCGATCTACACCGCTTACTTCATGGCCCCGAGCCTGCGCCGCAAGGTCAAGCCGGTGATCGAGTTGATGGAAGCGATGCCCACGGTGATCCTCGGCTTCTTCGCCGGCCTGTTCCTGGCGCCTTATGTGGAAGGGCATCTGCCGGGGATTTTCAGCCTGCTGATGCTGTTGCCGATTGGCATCCTGGTGGCCGGCTTTGTATTCAGCCGGTTGCCTGAGTCGATCCGCCTGCGGGTGCCGGATGGCTGGGAAAGCGCGATCCTGATCCCGGTGATCCTGTTCGTGGGCTGGCTCTCGCTGTACATGAGCCCGTACCTGGAAACCTGGTTCTTCGGCGGCGACATGCGCATGTGGATTTCCCATGACCTGGGCATCACCTACGACCAGCGCAACGCCCTGGTGGTCGGCCTGGCCATGGGGTTCGCGGTGATCCCGAACATCTACTCCATCGCCGAAGACGCCGTGTTCAGCGTGCCGCGTGGCCTGACCCTGGGCTCCCTGGCCCTCGGCGCCACGCCCTGGCAGACCATGACCCGCGTAGTGATCCTGACCGCCAGCCCGGGCATTTTCTCGGCATTGATGATCGGCATGGGCCGCGCCGTCGGCGAGACCATGATCGTGCTGATGGCCACCGGTAACACGCCGGTGATGGAGATGAACCTGTTCGAAGGCCTGCGCACCCTGGCGGCCAACGTCGCGGTGGAAATGCCCGAGTCGGAAGTGGGCGGCAGTCACTACCGCGTGCTGTTCCTCTCGGCGCTGGTGCTGCTGCTGTTCACCTTCATCATGAACACCCTCGCCGAGCTGATCCGTCAGCGTCTGCGCAAGAAATACTCGTCGCTTTAAGAAAGGTAGAAGTCTGTGAAACAGAACTCCCTGAATGGATGGTTCAAGAGCGGCGCCCCCGGCGTCTGGATAAGCGGTGGCGCGGTGTCCATCGCGGTCATCATGACCATTGGTTTGCTGGCGGTGATTGCGGTGCGCGGTCTGGGCCATTTCTGGCCGGCCGACCTGATCCAGGCCAACTACAGCGTGCCGGGCCAGGCCAACCATATCGTCATCGGCGAAGTGGTGCAGAAGGAAGAAGTCCCACGCGAGCGCCTGAAAAGCGCTGGCCTGCCGGTGCCCGATGAGGGCCCGGAGTTCATGACTCGCGAGCTGATCAAGGTCGGCAACCGCGACTTGAACGGCAATGACTTCACCTGGATCGTCGGCGAATGGTTGAAGGACCAGACCAAGCCGGTGCAGTTGATGACCATCGAGCGGCGTGAATGGGGCAACTTCTACGGCACCCTGGTCAACGTCAAGCAGGATGGCAAGATCATCGCCGAAGGCGAGGCCGCGTGGCCGGAGTTGCAAGCCCGTGTGGAGCGCGTCAACACGCTCGCCGCCCAGCTCAAGAGCCTGGAGAAAACCGATATCGGTGCGATCAATGCCGGGCTGGAGCGCGTCCGCCTGCACGGTCGCAAGCTGGAGCTGGAAGGCAAGCTCGACGCCGCCGCCCAGGCCGACATGGACGCCGACCGCGCCGAACTGAACGCCCGCTACCAGGACATCGAAGCGCGCCTGGCCGACCTGCACGCCCAGTTCAACCGCGACGCGCTGACGGCCCGGGACGGCAACGGCAAGGAAATCGAAATCGGTATCGGCAAAGTGGTACACGCCTACCAGCCGAACGCCATGGGCACCCTGACCAAGATCGGCTTCTACTTCAGCAAGGTCTGGGAGTTTCTGAGCGACGATCCACGGGAAGCCAACACCGAAGGCGGGATCTTCCCGGCGATCTTCGGTACCGTGATGATGACCCTGATCATGGCGATGATCGTCACGCCATTCGGCGTACTGGCGGCGGTGTACCTGCGTGAGTACGCCAAGCAGAACACCCTGACGCGGATTATCCGCATCGCGGTCAACAACCTGGCGGGCGTACCGGCCATTGTCTACGGCGTGTTCGGCCTGGGCTTTTTCGTGTATGTGCTGGGTGGCTCGGTGGACCGGCTGTTCTTCGCCGAAGCCCTGCCGGCGCCGACCTTCGGCACGCCGGGGCTGCTCTGGGCCTCGCTGACCCTGGCGCTGCTGGCGGTGCCGGTAGTGATCGTGGCCACCGAAGAAGGCCTGGCGCGGATTCCTCGCACCGTGCGTGAAGGTTCCCTGGCGCTCGGCGCGACCAAGGCGGAAACGCTGTGGAAGATCGTGCTGCCGATGGCCAGCCCGGCGATGATGACCGGCATGATCCTCGCCGTGGCCCGGGCCGCCGGTGAAGTGGCGCCGCTGATGCTGGTCGGCGTGGTGAAGCTGGCCCCGTCGCTGCCGTTGGACGGTAACTACCCGTACCTGCACCTTGACCAGAAGATCATGCACCTGGGTTTCCATATCTATGACGTCGGCTTCCAGAGCCCCAACGTCGAAGCGGCGCGGCCGCTGGTCTACGCCACAGCCCTGCTGCTGGTGCTGGTGATCGCCACGCTCAACCTGTCGGCGGTGTGGATTCGTAACCACCTGCGCGAGAAGTACAAGGCGTTGGACAGTTGACAGCTAAAGCTAAGTCACAAGCGGCAAGCCTCAAGCTACAAGCCGCTTTTGCTCAAATCTTGCAGCTTGCAGCTAAAAGCTTGCAGCTACGAACGGAGTGAGACCATGCAACACGAAACCCATTCCCACGGCATCAACATGTCTGCCCTGGGACGCGACAAGCAAAGCCTAAGCCTGGCCCAGGAAACCGTGGCCATCGAAGTGCCGGGCCTGAGCCTCTACTACGGCGACAAGCAGGCGCTGTTCGACGTCAGCATGAACATCCCCAAGCAGCGCGTGACTGCCTTCATCGGCCCGTCCGGCTGCGGCAAGTCCACGTTGCTGCGCACGTTCAACCGCATGAACGACCTGGTGGACGGTTGCCGCGTGGAAGGCGCCATCAACCTCTACGGCACCAACATCTACCGCAAGGGCGAAGACGTGGCCGAGCTGCGCCGCCGCGTGGGCATGGTGTTCCAGAAGCCCAACCCGTTCCCCAAGACCATCTATGAAAACGTGGTTTATGGCCTGCGCATCCAGGGCATCAACAAAAAACGCATTCTCGATGAAGCGGTTGAATGGGCACTCAAGGGCGCAGCGCTGTGGGACGAGGTCAAAGACCGCCTGCACGAGTCGGCCCTCGGTTTGTCCGGTGGCCAGCAACAGCGTCTGGTCATTGCCCGCACCATCGCCGTGGAACCTGAAGTGCTGCTGCTCGACGAACCGTGCTCGGCCCTCGACCCGATTTCGACGCTGAAGGTTGAAGAGCTGATCTACGAGCTCAAGTCCAAGTTCACCATCGTCATCGTGACCCACAACATGCAGCAAGCCGCGCGGGTGTCCGACTACACCGCGTTCATGTACATGGGCAAGCTGGTGGAGTTCGGCGACACCGATACCCTGTTCACCAATCCGGCGAAAAAACAGACCGAAGACTATATTACGGGGCGGTATGGTTAGCCCCGGCTGCAAGCCGCAAGTTTGAAGCGGCAAGTAAAAGCAGTTTGATTAACGACACACATCAGCTTGCAGCTTGTAGCTTGCGGCTTACAGCTTTTGCGGAGCAAAACCATGATTTCAAAGGAAGGCCTTACCCACCACATCTCCGCGCAGTTCAACGCCGAGCTTGAGGAAGTGCGCAGCCACCTCCTGGCGATGGGCGGGCTGGTGGAGAAGCAAGTCAACGATGCGGTCACCGCGCTGATCGAGGCCGACTCGGGCCTGGCCCAGCAAGTGCGTGAGATCGATGACCAGATCAACCAGATGGAACGCAACATCGACGAAGAATGCCTGCGCATCCTGGCCCGTCGCCAGCCCGCGGCTTCCGACCTGCGTTTGATCATCAGCATCTCCAAATCGGTGATCGACCTCGAGCGTATCGGCGACGAAGCCACCAAGATCGCCCGCCGCGCCATCCAGCTGTGCGAAGAAGGCGAAGCGCCGCGTGGTTACGTGGAAGTGCGGCATATCGGCGACCAGGTGCGCAACATGGTGCGCGATGCCCTTGACGCGTTTGCGCGGTTCGATGCAGACCTGGCGCTGTCGGTGGCCCAGTACGACAAGGTCATTGATCGCGAATACAAGACTGCCTTGCGTGAGCTGGCCACCTACATGATGGAAGACCCGCGCTCTATCTCGCGCGTCTTGAGCATCATCTGGGTGCTGCGCTCGCTGGAACGCATCGGCGACCACGCGCGCAATATCTCGGAATTGGTGATTTATCTGGTACGCGGCACCGACGTTCGGCACATGGGCCTCAAACGCATGAAAGCCGAAGTTGAAGGCAACGCTGATCTTATCCCTAATGTTCCGGGCGAATCTGACGATAAGTAAGGTTGCCCGAGAAATTAACGCCCGGCCATTGGTCGGGCGTTTTCGTTTGTGGCGAGCGGAATTTATTGCGGACGGGGCGTAATAAGTCCTAACGTGACTGCAGAGTTTTGGCAAACTGCCATCAGTCAGGCGTACTGCCAGCCAAGGTTTTATAGGATGAAGGGTCGATGAGTAAAGTCAGTGTGTTGGTGGTGGATGACGCCTCGTTTATTCGCGACCTGGTGAAGAAGTGCCTGCGCAACTACTTCCCGGGGATCAAGATCGAAGATGCGGTGAACGGCAAGAAGGCGCAATCCATTCTGATGCGCGAGACCTTCGACCTGGTGCTGTGCGACTGGGAAATGCCGGAGATGTCCGGGCTTGAGCTGTTGACCTGGTGCCGCGAGCAAGCCCATCTGAAGGCCATGCCGTTCGTGATGGTGACCAGCCGGGGTGACAAGGAAAACGTGGTGCAGGCCATTCAGGCCGGCGTGTCCGGTTACGTCAGCAAGCCGTTCACCAATGAGCAGTTGTTGAACAAGGTCAAGCAGGCCCTGCACAAGATCGGCCGCCTCGACGCGTTGATTGCCAGCGCGCCGACCAAGATGAACTCGGCCTTCGGCAACGACTCCCTGAGCGCGCTGACCGGTGGCAAGCCCGAAGCTGTCAAACCGGCGCCGGTATCGGTGGCGGCAGCCCCGAGCAGAGGCCTGCTCAATAGCGCGCCTGTCGCCGCCGCCCCGACCGCTTCGCCTGCAGGCGGCCGTGGCCAGGGCCAGTTGCGGCTGTCCAGCGGAACCCAGCAGTGCGTGATCAAGGCGCTGAGCATCAAGGAGGCGTTGTTGGTGGTGCGTCGCGGTGAGGTCCTGCCCCAGGTACTGGAAAGCGCCGTGCTCGACCTCGAACAGGGCGAGAACGCTGAAGTGGCACGCCTCAACGGCTACCTGCACGCCATCGTTGCCTACGAGCCCAGGCCCGACAGTGACTGGCTGCAACTGACCTTCCGGTTTATCGACCAGGATGCGCAGAAGCTGGATTACATCTCCCGCCTGATCGCACGTGGTACCGCGCAGAAGCATTTTGTGCCGGGTGCGTAATTCAAAGGATGACCACTCACCAATGTGGGAGGGGGCTTGCCCCCGATTGCGGTCTAACAGTTAAAAATATGCTGACTGAACCACCGCTATCGGGGGCAAGCCCCCTCCCACAATGGGTAGTCAATCCAGCATCAACACCTTGGCCAGCACGATCTTCGGTCCTTTCATCTTCTTGATGATGATCCGCAAGCCTTCAACCTCCAGCACTTCTTCCTCTTCAGGCACCCGTTTCAAGGTGTCGTAGATCAGGCCGGCCAGGGTTTCGGCTTCGATGTGGTCCAGGTCGATGCCGAGCAGGCGTTCTACCTTGAACAGCGGGGTGTCGCCACGCACCAGCAGCTTGCCCGGCTGGTAGGCGAGGATGCCGCGTTCGGCCTTGCGGTGTTCGTCCTGGATATCGCCCACCAGCACTTCCAGCACGTCTTCCATGGTCAGGTAGCCAATGATCTTGCCGTCGGCTTCTTCCACCAGGGCGAAGTGCGCGCCGCCTTTGCGGAACTGCTCCAGCAACTGCGACAACGGCATGTGCCGCGACACGCGCTCCAGCGGGCGGGTCAGTTCGGCCAGGTTGAACGACTCGGGGATATGGTCCAGGGCCGCCAATTCAAGCAGCAGGTCCTTGATGTGCAGCAGGCCCACGAACTCGTTGCGCACGGCGTCATACACCGGGTAACGGCTGAATTTGTGGCGACGGAACAGCGCCAGGATTTCCTTGAGTGGGGCGTTGAAATCCAGGGTGACCAGGTCTTCCCGGGAGTTGGCCCAGTCCACCACTTCCAGTTCGCCCATTTCCACGGCGGAGGCGAGTACGCGCATGCCTTGGTCGCTCGGGTCCTGGCCACGGCTGGAGTGCAGGATCAGCTTGAGCTCTTCGCGGCTGTAATGGTGTTCGTGATGCGGGCCGGGCTCGCCCTGGCCGGCGATGCGCAGGATGGCGTTGGCGCTGGCGTTGAGCAGGTAGATCGCCGGGTACATGGCCCAGTAGAACAGGTACAGCGGCACGGCGGTCCACAGCGACAGCAATTCGGGTTTGCGGATGGCCCAGGATTTGGGGGCCAGCTCGCCGACCACAATGTGCAGGTAGGAAATCACGAAGAAGGCGGCAAAGAACGAAACGCCCTTGATCACCTCCGGCGACTCCACGCCTGCGGCGCCCAGCAAAGGCTCGAGGATGTGCGCAAAAGCCGGTTCGCCGACCCAGCCCAGGCCCAGGGAGGCGAGGGTGATACCCAGCTGGCAGGCCGACAGGTAGGCGTCGAGCTGGCTGTGCACGGTGCGCAGGATCTGCCCGCGCCAGCCGTTGGTGTGGGCGATGGCCTCGACCCGGGTCGAGCGCAGTTTGACCATGGCAAATTCCGCCGCAACGAAGAAGCCGTTGAGCAGTACCAGGACCAGTGCAAAAAGAATCATGCCGAAATCGGCGAAAAGTGTCGCGAGGGTGATACCAGGGGAAGGGTCCATGATGGGGTTTTGCAGGTTCCGTCTGTTCAATAGGGGGAAGGCTGGCCTGAAAGGCAGGCGCAAGTCGGCCAATGTAGCGGCTGATGGGGCGCTTGCCTAGTGGTTGCTGCCGGGCGGGGCCTGGAATGCATTCCCCAGATTCATGCACAACCACTGTGGGAGGGGGCTTGCCCCCGATAGCAGGGTGTCAGTCAGCACATCTGGTACTGATACACCGCTATCGGGAGCAAGCCCCCTCCCACAGTGGGTGTTGTGCTGTGTTTGAGTTATTCTTCATTTCCGACGAGCCGCGAACGGGTCACCTGCGTTGTCGGAAAGTGGCAGGTAAATGTACTGCCATGCCCCAGCACGCTGCTGATCTCCAGGCGTGCCCGATGGCGCAGCAGCACATGCTTGACGATCGCCAGGCCCAGCCCGGTGCCGCCGGTATTGGAGTTGCGGCTGGAATCGACGCGGTAGAAGCGCTCGGTCAGGCGTGGCAGATGCTTGGCGTCGATACCGATGCCGGAGTCCTGCACGCTCAGGTGCGCCCCCTGTTCGTCGGCCCACCAGCGGATGCGGATATTGCCCTTGTCCTGGGTGTACTTCACCGCGTTGAACACCAAGTTGGAGAACGCACTGCGCAGCTCGCCCTCGCTGCCCTTGAGCAGCACCGTCGGGTCGGCTTCCAGAGTGATCTGCTGGCCGCGTTCGCCGGAGAGCGCCTGGGCGTCGTTCTTGATGGTTTGCAGCAGGCTTTGCACCGCCACTGGGTGGTTATCGGAGGGGTAATCGGTGGCCTCAAGCTTGGCCAGCAGCAGCAAGTCATTAAGCAGGGTCTGCATGCGTGAGCCTTGCTGCTGCATCTGCTGCAGGGCGCGGCTCCAGCGCGGGTTGATCTCGTCGACATTGTCCAGCAGCGTCTCCAGGTAGCCGCAGATCACCGTCAACGGCGTGCGCAGCTCGTGGGAAACGTTGGCAACGAAGTCCTTGCGCATCTGTTCCAACTGATGGATGCGGGTCACGTCGCGCACCAGCATCAAGTGCTCGTTGTTGCCGTAGCGCGTCAGGTACAGCTGGATACGCATGCGATCATTGGTGGGCGAGGGGATTTCCAGGGCTTCTTCGTAGTTGTCCTGCTCGAAGTATTCCTTGAAGCGCGGGTGGCGTACCAGGTTGGTCACCGGCTGGCCGCTGTCCTGGGGGGTCTTGAGGCCCAGCAGGGTCTCGGCGGCGCGGTTCCACCATTCCAGGTTGCCGTCGCTGTCGAGCATGATCACCGCGTCCTTGAGCGCGGCGGTGGATTCCTGTACCCGATCGATCACCGCCTGCAGGCGCCCGCGCACCCGTTGGTCGCGGCGCTGCAAGTGGTAAATGCTGTCGAACACTTCACCCCACAGGCCGTAGCCATCGGGGGGAGCTTCGTCGGGTTTGTGCTGGCGCAGCCATTCATGCAGGCGCAGCAGTTGCTTGAGGGTCCAGCCCAGGTACAGCGCGATGCCGATAGCCAGGCTCCAGCCGTAATAGCCACTGATCAGCCCGACCAGCAGGCAACCGGTGACCAGCAGGAGCATGTGGCGAATCAGGGTGCCATGCCAGTTTTGGTTCATGGAGCGTCCTTCGGAGCAGCTTCAAGTTTCAAGCTGCAAGCTTCAAGTCAGAGCGAGGCGGCTTTTCTCTTGCCGCTTGTAGCTGATCACTTGCAGCCAGGTTTCAACCTTTGGTTGAAAACCGGTAGCCCGTGCCGCGCACGGTTTGTACCAGATTCTCATAGGCATCGCCCAAGGCTTTGCGCAGGCGGCGGATATGCACGTCCACGGTGCGCTCCTCCACGTACACATTGCCGCCCCACACCTGGTCCAGCAGTTGGCCACGGGTGTAGGCGCGCTCCTGGTGGGTCATGAAAAACTGCAACAGACGGTATTCGGTCGGGCCCATCTCAGCCGGCTTGCCGTCGATGGTCACGCGGTGGCTGATCGGGTCCAGGATCAGGCCGTCGACTTCGATGGGGGCTTCGCCGTCGGTCGGGCCGGCTCGGCGCAGTACGGCTTTGAGGCGCGCTACCAACTCTCGCGGGGAGAAAGGCTTGGTGATGTAGTCATCGGCGCCGACTTCCAGGCCCTGGATCTTGTTGTCCTCTTCGCCCTTGGCGGTGAGCATGATGATCGGGATATCCCCGGTCAGCTCGTCACGCTTGAGGCGCCGGGCCAGCTCGATACCGGAAGTGCCGGGCAACATCCAGTCGAGCAGGATCAGATCCGGCTTGCGGTCGACGATAATGGCATGGGCCTGCTGGGAGTTCTCCGCCTCCAGGCAGTCGTAGCCGGCCATTTCCAACGCAACGGCGATCATCTCGCGAATGGGCGCTTCGTCGTCAACAATCAGAATGCTCCTGCCAACCATGCTCAAAAATCCTCTTTGTCATTTAACTGTCTTGCGCCGCATTAGATAACGGAATTATTGCAGTCGTGTGACAGTAATTTAGACCCTTGGGCAATTCACGGCACTCTGGACTACCCTTTGGGTCCGAATCCTGACAACCACAAAAGGAAGGTTCCGATGACTTACAGCACGATTTCCTGGAAAGCCCTGCTGGTAACGGCCGCGTTGACGCTGCCGGGCCTGGCTTTGGCCGCAGAACCTGCGATGACGAAAGACGGGATGCTGGTTGATCACAAAGGCCTGACGCTCTACACCTTCGACAAGGACGCCGACGGCAAGTCCGTGTGCAAGGACCAGTGCGCGACCAATTGGCCGCCGCTGAAGGCCGAGTCTACCGATACCAAGGCTGGCGACTGGACAGTGATTACCCGCGACGATCAGACCAGTCAATGGGCCTACAAAGGCAAGCCGGTCTACACCTACAAGGATGACAAGAAAGCCGGTGACAAGACCGGGGATGGCAAGGGTGGGGCTTGGCATATCATCAAGCCTTGACTGCGCGGCGCTGCTGAAATCATCGGGGGCAAGCCCCCTCCCACATTTGAAGGTGTTAACCCATCAACTGTGGGAGGGGGCTTGCCCCCGATGGCGTCGGAACAGCCACCGCAAACCTCTCAGCGAACCGCGTAATCCACCACAATCCCCACAAAAATAGCCAACCCGGCCCAGTGGTTGTGCAAGAACGCCTTGAAGCACTTCATACGGTCCCGGTCTCGGGTGTACCAGAATTCCCAGGCAAAACAGCCTGCCGCCGCCAGCAGACCCAAGTGAAACCAGCCGCCCAGCTCGAACCGGGCCCCGGCGAGCAACAGGCACACCAGCGCCAGGCCCTGCAGGGTGAGAATGATCACGCGGTCAGCATCACCGAACAGGATTGCGGTGGATTTCACGCCGATCTTCAAATCGTCGTCGCGGTCGGTCATCGCGTAATAGGTGTCGTAACCCACCGTCCACAACAGGTTGGCGATGTACAGCAGCCAGGCCTCGGCTGGCAGATGGCCGGTCTCGGCCGTGAATGCCATCGGCATGCCCCAGGAGAACGCCGCGCCCAGCACCACCTGCGGGTAATAGGTGTAGCGCTTCATGAATGGATAGCTTGCCGCCAGCGCCAGCCCGCCAAGGGACAGCAGGATGGTGCTGGCGTTGGTCAGCAGCACCAGCAGGAAACTGATGCCCATCAGCAGCGCAAAAAACACCAGTGCCTCTTTCGAACTGATCTTGCCGCTGACCAGCGGACGTTGCTCGGTGCGTTTCACATGCCCGTCGACCTTGCGGTCGGCCCAGTCATTGATCACGCAGCCACCGGCACGGGTCAGCACCACACCCAGCACGAAAATCACGATATTGAGCAGCGACGGCGAGCCCTTGCCGGCGATCCACAGCGCCCATAGCGTGGGCCACAGCAGCAGGTAGATACCGATAGGCTTGTCCATGCGCGTCAGTTGAATGAAATCCCAGGCCCTGGGGTTCAGGCGATTCAAGGATTTGAGCACACGTTGGTACATCAGCGGTTCTCCGGATGGTCATGCAGCACCTGCCAGACACTCGGCAGGAAGACTTCCGCCACCAGCACGCTCAGCGCCCCGCGATCGAAACGCGAGCGGCGCGCCCACAGCCCGTCGACCTGATCCGCAGCGGGTAGCCAAGGTGCCGGGTAATGGCACACCTCGATCGGCTGGCGGGTAAAGGCGCGGTCGCAGAACAACAACTCGCCCAGCGAGCGGCTGCCCAACTCATCCATCTGCAAGCCGTCGCCCTGCAATGCCCCGCGTGACGCGACACTGCGGGCAAACACCCAGGGTTGGTCATGCCCGCGCAAATACACCTCGCGTACCCAGCCGACAGTGCCCGGGGGCAGGGCCAGCGCCGTACATTCATCGTCGCGCAACGGTTGCCAGCCTTCGAGCAGCGGCGTCACGCTGAAGTCGTTGCCGGACAGCCCTGTCAGCCGCCGCGTCAGCGAGCCTTCATCGAACAGCCAATCGAGGGTCAAGGGCGCAGGCATCGGGCTCAGAAGGCTCTGGGGCAGCCATCGGCAAGCATCGGAAGGGGCGATTGAGTGCGGCACGGCAAGTCAATATTGGCGGCAAAAGAGGCGGCGAGCTTACCATGGCGTCCTGAACTTTTGCCGGGCTGACCCGACGTTTAAGCCAATCCTACTTGCATCTGCCGGCTGCGATCAGTACAAACGCCCTGAGCCGAGCGGCAGCGCTGGTCTATCGACCGTCGGCCAAGATGCCTGGACCCTGAGGAAGTACGTAATGAAAAAGTGGCAATGTATCGTCTGTGGCCTGATTTACAACGAAGCGGATGGTTGGCCGGATGACGGAATTGTGCCCGGCACCCGTTGGGAAGATGTTCCGGAAGACTGGCTGTGCCCGGACTGCGGCGTAGGCAAAATGGATTTCGAAATGATCGAAATCGGCTAATTTGAAGTTTTACGAAACGTACTACAAGGAGAAAGGAATGAACTCACCTGTCGTGATCATCGGCACAGGATTGGCCGGTTACAACGTAGCCCGGGAGTTTCGCAAGCTCGACAGCGACACCCCATTGCTGCTGATCACCGCGGATGATGGGCGCTCCTACTCCAAGCCCATGCTCTCCACCGGTTTTGGCAAGAACAAGGAAGCCGATGGCCTGAGCATGGCCGAACCTGGCGCCATGGCCGAGCAACTCAAGGCCCAGGTACGCACCCACACCCGTATCAGCGGCATTGACCCGGGCCACAAGCGCTTGTGGATCGGCGAGGAGTCAGTGACCTACCGCGACCTGATCCTGGCCTGGGGTGCCGAGACCGTGCGTGTTCCGGTCGAGGGTGATGCCGCCGAGCTGATTTTCCCGATCAACGATCTTGAAGACTACGCGCGCTTTCGCGCCGCCGCTGCCGGCAAACGCCGCGTGCTGCTGCTCGGCGCCGGCCTGATCGGCTGCGAATTTGCCAACGACCTGATCCTTGGCGGCTATGAAGTCGACCTCGTCGCGCCGTGCGAACAAGTCATGCCGACCCTGCTGCATCCGGCGGCTGCGGCTGCGGTGCAAGCCGGGCTGGAAGGCATTGGCGCGCGTTTCCACCTGGGGCCGGTACTCAACCGCCTGCAACGCAACGCCGATGGCCTGGAAGCCCATCTGTCGGACGGCGAAGTGATCCAGTGCGACCTGGTAGTCTCCGCCATCGGCCTGCGCCCACGCATCGACCTGGCGGCGGCGGCCGGCCTGCAGATCAACCGCGGCATCATGGTGGACCGCCACCTCAAGACCTCCCACGCCAATATCTACGCCCTGGGCGATTGCGCCGAGGTCGATGGCTTGAACCTGCTGTACGTCATGCCCCTGATGACCTGCGCCCGCGCCCTGGCCCAGACCCTGGCCGGCAACGCTACCGCCGTGAGCTACGGGCCGATGCCGATCACCGTGAAAACCCCGGTCTGCCCGCTGGTGGTCTCGCCGCCTCCACGCGGTAGCGAAGGCGTATGGAGTGTCGAAGGCGAGGGCGCCGACATCAAGGCCCTGTGCTGCGACGCCAGTGGTCGCCTGCTGGGCTACGCGCTGACGGGCACCGCCGTCATGGAAAAACTGGCATTGAATAAAGAACTTCCGCCGCTGCTGGCGTAAATGTCGGTCGTTCTGTCGGAATCAGCCTCTTCTTACCCGTAGAAAGGTCGCGGCGAGGCTGGCGGAGCGTGCGAGGGCATGCCATCCTCACTCCCGTCTGCCGCAGAGTAGAGCCTGCGGCGCCTTGGCGCTGCTCCACCAGAGAGCAGCACGGACATAACAACAAAAAACCGTCAAAGAGGCTTCACATATGCGTAAACCAGAACTCGCCGCCGCCATCGCTGAAAAGGCCGATCTCACCAAGGAGCAGGCCAACCGCGTCCTCAACGCCGTTCTCGAAGAAATCACCGGCGCCCTGCACCGCAAGGACAGCGTCACCCTGGTCGGCTTCGGCACTTTCCTGCAACGCCACCGTGGCGCCCGCACCGGCAAAAACCCGCAGACCGGTGAGCCGGTGAAGATCAAGGCCAGCAATACTGTTGCGTTCAAGCCGGGCAAGTCGCTTAAAGACAGCGTCAATCCGTAAAAGCGGTACCGCCTGAAGGGAAGCGGGTTGGTATGAAAAATGGGCACGCCGACGGGGTTGGGTGCCCATTTTTGTTGGATAGGAATCAGCCTTCCATGAAGTCGTCGTATTCCCGATAGTGATTGATTGCTCGGATCAAAATATCATTATCTGGCGCGTTAACCTTCTTTTGAATGACTTCAAATATGGCTTGTAGAGTTTGCACATCCAACCAAGTTTCGACGTTTTCTTTTTCCAGGGACTTGGGGATAAGCTCGCCGGCAGAATTCTCGACTGTTTTATCGTCTTCCTCGAGATCGTCAATTTCCTCCTCGGAAATGAGGTAGAAAATTGCATTCCTTGGTTCTTCTTCCCATTTATCCAAGTTGGTATAGACCCAGTCGTTATCGGTATGGGAGTTGACGGTGCTGAACAGGTTGGTGATGCCTTGCATCTTTTTCATCAGTGACTCCTCATTTTCTACAAGATGACCCGCCACCCCAGGTTTTTCTGCCGCCTACTCGTTTACCGTTACGGCCTTTCGGGTGGTAGTCGCCGTGACGGTTTTTATGGTCCTCGTGACTGACCAACTGCAAATTGCCACCTACTACAGGGTGGTGATGCCAGGTCGAGCCTTTCATTGCTGTTGTTCTGAACTTGCCATTTTTCTTCGGCGCAACCCATTTTGAGATGCCTGGGTGTTTTGCTTCGACAGTAGCTTGCAATGCGGGATCGTTCTTCATTGCGTAATGCAGTTGTCTGTTGGATTCGGCGAAATGTACGGAGTCCTTTGAGAAGGGAGAAGGGGACGGATTTATTTTCGCAATTGCTTGGCTAGGAGATCTTTAAATAAATCTTTCCCTTTTTCTACTTTTCTATAAAAACTTGATAGCCTTGCTGCCGTGGAGCTGCACACCGCGAACTCCAAGATAGCCTTGAATTTTGTTGGTTGAGTAAGGGAATTCATTATCAAAGAGCGATTTCAAAAACCACTTTGCCGAGACGATTTTTGATTTTATAAGCAGAGTCATTGATTTCCGCAGTTTTGAATAAGTCGCTCCGGTCAATAAAGCCGGGCAGCTCATGCATCCAGCTTTTTTTATGCGCCGGGAAGAGCTCTTCACAGTACCAGCCTTCACCGACTGCAGCATTGAGCACTCGATAAACATTTATCTTGGATTTTTTATTTTTGCTGGTTTTTGAGAGTTTTTTGATTTGAGTTTCTAGTTCAAAATTTGTTTTTAATACGGCCTCAGCGGTTGAGTTGGTAACATCAACAATGGCTTGATTGTCTTCTTTTTTCGTTGCAATAAGAGTGAGTGATTGACGCAACTTTTCCAATAATTTTTCATCCTGGCTACGGCGGTTCAGAGAGAGAAACTGTTTGAAGTCGAAATTTTCAACGAAGATATTGGTCACGCCTAAGACATTATCAAATACATCTTCGTCTCCGCGAGGTCCCAACGAAACAACTATTTTGCTACTACCGTTTAGCTCGACCTTGGGCAGCAACGTCATGAATATCTGGGTAACGTGATGGCTCAGTTGACGTACACGAACGCCATCTCTCAGAGCAGATGCGTCACTTTCTTGCAAAGTCAGTAGATTTAGATTCATTGCAGTATTCACTTCGAAAAACTAACCGATAAAGGGGTCGGATTTATTTATAGTCCCTATCCGGATTAAATAGGTCCGTCCCCTTTATTGTTCCCTTTATTGTTGTTTATTGTTCAGTCCCCTTTATTGTTCAGACTTGGATACCTTTGGAACAGTCTACGAATCGAAGACCTTTAAGCTGGGATGCTTCGCATTGCTGCTTGAACTGCTGGGAAACAAAGATGCGTTGTGAACTTTCCTTAGCTCTCACGATATGGTGATTGCCTAAGGTAGCAGGTGGCAGACTTTGAAGAGTGGTGAATCTCAGAGGGCCATCCGGCATAAAGCTGAACATGGGACCATATTGAGAGTTATTCAAATCAATACAAGGAAGTATCTGGATCACATTGAATACATAGTAACCTTCCAGCTTTTCTTCTTTTAGATAAACGTTGGCAGGAAAAAGCTGAACGTCTGTCGGGAATTTGCGCAGTACGTTGGCCATTGCCTCGCTTACAAATTCAAGCGTGTCACTTTGAAGAAGATCGAAGGACATTAGGCGAGATGCGCTGATCTTATTTTTATTTCTAAAGGTTGGAGTGGTAGCAATTGATGATTGCTCTTCTCCACTAATAAACAATAGGTGGTCGGGAGATTTTTTCTGGTCGTATTTGAACCAGTAAATTTCTGAATAATTTTCACTGATTTCTAATAGGTACATATTATTTCCCGCAGCGACCTGCTTGAGTTGAGTTTTTATTCAACCGAGTACGCCCATTGCGTAATCCCGACCTTTCAGAGCTGACAACCTCCCTCACTGCCTGCGCGTACTGGGCTTTTTTCCATTTTCCAGCCTTGCCCGCGAGGGATATTTCATTGAGTTGTGCCCGAACAGCTTTGTTGTAACCCGGATGTGAGCCTTTGTGAATAGTGCGATATTTGTGCTTGCCCTCTTCACTAGGCAAGTAAATGATGTTGGAAGTTTTGTGTATGTCGAATCCAGCCTTCTTCAGAGCAGGGTGATCAGCCAGCGATTGAGGAATAATATGGTGTTTCTGGAATCCATCGATTCCAGGCATATTTTTATAGTTCCAGTTAAACAGGCCCCATGGATCAACCCATGTAATTGGATTTGGCGCATATTGGTACAGGTTTATGCCGCCCAGTAAACTGATCGGATCTGGAGTCGTGAATCTCCCTATTTCGGGGTCGTAGAACCTGAGAGTGTTGTAGTGTAGCCCCGTCTCCCGATCCAGGTACTGCCCCTGGAACCGCAGGTTCTGCTCCTCGATGTAATAAGGCTCCCGCACCTCTTCCAGCGTGTTGCCCCACACCCGATAAGTCGCCTGCCAGACGCTGTGACCATCGGCTTCGGTCAGTTGCTCGGGCAAGCCGTTCAGGTCGTTGTGGTAGTAACGAATCTTCTGCAACGGACCAATGCCGTCCACGCGAGCCAAGGGCTCGTAACCGCTTTCATCTTCGTAAACATAAAGACTGGTCTGGCTATGTTTATGCTCCTGCAACAACCGCAAACCATCCCACGTAAACCGGGTTTCCCCCAGCGGATACCCATCGCTGCCATGCTCGGTTTTTTCAATCCGGCGCCCCAGCGGGTCATACGCCATTCTGACCACGCTGCCGTTCTCATTGCGCACTTCAATCAACCGACTTTCAGCGTCATACGCAAACCGCTGCACGCCGCGTTTGGCACTGCGCTTTTCAATCATCCGCCCAAACGCGTCATAGCGATAACGCTTGTCCTGATACGTCAGCAGCTTGTTATGCACCACCAACCCGGCACCCGCCTGCGAGCCGTCAAGCAGGTTGGCGGCGGCATCGTAGGCGAAGGTTTCGCGCTGGCCATGCAGGCTGTCCTGGCTGGCGATGATGCGGCCGGTGGCGTCGTAGTGCAGCAGTTGGCGATGTTGCGTGGCGGGTTGCTGGTCGAGTTTGCCGATCAGGTTGTCGGCAGGGTCGTACTCGAACTGTTTCTGCGCGGCTGCGGGCATCAACGATGGTTGGCTGGCCAGGCGGCGCTGGCGTGAGCGCAGGCGGCCGCTGCGGTCGTATTCGCTGCGGGTGCTGAGCTGGCCTTGGGTGCGCAGGACTTCGCGGTGCAGGCGGTCGCGTTCGAAGTCGCTGATGACCTGGCCGTCGAGGTTGATCTGGTGCAGATGGCCGCTGCCGTAGTACAGGCGGTTGAGCCAACGGCCGTCGGGTAGTTGGGTCTGGATCAGGTTGCCAAGTTCGTCGTAGTGGTGTTTCAGGCTACCGGCCGCGCTCTGTTCGACAAGCAGTTGGCCGAGGGCGTCGTAGGCGAAGCCCAAGGCCTGTGCATTGCCTTGTAGATCGGTGAAAGTCACCGCCGTGAGCTGGTCCACCGCATCGTAGCTGTACTCAGTGCGACCATCGTCGGTGACTTTCGCCACCAGCCGACCGACCGCATCGCGCTCCAGCCGATGAACGATGGGCGCGGGTGGTGCCTCGGGGACCACCGCCAGGCCGTTGCCATAAGGCGCCGCAATGGCGGTTACCGTGGTGATGTTGTCCAGCAGGTCGTAGTCGTAACGCTTGGCGCTGCCGTCCAGGTCCTGCTGCTCGGCCAGGCGGTCGGCGGCGTCCCAGGCAAAGCGATAGCGTTCACCGTTCTCGTTGATCAGCGCTTGCAGGCGCCCGTAGCTGTCGTAGCCGAACTTCACCTGCCGGCCATGGGCGTCGGTGCGCTGGCTGACTTGGCCGCGGCGGTTGTGCTGGTAGAGCGTGGTGTGCCCGGCCGGGTCGGTATACCCCAGCAGTTGACCGCTGATGTCGCGCTGATACTGCTCGATACGGCCATCCGGCAATTGAGTGCTTAGCAAGCGCCCCTGAGCGTCGTAGCTGAATTGCGTGCGCTCACCCAGTGCATCGGTGATGACGTGCAGATAACCGCGCTCGTCGTAGCTGAAGCGCGTCGGGTAACCCGAACAATCGATGTGTTCGACCAATTGCCCGAACGGGTTCCAGCGCAGTTTCTTGCTTTTGCCGGTGGCGTCGATGATCTCCACGACCTGGCCATGGGCGTCATAGCGGTACCGGGTGACGTAGCCCAGCGGATCTGTTTCGCCGATGCAGTTGCCGCGCTGATCGTAGCGATATTGCCAGCTGTTGTCGGCGGCGTCGGTCTCGACCAGCGGCAGTGCCCAATGCTCCAGCCACAAGGTCGAATCGCTGCGGCCCAGTGGGTCGGTTTCGCCGATCAGGTTGCCGGACTCGTCGTAGCTGTATTCGTAGCGCCCACCCTGCGGGTCGGTGGCGCTGAGCAATTGGCGCTCATCGTTCCATTCGAACAGCCAGGTCTGTCCGAGGTTGTCGCTGTAGCGAATGATCTGGTGCTGAGTGTTCCAGTGCCGGGTGCTGATGCGCTGCAATCCGTCGGTGATGCGGGTAAGGCCGGCGTTCAAGTCATAGTCGAATTGATACGCGTCGCCTTCATCCGTCCAGTGCCGCACCACGCGCCATTCCAGGCCTTCAACCAAAGCCCACTCATAGAAACAACGCAACCCGGTCGGCAACTGATGCTCCACCATGCGCCGGTCGCTGTCGTAGGCGAAGCGCCGCCGCACTTGACCGGTGGCATCACGCACCTCGGCCAGGTTGCCGGCGGTGTCGTAGCCATACCCAACAAGCGCCTCACGGCGTTGATCGGGATACACCCGTTCGATGCGACTGACCTGTTCGCCGTCGCGAATCAGCTCAACCTGCACCAGGTCGAAGGTATCGCGCAGCCGTACCAGGCGTCCGGCCTCGTCATAATCAATATGGATGCGGTTGTCGTTGCGGTCCCCCAACTGAGCCAGGCGCAGTCGCGACGGGTTAGTCGTAAGTTCAAAAAGACGGTACAGGCCATCATCGCTCTCAATCAGCAACTGCCCATTGAGGTGCCGCCGCACAGCGAGCCCTTCACCGGCGCTGAACACCGCGCCGCCCAAGGGAATCGAACCCATGTCGATAGGGCGCCCTTGCTCGTCGGTGTATACAAGCGTCTCGCCGCCGTCGGGATGAGGCCGGACTTCGACGCAGACCTCATACGGCACGCTCCAGCCCGCGCCAAACAGACTGCCGGTGCGTTCGTCGCGGCTGTTATAGAAACGTTGCCAGTCAATCGGCAAGATGCCGGGCAGCATGAAATCCAGCTCATCGACATCGCCCAATACCTTCGCGCCCGTCGCCGCATGCACCGGATTCGACGAGCCCATGGCAGCATTCGCCATCGCTCCCATCGCACTGCTGACCGCCATCGAGGTCGCACCGCCGATCAGCATGCAGGGCAACTTGCTGAAGAACTTGCCCTTGCCACCCTTGAGCATCAACAACGCGGTGACCGCCAGCCCCACGCCAGGCGTCTTGCCGCTGCGAATCTCGCGCACTACCACGGATCCACCGCCGATGGTCACGTTCGATGAAATCAACCCGGACGAAACCACCGTCGCATCACACGTGCTGCGGTCACCGCTGCGCACCGCTGGTTGGCCGTTGATCGTGACCTTGTCCGAGCCTTCGGCCAGAAACTGCGGCGGCATCGGCGGGTGTTTCATGCACACGACCAGGTCCAGTGGCTTGGGCACGGCACCGGGCGCAGGCGTGGCGACGGTCGGACGCCACATCTGCGAAAAGAAGCTCTCGGCCATGTCCAGGTAGCTGGCCTCAGGCGCAGGTGCCGGCTCTTCCAGTTCGGTACCCGCTGGCGCAACGTGAGAGCTGATCGCGCCAGCGGCGCGGGCGGCGGGGATGTTATTGGTGAGTGTGTTGGTGGAACCGGTGAGAATATTGGCCTGTACCGTGGGCGGAAACAGCGCATTGCTGAAGCTGTCGCATAAATTCGTCAGGCCTTTATCCGCGCCCGTCTTGCTCATGGCCAGGCCGACAATCGTGCCCACCACCGCGCCCAACAGGAAGCAGCCCAGCCCGCCGGTGGCGACGGTAATGCCGGTGGCCGCGACTACTGCGGCAGTCGCTACAGCAGTAATCGCGATATTCGCCGCCACCTCCAGCACACCGCCGAGGATGTCGGCCATCATCGAAGTGTGGGCGAGCGCATCGCCCATCCGGGCCGCCCATAACGCGTCAGACATGCAGGCCGCTCATCAGGAAATAGCGTCGAACGACAGTGAGTTTTTTATCAAGGCCCAATGCGCCGCCTCGGCCTCACCCAGCGCGTCCGCCTTCACGTAGCTGAGAGCAAGCATCTTGCGCGTGCCCGGAATCACCAGTGCCAATTGATACTGGAACACCTTGTCATTGCCCTTGTTGAACTGGCTGCGCAATTCGATCCCTGCCACTTCTTGAGCCGCGCCCAAACGCACATCGACACCCGGTTGATAACGTAAATCCTGAACCTGTTTTTCCAGGCGCTGGAGTTGGTCGTTGAAGTTGCTGTGCAGGGTTTCACCTTCGCCCAGCAAGCTGCGGCTGACGATCAGGGAGGTGCCCAGTTCGGGGAATTTGAGAATGTTGATCGTCGCGTCCTGCAACTCGCCGGCAGGCAGTTGAAACTGGAATTCATTGATTCGATACGTCATGGCAAACAGATCTCGTCAGGAGCTTTTAGGCGTGGGGAACGCGGCTTTGATATTGGCGTCGATGCTGGCTTTCACGCCCTGGCCATCCGGTGTGGCGCCCGCGCCGCCACCATTATTCAGGTGTAGGAGGCCGCCGGTATTGAACTCGGCATCGCCGCTGGCGTAGAAGCTGATTTGCACGCCAGTGAGGTTGATCTGACCGCTGGCGTTCAATTCCAGGATGCTTTCGCCGCAGACCAGGCGCAGGTTTTCGCCCACTTCGATGACGTAGCTCTGGCTGATGCTGTCGGTCTTGCGCTGGCCCACTGAGAGGATGTCTTCCTGCTTGACGATGCGCAGACGGTTATTGCCGATGGTCACCACCTCGTCATGTCCAATACTCTTATTCCGGTCATGCCCCACCGAATGGCTTTCATCCACTTCCACCACGATGTCCTGGTTACGCTCGGCATGGATGTACAACTGCTCCAACCCTTTCTTGTCCTCCATGCGGATTTCATTGAAGTTGGCCGGCGTGCCGCCTTTGCTGGATCGACTTTTCATGCCGCTCTGGGTCGCGTTTTCCGGCAGGTCGTAAGGCACGGTCTGCTCAGCGTTGTATACCCGCCCGGTGATGATCGGTCGGTCGGGGTCGCCTTCGAGGAAGCTGACGATCACTTCCTGGCCGATCCGGGGAATCTGCATCGAGCCCCAGTTCTTGCCGGCCCAGGACTGCGACACGCGAATCCAGCATGAGCTGTTTTCGTTGGATTGGTCGTGACGGTCCCAGTAGAAGTGCACCTTCACGCGGCCGTATTGGTCGGTCCAGATTTCCTCGCCTTTGGGGCCGACCACCAGCGCCGTTTGCGGGCCTTTGACCACGGGCCGATGGGTGGTGGGCAGGGTGCGGTAGCTCTGTTGCGCGGGGATACAGGTCAGGCTGCTTTCGAACTGCGCCGAGCCGGATCCGCCGCCACTTTCCAGGCTTTCCTGAACGATGTAGTAGCGACAGCCGACGATCAGGTATTCGCGGTTCTGGTCCTGGCGGCTGAAGCCGGTGAGGCTGAACAGGTGGCCCGAACCCAGGCCGCGGGCATTGCCGGCGAACTCGATCTGTTCATGCAGGGTTTGCAGGGCTTCGATGCGGGTGCGCGCGTAGTGTTCGCCGTCGGCGCTCTGCACGTAGGTGCCGGGATAGTCGTACAGCGGGTAGTCGCCGGCGGTGTGCGGACGCGGCATGGCCGAGCGCACGTCGATGCTCGCGCTGGGCCGCTGGAAGTCATAGTCGTTGAGCTCCAGCGAGCCGGGCTGCACCTCCTGCGCCAGGTGCCAGTTATGCATGTGGTCGCGTTCGCGCTGCTGCTCGTCCTTGGGGTAGTACGGAATCGAGGCGTAGCCGGGCACCGTGGTGTGGGCGCCATAGGCGTCGGCCAGCACCAGTACATGGCGGTCCTGTTCGTGACGGAAGAAGTAGTAGATACCTTCCTGTTCCATCAAGCGGCTGACGAAATCGAAGCTGGTCTCGCGGTACTGCACGCAGTATTCCCACTCGCGGTACGGCCGGCTCAGGGCGTCTTCGAAGTCGGAAAAGCCCAGGTCGCGGAACACCTGCTTGATGATCTGCGGGATGCTCAGGTTCTGGAAAATCCGGCAATCGGAGGTGCGACTGAGCAGCCACAGCCATGGGCGCAACGTCACCTGGTAGCTGGCGAACTGGCCCTGGTCGATGTTCTGGCTGCAGCGCGCGACGATGCCGTGGAAATGCCGCTCGCCACCGTCGGCCAGTTGCAGGCCCACGCTCATCGGCTTGCCCAGCAACTGGTTGAGGTCGATGTTGGCGTCCAAAGACGTCAGTTGCAGCTCGTAGTTGAACAGCCGTCCCAGCTCTTCGCCGCCGCCCATTTCATTGAGCAACAGCACATCCGGCCCGAGGGGGCTGGTGATCTGGGCCAGGCGTGAGGCTTGGTTGAATAACATCGGGCGTCTCTTAATGACTAAATGACTGAAGAAACCGGTTCAAAGTGTGGGAGGGGGCTTGCCCCCGATAGCAGTGTGTCAGTTGATGCATCTGGTGACTGATTCACCGCTATCGGGGGCAAGCCCCCTCCCACATTTGGATCGAGTTTCGTCAGGTCAATCGTTGAACTGGTAGTGCAGCTCGTTATCCCTACTGCTGATCCGCACCCCCGCCAACGCCTTGCCTTCGAGCATGCGTGTGAGGAATTCACGGCTCATGTCCGGCAGCAGGCTGTTGGTGAGGATAGTGTCGATCATGCGCCCGCCGCTTTCGGTTTCGGTGCAGCGCGAGACGATCAGGTCGACCACCGCGTCGTCGTAGTCGAAGACGACCTTGTGGGTGTTTTCCACGCGCTTTTTGATGCGGTTCAGTTGCAGGCGAGTGATGGCCTTGAGCATCTCGTCGCTCAGCGGGTAATACGGAATCGTCACCAGGCGACCGAGCAAGGCCGGCGGGAAGATCTCCAGCAGCGGCTGGCGCAGGGCCTTGGCGATTTCCTCGGGCTCGGGGATGTTTGCCGGGTCCTTGCAGACGTGGGAAATCAGCTCGGTACCGGCGTTGGTGGTCAGCAGGATCAACGTATTCTTGAAGTCGATCACCCGGCCTTCGCCGTCTTCCATCACGCCCTTGTCGAACACCTGGAAGAAGATTTCATGCACGTCCGGGTGGGCTTTTTCCACCTCGTCCAGCAGCACCACACTGTAAGGTTTGCGCCGTACCGCTTCGGTCAATACACCGCCTTCGCCGTAGCCGATATAGCCCGGTGGCGCGCCCTTGAGGGTCGACACGGTGTGAGCTTCCTGGAACTCGCTCATGTTGATGGTAATCACGTTCTGTTCACCGCCGTACATGGCTTCGGCCAGGGCCAGGGCGGTTTCGGTCTTGCCCACGCCCGAGGTGCCGGCGAGCATGAACACACCAATCGGCTTGCTCGGGTTATCGAGGCCGGCGCGGGAGGTCTGGATGCGTTTGGCGATCATCTGCAGGGCGTGGTCCTGGCCGATGATGCGTTTCTTCAGGTGCTGGTCGAGGTTGAGCACGGTCTCCAGTTCGTTGCGCGCCATGCGGCCCACCGGGATACCGGTCCAGTCGGCGACCACCGAGGCCACAGCCTGGTAATCCACGGTCGGCAGGATCAGCGGGGTTTCGCCCTGCAGTGCGCTGAGGCGCTGCTGCAGGTCGACCAATTGCGTGCGCAATTCATCGCTGCCGCTGTCCACCACGCCGGCTTTCTCACGCAAGGTCGCACGGGTGGCAAGCAGCTCATCCACCAGGGCTTTTTCTTCAGCCCAACGGCTTTCCAATGTGGCCAGGCGCTCACGCTCGGCGCTCAGCAAGGCTTCGCTGTTGGTCTGGCGCGCACCAATGGCGATGCCGATCGCATGCTCGCGGGCGATGATTTGCAGCTCGGTTTCCAGGGCTTCGATACGGCGGCGGCTGTCATCCACTTCGGCCGGCACCGCGTGCAGGCTGATGGCGACGCGGGCGCAGGCGGTGTCCAGCAAACTCACGGATTTGTCCGGCAACTGGCGCGCCGGAATATAGCGGTGCGACAGCTTGACCGAAGCTTCCAGCGCTTCATCGAGGATCTGCACCTGGTGGTGTTTCTCCATGGTCGACGCCACCCCGCGCATCATCAGCAATGCCTTGTCTTCCGAGGGTTCGGCCACCTGCACCACCTGGAAGCGGCGGGTCAGGGCCGGGTCTTTTTCGATGTGCTTTTTGTACTCGGCCCAGGTCGTGGCGGCCACGGTACGCAAGGTGCCACGGGCCAGCGCAGGCTTGAGCAGGTTGGCTGCATCGCCCGTGCCGGCGGCGCCACCGGCACCGACCAGGGTGTGGGCTTCGTCGATAAACAGGATGATCGGCTTGGGCGAGGCCTGCACGTCTTCGATGACCTGGCGCAGACGCTGTTCGAACTCGCCTTTCATGCTGGCGCCGGCTTGCAGCAGGCCCACGTCGAGACTGCGCAGTTCCACGTCCTTGAGCGCAGGCGGTACGTCGCCGGCGACAATGCGCAGGGCGAAACCTTCGACCACGGCGGTCTTGCCCACCCCGGCTTCACCGGTGAGGATCGGGTTGTTCTGGCGGCGACGCATGAGGATGTCCACCAGTTGGCGGATCTCTTCATCACGGCCCACGATGGGGTCGAGCTTGCCGCTGCGCGCCTGTTCGGTCAGGTCGACGGTGAAACGCTTGAGCGCCTCCTGCTTGCCCATCGCGCTGGGGGCCATGGCGCCGCTGGCTTCGCCTGGCACACCGGCATTGAAGCCATCGCTGGCGCTCAAGGCATTTTCCGGCGAGTCGCCGACGTACTCGTCAAAGCGCTCGCTCAAGGCTTCGGGCTTGATCTTGTCGAACTCGGCAGACAAGCCCAGCAGCGCATGGCGCAGGCTCGGCGTTTTCAGAATGCCCAGCACCAGGTAACCGGTGCGCACCTGGCTCTCACCGAACATCAGGCTGCCATACACCCAGCCGCGCTCCACCGCTTCCTCCACATGGGACGACAGGTCGGTAATCGAGGTCGAACCGCGCGGCAGGCGGTCCAGGGCGTCGGTGAGGTCGCGGGCCAGGCGTGCCGGTTCCAGGTTGAACTGGCGGATGATGCGGTGCAGGTCCGAGTCCTGCAGTTGCAGCAACTGATGAAACCAGTGGGCCAGTTCCACATACGGGTTGCCCCGCAGTTTGCAGAACACGGTGGCGGCTTCGATGGCCTTGTAGGCCACGCTGTTGAGTTTGCCGAACAGTGCGGCGCGACTGATTTCACCCATGCTCTGGATTCCTTGAGGTGGTGGCATGATCGGCGTAATGCCGGGCCAGGATTAGGTCGTTGGCGTCATGTGCAGGTTGGCCGAGCCAGGTATTGAAACCCAGGCGGAACCGGCCGTTGAGTTGCAGCGCCGGGACTTCAGGTTGTTGCAGGACCAGGTTCAAGTCCCAGTCCAGTTCATGGCCCAGGTACTCGGCCACCCAGGCCACCAGCTCGTTGAACGGCGGGTGGCCGGGCAGCATGCCCATGTAATCGTCGAGCTTGAGCGGCCCGAGGCGAATACGGAATTTGTGCTGGCGGTCCCACACATGGTTGCCCAGGCAGAAATCCACGCCCAGCCGGTTGGCGCTCACGCCGACGCGGCTGCGTTCGGGTAGTTCCAGCCATTGGCCGACGTATTCCTCGATCGCTACCGGCAAGCCGAAGTACTCGCTGAGGATCGCCTTCAAGCCATCCGGGTAGCGGGTTTGCGCCGACAAGTGGCCGCTGTAATGCAGCTTCGCCGTGTCGGCGATCAAGCCCTGGTTGAGCAAGCTCGGCATGCCGCGGCCACTCAAGGCGGCGAGGCGTGCGGACCAGTAGTCATCGTCTGGCCGGTCGTGGCTGACCGTCGGCCGTGCCTCGGCCCAGGCTCGGTAGAACAAGGTCAGCAGGCGATGGTGGAACACGTCCAGAAATTGCTTGCTGGTGCTGTCGGCGTTGTTGCGCTGGCGCTCGCGCACATACTCGGTGATATGCAGCGGCAGCGGGCCGTTGGGGCCGCCGAGGCCGAAGAAGAATTGCTCCAGCCGCGCCGGCTTGCCGTCGCCGCCGGGGTCGACCGACGCCAGGGTGGCCGGGGCGAAGGTGCAATCGGCCTGTTGCCCCAGGCGCAGCGGGTCGTCCGCCAGGCGCAGGGAATGGCCCAGGCGCGGCAGGTCTGGCGATTCGCACTCGATACGCCGCAGCGCCTGGAAGAAGTCATATTCCCAGGGCTCCTGGTGCATCGCGTCCAGGGTACTCACAGGGTCGGACGCCGTCCGGGCTTGGCTTTCCATCGCATGATCTCGCCGCGTTCGGTGGTACGGATCACCGTCTCGGTAAAACTGTTGATCGACACGTAGCGTGCCAGGAAGCGTTCCAGCACCGCACCGAGCAGGAACACTCCGGTGCCGCGAAACGCGTTTTCATCGAATTCCAGGGTGATCTCCAGGCCCCGGCCAAACACGATCGGGCCGGGCATCGGCAGGCGTCGGGTCACGGCTTTGCTGCTGACTTCGCGCAAGCCTTCAATCTGCAATTGCAGCGCGGCGTCGTTGCTGTCGCCGTACAGGCGCAGCAGTTCGCGCAAGGCGCCGGCCCCCTGGCCCTGTTCGCTCAAGGAAAGGTAATTGAGCGATAACTGGCTGATCAGGCGCCAGGCCTTGGCGTCGTGGGCATGGCTGGCGCGTGGGCGGCTGGGGCCTGCGACGCAGCGCACAGAGAGCACCGGCGCGCTGTCGGCGAGGGTGAAATCGGTCTTGCCGTTGCCCACGCTCATGAACAACGGCAAGTCACGGTTGGTGCACAGCGCCGTCACGCCGAGCTGGCGCAGGTCATGCCGATACGGCGCCTGGCGGCTGTCCACCAGGCTGACGAAGGTTTCGCTGCCCACATAGGTGGAACGCGGGCCGTTGCGACGCTGGTCACTGGACAGCACGCGGGGTTCGCGGCGTACCGTGTAATAGGCCTGGTCGCGCCCATAGCGGGAAGGATCGCGCACGGCGTAAAACGGCAAAAACGGCTGCTCCGGCCCGGTGCCGTGGCCAGTGATGCCGCTCAGGGAGTGAATCTCGAAATCCATCGGCCGGGTGCGGTCGGCGATCACATGGTGTTCGTTGACCCGATCAGACAAGTGAATACGGTCCACGCGCTTGGGGAACAGGTTGATCGCCGGCGTGCAGAACGGCAGGAACTGCGCCGCGCCGACGCTGCCTTCCAGGCTGGGGTCGTGACGGTCGAACAGCACGATCACCTCCAGCTCCTGGCCGTCGCAACGTTTGACTGCGCGGCTCAGTTCGGCGAATTCGACAAACAGGAAACGGTGGGGCAGGGCGAAGTACTCCTGCAACAACCGATAGCCCTGGAACGCCCGCGCCACCACCGGCATGGCCGCGTCGGCATCGTCGAAACCGCGTGAACGCAAGGCATCCTGAGGCAGGCGCTCAACCCAGTCGCCACCGGGCTTGCGTGCGAACACTGCGCAGGCGTTGCCCAGCAGTTGTTCGTAGAGACGGAACGGCTGCTCATCGGCGCCGCTGAGGTACAGCGGCAGGTTGTCCAGCTCGAGGCTGTTGAACGGCAATTCGGCGCCGGTGCGCAGGGTCAGGCGCAGACCGGCCTTGGCTTTCGGTTCGCTGGCGGCCAGGCGGCCGAGCACGGCGGACGGGTTGCCGAAGTACTCTGCATGGCTGACCTGCAGCGGCCACAGCGTCACCGGGTGCGCGGTGCGGTACTCGCAGCAGGTCTGGGTTTCACGGCCCAGGGCGGCGCGCAGTACGGTGTCGCGGGGCAGCGGGAAGCCGCCGCCGAGGGAGCCTTCGTCGGGGTCGGTCTGCAGCTGCACCACGGTCATTGACGGCGTCGGTGCCAGGTAGTGCGGGTAGGCGATTTCCAGCAGGTTGTGGGTGAAGGTCGGGTACTCGGCGTCGAGCTTGAGCTGCACGCGGGCCGTCAGGTAGGCAAAGCCTTCGAGCAAGCGTTCGACGTACGGGTCGGCGCAGTCCATACCGGACAGGGTCAGCCGACTGGCGATCTTCGGGTATTCCTTGGCGAACTCGGCGGCGCTTTCGCGCACGTGGTGCAGTTCCTGGTTGTACAGCTCCAGCAGGCGCGGGTTCATGGGCGTCTCCGCTGGTCGGCATTGACCACGCGCACATGCCCGGATTCCAGGTCCAGATCGGTCTGCAGCAACAGGCGCAACGGCACCGGTTGCGCCCACAGGTCGCCTTCGATTTCGAAACTCAGGGCGTTGTGATTCATCTCGCCCTGGCCGACACGGGCTTTGACCCGCAGGGTGTGGCGCAGGATGCGCGGCTCGAAGGTGGCAATGGCCTGGTAGATCAGGGCTTCCAGGGCCTTGATATCCACGCTGGAAACACTGTTGCCCGCCAGCGCCGGCAGGCCGTAATTGACCACCGACGTACCGGCCGGGGTGTGCAGCGTGGCATCGGCATCGAGCAACGACGTGGTGTTGAGCAGCCACGCCAGGTCGCGCAGTACCGAGGCTTTCAATTGGGTCAGGGACAGCACGCGTTTGTCGGCGCTTTCCTTGGGATTGGTTGGGTCGTCGTCGGTCAACCGGTCCAGCAGGGACGGTTGCAGACGGTCGCGGGAAGCGATTTCAGTTACCACCAAAGCAGCTCCACGGACGGGTTGCGGGAGGGACAAAATGTCTGCAGCCGTGACGCAAGGCCACGGCTGCAGGGGCTATCAGCGCTTGGTGTTGGAACGGATGTTCCAGCCAAACTTGATCGCGCCGCCGTCTTTGGTGCCGTCGGCTTTCTGCGGCTGGTAGTCGACCATCACTTGGGCGAAGTTCAGGGTGACGTTTTCGGTCAGGCGGTCATCGGTGCCCGAACCGCCGGTGCTCAGCGAGGTGACCAGCACTTCTTCCAGGTTGATCACCATGTACTCGACCTGGCTTTCGCCACCGGCCTTGCGCACGGTCAGCTTGACCTTGTCGATGTGCTTGCCGCTGGCGCAGTGCATCATCAGGTTCGGCGACGCCTTGTCGACGTATTTGGTCAGCGACAGGTCCTGGATATTCACCTTGCCCGCGCCGCCGCCACCGCCCACATGCATGTTGCCGGACTGGGCCATGCCCCAGCTCCAGTTCAGCACGTCGATTTCGTCCTTGTGGGCCTTGTCCATGGACTCGCCCTTGATGTCGCCGATCTTGATGAAAATATCAACAGCCATGTTTTCTCCCTGTGTGGACTCAGCCACTGAATTTGGTTATGCCCCAAAAGGGCCATTGCTTTTGTGTGGGAGGGGGGCTTGCCCCCGATGCAGGCAACTCGGTTTGTGAGGCCGACCGAGGTGATGCTATCGGGGGCAAGCCCCCTCCCACAGAAGAGCGAATTACTTAAGCGCTCTTGGCCGAAGGCAGCTTCGATACCAGGCGCAACGACACCGTCAGCCCTTCAAGCTGGTAGTGCGGGCGCAGGTAGAACTTGGAGTTGTAATACCCCGGGTTGCCTTCGACTTCTTCCACGATCACTTCGGCAGCTGCCAACGGGTGCTGGGCCTTGGTGGTCTCGGTGGAGTGCGCAGGATCGCCATCGACGTAGTTGAGGATCCAGTCCTGCAACCAGCGCTGCATCTCGTCCTTCTCTTTGAAGGAGCCGACCTTGTCGCGCACGATGCACTTCAAGTAGTGGGCGAAACGGCAGGTGGCGAACAGGTACGGCAGGCGCGCGGCCAGGTTGGCGTTGGCGGTGGCGTCCGGGTCGTCGTATTCGGCCGGTTTCTGCAGCGACTGGGCGCCGATGAACGCGGCGAAGTCAGTGTTTTTCTTGTGCAGCAGCGGCATGAAACCGTTCTTCGCCAGCTCCGCTTCACGGCGGTCGCTGATGGCGATTTCGGTCGGGCACTTCATGTCCACGCCACCGTCATCGGTCGGGAACGTGTGGGCCGGCAAATTTTCCACTTCGCCGCCGGACTCGATGCCACGGATGCGCGAGCACCAGCCGTAGTGCTTGAACGAACGGTTGATGTTCACCGCCATCGCGTATGCGGCGTTGGCCCAGGTGTACTTGGAGCTGTCGGCGCCGTCGGTGTTTTCTTCGAAGGCGAAGGCTTCCACCGGGTCGGTCTTGGCGCCATACGGCAGGCGCGCGAGGAAGCGCGGCATGGTCAGGCCGATGTAGCGCGAATCTTCCGATTCACGCAGCGAGCGCCAGCCGGCGTATTCCGGGGTAGTGAAGATCTTGGTCAGGTCGCGCGGGTTCGACAGTTCCTGCCAGGAGCCCATGCCCATCACGGTCGGCGACGCGGCAGCGATGAACGGCGAGTGCATGGCGGCGCAGACTTTCGACAGCTCGCCCAGCAATTCCACATCGGGCGGCGACTGGTCGAAGTAATAGTCACCCACCAGGCAGCCATAAGGTTCACCGCCGAACTGGCCGTACTCTTCTTCGTACATTTTCTTGAAGATCGGGCTCTGGTCCCACGCCGTACCTTTGAATTTCTTCAGGGTCTTGTGCAGGTCCGGCTTGGAAATGTTGAGCACGCGAATCTTCAGCTGCTCATCGCTCTCGGTGTTGTTGACCAGGTAATGCAGGCCACGCCAGGCGCTTTCCAGCTGCTGGAAATCCTGATGGTGGATGATCTGGTTGACCTGGGCGGTGAGCTTGGCGTCGATCGCGGCGATGATCGACTCGATCGACTTGATCGCGTCGTTGGACACCAGGTCGGTTTGCGCCAGGGCCTGTTCGGCCAGGGTGCGTACGGCGGTCTCCACGGCTTCGCGAGCGCGCTCGGTCTTGGGCTTGAATTCCTGCATCAGCAGCGAGGCGAACTCGCTGGTTTCTTCGGTGGCGCCCAGGTTGGACGCGCCTTCGCGAACGGTATTGTCAGTCATGCTTACTGCTCCCCTGCAGGCTTGGGCGCACTGGCAAGTGCCTGGAGCAGTGCCGGGTCCTTGATCGCCTTCATGATGATTTCTTCAGCGCCGGTCTTGCCGTCCATGTAGGTCAGCAGGTTGGCCAACTGGGTGCGGGCTTCGAGCAGCTGGTTCAACGAGTCGACCTTGCGCGCCACGGCGGCCGGGCTGAAGTCGTCCATGCTTTCGAAGGTGATGTCCAGGCTCAGGTTGCCTTCGCCTGTCAGCTCATTGGGTACGTGGAACGCCACGCGTGGCTGCATGGCCTTGAGGCGCGAGTCGAAGTTGTCGACGTCCACTTCAAGGAACTTGCGGTCGGCCACGGGTGCCAGCGGCTCGGCTGGTTTGCCGGCGAGGTCGGCCATCACGCCCATGACGAAGGGCAGCTGGACCTTTTTCTCGGCGCCGTAAAGCTCGACGTCGTACTCGATCTGCACTCGAGGCGCGCGGTTGCGCGCGATGAATTTCTGAGAACTTTGCTTCGCCACGTTGCTGCTCCTGGTCGCTTGAGCGACGGTGTTGTTACTGCACGGTCCGGCGGCTTACTCGCTGTCCGGGCCGCGCAGGTTTTCAAATTGGGACATGCCGTCGGGAATCAGATTGCGCACGATCGCCGCGAAATCGGCATGCACCAGATTCTTCGCACGGTTCAACAGCACCGGCAGCGGGCTTGAAGGCTCGTGCCGGGTGTAATACGCAAGGATTTTGTCGAGGCTGCGCAGCACATCGTCGCGGCTGGCGATATCGCCGACCGGACGCGGGGCAGCGGGGGCAGCGGCGTAGTCCACCGAGGGGGCATGGTCTTCATTGACCGCCTCGGGTTCGCTGCTGCTGTCGGCGCCGGGCACCGCTTGATTGAGCAATTGCAGGGCTTGCTTGAGCGGCTGCTTCAAGGCGCTGAGGTCCACGCCCTGGGCGGAACCGACCTGTTCGTTGACCTGTTGTTCGATGGCTTCGCAGGCGGCGCGCGCGGCAACCAGCGCATCGCGGGTGGCCTGCAGGTGCTCCGGGTCGCTGTCGAGGAACGCGGCGTTGAGTTGCTGCGCGCCGAGTTGTTCATCGGGGAAGCTCAACAGGCCGCTGGCGTTGAGCGCCGCGCGCAGAGTCACAGGGCCGAAGGTACGTGAGCGCGTGAGGATGCTTTCGCGCAGCAGGCGAATATTGGTGTCGCAGGTCAGGCCGGTGAGGGCGTTGATGCGCACGGTGGGATCGTTATCGTCGTCGGCATCCAGGCGTGGGTGCAGGTCGGCCCAGTAATCGCGCAGCAACGCATCGATCAGCGTCAGCGCTTCGGCCAGTCCGGCCACGCCCTGGAGGGCGAGGGTGCTTTGCAGCAGAAAGTGGGTGATGCGCAGGTCTTTGCTGCGCTGCAACAGGTCGAGGCTCTGTTGCTGGATGCTGCGCCACTCCGGCGGCTCGGCGGGCAGGATCGAGTCGCCCATGCTGCGCTCGGGCTGGCCCTTGGCATCACGTTCCAATTGCAGAAATTGCGCGTCATATTCCATGTCTTCGCCACAGGGCGAAGTCGCGGAAACGGCGGTGAGCAGCAACGGCACATCCACAGAATTCGATCTCCCTATCAGCCCGTTAGATGCCGGGCAATGCATGCATTAGTTGCGCGGTGAACTTTGCATGTTTTCTTGGTCATAGCCTCAGAATGCCACTATCGTGCCATCACTGATGTTCAAGAAGTTGTGCATTTTTGGTGTAGTACTTATGCCTTGTCAAGGTAAGCTATTCGCCCTCTGTGACAGATGTGCGGTGTTTAACAACCTGCGCGACTGATGGGTCGAACGCTGCGCCCGCAGAGGATTTTTGTCATGCAAGCCGGATAAGATCAGCGATCATGCTGGCAAATGCGGTTTTGGAAGGTCGGTCCCATGACCTGGCGGCGATATTCAGGCAAGCGTAGGCCAGGTCTCGACTGCGCGCGATGTATCAGCAAGGAGGCAAGATGTCGCTGTGTTTGACTATCACTAGTTATCACAAGATTACCCCAGGGCAGTGCGCCGAAAAGTCCATGAACCAGGGCTCGATGGCGATCGGCCGCAGTTCGGAAAATGACTGGGTATTGCCCGACCCCGAACGCCTTGTCTCCTCGCAACATTGCGTTATTCAGTACAAAGATGGCCGTTATTATTTAACCGACAACAGTACCAACGGTGTGGAGTTGGTCAACGCCGGCATCCGGTTGCGCCGTGGTAACAGCGAGCCGCTGCAGGATGGGGAGTTGATTCGCATCGGCGATTACGAAATCCAGGCGCGCATCGACTTCAATGTGCAGGCCGTCGACAGCCAGCCGTTCGCCGGTGATTCGCCGAACAGCTTTGAGGCGTTGATGGGCGCGGTGGCGAGCCCGCCCGCGCCGACACCGATGATCGCGCCGCAGTTTCATGGCGCTTCGTCGATGGAGACCCTGCCGGACCTGTTCGATTTCCTCAGCCCCGCTGCCGTGCCACCGCCCACCGTGGCAGACCACGTGCCCTCCGAGCAACATGACTTCCGTGCGCCGACTCCGGTTGCCGTGCCGGTGGCCGAACCCCCGGCGGTGGCCGGTGCGGTCATTCCCGAAGACTGGGACCTGCTTGGCGACGCGCCCGCGCCGCTCGCCCCTGTTGCACCACCCCCCGCGCCGGTGATTGCGCCGCCGCCTGTGGTCGAGCCGGTTGCGCTCCCCGCTGACGACGCCCAGCCACAAGCCGACCTCTTGCAGGCTTTCCTGCGCGGTGCCGGCCTCGATCAGTTGCGTCTGGACCGGGCCGATGCCTGCGCCCAGATGGAAAGCATCGGCCGCAGTTACCGGCTGATGGTCGAAGGCCTGATCGACGTGTTGCGTGCCCGCGCCAGCCTCAAGGGCGAATTTCGCATGCAGCAGACCATGATCCGCCCCGCCGAAAACAATCCGTTGAAATTCGCTCCGAATGCCGACGAAGCGTTACTGCTGCTGCTTCGTCACGGCAACCCGGCCTTCATGGCGCCGGACGCTGCCGTGCGTGACAGTTTCGACGACCTGCGCGCGCACCAACTGGCCGTGATGGCAGGTGTGGAAGCAGCGCTCAAGCACTTGCTGCTGCGCTTTGAACCGGCGCAGCTGGAGGAACGCATGGGCAGGCCCGGCGGCCTCTCGAGTATTTTCAACGGCTCGCGCCAGGCCCAGTACTGGCAGCAATTCACCGAGCTCTACAACAATATTTCCCGCGAGGCCCAGGAAGATTTCCAGGACCTGTTCGGCCGCGAATTCAGCCGGGCCTACGAAGCGCACAGTGCACGACAGCGACGCTGAGCCGCGTCGCAGTGATGGATAAAACGGATAGCTAAACACGTCATTGAGGACGCAGGATGATTCCCAGGTTTTTACTTGCAGCCGCCACCGCGCTGCTGTTGACGGCGTGTGCCAAGGACGCGGCCAAGCCCGAAGCCGCCGCCGACGCTGAAGCGAACACTGCCGCCGTCGAGCTGCATTTTCATGCGATCGCCGGGCTCAACCCCGGCGCCAACGGCCAGGCCGCCCCGGTGCGGGTGCGTATTTTCGAGCTGAAAAACGCCGCGACGTTCGCGCGCTCCGATTACTTCGCCCTGGCTGACCGTGCGCAATCCACGCTTGGCCTGGACCTGCTGGACCAGGACGAAGTGGTGATCCAGCCCGGCCAACAGCTGAGCGTTCAGCGCGATCTCGACCCGGCCACCCGGCAGATCGGCCTGCTGGTGGGCTATCGCGAGCTGGACCGGGCGCAATGGCGCGCCGTTATCAACGTGCCGCCGCGCCAATACAGCGAATATCAGATCAGCCTCGATGTGCGCGCCGTGCGCGCCGACGTCGTGGCTACCCCCTCCAGCCCAGCCCAATAACAAGCAATCGGAGCCCCCATGTCCTGGAACAATCGCGTGGTCTGGTCGGAAGGCATGTTCATCGGAACGCAGCACTTCCAGCAGCATGACCGTTACCTGGAAAACCTGATCGACGCCCGCAGCCGCCCGTTGTCTGCAGGTGCCTGGGGCTTTTCCGAGTTGCTGATCGACCAGGGCCTGCTCGCCCAGGGCAAGCTGGCAATCGTGTCGGCCCGTGGCCTGCTGCCTGACGGTACGCCGTTCAATATCCCCCAGGACGACCTGGCGCCGAGTCCGCTGAATATCGACGACAACCTGCGCGACGGTCTGGTTTATCTAGCCCTGCCGCTCAAGCGTGCCGGTGCGCGTGACACGGTGGACGAGGGCGAGGCGTTGGAAGCCGCGCGTTATGTGAGCCAGGTGCGTGAAGTGCGCGACGACAACGCGCCCTTCGAAAACCGCGCGCCGGTGGCTGTGGGCTCCAGGGCATTGCGTTTGCTGACCGCCCAGGACGGCATCAGCGACTACGCCGCCATCGGGCTGGTGCGCATCAAGGAAAAGCGCGCCGACCGCGCACTGGTGCTCGACGACACGTACATCCCGCCGGTATTGGACGTGGTCGCGAGCAAGCCGCTGACGGCCTTTCGCAGCGAGCTGCTCGGCCTGCTGCACCAGCGTGGCGAAGCCCTGGCTGGCCGTGTGGTGGCGTCGGGCGCGGGCGGCGCTTCGGAGATTGCCGACTTCATGCTGCTGCAACTGGTCAACCGCGCCCAGCCGTTGATTCAGCATTTGAGCCAGTTGAGCCCGCTGCACCCGGAGCGTTTCTTCAGTGAGCTGGTGAGCCTGGCCGGTGAGTTTTCGACATTCTCGACCTCTGGCCGCCGCCCCCAGGAATACCCGCAGTACCAGCACGACGACCTGGCCCTGAGCTTCGCCCCGGTGATGGCGGCCCTGCGTGAGGCGCTGTCGATGCTGATCGACAGCAAGGCCACGCCGATCCCGATTGTGGAGAAGGCCTACGGTATCCACGTGGCGATGCTGGCCGACAAGACCCTGCTCGACAATGCCAGTTTCATCCTCGTGGTACGTGCCGACGTGCCCGGCGAAACCCTGCGCGCGCGCTTCGGCCAGCAGAGCAAAGTCGGCTCGGTGGAGCACATCCGCGACATGGTCAACCTGCAATTGCCGGGCATCGGCCTGCTGCCATTGCCGGTGGCGCCACGCCAATTGCCCTACCACGCAGGCAGTACCTATTACGAGCTGGACCGGGGCAGCGAACACTGGCAGCAGTTGAGCAATTCCGGCGGTTTCGCCTTCCACATCGCCGGGCAGTTCCCGGGCTTGAACCTGGCCTTCTGGGCGATCCGAGGATAATCCGCGATGCATCCCAATGATGATGACCGCACACAGTTCATGCCGCGCCCGGGCGGCCGAGCACCCGAACCTGCGCGCGCGGAACCTGCACCTTTGTCGATGCCGGCCGCGCCGATGCTCACCGGCAAAAGCCAGGGCCTCAACCCGCTGGAAAGCGCCGCCGGCCCGTTGCTGGCCTTGCTGACGCGGTTGCGTAACACCCTTGCACACCCGGCGCCGGCCAGCCTGCGCGCGCAGTTATTGGCCTATCTGCGCCAGTTTGAAGAGCGCGCCGAAGCCGCCGGTGTGGCGCGCAACGAAGTGCTGCTGGCCCGTTACGCGCTGTGCACCGCCCTGGACGAAGCCGTGCTGAGTACGCCCTGGGGCAGCACCAGCGATTGGGGCAAACAGAGCTTGCTGATCACCGTGCACAACGAAGCCTGGGGCGGTGAAAAGGTCTTTCAGTTGCTCGACCACTGCCTGCAAAGCCCACGGGAGCGCCTGTACCTGCTGGAGCTGCTGTACCTGTGCATGTGCCTGGGTTTTGAGGGCCGCTACCGCGTGATGACCGACGGGCGCAGTCAATTGGAAGCCTTGCGCGAGCGCACTGCCGCGGCAATTCGCAATGCCCGTGGCGAACACGAGCGTGAGCTGTCGCCGCACTGGCGCGGCGTGACCGTGGCGCGCGATCGCCTGGCGCAATTCATGCCGCCGTGGATTGCGCTGGCGATCGGCCTGGCGCTGCTGCTGGCGTTGCTGTTTGGCCTGCGCATGAAGCTGACCTCGGATGCCGAGCCGGTGTTCAAGAATATCCATGCCCTGGGCGAGATTCCGGTGCAGGCCATCGACCGTCCGGTGGCGCAACCGAAAGTGATCGAGCGGCCACGCCTGGCCGGCTTCCTGGCCGAAGACATCAAGGCCGGCCGCGTAGCCGTGGAAGACAAGGTGGACCGCTCTGTGGTGACGATTCGTGGCGATGAACTGTTTGCGTCCGCCAGTTCCAGCATCGTCGACGACTATCAGCCGCTGATGCTGCGCATCGCTGACGCCATCCGCAAGGTCAAGGGCCAGGTGCGGGTCACCGGCCACAGCGACAACCGCCCGATTGCCACCCTGCGCTTTCCGTCGAACTGGGCGCTGTCCGAAGCGCGGGCCAAGTCGGTGCTGGAGATCCTCGCGGCCAAGACCGGCCAGGCCGAGCGCTTCAGCGCCGAAGGCCGCAGCGACACCGAGCCGTTGGCCACCAACAGTACTGCCGAAGGCCGTGCCCGCAATCGTCGGGTTGAAATCACCGTATTGGCGGAGGGCGTCGAGTGAAGGCGTTTTTCAGTTTCATGATTCGCTGGGTGATCCCCGTGCTGGGGTTGATCGCCCTGAGCCTGATCATCTGGTTTGTCGGGCCGTTGCTCGACGTGCTGGTGCCCGAGGGACGCCGCTGGGCGCTGATCATCCTGGTGTTTGCACTGTGGATGGCCTACCGCGTGTTGCGCATCATCCAGGCGCGCCGACAGGCCGCCGAAGTGATGCGCAGCCTGGCCGCCGAAACCCCGGCCGACCCCGATAGCGTCGCGACCGCCGAAGAGCTGTCGACCCTGCGCCAGCGCATGGACGAAGCCCTCACGCTGCTCAAGAAAGCCAAGCTCGGTGGCGACGAACGCCGCAATCTGTATGAGCTGCCGTGGTACGTGATCATCGGCCCGCCGGGTTCGGGCAAGACCACCGCACTGGTCAATTCCGGGCTGCACTTCCCCCTGGCTGCGCAATTGGGCGCGGGGGCGGTGCGCGGCGTCGGCGGCACGCGCAACTGCGACTGGTGGTTTACCGACCAGGCCGTACTGCTCGACACCGCCGGTCGCTACACCACCCAGGACAGCAACTCGACGGTGGATAAAGCCGCGTGGCTGGGCTTTCTCGACCTGCTGAAAAAGCAGCGCTCACGTCGGCCCATCGACGGTGCCTTCATTGCCATCAGCCTGTCGGACCTGCTGCTGGGCACCGACGCCGAGCGCGCCGCCCATGCCGCCGCGATTCGCCTGCGCATCCAGGAGCTGTACACCCAATTGGGCGTGCGTTTCCCGATCTACCTGATGCTGACCAAGCTCGACCTGGTGCCGGGCTTCATGGAGTTCTTCGACAACCTGAGCAAGGAAGAGCGCGCCCAGGTGTGGGGCATGACCTTTGCCCTGGACGACGGCAAGCATAGCGACAGCCCGTTGGCGCATCTGCAAAGCGAATTCGCCGGTCTGGAACAGCGTCTTAACGAACGCCTGGTGGAACGCCTGCAACAGGAACGCGACCCGGCGCGGCGCGACCTGATCTACGGTTTCCCGCAGCAGTTCGGCGCATTGAAGGACTGCCTGCAGAGCTTCCTCGAGGGCGTGTTCAAACCCAATGCCTTTGAAGAGCGTGCGCTGCTGCGCGGCGTGTACTTCACCAGCGGCACCCAGGAAGGCAGCCCGATTGACCGTCTGATCGGCGCCATGGCCCAGAGCATGAACCTGGACCGCCAACACTTGGCGCGCCAGAGCGGCACCGGGCGCAGTTACTTCATCGAAAAACTCTTTACCGCCGTAGCCTTTGCCGAACGTGGCCTGGTCGGGGTGAACCCGAAAGTCGAGCGCCGTCGCAAGTGGCTCGCCCGGGGTGTCCTCGCGGCCACGGTGGCCTTGGTGGTGGTGGTCAGCAGCCTGTGGTGGGTGAGTTATCGCGCCAACCAGGCGTATATCGCCCAGGTCGATCAGAAAGTCGCTCCCCTGGGCCAGACCGTGCAGAACCTGAGCCCGGCGCAGCGTGACGTATTGGCCGTGCTGCCTTTGCTCAACGCGGTGAAGCACCTGGCCGGCGATTCGCCAAGCTGGTCCGAAGGGCTGGGGCTGTACCAGGGCGACATGCTCGAAGCCGAATCCGCAAGCGTCTATCGCAAGTTGCTGATCGCGGTCTTCGCCCCGCGCCTGGTCACGCGCATCGAAGAACAACTGCACGGCGGCGGCAACTCGGACTTCCTCTACGAAGGCCTCAAGGCCTATCTGATGCTGGCCGACAACGAGCATTACGACCCGGACTTCATCAAGGCCTGGATCGCCCTCGACTGGGACCGCAACCTGCCACGCGACCTGCCGGCCGATCAGCGCCAGGCCTTGACCGGGCACTTGCAGGCACTGTTTGACCGTCACCCACCGACTGCGCGTCTTGACCCACGCCTGATCGACGACCTGCGCCGCCAACTGCAACAACTGCCGGTGGCCCAGCGTGTCTACGACCGGGTCAAACGCCAGAAACTGCCTGAAGGTATTGCGGACTTTCGCCTCAACGAAGCGGCCGGCCGTGATGCCGCGCTGGTGTTCAGTCGCAAGAGCGGCAAGCCGTTGGGCGAGCCGTTGAGTGGTTTCTTCACCGCCAGGGGCTATCGCCAGGCGTTTTTGTTGAGCAGCCTGAACCAGACTGGCACCCTGGCTGAAGAGCAATGGGTACTGGGCCAGGAACAGGCCGACCAGCAGAACGTGGTGAGCCTGGCCGCCGATGTGCGCCGCCTGTATTTCCAGGACTATCAGCGCCAGTGGGACGCGTTGCTCGCCGACATCGACTTTGTGCCGATCACCAGCGTGGCCCAGGCCGCCGACGTGCTGCGGGTTATCTCGGGGCCGACCTCACCGCTGAAAAAGCTGCTGGTGGCGGTGGCCAGGGAAACCGACCTGCAGGCCGAAGAGCGTCAACTGGCCGCCAAGGGTGTGCCGGTGGAAGGCGGTGTCGACAAGCTCAAGGAGCGCTTGGGCAGCTTGCTCGGCCAGGAACAACCCACGGCGAATGCGCCGGTGGCTGCGGATGATCCAGTCACCGCGCACTTTGCCGAACTCAACAGCATCGTCAGTAAAAACGAAGGCGAGCCGGCGGCCATCGACAGCCTGCTCTCGGACATGAATGCGCTGTATGTGCAGGTCAGCGCCATGGTCGGTGCCAGCGGCGATGCGCTGCTCGGCGAAGCCAAGAACCAGGCGGCGGCTGCGGCCACGCGGGTCAGCCTGAATGCCGAGCGCCAACCGCCGCTGGTGCAGGGCATGGTCAAGTCGGTGGTCAATTCCACCACCAACAGCATGATGGGCGGGGTGCGTAACCAGTTGAACGCGGCCTGGGTCAGCGAAGTGGTCAACGTGTATCGCCAGTCCCTGGCCGGACGCTATCCGATGTCGCCCGGCAGTGCGCGGGACGCGACCCTGGATGACTTCGGCCAGTTCTTCGGCGTCGGCGGGGTGATGGATAACTACTTCCGTAAGTACCTGCAGCCCTATGTGGATACCTCGGCGCAGACCTGGCGCTGGCAGCCGGGCGCGGCGCAGAAGCTCGGTATCGCGCCGGGCGTGCTGCAGACCTTCCAGCGCGCGGCGGCTATTCGCGATGCGTTCTTCAGGTCCGGGGGCACGCAACCTATCGTGCGCTTCGAACTCAAGCCGGTGTCGATGGACCCGACCATCACCCAGTTCCTGCTGGACCTCGACGGCCAGCAACTGAGCTATGACCACGGCCCGAGCCGCCCGGTGGCGATGCAATGGCCGAACCCCGGCAGCATTGGCGTGGTGCGTATTTCCATCATGCCGCCCTCGGCAAGCGGGCGTTCCGGTGTGACGCTGGACGGCCCGTGGGCCTGGTTCCGCCTGCTGGAGCAATCGGACCTGACCGCCGGCAACTCGCCGGACCGCTTCAACCTGCGCCTGCGGGTCGACGGCGCGAGCATCGCTTACGAATTGCGCGCCAACAGCGCCTTCAACCCGTTCAAGAGCCGCGTGCTCAGCGGCTTCAGCTTGCCGGAGCGGCTATGACGACGCTGGGTTTCTACGGCAAGTTGGCCAGTCGTGGTGATTTTGTCAGCCGCGCCTTGCCCCAGAGCTTTATCGGCCCCTGGGACAGCTGGCTGGCGGCGGGGCTGCTCGCCAGCCAGAACAGCCTGGGCGGCGACTGGCTCAACGCTTACCTGGTCAGCCCGCTGTGGCGCTTTGTCTTGGCGCCCGGGGTGTGCGGACCGGATGCGGCGGCGGGTGTGGTGATGCCGAGTATCGATCGGGTCGGGCGGTATTTTCCGCTGGCCGTGGTGGTGTTGCTCGATCACGACACCAACCCCGCCTCCCTGGTGGGCGGGCCGGATGGGTGGTTCGAGCAGGCCGAGGAGCTGCTGCTCGGCACCCTGGACAGCGGCGCAACGTTTGAAGGTTTCAGCGCTGGCCTCGACCGCCTTGGCGTGCCGACGACTGAGCCGCGTGCGCTCGACAGCCGTTTCGCCGGCCTGCAACGCGTGGCCGCCACCGTGCCCCACGGGCGCATGACGGCGCTGGCCGAACAAGCCTGCGAAGGTGCCAGCCTGTGGTGGGGACGCGGTTCGCAGCGTATTTCTCCCGGTTTATTACGGTGTCAGGGCTTGCCTGCCGCCAGCGATTTTGCGCAGTTTCTGCTCGGACAAGAAGGTGTGGTGTAGATGGGGGCGACTTACAAATCCGCGAGCAAAAGCCATGTGGGCATGGTCCGCCAGGTCAACGAAGATGCTTGCCTGGAGCTGCCGGAGAACCGCCTGTGGGTGGTGGCCGATGGCATGGGCGGGCACGCGGCGGGGGATTACGTCAGCAGCCTGATCGTCGACAGCTTGCGCGCTGTACCGGTGGGGCGCTCCCTCGACGAATACGCTGCCGCCTTGCGCAACGACCTGATTCGCATCAACGCGGCGGTACGCGAAGAAACCGCCAACCGTGGCGTGACCATGATGGGCAGCACCGTGGTGGTGCTGGCCGCACGCGGCTTGCGTGGGGTGTGCCTGTGGGCCGGCGACAGTCGCCTGTACCGCCTGCGCGACGGTGAGCTGGAAAGCCTCTCCCGCGATCACAGCTATGTGCAGGACCTGCAAGACAGCGGCCTGCTCAGCGAAGCCGATGCCCGCGTGCACCCACGCGCCAATATCGTCACCCGCGCGGTGGGCGTGGAAGCGCAACTGAACGTGGCCTCGGTGGAGCTGTTGATCGCCCCCGGCGACAGCTACCTGCTGTGCAGCGACGGCCTGACCAAGACCGTCGAGGATCATGAGATTGGCGAAGTGCTCGGCCATGACGCGCCGGATGAAATCGTGCGCAGCCTGGTCCACCTGGGGCTCAATCGCGGCGCGCCGGACAACATCACCACGATCGTCGTGAAGGTCTCGTCATGATCATCGAGATCCCGGGCTATGCCATCGAAGGCGAGATCGGCGAAGGCGCCATGGCCAACGTCTACCTGGCGACCCAGCGCTCGCTGGAACGCAAGGTGGCGTTGAAGGTGATGGCGGCGGCCCTGGCGGCCGACCCGACGTTCTGCGAACGCTTCCTGCGCGAGGGCAAGACCCTGGCGCGCCTGTCGCACCCGCACACGGTGACCATTCATGACATCGGCAATGTCGGTGAAATGTATTACATGGCCATGGAGTACCTGCCCAACGGTACGCTCAAAGAGCGCATTGCCGCCGGGCTGACCCCGGAGCAGGGCGTGACGCTGATCCGCCAGATTGCCTCGGCGCTCGGTTATGCCCATGCACAGGGGCTGGTACACCGCGATGTGAAACCGGCAAACATCCTGTTCCGCGCCGATGGCACGGCGGTGTTGTCGGACTTCGGTATCGCCAAGTCCCTGGACGACCGCACCCAGTTCACCCAGGCCGGCTTCGCCGTGGGCACGCCGAGCTACATGAGCCCGGAACAGGCACGCGGCCAGGAGATCGACGGTCGCGCCGACCTGTATGCGCTGGGCGTGGTGCTGTACGAAATCCTGGTCGGCGAGCTGCCGTACCGCGGAACCGATGCGCTTTCGACGGCGCTCGCGCACCTGACTGAGCCGTTGCCGGAATTGCCGGTGCACCACGGCCGTTACCAGGAGGTGCTGCGCAAGTTGTTGGCCAAGGATCCGGCGGAGCGTTTCGCGGATGCCGACGCATTACTGCTGGCCCTGGACAACCTGCCGGCGGAGTCGCCGGAGGCTACCCTGGTGCGGCCGCTGCCGATTCCACTGAGTTTTGACCTGGCGGGCATGACCCCTGTCACCGTCGACATACCCACCGACAAACCGCAGCCGCAGCCGATAGTGCGCCAACCGGTCGTGACGCCAACGCAGCACAACGCCCCGTCCGAACAGCGCCGTGGGCCGGTGCTGGCATTGGCCGCCGTGGCGGTTGCGGTGGCACTGGCCATCGGTGGTGCCAGCTATTGGTGGCTGAGCGGTAGCGATGAGCCTGCCCAACCGCCGGCTGCCGTGGTTCCCAAGGTGACGCCGCCCGTAGCCGTCGCTGAAGTGGACGGTGGTCAACGACCGTTGCTGATGGCGGGCAAGAAAACGCTGTTCCAGCGCGTGCTCAGCAAGCCCGGCGCCAAGCTTTCCAACGAGGCGGGCAGCGCGCCGGGCAAGGCGCTACCCGCGTTTTCCGTGCTCTACGTGTACCAGCGCAAAGATATCGACGGCAGCCCTTGGGTGCGTGTCGGCGCCGCTACCGACGGACGCAGCGACGGTTGGCTGCCCGCCTCCCAAGTCAGTGACTGGAAACAAAGCCTGGTGCTCAAGTTCACCGAACGCTCGGGGCGTGCGCCAGTGATGTTTCTGCGTCAGTCCGGCGAGGTGGAAAAACTGTTGGGCGATCCGGCTGCGGCGAAGAGTGCGTTGGCCAAGGCGCAAAGTAACCGTGAGGACAACCAGCAAGTCCTGGCCCTGGAACCCACCGCCAGCGCGGTGCCGCAAGACCAGTTCTACCTGTTGCCGATTTTTGATTCCAAAGAGAGCTTCGACGAAAACGGCCAGCCGGTGCAGTTGCTCAACGTGGCGTCCATCGACCCTGGCAGCAGCGCGGTCGCCAAGCCTTCGGCGCCCGCGCTCAGTGCCCATGCCGACGCCTTCCGTACCGCTGTGGTGCTGGTGGTCGACACCACTGTGTCGATGCAGCCCTATATCGATCAAGTGCGCGACGTGGTGCACGAGTTGCAAACCCGCATCGCCGAGCGCGGCGAGCTGGACAGCGTCAGCTTCGGCCTGGTGGGCTTTCGCAACAGCATCAAGAAAACCCCCGGCCTGGAATACGTGGCCAAAACCCTGATCACCCTTGATCAGGGCCGCGATCCGCAGCGTTTCCTCGACATGGCGCGGCAGGTCAAGGCCTCGACGGTGTCCAGCCACTCGTTCAACGAAGACGCGTTTGCCGGCGTGATGCAGGCGGTGGACGGCATGGACTGGTCCGGCTACGGCGGGCGCATCATCCTGCTGGTCTCCGATGCCGGTGCGCTGCGCAAGAACGACCCGTTCGCCTCCACCCAGATGAACGAAGCCGAAGTGCGCCAGGCGGCGCTGGGCAAGCAGATCAAGATCTACGCGTTGCATCTGCGCACCGATGCCGGCAAGAAAACCCATGCCGGCGCCGAGAGTCAGTATCGCGTCCTGACCGCCGACGCCAACCCGCAGATCGGCGACCTGTACACGCCGGTGCCGGGCGGCGATGTACGCAAGCTGGGTGAGCGTGTCGATGAGATCGGCACGGTGTTCGCCAACCTCGTGCATCAGGTGCGCAGCAACACGCCGCAGCCAGTGCCTTTGCTCAGTGCCGCGCCGAGCCTGGCGGACAAATCCGCAGCCGTCGGCTATGCCATGCACATGGACTTCCTCGGCCGTAAAACCGCAAGCCAGGCACCGCAACTGGTCAGCGCCTGGACCGCCGACCGCGACCTGACCAACCCGGCGCTGCCGGCGTTCCAGGTGTGCGTGATGCTGACCAAATTGCAGCTGAACGACTTGCAGCAGTCGCTGAAATTAATCGTCGATGCGGCGCGCAAGACCCAAAGCTCGCCCAAGGACTTCTTCCAGGAAATTGCCAGCGCGTCGGCCTACATGAGCCGTGACCCGCAAGCCCTGCGCAAGGGCGGCAACCTGGCCGACGGCGGCCTGTTGGGCGAGTACCTGGAGGGGCTGCCGTATCGCAGCAAATCGCTGAACATGACCCAGGACCTGTGGTTGTCGTTGAGCGTGGCCGAGCAGGCAGATTTTATCGACGAGCTGGATTCGAAAATCCGTCTCTACGAGACCTTCCACAATGACCTGGCCAACTGGGTGCGGTTCGGCGATGCCGAGCCGGGCGATGCGTTGTACCGCGTGCCGTTGTCGACGTTGCCGTGATGCTGAGCCTGAACGCGGTGCACAAAAGCCGGGGCGTCGGCAGCCAGCGCTACAGCCTGGTGATTCCGGCGCTGCACGTGCGTGCGGGTGAGCAGTTGGCGATTGTCGGGCCCAGCGGCTGCGGCAAAAGCACCTTGCTGGATATGCTCGCACTGGTGCTGGCGCCGGACCGGATCGGGCAGTTCGAACTCAACGAGGTCGACATCGATGGGCTGTGGCGCGCGGACCGGCAGACCGACCTGGCCCGATTGCGCAGCCGGCATCTGGGCTATGTGCTGCAAACCGGCGGGCTGCTCGAATTTCTCGATGTGCGCGGCAATATTGCCTTGTCCCGGCAGTTGCTGGGTTTGAAGGACGACGGCAGCGTGGCGCGCCTGGCCGAGCAGCTGCAAATCAGCGATCAACTGGACAAGCGTCCGGCGGCGCTGTCGGTGGGCCAGCGCCAACGCGTGAGCTGCGCCCGCGCCCTGGCCCATGCACCGCAACTGGTGTTGGCCGATGAGCCGACGGCGTCCCTCGACCCGCTCAATGCCGAGCGCGTGATGCAGGCACTGCTGGCCCAGGCCCGTGAACACCGCGCCGCCTGTGTGATCGCCACGCATGATGAACCCTTGGCCCGCGCCAGCGGCTTGCAGGTGCGCCGCATCGGTTGCCGACGCGATGCCGACGGCGGTGTCACGGCCACGCTCGGGGAGGCCTGCTGATGCGCATCGGCCTGGTTGCGTCGCTTGCCTGGCAGGACTACCGCAACGATGCGTGGCTGTCAGCCTGCTCGGTGCTGGCACTGGTGGCGGTCATCGCGCCGTTGCTGGTGTTATTTGGCCTGAAATTTGGACTGGTTGGCAGTTTGACCCAACGCCTGGAGACCGACCCCGCTACCCGTGAAATTATTCCGTTGGGCGGCGGTCGATTCAGCAGCGCTTTCGTCGAGCAGCTTGGCCGGCGCAGCGATGTGGCGTTTGCCATACCGCGTACGCGGCAGATTGCGGCGACCGCGCAGGTGGGCGCCTTGGTCCTGGAAATGCTGCCGACCGCGCCGGGCGACCCGCTGCTGGTCGGCTTGCCGATACCTGAGGGTCTGGACCAGATCGTGCTCAGCCATACCGCCGCCGAGAAGCTCGCGGCGCGGCCCGGCGACTGGCTGGAGACGCGCTTTGCGCGGCAACTGGCCGGGCGCGTCGAGGCCCAGCGAGCGCGGTTGCAGGTGCGGGCGGTATTGCCGTTGGAGGCTTTCGCGCGTGACGGGCTGTTTGCGGATCTGGCGTTGCTGGAGGCGGTGGAAGATTATCGCGATGGCCGCGCAGTGCCGGCGTTGGGATGGGAGGGTGACGCCGTGGCGGTGGGCGAGCAGCGGGTGTACCCGGCGTTTCGCTTGTATGCGCGCGGACTCACCGACGTGGAACCGCTGCGCCTCTATTTCGCCGGGCAGAATCTGCCGGTGTCGACCCAGGCACCGACCATCGCCCAGGTGCAGTCGTTGAGTCGCAACCTGTCGATCGTATTCTGGATCATCTGCGGGTTGGCCCTGGCCGGTGCATTTGCCGCGACCTTCGCCGGCGCGTTGGCTGCGGTGGCGCGTAAGCGACGGGAGTTGTCAGTGTTGCGCCTGCTGGGATTTTCCACCGCGGCGCTGTTGCTGTTCGTGGTGCTGCAGGCGCTGTACAGCGCGAGTATTGCCGCGGTGCTCAGTGCCGGGCTGTATGGGCTGGCCGAAGCGGGTTTGAACCGATTATTCGTGCAGGTGCCGGGCGAATACGCCAGCCATCTGTTGGCGCGTCACTACGGCCTGGCCCTGGCTGCCGTGCTCGGCGTCAGCGCCGTGGCGGCGGCGTGTGGGGGTTGGCGAGTGGCGCGTATCCAGTCTTGCGAAGGAATCAGAGATGTTTAAGTTACTGGGCGCCTGTGTGGCGCTGAGCCTGGCCTCACTGGCCTGGGCCGATGAAGCAAGCGACAAGCTCGACAACCCCAAGCCGTTGCCGGACGACGTGAGCCTGCCGCTGCCGTGCGAAGGCCAGATGGTGTTTCGCTACGCCTACGTGTTGGCCCAGGGCACCCTGGACGACCGCGAGGTCAGCCTCGGCTATCCCTTTGCCGAAGGCGAGGCGGGCTACCAGCAGTCGTTTATTTCCGGCTATCGCCGCGACTTCATCAATGGCCAGTTCACCCTCAAGGATCTGCCGAAAGACTGGAACAAGATCATCGCGCCGCTGATGCCGAAAACCGACGCCAAAACCCCGCTCAAGCCGATGCTGTACTTCATCGGCAAGTACGAAGTGACGGCCCGCCAGTACGCCCAAGTGATGTCCCAGGCGCAGTCCCTGGCCAGCGGCGAACCGGCTCCGGCCTGCGATGCGCCTGAGGGTATGGCCGGGCGTTTGCCTAAAGTGAAATTGTCGCGTTTCGAGGCCGAGCGCTTCTCGGCGGTGTACAGCGCCTGGCTGATGAAATACCACCGCGAGTTGCTGCCGGTGAGCGGCCGCGGTGCCTCGGCCGAAGACGGCGGCCTGGGCTTTGTGCGCCTGCCCACCGAAGTCGAATGGGAGTACGCCGCGCGCGGTGGCCAGGCGGTGAGTCGTCAGGATTTGGAAGGGCGTCTGTTTCCACGCCGCATCGAGGGCAGTGAAAACGACGGACCCCTGGGCGATTACGCGGTGTTCAATCAAGTTGCGGGTGGCACCGGACAGGCGGCGCGGTTGATGCCCATCGGCACCAAATTGCCCAACCCGATCGGTATGTTCGATGTAATCGGCAACGCTGCGGAAATGGTTCAGGAATCCTTCCAGCTGGTGCACGCAGGGCGCCGCCAGGGCACTTATGGCGGCTTCGTGGTCAAGGGCGGCAATTACCTGGAGGGCGAAGGCACATTGTTTACCGGCATGCGCCGCGAGTACCCGCTGTTTGGCGCCGATGGCACCGAGCAAAGCAACGAGACCACCGGCTTTCGCGTGGCGATTGGCGCGCTGTCGGCGCCGCGCTCGCGCTACAAGGAACTGTTCGCCCAGTGGCAGAAAGAAGGACGCCTCGCCTCGCTGACCGACGCCATCGACGACGCTCAGGACCCGACCAAGCGCCTGGACAGCATCATCGCCGCCAGCGTCGATCCCAAGCTGCAAGCCGAACTGGGGCTGGTCAACGAAGAACTCAAGCGCAACGTTTCGCTGATCGCCCAGCAACGCGAAGAAGCGGCGGGCAACCTGATCCAGTCTGCCGCGTTGGTGGCCGAGACCATCAGCAACTACAACATCCGCCTGGCCAACCTGCAGAAGAGCCGCCAGCAGGCTGTGGATAACAAGGACACGGCCAGCGCGCAGTTATTCGACATGGCCATTGCCAACGGGCGCAGCGCGCTGGATGGCGCGGTGGCGATTTATATCGATAACCTGGCCACCGGTACGCGCTATACCGATGCGGTGATCCAGGCCCAGTTTCAACGGATCAAGGAAGAGTTGGATCGCAAGCCGGTGCTCGGCAAGAGCCTGGTGACGCGCGCAACACTGTTCGTTCGCCATGTCGGCAACTACCGCAAGCAACAGCGGGCCGACCCGGCAACGATCTTGAAGGAATTGCTCGCAGCGAGCGGTCAGCGGTCTTGATCGTTGGCTGTCCAGCGAGCTTGGAAGGGACTCAGACGGCGGTGGGCCGTGCTGGGCAAGTCAAACTTAATAGAGATCACACCTATGCTTTTTTCCCGTAAGTCGGTTTCCAAGCGTCACCTGCTGCTGATCGCGGCTGGTTTCAGCACCGTGTTGACCGGTTGCGCTACGTCGCCTGCGTCCAAGGTCGCGTCGAGCACCAAAGTCGAGTACTACCCGAACTGCTACGAGCCGGTGCAGCACCTGCGCGCTACCGATTCGAACATGACCAAGTCAGTCGTGAGCGGCGCCGCTATTGGCGCGGCCGGCGGTGCATTGCTCGGCGCCCTGACCGGCGACAAGGAAAAGCGCGGCCGTAACGCGGCTATCGGCGCAGCCGGCGGTGCCCTGGCGGGCGGCGCGGCGGGCTACTACACCGAGCGTCAGAAGCAGATCGCCGATGACAACCAGCGCATTGCTTCCTACTCCACCGACTTCAACAAAAGCGCCTCTGACATCGACCGCAGCACCGCCTATGCCAAGGCTTCGCAGCAGTGCTATCAGAGCGCGTTCACCAAGCTGGTGGCAGACCGCAAGGCCAAGACCGTCAACGATACCGAAGGCCGCAAGCGCCTGGCGGAAATCGTGGCAGGCCTGAAGGAATCCAACGACCTGATCGTTGCGGTCAACGGCAAAGCCAGCGAAGACCTGAACAACTACACCCAGGCCTACGAGAAAGACCTGCAGCAAGTGGGGGTGCAGCGTAATGATGTGGTCACCGTCGCCACTGCCGACACCACACAGGTCGCGCCGCCAGCCAAAGGCAAGAAAGTCGTCAAGCCGCCGAAAAAGAAAGTGCTGCCAGTGGTGCCACAAGAAGCGGTGACCACCGAGAAGAGCATCCAGACCGTGCAGGCCAAGCAGGCTGAAAGCAAGCAGGTCGCCAGCGCCGGCAAGGCTCAGCTTGAGGGCAGCTGCCGTGATCCGAACCTGGCCGACTGGGCGCCGGTGCCTTGCCCTAACGTTTAAGTAACATGTTGCTATAAGCGTTAAACGCCAGCCGATCTCCTGCTAAAGCGCGAGATCGGTGGCGTTCTGCCTGCAAATCGTTACACTGCTGCGGCCACTCAATAATTACACCGAGGCCGTGTGCATGAAATTTCGTCTTCTCCTGTGGGTGCTGGGCCTGATGATGGGCAAAGCCAGCCGCACCAATCCCGCCTTCCAGCAGCAGCTGGGTGACAAAGACCTGGCCTTCCAGTTGCAGACCCTCGACGGCAAGGTTGCCCGTCACTTCATCGTCAAAGACCAGCGCATCACCAGCCGCTCGGGCGTACACCCGGCGCCGGCGTTTGCGATCGCCTTCAAGGATGCCGCCTACGGCTTCGCCACGATGCAGGCGAAGAACAAGCAACTGGCGTTCATGACGGGGATTCAGGACAAGTCGATCCAGATCAAGGGCAACCCGGCGCTGGTGATCTGGTTCCAGGGGTTGACCAAGTATTTGAAGCCGAAGAAAAAGAAGTAGGCTTTCAGGGAGACCGAGCTGGATTCAGCGGGAGCAAGCTCCCTCCCACAGTCGGCCACATTCCAACGCTGGAACTCGATCAAATGTGGGAGGGGGCTTGCCCCCGATAGCGGCCTGACAGGCTACACATTCATCCCTGGCTGAACTGTGAAGCCAGCTCCCGCAACAGCACCTCGGCATCCAGCACTTTACCGACCACTTCCTCAGCCTTCTCACGGCTCAAGCCCAGACGCTCAAGCAGCGCATCCGGAATCGCCTCATCCGGTCCGGAACCAATGCCTCGGCTGCGCAACAGGCGCACGGCCAGGCACACCAGATTCGGGTATTCAGCGTACTGCCCGTCATAGGTGGGGTCGTGTTGGAAGCGCAGAGCGGTGGACAGCTCGTCCGGCATGTCCCAGTAGCGCATCAGCCAGGCACCGATCTGCTCGCGGCTGATACCGAGCAGGTGTTGCTCGACATAGCTGTGGCACACATGCGGGTTGACCTCCAGGTGGCGGCAGATCAGCGAGAAGTGCGGCGGGAAAACGTGGGCCAGCAGCAGGTAGCCGAAGTTATGCAGCAGGCCGGCGAGGTAGGTCAAGCCGGCTTCGGGGCGCTGGGCGCGGGGCATGGCGCGGGTCAGGCCTTCAATCACGGCGGCGGTGTAGATCGATTGGTGCCAGTACGGCGTGGACGGGTGCGGACGGTCCTTGGGCAGGCTCAGGGTTTTACCCAGGGCCAGGCCCAGCGCCAGGTTGATCACCAGATCGAAGCCCAGTACGCGCACGATGGCGTCTTCCACCGAGCGGATCTTGCCCGGCGAAGCGTAGTAGGGTGACGCCGCCCAGCTCACCACCTGGGCGGCCAGTGCCGGGTCGGTTTCCACCACGCCGGTGATGTCATCGATGGTGGCGTTGGGGTCGACGCGCAGTTTGATGATCTTCTGCGCGGTATCGGCCAGCGGCGGGATCTCGATGGTCGCTTCCAGGCGTTGCTGAATACGGCGGGCGGTGAAGGCCTGCATCGCCTGGGTGATTTCCTCACGGTCATCATTGGGGCGGTCGAGGTTGGGGCGAATCTTGCTCAGCGGCTCGCCAAACTGCGCGGCGCTGGCTTTGGTCAGCATGGTCTTGAAGTGCTCGCTGGCGATTTGCAGCAGCAACCCGGCTTCGCCCGAATGCACCAACAGGCTCGGCTCGTTGAGCAGGCAGCCTTCATACAGGCAAGGCGAACTGGTGAGTGGCGGCAGGCCCGGCAGCAGGTTCAGTTCATGTGTGCCCAATAGTCGCTCAACGCGCTCCGGCGCCACAGCGGTGAGCCGACGCCCGGTGAGTTCGGTAAGGCGGTTGAGGTCGAGCAACTGGCTCTGGGGGAACAGCACCATGAGCGCGCCGACGGCGTCTTCGAGCAGTACCGCCTGGACCTTTCGCGCAGGGTTCAGGCCAGGCTGTTCGATGACTTCCGTGTAGGGAATGGCGAGCTTTGCGAGCAGCGCCCGAATGACCGGCGGGGCGGTCAGTGGGGCTGTAGCGAGGGCAACTTCTGACATGGCCTGATCCAATTTCTTACAGTCACCGAAGTATAACCAGCTTGTTACACCTGTTGGTTGACTAACTTTGGTTTGTGATCGGGTGCGCGGCCCCTGTAGGAGCGAGCTTGCTCGCGAAAATCGTTAACGATAACGCTGGCATTCTGGATGACCGCGTCGTCAGGGCGGTTTTCGCGAGCAAGCTCGCTCCTACAGGGGGGAGGGGCGTCAGACCTGGCCGTATTGCTGCCCGTGCCGCAGCCAGCGGTTGAGCAACGGGCTGACATGTTCCGGCCAGCGCTCCAGCAGCGCTTGCGCCGCATCGCGCACGGCGGGCAGCAGGTCGGCATCGCGCATCAGGTCGGCGACCTTGAATTGCAGCAGGCCGGTCTGGCGGGTGCCGAGCATTTCGCCAGGACCGCGCAATTCGAGGTCTTTTTCGGCAATGACAAAACCGTCGTTGGTTTCGCGCATGATGCCCAGCCGTTGGCGGCCGATCTGCGACAGCGGCGGGTGATACAGCAGCACGCAATGGCTGGCGGCGCTGCCCCGACCGACGCGGCCGCGCAATTGGTGCAGTTGAGCCAGGCCCAGGCGCTCGGGGTTTTCAATGATCATCAGGCTGGCGTTGGGCACGTCCACACCGACTTCGATCACGGTGGTGGCCACCAGCAATTGCAGGTTGCCGGCCTTGAACTCGGCCATCACCGCGGCTTTTTCGGCCGGTTTCATACGGCCATGGATCAGCCCGACCTTGAGTTCGCCCAGGGCGCTGGTGAGGTCTTCATAGGTGGTTTCGGCGGCCTGGCAGGTCAGCTCTTCGGACTCTTCGATCAGCGTACACACCCAGTACGCCTGGCGGCCTTCGGCGCAGGCGCCGCGCACCCGCTCGATCACTTCGACGCGCCGCGTGTCGGTGACCAGCACGGTGTTGACCGGCGTGCGGCCGGGTGGCAGTTCGTCGAGGATCGAGGTGTCGAGGTCGGCGTAGGCACTCATGGCCAGGGTGCGTGGGATCGGCGTGGCGGTCATGATCAACTGGTGCGGGTTCATGCGCCCGCCCACGCCTTTCTGGCGCAGAGCCAGGCGCTGTTGCACGCCGAAGCGGTGCTGTTCGTCGATGATCACCAGCGCCAGGTTCTTGAACTGCACTTCGTCCTGGAACAATGCATGGGTACCCACCACCATGGGCGCGCCAGCGGCGATTTGCTCGAGGGCGGCTGCACGGTTCTTGCCCTTGAGCTTGCCGGCCAGCCACGCGACTTCCAACCCCAGCGGCTCGAGCCAGCGTTTGAAGGTGATGAAGTGCTGTTCAGCGAGGATTTCCGTCGGTGCCATCAGCGCGACCTGGTACCCGGCTTCCAGGGCCTGCAAGGCGGCGAGGGCAGCGACCACGGTCTTGCCTGCGCCCACATCGCCCTGGATCAGGCGCAGCATCGGTTCCTGCTGGCTGAGGTCGTAGGCAATTTCGTTGCCGACGCGTTGCTGGGCGCCGGTCGGTGCAAAGCCCAGGTTGGCCAGATATTGCGCGGGCAGGCGCGTGGCCTTGGGCATCGCCGGAGCGCGCAGCGAGCGCATGCTTTCGCGCAAGCGCTGCTGGGACAGTTGATGGGTCAGCAGTTCTTCGAAGGCCAGGCGGTGCTGCGCCCAGTGATGGCCGAGGGCGAGCTCGTCGACATCGGCGTCGGCCGGCGGGTGGTGCAGGTAGCGAATCGCATCGGCCAGCGGTGCCAGTTGATAGTCGCGCGCCAGCTCCAGCGGCAACCAGTCGGGCAGGCTTTGCGGGCCGAGCATCGTCAGGGTCTGCATGCACAACTGGCGCAGGCGCTGCTGGGTGAGGCCTTCGGTCAGCGGGTAGATAGGCGTGAGAGTGGTGTCCACCGGCGGCGGTTCGTCGCCGGTAATGGCGCGGTACTCCGGGTGATAGATCTCCAGGCCCGACGCACCTGGACGCGCTTCGCCGTAGCAGCGCACGCGGGTGCCGCGCTTGAGGCCGTCTTTCTGCGCATTGCTGAAGTGATAGAAGCGCAGGCTCAGGCCACCGGTACCGTCCTGCAGGCGCACCACCAGGCTGCGGCGCTTGCCCATCACCACGTCGGCGCCACTGACAGTGCCTTCGATCACCGCGTCCTGGCCGGGACGCAAATGGCCAATGGGCACGACCCGGGTGCGATCCTGGTAGCGCAGCGGCAGGTGGAACAGCACGTCCTGAAGATTTTCCAGGCCGACCTTGGCCAGTTTCTCGGCCATGGCTTCACCGACACCCTTGAGTGCCGTCACCGGCACCTGCGACAGCTCTGTCATACCGTTACTTAGCTCGCAGCAGGCGGTTTGGCCACCGAGCACAGGCGGATCGAGTCGGCGAGGATCTCAATCGCTTTGGGGCGCGGGAAGCTGGCGCGCCAGGCGATGGCCACGGTGCGGAAGGGCACCGGTGGCGTGAGTGGGCGCACTTCGATCACGCCGGGGGCGTAGTGATGGCTGTCTACCGCCGACAACGGCAGAATCGAAATACCCAGGCCGGAAGCGACCATGTGGCGAATGGTCTCCAGGGAGCTGGATTCCACCGTGGTGTGCTTGGCGCCGTCGTTGCCCTTGGTCAGGGTGGGGCAGGCTTCCAGGACCTGGTCGCGGAAGCAGTGGCCTTCACCGAGCAGCAGCAGGCTCTTGTCGTTGAGCAGGCCGGCGTCGATGCTGTCCTTTTTGGTCCACGGGTGGGAGGCCGGCATCAGCACATAGAACGGCTCATCGTAGAGCGGCAGCGTCAGCACATCCGCCTCATTGAACGGCAGGGCGATGATGATCGCGTCCAGCTCGCCGTTGCGCAGTTTGTCGCGCAGTACGTGGGTGAAGTTTTCTTCGATATACAGCGGCATCTGCGGCGCGACGCGGTGCAGTTGCGGGATCAGGTGCGGGAACAGGTAGGGGCCGACGGTGTAGATGGCGCCGACCTTGAGCGGTGCGGTCAGCTGGTTCTTGCCGGCCTGGGCCAGTTCGCGAATGCTTTGCGCCTGTTCCAGCACCTTCTGGGCCTGGGCAACGATGCCTTCGCCCACGGGGGTGAGGCGCACGGCGCTCTTGCTGCGCTCGAAAATCAGTACACCGAGTTCGTCTTCAAGCTTCTTCACGCCCACCGACAGCGTCGGCTGGCTGACGTGGCAGCGCTCGGCCGCGTGGCCGAAATGCTGTTCCTGGGCGAGGGTCACGATGTAGCGTAATTCTGTAAGAGTCATAGCGGGCGTCCATGAAGTTGCGGGCCAAGCATACCGGCTGCAATCGATAGGCGCACGTTATCAGAACTTTGCTGGGGATTGAGCGGGGGCTGTCGGTAATTTTGCTGATTCGCTGAAGCCGACTGTGGGAGGGAGCACGCCCCCTCCCACAGTGCCCGGCTAGCGGCGGCGCTTGTCGATGTTGTAAACGAACGGTGCGACGAGTTCCACACTGCCGTTTTTCAGCAGGTCGGCTGGCGGCTTGGGCAAGGGTTGAGCCTTGCGGATCATGTCCAGCGTCGCGCGGTCCAGGTCGGCGTTGCCGGAGCGGCCCTCCAACTCATAGGACAGCACATTGCCTTCGCCATCCACCACGAAGCGCAGGCGGTTCATGCCTTCCTTGCCACGCTGCTGCGCGCCTGGCGGGTACTTCTTGTACTTCTGCAGGTGTGCCAGCAGGGTACTTTGCCAGGATGCCTGGGCGGCAAGCTGCTGTGCCGATGGGCCGGGGGCGGGCTGCGCGGATTTTTGCGCAGGCGCGTTGCTCGGCGGCGTGTCGCTCGGTGGCTCTTCGGAAGGTTTTTCCTTGGGCGGCTCGGGCTTCTTCTCCACCGGCTTGGGCGGCTGGGGCTTGGGCTTGGGTTTGACCGGCTTGGGCACCTGGATCGTTGGCTTGGGCGCTTCGGCCAACTTCGGCAGAGGCAGCTCTTCGACCGGTGGTGGCGGTGGCGCAACGACCTTGGGCGGTGCCGGAGGCGGCGGTGGCGCCGGCAGGGGCGCGAGGTCGATGACCATCGCGGCCGGCGGCAGCTGAATCGCCTGCGGCGCGGACCATTGGAGCGCGATGATGATCGCAACGGCATGCACGCCCAGCACGACTGCGAGGCTGGTGCCATAACGCGTCAGTTTGTGGCGCGTCGTGATCATTTCTTGGCTGCCGTCTCAAGTCCGACCAGGCCTACCTTGAGGTAGCCGGCTGCCCGCAGGGCATCCATCACGCTCATCAGGTCGCCGTAGTCCACGCCCTTGTCGGCCTGGAAGAAGATCGTCGTGTCTTTCTTGCCCTGGGTCTTGGCGTCGAGCACCGGCCCCAGGGTTTCGGCCTTGACTTCTTCTTCACCCAGGAACAGGCGTTGATCCGCCTTCACGCTGAGGAAAATCGGCTTCTCCGGCCGCGGCGCCGGCTTGGCGCTGGAGGCGGGAAGGTCGACCTTGATATCCACGGTGGCCAACGGTGCGGCCACCATGAAGATGATCAGCAGCACCAGCATCACGTCGATAAACGGCGTGACGTTGATTTCGTGGTTCTCGACGAGTTCGTCGTCGCCTTGATTCAAATGCAGGCCCATGGCCGATTACCCCACTTTCACCATGTGCGGTTGCGAGCTGCGCTCGGGAGGCAGGTGATCGAGGTCGCGGCTGACCAGCAGCAGGACTTCTGCCGACGCATCCGACACCTGGGCCTTGTAGCCGGCAATCGAACGGGCGAAGACGTTGTAGATCACCACCGCAGGAATCGCGGCAACCAGGCCCAGGGCGGTAGCCAGCAGGGCTTCGGCGATGCCGGGGGCGACCACGGCGAGGTTGGTGGTCTGGGTTTTGGCGATGCCGATAAAGCTGTTCATGATGCCCCACACGGTACCGAACAGGCCGACGAAGGGCGCAGTGGAACCGATGGTGGCCAGCACGCCGGTGCCGCTGCTCATGTTACGGCCGCAGGCCGCCACCAGACGCTCCAGGCGGAAGCTGACACGCTCCTTGATGCCTTCTTTTTCGCGGGTGTTGGCCGACAGGCGCATTTCTTCCAGCGCGTCGTGCACCAGGGTATTGGCCAGGGTGCCCTTCTTGGTCGCGGTTTCACTCGCTTCCTTGAGGGTGGTGGCTTTTTTCAGGTGGACGATTTCAGTACGCAGGCGACGCTTGGCGCCCAGCAGCTCGAAGCCTTTGGCGATCCAGATGGTCCAGGTAATGATGGAGGCGATGGCCAGGCCGATCATCACGGCTTTTACCACCACGTCGGCGTTCTGGTACATGCCCCACGGAGACAGGTCGTGTGCCATGCCCAGTGTGTTGTCTTCTTCCAGCACAACGCCGGTTTCGTCGGCAGGCGCTGCAGCCGGGGCCGGGTCGGTGGCGGTTGGCGCGGCGGCTGGGGCAGCCGGGGTGGCGGCATTCTGCTCGGCAGCGGCTGGAGCGGCAGGTGCGGTGGCATCAGCGAAAGCGGCGGTCGGCGCCAGCAGTACGCTGAACAGCATCGCAGCAATCGCACGCCAGGCGCGGGATGGGCTGTGAGGCTTGGTTGGCGAAGCGGGGTTTGTATTACGTGTCATGCTGGCCGGACCTGAGAGAAAATAATGGGTGATCGTCCTGCCAGACCCCTGCGGGTCGAGGACAAATGGGTGGTTATTATTGCAAGTAATTCTTGTTAACTAAAGTGGCACTGTTACTTTATTTCGCTTTTTACTGGCCGTTGATCCTCTCGCGCGGCTAATCTGCGCCTTTGAGAATGGAGTTTTATGATGTCTGCGCCTTCTGTTGTGATTGCCGGTTGCGGCGATGTGGGTAGTCGGCTGGCTAGCCAATTGCTGGCCGGAGGATGGGAGGTGCATGGCCTGCGCCGCGATATTTCACGTCTTCCCGAGGGCGTGATCGGCATCGCCGGCGACCTGTTCATTAAAGACTGCCCTGAGACCTGGCCGATCGGCGGGGTGGATTACCTGGTGTACTGCGCCGCAGCCACCGACCACGACGAGGCCGGCTATCGCGCGGCGTATGTGCAGGGTTTGAAGCATGTGCTGGAGTGGCTGCAGGATTACGGTCAGGCGCCCAGGCACCTGCTGTTCGTGTCCAGCAGCAGTGTGTATGGACAGCAGAATGGCGAGTGGGTCGACGAAACCTCTGAAACCCAGGCCAAAGGTTATTCCGGCCAGGTCATGCTCGAGGCCGAGCAGGTTGCGCTCAACAGCGGCATCCCGGCGAGCGTGGTGCGATTGACCGGCATTTACGGCCCGGGCCGTGAGTGGCTGTTGACCCAGGTTCGCCAGGGCTACCGCGTGGCGATTGACCCGCCTTTATATGGCAACCGGATTCACGCGGATGACGCGGCGGGCTTGCTGGCGTTTTTGCTGCGTCATGTGGAGCAGGGCGGTTCGCTGGACAAGGTCTATATCGGTGTCGACGACGCGCCCGCACCATTGGCCGAAGTGGTGGGTTGGTTGCGTGAGTATCTGGGGGTGACAGAGTGGTCCGAGGACGCCAGTGTGCGGCGTGCCGGCAGCAAGCAATGCAGTAATGCGCGGGCCAAGGCGCTGGGGTGGGCACCGACCTATCCGACTTACCGGGAAGGCTATGCAGCCATCCTCAAGGGTTGAAACACCGTCTGGAATGTGGGAGGGGGCAAGCCCCCTCCCACATTTAGCTGCTTGCCCGGTCGGTTATTGCTTTTCAAGCAGCCATTGGCGAGGGCCTTGGGTGAACTGAGGCACTTCATCCGCTTGCGCCGTGTTGATCGCCTGGAAAATCTCCAGTTGCTTGCCCTTGCGCGCAAAGATCCACGGATTGCCCACGCCATTCAATTGCAGCCAGATGCTGTCATAACCGCCGCTCATCGAGGCGCAATCGCCCGCTAGGCACAGGGAGTAGCGGTCCACCCCAGGCAGGCCGACAATCTTGCCGTCAGCCTGGAACTGTACGGTGGCGCCATTGCCGACCCCGTCGGTGATCTTCCAGTCCCCGCCCATGTACGCCGCATAGAGCGCCCGCTCGAAGTTGGCGCCCAGTGGCGCGCCCTCCGGAGCCGGATCCTTGGGGCGCATGAACAGTTGCTCAGGCTCATTGTCGTTGGCCACTTGCAGCAGCTTTTTGCCCCTGCGCTTGAGCTCGGTGGCAGCGCTGCCGTAGAAGTCCACGCTCCAGGCGCCTGGCTTGTCCGTCTGCAACTTGCCTTCCGCTACTTCAAAACCGTTGTAGTAGCGTGCCTGCAAGGCCTTGGTGTTGACCTCCCATTCCAGGTTCGGGCCAAAGGTCTGCAAGGCTTCGCGCAAAGGGCCGCCCTTGGCTGCCGCATCGATGGCGGCCTGGTTGATCCAGGTCCCGCTGACATCCAGATTGGCAGGGTTGCTGGCACAGCCGCCGAGCAGCAGGGCGAGCAACGACGAGGCTACAAGCGCTTTGCGCATGACTAAATCCTTCTGAAACGAAGTCGGCGCAGCGATTGAAGCTGCGCCGGGTGTTTTTACTCGATGACCAGAATCGCGTCCATTTCAACCTGCGCGCCCTTCGGCAGGGCAGCAACGCCGATGGCGGCGCGGGCTGGGTACGGCTGTTCGAAGTACTTGCCCATGATCTCGTTGACCTTGGCGAAGTGGCTCAGGTCGGTCAGGAAGATGTTCAGCTTGACGATGTCCTTGAAGGAGCCGCCAGCCGCTTCAGCCACGGACTTGAGGTTTTCGAAGACCTGTACGGTCTGTGCTTCGAAGCCTTCCACCAGTTCCATGGTCTTTGGGTCCAGCGGGATCTGGCCGGACATGTAGACGGTGTTGCCCGCCTTGATCGCCTGGGAATAAGTACCGATGGCGGCCGGGGCTTTGTCGCTGGTGATTACTGTCTTGGTCATGAGTGACTCCTTGTAATGGATCGGTTATGCACGCATGCGGGTGATGCGGATCACACCGGTCAAGGCGCGCAGCTTCTTGATCACGCGAGCCAGGTGCACGCGGTCGTGCACGCTGACCACCAGCTGGACCACGCTGATGCGCCCATCGCGTTCGTCCATGCTGATTTTCTCGATATTGCCGTCGGCCGCGTTGACGCTGCTGGCCAGCAGGGCGATCAAGCCACGCTGGTGCTCCAGCTCCACGCGCAGCTCGACATTGAATTCGCCGGTGACATCCTTGGCCCACGAAAGCTGGATGCATTTTTCCGGGTTGTGACGGATTTCGGTGATGTTGCGGCAGTTGTCCAGGTGCACCACCATGCCTTTGCCCGCCGACAGGTGGCCGACAATCGGGTCGCCCGGGATCGGCGTGCAGCATTTGGCATAGCTGAGCACCAGGCCCTCGGTGCCGCGAATCGCCAGTGGGCCTTCCGGGCTTGGCAACTGTTCGCCTTCGCCGAGCAGGCGGCGCGCGACCACGTAGGCCATGCGGTTGCCCAGGCCGATATCTTCGAGCAGGTCTTCGATGGTTTCCTGGCGGTACTCGTGGAGCATCGCTTGCACGCGCTCCTGCGGGATCTTGTCTAGGGCACTGTCAAAACCGTTGAGCACCTTGTTCAGCAGGCGTTCGCCCAGGCTGATGGACTCGGAACGGCGCTGCAGTTTCAAGGCGTGGCGGATATGCGTGCGCGCCTTGCCGGTAACCACGAAGTTGAGCCAGGCCGGATTCGGCCGCGCGCCCGGTGCACTGACGATCTCCACCGTGGAGCCGCTTTGCAGCGGTTCCGACAGCGGGGCCAGGCGCCGGTTGATGCGGCAGGCGATGCAGCTGTTACCCACGTCAGTGTGCACGGCGTAGGCGAAGTCGACTGCCGTGGAGCCCTTGGGCAGCTCCATGATCCGGCCCTTGGGCGTGAACACGTAGACCTCGTCCGGGAACAGGTCGATCTTCACGCTTTCGATGAACTCCAGGGAGTTGCCGGCGCGTTGCTGCATTTCCAGCACGCCCTTGACCCACTGACGGGCGCGGGCGTGGGTGCCCTTGGGCTGCTCATCGCCGCTGGACTTGTACAGCCAGTGGGCGGCGATGCCGTTGTTGGCCATCTCTTCCATTTCGCGGGTGCGGATCTGGATCTCGATCGGTACGCCGTGCATGCCGAACAGCGTGGTATGCAGCGACTGGTAGCCGTTGGCCTTGGGAATCGCGATGTAATCCTTGAAGCGGCCCGGCAGGGGTTTGTACAAATTATGTACAGCGCCCAGCACGCGGTAGCAGGTGTCGACCTTGTCGACGATGATCCGGAACGCATAGACGTCCATGATCTCGTTGAAGGCCCGGCGCTTGCCGCGCATCTTCTTGTAGATGCCGTAGATGTGTTTCTGCCGTCCGCTGACTTCGCCTTCGATCTCGTCGATCGCCAGGCAATGGCTCAGGGACTCTTCGATCTTGTTGACGATTTCCTTGCGGTTGCCCCGGGCGCGCTTGACCGCCTGGAAGATGCGCGCCGAGCGCATCGGGTGCATGGCCTTGAAGCCTAGGTCTTCGAACTCGATACGAATGGCATGCATGCCCAGGCGGTTGGCGATGGGCGCGTAGATTTCCAGGGTTTCCTTGGCGATGCGCCGGCGTTTTTCGCCGGAGAGCACTTCCAGCGTGCGCATGTTGTGCAGCCGGTCGGCCAGCTTGACCAGGATCACGCGGATATCGCGGGCCATGGCCATGGCCATCTTCTGGAAGTTTTCCGCCTGGGCTTCGGCCTTGGTCTCGAAGTTCATCTGGGTCAGTTTGCTGACCCCATCGACCAGTTCGGCCACGGTTTCGCCAAATTGCGCGCTGAGCGCTTCCTTGGCGATGCCGGTGTCTTCGATCACGTCATGCAGCATCGCGGCCATCAGGCTCTGATGGTCCATGTGCATGTCGGCAAGAATGTTTGCCACCGCAAGAGGATGGGTGACATACGCCTCGCCGCTACGACGGCGTTGGCCGTCGTGGGCTTGTTCGGCGTAGAAATACGCTCGGCGGACCAGGTTGACCTGGTCGGGACCGAGGTAGGCCGATAAGCGATCGGCGAGGGCGTCTATGCTCGGCAAAGTGTGAACTCCTGCCGAAGGCTGTGACCCCGCGCCGTGCTACGTCGACCAGGCATAGGCTTAGACGGCCTCGTTGGACTCGTCCTCGAACGCTGCAAACAGCGGTTCGTCTTCAACGATTTCAGCGTTGGCGATGAACTCGTAGCTCATCAGGCCTTCAGCGATTTCACGCAGGGCCACAACGGTAGGCTTGTCGTTTTCCCACTGGACCAGGGGCTCTTTGCCGCCAGTGGCCAGTTGACGGGCACGCTTGGTAGAGAGCATGACCAGCTCAAAGCGGTTATCCACGTGTTCTAGGCAGTCTTCAACGGTTACGCGGGCCATGGTATTCCTCGGAGCGAATGCAAGATGCGCGCTGCCCGGTTGGGCGAGCGGACTGAGCAGTTTAAAAAATCACCAGCGTTTAGGGAAGCGCTGATTTTTCTCAGGCCCTCGCAAAACCGCTACAAGTGCCAATGTAAAGCCCTTGCAGCCATTTTGGGAAGGGCCAATCAGCCGAGCAGTTCGGCGAGTAACTTGCCGAAACGCTGCTGTTGACGCTTTTGCTGCAGTTGATTGGCGCGGAAAATCGCCTTCAAATCGTCCAGCGCGTGGGCAAAATCGTCATTGATGATCAGGTAGTCGTAGTCGACGTAGTGGCTCATTTCGCTGACGGCTTCACGCATGCGACCTTCGATGATCTCGTCACTGTCCTGGCCGCGGTTGGTCAGGCGCTGGTGCAAGGCTTCAAGCGAGGGCGGCAGGATGAAGATCGAGCGCGCCTTGGGCATCAGCTGGCGTACCTGTTCGGCGCCCTGCCAGTCGATTTCCAGAATCAGGTCATGGCCTTCATCCAGCGTCTGTTGCAGGTGGCTTTGCGAGGTGCCGTAGAGGTTGCCGAACACTTCGGCGCGCTCCAGGAAGTCACCGTGTTCGATCATCCTGACGAACTCGGTACGCTCGACGAAGTGATAGTGCACGCCGTTCACCTCACCCGGGCGCATGGCGCGGGTGGTGTGGGAGACCGAGATGCGGATCTGCTCGTCAGCGTCGGTCAGGGCCTTGACCAGGCTGCTCTTGCCCGCGCCCGAGGGGGCGGAAATGATGTAAAGGGTGCCGGTGCTGTGGGTCATGGAGGTTGCCTTACTCAATATTCTGTACTTGTTCGCGCATCTGCTCGATCAACACCTTGAGGTTGACCGCCGCCGTGGTGCTGCGCGGGTCGAACGCCTTGGAGCCCAGTGTATTGGCTTCGCGGTTGAGTTCCTGCATCAGGAAGTCCAGGCGCCGACCGGCGGCGCCGCCGGACTTGAGCACGCGGCGCACTTCGAGGATGTGGGTGCTCAAGCGATCGAGCTCTTCGGCGACGTCGCTCTTCTGGGCCAGCAGCACCATCTCCTGCTCCAGGCGCACGGGGTCGAGGTCGGCCTTCATGTCGGCGAAGCGGTCCAGGACCTTCTGGCGCTGGGTGGCGAGCATCTGCGGTACGAGTTCGCGCAGGGTGACGACGTCTGCTTCGATCGACGTCAGGCGCTCGTTGATCAGGCGGGCCAGTTCGGCGCCTTCGCGTTCACGGCCGGCCTTGAGTTCGTCCAGGCCCTGGGTGAAGAGTGCCAGCGCTTGGGCGTTCAAGGCTTGCGGGTCGGCGGCATCGGCCACCAGCACGCCGGGCCAGGCCAGGACTTCCAGGGGGTTCAGTGCGGCGGGCTGCTTGATCAGGCCGGCAATGGTTTCGGCGGCGGCGACCAGTTGCGCGGCGCGGTCGCGGTCAACCTGCAGCGGTTTGCCGGTGGTTTCTTCAGTAAAGCGCAGGGTGCATTCGAGCTTGCCGCGGGAAATGCCCTGGCGCAGCGCTTCACGTACGGCGCCTTCGAGGTCGCGGAAAGACTCGGGCAGGCGTAGATGTGGCTCCAGGTAACGGCTGTTGACCGAGCGCAATTCCCAGCTGAGGGTGCCTTGGGCGCCGGCTTTTTCGACACGGGCGAAGGCGGTCATGCTGTGCACCATGGAGGTACCTCGCAATGCAGTCCCGCAGATACGGGCTGATGATGAAATGGGAGCCGACAGGCTGCAAAGGCGCAGGAGTGTAGCGCAGTGAGGCGGGTGCGCCCAGACAATGGGCGATGGACCGCGTATTCGTAACCGGATTTTTAGAAGTGCCCCGAATCCGCTGGCGGCTCTATAATGCTCGGCAGTTTTTCGTCCTCAGTACAGGAATTCCCTATGAAACGTCCAAGTGGTCGCGCTGCCGATCAGCTCCGCTCGATCCGCATCACCCGCAACTACACCAAACACGCCGAGGGGTCCGTACTGGTCGAGTTTGGTGATACCAAGGTGATCTGCACCGTCAGCGTCGAGAACGGCGTGCCGCGCTTCCTCAAGGGCCAGGGCCAGGGTTGGTTGACCGCCGAGTACGGCATGCTGCCGCGCGCCACCGGCGAGCGTAACCAGCGTGAAGCCAGTCGTGGCAAGCAAGGCGGGCGTACCCTGGAAATCCAGCGCCTGATCGGTCGTTCCCTGCGCGCTGCCCTGGACATGTCCAAGCTGGGCGACGTGACCCTGTACGTCGACTGTGATGTGATCCAGGCCGATGGCGGCACCCGTACCGCGTCGATCACCGGCGCCATGGTGGCTCTGGTCGACGCACTGAAAGTGATCAAGAAGCGCGGTGGCCTCAAAGGCGGTGACCCGCTCAAGCAAATGATCGCCGCCGTCTCGGTCGGCATGTACCAGGGCGAGCCTGTGCTGGACCTGGACTACCTGGAAGACTCGGCCGCCGAGACCGACCTGAACGTTGTCATGACCAGCACCGGTGGCTTCATCGAAGTGCAGGGCACCGCCGAAGGCGCGCCATTCCAGCCGGCCGAGCTGAACGCCATGCTGGCCCTGGCCCAGAAAGGCATGACCGAAATTTTCGAACTGCAAAACGCCGCACTGGCTGACTAAGCCGGTCCTCAGGAGAAGCGCCATGAATGACAGCCAGTTGCCGGTTCCGACACCGTCCGGGGAAGTACGCCAGTTGGCGATGTTGTGTCATTTCGCGGCGTTTGCAGGGTTGGTGTTCCCCTTCGGCAGTTTGTTGGGGCCGTTGATCCTGTGGCAGTTCAAGAAGGACGTGGACCCGTTCATCGATGATCAGGGCAAGGAAGCCCTGAACTTCCAGATCACGGTGGCGATCGCCTGGCTGGTGTGCCTGTTGCTGGGCTTCGTGGTCATCGGCTTTTTGTTGATGACCGTGCTGGTGATTGGAGCGCTGATACTGACGATCATTGCCGGTATCAAGGCGAATAAGGGCATTGCCTACCGTTATCCGTGGACCTGGCGCCTGGTCAAGTAAACAGTTGCCCACAAAAAAACCGACATCGCTGTCGGTTTTTTTGTGTCTGGAGAATGACCTCAGATGGTCAATGTCCAGTCGTAGTCCACGATCAGCGGCGCGTGCTGCGAGAAGCGCGGCTGGCGCGGCAGGCGTGCACTGCGTACGAACCGGCGCAGGCCCGGGGTCAGCAGCTGGTAGTCGAAACGCCAGCCCAGGTTGAGCATTTCGGCCTGTTCGTTATCCGGCCACCAGCTGTACTGGTCGCCTTCACGGCTGACTTCGCGCAGCGCGTCGACATAACCCATGTTGCCGACAATTTCGTCCATCCAGGCCCGTTCCGGCGCCAGGAAACCCGGGGATTGCTGGCTGTCGCGCCAGTTCTTGATATCCAGCTTCTGTTGCGCCACGTACAGCGAGCCACAATAAATGTACTCGCGACGTTTGCGTCGCTGTTTATCCAGATAACGGGCGAAATCGTCCATTAGCTTGAATTTCTGGTTCAAGTCTTCATCGCCGTTCTGCCCCGAAGGAAGCAGCAAGGTCGCGATGCTGACCTTGTCGAAATCGGCTTGCAGGTAACGCCCGTAGCGGTCGGCTGTCTCGAAGCCGAGGCCGCTGATGACCGCCTTGGGTTGCAACCGCGAGTACAAAGCCACACCACCTTGGGTGGGCACTTCGGCATCGCAGGCATAAAGGAAGTAGCCATCCAGTTGGAAGGCTGGGTCGTCCAGTTCAAAGGCGGAGGCACGGGTGTCCTGCAGGCAGATGACGTCGGCATTCTGTGCTTGCAGCCAACTGAGCAAACCACGCTCGACTGCAGCCTGAATACCATTAACGTTCACACTGATGATCCGCATAAATGGCCCCAAAAATCGCGTGCGTGTATGATACACGCCGTCCACCTAATTAGCTAAATCCGTGGTATCTGAGGCTTTTTTCATGCAGGCGTATCAACGCGATTTCATTCGTTTTGCCATCGATCGCGGGGTTTTGCGCTTCGGTGAGTTCACCCTCAAGTCCGGGCGCACCAGCCCGTATTTCTTCAATGCCGGCTTGTTCAACTCGGGCTCGGCCCTGGCTCAGTTGGGGCGTTTCTACGCGGCAGCCATTGTTGAAAGCGGTATTTCCTTCGACGTGCTCTTTGGTCCGGCCTACAAGGGCATTCCCCTGGCCGCTGCGACGGCGGTGGCCCTGGCGGAACATCATGGGCAGGACTTGCCGTGGTGCTTCAACCGCAAGGAAGCCAAGGCTCATGGTGAAGGTGGCAGCCTGGTCGGAGCCCCGTTGACCGGCGATGTGCTGATCATCGACGACGTCATCACCGCAGGCACCGCGATCCGCGAAGTGATGCAGATCATCGCCTCCCAGGACGGCGCCAAGGCCGCCGGTGTGCTGATCGCGCTGAACCGCCAGGAGCGTGGCAACGGTGAGTTGTCGGCGATCCAGGAAGTGGAGCGTGATTTCGGCATTCCGGTGGTGAGCATTGTGTCGTTGAACCAGGTGTTGCAGTTCCTGGAAGATGATCCGCAGCTTAAACAGCATCTACCGGCAGTGCGGGCGTACCGCGAGCAGTTCGGCGTCTGATACAGCAAGTAATGTGGGAGGGGGCAAGCCCCCTCCCACATTTGTTTTCAGCGTTTTTAAGGACGCTTGCGATTGCTGATCAGCGTACCCACACCCGTATCGATGAAGATTTCCAGCAGGATCGCGTTCGGAATCCGGCCATCGGCGCTCAGTTCGTCGACTTGTTGCTAACCCAATTTCCGCCATTTATCGATCAATCGCACGACAAGCCAGGCGTTGAACAGCGCAAACACCAGCAATGCCAGGACCACCAGCACGTACAACGTGCGATCCACGTCGAAGTTCCACAGGTCCAGTCTGCTGCTGTTCATAACGCGGACGGCGGTGGGCAGGTTTACGTAAAACAACGCCATGAAAGTACTGGTCATGGGTAGGGCGCAGGCGAGCAAAATATTGAGGACTTTAGTCCTGCTACGTTTCCTGGCCTGCGCGCCTGATTGGCTCTCATCCAGCGCTAACACGTCATGAACTTTGGGCCACGCCAAGTTGAACATGAAGGTGGCCAGGGTCAGCAGCAGGCCGCTGACCGCGACGATGTCACCCAACGGCATTCAGGCCCAGCGTTTGGCACAACAGCGCATGTGAGTCTTCGCTGATCTCGAATTGCCCGGCACTGCCCTTGCGTTTAGTGATGGGTTTGAAGGTGGGCTCATTTTGCGTAATGAGCATGTTCAGCTCATCGCGGATGACGTCCGAGCTGATGACCACCAGATACACCGCCTGTGCATGCTCTGCAGACTCGATCACAGTTTGCATACTGTGCTGCAGGATCTCGTCCAATTGATTACGAAAGCGTGAAACCGTGTTTTTCAGCAACGTTTTGCTTTGGCTTTGGGTCAGCTGAAAGATCGTCGAAATCTGCGATTCAGTGGGCAGAGTCTGCCCGAAATAGCTTTGAATCAGATACAGCAAGCGATCCTGTTTCGCCTCATCTGCCCTACTTGGCATGCCACCCTCTACCAGCATTTTCAAATACTCGGTCAGGCTTGCTTTGGCGATGCGTTGTAAGGCACTTGCAATTTCGCTATCGGAAATTTTCAGGGTTTTCTTGACCGGCTCCCTCTGTTCCCGCTGGAAAGTATCGGTATCGATGGTGAACGAGATCTCCATAGTCCAGTCTCCGCCGTTATTGGGAAGGCTGGTTCGGATACGGATCTTCGACGGCGTCACCTTGGCCGGTGAGGATATTCCAGCCTTTCAGCAGGTGCGTGCCTGGTTTGAAGTCAGGACAAGGTGGGAGTGAAGTCTTCGACTGATTGCTGTAGTGGCGTCCGCAGTCGGCGCACTCATAAGTGCCTGCCGAGACGTCGCTGCCGTAGGGGGTGTGGACTTTTTGCATGGGGAAGATCTCCTGTGGAATTAAGGAAGATCCTAAGCAGATGCATGCCGGCACGATGTCGGATGATTCGATCATTGCGGTAGGGCATTTCCCTCTCGCATTGAAAAGACCGCAGATCTCGTCGATTCCTTCGGAAGTTTCGTACGCAGGTGCGCGTTGCCGAAGGAATCGACGAAAAACTACGGTCTAGGTAAGATTTTCACGTCATTGACGCTTGCGGTTGCTGATCAGCGTACCCACACCCGTGTCGGTGAAGATTTCCAGCAGGATCGCGTTCGGAACCCGGCCATCGAGGATCAGCGAGCTGCCGACGCCGCCTTGCACCGCTTCCAGCGCGCAGCGGATCTTCGGCAGCATGCCGCCATAGATGGTGCCATCGGCGATCAGCTCGTCGACTTGTTGCGTAGTCAGGCCGGTGAGTACTTTGCCTTCCTTGTCCATCAGGCCGGCGATGTTGGTCAGCAGCATCAGCTTTTCAGCTTTCAGCGCTTCTGCCACTTTACCGGCCACCAGGTCGGCGTTGATGTTGTAGGACTCACCGTTGGCGCCCACGCCGATCGGCGCGATCACCGGGATGAAGTCACCCTTGACCAGCAGGTTGAGCAAATCGGTGTTGATGCCGATCACTTCACCTACCTGGCCGATGTCGATGATTTCCGGCTGGGTCATTTCCGGTGTCTGGCGCGTCACGGTCAGTTTTTTCGCGCGGATCAGTTCCGCGTCCTTGCCGGTCAGGCCAATGGCGCTGCCGCCGTGGCGGTTGATCAGGTTGACGATGTCCTTGTTGACCTGGCCACCGAGCACCATTTCCACCACGTCCATGGTCTGCGCGTCAGTGACACGCATGCCATCGATGAAGTGACTCTCGATCGACAAACGCTTGAGCAGGTCACCGATTTGCGGCCCACCGCCGTGGACGACAACCGGGTTGATCCCCACGGCTTTCATCAGCACGATGTCGCGGGCAAAGCCGGTTTTCAGCTCGTCGCTTTCCATGGCATTGCCGCCGTACTTGATCACCAGCGTCTTGCCGACGTAGCGTCGAATATAGGGCAACGCTTCGGACAGGACCTTGGCGGTGTTGGCAGCGGCTTCGCGTTCGAGGGTCATTCAGGGCTCCGGTAAAAAATCAGAACGGTAATTGGAGATCAGGGGCAACACGTTTCAACTGGACGTGGAACACGTCCTTGATGCGCTGCAACTCAGCCTCGGTATCCGCCTCGAAGCGCAGCACCAGCACCGGCGTGGTGTTGGACGCGCGAACCAGGCCCCAGCCTTTGGCGTAATCGACTCGCACACCATCAATGGTGGTCAGGTTGGCGCCTTCACCCCATTGCGCGTCGTGCAGTGCGTCAATGATGCTGAATTTGCTCTCCTCGGTCACATGGATATTGATCTCTGGCGTAGAAATATCGTTCGGGAAGGTCTGAAACAGCGCTTGCGCGGTGGATTTTTCCTTGCTGAGGATCTCCAGCAGGCGCGCAGCGCTGTAAATGCCATCGTCAAAACCGAACCAGCGTTCCTTGAAGAACACGTGACCGCTCATTTCGCCGGCCAGCAAGGCGCCGGTTTCCTTCATTTTCTTTTTGATCAACGAGTGACCGGTCTTCCACATTAACGGGCGACCGCCGTATTCCTTGATCAGGGGCGTGAGACGACGGGTGCATTTCACGTCGAAGATGATTTCGGCGTTGGCATTGCGCGCCACCACGTCACGGGCGAACAGCATCAGCAGGCGGTCCGGGAACACGATCTCGCCGGTTTCGGTCACTACGCCTACGCGGTCGCCGTCGCCGTCGAAGGCCAGGCCCAGGTCGGCGCCCACTTCCTTGACCTTGGCGATCAGGTCCACCAGGTTTTCAGGCTTGCCGGGGTCCGGGTGATGGTTGGGGAAGTTGCCGTCAACATCGCAGAACAGGGGAATCACTTCACAATTGAGGGCTTCGAGCAATTGCGGAGCGATCACGCCAGCCGCCCCGTTGCCGCAATCCACCACCACTTTGAGGCGGCGGGCGAGCTTGACGTCGCGGGTGATTTCGTCGGAGTAGCGCTGCAGGATGTCGACCTTGGTGACACTGCCAGTGCCGCTGCTCAGGTCGTTGGTTTTCAGGCGAGTGTGCAGGGCCTGGATCTGTTCGTTGGCAAGGGTGTCGCCGGCGATAACAATTTTGAAGCCGTTGTAGTCCGACGGGTTGTGGCTACCGGTCAGCATGACGCCGGACTTGCCGGCCAGGACGTTGGCGGCGTAATACAGCGCAGGCGTGGGCACCAGGCCGACGTCGCTGACATGGCAACCGCTGTCGGCCAGGCCCTGGATCAATTGCTCCACAAGCTGCGGGCCGGACAGGCGGCCGTCACGACCTACCGAAATATTCGGCTCGCCCTGGGCCAGGCTCTGTGAACCGATGGCGCGGCCGATCCAGTAGGCGGTTTCGGCGGTCAGGGTCTTGGGCACCACGCCACGAATGTCATAGGCTCGGAAGATGCTGTCGGGAAAACTCGGGGCTACGCGGGCTGCGGTACTCATCGCGGGGGGAACTCCATCTGAAAGGGGGCAAGGCTGGCCTGATGTGGCTGGCCGGCAGGCTCAAACTGAAGGGTATGACGACGTTTTCGGCAGAGAGTTCGTGGTGTAAAAGTGCCATCGGCGCTTCGGCCTTGCGCTCATATTTGCGTAACTTGTTGATTTTATTTGATAAAATCTGCTGATAATTTACGCGCATTCTTCATCCTGAAAAACCGGGCGGTGGCGTCTGGCCGGGCAATTGCGCCCGGCCCTGTTCAGCTTAGTCAGTGACTGCCGGAATGCCCAAAACCACCTGCGCCGCGCTGGGATTCGTCGAATTCCTGCACCAGTTCGAACTGCGCCTGGACCACCGGCACCAGCACCAGTTGGGCGATGCGCTCGCCGACCGCGATATTGAATGCGGTCTGGCCGCGGTTCCAGCACGACACCATCAATTCGCCCTGGTAGTCGGAGTCGATCAGGCCCACCAGATTGCCTAGCACGATGCCGTGTTTGTGGCCCAGGCCGGAGCGCGGCAGGATCAGGGCCGCCAGGCCCGGGTCGCCGACGTAGATCGACAGGCCGGTGGGGATCAGGATCGTCTGGCCCGGCTCGAGGACCGTGTCCTGCTTGAGCATGGCGCGCAGGTCCAGGCCGGCGGAACCTGGGGTGGCGTAGGCCGGAAGTGGGAATTCGTTTCCGATGCGTGGGTCGAGGATCTTGGCTTGCAAAGCGTGCATGGACATTAAACCTGGTTCAGCCGTTGGGCGATAAAAGAGATCAGTTGACGGGCAATCTTGCCCTTGCTGGTCTGGGCGAAAACGGTGGCGTGCAACTCGCGGTCGATCACGCTGATGGCATTTTCCTCACTGTTGAAGCCGATGCTCGGGTTGGCGACATCATTGGCAACGATCAGGTCGAGGTTTTTGTCTTTCAATTTGCGCGCGGCGTAGTCCAGCAAATGTTCGGTCTCGGCGGCGAAGCCGACGCTGAACGGACGGTCCGCACGTGTGGCGATGGTGGCCAGAATGTCAGGGTTGCGCACCATTTGCAGGAGCAGGCCATCGCCGCTTGTAGGGTCTTTCTTGAGCTTTTGCGGTGCAACGACTTCCGGCCGGTAGTCCGCAACCGCTGCCGAGGCGATGAACAGGTCGCACGGAATGGCCGCTTCACAGGCCGCCAACATGTCCCGGGCGCTGACTACGTCGATTCGGGTGACACGATCGGGCGTCGGTAAATGCACCGGGCCGGTGATCAGGGTGACACGTGCGCCTGCCTCAACCGCTGCTTCAGCCAGGGCAAAGCCCATTTTTCCTGAGCTATGGTTGGTGATGTAGCGCACCGGGTCGATGTTTTCCTGGGTTGGGCCCGCGGTGATCAACACGTGTTTACCGGTGAGAGCCAGGTGCTGGAAGCACTCGGCGGCACACAGCGCCAGGTCGGTGGCTTCGAGCATGCGGCCCATGCCGACGTCGCCACAGGCCTGGCTGCCGGACGCCGGGCCGAAGACCTTGAGGCCACGGCTTTGCAGGAGTTGGGTGTTGGCCTGGGTGGCCGGGTCGCGCCACATGGCCTGGTTCATCGCCGGGGCAATGGCGACGGTGGCGTCGGTGGCCAGTACCAGGGTGGTCAGCAGGTCATCGGCAATGCCCTGGGCCAGGCGCGCGATCAGGTCGGCGGTGGCCGGTGCGATGAGCACCAGGTCGGCCCATTTGGCCAGTTCGATATGGCCCATGGCGGCTTCGGCCGCCGGGTCCAGCAGGTCCAGGTGAACCGGGTGGCCGGACAAGGCCTGCATGGTCAGCGGGGTGATGAACTCACTGCCACCACGGGTCATGACCACGCGCACTTCGGCGCCTTGGTCCAGGAGCCTGCGAACCAGTTCCGCGCTCTTGTAGGCGGCAATGCCGCCGCCGACGCCGAGAACGATGCGTTTCCGATACAGACGCTGCATTGGTTTGCCTTTCCAGTTCAGTGAAGCCAGTTCAGTGACGCCTGCGATGACCCCTCCCCAGGTGAAATCGCATGCAAAAAAGAGGGCCTACGATAACACAGCGTCCGTCCGGCAACAGCGGCGCATACGGCGTACATCATGGAAAGGAGATGGGATGAGTATTCGCAATTGGCCTGCTGCCGAGCGGCCGCGGGAGAAGCTGTTGGAGTGGGGCGCGGCCAGTCTGTCCGATGCCGAGTTGCTGGCGATTTTCCTGCGCACCGGCGTATCCGGCAGGAGCGCCGTGGACCTGGCGCGCCACCTGTTGGCGCAATTCGGTGGGTTGCGCCCGCTGCTGGAAGCCAGCCAGGCGCTGTTCAATCAGCAGTTGGGCCTGGGGCCGGCGAAGTTTGCCCAATTGCAGGCGGTGCTGGAAATGTCCCGGCGCCACATGGCCGAGCGCCTGCGCAACGATTCGGTTCTGGAAAGCCCGCTGGCCGTGCGCGAATACCTCAAGGCGCTGCTGCGTCATGAGTCTCACGAAGTGTTTGGCTGCCTGTTTCTCGACTCCAAGCATCGGGTGCTGGGTTTCGAGGCGCTCTGCGAAGGCACCATCGATACCGCTCTGGTCTATCCCCGGCAAGTGGTCAAGCGTGCGCTGGCGTACAACGCGGCAGCGTTGATCCTGTGCCACAACCATCCTTCGGGAAGCGTGGACCCCAGCCCGGCTGATCGAAAATTGACCAAGGTTCTACAAAAAGCCCTGGAAATGGTGGACGTGCGGGTGCTGGACCACATCATCGTGGGCGATGGTGATCCGTTGTCGATGGCGGAATACGGATGGATGTAGAAGGCAGCTGCAAGGTCAGAGCTGCAAGCCACAAGTCGGCTTGCAGCTTGCAGCTTAAGGCTTGACGCTGACTTTGGAATAATCCTGGCGACCAAACGGGCTCACCTGGTAGCCACCGATATTCTTGCGCGTCAGGGCAAATGCTGTGGGGTGTGCCAGGGGCAGCCACAAGGCCTGCTGCTGGATCTGCGCCTGGGCCTGCTGGTAGAGCTTGGTGCGCACGCCTTGTTCGCTGGTGGTCTTGCCGGCGCTGATCAGCTTGTCCAGCGCAGGGTCGCAGTAGCGGGCGAAGTTGGTACCGGATTTGACGGCTGCGCAGGAAAATTGCGGGGTCAGGAAGTTATCCGGGTCGCCATTGTCGCCGGCCCAGCCCATGAAGAGCAGGTCGTGTTCGCCGGCTTTGGCGCGGCGAATCAACTCGCCCCACTCGATCACGCGGATGTCGGCCTGGATGCCGACCTTGGCCAGATCGGCCTGCAGCAGTTGAGCGCCAAGATTCGGGTTGGGGTTCAGCAAGCTGCCGGTAGGGCGGGTCCAGAGCGTGGTTTTGAAGCCGTCCTTGAGGCCGGCGCGGTTGAGCAGCGCCTTGGCTTTGGCGAGGTCTTCTGGATAACCCGGCAAGTCCTTGGCATAGCTCCAGGTATTGGGTGGATAAACACCATTGGCCGCTTCGGCGGTGCCTTCGAATACAGCCTTCAGGTAGCTGCCTTTGTCAAAGGCCAGGTTGATCGCCTGGCGTACCTCGGGCTTGTCCAGTGGCGGGTGCTGGCTGTTGATGGCGACGAAGGCAGTCATGAACGCGGCAGTTTTTTCCACCTTCAGGGCCGGGTCTTTTTCAGCTTCGCCCACATCCAGGGGCTTGGGCGACAGGGCGATCTGGCACTCGTCGCGATGCAGTTTCTGCAAGCGCACATTGGCATCCGGCGTGATGGCGAAGATCAGGTTATCCACCGTCGGTTTGCCGGCGAAGTAGTCCGGGTTGGCCTTGTAGCGCACCACCGCATCCTTCTGGAAACGCACGAAAACAAACGGGCCGGTGCCAATGGGCTGGCTGTTGAGCTTCTCGGGGGCGCCGGCCTTGAGCAATTTGTCGGCATATTCGGCCGGATAGATCGAAGCAAAACCCATGCTCAATGCTGCGAGAAATGTGGAGTCGGCGTGATCAAGGGTGAAGCGCACGGTCAGCGGGTCAAGAGCATCGATCTTCTTGATCAGCGCCGGCAATTGCAGGGATTGCGCGTGGGGAAAGCCGCTTTGGGCGATCTTGTGCCACGGGTTGGCCGGGTCGAGCATGCGTTCGAAGCTGAAGCGCACGTCTTCGGCCGTCAGGGTGCGGCTCGGGGTGAAATACTCGGTGCGATGGAATTTTACGTTCGGGTGCAGTTTGAAGGTGTAGGTCAGGCCGTCCGGGGAGACATCCCAGCTGTCTGCCAGGCTCGGCACCAGCTTGCCGGCGGTTGCGTCGTAGTCCACCAGGCGGTTCATCAGCACGTCCGCCGAAGCGTTGGTGGTGGTCAGCGAGTTGTACTGCACCACGTCGAACCCTTCGGGGCTGGCCTCGGTGCAAACGCTCAAATTGGTGGCGGCAGCGGCCGTCGGCGCGATAAAGAGGGGCGCTAGCAACAGCGGTAGGGCAGCGAGGCGCATATTCGGTTTCCTGTGCAGATCGAAGGCCCATCTGCGAGTGCAGTCTGGAAAAGTCCTACCGTAGTGGCCTGTTGATTAAATGACTAGCCTATTTTTGCCTGTGCTTTTGGCCAAAATGCTGTTTTGATGGCGCCTCAGCGCGTTTCAACGTGCAGGTCAGAGTGCTTGCAGGCGCTGAAAATCATTCTGTGCGACGAGCGGTCGGCTGTTACAGCGGCCCCTCCTGGCAACGGTTCAGGCGCCAATAGGCGAGATTTGCTCAGGTAAAAACACACTCGCTGTTGTTGCACCTGGGTCTTTCTGGTATAAAGCAGCGCTCTTTTCTAGGGGCCCGGTTCCTTCGCTTGTAGGTGTAGCCGGTAAGACCCTAAAGAAACGCGGCGCCTGGCGCCAAATGACTGAGAGATTAAGCGGCCAACCCATGCCGGGTTGGGCATGTGGTTTTAGAGGGCTGAGGCATGTCGAGAGTCTGTCAAGTTACCGGTAAGGGTCCGGTGACTGGGAATAACATTTCCCACGCAAATAACAAAACCCGTCGTCGTTTCCTGCCGAACCTGCAGCATCACCGCTTCTGGGTTGAAGAAGAGAAACGTTTTGTTCGCCTGCGTGTATCTGCCAAAGGCATGCGTATCATCGACAAGCGTGGCATCACTGTCGTGCTGGCCGAAATCCGCGCCGCCGGCAAGATCTAAGGAGCTCTATCATGCGTGAATTGATTCGAATGATCTCTAGCGCCGGTACTGGTCACTTCTACACTACCGACAAGAACAAGCGTACTACCCCGGACAAGCTCGAAAAGAAAATGTTCGACCCGCGCGTTCGCAAGCACGTGATCTACAAAGAAGGCAAAATCAAGTAATTGATTTCCTTCCTTGTGAAAAAAAGCCCGTATCTCACGATACGGGCTTTTTTTTGCCTGTGATTCGCTGATCAGGCCTTCTGTTCGAACACCACGTAGATCTTGCGGCACGCTTGCAGCACTTCCCAGGTGCCGCTGAAGCCGGCCGGGATCACAAAGCGGTCGCCGGCGCGCAGGGTTTTGGCATTCCCTTGGGCATCGCGCAGTACGGAAACTCCCTGCACGATCTCGCAGTATTCATGCTCGGTGTAATTGACTGTCCACTGCCCGATTTCGCCTTCCCAGACGCCCGCGTTCATTTGCCCGCATGGGCTGTTGTAGTGGTTGTAGATCGTCTGTTCGGGGTCGCCCTTGAGGATTTTCTCGGCGGCAGGGCGATAGCGGTCGGGGGCGGTATTGGCTTGGCTGAAATCGACGATGTCCTGGATGCTCATGTGCTTATCCCGTCTGGCCTGCAGTTGGAGAGCCCAAAGTCTATGTTTATTAAAATGAACATCGCAAGGGCGTTTGCCGCCGTTATGTCAAATATATTGAAACATCCCCAGCCGCTGGTTTAGGGTGGCAAGTGCCTTGAGCCGAACAGCAGGCTGGCCAGGCAAGCATTCGTGGAGGCGCCGGGATCACTTTTCCAGGCCCTTGTATCCAATAAGAGGAGGAGACTTGCATGACCACCCTGACCCGTGCCGACTGGGAACAACGCGCCAAGGACCTGAAAATCGAAGGCCGCGCTTACATCAATGGCGAATACACCACCGCCGCTTCCGGTGAGACCTTCGAATGCATCAGTCCGGTCGATGGCCGTCTGCTCGCCACTGTGGCCAGCTGTGACGCCGCCGACGCCCAGCGTGCCGTGGAAAACGCCCGTGCCACATTCAATTCCGGGGTCTGGTCACGCCTGGCACCGGCCAAGCGCAAGTCCGTCATGATCCGTTTCGCCGCGCTGCTCAAGGCCAATGCCGAAGAGCTGGCGCTGCTGGAAACCCTGGACATGGGCAAGCCGATCAGCGACGCCCTGAACATTGACGTCCCCGGCGCGGCCAATGCCTTGAGCTGGAGCGGCGAGGCAATCGACAAGATCTACGATGAAGTGGCGGCCACGCCCCATGATCAACTGGGTCTGGTGACCCGTGAGCCCGTCGGCGTAGTCGGTGCGATCGTACCGTGGAACTTCCCGCTGATGATGGCGTGCTGGAAACTCGGCCCGGCGCTGTCGACCGGTAACTCGGTGATTCTCAAACCGTCGGAAAAGTCCCCGTTGACCGCCATCCGCATCGCCGCTCTGGCCGTTGAGGCCGGCATTCCAAAAGGCGTGTTTAACGTGCTGCCGGGCTACGGCCACACCGTGGGTAACGCGCTGGCAGTGCATATGGACGTGGATACCCTGGTGTTTACCGGTTCCACCAAAATTGCCAAGCAACTGTTGATCCGCTCCGGCGAATCGAACATGAAGCGCGTATGGCTGGAAGCTGGCGGCAAGAGTCCGAACATCGTGTTTGCCGATGCACCGAACCTGCAAACCGCCGCCGCGTCCGCAGCCAGTGCCATCGCTTTCAACCAGGGCGAAGTCTGCACCGCCGGTTCGCGCCTGTTGGTGGAGCGTTCGATCAAGGACACCTTCCTGCCGCTGGTGATCGAGGCCCTCAAGGGTTGGAAACCCGGTAACCCGCTGGACCCTGCCACGAACGTGGGTGCGCTGGTGGACACCCAGCAGATGAACAATGTGCTCTCGTACATCGAAGCGGGGCATGCCGACGGCGCCAAACTGGTCGCCGGTGGCAAGCGCACCCTGGAAGAAACCGGTGGCACGTACGTCGAACCGACCATTTTCGACGGTGTGACCAACGCCATGAAAATTGCCCAGGAAGAAATCTTCGGTCCGGTACTGTCGGTGATCACGTTCGACAGCGCCGAAGAAGCTGTCGCCATCGCCAATGACACCCAATATGGCCTGGCTGCGGCGGTGTGGACGGCGGACATTTCCAAGGCTCACCTGACTGCCAAGGCCCTGCGTGCCGGTAGCGTGTGGGTCAACCAGTACGACGGCGGCGACATGACCGCTCCGTTCGGTGGCTTCAAGCAGTCGGGTAACGGTCGCGATAAATCGCTGCACGCGTTCGACAAATACACTGAGCTGAAGGCGACCTGGATCAAGCTGTAACCCTGCTGGAAACAGCACAGGGCAACTGTGGGAGGGGGCTTGCCCCCTCCCACATGGGGTATGCCTGATTTCTAGAGCATGCGCTCCAGGCCGACACTGGTGGCGAACCAGGCATTGAACCGGCGCCACCAACTGCCGGGCTCCCGGGTCAGGGTGTGCAACTGGCCGTTATCTTCCGTTACCCACACGATGTGCCCATCCTGCAGTTTCGCCTCGTATCTCAGTGCTGGCGCCATCCCTTGCAGCGCCAGGTTGCGTACGTGTTCCGCCAGTTCCGGGCTGTCCACCAGTACGCCGACCTCGGTGTTCCACAGCACCGAGCGCGGATCGAAATTGAAGGAGCCGATAAACGATTTTTCCCGATCGAAAATCATCGCCTTGCTGTGCAGGCTGGAGTCGGAGCCGCGAAAGCTGCCGCGACGAAACAGGTGCGGCCCGCTGCTTGCGCTGGGGTCGCCAGGTTGTCGACGCAGCTCATAGAGTTTCACGCCATGCTCCAGCAGCGCCTTGCGATAGGGCGCGTAGCCGCCGTGCACGGCGGGTACATCAGTGGCTTCGAGGGAATTGGTCAGCAGGTTCACTGACACGCCCGCATCGGCGCGGCCCGTCAGGTACACCAGCCCGGGAGGCCCGGGAACGAAGTACGCCGAAATCATGATCAGCTCACGGCTGACGCCCTCCAGCTCCGGCGCCAGTTGCGTGGTGAGGAGCAATTGCGGGTCCGGGTCGGCCTTGGCCAGCACCTTGCTCGGGGCATCCCACAGGGCCTGGTTCCAGGCCCAGATCAACTCGCGACGCCAGATATCCATGCGCGGCTGGGTCTGGTAGGTGCGCAGGCGGTTATACAAGGCGTGGTTCTGCTGACGCGATTGGGTCAGCGAGGACTCCAGGCGCCCACGCGCAACAGCGAGGTCGACCTTGGAGGGCATGTCCGCGACAAACTCATCGATAGGCTTGCTCAGCGCGCTGTTCCAGTACTGATCGAAACTGTGACCCAGTTGCTCGGCCACCGGCCCGACACTGAGCATGTCGATATCGGTGAAATTCAGGTTGGGTTCGGCATCGAAATACTCATCCCCCAGGTTGCGCCCGCCCACGATCGCCACGCTGTTGTCTGCCAGCCACAGTTTGTTGTGCATGCGCCGATGTTGCAGCGACAGGTTGAACAGGCGCCCCATGGCACGTGTCACCCCGGTGCTACGCCCCAGGTGCAGCGGGTTGAACAGGCGAATGTCGATGTTGGGGTGGGCGGCAAGCGTCGCGATGATCTGGTCGAGCCCGTCGCTGGTGGTGTCGTCCAGCAGGATGCGCACGCGCACGCCGCGGTCGGCGGCCTTGAGCAGTTCATCCACCAGCATGCGCGTGCTGATACCGTCATGCACAATGTAGTACTGCAGGTCGAGGCTGGTCTGGGCGTTGCGGATCAGTTCGGCGCGGGCCATGAAGGCTTCGCTGCTGTTGGGCAGCAGACGAAAGCCGGAGCGGCCCTGATACGGTGCCGCCTGGGCCTGGATCGAACGGCCGAAGGAGGAGTCTGCCGCCGGTAGCGCATCACTGGGCACGCGCGGTGTGTAGGCTGTCGCGCAGCCACCCAGTGCCAGTGCTCCCAACAGGGCAAGCGGTAAAAGCCGTTTAATCATCAAGGAAGCGGCATCCAGGTCAGGCGTTTGTCGGCATATGACGGCAATGGCTCGAAAAAGGTCAGTCTGCCGCTTCGGCTAGCAGGGTGTGCGCAGCGGTACCGACTTTGCGTACCGCTTCTTCAATCTGCGGCGTCGGTTTGGCAGCGTAGTTCATACGCAGGCAATTACGGTATTTGCCGGATGCAGAAAAGATGCTGCCTACCGCCACCTGGACGCCCTGGTCCATCAGCGCACGGTTGAGCTTGAGGGTATCGAAGCCCTCCGGCAATTCTATCCACAGCATAAAACTGCCCTGCGGCCGGCTGGCGCGGGTACCGGCGGGGAAGTAGCGGCTGACCCAGTCGAGCATCAGGTCGCGATTACGCTGGTATTGCGTGCGCATCCGGCGCAAATGCGGTTCGAAATAGCCGCCTTTGAGAAATTCCGCAATCGCGATCTGCGGCTGGGTAGCGGTCGAGCCTGTGCTGATGTATTTCATGTGCAGCACCCGGTCCAGGTAGCGCCCCGGCGCGACCCAGCCAATGCGCAGGCCAGGCGCCAGGGTCTTGGAGAACGAACTGCACAGCAGCACACGGCCGTCTTCGTCAAAGGATTTGATCGTGCGCGGGCGCGGGTAGCTGTAGGCCAGTTCGCCATACACATCGTCTTCGATGATCGCCACGTCAAAACGCTGGGCCAGGGTCAGCAGTGCGCGTTTGCGCGCCTCCGGCATGATGTAGCCCAAGGGGTTGTTGCAGTTGGGAGTGAGCTGGATGACTTTGATCGGCCACTGTTCCAGCGCCAATTCCAGAGCTTCAAGGCTGATACCGGTGATCGGGTCGGTGGGGATCTCGAGGGCTTTCATGCCCAGGCCCTTGAGGGTCTGCATGGCGCCGTGGAAACTTGGCGAATCCACCGCAACGATATCGCCGGGCTCGCAAATCGCGTGGATGCTGGCGGAAAGCGCCTCGTGGCAGCCGGTGGTGATGACGATATCCTCGGCCGTCAATTGGCAGCCGGAATCCAATGACAGTCGCGCAATTTGCTCGCGCAACTCCATACAGCCAAGAATGTTGTCGTAATACAGCCCGGGCAGATCCTGCCGGCGACTGACACGGGCCAGGCTGCGAAGCAACGGTTTGAGAGTGGGCGACAACACATCTGGCATGCCCCGGCCCAACTGTATGGTGTCTTTGCGCGGCACGGCACGAATCAATTCCAGCACCTGGTCCCACTGGGAAATCTCGACCGGTCGCTGGGCCGGGCGTCCCACCTCGGGCAGCGCCGGCAGTTCACGGCCCGCCGGCACAAAATAGCCGGACTTGGGCTTGGGCATCGCCAGGCCATTGTCTTCCAGCAATCGATAGGCTTGCTGCACGGTGCTCAGGCTGACCCCGTGCTCCACACTCAATGCGCGTACGGAAGGCAGACGGTCGCCGGGGCGATAGAAGCCTTGTTCGATGCGGGTGCCCAGCAATTCGGCGAGGTTGACGTAGAGGGTCACGGCGGTCACTCCCAACAGACCAGTACAGATAGGCGCAAAATACAGGATTCAGCCGTGTATAGGCAGTGTCTGTATGGATTTAATAAAGGGACGTTGAATCTGTATTGGTTTTGCGCGCGCGCTCATTCTAGTCACTCAAGGCAGCACGCTAACGAGGGACGGCAAAATGAATGGCATGAGCGATGTGCGGCTGGCGTTACACAGCCAGGAACTGGAAGCAGAGCAGGAGCGGGCGCCTTCTGTGCCCGGCGAAAACCGCTGGAGCCTGTTCTGGCGCCGCCGTCATACACGCAAGGTCTTGCTCACGCTGACGCGAGAGCAATTGCGCGACGTGGGGCTGACGGCAGAGCAGGCGCGCCATGAAGGCCTGAAGCCTTTCTGGCGCGATTGATCAGACCAGTTCCTTGAGGCGATGCCAGAGCATCCCCAGGGCCAGCAGCGGCGAGCGCAGGTGTTTACCACCAGGGAAGGTCATGTGCGGCACCTGGGCGAACAGATCGAAGCGCCCTTGTTGCTGGCCGCTGATGGCTTCGGCCAGCAATCTGCCCGCCAGGTGTGTGGCGTTGAGGCCGTGGCCTGCATAGGCCTGGGCGTAATACACATTGGGTTGATCCGCCAGGCGCCCGATCTGCGGCAACCGATTGGCGCCGATGCCGATCATGCCGCCCCACTGGAAGTCGATCTTCACATTGGCCAATTGCGGGAACACGTGCAGCATCTTTGGCCGCATATACGCGCCAATGTCTTGCGGGTCGCGCCCGGAATAGTGGCAGGCGCCACCGAACAACAGGCGGCGATCGGCGGACAGGCGGAAATAGTCCACCGTTACGCGCTGATCACATACCGCCATGTTCTGCGGCAACAGGCTGGCGGCTTGCGCTTCGCTCAAGGGTTCGGTAGCAATGATGTAGCTGCCGGCGGGCAATATCTTGCCGCTCAAGTGCGGGTTGAGGTCGTTGAGGTAGGCGTTGCAGGCCAGCACCAGCGTCGTGGCATGTACCTGGCCCAGGGCGGTGTGCACCTTGACCTGTGCGCCGTAGTCGATGCGCGTCACCTCGGACTGCTCGAATAATTGCACGCCCAACTGCCGGGCAACGGCGGCTTCGCCCAGGGCCAGGTTCAGCGGGTGCAGGTGCCCGGAGCCCATGTCGATCATCCCGCCCACATAGCGGTCGGAGCCGATCACGCTGGCCATCTCGCCGGCTTGCAGCAGGCGTACTGGATGGCGATAACCCAGGCTGCGCAGCTCTTCGGCGTCTTCGGCGAGACCCTGCAGGTCGCGGGGCTTGTTGGCGAGGTCGCAGTAGCCCCAGGTCAGGTCGCAGGGGATCTGGAAGCGCTCGACGCGCTCGCGTACGATCTCCACCGCTTCCAGGCCCATCAGTTTCATCTGGCGCACGCCGTCGGTGCCGATCACCTTGGTGAACTGGTCAAGGCCATGGCCGACGCCGCGAATCAGCTGCCCGCCGTTACGCCCACTGGCGCCCCAACCGATCTTGCGCGCCTCCAGCAGCACGACGCTGAAGCCGCGCTCGGCCAGCTCCAGCGCGGTGTTGAGCCCGGAATATCCCCCGCCAATCACGCAGACATCGGCACGCACCTCACCCGTCAACGCCGGGTAATCGGGGTGCGGCACGCTGCTGGCGGCGTAGTAGGACGCGGTGTGCCGGGCGCTGGCGATCATGGGGGCCTCCCTGTTTGAAAAATTTGACGCAGGATACAACGGTCGGGCGAAGCTGTCTGCGCGGTGCGTTTTGAGTCAGAATCCACACCTATTCGCCGTTCGGTATGTGTTTCGATGAGTTGCAACAGTCAGAAAATCAGCGCGCTGCGTCGACAGATACCTTCGTTCGAGTGTGTCCCCGGGTGCCACGACTGCTGTGGGCCGGTCACCACGTCGCCCGAAGAAATGTCGCGCCTGCCGCGCAAGACGGCTGCCGAGCAGGAGGCGGCCATGGATGAGCTCAACTGCGTGCACCTGGGGCCTGACGGCTGCACCGTGTATGACGAGCGCCCGCTGATCTGTCGCCTGTTCGGCACTACCAAGACGTTGCCGTGCCCCAATGGCCGGCGGCCGGTGGAATTGATTCATCCACGGGTTGAAAAGCAGATTCACGCGTACATGGCGAGTACCCGGCAGGTACTGGTGTAGCGGATGTACTCGGTCAATGTGGGAGGGGGGCTCCCGTGGTGGCCTGTCAACCGACGGTTACCCACCTGATACACCTCGGTCCAAGTGTGGGAGGGGGCTTGCCCCCGATGGCGGCCTCTGGGCCGACCAGGATGTTGGATTGGACCGGGTACATATCCGTTTCTGCGGTAACGGCTGCTATGGGTTCCGCTTTTACAGCGGGTCACTTTTGGAAAAGAGCCCCAAAAGTAACCAAAAAGGCTCTTGCCCCACCACTCGGCACCTCGCT
>NZ_KZ477986.1:235385-361835 GCF_002837185.1 Pseudomonas fluorescens | reverse complement strand
TCCAACATCCTGGTCGGCCCAGAGGCCGCCATCGGGGGCAAGCCCCCTCCCACATTGAACCGAGGCGTGTCAGTTGGGTAGCTGTCGGCTGGGAGGCCGCCATCGGGGGCAAGCCCCCTCCCACATTGAACCGAGGCGTGTCAGTTGGGTAGCTGTCGGCTGGGAGGCCGCCATCGGGGGCAAGCCCCCTCCCACATTGAACCGAGGCGTGTCAGTTGGGTAGCTGTCGGCTGGGAGACCGCCATCGGGGGCAAGCCCCCTCCCACATTGGGCCGAGGCGTGTCAGTGGGTAGCTGTCGGTTGGGAGGCCGCCATGGGGGGGCAAGCCCCCTCCCACATTGGGCCGAGGCGTGTCAGTGGGTAGCTGTCGGTTGGGAGACCGCCATCGGGGGCAAGCCCCCTCCCACATGTGGACCGAGGTGTAGCAGATGGGTAACCGTTGGTTGACAGGCCGCCATCGGCAGCAAGCCCCCTCCCACACTGAATCTGCATCCAGTCTTCAACAGTTCATTCACGCACGTTCATTTAGCAAACGCGTACTCGCCGCCCTGCTCTACCGCCTTGCGATAAGCCGGTCGCTGCTGGAGCTTGTCCACCCACGCCGCAAGGTTCGGATACGCCTGCAACTTGCCCTGGGCCTTGGCGATTTCGCCGATAAAGCTCATCTGGATGTCCGCGCCGGACAGTTCGTCACCCACCAGGTACGGCGTTTGCCCGAGTACCTCATTGAGGTAGCCGAGGTAATTGGCCAGCTCCGATTCAATGCGCGGGTGAAGCGGTGCGCCAGCTTCACCCAGGCGCCCGACGTAGAGGTTGAGCATCAGCGGCAGCATGGCCGAGCCTTCGGCAAAATGCAGCCATTGCACGTAGTTGTCGTAGGTGGCGCTGGCCGGATCGGGTTGCAGTCGGCCCTGGCCGTGGCGGCGGATCAGGTAGTCGATAATGGCAGCCGATTCGATCAGTACGCGGGGCCCGTCCTCGATCACCGGCGATTTGCCCAAGGGATGAATCGCCTTGAGCTCGGCTGGCGCGAGGTTGGTTTTCGGGTCGCGTTGGTAGCGCTTGATTTGGTAAGGCAGGCCCAGTTCTTCCAGAATCCAGAGGATGCGCTGGGAGCGGGAGTTGTTGAGGTGGTGAACGGTAATCATAGGGGCACAGCTCCGTTGGGGTTAAGGAGAAGACTACACGACGGCGATGGAGTGCCCTGAATTCGCTTCATCCCAGTCGAAACCGCGCCGTGTTGTCGCTCAACGCCCGGCTGCCCTGGCTCAGGCTGTCGGCAGCCTGATTGACCGCCCGCGCGCCGTCGAGCAGACGTCCGGCAGCCTGGTCGACCTGCTGGATATTGCCGCTCACTTCGTCCGCCGTCGCAGCCTGCTCCTCCACGGCGGCGGCGATGTGCGCCAAGGTGTCGGTGACGTGCTGCACGGCACCGGCAATTTCCCCCAGGCGCGTGCCCAGGCCGGTGACGGATTCGGCATCGGTGAGCGCCTGCTCGCACGCGGCGCCCATCAGGCTGACGGCCTGGCTGACCGTGGCGCGCAGGCTGTCCACCGTGCCGGCGATCTGCGCAGTGGACGCCTGGGTGCGTTGCGACAGGCTGCGCACCTCATCGGCGACCACTGCAAACCCGCGGCCTTGCTCGCCGGCGCGGGCGGCTTCGATGGCGGCGTTAAGGGCCAGCAGATTGGTCTGTTCGGCAATGCCACGAATGGTATCGACCACCGATTGAATCTGCTGGCCTTGTTGGCTGACCTGTTCCAAGGCATTGGCGGTGTCGGACAGGCGCTGGTTGAGTTGCTGGATACTGGCCGTGGTGCGCTGGCTGTCGCGGCTGCTGTCTTCGGCGATACGGCGGGTGTGCCGGGCGCTGTCGGCAGCCTGCTCGCAGCTTTTGGCAACGCCCAGGGAGGTGGCAGCCAGTTGGGTGGCGGCCGCAGCGATCTGGCTGATCTGGTGCCGCTGGTCTTCGACGTCGGTGAGGGTACTGCCCGATTGCGCGCTGAGGGTAAGCACGGTGGCGCCCAATTGCTCGGTTTCATGATTGACCCCGAGCAGGCTGGTGCGCAGTTGCACCACAGCAACGTTGAGCGCCGTGCTGATGGCAGCGAGTTCGTCGCGCCCCTGCACCGCCACTTCGACGCGCAGGTTACCGTCACGCAGGGACTCGGCGAGCGTGGTGATGCCACTGGCGCTGCGACGGATCGAGGCTTGCAGGCAGATGAACAGGTACAGCGCCGCCAGCGCCAGCAGGCTGAACGTTGCCGCCACGGGAATGAAGTGCTGCAACGATCGCTCACGGTAATAACTCAAGCGTGCATCGAGCGAATGCAGCGATTGGCTGCGCAGCGCGCCCAGCGCCGAGAGCATGGCGTCGACACTTTGATCGAACGCAGCACTGTCGAGCTTGATGGTGCCGCCGAACACGCCGTCGTCCAGGGTTTTGAGTTCGCTGTCCAGGCGTTGCAGGCTGGCGTCGTATTGTTCGGTCCAGGGCTCAAGGCCGGGGTATTGCTTGGCCTTCAGCGCGGTGGCGGCCTTGACCAGTTGGTCCCGCGCATCGCCGATGCGGCCGCGCAGGTCACGCATCTGCAAGCGGCTTTGCAGGGTGAACTGGCCCGAGGCAATCGAGGATTGGCCGACGCTGGCCGTGCGGCCGATACGCTCGATCAGGTCCGGTGCGTGCTGGCTGGAAATCTGCATCAGCAGATAGGTTTCCAGCCAGGGATCGAGGATCAGGCCGGTGTCCAGGGTAATCTGTTCGCGCAGCGACTGCATCGCGGTCAGCGCGGCGGTGAAACGGTCATAGCCATCCGGCCACCAGCCGACGGTGCGCAGGGCCGGGGTGTCCATGCCCTTGACCGCGGCCTGCAGCGTGTCGAAGCGCGCCTGGGTAGCGGCGCTGGCGTGATGGGTTTTGAGTGCGTCCCCCAGGGTTTGCAGGCCTTGCTGAATCAGCGGACTGCCTGCATCCACCCTGGCCATCGCGGCCTGAGCGGCAGGGGTCGGGGTATGCAGAATATCCAGGGCTTTCCAGCGGGCGGCCAGGTTGCGCTGGGCGCTCAGTTGCACATCGAGCGGGTCCAGCGCCAACAGTTGGTGCACGCCGGACTGTTCGCTGGTAATCACCGCGAGTTTGTCGTGGTAGTCCTGGCCGATCATCCACAGGCTGCCGGCGAGCGGCAGCATGAACAGTAAGAACAGCACCTGGAACTTACGCGCGAAACCGAACCGCCCGAGCAGACGGATACCGGGTGATAAAAATCTTTGCATGCCTTACAAACTCCCCTGAACAACCCCATACTTCACAGCCGGGAATGACTAACGGCAAAATGCCATGTCATTGATTATTCTGGCTCAAGCAAGATCTGGGCCGTGGGATACAAGCGTGACGACACGTGCCATGGCGCTAAGAAACCTTTGATCGGTGCGCGAAAATGGGGCGAAAGCACTCATTACCGGGCACGCGCCTGTCACCGCCAGGGACACGGCCCGATGCGAGAAGGGTCGAGCGTTGACGATCCCGGGCGGTCTTCAGGTCAACAGTTGAGTGATCCACTGAATATGCCGGGCGATCCCATGGATTTTTTCTTCCGGCACCGACTGCCTGGCTTTCTCGAAACTGGCCAGGGTCTTTTGTTTCTGGTGCAACAAGCGCTGCCACTTCGCCACGAACGCCGGACTGCGCTCCAGCAAATGCAGCGGCCCGAAATACAGCTGTTTTTCGGTGTAGGACACAGGCCCGGTGCGTTCGGCGACGATGATTTCGTAGTAGAAGCGATGCTCGTGCAGCAGCTCTTCGCGCACGATTCGGTAGCCGTTGTGCATCAACCAGTGGCGCAACGGATACTCGCCGCCATTGGGTTGCAGGATCAGGCGCTCCTGGCCATTCAACTGCGCCTTGCCGCTGTCGAGAATGTCACGAATGGTCTCGCCGCCCATGCCGCACAGACTGAGGGCCGTGATGGCGTCGCCGGGCTCGATGGCCGCCAGACCGTCGGCCAGGCGCACGCTGATGTGCGCTTCAAGGCCGTTGTCGCGCACGGTGCGCCGGGCCGCATGAAAAGGCGTGGTCGCGGCCTCCCCTGCCACCGCGCTGGCAATTACGCCACGACGCATCAGCGCCACCGGCAAGTAACCATGGTCCGAGCCGATATCGGCCAGGCGCGCGCCGGCCGGTACGTGCGCCGCCACGCGCTCCAGGCGCATGGACAATGTGTGTGGGTTCAACGCGGGTTCCTTTTCATTCGCCGGAGAATCGATCCCGGCTATTGGTCAAATGCAGCACCATTGCCGCCCGCGCGGCATCCGGGTCCTGACGCTTGAGCGCATTGAAGATCGCCTCATGCTCCAGGCTCGCCAGTTGACCCAGCTTGGCAAAATCCGCCCCGCCGCGTTCGTCAGCCTTGACCTGGGTGCGAGGGATCATTGCGCTGCCCAGGTGCTGCATGATTTCACTGAAAAACGTGTTGCCGGTAGCCTCGGCGATGAGTTGGTGAAAGCGCTTGTCCTCTTCCACACAACTGTCGTTGTTGGCCAGGGAAGCCTGATAGTCGTCCAGCGCCTGGCGCATGTGGGCCAGTTGCGCGTCGGTACGGCGCAACGCGGCCAACGCCACCGCCTGCACTTCCAGACCCAGGCGCAGTTCCAGCATGTTGCGCACGCTGGCGACGGTGTCGACGTGCAGGCGCAGGCCCTGCCGGGCGTGTTGCTCCAGCACGAACGTGCCGATGCCGTGGCGCGTCTCCACCAACCCCGACGCCTGCAGCTTGGAGAGGGCTTCGCGTACCACCGTGCGGCTCACGCCATGCTCAAGCACGATGGTGGATTCGGACGGCAGTTTTTCGCCCGGCTTGAGCTGGCCGAGCAGAATGCGCTGGGTCAGCGCGTCGACCACGCCTTGGGCCAGGTTGGTGGAGCGTCTGCGCACAGGGGGTGCGTTTTCAATGGGCATCGCTAACGGGTCCACGGGGTTGGGCTGAGGGGAGCTTAACATCCTGCAGACGGACGGCGCCGAGTTGATTGACGAGGCGACCAACTTGTATGACAACCAACCTGATAGACCGGCATTACGCTCTCCCCCTCCTGCGAACCAGACAGGACTTCGCTGACACGCAAGCCCTTATAACGCTGGCAAATAACCAAAATCATCACCCCAAAAGCGCGCTTATGAGAAGAAATACACACTGCACCGCATTGCGATTTATAAAAAACAACTTGTATGATGTCTGTTAACAAAACCCACAACCCGCATAAAAACAAATCAGGGGGCGTTTTCCATCGTGAACCATTCCAGTCGTGCATCCGCTGCACCAGAAACCGATTCGGTGCTCACCCGCGCCGTGAGCAAAGTGAAGGGCCATGTGCTCCCACTGTTCGTGGTCATGTTCATCCTCAACTACATCGACCGGGTCAATATCGGCTTCGTGCGTACGCACATGGAGCACGACCTGGGCATCGGCGCGGCGGCCTATGGCTTCGGCGCCGGCCTGTTCTTCATCGGCTACGCGATCTTTGAAGTACCGTCCAACATGCTGCTGCAAAAGGTTGGCGCGCGCATCTGGCTGACCCGCATCATGTTCACCTGGGGCATCGTCGCCACGCTGATGGCGTTCATCCAGAACGAAACCCACTTCTACATCCTGCGTTTTTTGCTGGGTGTGGCTGAAGCGGGCTTCTTTCCCGGGGTGATCTACTACTTCACGCGCTGGTTGCCCGGGGTTGAGCGCGGCAAGGCCATCGCGATCTTCCTCAGCGGTTCTGCGGTGGCGTCATTGATCTCGGGCCCGCTGTCGGGTGCGCTGTTACAGATCGAAGGTTTCGGCTTGCACGGCTGGCAATGGATGTTCGCCATTGAAGGCCTGGCCTCGGTGGCGCTGGGCTTCTTTGTGTGGTTCTGGCTGGACTCCAAACCCCATGACGCCAAGTGGCTGAGCCGCGAAGAACAGGACGCGCTGGTTGAGGCCATCGATCAGGAACAGCGTGACCGCGAAGCCCTGACCACGGTCAAACCGACCCTCGGCAAGCTGCTCAAGGATCGTCAGATCCTGCTGTTCTGCGTGTTGTATTTCTGCATCCAACTGACGATTTATGCAGCGACGTTCTGGCTGCCGAGCATCATCAAGAAGATGGGCGACCTGAGTGATATACAAGTCGGCTTCTTCAACTCGATTCCCTGGTTGATCTCGATCATCGCCATGTACGCCTTCGCAGCGCTGTCAGGCAAGTTCAAGTTCCAGCAGGCCTGGGTTGCGGCAGCCTTGTTGATCGCAGCGGCCGGGATGTTCATGTCCACCACGGGCGGGCCGATCTTCGCGTTCGTGGCGATCTGCTTTGCGGCCATCGGTTTCAAATCCGCGTCTTCGTTGTTCTGGCCGATCCCCCAGGGCTACCTGGACGTGCGCATCGCCGCTGCAGTGATCGCATTGATAAATTCCATCGGCAACCTGGGCGGCTTTGTCGCGCCGACCACCTTTGGCTTTCTGGAGCAAACCACCGGCTCGATCCAGGGCGGGCTCTACGGCCTGGCCGGCACCTCGGTGCTCGCGGCCATCCTGGTGTTTTTCGCCAGGACCTCACCTTGCGCCGGGCTGACGTCGCCCAGCATTGCGCCCACCGCCAACGCCATCAGCAAACCTCTTTGAGCGTATTAAGGACCTTGCCATGAATACTCCCGTCATCACTCACTTGCACGTCATCCCGGTCGCCGGTCACGACAGCATGCTGCTGAACTTAAGCGGCGCCCACGGCCCTTACTTCACGCGCAATATCGTGATCATCAAGGACAGCAGCGGCAACACCGGCGTGGGTGAAGTGCCCGGCGGCGAGCGCATCCGGGAAACCCTGGAAGACGCGCGCAGCCTGGTGATCGGCCAGCCGATCGGTCAGTACCAACGCATCCTCAACCAGATGCGCAGCACCTTTGCCTCTCGGGACGCGGCCGGCCGCGGGCTGCAAACCTTTGACCTGCGGATCACCATTCACGCCGTTACCGCGATGGAGGCGGCGCTCCTGGATTTGCTCGGTCAGTTCCTCGAGGTGCCGGTGGCCGCTCTGCTCGGCGAGGGCCAGCAACGCGATGCGGTGAAGATGCTCGGCTATCTGTTCTACGTCGGTGACCGCACCGCCACGGACCTGGCCTACCGCAACGAGGCAGATGCCGATGATGACTGGTTGCGCCTGCGTCATGAGAAAGCCCTGACTGCCGACGCGGTGGTACGCCTGGCCGAAGCCGCCAAGGCCCGATACGGTTTCAACGACTTCAAGCTCAAGGGCGGCGTATTGAGTGGCGATGCCGAAATCGAAGCGGTCACCGCCCTGGCCGAGCGCTTCCCGGAGGCGCGCATCACCCTCGACCCGAACGGCGCCTGGTCACTCAAGGAAGCCATCCGCCTGTGCCGCGACCAGCATCATGTTCTCGCCTACGCCGAAGACCCCTGCGGCGCGGAAAACGGCTATTCGGGCCGCGAAGTCATGGCCGAATTCCGCCGCGCCACCGGCCTTAAAACCGCCACCAACATGATCGCCACCGACTGGCGCGAAATGGGCCATGCGATCCAGTTGCAATCGGTGGACATTCCCCTCGCCGACCCGCACTTCTGGACCATGCAAGGCTCGGTGCGCGTGGCGCAAATGTGCCATGAATGGGGCCTGACCTGGGGCTCGCACTCCAACAACCACTTCGATATATCCCTGGCCATGTTCACCCAGGTGGCGGCGGCCGCGCCGGGCGAGATCACCGCCATCGACACCCACTGGATCTGGCAGGACGGCCAACGCCTGACCCGGGAGCCGCTGAAAATTGAAGGCGGCTACGTGAAGGTCCCGGCCAGGCCTGGCCTGGGGGTGGATATCGACATGGACGCCGTGGCCAAGGCCCACGAACTGTACAAAGGCATGGGGTTGGGCGCGCGGGATGACAGCGTGGCGATGCAGTTCCTGATGCCGGGATGGCGCTTCAACAACAAGCAGCCTTGCCTGGTGCGGTGAGACGGCTTTACGCAGGAGCGAGCGTGGTCGTTCATGCTCATCGATCGTTCCCACGCTCCGCGTGGTAATGCAGCCTGTGACGCTCTGCGTCACGACCTCAACAGCGGACGCATAGCGTCCAGGGCGGCATTCCTACGCAGAGCGTGGGAACGATCGAACAACGTAGTAGCGCCCAACGCTAACCCGCTAACCACGATGCGCAGCGAGTCGCTCTTGATCTTGATCTGCTTTTGATCTCAGGCGCCCCGTTAAACCACGCTGGCCGAACGCAGGCTTGCATCCGTGGGTAACCCGGCAGGACGCCGGGTTAGCCGCCCCGCGCCATGGATGGCGCGTGGCGGCGGCCCACGGATTCAAGCCGGAGTGAGGGCACACCGAGCATGAGCGAGGTGCCGAGTGGTGGGGCAAGAGCGTTTTGCTTACTGTTGCGCTTTTCCAAAGTAAGCCGCCGTCAGGGCGGAACCCTAAGTGGCCGTTACCTGAATAATGGATAGGTACTCAGTCTGATCCAACATCCTGGTCGGCCCTGAGGCTGCCATCGGGGGCAAGCCCCCTCCCACATCGCGGCTTGCGCGCCCTTGGCCAAATCCGGGGCCGACCATTATAAGATATGGCCTGAGCCCGCCGCGCGGCGCCTACCGCCCTCTCACTCACTGGAAAAATTCTCCATGAAGCTCCCTGAGATCAGCACATTCATTGCGCAATGGCCCTCGCTTGACCTGGGCCCTATCGCCGCCTGGCGGGTGACTCAGGACTGCGAAAACCACGTCCTGGCGTTGCTTTCACGCCTCGGCGCAGGCTACCGCCGTCACGGAAACTGCGCCATCCATGAAAGCGCCACCGTCGAAGAAGGCGCCGTGCTGAAAGGGCCGATCATCATCGGCGAAGGCTCGTTCGTCGCCGCAGGCGCCTACCTGCGTGGCGGCGTTTATCTGGGCAAACAGTGCATCGTGGGCCCAAGCTGCGAACTGAAAAGCAGCTTCATGCTTGGGGCAAGCAAGCTGGCGCATTTCAACTTCGTCGGCGATTCGGTGATCGGCGAAGGCGTCAATATCGAGGCGGGAGCGATCATCGCCAACTATCGCAACGAACTGGATGGGGCGGATATCAGGATCCGCTATGCCGATCAGGTCATTGAGACGGGCGTGAACAAATTCGGCGCCCTGGTGGGCGATGGCTGCAAAATTGGCGCAAACGCCGTTATAGCTCCCGGCGCACTGTTGCAGTCCAACAGCCGTATTCCGCGTTTGGGGTTGATTGATCAGTTCGCCTACGACTAAGCAGCGCCAGCACGATCTACCATGTGGGCGCGGAACAGGGATCACGCCACTTGCGCGCTACCCAAACGGCCTGTTTCAGATCATGCTGCGCCTCTCACTTCAAGGACGATAAAAAACAGTGAAAACCACCCTCGCCGCCTTGCTCCTGATTGGCCTGGCCACTCCCGCATTCGCCAACGACAACCCCATCGGCTTCAAAACCACCAACCTGCCCGACGCACGCAACCAGCGCGCGCTGGAAATGGTCGTCTGGTACCCCACGGCAGTCCGGGCCGCTCCCCAGTTGATCCGAGACGACGCGGTGTTCTTCGGCGCTCTGGCAGTGCCCGATGCGCCGCCGGCCGGTGGTGAATATCCGTTGGTGGTGCTCTCCCACGGCTATGGCGGCAATTGGGGCAACCAGGTGTGGCTGGCGAGTGCGCTGGCACAGCGGGGTTATATTGTGGCGGCGGTGAATCACCCAGGCACCACCAGCAAGGACCGTAGTGCAGACGCAGCGGCGCAGTTATGGCAACGCCCCAAAGACCTGAGCCGCGCCATCGATGCAGTGCTTGCGCGACCGCAGCAATTTGGCGCGGTGGCGCAACACCGGATTGCGGCAGTGGGCCATTCTCTCGGTGGCTGGACGGTGCTGGAAATCGCCGGTGCGCGTTTCGACGCTGATCTGTTCGCCCAGGACTGCCTGGCACATCCCAAGCTGGGCGGTTGCATCGGCTACGCGCAGATGAACCCCACCGGAGCTGTAGATGGCAAAGCCCAACTGGCCGCTGACTTGAGCGACAAGCGCGTCGCCGCCGTGGTGTCTTTGGACCTGGGCCTGTCGCGGGGCATGACCGATGCCAGCCTGGCCGCGCTGCCCGTGCCGGCGCTGGTGATTGCTGGAGGCGTACCTTCGGAGGACATGGCTGTGGGGCTGGAATCTGCCGACTTGGCCAGACGGCTGCCGAAAGCATCCACGCAATACGTGGAGATCAGCGATGCGAGCCACTTCAGCTTTATGGCGCAGTGCAAACCCGGCGCGGCGGCGATACTCGACGAGGATGTACCCGGTGACAGCATGATTTGCCGAGACGGCGAGGCAGGAAGGTCCAGGGCGCAGATTCAGCAACAGGTGATCACGCTGATCAGCGCGTTCCTGGCACCTTGATCGGTGGCATCCTCGCCAGGTAAACCTTCCAATCCACGGTTTTTTAGCTGGTATCATTCGCGCCTTTACCTGCCAGGCCAACGCACATGAACCGCCAGAAAAAACTCCAGCAGCTTTTCAAGGCCAAAGCCAAGAAGGCCAACGCCAAGCTCGCACCGAAAAGCAAAGATAAATACATCAGCAAGGCGGACCGTTTGAAGCTTGCGGCCGAGGGTGACCTAGAGTCCGTTACGCCTCCCGAGACGCCTGCTCAATAAGACGCATCGCCGAAGGCGTACCCGCTTCATATTTGCCCCAGATACGCCGCAGATGGCGCGCCGAACCAAAGCCTGCGCGCTCGGCGACGGTTTCGATGTCCAGGCTCGACGCCACCAGCAACTCGCGGGCCACGGCCAGGCGCAGACGGTGCAGGTAATCCAGCGGGCTGATGCCGACATGCTCGTGGAACAGGCGCGCCAGGTGGCGGCTGCCGGTGCAGGCCAGGTTCGCCATGCGGGTGACGGTCCAGGCGTCACAGGGCGCGGCGGCAATGGCGTCCTGTACGCGATGGACAGCCGGGTGCAGATGATTGCGTCCGGTGATCCATGGCGATAACTGCGGGTCAGTGCCGCTGCGGCGCAGGTACACCACCATATCCCGCGCGACGGCGCAGGCCAGTCGGGGCCCGGCGCGCTCGGCGACCAGGTGCAGCATCATATCGATACCGGCGGTGATCCCGGCGCTGCAACTGACCGGCCCATCGGTGACGTACAGCCGGTTTTCCAGGACCCGGGCCTTGGGTGCCAGGGCCTGGAGGGTAGCGCACAACGCGTGGTGCGTGGTGCACTGGCGTCCGTCAAGCAGCCCGGCGCGGGCGGCCGTCAGCGCGCCGGCGCACACGCAAATCAAATGCTCGGCAGAGGGCGCAAACACCGTTTGCAGCCACTGCACCAGGCTGTCGCTGGCGGATTCGAAGGCGCGCTGGCCGGCCTTGTCTACCTTCATGCTCGAGCCCACCAACACCACCAGGGTGCCGGGCGCCAGGCTGGCCGGCAAAGGTGCCAGGCCCGTTAACGGCAAGCCGATGGAGGTGTGCAGGGACGGCACCGGGCTGACGTATTGCAGCGCGAAATCCACCGCCGCCGGATCATCCATCTGCGCGGCCAGGCGCAGCACTTCGGCAGGCCCGGCCAGATCCAGCATCAGCACATTGGGCAACAACACGAACAGCACCGGCACGCTCATCGAGTCACCCCGCCAATGCCTGGGCGACGGTGACGATGCGCGCAAACCGACCCTCCAGCACCAGCTCCGTACGCTCGCGAATCTCTGCCGGGGTGTACACGCGGCCGCTGCGGGCGTGGGTCATCGGGAACGTCAGCGTGGCCTCACTGACGAAATCGACGCTGAACCCGCTGTCCGAGGCCTGTCGCGTAGTGGTCTCGCAGCACTGTTCGGTCCGAATACCACTGATGATCAATCTGTTGACGCCCATCTCGAGGAGACGCGCGGCCAGCGGCGTACCGGCGAAGGCGCTGTGGTAGTACTTATGGATGACCAACTGCGGATCGATTGAAAGCTCGCTCAATACCCTGACGTTACCTGATGCCAGCGAAAAGTGGTCTTGGTCCTCCACATGAAACACCTGCACCACCGGGATACCTTGTTGAACGCAGCCATCGATCAGGGCCTGCTGGTTTTCCAGGTAAATTGGCAGGTCGTTTTCGGACCAGTAGGGTGCATGCCGAAATGAATGCTGGGCGTCGATTACGATCAGGGCTTTGCGGCTCATGGTAGGTCCTTTAGGCGTGAATTAGGGGCCGATACTGCAAACCATGGTAAAGCCCTCAACAGGTTCGCAACAGGCGCAAGGCGGACTGGCTAAGGACCGATTCGGACATTCCAGGCAAACCTTGAGCCGCTCGTTCAGCAACCGCTCAAGGCCACTTGAGGCCGTTCGCCAGCGAAGAACAACGGTCGCAGCCGCACGCCCACGCTATTGCCGATAAACGCAGCCACCAGCCACAGCCAGCCGTGCAGGCTACCCGAGGCGATGCCGCTGAAGTAGGCGCCGATGTTGCAGCCATACGCCAGGCGCGAACCATAACCGAGCAACAGGCCACCAATGACCGCCGCGATCAACGAACGCGCCGGTATCTTCAAGCTCGGCGCAAATCGCCCGGCAAGGCCTGCGGCCAACAACGCGCCAAGCACGATGCCGATGTCCATGACGCTGGTGATGTCTTCCCAAACCGGTGCGGCCAGGGCCTTGGCGTTGGCCGGCATCTGCCAGAACGCCCAACTGGCTACGTCTACACCCAGCCCACTCGCCACCTTGGCGCCCCACAGCGCAAACGCTGACGTAATGCCCCACGGCCGCCCGGCCAGCGCCAGCGTGGCATAGTTGAGCAAGGCCAGGCCTATCGCCCCCCACACCAACGGCCAAGGCCCACGCAGGAAGCGACGCGCCCCCCGGTGTTCACTGGTCACGCCAGCCTCAAGCCCGCCATGACGTCCCTTCTCCAGACGCACAGTCACCCACGCAATGAATGCGAACACCGCCAGGCTCAGGAGCAACGCCGGCAGTACACCGAAACTTTTGACGATTGAAACCGGCGGGAACGACGGCAAGGCAAACCACCAGTCGACGTGATGGGTGGCAATCAACGAACCGCAGATAAAGAACAACAGGGTCACCAGCATGCGCGCATTGCCGCCGCCTACGGTGAACAGGGTGCCCGACGCGCAACCGCCGCCCAGCTGCATGCCGATGCCGAAGATAAACGCGCCGAAGACCACCGACACTCCGGCCGGCGCCACCAGCCCGACCACCGGCTGGCCGAACAGGGTCCCCGCGCCCAGCGCCGGGAAAAACAGCACCACCGCCACCGCCAGCATCACCATCTGCGCGCGCAACCCGGCGCCGCGCCGATCCTTGATAAACACACGCCAGGCCGAGGTGAAACCGAAGGCTGCGTGGTACAGCGTCAGGCCCAATGCGGCGCCGACGATCAGCAACCAGACCTGGCGCATGCCCACCGCGCTTTGCAGGAACAGGGCGCCTGCCACCAGGATGATAAAGGCCACCAAGGGCGCGACCGGCTTGCGTGCCGGCGTCAGGGAAACAGAGGTGCTCATGGGAATCTCGACGTGTTTGAAGGTGGCCAGTATAAACCCGGCGGGATGGCGGTCAGGCGCTGACGTTGCCCGCCTGGCTCTCGCGTAGGTTGATTGAGCTCCACGCGGCCTCAGCCAGCAGTTCACGGTACTCCCAGGGGCTCTTCCTGACCTTCGCCGACAACCACGCACGCGAGTAGCTTTCTGCCGCGCCAATGATCAGCGAAGGGATCAGTTCGGCGGGCAAGTGGCTGAAATGCTCCTTGCGCCCTGCCCCACTCAGCCAATCCTTCAACTGCTGGTTACGTTGTTTATTGCGTGAAACCAGCTCGTCACTGAACGGGCCATTGGACACGGCGAAGCGGCTCTGGAATACGAAACGCGCCCAGTCCGGTTGTTCAGTCACCCATTCTACGTAGCTGTACACCAGCGCGGTCACCCCCGCCTGGGCGGTATCCGCCGTTTGCAAATAACGTTCGCGCAGGCTGGCCTGGTCCTCCAGCGCGGCGAAGAAAAGCGCCGCGACCAACCCCTCTTTATTGCCGAAGTGGTGGTAGATGGCACCCACGCTGGTCTCGCAGCGGGCGCGGATGGTTTCGATATTCGTCGCTTCAATCCCCGCCTCGTTAAAACACGCCAGCGCCTCGCGCAGGATGGTGCGTTTGAGGTCGCTGCGCCGGCCCGGGAAGGTGCGCTCGATAAGGTCGATGGAATGCATGCACAGGGACGCCAAATGAACAGAGTCTATAGGTTCTGCGGGCGGCAGAGAAAGCCTGGCTTGACACGCAGGGAATTTACGGAATATTGTTCCGTTACAGAATATTATTCTGTAAACCCATCATGAGGACACCCAATGAGCCAAGCACTCAGCATGTTCAACAGCGTAGGCCCTGCCGCGTTCAGCAACCTGGCCTGCCAAATGGCACCGTACTTCAGCACGATCACGCCCGAGATCGCTGAGTTGCGCCCCAACCACGCGGTGGTCAACGTGCCGTTTCGCAAGGAAATCACCAATCATCTGGCTTCGGTGCACGCGATTGCGTTGTGCAACGCCGCCGAACTGGCCGGCGGGATGATGACCGACGCGTCCATTCCCCCCGGCGCCCGCTGGATTCCCAAAGGCATGACCGTGCAATACCTGGCCAAGGCAAAAACAGACATCCGCGCGGTCGCCGATGGCAGTGCCATCGACTGGCAAACGGCCGGGGACAAAGTTGTGCCGGTGGACGTATTTGATGAGGGCGACGTCAAAGTGTTCACGGCCCACATCACCATGAATGTGAAACTCGCTTAACTCAGTGCCCCACCGCCGCAGGCCCATGGGCAGACCGCCGTCCCGGCTTGAAGCCATGGGCATGCGCCGACCACGCGATCACCAGCGCCACGCCCGCCAACAACAGCATTACCCAGGCAAACGAGGCCACACCCCAACGGTCAAGCAGTACGCCCCCCACCACCCCGCTGCCGGCAATCGCGCTGTTCCACGCCACGACATTCAGTGACAGCGCGACATCCGCACCCTCACCTGCGGCATCGGCCAGGGCGGTTTGCAGCAAGGTGGCGGCACCGCCGAAACTCAACCCCCAGACCGCCACCCCGAGGTAGATCACCGGCGGCTGGTTGCCTAGAAAACCGAACACGCCACTGATTGCCGCGAAGGTCGCCAGGCTCACCAATACCGTCTTGCGCAGCATCGGCTCGACCAGTCTGGCCGTCAGCCAGATACCCGCCAACGCGGCGATACCGAACACCAGCAGCACCAGATCCACCCGCTGCGCCAGCCCGGCCGGTGCCAGGAATGGCGCGATGTAGGTGTACAGAATGTTATGGGCAAGCATCCAACTGATGACCACGGCCAGCACCGGGCGTACTCCGGGGGTGGTCAACACCTTGACGAGGGAGAGACGCTGGTGCGCGGGCTGCGGCGGGTAATCCGGGACTTTCACCAGTACCCACACGATCAATCCCAGCGTCAGCGCCGACATCAGGCCAAAGGTGGTCCGCCAGCCCAGCAACCCGCCGAGCCAGGTACCCAGCGGCACCCCCAGGGACAGCGCAATCGGCGTCCCCACCATCGCCAATGCCAGCGCTTTACCCTGTTGCCCGGGCGCGACCATGCGCCGTGCATAACCGGCCAGTAGGCTCCAGGCCAACCCTGCCGCCACACCGGCAAAAAAGCGCGCGACCAGCGTGACGCCATAGTGGGACGACAGCGCCGTAATCGAATTGAACAGGAGGAAGCCGACGATGGTCAGCAACAGCACATTGCGTCGGCGCCAGCCACGGGTGGCGATGGTCATCGGGATCACCGCCAACACCGAGCCCAGCGCATAGGCGGTGACCATTTGCCCGGCCATCGACGGTGAAATCGCCAGGCCCTTGCTGATCAACGGCAACAGCCCGGCGGGCAGTGTTTCAGTGACGATGCAGATAAAGCCGGTCATGGCCAGGGCGAGCAAGGCGCCGATGGGCAGACGTTCGGATGACGCCGATAAACTGAGTGAGGGGGTCACGAGGGAAACTCCTTGGGCGAACTTAAATACTGATCGATACAAATGTTGCAGGCGAGCACAGTCGTTGTCAACGACTTATGTATCGACTAGTATTTATATAGGTATTCAGAGGACTCTCGCTATGGCACAAATGGGCCGGCCCCGTACCTTCGACCGTGAACAGGCCGTGGAACAGGCCATGCACCTGTTTTGGCAACACGGCTACGACGCCACGTCGCTCGCCCAGCTCAAGGACGGCCTGGGGGGCGGCATCTCCGCACCGAGTTTTTACGCGGCATTCGGTTCCAAGCAAGCGCTGTTCGATGAGTGCGTGCAGCGTTACCTGGCGACCTACGCCCAGGTCACCGAGTGCCTTTGGGACGAAACCCTGCCACCGCGCCAGGCCATCGAGACTGCATTGCGCCAGTCGGCGCGCATGCAGTGTGACAACGCCCACCCCAAGGGCTGCATGGTGACACTCGGTGTGATGAGCGCGCCGAGCCCCGAGAATGCCCGCGTGGCGGATGCGCTGACCCAGTCACGGGCACGCACGCGGGCCGGGATTGTGGCGTGCGTTGAACGCGCAATCAGCGGCGGATCCCTGCCGGACACCCTTGACGCCGCGTCGATGGCGACGGTGTTTGACAGTTTCCTGCAAGGGCTGTCGATCCAGGCGCGGGACAACGTTCCTCACGCCGTTATCGATGCAGCCATCGGCCAGATCATGCAGACTTGGGATATCGCCGCCGCGACTGTCCCGCCCCATCGCAACGTTGCGTCATAGGGAAACCCAGCGGGTATCCGGTTATAAAGGGCAATGCTGATTCAGCTCAGCCGTCAGTGGATATTTCGGTTATGGAGAACGCATCATGTTCGCAGTAGGCGTGGCGCTAGTCGCAGTAGGCTTGGGCACCGCAAACCCTGGTTTTTGGATACCAGGCTGTGTCTTCATGGCGATTGGGGCCGCTCGAAGAGGCAATCGTCGAGACTGATGGCAGGGGTAAGTGAGGGCCGCATGACTCTGCACTGGATCAAATTAATGATTGTCGCTGTGTACTTTGGTTGACGGGGCAAATCCCACGCAAAAAAAAGCCTGCATCGCTGCAGGCTTTTCTCTATCTGGCTCCACGACCTGGACTCGAACCAGGGACCCAATGATTAACAGTCATTTGCTCTACCAACTGAGCTATCGCGGAATGCGCCGTATGTTACTGATTAAAAAGAAGAAGTCAAGCCTCCTCTGACATTTGTCACGACTGAACAGGCTGGCCGGTCGAAACCGCCTGCTCCCCGGCCAGCTCCAGCCACGCCCGGGCTGCCGGTGGCAGGTGGGCACTGGCACGCCAAGCCAGGGCGATGTGCCAGTCGGTGTGAGGTTCGTCCAGGGGGATCAGGGCAATGCCAGCATGCTGGTGCTTGTGCGCCAGCATCCGCGGCAGGAAGGCCACGCCCAGGCCGGCGGCGACCAGGTCGACGATAAAATCGATCTGCCCACTACGTGCCGTTACCTTTGGCACAACGCCCTTGCGTTCGCAGGCGGCGAGGATTTTCGCGTTGAGGGCGAAACCCGCTTCGAACAGGATGAACGCAGAGTCCGCCAGGTCAATGAAGTCGATGCGTTCGCGGCGCGCCAGCGGGTGGTTGATGGGCAGCACGGCGATCAGCGGTTCGTTGCGCACGGGCTGGTAGTCGAAACACTCGTCGACGGGCAGCAGCAGGGCCGCCAGGTCGACCTCCCCCGCTTCCAGGCATTCGCGCAGTTTTTTGCTGCCGTACTCGGTGAGTTCGATGTCGATGTCGGGGTAACGCGTGCGGTAGGTGGCAAACATTGCGGCAAACAATACGCCGCAACCCACCGGCGGCAGGCCGATGCGCAGCACGCCGCGCTTGAGGCCGCGCAGGTCGTTGATCTCGGCTATCAGGTCGTTGCGCTCAGCAAGCATAACCAAGGCACGCCGGTAGGCAATTTCGCCAGCGGCAGTGAGTTCGTTCCTGTGGCCGAGACGATCAAGCAATGGGGTGCCCAGTTCCTCCTCCAGCGTCTTGACCGCTTTGCTGACCGTGGACTGGGTCAGGGACACCACTTCAGCCGCCTGGGAAAAACCGCCCTGACGCACCACTTCGACAAACGCCCGCAGTGTTCGCAGATTCATCAGTATTCCTTTTGCGACTCGATTGCAGCGATAAAAGTTGTTTTTATCATGCCAGAATTTTGCTTATCGTAGAGCGCTTCGCCGAGTGGAGCCCCTCTACATGATCATTTCGTCCGCATCCGATTACCGCGCTGCCGCCAAGCGCAGGTTGCCGCGCTTTCTATTCGACTATATCGATGGCGGCGCTTACGCCGAGCACACGCTGCGGGCCAACAGTTCGGACCTGGCCGAGATAAGCCTGCGCCAGCGCATCTTGCGCAATGTCGATAACCTGAGCCTGAAAACCTCGTTGTTCGGCCAGGAGCAGGCCATGCCGGTCATCCTCAGCCCGGTCGGCTTGACGGGCATGTATGCACGGCGCGGTGAAGTGCAAGCAGCCAAGGCTGCAGCGAACAAGGGGGTGCCCTTCTGTTTGTCGACGGTGTCGGTGTGCTCGATTGAAGAAGTCGCCTCGCAAAGCCCGCAGTCGATATGGTTCCAGTTGTATGTGCTCAAGGATCGCGGCTTCATGCGCAATGCGCTGGAGCGCGCGCAGGCGGCGGGCGTGACGACACTGGTGTTTACCGTCGATATGCCGACCCCGGGCGCGCGTTATCGTGATGCCCACTCCGGCATGTCCGGCCCGTATGCGGCGCAACGGCGGATGCTGCAAGCCATGACCAAGCCGCAATGGGCGTTCGATGTGGGGTTGATGGGCCGTCCCCATGACCTGGGCAATATTTCCAGGTACCTGGGCAAACCCACCCATCTGGAGGACTACATAGGCTGGCTGGCCAATAACTTCGATCCCTCGATCAGTTGGAAAGACCTGGAGTGGATTCGCGACTTCTGGAAGGGGCCGATGATCATCAAGGGCATCCTCGACCCACAGGATGCCAAGGATGCCATGAGCTTCGGTGCCGACGGCATCGTGGTCTCCAACCATGGTGGCCGCCAGCTGGATGGCGTGTTGTCTACCGCCAAGGCGTTGCCGCCCATTGCCGAGGCCGTCGGCGATGACCTCACCGTGCTGGTGGATTCCGGCATTCGTTCCGGGCTCGACGTGGTGCGCATGCTTGCCCTGGGGGCCAAGGCCTGCCTGCTCGGGCGCGCCAGCGTGTACGCATTGGCCGCCGACGGGCAGAACGGTGTGGAAAACCTGCTGGATATCTTTGCCAAGGAAATGCGCGTGGCGATGACGCTGACCGGTGTCACGTCGATCGAACAAATTGACGGTTCCACGCTGGTCGCTACGTAATCCTTCAACTGCCCCAGCCAGATAAATGACGCCACGCGCTGTCGACTGTTTTTCGAGTCGAGGCAGTCAATTGATTCATATCGCTATTTATTAAATAAAACGATTTGGCACGAATCTCGCTCTAACACCCTTCAAGCAGGTCAAGCGATGACAAGACGTGTGGCAGTGCCCCGGCCTTATAACCCGGCGTAAAGCGGTTTAAACTGATCCTTACTGTTTTACGGAACTGAAGGAGCAGTAAGACGCCTGGCACTTGCCACTCTCATCCGCCTGTAAGACAGTCATGTGCTTAGAGGCCGTTCACCTATGAAAACACCCACCCAGACCAACGCAATTGACTTTGACAGTGCCAAATTGCAACGCCTGGGATTTGGTCAGCCCGCCCTCCGTTCACCTCGCCCCGCCACCCTTGGCCAGCTTCGCCAGCAACTTAACCAGCAATTGCAAACCAGCCTCGAGCCGGAACGCATCCTTGGCCTGTTCTTTCGCGAAATCCAACGCCTGGTGCCGCTCGATGCCTTGCAATATCGCCACGTCACCAGTGACCTGCGCCTGGAGTTCGGCCATCGCGGCCATCATTCGATGAGCTACACCTTGAGCCATGACGGCGAGCACCTGGGCGAGTTGGTGTTCCGCCGCAACCAGCGCTTTACGGAAGAGGAACTGGGCCAACTCGAATCCCTGCTGGCAGCCCTGCTGTATCCGATGCGTAACGCCCTGCTCTACCGCGCCGCCACCCGCAGCGCCCTGCGCGACCCGTTGACCGAAACCGGCAACCGGATCGCCATGGACCAGACACTGCAACGGGAAATCGACATGGCGCGGCGGCACATGCACCCGCTGTCCCTGTTGATGCTGGACATCGATCACTTCAAGCGCATCAATGACACCCATGGCCATACCGCCGGCGACAGCGTATTGCGCGCCGTGGCGGCGGCGATCAAAGGCCAGCTGCGCAACGTGGACATGGTGTTTCGGTTTGGCGGCGAAGAATTTCTGATCCTGCTGTCCAACACCGGCCGCGATGCGGCGCGGATGGTCGGCGAGCGCCTGCGCCAGGCGGCGCAAGCCCAGGACTACTGGGTAGAAGGGACGCGAATCGAATTGACGGTAAGCCTCGGCTGCTCGACGTTACTGGCGGCTGAGTCGGCTGAAAGCCTGCTGCGCCGAGCCGACAATGCCTTGTACGTGGCCAAGCGCGAAGGCCGTAATCGCCTGGCAATGGCGGGGTAACCCCCGCCATTGCCTGTGCATCACGCCTCGCTGGCGACTCGGGCCTGGCGCTCACGCACGAGCGCGGGGGCCTTTTCTTTCTCTTGTTCCAGTTGCATGCAACTTTCCAGGAACAGATACATGTAGTCGTAGCTCTTGCACACGGCCTGGCGCAACTCTACCTGCAGGGGCCTGCTCGGGTTCGTGCCGGCGAGGGTACAGATGATTTCCAGCGCTTCCCAAGGGTGTGCGTCATCATACTGGGCGTGCATCTTCAGCCATTTCATCGCACGCTTGCGCTCTTCCTCGGGGAAGGCAGCGGCATACACGCCGGTGGAACAGACCACGGCGGACCACTCCCCTGTCGCGCCCTCGATGGCGTAGTTGGTGGCGGCAATCGCGACGATCAATGAATCAGACGAGCTGGTGTGCCAGCACCAATGACTCAGTGCGTGCAACTCCGGTGGCACGTCCTGGGCCTGCAGGTCGTCGAGACTGACACCATGGGCACGCGCCCAATTCACCCAATAATCGGCATGGTTCAATTCAACGCGAATATTGCGCATCAGCCAGCGTCGCGCCATGTCCTCCCCAGGATGACGGGCAAATTTGGTCTTGGTGAGGTTCTGCGCCATGTACAAGGCAAACTGCTCCACCACAGGCCAGCCGCCGATCAGGTAGTGGCGCATGGTCCTGGCGCTGAGCGTGTTATCGCGCATGCGGTGGTACAGTTCGTGTTCGACAACTCGACGCTTGCTCTCGCTACAGTCCTGGATCAGTTGCTGGGCCCAGGCGGGGTAACTCGAGGCTTCCATAAGCGGGCCGGTTCTGTTGAATGTGTCGATCACTGTAGGGCTCCTTTTTAAGTGTGATGTACAGACCGGCAAGTTTCAGCGGAATGTACCGGGCGCCTTGAATAACAGGGGCTGCGGCCGCACGGGTCGGCACTGCAGGCGATCACAGGTAAACAATTGCGGGCGCTCGATCAGATAGCCTTGAGCGTAGTCCACACCTATCTCAAGTAACGCCTGTTCGATCTGCGACGTTTCAACAAACTCGGCAATTGTGCGTTTACCCATGACATGGCCGATGTGATTGATCACTTCGACCATGGCGCGGTTAATCGGGTCGTCCAGCATATCCTTTACGAAACTTCCATCGATCTTCAAGAAGTCTACAGGTAAATGTTTGAGATAGGCGAATGAGGACATTCCGGCGCAAAAATCATCAAGGGAAAAGTGGCAACCTAACGCCTTGAGTTCATTAATAAAACGAATTGCACTGCCTAAATTGGCGATAGCGCTGGTCTCAGTTATTTCAAAACAAATCATTTCCGGGGGAATGCTGTAAGTGCCGAATTTTTCACGCAAAAACCCGAGAAAATCATCATCGCCAATGGTTATGCCTGACAGATTAATCGCACACATGGCCATGGGTCGGCCCGGACGCTCGTGCATGCAACGGGCAATGATCTTGAATACGTTGTCCACCACCCAGCGATCCAGGGAAGTCATCAAGCCGTAACGCTCGGCCGCCGGAATGAAACTGTCAGGCAGGATGATTCGCCCCGCTTCGTCGTGCAGGCGCAAGAGTATTTCGATGTGACCGGTGCCCGCTTCGGTAGGGCCCAGAGGCGAAATTTCCTGGGAGTAAAGGCAAAAGCGGTCCTCCTCAAGGGCCATGTGCAGGCGTTGCACCCACGCCATCTCGCCAAAGCGTATGGACAGCTCCGAGTCATCGGCGTGATACACCTGCACCCGATTACGCCCTTTCTCCTTGGCCATGTAGCACGCCATGTCGGCGGCGCGCAGCGACGTCTCCAGGGTGGTGGGCGCTTGTGAGATATGCACCAGGCCGATGCTGACGGTGGTCATGAACGGCCGGCCCTTCCACACAAAGTGCAGGCTCTGCACCGTGTGGCGCAGGCTCTCGGCAATCTTCTCGGCCACGGGTGCCGGGCAGTGCTCCAGCAGGATGCCAAATTCATCGCCGCCCAGCCGCGCCAGGGTATCGCCTTCGCGCAAGTCCGATTGCAGCAGCGCGCAAATGTGTCGCAGCAACTCGTCGCCCGCGGCGTGGCCGCAGGTGTCATTGACCAGTTTGAATTGGTCCAGGTCGAGGAACATCAAGGCATGCCGGCCGTTTGGCTGGCGCACCACCTGCTGCAGCACCTGCTCCAGGCGGTATTCGAATTCACGCCGGTTGGCCAGGCCGGTCAAGGCATCGTGGGTCGCCTGCCAGGAAAGATTGGCGATGTACTGGCGCTCCTGGGTCATGTCATGCAGCACCAGCACCGCGCCACTGACCTTGCCCGCGCTGCGAATCGGCGCGCCCACCAGGGTCACCGAGACAGTGCTGCCGTCCAGGCGCTGTATCAGCTTGGAATGCTCACTGCCGCCACTGAGTTCGCCCTTGATGATGTGCTCGATCAGGGTGAAGCCGTCCGGCTCGGCGTTCTCATCCAGCAATTTGAACAACGCCGCCAGCGGCAGGCCCTGGGCCTGGGCCGACGTCCAGTGGGTCAGTGCTTCGGCGGCGGGGTTCATATAGGCAATCGAACCGTCCACGTCGGTGGTGATGACACCGTCACCAATCGACTCCAGGGTGATCTGCGCCCGCTCTTTTTCCGCTTGCAGGGCATCGGCAAACGCATGGCGCTGGGCCAGCAACTTGTGCGTGCGCAGCAGCGCCAGAACGATCAGGCCCAGGGCCGTGGCGAGGTTGGTGATCAACAGCAGGCGCAGGATCATCCGCGAACCTTCGCCCAAGGCATCGCTGAACGCCTTGGCGGCCGGTGTCACACCTTCGTTGATGGCTGTGATACGCGCTTTCCACCGCCGCACATCGTCGGCATTCACCCGATCGGCAGCAATGGCGTCATGCATTTGGCGAGCAAGGTCGTCCAGTTGCAACAGGTAGCCGTCGCCCACCGTCCAGAGTTCGATGGCTTTTTCCAGGTAGCTGAAATGACGGAAGTTGAGGTACAGCCAGATCAGGCTGGAGACGTCGTCCGGGTGGTTGCCGCCCTTGATGATACCCAGGCGCGCAGCGGGGATATCAGGGGTGGGGCTGTCCAGGGCGATGCGCAACTCGTGCCCGCCCTGAGGCACCGCAATGGCTTGCTGATACTTGAGGTAGGTGGCGGCTTCGCGATTATCGGCGTAGAGGGTCAGGTAATAGATAGCGTCTTTCTGGCCCTTGGACCACAGACTTTCACCTGCCACATAGCCACGCACCGCCGAGAGCACGTAGAGACTGACGCAGCCTAACAATGCCTGGAACAGTACAACGGCAATAAAGGGCCAGACAATGCCCAGCAGCCGTGGCGTTCCGAGAGTCCGCTTTTGCTTCATGAAGTCCCTTGCACATGCACAGCTCAATACGCACGCGAAAATCCGCTCCCGATAGCACAGCCTAAGCTAAATCAACGTACTTGTTGCAGGTGTCCATACAATTTGGCGTACAGCCCGCCATCGGCAATCAATTGCTGATGGTCGCCATCCTCGGCGATATGCCCGCCATCGAACACCAATACACGGTCAGCCTGTTTCACTGCCGAGAGCCGGTGGGCGATGATCAGTGTAGTACGCCCACTGAGAAACCGCGCCAGCGCCTGATGCAGGTTGTACTCGGTGGCCGCGTCCAGCGCCGAGGTGGCTTCATCCAGAATCACGACTTTGGGCTCGGCCAAGACCATGCGCGCGATAGCCAGGCGTTGCCGTTGACCACCGGAAAAACGCACGCCGGATCGCCCCACTATGCTGTCCAGGCCCAACGGCAATGCCTTGACGGTAGCATCCAGCTGGGCGATTTCCAGTGCCTGCCAGCAGGCCTGGTCCGTACGCTCGCGGCCCATCGTCAGGTTGGCGCGCACGGTATCATTGAACAGCGCCGGGTGCTGCAGCACCACCGCGACGTTTTCACGGATGGTCGCCAGGCCGATCTCCTGCTGGCTCGCGCCGCCAAAACAAATGCTGCCAGCCTGCGGTGTGTAGAGACCCAGCAACAGTTGCACCAGGGTACTTTTGCCGCCGCCGCTGGCGCCGACAATCGCGACCTTCTCCCCCGGTGCGATGGCCAGGTTCAATTGGTCGAGCACCAGGTCGTCACCGTAGCCGAAGTCCAGGCCGCGCACGTCGATACCGACGGTCGCACGCCCACTGAAGGGGTCGGCGCCTCCCGCGTATTGCGGCTCGTCGGCGCGGGCCAGCAGTTCGTTGATACGCGTCAACGCGCCGCCTGCCGCGTAATAGGCGTATTGCAGGTTGAGCAACTGCTCCACCGGGCCGATCATGAACCACAGGTAACTGAACACCGCGAGCATCTGGCCGATGGACAGGTCGGAAAACAGCACGGTCAACATGGCTGCGGCGCGGAAGATGTCGATACCGAACTGGAACAGCAAGCCACTGGCGCGGCTGGACGCGTCGGTTTTCCATTGTGAGTGGATGGCATAGTCCCGCACCTCACGGGCACGCTGGCCCAGGCGGCCGAGGAAGAAACCCTGGCGGTTGCCGGCGCGCACTTCCTGGATGGCATCCAGGGTTTCGGTGAGCGCCTGGGTGAACCGTGAGGTGCTGTCGTTTTCCAGTTTTTTCAGGTGTTTGACACGCTTGCCCAACTGCACCGTGGCATAGATCACCAACGGGTTGAACAGCAGGATCAGCAACGCCAGCTGCCAATGCATCCACACCAGGATCGCTGAGGTGCCGACCAGGGTCAGCATCGCCACCAGGAAGCGGCTGAGGGTTTCGCCGACGAATTTGTCCAGGGTGTCCAGGTCGGTGACCAGGTGGGTGGTCACCGTGCCGCTGCCCAGGCTTTCATATTCGCCCAGGGAGATGCGCTTGAGCCGCTCGATCAGGCGCACGCGGATGCGGTAGACGATGTCCTTGGCCAGGCGTGCAAACAGCCGCGCCTGTACCACGTTGAACACCAGAGCACCGCAACGCAGGGCCAGAGTCACCATTAACATCAGACCGATATAGCCGGCAGCTTTCTGCCAGCCCAGGGGCAGCGCGTGGTTCATCACCTTGAGCGCGGCGTCGCCATGGCCCAACAGCACTTCGTCGACCAGCAGCGGTAACAGCAACGGGATGGGTACGCTGCACAAGGTCGCCAGCACGGCGACGCTGTTGGCGATCCACAGGGATTTTTTGTGACGCAGGGCCAGGCGGCGGATTTCCGCCCAGGTCAGGCGGTCGCCGGTTTTTGACTCATCCTGCACAGGTGGCTCGCTCCAGCCATCGGGCGAGCAACGGTGACAACTCGTCCAGCGGCTGGTAGCCATTGGTCAGCAGCGCCAATTGTCCGTTGCGCTCGGCCAGCAAGGTCGGGAAACCGGCGATGCCCAGATCCTGCACCCAGGTGAAATCCGCTGCCGTGGCCGCGTGCTGCTCGGCACGGTCGAACTCGCCGGCAAACTCGATACGCGGAATACCGGCCTGTTCGGCCAGCTCCACCAGCACATGGGCATTGGTGACGTCGCGGCCCTCTACATAGAACGCCTGCTGGATCAGCCCCACCAGCTTCCAGGCGCAATCGGGCGCCAGGCTGCGCGCAGTGACGATGGCCCGGCACGCAGGCTCGGTGTCATAGACAAACCCATCGGGCAACGCGCCTTCGCGCTTGAACGGCTGGCCGGTGGCGTCGGTCACCGCCTGCCAGTGCTCGAGGATGTAACGCCGCGTAGTCGGTTCCAGCGCCGCGCCACTGCCGGTGCGCAATCCGCCCACCACCAGGTGCAACTCCACGCCGGCCGCCCGGGCCTGCTCAACCAGCGCCTGCGCCACCGGGGCAAAGCCCCAGCACCAGGAACACATCGGGTCCATTACATAGAGCAGGCGCGCGGTCATGGTTCAAGCCTCGGAAGGGGTTTGCTTGTAGTTGAAACCAATCGGATGCGGCATGTTACGGGCCTTGGCCAGTTCGATCTGCTTCTGCCGGTCGATGGCGCTGCGACGGGTTTTCTCCGGCAGCTTATCCCAGCAATGCGGGCAACTGATGCCGGCCACGTAGTGCTCGGACGCGCGGTCTTGCACGCTGACCGGTGTGCGGCAGGCATGACATTGATCGTAGTCGCCTTCGCTCAAATCGTGGCGCACGGTGACGCGATTGTCGAACACGAAGCAGTCGCCCTGCCACTTGGTCTCTTCCTGCGGCACCTCTTCGAGGTATTTGAGAATACCGCCCTTGAGATGATAGACCTCGTCGAAGCCTTCGCTGAGCATGTAGCTCGACGCTTTCTCGCAACGAATGCCGCCGGTACAGAACATGGCGACCTTCTTGTGCCTGGCCGGATCGAAGTTGGCTTTGATGTAGTCGGGGAATTCGCGAAAACTGGTGGTCTTCGGGTCGATTGCGCCTTCAAAGGTGCCGATCGACACTTCGTAGTCGTTGCGGGTGTCGATCAGCAGCACGTCGGGGTCGCTGATCAGCGCGTTCCAATCCTTGGGGTCGACGTAGGTGCCGACCTTTTTGTTCGGGTCCACGCCTTCCACGCCCAGGGTCACGATCTCTTTCTTGAGCTTGACCTTGGTGCGGTAGAACGGTTGGTCGTCGCAGTAGGACTCTTTGTGGTCGATATCGACCATGCGTGGGTCTTTCTTGAGCCAGGCCATCAGGCCATCGATGCCTTCGCGGCTGCCGGAAACGGTGCCGTTGATGCCTTCTTCGGCGATCAGCAAGGTGCCTTTGATGCCGTTGTCGACCATCGCCTGCAACAGTGGCTCGCGCAGGGCGACGTAATCTTCAAGGGTGACGAACTTGTACAGTGCCGCCACGACGATAGGTTGAGTCATGGGTAATCTCTCCAGGTGGCTACCCTCGTAAGGGGTGAACCGGATGCAAAATGACGCCGACCAGGCGACGCGGCGCGCATTCTAGCAAAACCACGCCGCCACCGCACCGACACGCAGGCGCTGATATGTCCTCACCGGTGTGGGTTGCGTACGCCCTCCACTCGGTACCGCCGGCCACCCTGATGGCTGAGCATCAAACGATAGACACCGCGTCCACGCGCACTGGCGTAGCCGTGCAAATCAGCGGACCACAGTTGATCTGCGTGAAGATGCCAATGAACCGCAGCGAAACGCCCTTCACGCAAGTGGCCGAGGGCAAGGGCAATACTGCGGCGCTCGCGGCCCGATAGCTGGGTATCTGCAAGCCTGGCGGTGTCAATCATCATCGGCGGGGCAGCGGCTCTCGCTGCCGCCGGCGGCGCCAACGGCACCTGCGACTGTGCTTGCCGAGCACCGCGGGCGCGACTTGAACCCGCCACCTGCGTGGTCGCCTCGACCTCAAACGCACTCGGCCCTGCCTGCTGACCACGCGCACCAACGGATTCAAGCCCAGGCCTTCGCAGCACTATTTCGTTATAACCCATGCGCCTCAACTCAGGCATCGGGTTACCACTCCCCTCCAATACGCGTTCGACAGCGGGCCGTTGGTCCATAGGTCCCGCGTAGCCATAGAGGGTCCCCTGACGTTCATGGACTCCAAGGAAAATGCCTCCTTCAGCAGGGCGACGCGCATAGGCAAAATTCACCAGCCGCTCTGTTTCTTCGTCACTCAACGACCCCTGCTGCGCCAAATTGATCGCCATCTCCGTAGTATCCCTGGCGAACTGCTGTTCCACTTGTTGCGCTGCACTGGCCACGGCCTCCGGCTGCATTTGTCGATAGGCACTCAGGCGGCTGGCACCAAAGAGTGCACCTCCCACCAGCGCGCCCACGGCAGCCCCCAAGTTTGCATTCCCCAGCAACGCTCCCACACCCAGGCCCAGCAAGACTAAAAACAGCAAAATTACAATACCGCCCTGTATCCGGGTATTTTCCACGGAGGCAGGCTGCAGCCCCATTGAATCAACGAACGTGACCGGGTTATTGAACGCCATGAGATAAGGATTGAGCTGCCCGTCATCCCCTGCGGGGTCAGGGCTTATCCAGCGTTGCAACCACGGGGCGTAATAGCGGAAACCGTAATAATACAAACCACCGCCGTCCCGCTCCTTGCCCGAATATCGGCGGGTTTTGTAGCTGCCCTCCACCGCGTTGCGTGAGGCCCACCACGCCGTCCCCCCATACGGAAAATAACTCTCCTGGCTCAATAACTCGGCTTGCTCGCCCAGCTCCAGGCCATGACTCGATTGCTGATCCTTCAGGCAAAAACGCAGGGTTTCATCGGCGGCCCCCTCATCGAGTCCCAGCTCCCATTGCAAGACCTCAACCGTGCAACACGCCACTTCAAGGCGCACCACGTTCAACCGACGCAACGGCCGTTGGCGCAGTTCCAGGCCTGGCAGGTAATACACACGGGCCGTTTGCCGGCTGCCGGCCACCTGCTGGTGAGTGAGCTTGAGCGCACGCTGACCGTCGCCTGCATACATATAAGCCTCCTCATCCGAGGCCCCGCCCTCGCGCAAAATTGACGTAACGCGGGCCAACTGATTACGCACATTCCACGTCATAGGCACGCCGCGCTCCAGCTGTTGCTGATTGCCATTGGCATCAAAGCCCTGCGTCAGCTCGGCTACCGGATGCTCGCTCGACAATCCTCGGTTACTGCCCGTCGCCACTTGCAGGCTGCGGGTGTAGCCGACGCCACTGGACGGCACGTGGCGCAGCCGGGTCAGGTTGCCCCCCTCGTCATAGGCATAGTGCTGGGTGTAGTTGCGCCATAAACCGGTATCGGTGGAACCGAACGAAATACGCGCGGGCAGTGCCGGGCCGATGGCGGCGGCGGCACTCTCGCGACCGCTCGCCTGGGTCAGTTGGTACAGCGAGTCGTATACATAGCGAGAGCAAGCCTCCACTTGCGTGTTGTGACGCCATTGTGTCGGTTGCGCCCGATCCCGCAGGGCTGAAATATTTCCCACCGGGTCATAGTCGTAATTCAAATCCTGCAGCGGCGCGGCCATCTCATTTTTACGGTAAGCCATCAGCCGATGCATACGGCCATCTTCAGCCCGATAGGCGGACAGGCTGCTCACACCATTGCCCAGCAGGGCCGCCTCCACCTGACCGGCGGCATTGTAGTCGTAGCGCTCTATGACGGTCTTGCGCACACCGCTTTTCAAGGCGAGGTAGATATGTTTCGCCTGGCCATCCAGACCATAGGCAAAGTGGCGGCCATTACCCTTGGCGTCGACCTGTTTCAAGGTGCCGCCGAGGGCGTCAAACGTCCAGCGTGTGGTGTAACGCGCGCGCTCCAATTGCTGGTTCTGATCGGCTTGGGCAAGTGGCCAGTCAACCTCGCCGGCGGGCTCGCGAAACCCCCGCGTTTGCTGCAGCACCTGGCCGGTAATCCCGTACTCATCGTACACCTGTGTGCCCACCGGATCGGCATGGCGGACCAAACGGCCGCTGCGGTTGAGCGCACGGTGCTCGGGGGTTGGCAGGGCATACACCAGGCGTTCGACACAGTGGGGTTGCGCTTGGTCGGCAGGTTGTTCGAACACCGCCACCGGGCGTTGAAAAGCATCGTAGTCGTGGCGCTGATACGCACCCCGCCCGTCCCAGGCATGCAGCAGTTGCCCGGAGGGCGCCGACAGCATCAGCCGCATGCCGGCATCCACATCGTTGCGGCGGATCAGCGTGCCGGACAGGCTGTACACCGACTCCTGGTTCGCCTCGGTCAAGGGCACGCTCAATTTAAGGGCATACAGGCGTGGGTCCCACTGCTGCAGTAGCAGGCCGCTGGCCCCATAGACCTGGCGCCTGACACGGGCCGTTGGCGCAGCCTGGGGGGTATCGCGCCGGTAAGCGACGCTGCGCACGGTCAACCCACGGGGGTCGAATGCCGCAAGCGAGGGCGTATTTCGATGAAGTGAAGCAGACATGATCTCATGACCTCAATTGCACAAAGGTCAGCAAAGCCTGGGCTTGTTGCCCTGGATAAAGGTGGTATCGGCGTATGGGTGCCGGCGATGCCTGTAAATACCTATACCTGGCCCCGTTAATCTGCGTGATAGCGTTTTTCATTGCCCGCCGGACCCGTCGGCGGACGTGAAGGAACGTATGAATATGCAAGCCGACAGCAGCTCCTTGCTCGCTCAACTGATTGATCACTCACGCCCTCCCGCCCCCGGCCGGGACGATTTCAAAACCGCGCTGCAGCGCCTCGACATTCGCTCGGTATTCGACATTGTGCGTCTCGGCGAAAAGGCATTTGCAGAGCAATTGGCCACCTGCAACGACGACGATGCCCGCGCGGTGTACCTCAAGGCCCAGAACGCTGCAGCGCAGCTGGAAACGCTGTTTCGCGAACAACAAGTCTCATCGCCCCCTCCTTCACCGCGTGATAAACGCAGTGTCGCCCCCGAAACCAGCGCCACCTACCAGGCCTTATTCAACGAAAACTGGCATCAGTTCTGTGCCAGTTCTTCCATCGCAGCGATCGATTCGCCGGCGGCCTACCTACGGGCGCTCTATCTGTTCGCCCTGCAACTGGAACAAAACGCCAAGGGCGCAAATGCGGTCAAGCTGTCGGAGCGACGCCCGGACCTCGGGGCATTGACGATCAACCAACACAGCGTGTCGGGCCAGGTGCCCATGTTGTCGATCGTCAACCAGATCCTGCTCGAAAATATCGCGCCGGGCACAGACGAAACGACCTATGAGGTGCTGAGTAAAACCTGGTACCCGTTTTCGCTGCCCTATCACTTCCACCATCAGCAATGCCAACGGCGCCTGGTGGGAGACAGGCCGGCGCTGGAGGAGTTGAGCTATCGCATCAGCCGCCAACTGCCCCTGGCGGGAGAAACCAGCCATTACGGGCAGGTCAGCGAACAGAACAACGAGGTCCAATGTCAGTTATCGGGGTTGAGCCCTGAACTACAGACGATGCTGAAAGATAGCTGGGTAGCCGCAACGGATGCGCAAAAGTTCTATCTCAAGTACTACAACTGGAAAACTGATTTGCTGGGACCGCAGGCGCTCACTGACTTTCTGCACCATACACAAATGGATGCCGGACAACTTCAGGCGCTGCTCGCACAACAGACGCAATCACCGCGCAAATCACCTCACTGCCAGCAGGACACCGGCCTCACTTACGGTGCGTGCTACATCAACGGCACGGCAACGCCCGCTATCAGCCTGGACAACGGCACGCCCGCCAAGCTGGTCAACGTCAGCCTTGAACGCTTCGACAGACTGCAACGCATGATTCGCCTACAGCGCTGGCTGGGCGTGCATTTCGCGCAATTGGACACTCTGATAGTCAGCGCCATGCGCTGCGAAGGCACCAGAAACAGCGCGCTGCGGATCACCCATAACACCCTCCGGGCACTGGGGGTGTTTTGCTATCTGAGCAAGCGCTACGGGTTGCAAGCCGAAGAGTTTGCCGCCTGGCTCCATCAATTGCCCGTTCATGCCTCAGGCGACCGCATGTCGTTGTTCGACCAGGTATTCAATCGCGCCGGCTCTGCCCTGCCCCCCCTGTATCTGGACAGTGCTACGTTCGACGCTACCACCCGGCAACAACTGTGCACCGGGTTGGGCCTGCAAGACACTCAGGAGTCGCTGCAACTACTGATCAGCCCCGACCAGCCTGCAACCCGTACGATCGAGACGGTCAGCGAGATCTATCGACAAGCGCGCATCGCCCGCCTGTTTGGCGTGTCGGTCATGGAATGCCGACAACTGGCGCAAATGCTCGGGAAAGCAAACTTTCTCATGCAGTTGCGCAACCCAACGTTACGAAACAAGCCGAAAGGTGTGTCTGACTTTCTCGATATGCTCATGCACCTGGAATGGGCCAGCCGTTGGTTCAAGGAAAACGGCAGCAGCCTGGCGCTGTTCAGACACCAGTTATTGCTGGATCACAAAGCCCAGGACCCGGCCATCAACCTGCTTTTGAAGGAGTTCGCCAGCTATGACCAGGCCTCTCTTTCCAAACAGTTGCAACGGCTCACTCTTCCCAAGCAACCCGATGACGAACCAGCCAGCCTGCCTGTCGTTGACTGGAAATCCTTAGCCTATACAGCGCTGCAACGGATGCGCCCCGACACAACCATCGAGGCGGCGCTCGATGAAGTGCTCTCTTCCGTTAAAGTCAGCATTGACGCTACACGTACGAAACACTTGATCGACCAAGCGAAGTCTGAACTCAGCAATCTGCTGAGCACGGTGCGTAATGAGTTGTGGTCGTTGTATGGACGCCTTAAAAAAATCATCCAGGACGTCCCCCATGCGCCAGGCAACGCCAACGGCTATAAAAAATACGACTTTCACCACCATTTCTTGCGCCTACATGCCCCCGATGACCCGCCGCTGCAAACCCTCGCCTACTTGATACTGCGGTTGCCTCACGCCGCCGGTTTTCTGCAACTGCCCCTCAGCCCACATGCGCTTCATCAGTTTCTGGTCAACCCGCACTGGCTTGCGCGCGAGTACAAAGAGTCCTCGTTGCTGGAACTGACCCCGAACAACCTCTACCTCATGCAGCAGTTCAAACATTGCATTGACCGCAGTGGTGTAACGGAAGAACAGCTTCTCAACTATTTCGAACAAGCCAATACCCTGCCCAACAGCGCTGCGCAGAACGACAGTGACGAAACAAACGAGCGTCTCGCTCAACTTTTAGACTGGAGTGCCAGTGAAATAGATGCCTTCAGCAGCCAACTGAAACCGCCACGCATTACCTCAATGAACCGCCTGGACTGGGTACTGCGCTGTCGCCAAGCCAGCAAGGACACAGGCCTGCCCGCCAAGATGCTGATTAAAGCCAGCGAACTGAAGGCCGACTCGACATTTGCTGACTGGAAGACCGTCGGAGAGGCGGTCGTAAGTGCGCATCCATAACCTATTGACCCCCTATCCGCTTTCGACCTGCTCAAGGACTGATCATGTCTCACTCGTTTAATCAATTGCTCAATGAAAGCCTGCGCGACGCCATGCTCGCGTACTACCTCACCCACAAGGTACCTGGCAAACTAGAGAACAACATCACCCATGCCGCCGACCTATACGAATACTGGCTGCTCGATGTACAAGTCAGCCAAGCCGTGCAGACCAGCACGGTAGCCTGTGCCATCTCCAGCCTGCAACAGTACATCACGCGCATCCAGCTGGGCCTGGAACCGGGCTATGAAGAGCGGCGCATGACCCCGGCACAGGACAAGTTATGGCGCGAACAGTTGCACACCTACGCACTCTGGAACGCCAGCCAGCAGTTGCAGTATCACCCCGCCAACTATTTGGACCCGACATTACGGCATGCCAAGACCGACAGCTTTGAGCAGTTGGAAAACGACCTGAGCCAGTATCGAATTCAAGCGGATACCGTCACCACGGCGGTTCACAATTACCTGGCCAGGTTCGAGGAAATCGCCAACATACGCACGATCAACGGTTATATCGACGCCGGCTTGAGCGACCTGTATAGCGGCACCTATTACTTCGTCGGTAAATCGAGTTCCGAACACACCTATTACTGGCGCTCCCTCGACCTGTCCAAACGCGCAGGCTCGGTACTTTTTCAGGACGCTTGGACAGACTGGGAAAAAATCAACGTGTCGGTCTCCGACGCCACCGCCGAGCAAAGTATCCGGCCGGTGTATTTCAATAACCGGCTATTTCTCATCTGGGCCGAATGCATCAAGCCCGCCGCCACCAGTTCCGTCAAACCGACGCAACCCGATCCTGCGGAAAAAAAACAGCAGACCGAATGGATCAACAGTCGCTACGTCAAATTTCGCCTCAATTTTTCTTATAAAAAGTACGACAGCAGTTGGAGTGCACCTAAATCCTGCATCGAGCAATACTGCGCCACCGAAGACGTCAACGCATTGACTGCAGCCTTTCTGAAAACCATTACACAAACGGTGGCAATCGTCGACAGCAACGGTCCCCCTGTACTGTTTTTAAGTGTGCTCGCCACCAGCCGTAAAGACCCTAAACAGCAGGAGCATTTTATTGGGAAATTTTTCCAGGCTGTCCATATCGACCAGTCCTTCAACATCACCACCATCGCCGACGGCGGCAGCCCCGAACGCTACAGCGTGCTGCCCGGCTCACAGGTGGCCGAGGAGATAAACCGACTCCTGGAATCCTTCGATCCGTCACAGAAGACAAAAGTGCAGGCTGTAGCAAAAGGTGAAGATCAAAGCGTCAGCGGGTATTACAGCGAGTTACTGCCTGACCGCGCTCGGCAATACCTCACGTTCTTCGCTCACAAAAACCAGGGTAACTTGCAGTTCAAGGTGACGCCCGCAGCCAGGCATTCGCTGACCATCAAGCAGGAAACAAATATCGAAGACAACAAGGATTGGAACCTGGAAAAATCTCGAGAACAGATAAAAGACACCGAACCCAGTGATGTTTCTTTTGATTCAAACACCAACGAGATTGTATTTTTCTCCACCCTCAATGGCGATTTCAAACAGTCGTACAGTGTCACATTAAAAGCAAAAGCGCCCAGGGACATTACGATCACGCTGAAAACAGACGACGCACTGGACAATCCGAAAACCACTCAGCTCAAACTGGCCTCTGGCTCTTACATCACCGGCACGACTGACGAATTGAACACGGACTTTTACAGCCTTTATTTTAAAAACCCGGTCACACACGAGGAGTTCCCCAACGCTGTACATGCCGAGAACGGATCACTGATCAGCCTGACGAACAACAACCAGATCGCAGGCGGCTTCTCACTGGCAGGTAATTTCATCGACAAGACGGCCTTCATAAATTTATACACCAGTGGAGGTAAACACATCGCTGTCGCCCTCAACCGCTACAGTCGATACACAGGGCTCAATAAAAAGAACTCGCTGCACGCACAAAATACATTGATCATCAAAAAGGCCGAGGTGACCACGTCCACATTACGTGCCTATAAGCACATCATCATGAGTGCAAATTTCAAAGACTATCCATTTACCGAGTTCATCAGCGCCAACTCACATCAAATCATCAACTATCAGAACACTGCCCACGAAAGCCTCCACGGATCAACCCCCGAATTAACCAAGGGGCATCGGGTCACGGCTCGTATTGCACTGACACAGGAGCAGAAAGAGTCCGGCATCACCCTGATACATGGGGTGGCGACGCTTGAGCCTGCCAACCTGGACTCGACAATCCTCGGTTATGCCCTGAAAGCGACAACCCTGAAACCGGCCGCTTCCGACGCTGACGCAACGCTCAACCAGCAACTGGCGCCGACGATCAAAAGGCATACGTCAGGAATACTCGGCACCGCCGAATTTATTGATTTCTCCGAGAGCGCCTCCACCCCACCGGCCAACATGCCCACCACCGTTCGCACAAATACCTGTATTGCCGGCAAGCTGGCCCAGGCGGCCAATGACAGCCTTGATACGTTGTTCTCGTTAACGCCGAAAACGTGGCAAGAACCTCCACTCACACCCAGTGGAGCAGCAGCAGACATTGATTTTAACGGGGCTAATAGCAAGCACTTCTGGGAGCTGTTCCTGTACGTGCCCTGGCTGGTTGCCCATCGCCTGAATCAGGAGCAGCAGTATGGCCAAGCACAAGCCTGGCTCAAATACCTCTTCGACCCAGGGCGGCTGGCCGATCAGGCCAGCGAACACCCTGCATTCTGGGGGTTCAAAGAGCTTGTTCGTACCGACCTGCGCCCCGGTTCCGTCACCAACGACCCACACAAACTGGCGATGCGCGCCCCCGTGCATTTTCGCAAAGCAATCTACCTGTTTTATCTCGATATACTGCTCAATCGTGGCGATGCAGCCTATCGACAGCTCACCCCCGACAGCCTCACCCAAGCCAAACTCTGGTACACACGAGCCAATCATTTTCTCGGGCCACGCCCCCGCGTCACCACCACTGAACCGTGGGATGAAATTACCCTCGAACACCTGACGAAGGAGCGCTCTAAGGCCCTGGTAAAACTGGAGCAGCAAACCCCATCAATCACTGTCAACCCTGCGACCGAAGCTACCGCACTGGCGTCGCTCACAGACACCGATAATCTGTGCCTCCCCTTCAATACCGAGCAAGTCGCACGCTGGGACAAGCTCGAAAGCCGTCTGCATAACCTGCGGCATAATCTCGATATCACCGGCAAGCCCTTGCGCCTGTCGCTGTACGCAACCCCGCTTTCCCCTCTCAAACTATTGGCCAGCCAGAGCAAAGGTGCCTTCGGCGAAGGAGGCGTGGCGACGTTCATTGACGCGCAAGTCGGTCATTATCGCTTTCAGACCATGCTGGGCCACGCCCTCACAGCAACTGAAGCCGTGATTCAATTGGGCAACACGGTGCTGAGCCTGATTGAGCGCAAGGAACAGGCTGAATACCTGGAGTTGCAGCAACAACAAGCCTGGGACTTGGCCAATATCGTCGTAACCCAACAACACCAGGCGTTGTTGATCGACGAAAAAAACCGCCAGGCACTCGGCGCCAGTCGGAGCATGATCGAGTCCCGGATGCGCCACTACGAACGCCTGCTCACCGAAGGCATCAGCCTCGCAGAAGCGAACGCGGGCCAACTCTACCTGATCAGCAGCGGATTCGAGACCGCAGGCTCCGTCGCCGCCGCAGCGGCCGGCATTGCGATGATGGCGCCGAACATCTTCGGTACAAGTAGCGGCGGGTGGCGTTGGGAAGGCCCGTTTTATGCCGCCCAAGCCGTGGCCCAAGGCATTGCGACGCACTTGCGCGGCACTGCCGCGGACCTGGACCGTACCGAGCAATTCAACCGCCGGGCGCAAGAATGGGCGCATGCCCAGGATCAAGCCCAACTCGAACTGGCCCAGATCGATGCCCAGTCACACGCCTATGCGGAGCAGGAAAAAGCCACGCGCCTGCAATTACGCCTGGCCGAGACCTCCCTGGCCCAGGCCTGGTCAAACTACCAATTACTGGCCAAGCGCTTTACCAAGGCGCAACTATATGACTGGCTCAATGCACAACTGAGCAAGTTCTACTACCAAGTCTATGACCTTGGCCTTTCCCTGTGCCGTACCGCGCAAGCGTGCTGGCAGTACGAAATAGCAGATTATGAGCGCACGTTTATCCAGCCCAGTGCCTGGAACAACAACTACCGCGGTTACCTGGCGGGTGAGGCCCTGAAGCTGTCGCTGTTGAACATGAATGCAGCCTACCTGAACCAAAACGTGCGAGACCTGGAGATCGTCAAGACCATCTCCCTGCGTCATCGCCTGATCGATTGCGTAGTCACCACGCCCCCCACCCGTACAAACGACACTCAACCCTCGACTACGCAAGACAAGTGGGCCGAGCATAAAAAACAATTGGTCGCTAAAGGCATGCTGTGCTTCAAATTGACCGGGACGCTGTTTGACGAGGATTACCCCAAGCACATCCTGCGGCGAATCAAAGGCATCAGCGTGTCGTTGCCCGCAACCCTGGGGCCCTATGAGGACATCAAGGCGATACTGACCCAGACCCACAACGAAATCGTACTGCCCACGGGCGCTCGACGCAGCGACATGCGTGCCCATCAGCAAATCGCACTGTCCACCGGGCTGGATGACAACGGTCTGTTCACGCTCAACTTCGAGAGCAACGATCGCTACTTGCCCTTCGAATACACCGGGGCCATTTCCGACTGGACCCTGGAGTTTCCCAACCCGGACCGGCAGAAAGCCGTGCTGGAATCCATCAACGATATTGTCATTCACCTGCGCTACACCGCCAGGGTGGCCGCTGCCGGCGGGGGTCAGGCATGAGCGACGACACTCACAACCTGCAGGTCAATACCCCGGCCCTGCCCAAGAGCGGTGCCGCTATCCAGGGCACCGGCAAGGGCTGGGGCGATATCGGTTCCAGTGGTACGGCAAGCTTTGAAATTACGTTGCCGATCTCGCCCGCGCGCGGCTACACGCCAGCCATGTCGCTGACCTACCAGAGCGGCGCCGGTAACGGCCCCTTCGGCCTGGGCTGGGGCGTGCACCTGGGCGCCGTCAGCCAACGCACCTCCCATGGCGTGCCGGGGTACACGGTGCACGATGCGGTGCTGGGCCCCGACGGGCAAATCTGGCTACCGGAACGCGACGCCGAGGGGGCGATCATCCGTAGCAGCCTTGCATCCTTCAATGGCTTGCCACTGCCCCGCGCATATACGGTTACCCGCCACTTCCCCAGGGTCGAGACCCGCTTCGACCGTATCGAACACTGGCAATCGGCAGCTGACACGGCGGGCTTCTGGTTGCTACGCGGTGCCGATGGCAGTCAGCACTTTTACGGAAAAACCCCACTGGCCCGAATTGCCGATCCGGACCACCCGCACCATGTGGGGCAATGGTTGTTGCAGGAAAGCCTGAGTGCCCACGGCGAGCATATTTATTATCACTACAAAAAAGAAACCGATCGCTCACGCTACCCGAGGGACTGTCGAGCCCGGCATTACCTGGAGCGCGTCTGCTATGCCAACTTCACCGCCAGGGAGCAGGAACAGCTTTACCTCTGGCAGACCGACGATGAGCCGGACATGGGCTGGCACTTTCACTTGCTGTTCGATTACGGCGAACGTGCGCTCGCACTGGATCAGCGGCCGACGTACCGGAGAACCCGGGACTGGCCGGCACGACCCGACCCCTGCTCGGACTTTGCCTACGGCTTCGAGTTGCGCACCCTACGCCGTTGCAGCCAGATCCTGATGTTTCATCACTTCCCCAAAGAAGCGCGAATGGGCGCTGACCCGGTGCTGGTCAAGCGTCTGCTGCTGGAATACCGCACCTCCAGCCATGTCAGCCTGTTGAGCGCGGTGCATGAGCAGGCCTACGACAGCGCGGGCAATAGTGTGAGCCGCCCGCCGTTGGAGTGCTTTTACCAGTCGAGCCAGCTCAAGGTGGACCCGAGCCGCTATCAACCCTTCAGTTCACTGCCCGGGCTGCATGACAGCGATCGTTATCAACTGGTCGATCTGTATGGCGAGGGCATACCCGGTGTGTTGTACCGCGCTGACAAGAGTTGGTACTACCGTGAACCCCTCAGGCCGCAGCACACGAAGACCGGCGACGAGGTGATTTACGGCGCCGCCCGGGAGTTGGCGCGGGTGCCGGTCGCCGACAGCACCCGGCCCATCCACCAGGCGCTGGCCGATGTGGACGGCGATGGCCGTCTGGACTGGCTGGTTGCCCAACCTGGGATGAGCGGCTTTTTCAGCCTGGACGAGCAGCGCAACTGGTCAACCTTCACGCCGTTCGACGCGTTCCCGTCGGAATTTTTCCATCCCCAGGGAATACTTGCCGACTTGATGGGCACGGGACGCCCTGACGTTGCCATGATCGGCCCGCGTAGCGTGCGCCTGTATGCCAATCGCCGAAAAAAAGGCTTCGAACCCTCCATCGAAGTGCCGCATACGCTCGACGACACCTTGCCGATCGTTTCTGACTCGCCCAATGAACTGGTGGCGTTCAGCGATGTGCTCGCCACAGGCCAGCAGCATCTGGTACGTATCCGTCATAACGAAATAAAATGTTGGCCAAACCTGGGTCGCGGGCGTTTTGCCCAAGGGTTTGTGTTGGCCACGTTGCCGTTGCGTTATGAAACATTCAAGGCGGCCGATGTACTGCTCGTCGACCTGAATGGAGGTGGCGCTACCGACTTGCTGTATTTGAGCAACGCTCACCTGTGTATTTTTCTCAATAAAGGGGGCAACGGCTTCGAAGCACAGGCGATCAAAGTCCCATGGCCGGAGGGCGTGCGGTACGACGACCACTGTCAGGTCAACGTCGTCGACGTGGACGGCCTGGGCTGCCCCAGCCTGATCCTGACCGCCGCCCACCAGACCCCCGTACATTGGCGCTACGACTTTTTCAGCCAGAAGCCCTGGCTGCTCCTGGGAACCGACAACAACATGGGTGCTCAGGCCTTGATCAAGTATCGCAGCAGTGCCCAGGAATGGCTGGATGAAAAACGTGAGCGTCCCGCCAACGGCCAGCCTGCGGTCAGCCAGTTACCCTTTGCGCTGCTGCTGGTCAGCCAACAAACCCAACGGGACGCAATTACCGGCAACCAACTGACCCGACACTGGCGCTATCGCCAGGCTTATTACGACCGCACAGACCGCGAATTTCGGGGTTTCGGGCTGGTACTGCAAACCGACACCGAAAGCAACAAGGACGAACAACACTCCCAGGGTTTCAGCGCACCTGTGCGCACCAAGACCTGGTTTCATACCGGGCAATCCATCGACATGCCCACCCTCGGCCATAGCACTCACGACCCACAGGCCAAGGCCATGGGCCGCACGCTGGTCAGCCGATACAAGGCGACGTCCGGGGCCCAACCGCTGGACCATCACGACGACTTGATCAGCGATCCTGCGCCATCGCTGGCACGCGAAGTGGCACGCGCACTCAGCGGCAGTGTGCTAAGGGTGGAGGTGGCAGCGGCGGATCCGGCACAAGGCACCGTGCCCTATTGCGTCAAGCAACAGCGTTATCTGATCCGCGAACTGGCGCCGAACAGTGCCCATACGCCCTATGCCCGGCTACTGCCATTGGCCCTGGAGTCGATCACCTACCAATATGAAGGGGTGAAAGACGATCCCGTCTGCCAACACCAGATCAACCTGCGCTGGGATGCCTATGGCTGCCTGGTGCATGGCGTCACCCTGCATTACGCCCGCCGTACGAGCGCCTCCAGCTTACCGCCCGCCGTGCTGGTCGATGAACATCACAAGCGCTGGTGGCGCGACACTCATGACAGCGCGCAGCAGTTCTATTACCTGAGCGAAACGCTGGCACAGCACATTCATCTGGACGACGCACAAAACTGGCGTCTGGCGTTACCGTACCGCCAACGAAACAATGCCCTGGTGCTGGGCAAGGCACCAGCGGCCGGCGGGCTAGACCTTGGGCGTATCGCCTATGAAGGGTTCATCGACAACCGCGACGGGCCATTGGCCGCTGGTGCCAAACGCGAACTGAGCGGCTTGTCCGTGCAGCGTTATCGACAAGCCGGTGGCTTGGGTAAAACCCTGGAGCCCGGCAACGCTACAGCCCAGGCTTTGACCGATTACCTGGAAACCGCAGAGCTGGATGACAACGCCCTGAATGCCTACAAGGACATACCGGCGATGCCCAACCAACCTGCAGTTGATCTGGTAAAAAAGCTCAGCGACAGCGGCTATCACACCCTGGAGCTGTTTTTTCTATTCGACGGCGAAGTGCCGCCCAAGGAAAATCGCTTATGGTCGATTCGCCGGCACTTTCCCCGCTATGGCATGGCCACCCAGTTTTATCGGTTAAGGGCACTGCGAGCCACCGAGGCCCATGGCGAAACAACGCTCAGCTATGACGCCTGCGTGTTGCAAACCGTGCGTGTGAAAATGCCCGATGGTTGTGTGACCAAAGCCGAATACGACTATCGATTGCTGCTGCCGACAAAAATCGTCGACCCCAATGGCAATATTCAAGAAGCACTTTATGACGGTTTCGGGCAACTGCTCGTCAACACCTTTCACGGTCACGAACACAACCGCAAAGTAGGTTTCGCCGCCTTGGAGAGCTACCGCCCGCCCAAGGATGTAACGCCCGGGTTTGCCATAGAACACGCGCAAAGCGTGTTGCAGAGCATGGCCAGCCTGCACTGCTATGCCCCATTCAGTTGGATGGGCACGGTCGACATGGCCCTGGTCAAGCCAGAGTGGGTCGCCGCAGCCTATTTGCTCCCCAGCGGGCATATCCGCGCGAGCGCGAGGATGCGTCTGGGCCCACCGGCGCGCCAGGGGCTCAGCGACAGCGACAAACAACTCAAGGCGTTGATCGACAAAGCCAGCCGGACACCGGTACATGGGCTCATGTTGCAAGCCGACCGCTACCCGGACGATGCCGCCCGACAGATCCGTATGACCTTGACCTGTTGGGATGGCTTCAGCCGTACCTTGCAGACCAAGCAAAAGACTGAGCCAGGCCTGGCCAATGCGGTTGATGACAAGGGCAATTTGCTGGTCGACAGCCTACCCGATACGGTACCCGGCACCTTCAAGAAACAGCTGCGCCACGTGCAAGCCGACCCCCGCTGGCGCGTCAGCGAGCGTGTCGAATACAACAACAAGGGCCTGGTCATTCGCGTCTACCGCCCCTACTTCGCCGACAAGCACGCCTACGTCAATGATCAATCCATGCGCGAGCTGGGCCATAGCGACCGACAGTTCTACGACCCCCTCGGGCGCCCGACAAAGACACTGACCGCAGGAGGATTCATGCGGCGTACCACCTATTGGGCCTGGTACACCGTCAACGAGGATGAAAACGATACCTACGAAGAACTGCAAGCTGCCGCCTCCAAAGCACTGACTGACGAGCGATAAGGGCCCGGCTGATCGGATAGGTGCACTCCAGTTTTTGATCGTTCCCACGCCTGGGAACGATCACCGCAGGCTTGAATCCGTGGCCGCCCGGCACGACGGCGGCCCATTCATCCTCCTACCTGGACCGCGGGCCTCGGCGCCAGCCCATCGCCAAGGCCGAGTACCCGCCCCTGGCAAACTGCACGAAAAAGCCACGCCATTCGGTCAGTGCAGAAAACACGCCGCGGGCCGCCATCACAAGGTTTTGAGTGACCCGACCTTGGGCCGCCATGGGCAAGCCCGTCAACGAAACAGCCAATGCTTCGACACCGCGCGCGGCCCAGTGCGTCCACACCTGATTGAACATTCGGCTCAGCCCACCGTGCGCCGTCGCGGCGGGGTCCGGCAGCTGCAGGGTTTGACCATGGATATCTTGGCTGGCCGTCGGGTGACCGCCACGAATCATCGTTCCCATTGCTGCATCGTAGGCTTCTATCAGAGGTGAGACATTGGGTTGCATCAGAGCGGGTACTTCCCCGCCGTACATCGCATTGGCCACGGTTGCAAGGCCATAGGCCGCCGTCGCTCCGGCGGTGCGCGTAACCCTGCCCCGCAGCGGCGTGCTGCCCCAGGAGACGCCGGTACCGTGCCCACGGATGATCTGCTGCACAAGTTCCCTGGAGAGCGCGCGGACATGCCCGCCCAAGCGCTGGACTGTCACCGGGTCCCAGCTGTGCTCGGCTTGATCACCTATCGAGTCGCCATACATGGCATACCCCATACCTGCGGCACCTGCAAAAATAGCACCGATATGTGGCGCATATTGCGTCCAATTACCGGCGACACCCGTACTCATATGCGCCGTGGACACTGCATCCAGCGCCGCGACGGTAATGCGCAGGATTTGGTTGCGTTGCGCCGTCGGTTGGATAGTGCTGAAGACTGCCAGATCGACGCCCGTCCAAAAGGTATTGGAAATATAGGTGGATAAACCATCGCGAATCGCGGCCGATGCACCCGCCTGCATCCTGGGTCGAGCAATACGCGCTATATGCGCGAGCCTGCGACTGATGGAAAGCCTGCGCAGTTGTGTCTGCCGAGGCTGCTCCAAGGCCGGAGTCGACGTCAGCCCATGCTCATCGACTTTCGTGACGGGGTTACCGCCCACCATGGCGTACGCATTCAAACCATCGGCATCGCCGGCCGGGTCCGGGCTGATCCAGCGACACAACCACGGCGCGTAATACCTGAAGCCGTAGTAGGACAGCCCACTGGCATCGCGCTCCTTGCCCGAATAACGGATGAATTTATAGCTCGCCTCGCTGGCGCTTTTCGCCGCCCACCACGCGGTACCGCCGTAGGGATAATAGCTTTCCTGACTCAATAGCTGCGCCTGCTCGCCCAGCTCCAGTGCGCTGCTGCCCAAGTGGTCCGACAAACCGTAACGGATCTGCACCGCCTGGCTGTCGCCCGAGGGGTGACGATCCCAGGACAGTACCCGGATGGTGAGCGTACCGACATCGATGTCGAGTACATTCAATTGCTCCCCCGTTGCACTGTCATGGCGGATCTCCAACCCTGGCAAGTAACGCACCTGCGCCGTATGCACCACGCCCCTGGCCTGGGTTACCCGGCGCTTGAGGATGCGCCTGCCGGTCGCATCGTATGCGTAGCGTTCCTCATCGTCGTTTCCTCCCTCGCGCAGCACCTGCGTGAGGCGCACCAGCTGATTGCGCACATCCCAGCCCATGCTTTGCCCGCCCTCCAGTGCTTGCAGATTGCCATTGCGGTCAAAGCCCTGCCCCAACCCCGGCACGCCCCTGCCATCGGCCTGCGGCACGAAATGATTGCTGTCGGCGGCCACACTCATCTGGCGCGTGAACCCCGTGCCGCTGCTGGGCACGTGCTGCAACTCAAGCAAATTGCCAGCCTCGTCATAGCTGAACTGCTGGGTGTAGCGACGCCAGACGCTGTCGTCAGCCGAGCCGAACGCCACCCTCGCCGGTAACGCGGGGCCACCCTTGTTGCCGGCGGTTTCACGCCCGGTGGCCTTGATCAATTGCGATAACGTGTCGTACTCATAGACGCTGCCCGAACTGATCCGGGTGTTGCTCGACCATTGTGTCGGCTGGGCAAGATCGTCGATCCGCACAACGTTGCCGACGCCGTCATAATCGTAAGTCAGATCTTGCAGCGCTGTGCCCGTCGGCCCTGGCACACGGGCACTCATCTGCCGCAAGCGACCATCGACTTCACGGTAATGCAGGGTACGCACAACGCCGTTCCCGGCATGTTCGCTGATCACATGGCCCGCCGCGTTGTAGCGACGCTGGCCCATCAACTGCGTACGCACGCCGCCCGTGGGCGAAACAAAGACGCTCGCCGGCTGGCCGTCAACGCCATAGGCATACTCCAGGCGATTGTCCTTGGCATCCGTGTGATGCAGGCGTTCGCCCAGCGCGTTGAAACCCGTTGATGCCTGGAAACGCTCGGGTTCCAGGCGTGCGTCGTGTTGCGCATCGGCAGGCGGCCAATCCAGCGCAGCCGTCGCCTGCCGGAAACGTCGAGTCTGCTGGACGACGTCTCCATGCAGCCCATAAAACTCGTGGAACAACGAACCGCCACCGTCATCATGCCGAATCACCTGGCCACAGCGGTTGCGTACGGCCTCTTCGTACGAGTGGGGAGCATAGACAATACGTTCGACACAGAGTGGTTGCTCGTCATTGGCCGCTTGCTCGAACACGGCGACGGGCCGCACGTATTGATCGTAGTGATGAGCCTGATGGGCGCCCCGCCCATCCCACTCTTCCAGTAACTGCCCAGCCTCACCCGGCAACATGAGCCGCCAGCCGGCATCCGCACTGGCAACGCGCAACGCATGCCCGCCAAGGCTGTAGACCGTGTGTTGACTGGCCTGAGTGCCGGCCTGTGAACGCGACAATTGCCACAGGCGCGGATCCCACTGCTCAATCATCAAGCCGGAACTGCCAAACACCTGACGATGAATGCGCGCCTGCGGTTCAACCTTTGCGCTTGAGCGGTGGTAATCGACGTTACGAACAATTAACCCACGCGGGTCGATGGCGACCAGGGACGGCGTGTGTCGATGGAGGGAATAAGACATGACCTCAAGACCTTATTGCTGAATAAGTAGTCCTGAAAGCCTAAGGATGGGGGGTTGAGCAAGGTGGTGCTGGAGGATGTTTTGTGTGTCCGGGTACTGGCATCGCCCCGACCCACTCACGCGGGCCGGGGCCACACTCAATGCCCGCCGGCGCAGGTCGGCGAAGGCGGTGCCGCGTCGACCTTCGCCCATTCCTCAGGCGTGTAGGTGTGCAGCGCCAGCGCATGAAACTCGCTCATCAGGTCACCCAGGGTGGCGTAGACCTTCTGGTGGCGCTTGACGCGATTAAGCCCCTCGAACTGCTGGCTCACCAGCACGGCCTTGAAGTGGGTCTGCAACCCACGGCTGTGCATGTGGCTCTCGTCCAGCACATTCAAGTGATCCGGGGCCAGGGCGGCAAGCGCCGTTTCGATACGCTGTTGCATGGTCATTCCTGCTTACTTCTTCTTGGCCGGTGCGGCGGCTTTTGGCGCCAGCTCGTTGGTCATGTCTTCCAACAGCTTGTTCACCACCGGTACCGCGCTTTCCAGCTTGGCCTGGGTCATCTGGGCCGATTGCTGGGTCAGTTGCGGCATTTTTTCCAGGACTTTCTTGCCCAGAGGCGACTGGTAGAACGCGACCAGGTCCTTGAGCTCGGATTCGCTGAAGTTGGTGGTGTAGAGCTTGACCATGTCCGGTTTCAGCTTCGGCCAGCCGATGGCCTGGTCCAAAGCGGCGTTGGCTTTGGCCTGGTAGCTGTCGAGTACGGACTGCTTGGCGGCAGGCGCCTTGGTCTGTTCGAAACGCTGGGCGAACATTTGCTGCACTTGCATGTACACCGGGGTCCCCAGCTTGTCAGCGTGGGCCAGGGTAAGGAAGGCTTCGGCACTGGCGTTGTGGCTGGCGGTATCGGCAAAAACCTGGCCGCTGGCGCAAACCAGAGCAACCGCGGTACAGATGGCACGAAGACGAGTCATCGAGTTTCCTTTTCTAGCTGGCGAGGTCTTACCCCCAAGGGCGACCATTCTGCGCCTAAAAAACCTCGCGGCTCAACCCCGGGCCGTGTCAGGTGTGGTTTGATCGATGAAACGTCTTTTATGGAACCCCCTTGGCCAATCACAGCCTAAACTGCGCAAACGAACCTGAAGGAGTGTGCCCGATGAGCCGTATCGAAACCGACAGCCTGGGAGAAGTCCACGTCCCGGATGACGCTTACTGGGGCGCCCAGACCCAACGTTCGCTGGTGAATTTTGCCATCGGCGAGCAGCGCATGCCGCTGGCGGTCCTGCATGCCCTGGCGCTGATCAAGAAGGCCGCTGCACGGGTCAACGACCGCAACGGCGACCTGCCCGCTGATATCGCCCGCCTGATCGAACAGGCCGCCGATGAAATCCTCGACGGCCAGCACGACGACCAGTTCCCCCTGGTAGTGTGGCAGACCGGCAGCGGCACCCAGAGCAACATGAACGCCAACGAAGTGATCGCCGGCCGTGCCAATGAACTGGCCGGCGGCAACCGCGGTGGCAAGAGCCCGGTGCACCCCAACGACCACGTCAACCGCTCCCAGAGTTCCAACGACTGCTTCCCCACCGCCATGAGCATTGCCACCGTGAAGGCCGTGCACGAGCAGCTGTTGCCGGCCATCACGGTGCTGTCCGGCGGCCTGGCGGAGCTGGCGGCGCGGCACATGAAGCTGGTCAAGACCGGCCGCACCCACATGATGGATGCCACGCCGATCACCTTCGGCCAGGAACTCTCGGCGTTTATCGCCCAGCTCGACTACGCCGAACGCGCCATCCGCAGCGCCCTGCCCGCCGTGTGCGAGCTGGCCCAGGGCGGTACGGCCGTTGGCACCGGGCTCAATTCGCCCCATGGCTTTGGCGAAGCGATTGCCGCCGAGCTGGCCGCACTGTCGGGCCTGCCGTTCGTCACCGCGCCAAACAAATTCGCCGCCCTCTCCGGCCATGAGCCGCTGGTGACCTTGCACGGCGCGCTGAAAACCCTGGCCGTGGCCCTGATGAAACTCGCCAACGACCTGCGCCTGCTCGGCTCCGGCCCGCGCGCGGGGTTGGCAGAAGTCAAATTGCCAGCCAACGAACCGGGCAGTTCGATCATGCCCGGCAAGGTCAACCCGACCCAGTGCGAAGCCCTGTCGATGCTGGCCTGCCAGGTGCTCGGCAATGACGTGACCATCGGCATCGCCGCAAGCCAGGGGCACTTGCAGTTGAACGTTTACAAGCCGGTGATCATCCACAACCTGCTGGAATCGATCCGCCTGCTGGCTGATGGCTGCAACAACTTCCAGGAACACTGCATCGCCGACCTTGAGCCTGACGCCGAACACATGGCTGAACACCTTGAACGTGGGCTGATGCTGGTGACCGCCCTCAACCCGCATATCGGCTATGACAAATCCGCGCAGATCGCCAAGAAGGCCTATGCCGAAGGCCTGACGCTACGGGAGGCGGCGCTGGAGCTGGGCTACCTCACCGACGCAGAGTTCGACCAGTGGGTACGCCCGGAAAACATGCTGGAGGCCGGGCACTAAGCGCCAACGGTTACCGATGATCAAAGGTGGGAGGCTTGCCCTGATACCCATTGTAGGAGCGAGCTTGCTCGCGAAAAACTCACAGGCACCGCGTTCGTTCAGAAAGCACGCGTTATCGTTAACGTTTTTCGCGAGCAAGCTCGCTCCTACAGAGGGCACATTTGTACCGGGCTCGGCACAAGATGCCGGTCGGCTCCAAGGCCGCCGCGCTTTTGCTTTTGATCTTAGGCGCCCGGTCAATGGCCGTTACTGAATAATGGATATGTACTCGGTCTGATCCAAAATACTGGCCAGCCCTGAGGCCGCTATCGGGGGCAAGCCCCCTCCCACATTTGGCTCTTCATACCCCTAGACCAACCGCGCACGCCGAGCCTTGAGCCCCGCCACCAGCGACGGCGCCAGCGCCACCATCGCCGAGCCCATCACCACCACCAGCGCGCCAAAATAGCCCAAGGCGTTGATCGCTTCGGCCTGCACAAAATCCGGCCACAGCCACGCCGCCAGTGCCACCGCCACAAAGGTCACCAACGGCGTCAGGGCCAGGGTCGCACTGACCCGCGACGCCTCCCAATGCGCCAGCGCCTCGGCAAAGGCGCCGTAGGCCACCAGCGTGTTCATGCAGCACGCCAGCAGCAGCCAGCCTTGCAGCGGGCTCAGTTGCAGCGCTTGCAGCGGATGCGCCCACGGCGTGAGCAATACCGCACACGACAGGTAGATCACCATCATCACCTGCAGCGAATTCCACACGGTCAGCAACTGCTTCTGGCCCAGGGCGTAGAACACCCAGATGCTGGTCGCCAGCAGCACCGTCAACACGCCGGCGGTGTAGGTGCCCATCGAGGTCAGCAACTCAGCCAGGCGCTGGTTGAAGAACAACCCGAAGCCAATGATCAGCACCATCAGCCCCACGCCCTGCCCAAGGCTGAAACGCTCCTTGAACACAAATACGCTGGCAACCATCAGGAAGATCGGCCCCATCTGCACCACCAGTTGTGCGGTACCGGGGCTCAGCATCTTCAAACCCACCAGATACAACACATAATTGCCCACCAGCCCGCACACGGCCATCGCCACCAGCCAGCCGCCCTTGGGGCCAAGTACCTTGCGGCTGGGCAAGCGCCGGGTGAACGCCAGGTAGATAAACAGGCAACTGCCCGCGACGATCAGGCGAAACCAGGTCACCGTGATCGGGTCCATCACCTGCAATACCTGTTTGAGCTTGATCGGTAGAATGCCCCAGAGCAGCGCGGTCAACAGGGTCAGGAGAAAACCGTAGACCCAGCGGCCCGAAGAGATGTGCATGAGTGCCCCAGATGCCAGAGGAAGTGGAACCGGCATTCTAGGGGCATGCGGTGCGCTTTGGGTATCGCGCTGTGTTCAGGGCACGCCCATCACCAGTATCCCGCTGCCGCTGACGGGGCCGGCGGCCGGCAACGAGCCCGCGCGACGAACCAGGGAAAACGTCACGTCGTCGGCGCCCGTGCTGTTAGTGATGCGGGTCAGGAACGAACCATTGACCGGTACGGCGGACCCATTGCGCACCAGGGCTGTGCCCACATCGGCATTGTTCATCAACAGCAGGCGAGAGTCGAAACCGGTGCGGGTGCCTTTGTACGTGATGGTGATGGGTGTATTGATCCCGCCATCCGGGCATGAATAGGTGAGCCTGCGGTTACTGACGATGGACGATGTCAGCGGGTCGGTGCCTATCCCTCGCTGGTGCACGTTACCGAAGTTGATCTCGATGGGGTGGTTGTTGTTGATCGTGCAGGTTGACGGGGAGACGGTGAAGTCGTTTTTGGCAAAGTAAGTAACCCTGAGGTTTGCAGTCTCCGAGCTGTAGTTGTTCGTGGCGATCAGGCGTAGTACACCAAGATTGTCCCCTGCTACAACATTGATGGGGTTGGAAGGAAAATTACGCACCAATATAAAAGGGACGACATTGATCAGGTAACCGACCCCGTTGTTGGGCATGGTCGCCACCCTTATGCCCGAAGGAACCGGGGTGTTATAGAACGCCCCGTTGATACTCAAACCCGTCTGTTGACCGCCGAATGACGGGCCGGGCGTCCAGGGGGTACCTGAAGCGTTACCCGTCGACCAATAGTCCACCCCCCACCCCGGGCCCTGCCCAGCGGAGTACCGACATTCCAGCCTCGCCCCTTCCATCATGATGCGTGTACGGTCCGCGTTGAGGGTGACCGTAACGGGGACCTGTAGATTAGGGTTGCCGGTTTCCCAGTTTCCTCCATTGACACGGCAATGGACAGCTTGCGCGGTCGTAGCAAAACCCGTCAGGGCAAGAAGCACCAAGGCTCCAGATAGTCGTTTCATTCTGATCTCTCTCGAACGCCTGATAAATAAAGCGTGCCACCCTGTGCGAGCGGGCTGGATCTTATGCATCAGGGCACCCCCATCACCAGCACACCGCTGCCGCTTACGCCCCCCGCGCTCGGTAGCGCCCCGTTGCGCCGAACGAGAGCAAACGTCACATCGTCCCCGCCTGTGCTGTTGGTGATACGGGTCAGGAACGCATCGTTCACAGGTACCACTGAACCCGCGCGGACGAGCGCCGTGCCCACGTCCGGATTGTTCATCAGCAACAAACGTGAATCGAACGACGACGGGCCGCCTTTGTAAGTAATGGTGATCGGTGTAGTGATCCCGCCATCCGGACATGAGTAGGTGAGCCTGCGGTGGCTGACAATCGAGGTTGTCAGCGGGGCAGTGCCAATGGCCCGTTGATTCACGGTGCCGAAGTCGATATCGATGGGATTGTTGTTGTTGATCGTGCAGGTCGATGGAGAGATGCCGAAGTTGTTCTCGGCGGTGTACGTCAGTACGAGCCTGGTACTTCCCGAACTGTAGTTGTTGGTCTGGTGAAGATTCAACGCGCCCAGGATGTCCCCTCTTCGAACGTCGATAGGGTTGCTCGGATCGTTTCTCAGCAAGATATAGGGGGCTACGTTGATGGGGTACCCCAGACCGTTATTAGGCATGGTCGCGATCCGGATGTTATACGGCACAGGGGTGTTATAAAACGCGCCGTTTATGCGTAAGCCAGTACCTTGCGCGGAAAATTTCGGGCCGGGCACCCAGGGGGAACCGGCCTGCGCAGAGGTTCCCCAATAATCTATGCGCGCAGGGTGAGCGGGGGATGGAGTAAATCGGCACTCCAGCCATGCACCTTCAAGGATCAGACGGGTACTGTCCGAGCCCACTCTGACCGTGACGGGGACCTGCAGATTCAGGATCCCACCGTCTCCAACATATCGCCACGCTCCGCCATTCACGCGGCAATCAGCTGCTCGAACGGCCGTGTTGACACCCAGCAGGACGAGAAGCGCTATAACGCCATAGAGTCGTTTCATCTTGATCTCTTGTTGCTCTGCTCTACCCGGCCACAGCCTAGGGATAGTCCAGCGTAAAAGTTGAGGTCACCGTGTACGCACCGTGCCCGATGGTCTGATCCTTGATGGCGGTCGGCTCGCCCTGCACATAGGCCTTGAGCTCGATGGCATTGCTGCCGTCGCTCAACACCTGTCTGTCGCTGACGGTATTCAAGGGCAAGGGTTTGTCGCTCAGCGTCTCCATGCCGACGCCAATGCCCGAGGCGCCGCTGCCACCGTCCAGTGCGAGCAAGCCGGGAAGCTCTCTGTTCTCGGCGCCGCCGAAGGTGATGGTCACCGAGTTGCCGATCGTGGTATCGCAGTCTTCCAGGTGCAGCTTGAAACGCTTGCCCACCGAGCGCGTGTTGATATACAGGTACTTGCTGGTGAGGTCCCAGAGTTCCAGCGTGACGGCCTCGTCGCCGGGGCGCAGGGTGCAGGCCTCTTCAACCAGGTTGCCTTTGAAACGCAGATTGTCCGCCGCCTGGCCCAGGGGGATCAGGCCGATGGCGAGCAGAACGGCCAGGCCTGCCGTTTGAACCCTTTGATATCGCATCGATTCAGCTCCTACTGGTATTCGGCCAACAACGTGGCCACCGCCGTGAACCTGGCCGGAGGCAGCGTTGCACCGGGCTGCTGCACGGGCACTACCTCCAGGGTCGGCGGTGACGACAAGGTGATGTCCAGGGGCGTATTGAGTGGGAATGGCAGGTTGTTCTGAAACACCCGAATGCCCAGCGCAGGCACGCTGGTCTGCACCGCTGAACCGTCAAACGCCGTGGGCGTGCCGTTGAGACTCAGTTTCAATGCCCATGGCAGGGTGTCGGTGCCGCAGTTGATCGCGTAGCCGACCGCTCTGCGATACCTCACCCCATCGACGCGTTTTACCCCGACATCGCCAAAATCGACCTCAATGGTGTTGCCCGCATCGATCGTGCACGGAGGCGGCTCGTTCAGTGTCCCGCTGAACGTCAAGTTGGCCGACGCTCCACTGCACAGGCCGATGACGCACAGAGCGAGCAAGGCTCGCGGCTGCCAAGCTGTCATGGGTCATTCCTCTCTTTATCGGTAACCATCATTGGTAGTCGACCACCAGGGTCGCGGTGGCATCGAAGGCCCCGCCGGTCAGCGTGCTGCCCGCACGTTTGACCGGCACCGCCTGCACCACGGGGAAATTGGGATAGGTAAAATTCACCGCTGTATTGAGCGGCCAGTCAGCGCCATTCACAAACAGCCTGACGCCAAGGTCCGCCTTGCGGGTGGCGAGCGCGCGGTTGTCAAACGACGCCGCCGTGCCCTTGAGTTCCAGGCTCAACGCATTGCTGAATGGCGAATCACAGGTCACGGTATACGGCACCCCGCGCCGGTAATTGACCCCATCGACCCGTGACGTCAGCAGGTCATTGCCGAACGGTACGTCCAGCGTGCTGCCACCGTTGATGACGCACGGCGGGGGCGCGATGATCACCGCGCGAATGGTCAAACTGGTTTCGGCCTGCAAGGCCTGGCTGACCGCCATCCACACGCCGCCGGCAATCAAGCCGATTGATTTAGCCATCGTTGCACCCCTACTCATAAGTGAGCCTGAAATCCACCACGGCCCTGAATGCCCCGCTGGTCAACGGCGCAGCGGTGCGCGTGGGCCGTACATTCCAGGTCTGGGTATTGCGGCCCACGGGCAAAAACAGCGGCTGGCCCCTTGAGCCCAACTGCACGTCGCGACCGAGGGCATCGGTCAACTGCAGGCCCATGCCGGTAATGCCCTGCACTTTGACCAGCCGCGGATCGTCGGCATCGGCCGGCGCCTCGAATGTGACCGACAGCACCGGTTGGTAAGCACTCCAGGTCAGGTTGCCGGTACGTTCATTGCGGATACGGCCGGCGGTGCGCAGACAATCGGTGAACCGCAGCTGAAAAGCCTTGGGGGTCGCCTGGTCACCGGGCCGTTGCAACTGGCTGGTCGACACGGCGTCCAGGTCGACGGTCTGGTGCAGCGACGTCATCTCCAGGCTGCAAGGCGACTCATGCATGGACCCGAGCACATTCAGCATGCCGCTCATGCCTTCGATATCGTCCTCATCCGCGGCCTGCGCGCCCATCGCCAAGGCCCATAACAGGCCGCCCAGGACCTTCACTTTTTGCGACTTCATGACGTTCTCCAGCACCATTACTCATTCGCCGGCGCGGCCTGCCGGTCCACGGTGCAAGTGTCCCCCGTGCAGGTGAAGGCCAGGAGCGGGCGACCGCCGTAGTCGTTCACGTAGGCCAGATAGGGGCTCGTGCCCAGTGCCTTGGCGGCAGGCCCCAAGACCAGGGAGCCTTTGGGGGGAACCATCAGTGGCACGAAACCCGGCACGGTTGTGCTGTCCTTGCTGCTGCGTGCATCCACCAACGTCACGTAATAGGGCGTGGGGTTACTCACCCGGTATTGATCGCCTTCACGGGTCAGGGTCAGTTTTTCCTGCCACGGGTTGGACAAATCCTGCTGGCTCGGCTCGATGGCCTGCGGGCGGTAGAACAACTTGATACGGGTTTGCAGCGCGATCTGCAGGGTGTTGGACTTATCGCTGCGCGGCGGAATTTCCCTCAAGTTGAAGTAGTAGACCGTCTCCCGGTCCTGCGGCAGCGACTTGGCCGCCGGCAACGCCTGGACCTTCACCTGGCTTTGTTTGCCCGGCTCCAGGCGTTGAACCGGTGGAAGCACGATCAACGGCGTGGTGATTTTCTTACCGGTTTCATCCTCGATCCAGCCCTGGGCCAGATAGGGCAACTGGGTGTTGTTGTTGGTGATATTCACGCTGGTGGCCTCTTTGCCACCGTCGAAAATCACGCGGGTACGGTCCAGGCCCACGGCAGCGTTGGCAGTCTGGGTCAAGGCCAGGGCCAACAGCGCGAAGGGTGGGAATAGGCGACGTGTATTGGGCATCATGAGGCTGTGTTCTCCGTATCGATAGGCGTGCCGGACAGCCCGGCGGGCTCGGGCAAGGATGGATCGGCGGCTACCGGCTGGCAGCGCAATTGCAGGGCATCGGTCAACCCATCGGCAGGCAACGTGGCGGGCAGCGTGAGCAGGCAGCGTGCGCCGCCGCCCCAACTGACGGTCATCTGCTCGCCGGCCTGGATGCCGCTCAGGTAGACCTCGCCGCCATCATTCACAATGCCGGTATCCTGTTGCTTGAGGTTCTGCACCGTCGCGCCGAAGGGCGGCGAGCTGCCATCCGCCAGGCGCAGTACCGCCATGGCTTTTTCACCGGCAATCACATCCAGCGAGCGATAACCGATTGCCCCTTCGGTGAGCGTCAATTGCGTGACTGATTGAGTGGCTTCGACATTGCTCGGCAAGCGCTCCAAATCAACGCTGGCGGCGGTGCGCTGATAGCTGCTGATATCCGAGATCACGGCTTTGCCAAAGGCATTGCTGCGGGTCGGCGCGCCATAACCGCGCACCGGCACATCGGGCACACCGGCGGTATCGACCATCAGGCGGGTGCCGCCTGTACTGGTGGTTCGATGGAGCGCCGCACCATAGGCCGTGAGCGTGGCACCGCCGCGTGCGGAGACACCGAGGTTGCTGGAACCGCCCTGCTGCCTGCTGGCACTCACGTCGATGTCGACGTTGTCGCCCATATGGCTCAGGTAACCGCTGGCGGAGGTGTCGCTGGCACTGAGCTGGTAGCTGTTACGCTCATCGAGGCGGTCGCTGTAGCGCGAGGCAAAACCGTTTTTGCCGGCGGCTCGATTGGCGTCCAGCGACAGCGTGCCGGTACGCCCCAACGGCAGGCTGACCGTCAGCGCCATGCCGTTGTCCTTGTAGTTGTATTCCTGGGTGCGGTACATGTTCAGCGACAGGCTCATGTTCTTGACCGTGCCCACATTGAAGTAGCGCGACAGCGACAGGTTCCAGCGATGCGTGTCCGGCCGGTCCCAGTAGGTTTGCTTGTTGTAGCTGGCGTAGACAGTGGCGCCCAGGTCACGAAACTGCTTGTTGACCGTCACCGTATACAGCGCTTTGCTGCCACCGATGGGCCGCCAACCCTCGTTGGGATCGCGGTAGTCCCCTCGCCCGCCAAGCTCGCCGTTCAACCCGTAATGCCGTGCATCCAGGTACTCACTCATGCTCAGGAAGTTCTTCTCGGAAAAGCGGTAGCCGGCGAAGGTCACCTGGCTGTCGTACTCTTCGAAGTTCTTCGAGTATTGAAGGCGGTAGGATTTACCCGAGAGCGTCTCGTTCCAGACGTTGGCACGCGACTGCGTGACATCCAGCGAGACGGCACCGAACGCCAGCAAGTCCCGCCCGGCGCCCACGGCTAACGCCCGATAGTTGTTATCGGTGATACCGCCACCGAACAACGACCAGCCATTGCTCACGCCCCAGGAGAACTCTGCGGTACCGAAGACGGCGCCATCGGAGCCCGTCTGAAGGTTGGACGGTCGCCCGCTTGCCAGCTTGTAACGGACTTGGCCTGGGCGCGTCAGGTAAGGCACACCGGCCGTATTGAGTTGGAAGGTATGGACCGAACCGTCCTGTTCTTCCACCCGCACATCCAGCTTGCCGGTCACCGCATCATTGAGGTCCTGAATGCGAAAGGGGCCGGCCGCAACCAGGGTTTCGTAGAGCACACGGCCCTGCTGGCTGATGATGACTTTGGCGTTGGTCCTGGCCACACCGACCACTTCCGGCGCGTAACCGCGCAAGTTGGGGGGCAGTTGGCTTTGATCCGAGTTGAGCGCGGCGCCGGTAAAGCGGAAGCTGTCGAACAGGTCCGAATACAGATAGTTCTCACCCACCACCAGGCGCGCCTGCAACGCCGGGATGGCGCGATACGCGTAATAGCGGCTCCACTCCAGTTTTTGCGGGCCGGCGGCCTCCTGCCGACCGCTCTCCACACGCCCCTGCCAATCCGCCCTGAGACGCCAGGCACCGGCATTGGCCCCCACGGTTCCATTACCGCTGAGGTTTTTGCGCTGGCCATTGTCGCGCTGGTAATTGGACTGCGCCGTCAGGCTGTAGTCCACCAACAGCCCCGGCACCCCCTCATCCCATCGGGAAGGTGGGTCCCAATTGATAGCGTTGTATTCAAGGTAGGCCTGGGGCACGTTGATGCTCAGGGTCGAGGTGGCCAAATCACCCCTGACCTCCATGCCGGGCAAGCTTGTTATATCCAGGCACTCGCCGTCCTTCCACCACATCAGTTTGCCGGCTTCGGACACTTTCAGGTCCAGTTGCTCGACAAGACTGCGCGACAAACAGGCCTGGCTGCCCTTGGGGTCGTCATCGGGGGGATAGAACGCCACCGATTGCTCAGCAATAGGATGGGCATTGAGGTGCACAGCCATCGAGTAAGTGCCTGGCAGAATGAATCCGCTGCGCGCAAATTGAGACAAGTCAATGTTGGCGCGATCACTCAGATCGAGGACGTCGGTATTGAACTCGATATCCCCAGCACCCATTGCAGTGCCTGCCAGTGACATCAACCCGCCGAACAGCCCGGGACGCAGCGTATTTTTGATCTTCGACGTATTCAACATGCAAGCCTGTCCATCACTGTTCAAAAGTATTCCAACTTGAACCGCACCGCGGCACTGTGAGCCCCGACCACCAATGGCAAGCCGTTGCCGACCAGGAAAAACCGGTAGTTGAGTGTCATGTCACCTTCCGCCAGCGGGACCGGCGCCATGCGTTGCCCCGGCAGGCTTTCCTGGCCGGCGGCGTCGACGATGTGCAGGGCAACCCCCTGCGAGTCGCCAAACACTGCGAAGGAGAGCCCTGCCCTGTCGGTGGGACCTTCGAACGTCACGCGCATGTGTTCCCAATCCGGCAGGCTTGCACCCGGGCGCGACGGGTCCGGGCGGCTCAACGAGCAATTGACCAGACGCAGCTGAAAGGGATGGTCTTCGCCCCGCGTGTTGCGCAAGAGCCGACCCACCGGCTCGGGCGGCATCTCGATGGTTTGATCGATGCTGGCCAATTCCAGCCCGCAGGCGGAATCAACCACTTCCCCTCCCAGCAGCACGACCCCATCGCCTTGCGCAGCCGCCTGGGCGACAACACAAGGGCTGATGAATGTCGTTAATGAAGAGGCGATAGCCAGACGTATGAATGTGTTCACCTGGATCTCCCGTCAGAATCCCCCCGCCACACCGGGTGGCGGGGGTGAAACTTACTGATAAGCCAAAGTGAAATTGGTGACCGCGCTGAAGTCGCCGGGAATGATGTCCCCAGTGGCGGCGCCTTGTACGTACGCGCCGAATTCCAGCGTGTTATCACCCACGCTGATGACTTGCGGGGCGGTAGGCACACCCAACTTAACGAGGTCCCCGCCATGGGTCATCATGATGCCCAGGTTGCCTGCACCGCCGACCGTACCGATAGCACCGGGCACAACCGAGGATGGCGCGCCGGTGAAGGTCGTGGTGACCGTGTTGTCAGTGAGGCCCGTCAGATCGCAACCTTCCAGCTCGATCTTCACGGTCCGCGCTTCCGATTTGCCCCCCGCTTGCAGTTGATGCTTTGCAATCGCGCCCAGGCGAACGGTTTGGTCGACGGAGTCAGGCTTGATAGAGCAGGCACCCGAGTGGACCGACCCGATAAACGTCACTGTTCCATCCGCCGCGTGCGCCATCGACATCGAACCCGCCAGCAGACCGACAGACAACAGCACAGTTTTCATTTTGGTTTTCATCTACAGATTCCCACTAACAAGTGTCATTAAGGAGCCTTGCCACCGATAGGCGCAGGGCTGATTAAAAGAGCGGTTTGACCTATGCATCGAGAGGAATTCCTGACGTGCTTTTCCAACTTTTTGTATTGCATTTCAGGATCACGCTCAACGCCGGGCAAGTGTCCACTTCACACTTGAAGAAGTAAGCCAGCCGTTTCGTTTAATGACGTAGCCTTTGTATATCAAGGCTTGCAGGAAAATTATGGCCATTTGCCAAAACTTTAAAAACAACTGAAGGAATAGGACTACACTGAAGTTAGATGAGAATTATTTAGTACTGGAAACAGCTGTAAGAATAGGGCTACATAGCCGTTAAAACAATAAACCTTACAGGGATATTGCAACTAACTATTTGACCAGCGTGCAGGGACATGCCTGAACGGCAGATGCAAAAAGGGGGAGCAAAGCTCCCCCTGTCAGCGTGTGTTGCAACCCGTCAATCAAGGCCTAACGCACGGCCTCGAACAATCCGGTTGCGCCCATTCCGCCGCCCACGCACATGGTGACGATGCCGTAACGCAGGTTGCGGCGCTGCAACTCGCGCACCAGGTGCCCCACCTGCCGCGAGCCGGTCATGCCGAACGGGTGGCCGATGGAGATCGAACCGCCGTTGACGTTGTATCTGGCATTGTCGATTTGCAGGCGGTTACGCGCATACAGGCACTGCGAGGCAAATGCTTCGTTGAGCTCCCACAGGTCGATATCCGCCACCTGCAAGCCTTTGGCCTTGAGCAACCTGGGCACCGAGAACACCGGGCCGATGCCCATTTCGTCCGGCTCGCAACCGGCCACGGTAAAACCGCGAAAAAACGCCTTGGGCTTGAGCCCCAACGCCAGGGCTTTTTCCAGGCTCATCACCAGCGTCATCGACGCACCGTCGGACAGCTGCGACGAATTACCCGCCGTCACCGAACCGTCTTCGGCAAACACCGGCTTCAAGCCACTGAGGCTGGCCAGAGTGGTGTCGGGGCGGTTGCAGTCGTCGCGGTCGACCACGCCATCGAGCACCTGCACTTGACCGGTACGCTTGTCTTCGACTTTGTACTTGACCGCCATCGGCACGATTTCATCGTCGAACAACCCATCAGCCTGCGCCTGCGCGGTGCGCTGCTGGCTTTGCAGGGCGTACAGGTCCTGATCCTCGCGGCTGACGTTATAGCGACGCGCGACGATTTCGGCGGTCTGGCCCATAGGAAAATAAATGCCTGGTACCTGCTCCTTGAGCAGCGGGTTGATCAGGTGGTCGGTGTTGACGCTTTTCATGGTCAGGCTGATGGATTCCACACCACCGGCAACGATGATGTCGCTGCAACCCGAGGCAATCTGGTTGGCGGCAATGGCAATCGCCTGCAAGCCTGACGAACAGAAACGATTGAGGGTCATGCCCGCCGTACCGGTGCCCAGTTGCGACAGCACCGCCACATTGCGCCCGATGTTGTAACCCTGGGCGCCTTCGTTGGAGCCGGCGCCGACGATGCAGTCTTCGACCGTGACCGGGTCGATGCCATTGCGCACCAGCAGCGCGTTGACACAATGGGCCGCCATGTCATCGGGCCGGGTCTGGTTGAACTTGCCGCGAAAGGACTTGGCCAGGCCGGTTCGCACACTGTCGACGATCACTACTTCACGCATGGGGCTACCTCGATCTTGTGGTTGTGGATCGAGGATAGATGCGGGCCCGGCTGCCCGCGATGATCATTCACTGCATGGATGCGAAAACATGGGACCGGGAAGACCGCTCTATCTGGTCTGTGCAGGTCAACTGTGGGAGGGGGCTTGCTCCCGATGGCAGGCTGTCAGTCGATGCAGCTGCAACTGACTCACCGCCATCGGGGGCAAGCCCCCTCCCACAGTTGGATCGAGTCAGGCTCAGGCTATTTCTTTTTGTCGCGCTTGTCGGTTTTGGCGAAGGCATGACGCGCAGGGAGTCTATCTGATGTGCAAAAATCCAATGTGGGAGGGTCAGTCAGTGCATCTGCAGCTGACCCACCGCCATCGGGAGCAAGCCCCCTCCCACAGTTGGATCGAGTCAGGCTCAGGCTGTTTCTTTTTGTCGTGCTTGTCGGGTTTGGCGAAGGCATGACGCGCGCAGGGAATCTATCTGATGTGCAAAAATCCAATGTGGGAGGGGGCTTGCCCCCGATGGCAGGCTGTCAGTCGATGCAGCTGCAGCTGACCCACCGCCATCGGGGGCAAGCCCCCTCCCACAGTTGGGCCGAGTCAGGCTCAGGCTGTTTCTTCTTGTCGTGCTTGTCGGTTCTGGCGAAGGCATGGCGCGCGCAGGGAGTCTATCTGATGTGCACAAATCCAATGTGGGAGGGGGCTTGCTCCCGATGGCAGGCTGTCAGTCGATGCAGCTGAAACTGACCCACCGCCATCGGGAGCAAGCCCCTCCCACATTGGACCGGGTTCGATCCAGGCTTTTTCTATTTCTTTTTCTTCTTGTCGTGCTTGTCGGACTTCTCGAATGCGTCTTCCAATGCCCGGTTGATCGTGCGCAATACCTTGACCCGCGCCCAGCGCTTGTCGTTGGCTTCCACCAGCGTCCAGGGCGCCACCTCGGTGCTGGTGCGATCAACCATGTCGCCTACCGCCGCACGATAGTCGTCCCACTTGTCGCGGTTGCGCCAGTCGTCTTCGGTAATCTTGAAGCGCTTGAACGGAATCTCTTCGCGGGCCTTGAAGCGTTCCAATTGAGTCTCCTTGTCGATCGCCAGCCAGAACTTGACCACGATCACACCGGCATCGCGCAGCTGCTCTTCGAAATCATTGATCTCGCCATAGGCGCGCATCCAGTCCGTCGGGGTGCAGAAGCCTTCGATGCGTTCCACCAGCACGCGGCCGTACCAGGAGCGATCGAACACGGTGAACATGCCCCGCGCCGGGATCTTCTGCCAGAACCGCCACAGGTACGGCTGGGCGCGCTCGTCTTCGCTGGGCGCGGCAATCGGCACGATGTGGTACTGGCGCGGGTCCAGCGCGGCCGCGACACGGCGGATCGCTCCGCCCTTGCCGGCCGCGTCGTTGCCTTCAAAGACGGTGACCAGCGCGTGCTTGCGCATGCGTTTGTCGCGCATCAGGCCGGAAAAGCGCGCCTGTTCGGTAATCAGCTGTTCTTCGTAATCGTCCTTGTCCAGCCGCAGGCTCATGTCGAGGCTGTTGAGCAGGCTCATCTGGTCCACCGACGACGGCAGCGGCGCCGGGTTCATGCCACTGGCCTTGACCCTGGCCTGCTTCAACGCGCTCTGCAGGCCTTCGAGCAGGATCTTGCCCACGGTCAGCCCACGGTAATGCGGGTCGACCCCCTCGATCACGTGCCACGGTGCGTAGTCGCGACTGGTGCGGCGCAGCACGCGCTCGCCGAAATGCACGAACTTGTCGTAAGTCTTGGACTGCTGCCAGTCCAGCGGGCTGATGCGCCAGCTGTGCAGCGGGTCATCGGCCAGGGCCTTGAGCCGCGCCTTCATCTGTTTCTTGGACAGGTGGAACCAGAACTTGAAGATCAGCGCGCCTTCATCGCACAGCATCTTTTCCAGGCGCTCGGCACCGGCGATGGCCTGATCGAGCCGCGCATCCTTGATCTGTCCATGCACCCGGCCCTGCAGCATCTGGCTGTACCAGTTGCCGAAGAAAATCCCCATGCGGCCTTTGGCGGGCAACTGCCGCCAGTAACGCCAGGCCGGCGGGCGCGCCAGTTCTTCGTCGGTCTGCTGGTCGAAAGTGCGCACTTCGATCAGGCGCGGGTCCATCCACTCATTGAGCAGCTTGACGGTTTCGCCCTTGCCCGCGCCTTCGATGCCGTTGATCAGGATGATCACCGGAAAGCGCTTCTGCTGTTGCAGCTCGTACTGCACTTCCAGCAAGGCTTCACGCAGGGCCGGCACTTCGGCGTCATAGGTGTCTTTGTCGATGGCGTGACCGATTTCGGCGGATTCGAACATGGGCAGCTCCGTTTCAAGATGGCTCAAGACTAGCGGATTGGGCAACGACACGCGGGAGGAAATTCAACCGCCGCTTGCCGTGGATCAATTCAAGACCGGTTGATCGGCTAGAATGGCCGCCTTGTCTTTACCTGCCGTTATTCATATGAGCCACCCATGAACCCGATCACCCACGCCCAGCTCGACTGGGACGACCAAGGCCGCCCGCACTCGCGGGTGTTCGATGACGTGTATTTCTCCGACCAGTCGGGCCTGGAAGAAACCCGTTATGTGTTCCTTGAACAGAACCGCTTGCAGGCGCGTTTTGCGGCCTTGCCGGCCGGTGGGCGCCTGGTGATCGGTGAAACCGGATTCGGTACGGGCTTGAATTTCCTGTGTGCCTGGCAGTTATTCGACCAGCAGGCGGTGGCCGGGGCACGCCTGCATTTTGTCAGTGTGGAGAAATACCCGCTCAGCCATGCCGACCTGCAACGCGCCCTCGCCCTCTGGCCCGAACTGCAACCTTACGCCGAGCAGTTGCTGGGCCAGTACATCGCCATCCATCAAGGCTTCCAGCGCCTGGTGCTGGACAACGGTCGCGTCACCCTGACCCTGCTGATCGGCGACGCCCTGGAGCAACTGCCGCAACTGGACGCGCAAATAGATGCGTGGTTTCTCGACGGCTTTGCCCCGGCGAAAAACCCTGACATGTGGACCGCCGAGCTATTCGCCGAACTGGCCCGCCTGGCCGCACCGGGTTCGACCATCAGCACCTTCACCAGCACCGGCTGGGTACGCCGGCTGATCAATGCCGCCGGGTTCAAGATGAAACGCACGCCTGGCATTGGCCATAAGTGGGAGATCCTGCGCGGGGAGTTTCTGGGGTGGCCCGAGGACCGTCCGGCGCCCGCCCGCGCCAGGCCCTGGTTTGCACGGCCGGCGCCAGTCACCGGTGACCGCCACGCCATGGTCATCGGCGGTGGCCTGGCCGGTTGCGCCACCGCCGCCAGCCTGGCGGCGCGGGGTTGGCGGGTCAGTCTGCTGGAACGGCATGCCGGCCTGGCTGCAGAGGCTTCCGGCAATCCCCAGGGCGTGCTGTACCTGAAACTGTCAGCGCACGGGACAGCACTGTCCCAACTGATACTCAGCGGCTTCGGGCATACCCGACGCCTGCTCGAACAGTTGCACCGTGGCGTCGACTGGGACGACTGCGGCGTGTTGCAACTGGCGTTCGACGCCAGGGAGGGCGAGCGCCAGGCCCAACTGGCCGCAGCCTTTCCCCCGGAACTGCTGCACCTGGTCGATCGCGATCAGGCCCGGCAATGCGCCGGGATCGACGTGGCCCAGGGCGGTCTGTTTTTCCCCGAAGGCGGCTGGGTGCATCCACCGTCGCTCTGCCAGTGGCAGGCAACGCACCCCTTGATTAACGTGCTCACCCACCGCGAGGTGCTTGAACTCGACCGAGTGGATGATCAGTGGTGCGCGCGCGACGGTGAGCGGGTACTGGCCAGCGCCAGCGTGGTCGTGCTCGCCGGCGCTGCCGAGATCAAGCGGTTCGCACCCAGCGCCGACTTGCCGCTCAAGCGCATACGGGGGCAAATCACCTGCCTGGCGCAGACGCCGGCGAGTCAGGCGCTGGCCACTGTGGTCTGCGCTGAAGGTTATGTCGCACCGGCCCGCCTGGGCGAGCACACCCTGGGCGCCAGTTTTGATTTCAATAACCAGGACCTCGCCCCCACGCGCGCCGAACATGCCGGCAATCTGCAGAGGCTGCGCGAGATTTCCGAGGACCTGCTGCAACGCCTGGACGCCGACACAGTGGCACCGGAACACGTGCAGGGCCGTGCGGCCTTTCGTTGCACCAGCCCCGACTACCTGCCGATCGTCGGCCCGTTGGCCGACCGTGAGGCCTTTGCACAGGTGTACGCCGCACTGGGCAAAGACGCCCGGCAAGTTCCACACGTACCCTGCCCGTGGCTGCCGGGCTTGTACATCAACAGCGGCCACGGCTCACGCGGTCTGGTCACCGCGCCACTGTGCGGCGAACTGCTCGCAGCCTGGCTCTGTGACGAACCGCTGCCCTTGCCGAGCGTGGTGGCCGAGGCCTGTCATCCCAATCGATTTGCCCTGCGCGCCCTGGTTCGCGGCAAATCACAGGCCTCCAAAGTGCAGGTCTGATGACCTCATGGCAGTTTGCTTTATAACTTATTGATCTAAAACTCCGCGCATAGCACTGGGTCAGTTTCTGGGTACGCGCCCTTTAAGGCGTATTGAGTATTGACCCTCCCCAACGGAAAAACCGGTAAGGAACTTATGTGTGGATTAGCTGGCGAGTTACGCTTTGATCATCAACCTGCCGACCTGGCAGCCGTGGAACGCATCACGCATCACCTCGCCCCCCGTGGCCCCGACGCCTGGGGCTTTCATGCCCAAGGGCCGATTGCCCTGGGCCATCGCCGCCTGAAAATCATGGACCTGTCGGACGGCTCCGCCCAACCGATGGTCGACGCCCAACTGGGGCTGTCCCTGGCCTTCAATGGCGCAATCTACAATTTCCCTGAACTGCGCCAAGAGCTGGAAGCCCTCGGCTACGCCTTCTATTCCGGCGGTGACACCGAAGTGCTGCTCAAGGGCTATCACGCCTGGGGCGAAGCACTCCTGCCCAAGCTCAACGGCATGTTCGCGTTCGCCATCTGGGAGCGCGATGCGCAGCGTCTGTTCATCGCCCGTGACCGTCTCGGCGTCAAACCACTGTACCTGTCGCGCACCGGCCAGCGCCTGCGCTTTGCCTCGGCCTTGCCGGCGCTGCTCAAGGGCGGCGATATCAACCCGATCCTCGACCCGGTGGCCCTCAATCACTACCTGAACTTCCATGCCGTGGTGCCTGCACCGCGCACGCTGCTGGCGGGCATTGAAAAACTGCCACCGGCGAGCTGGATGCGCATCGACGCCAGCGGCAAGACTGAACAGCAAACCTGGTGGACCCTGCCCTACGGCCCCCACGAAGATGAAAAACACCTGACCCTGGAAGACTGGACCAATCGCGTACTCGACAGCACCCGCGAAGCCGTCGCGATCCGCCAACGTGCAGCCGTGGATGTCGGCGTGCTGCTCTCCGGTGGCGTCGACTCGAGCATGCTCGTCGGCCTGCTGCGCGAAGTGGGCGTAGAGGATTTGTCGACCTTCTCCATCGGCTTTGAAGATGCCGGCGGCGAGCGCGGCGACGAGTTCCAGTATTCTGACCTGATCGCCAAGCATTACGGTACCCGTCACCATCAGTTGCGCATCGCCGAAAGCGAGATCATCGAGCAACTGCCGGCAGCATTCCGCGCCATGAGCGAGCCGATGGTCAGCCATGACTGCATCGCCTTCTACCTGCTGTCGCGGGAAGTGGCCAAGCATTGCAAGGTGGTGCAGAGCGGCCAGGGCGCCGACGAGTTGTTCGCCGGTTACCACTGGTACCCGCAGGTGGACGGCGCCAGCGATCCGTATGCGGCTTATCGCGACGCGTTTTTCGACCGCAGCTACGACGACTACGCCGCTACCGTCGCGCCGAAATGGCTGACCGCCAACGACGCCGCCGGGGACTTCGTGCGCGAACATTTCGCGATGCCGGGGGCTGATGCCGCCGTCGACAAGGCCCTGCGCCTGGACAGCACCGTGATGCTGGTGGACGACCCGGTCAAACGCGTCGACAACATGACCATGGCCTGGGGTCTGGAAGCACGCACGCCATTCCTCGACTACCGCCTGGTGGAACTGTCGGCCCGCGTGCCGGGCAAGTTCAAGCTGCCCGACGGTGGCAAGCAGGTGCTCAAGGAAGCTGCGCGCCGGGTAATCCCCAGCGAAGTGATCGACCGCAAGAAAGGCTACTTCCCGGTGCCGGGCCTCAAGCACTTGCAAGGCGACACCCTGAACTGGGTGCGCGAGCTGCTGCTGGACCCGAGCCAGGACCGTGGCCTGTTCAACCCCGCCATGCTCGACCGCCTGCTGACGGACCCACAAGGCCAATTGACCCCGTTGCGCGGCTCCAAGCTGTGGCAACTGGCGGCGCTGAACCTGTGGCTCAGCGAACAAGGAATCTGATCAATGAAACCTAACGCCGCGGCGTACAGCCAACGCTTGCTCAAGGGCCAGGCGCCGACCTACGAGCGTCTGCAGGCGCGGCTTGCCGAAGACGGCAGCGCGCAAGGCCCCGAACCGATTGCCGTGCATTGCGGTTGGGGGCGTTTGTTGATCGGGCACACCTTCCCCGACCCCGCCAGCCTTGCCCAGGAACTGCTCAACGAACAGGCCGGCGAGCGCGATATTGCGCTGTATGTGGCCGCGCCCCAGCAGATCCTCGGCATCGATCCACAGCAGTTGTTCCTCGACCCGTCCGACACCCTGCGCCTGTGGTTCAGTGACTACCGTCCCGCTACCCGTGTGTTCCGCGGTTTTCGGATCCGTCGCGTGCAGAGCGAAGCCGACTGGCAGGCGGTGAACCTGCTCTATCAGGGCCGCGGCATGCTGCCTATTGACGCCGAACGCCTGACGCCGCGCCATCAAGGCGGCCCGGTGTACTGGCTGGCGGAAGATGAGGACAGCGGCGCGGTCATCGGCAGCGTCATGGGCCTGAACCATCAGAAAGCGTTCCATGACCCGGAAAACGGTTGCAGCCTGTGGTGCCTGGCGGTAGACCCGCAATGCACACGGCCCGGCGTGGGTGAAGTGCTGGTGCGCCATCTGGTGGAGCACTTCATGAGCCGTGGCTTGAGCTATCTGGACCTGTCGGTGTTGCACGATAACCGCCAGGCCAAGAGCCTCTACGCCAAGCTGGGCTTTCGTGCGCTGACCACGTTCGCCATCAAGCACAAGAACGGCATCAACCAGCCGCTGTTTCTCGGCCCTGGGCCGCAGGCGGGGTTCAATCCTTATGCACGGATCATTGTCGAAGAAGCCCATCGACGCGGCATCGACGTGCAGGTGGACGATGCCGATGCCGGCCTGTTCACCCTCAGCCACGGCGGGCGCCGCGTGCGCTGCCGCGAGTCGCTGAGCGACTTGACCAGCGCCATCAGCATGACCCTGTGCCAGGACAAAAGCCTGACCCACAAGGTGCTCAAGGCCGCCGGTTTGAAGTTGCCGGCGCAGCAACTGGCGGGCAGCGCCGACGACAACCTGGAGTTTCTCGACGAACATCAACGCATCGTGGTCAAGCCGCTCGATGGCGAGCAGGGCCAGGGCGTGGCGGTGGATCTGCAGACTTTCGAGGAGGTGCAGCAAGCCATCGAAGCGGCGCGCCAGTTCGACAGCCGCGTGTTGCTCGAGAGCTTCCACGAGGGTCTGGACCTGCGCATTCTGGTGATTGGCTTCGAAGTGGTCGCCGCGGCGATTCGCCGCCCTGCCGAAGTGATGGGTGACGGTCAGCATTCGATTCGTGCATTGATCGAAGCGCAAAGCCGCCGTCGTCAGGCTGCCACCGATGGCGAAAGCAAGATCCCCCTGGACGCGGAAACCGAGCGCACCCTCAAGGCCGCCGGCTACGACTACGACAGCGTCCTGCCCCGTGGCGAGCAACTGGCCGTGCGCCGCACCGCCAACCTGCACACCGGCGGGTGCCTGGAAGATGTCACGGCCATTTTGCATCCGACCCTGGTGGATGCGGCTGTGCGTGCAGCCCGCGCCCTGGATATCCCCATGGTTGGCCTGGACCTGATGGTCCCTGCCGCCGACCAGCCGGAGTACGTGTTTATCGAAGCCAATGAGCGCGCCGGGCTGGCCAACCATGAACCGCAACCGACCGCTGAGAAGTTTGTGGATTTGTTGTTTCCACACAGTCAGCCGGCCGCTTGAGGAATGTGTTGAATGTGAAACCGCTATCGGGGGCAAGCCCCCCTCCCACATCTGACGGTGTTCACCTATCAAAGGTGGGAGGGGGTTTGCCCCCGATGAGGCCGGTGAAGGCAACGACATTCCCCCTTACCTCATCGAAACCATCGATGCCCTCAACTCATCAGGAGTTTCCATGACCCGAACCATTCCCGAACCCGACCTGGCCTACCTGCAGAAAGTGCTGCTGGAAATGCTCGCCATTCCCAGCCCCACCGGCTTCACCGACACCATCGTGCGCTACGTCGCCGAACGCCTGGAAGAGCTTGGCATCCCGTTTGAAATGACCCGGCGCGGCACGATTCGCGCGACCCTCAAGGGCCAGAAAAACAGCCCTGACCGCGCCGTCTCCGCGCACCTGGACACCATCGGCGCCGCCGTGCGCGCCATCAAGGACAACGGTCGCCTGACCCTGGCGCCGGTCGGCTGCTGGTCAAGCCGCTTTGCCGAAGGCAGCCGCGTCAGCCTGTTCACCGACAACGGCGTGATTCGCGGCAGCGTGCTGCCACTGATGGCCTCCGGGCACGCGTTCAACACCGCCGTGGATGAAATGCCGGTGAGCTGGGACCATGTGGAACTGCGCCTGGACGCCTACTGTGCGACCCGTGCCGATTGCGATTCCCTGGGGATCAGCGTCGGTGACTACGTGGCATTCGACCCACTGCCGGAGTTCACCGAAAGCGGCCACATCAGCGCACGTCACCTGGACGACAAGGCCGGCGTCGCCGCCCTGCTCGCTGCGCTCAAGGCCATCATCGACAGCGGCGAACCGCTGCTCATCGACTGCCACCCGCTGTTCACCATCACCGAGGAAACCGGCAGCGGTGCCGCCGCCGCCCTGCCCTGGGATGTGAGTGAGTTCGTCGGCATCGACATCGCCCCGGTCGCTCCGGGCCAGCATTCCAGCGAGCACGCGGTGAGCGTGGCGATGCAGGATTCCGGCGGGCCGTATGACTATCACCTGTCACGGCATTTGCTGCGCCTGGCGGCCGATAACGACCTGCCGGTGCGGCGCGATCTGTTCCGCTATTACTTCAGCGACGCGCATTCGGCGGTCACCGCCGGGCATGACATTCGCACCGCCCTGCTGGCGTTCGGTTGCGATGCCACCCACGGTTACGAGCGCACTCACATCGACAGCCTGGCGGCGCTGAGTCGGCTGCTCGGCGCGTATATCCTCAGCCCGCCGGTATTCGCCAGCGACGCGCAACCGGCACAAGGCTCCCTGGACCGCTTCAGCCATCAGATCGAACATGAGACGCAGATGGAGAGCGATACCAGGGTGCCGTCGGTGGACAGCCTGGTCGGGAACAAGGCCGACGCCGGCAACAGCTGATACTGGAAACGCCCGACACTGGAAACAAAAGTCCCGGCACAGTAGCATCGCCGGGACTTGACCCCTGAGGCTTATATGCTGATCCCCTACGACGCGCTTGAAGTCGACACCCTGACCCGCCTCATCGAAGACTTCGTCACCCGCGATGGCACCGACAATGGCGACGACACACCGCTGGAAACCCGGGTACTGCGCGTGCGTCAGGCATTGACCAAGGGCCAGGCGCTGATTGTGTTCGACCCGGAAAGCGAGCAATGCCAACTGATGCTCAAGCACGACGTGCCCAAGCACCTGTTTGATTGACGGGGACGCTACGGGTTGGGCACGGGCACCGCGCGAGCGGCCCTGGCCTGGCGTTCGAGGATTTTGCGGTACACCTCGGCGCGATGCACGCTGACGCCTGCCGGCGCTGCGATACCGAACTTCACGTGGTTGGCACTGACTTCAAGAATGTGCAAAGCGATATCATCGCCGATGGAAATGCTTTCGCCTAAAACGCGGCTCAAGACCAGCATGGCGGTTGTCCTTTTTCGAATATCAGGACCCTGACCTTGAGTGTTTGTAGCGCAACCAGCAATGGCTCGCGGCCAAATCAGGCATCACCTACAGGCATAGGTAATTTGCCTGACAGACCGCACCCCTATCAGCCCTTTAAGGCCTGCGCCTTGGCGCGCATCTTGTCCGCCATCAGCGTCATCTCGTCATACAGCAACTGCGGGTTTTTCTGCTTGAGTGTCCACGCCATTCGCCCCTGTTCGTGGGGCAGAATCATGAACTCGCCCTCACTCACGCGCTGATAAATATAGTCGGCGATATCCGTCGCCGAGATCGGCGAACTCTCGAGCAACTTGCCCACCTGCGCCTTCATCGCCGGGGTCGGCCCACGAAATGAATCCAGCAGATTGGTCTGGAAAAACGACGGGCAGACCACATGCACGCCGATTTCCTGCTGCTTGAGTTCTACCAGCAAGCTTTCCGACAGCGCCACCACGCCGGCCTTGGCCACGTTGTAGTTACTCATGGCCGGCCCCTGCATCAGCGCGGCCATCGAGGCGATGTTGATGATGCGGCCCTTGCTCTGTTCCAGCAGCGGCAGAAACGCCTTGCAGCCCTTGACCACACCCATCAGGTTGATTGCGATCTGCCAGTCCCAATCCTCGAGCGACAGCTCGGCAAAGAACCCACCGGACGCCACACCGGCGTTATTGACGATCACATCGATGCCGCCAAGCTTCACTTCGCACGCCTGCGCCAGCGCCGTGAGCTGGCTGTAGTCACGCACATCGCAGCGCTGGATGAAACCGTCGCCACCGGCCTGGCGCACCAACCTCAGGGTTTCCTGCAAGCCGGGCTCGCTGACATCCGACAAGGCCAGCTGCCACCCCTCACGGGCCCAGCGCAGTGCGATTTCACGACCCAGACCGGACCCGGCGCCCGTGATCATCATGCGGTTTTGCATAGGAAGTAGCCTTGTGGTTCACGATGGAAGTGACCGGCAGTGTAGCGAAGGTTCCCGCCTCGCCCATGTACCATCAAAGTGATGAATGCCCCAGGCAAACCGCGGGCCCGGTCGGATACTTGCATATAGCCTAAGTTCAATCTTTTTCAACTAACTTGGCGCATTTGCGCAGGTGTTAAAAGAAATAAGCGAGCGACCGAAATGCTTTAAAAAAATAAGGAATTTTTTATCAGATGACAGAGTCGGAGTTGATAAGCCGTCCATTATCAGATGGACGAGACTCCCGCTGAATAACCGGTCTTTACAGAAGGCCTATAAGGAATAAAACCATGAGCCTGATTCTGATCATTATCCTGATCCTCCTGTTGGTCGGTGGCCTGCCGGTCTTCCCGCACTCGCGTAACTGGGGTTATGGCCCGTCGGGTATCCTGGGTGTGGTGCTCGTCGTTCTGCTGGTGCTGTTGTTGCTCGGCAAGATATAAGCCCCCTTCCAAGGGTAAAAAAAAGAGGCCTCAATGAGGCCTCTTTTTTATTGCCGATCCGTTAGTCCGGCTTACCGTCCACGACACCTGCGGTGTTATCCAACAGGCTCTTGGTGGCGGTTTGCAGGAACGACTCGAGTTTCTGCTTGAGTGCCGCTTCGTCCGGCGATTCAGCGATGACCTTGCCGGTCGGGTTGGCGCCCAGTTCGTATTGCCACAACTTCGGTGGCATTTCCTTGGGCAGGACAAGTACGCGGTCAGCCGTCAGCAAGGCGACGGTCTGGTCGCTGCCCGATGGCTTGATCACGCCGAAGCCCTTGTCGCCTTCCGGCAGGTTCAGCAGGTCACGCCCCCAGCACTGGTGCAGCGTGTCACCGCCGAGGCGGCCCATGATGGTCGGCACGATATCGATCTGGGTGCCCACGGTGTGGTCACGCTCACCGAACTTTTCCTGCATGCCCGGTGCGATCATCAGCATCGGCACGTTGAAACGGCCCAGGTCCATTTCGGTGATCTGCTGCTCGTTGCCGAAGCCGTGGTCGCCCACCACCACGAACAGGGTTTCCTTGAAGTACGGCTCCTTGCGGGCCTTCTCGAAGAATTGGCCCAACGCCCAGTCGGAGTAACGCATGGCCGTCAAATGCTCGTTGAGGCTGCCACGGTCGGTGACCTGCTCAACCGGCAATGGCGTCGGCAACGCGTACGGTGTGTGGTTGGACAGGGTCTGCAGCAGTGCGTAGAACGGCTTTCCGCCTTCGCGGGCCTTCAGTTCCTCCAGGCCACGGTTGAACATGTCCTGGTCGGACACGCCCCAGGTCGGGTCGGAAAACACCGGATCGACGAAGTCGTTGCGGCCAATGAAGTTGGTCATGCCCTGGTTGCTGAAGAAGCCCGACTGGTTGTCCCAGGCGAAGTCGCCGTTGTAGACGTACACGTCGTCGAAATCACGCGCACTCAGCAACTGCGGCAGGCCCGACAGCTTGTGGCTGCCTTCGGGGGTCTGCATCAGGTATTCGAACCCCGGCAGGTTGGGGAAACACGCCATGGTGGCGAACATACCCTGGTGGGTGTGGGTGCCGTTGGAGAAGAAGCGATCAAACAGCAGGCCTTCCTTGGACAACTTGTCGAAGTACGGCGTGATATTGCCTGGACGGCCCAGCGCGCCCACCGAGTGGCCGGCGAAGCTCTCCATCAGGATCACGACCACGTTCTTGATCGGCAGGGTCTTCTCGGCCGGCGGCGTGAAATCACGGCGCACGGCAGCGGTGTCGGTATCCACCAGTTTCTCGCTCGGCAGTACCAGCATGTCACGCACGGTCTGGGTGGCCAGCGGTTGTTCCAGGGTCGCTTTCCAGACGTTGTCGCGATGCGCGGAGAAACGCGCCTTGGCCGCGCCGATCAACGACAGCGTCCCGTTAAGGCCCAACTGGTTGGCGAAGTTCGAGTCGGTGGTGTACACGTCACCCCAACGCAACGGCGGGCCCTGGCGCAGGGTGCCACGGATGGCGACCACGGCGACCAGCAGGCACACCACGAATACCGCAATGCGGCTGTACCACGGCGCCACCTGGCGCGTACCGATGCTGCCGCCACTGAACGGGCCGCGCGGGCGCGTTGCGCGGTCGGCGCCCTTGAAGGCCATGCTCAGGATCAGCGTGCCCACGGCCCAGGCCAGCAGGTAGCGCACCACCGGGAAGCCGTACCAGAGCATGCTCACCACGGTTTTCGGGTCTTCCTTCACATACTGGAAGACCAGGCCGTTGAGGCGCTGGTGGAACTCGCGATAGAAGTCCATCTCCATCAGGCCCAGGAACAGCGCGATGCTGGACGCAACGGTCAGCCACAACCGGAAAAACCCGCGCGCCGCCATGGCCCGGACGCTGAACAACGCCAACAGCAGCGGGACCAGCAGGTACATCACCAGGCGGATATCCAGGCGCAGGCCGTTGGCGAACGCTTCCAGGAAGGTGGAGGCCGGTGTGTCGAGGATCATCTCGCGGTTGTAAACCAGCAACGCCAGGCGCAGCAGGGAGAACATCACCATCATGACCAGTGCGCAGAGCAGCGTGTACGCCAGATGGGATTTGACGGTCGGTTGCAGCAGGCGATTTGAAGCTCGCTGCTGATTCAGGGCGTCCGGGTTTGCCATGTCGTTTTAGGACCCATTGGAAGTTGAAGTTGCGAAATAAATGCAGTGGCGTCCGCCCTCGCCCAGGCTGGCCGGGGTGGGTGGTTAACGCGGCGGGGCAAATGGTGCCCGATCAAGGCCGGCAAGGCTATTAATTACTGAACGTGCGAGCTTGCCACCGCTTTAAATGCCCCAGGGATTGGGGCCCTGGCAGAGGCACAAAGCGGGCGAATTGTCTTGGACGGGATGTGAAAATTTCGTGCAGCGAATACTTTCGACACACAAATTCAGCGGCGGTAATCAAAACCAATGTGGGAGGGGGCTTGCCCCCAATTAGCGGTGGGTCAGCACTGTATCCGTTGCTGACTCACCGCGATCGGGAGCAAGCCCCCTCCCGCATTGACCGAGTGCGGCGTTAGATTCGCACGTTACCGCGTGGCCCGGCGATCGCCCAGATGATCAGGCCCAGTACCGGCAGCAGCAGGATCAACAGAATCCACAACACCTTGGCGCCCGTGCTCGCGCCGCTTTTGAACACGTTGATGATCGCCCAGATATCCAGCGCGAGGATGATCAGGCCAATCAGGCCATTGAAAGTCGAACCCATGGTGTCGCTCCTAAGTGTGGGGGCATGCCCTTGTAGGATAGTCAGCCCTGGCGGGGGTTCCGTATTATTTAAACGTGAACGGCAATCTTCAGGGCTTCCAGCGACGGCTCAGCCTTGATGCCGACCTCGGCGCACAATTCCAGCACCCGCGGCAGGTCGTTGCCGAACACCAGGACGGCCTGGATTTCGTCATCGAGCAGTTGGCTGAAGTTGAGCAGCACGTAGCCACCGTCTTCCGGGCTCAGGGCGCTCATCTGGATCTGGATGCGATTGAGCGCCGTCAGGTCTTCGGTCTTGGCCAATTGCTTGGGCTTGAGGTTGAACGCCACGCCCGGGCCGAACGAGGCAACGATCTGGGCAAACAGATCGGCGTAGGTATCGGCCTGGAACAGCACAGTGTCCGGCAGGCTGCCGACCACCACCCACTCCCCCAGGGGAATCGGAAAGCTGTCGTCGTAGTTGATATCCGGATTGGCCGCCAGAAAAGCCGCAGGATCTGCGTAGGCCTGAGCCGCCTCATCGGCGATACGCGCCACCTCGTCCGTCCCCATGACGCCGCTGCTGATTTTGCTGATGAGTTCGACGAGAACGGTTTTCATGGGCGGGTCCTGTGGAGGCGCGGGTTTTCGAGGGCGCGTAGCCTACACCAGTTTTTGCAACAGCGCCCCTGTATCCACGGCCCCCATGGTCTGCGCCGCCGCCAACGCCGTCGCGCCCTGGGCATCGGTCGCCTTGGGATTGGCACCCTGGCCGAGCAGGTATTCGAGCATTTCGACACGGTTGAACATGGCTGCCATCATCAACGCCGTGCGCCCATCCGAAGACGCCGCCTCAACCGGGGTGCCGCCTTCGATCAGTGCCTTGACCACAGCCAGGTGGCCCTTGAATGCCGCACCGGCAATCGGCAGTTGGTTCTTGTCGTTGGCAATCAGGGGATCGGCCTTGAACTCCAGCAGCACTTTTACCGCCTCGGCATGACCGTGATAGGCGGCGAGCATCAACAGCGTGTCGCCATTGTGGTTACGAAAGTTGGCCGGCAAGCCTTTGGCCAACAGCGCTGCGAGCATGGCGGCGTCGCCTTTGCGGGCGACGTCGAAGACTTGCTCGGCAAATTCGGCGGCTTCGTCTTCGGTCATCTGTTTGGGCTGGGTCGACATGTAAGGCTCCTTCTTCTGATGCTTTATATGGCGCCCAGTGTCGCGATGGAGTTCCCCGCTGTCATGGCTTTTTTGTCGAAAGCGCCCATAGCCAGAATCAATAGTTGCAGTCCGCTCACCGGTATCTCGGCCACCGCCAGCAGCCGGAATGGAATTTATCCGGGAATGATGCGGTCTGAATCGTCAGGAAAAGAGGACCTGCGCGTAAGAATTAACCGCCTGGATAACGCAAAATGCAGGATGCACGATGGCCTTTCATGCAAATTGCACGAAAATGAAAATCTGAAGAATTTATAACTCACTGATTTATAAAGACTTTTTATAAGACTCAATACTGGCACAATCGCTGCACCTATCACTCCATGCTTGCCAACTTGAGCCAATGGAGCTGATAGACATGAGCCTGATCCAAGATAAATTCGCTTCGGTATTTTCCAACTACGACGTCACTACCCAACCACGTCCGGACGGCGGCATTCTGTTGACCCTGCGTAACAGCGAAGGCAAACAAGTCAAGCGCTCGATCTCGTATCAGCAGCTGCACACCGCCGACCAACTGACCTGGGTGATCAGCGCCATCCGCCGCGACCTGGCAGAACAGGCCAGTGAGCTGCCGCAAATTTCGATGCTGCAAAGCCAGAACCGCTTTGCTCTGCCGACTTACCATTCGGCATAAGCTGCACCTTTAAAAAAGGGCCGCGACGCCGTTGAGCGTCGCGGCCCTTTTTTTATGCCGTCAGCACAGCCCCTGACGCGTCGCCTCATTCATCGCCTGCACCCGGTTATTCACGTCGAGCTTGCCGTAGATATTGCGCAGATGGAATTTGACCGTGGCCTCCGAGGTGCAGCGAATCCTGCTCATCTCCCAAATGGTTTTGCCCTCGGAGGCCCATCGCAGAATCTCCAGCTCCGTCCGGGTGAGGGGCTTGCCGAGCAGACTCAAGCGTCTTCTGATGGCCGTCGGCACGATTTCCAACGGGTGAGATATCTCCTCTGGGCGACTCATTGCTCTCTCCTTTTTATATGCCGATGCGCTGCCACCCTTCGGATTCCTCCTATTGACAGGCGCTATGAACATTGAACAAAGCGAGAGTTACACAACCTGAGCAATGAGGGGCCAAGGCTGAGGATAAACAGCCAAGCCCTACGCGTTATGAGGCTTCTTCCCACAGCAAATTCCAACTTGCCCGGGTTGAACATTTAAAAGATTTGTTTTAGTCATCCAACCTCGCAGAGCGCCGGGCGATGTCACTGCCGGTCAACTTCGGCACCGAGCCCTCGACGGTGTTGAACATATGCAGCACGACACAATAAGCATGCTCACCCATGTCGAACCAATGGGGCATGTCGGCGGGCACGATCAGCAGATCGTTCTTCTCACACCGCACGCCGTAGACATACTCGCCAATGCGCATCGAGCACAGCCCCTGGCCGGCGATGAAGAATCGCGCCTGGTCTTCAGCGCAGGTGTGTTCATCCAGGCGCTCGGCCGGCAGCGCTTCTTTGGAGTCAGCACCGTTCACGCGGATCACCTCGGCACGCGCGTAGCCAAGCGCGTCAATCTGCGTCTGATACGCCGCAATCAGTTGCGCCTCGTCGGCATCCTTTTCGAGTGTGCCGGGCTGCCAGCGCTCAAAGCGCACGCCGTGTTCGGCCAGGGTCGACTGAATGTCGTCGAAGTGGGTCAGCACCTTGTCAGGGGTGGCCGGTGTAGTGAGGTCATAGACAGCGACATAGCTCATTGCACGGTTCCTTGGTTTGGCTCTTGCAATCGAAAGCCAATGATAACGGCGGCAGCCAGGGCCGCGATGCTCGCAATACTGAACGTCAGCGTGGGCCCCAGCAGGTTCCAGCTGTAACCGGCATAGAGCGCACCCAGCGCACCACCGGTGCCGGCCAATGCGGCGTAAAGCGCCTGGCCCTGGCCTTGTTGACGATCACCGAAACTGCGCTGCACGAAAGCGATGGCCGCCGCATGGAAACTGCCGAACGTGGCGGCATGCAGCACTTGCGCCAGCAGCAACACCCAGAAAAATTCGGCAAATGCGCCGAGCAGCAGCCAGCGCAGCGCCGCCAGCAGGAAACTGGCCAGCAGCACCCGTCGCACCGAAAAGCGCGCCAGGAGGCGACTCATGGCCAGGAACATCAAGACCTCCGCCACCACCCCGAGGGCCCACAGCAAGCCGATCACGCCACGGCTGTAGCCCAGGTGTTCAAGGTGCAGCGTGAGAAAGGTGTAATACGGGCCATGGCTCATCTGCATCAGCGCCACACAGGCATAGAACGCCAGCACGCCGGGGTTGCGTAACTGCCGCAGAAATCCGTCGCCGGCCAGGCGCTGGCCCTGGCTGGCGGGCTGCGCATTCGGCACCCATAGGCTGGCACCGATGATACCCGCCATGATCACCACGACCACCACCGGGTAGATGTCCACGCTCAGCCAGTCGAACAGGCGGCCCATGATCACGACGGTGAGGATAAAGCCGATGGAGCCCCACAGGCGGATCTGGCTGTAGCGCGATGTCTGTCGTTGCAGATGAGCCAGGGTGATCACTTCGAACTGCGGCAGTACAGCGTGCCAGAAGAGCGCATGCAGGGCCATGACCAGGGCCAGCCAGGCGTAGGTCTTGCTGACGAAAATCAACGAGAAACTCAACAGCGTGCACACCGCGCCGAACCGCACGATGGCCAGGCGGCGACCGGTGTAGTCGCCCAGCCAGCCCCACAGGTTGGGCGCCACGCAACGCATCAGCATGGGAATGGCCACCAGCTCGCCGATACGCGCGCTGGAGAAGCCCAGGTGATCGAAGTACAACGCCAGGAACGGTGCCGTTGCCCCGAGCAGGGCGAAGTAGAACAGGTAGAAGCTGGAGAGGCGCCAATAAGGGAGGGCTGTCACTGTCAGCCCGTCACAGCTGGCCCAGCACCGGCGTACTCACCTGCACATCGGCATTTTGTCCACGGTTGCGCAGCAGATGGTCCATCAACACGATAGCCATCATCGCCTCGGCAATCGGTGTGGCGCGGATGCCGACGCACGGATCGTGACGGCCCTTGGTGATCACGTCGACCGGGTTGCCATGTACATCGATCGAGCGGCCCGGCGTGGTGATGCTCGATGTGGCCTTGAGCGCCAGGTGCGCAACAATCGGCTGGCCCGAGGAGATGCCCCCGAGGATGCCACCGGCATTGTTGCTGAGGAACCCCTGCGGGGTCATCTCGTCGCGATGCTCGGTGCCGCGCTGGGCCACACAGGCGAAACCGGCGCCGATTTCCACGCCCTTGACCGCGTTGATGCTCATCAGCGCGTGGGCCAGTTCGGCGTCGAGACGGTCGAAGATCGGCTCGCCCAGGCCCGGCTTCACGCCCTCGGCCACGACGGTGATCTTCGCACCGACCGAATCCTGGTCGCGGCGCAACTGGTCCATGTAGGCTTCCAGTTCCGGCACCTTGTCCGGGTCGGGGCAGAAGAAGGCATTGTCTTCGACGCTGTCCCAGGTTTTGAACGGGATTTCAATCGGGCCGAGCTGGCTCATGTAGCCACGAACGACGATGCCCTGGGTCGCCAGGTATTTTTTGGCAATGGCGCCGGCCGCCACGCGCATCGCGGTTTCACGGGCCGAACTGCGGCCGCCGCCGCGGTAGTCGCGTTCGCCGTATTTGTGATGGTAGGTGTAGTCGGCGTGGGCCGGGCGGAACAGCTCCTTGATCGCCGAGTAGTCCTTGGACTTCTGGTCGGTATTACGGATCAGCAGGCCGATGGCGCAACCGGTGGTGCGGCCTTCGAACACCCCGGAGAGAATCTCGACTTCATCGGGTTCCTGGCGCTGGGTGGTATGACGGCTGGTGCCGGGCTTGCGGCGATCCAGATCACGCTGCAGGTCTTGCACCGCCAGCTCGAGGCCGGGCGGGCAGCCGTCGACAATGGCGACCAATGCCGGGCCATGGCTTTCGCCCGCGGTGGTGACAGTGAACAGCTTGCCGAAGGTGTTGCCGGACATGCGGAGCGCTCCGTGAAATCAGTTGAATCAAGTCAACCGTAATAACTTAAGGCGGCCAGTATACGCAGGCTAACCGACTAGTTCATCCTCGAAACCTTACCGGTAGACGTTGGTCCAACCGGCACCTCTCCAATGATGGCGCGATGATGCTGCGAGTTCTGCTGTTCACCCTCACCTTGTTTACCGCCGCGGTCCAGGCCGCCTCCCCTGTCGTGCTGCAACGGCCCATCAGCCTGGACACCGGCAGCGGCGAGCTGTTTGGCTCGCTGCTGTTGCCGCAGTCCGACCAGCCCGTGCCGGTGGTGCTGATCATCGCCGGTTCAGGCCCCACCGACCGCAACGGCAACAGCGCCGACGGCGCGCGCAACGACAGCCTCAAGCGCCTGGCCTGGGTGCTGGCCCGACACAATATCGCCAGCGTGCGCTATGACAAACGCGGCGTGGCCGCCAGCCTTGCCGCGACCCCGGATGAGCGCAACCTGACCCTCGACGCCTACGTGGCCGACGCCGTGGCCTGGGGCAAGTTGCTCAAGGCCGACAAGCGCATGGGCCCGTTGATTGTGCTGGGCCACAGCGAAGGCGCGCTGGTCGCCGCCCTCGCCGCGCCGCAGTTGAACCCGGCCGGGGTGATTTCGTTGTCCGGCAGCGCCCGCCCGGTCGACCAGGTGATTCGCCAGCAACTGGCCGATCACCTGCCACCGGCCCTGTTGCTGCGCAGCAACGAAATTCTTGACCACCTCAAGGCCGGCCAGGTGGATGACGATGTGCCACCCCCGCTGGAAGGTATTTTCCGACCCAGCGTGCAGCCCTATCTGATCAGCCTGTTCCGCGCCGACCCCTCGGCAGCCTTTGCCCGCTTGAGCATGCCGGCATTGATCATCCAGGGCACCAACGACATACAGGTCGGCGTAGGCGATGCCCGGCAGCTGAAACAAGCCAAGCCCGACGCACAGTTGACCGTGATCGAAGGCATGAACCACGTGATGCGCATCGTGCCCAACAACGTCAAGCAACAACTGGCGTCCTACAACGACCCGAAATTGCCCCTCGCCGCCGAGCTGGGCGAGCGGGCAGTGCGCTTTATCAACGAACTTGCCCCCCGTTAAGCGGCAATTGGCCTCCAGTCCTGGGGAAAACGGCCGATAAGCCCAGGGTCGACAGTAAAAAGACTGTCGGCTCGCAGGGCTTGGACAGGATCGCGCCGCATGACAACCACTGAAGCAACACCAGAATCCAACGCCGATATTCCGGCTGAAACCGAGGCCGCCGCCGCAGCAGCGCTGCCATGGGCGGACGTACACGCCGAACATTTCAAGATGCTGCGCCTCGCCCCGTTGGCCATCGACCGTGCGACCGGCGCGCGGCCCTTGCGGTTTGTGCAGTTCGGTTACGCCGAGCGCCATGATTCGCATCACAGTCTGTTGCGCCTGGTGATCCAGTTGCCCGGCCAGCGCGTACGGCGTGAGCAGAACCAGCTGGATATCTGGGTGGATCACGATAAACATCGCGTGCACTTCGGCCCGGGCAACAGCCTGGAAATCGAACCGGCCAACCGCGGTCTCGGCCGCTTCCTGGTGGCCCAGGCCGCCGCATGGGCCAAAAAGAAGTGGTCACACTACCGCGTCGATGGCGTGGACCTGGCCAACAAGGACGCGCTCAACGAAGCCACGCGCCTGCGCCGCGATCACTTCCTGCGCGTCCAGGGTTTTGACGTGGCCTATGCCGACGTGCAACACCTCAAGGGCAATGTACAGCCGGGCAAAGTCAGCGATGTGCTGGACAGCTGGAACACCGAGAAGGTGCAATTCGTGGAAATCCTCGAAGCTGCGCAGATGCTGCAACAGGCCGAGCACAACCTGGCCGAGCAGGAGGTGAAGCTGCGCAAGGAAGAGGAAAAGGTCCTCAAGTTCAAACGCGAGGACAGCGGGCTGCGCTTTACCATCACCTGTCTGGTGGCGTTTACCGTGTTTCAGGCGGGGCTGTTGATCTGGATTGCCACGCACCGGTAACAGACTGGAATGCAATCAAATGTGGGAGGGGGCTTGCCCCCGATAGCGGTGTGTCAGTCAACAATGCATTTACTGACACTGCCTCATCGGGGGCAAGCCCCCTCCCACATTGAACGAGTTAAACGCGCGCGGCAAAGACGGCCTGATGCTGGCGGCACTGCTCAGCGGTGAGCATGAACACCCCATGCCCACCCCGCTGGAAGTCCAGCCAGGCGAAATCCACTTCCGGGTACAGCGCTTCAACATGCACCTGGCTGTTGCCCACTTCGACAATCAGCAGACCCTTCTCGGTCAGGTGGTCCGCCGCTTCAGCCAGCATCCGCCGTACCAGATTCAAGCCGTCGTCACCGCACGCCAGACCCAGTTCCGGTTCGTGCTGGTATTCATCCGGCATATCGGCAAAGTCTTCGGCGTCCACATACGGCGGATTGGACACAATCAGATCGAAGCGCTGAGCCGGCAGCCCGTCAAAGCCGTCGCCCTGCACGGTATAGACGCGCTCATCGACGCCATGGCGCTCGATGTTCTGGTTGGCCACCTCAAGGGCTTCGAAGGACAAGTCGCCCAGCACCACTTCAGCCTCGGGGAATTCGTAGGCACAGGCGATGCCGATGCAACCGGAGCCGGTGCACAAGTCGAGAATGCGCGCCGGCGGCTGGGCCAGCCAGGGTTCGAAGCGGTTTTCAATCAGTTCGCCAATCGGTGAGCGCGGAATCAGCACGCGCTCGTCGACAATAAACGACATGCCGCAGAACCACGCCTCCTTGAGCAAGTAGGCTGTGGGCACGCGCTCATGGATACGTCGATGCAACAAACGCTGCACGTGGGAGATTTCCTCTTCTTCCAGATTGCAGTCCAAGTAGCTGTCGGCAATTTCCCACGGCAGATGCAGGGCGCCGAGCACCAGTTGCCGGGCTTCGTCCCAGGCATTGTCGGTGCCGTGGCCAAAAAACAGGTTTTCCCCATGGAAACGGCTGACAGCCCAACGGATATGGTCGCGCAAGGTGCGCAGGCGGGAAGTGATCACGGGGCAGACTCCTGGGAAAAAACGACTGGCGATTCTAACAGCGTTCATCTGTACCGACGATGTACGAAACACCGCTGCCGTATGTCGGATTTCATCCAAATCACCCCTAATGACTTAAACAAGCCACCCTCTTGACATGGCTGCACGCCAGCAACGGCGTACCTTACGATGGTAGCGATTCACAGAACCGCTCAGCCAGTGGACAATGTCGCAAAAGCCCCCCTCACAGGAGCCCCAGAATGTCCGTTCAAAAGACGATGTTTCAACTCAGCGGTCGTGGTTACGCAGCTGCCAACCTTGCCCATGCGACCCTCGTGATCATCGACGCCCAGAAGGAATACCTCAGCGGCCCACTCGCCCTCTCGGGCATGGACGCGGCGGTCGGCAACATCAAGCAACTGGTGACCGCTGCGCGCAACGCCGGACGGCCGATTGTGCATGTGCGCCACCTGGGCACCGTCGGCGGCCTGTTCGATCCGCAAGGCGAGCGCGGCGAATTCATCCCCGGCCTCGAGCCTGAAGGCGACGAAACCATTATCGGCAAGCTGCTGCCCAGCGCCTTTCACGGCACCGGCCTGGAAAAACACTTGCAGGACCTGGGTTCGCTGGACCTGATCGTCTGCGGATTCATGAGTCATTCAAGCGTCAGCACCACAGTACGTGCCGCCAAGAACCTCGGCTTTCGCTGCACCCTGGTGGAAGATGCCTGCGCTACACGCGACTTGCCCTACACAGGTGGCGTGCTGAGTGCCGAACATGTGCAGCAAACTGAAATGGCCATCATGGCCGACAACTTTGCGACCCTGGCATTGACCAAAGATCTGATCTGATCGTCTCTCTGATGAGCGGTGTGCCCCTGTTCATTGCCCCGCTCATCCGCAAAGCCTGCTCATTTCGCGCATTTGCCTCGGGCACAGGAACAACCTGTGTATCTTCCGGTCGAAGGGCCGATACCCTGGAGGAAAGGTCGGAATGAAGATATCCGATGGTTTTGATGCTCGTCGCTTGCGCCCCAAGGGCCCGAGCAATTGGCGTCTGCGCCTGGTGGCGGGCATTGCCGCGCTGCTGGCGATCGTAGGTCTGCTGTTGGCTGGCGCTGGTGGCGCCGGTCTGTTTGGGCATTCGCCGGCACTTGGCGAACTGAATGCCAGCCCTGGCGGTTCAGCGATCCTGCTGGGGATCGGCCTGTTGGTGCTGTGGTTGGGTGTATGGCTATGGCGCAGCAGCCGTCGGAAAATGCGCCAGCCGTTGTCGTTGAATATCGCCTCGCACCTGATGAAAAAGCACGACTAATGGCGCTTGGATAGTATTTGCCACGCCGCAGCCGCCGCGATTTAGGTAAACTGCCCGCCCTGCGCGGAGGCTGCCATGCAAGACGACGATTTTTCCCTGTTCAAGAACGAGCTGCGCGGCGTCAAGCCGATCAAGCACGACCGCGCCGACACCGGCAAACCCAAGGCTGATCGGGCGCAAATCGCCAAGCTGCGCCAAGCCGCGACCGTGCGCACCGATGCCACCACCGTGGATGGTTTGTCGGATCAGTTCGTGATCGATGTCGGCCCCGAAGATGAGTTGATGTGGGCGCGCGACGGGGTGCAGGAAAGCCAGATGCGCAAGCTCAAGGCCGGCCAGATCCCGTTCGAGGGCAGCCTCGACCTGCACGGCATGACCGTGGAGAAGGCCCGGGAAACCCTGTGGGCCTTCCTCGCCGAAGCCACCAGGTTCGAAATCCGCTGCGTGCGCGTCACCCACGGCAAGGCCGTGCGGCTGGACGGCAAGCGGCCGATGATCAAGAGCCACGTCAACACCTGGCTGCGCCAGCACACCCAGGTGCTCGGTTTTACCTCCTGCCAGGCTCGCCACGGCGGGGCCGGCGCGGTGTATGTGATGCTCAAGCGCACCATGATGGAGGGGCGCGACGAGTAACAGACAAAAAGCCCAGCACTCAGGCTGGGCTTTCAATCAGAAAATCCGGGCTTTATTCGCCGGCGAACTCTTTAGCCTTCTTCTCTTTTGCCAGTGAAATCACGGCTTTTTGCATCGTGATTGCAGTATTGGCTGCGCTTCGATAGACCGCACGCTTTTCCTCCACCGAACAGCTTCGGAAAAAGTCGGACATGGTTGTAGAAGGGTATTTTTCCAGTGTTTCCGTAATTTCGCCTTTCATGGGGCTACTCCGGCCAACATTTGCTCAAGTTGTTCAGGATGGTAGGGCTGCCTGACCAGTTCGTCAATTTCGTCGGTTGACAGGTCAATACCAACCTCTGCATCGGTCCCGTCAGTATCCTTGAGAATCACATCGACCTGGATGTTCCCCAGAAGCTCGCGCTTCAATTGGCACACCGTCGCCTTGGATGCATAGAACTGGCGAACAAATTCCACGCAAGGGATATTTCTGCCTTCAATGGCCTCCCGTGCAAGCACGAATTCCCATGCCAGTTCCGGCTTTTGATACACATACATGATTTGAACTGACCGGTTTTTCTTGCCGAGCGCACGCTGGATGTTTTTTCGCGCAACGTCGAGATTCGCGAGAGTCCCATCCAGAAGAAATGACTGTCGCTGCTGATAAACGAGGTCGATGGCCCGCTCCACCATGACGGTTACGCCGCGCTGAAACAGGCTCGAATTCGCACCGTTATACTCAGGAAAATAATCCCTGAAGTCGTCAGGGTCGATACGAAGCGTTTTGGCCCCATGCGCCTCCATCAAATTGACAAAGGACTTCGAGACCTCAGTCTTACCGGCGCCAGGAGAACCCGCCATAAAACCGAGACGGGATATTCTTCACCGGGATAGCGAGTCAAGCAGGCCAAATCCCTGGCAATTTGTGTCCGATTCGCCTTGGCGAAGCCAACGGCACGCTCAGCAATACTTCGTTCCCGTGGCGTCATCACATACTCCTCACTGGAGGCCGACTTTAACATCGGCTTCGTCCGGGAATACACCTGTCGCCATACCTACGCTACTATGTGCGCCAATCACCAGCGCACACTGCGATATCGGCGCGGTAACAACGCTTCATATTGGTACAGGCATACACCGTACCGCTCTGAAACCCATACGGAAACAGTCCTGTGACATTGGAACAAAACTACACCGCGATTCTCGGCCAACTCGGCGAGGACGTCTCCCGCGAGGGTCTGCTCGACACGCCAAAGCGTGCCGCCAAGGCAATGCAGTACCTCTGCCGCGGTTATGAACAGACGCTCGAAGAAGTCACCAATGGCGCCTTGTTCAGCTCCGACAACAGCGAAATGGTGCTGGTCAAGGACATCGAGTTGTACTCGCTGTGCGAACACCACCTGCTGCCGTTTATCGGCAAGGCTCACGTGGCGTACATCCCGAGCGGCAAAGTGCTGGGCCTGTCGAAGGTCGCGCGGATTGTCGACATGTATGCGCGTCGCCTGCAGATCCAGGAAAACCTCAGCCGCCAGATCGCTGATGCGGTGCTGGAAGTGACCGGCGCCCTCGGCGTGGCGGTGGTAATCGAGGCCAAGCACATGTGCATGATGATGCGCGGTGTGGAAAAACAGAATTCGTCGATGATCACGTCGGTGATGCTCGGTGAGTTCCGTGACAACGCGGCCACCCGCAGCGAATTTCTCAGCCTGATCAAGTAAGTGGCTGTGTAGGAAAAACCGGCGTTCATCGCCGGTTTTTTTTCGCCCGCAAAATTCAGGTAAGCTGCGACCCCTTCTCCATGGGCAAGAGGCTTTCAGCCATGTTCGTCAAAGCACTTCGAGTCGGCCTCGGCCAGATCATCATCGCCGGCGACTTCCTGACCCGCCCGCGCAAAAAGCAGCGCCCCGCTGAACAACAGGCGCAGGTGAACGCAGCGGCCAAAGACCTGACCTTGTATCAGTTCCATGCCTGCCCGTTCTGCGTGAAGACCCGGCGCACCCTGCATCGCCTGAATGTGCCGGTCGCGCTCAAGGATGCGAAAAACAACGCGCAGGATCGCCAGACCCTGCTGGAGCAAGGCGGCAAGATCAAGGTGCCGTGCCTGCGCATCGAAGAGAACGGCCAGACCACCTGGATGTATGACTCCAAGGTGATCATTGATTACCTGGACAAGCGCTTCGCCGCGATCTGACAGACCTGCGCAGATCCATTGTGGGAGGGGGCTTGCCCCCTCCCACATTCAGTTCGGTGTTGGCAACTCCAGGTCCAGCAACGCCGACCCAAGACATTTGCCATGGGCATCCAGCGCCGTTGAGCGGGTCACGCCGCCGCGCAGGATGCCCGGCAACACAAAATTCAGCGCCTGTACATTGGGCAACTCGTAACGCCGGACCGGCGCAGCGCCTGGTTCCAGCAAATCGGCGAAGAACTCGGTAACACGCGCCACCGTAAGCTGCTGGCACAGCCACGGATAGTCTTCGGCGCGATAGGCAATGATCGAGATGTTCGACGTGTCGCCCTTGTCCCCGGTGCGGCAATGGGCCAGCGTGTGCAGTTTCATCCTTCAATCCTCGGTTTGACGTCGCCTCGGGGCAGCAGCAACGACGCCACCGCCACCACCTGGCGCACGCTCTTGCTCGCTCCACCACCGCCGGCCGGGCCGTTGGTGTAGAGGGTTTCCACTTCATTGCCGACGCGCACGGCGTCGCCGCGATCCGCACAACGAGCAGCGACGCGCAGGCGCACCTCCCAGGGCTCGACAGTGCTGCGCGGACCATGCAATGAGTCCATGCCGATCAACTCGGCGCGCACGTCCTGCATCTTCACGCCGGTCAGTTCCAGACGCTTGAGCACCACCTTCCGCGCCAATTGCGCCCGCGCGACAGCGCCTGGACCGCCGTAGGACATCTGTCCTTCGCCAATCCAGCCATCCAGATAACCGACGCTGACCTTCAGCTGCTCAGGCCGGGCACGACCGTCGGCCCCCTGGGCACGCACCCGGTCAATGCCCTCCTCGACAAAGCCCACCCGTGAAAAATCGGCCGTGACATCCGGGGTCAAATAGGCCGCCGGGTCGTGCACTTCGTAGATCAATTGTTCGCTGCAGGTGGCGCGGCTGACCTGCCCCCCGGAGCCCGCCACTTTGGTAATCAAGGCATTGCCGTCGGCGTCGACCTCGGCCAACGGAAAGCCCAGGCGTGCCAGGTCATCCACGTCCTTGCAGCCTGGGTCGGCGAAATAACCACCGCTGACCTGCCCCGCACACTCGAGCAAATGCCCGACCAGAGTGCCCCGGCCCAGGCGCAGCCAATCATCGGCGGCCCAGCCGAATTCAAACATCTGCGGCGCGAGAAACAGTGACGGGTCGGCCACACGCCCCGTAATCACTACATCGGCGTCAGCGCGCAAGGCCTCAAGGATGCCCTCCACGCCCAGGTAGGCATTCGCCGAAACCAGCCGTTCACCCAGTGCGCCCAGGGTCTGGCCGTTGTCCAGCAATTGTTCGGGCCGCAACGCCTGCAACACGTCGTCGCCCACCACGGCCACCACCTTGAGGTTCACGCCCAACTCATTGGCGATACGCCGCACTTCGGCGGCGGCCGACACCGGGTTGGCCGCGCCCATATTGGTGATCACGCGCAGACGCCGACGACCTGGGTGACGCCCGACAAAGGGCAGCACCCGGTGCATGCGCTCACTCAACAAGGGGTCGTAGCCGCCTGCCGGATCGCTGATACGCGCCTGTTGCGCCAGGGCAATCGTGCGTTCGGCCAGGCATTCGAACACCAGGTAATCCAGGTCGCCCTGTTCGGCCAGTTCCACGGCGGGTTCGATACGGTCACCGGAGTAGCCGGCGCCGGCGCCGATGCGCAAGGTTTTCATCTCAGATAACTCCTCTTAGATAACGCCCAAAAGCAGCGCGGTCAGGGTCATCAGCACCGACGCGGCAAACAGAAAAGGAATGGTGAAGCGCTGGTGATCGGCCAGTTCGATCTTGCACAGGCCCACCAGCAGGAAGGTCGCGGGGGTCAGCGGGCTGACCGGGAAGCCGGTGGTGTGCACGCCCAGCAACGAGGCCTGTGCCACTTGCAGCGGGTCGACGCCCAGCGCCTTGCCGACTTCGGCGATCACCGGCATCACGCCGAAATAGTAGGAATCGGGATCGAACAACATGCTCAATGGCATGGAAATAAAGCCCACCACAGCCGGAATCAGCTTGCCGTGGCCGGCCGGAATCTGCGCCACCGCCACTTCGGCAATCGCCTTGAGCATGCCGGTGCCTTGCATGATCCCGGTAAACACCCCAGCGGCGAGCAGGATACTGGCCATGGTCAGGGCCGTTTTCGCATGGGCGTCGATACGCGCGCGCTGGGCCTCGACATTGGGGTAGTTGATGCACAGCGCGACGACGGTGCCGAGCATGAACATCACCACCGGGTCGACCCATCCGGCGATCATCACCACCATCACCAGCACGGTGAGCACCAGGTTGACCCAGAACAGCCGTGGACGGCGCAGCTTGATATCGTCGTCACTGAGCACCCGTTGCGGCAGCGCGTCCACGCGGGAACCGACGCCCAGGCCCAGGCGTTTTTCTTCCCGATGGCCCAGCCACCAGGCGCAGGCGAACACGAAGATCAGCCCGACAATCTGCACCGGGATCAGTGGCTGGAACAGGTCGGCCACCGGCACATGCAAGGCCGCGGACGAGCGCAGCACCGGCCCGGTCCACGGCAGGAAGTTGACCCCGGCGGCCATCGCACAGACGCAGGCCAGGATGCGCTTGTCGATGCCCAGCCGGGTGTACAACGGCAACATCGCCGGCACCGTTACCAGAAAGGTCACCGCGCCGGAACCGTCCAGGTGCACCAGCAGCGCCAGGGTCGCGGTGCCGACGACAATCCGTGTAGGACGCGTGCCGACCGTGCGCAGGATGCGATCGATGATCGGGTCGAGCATGCCGGCGTCGGTCATGATCCCGAAGAACAGGATCGCAAACACAAACATGCCCACTACCGGGGCGACGTTTTTGATGCCAGTGATGATGAACCCACTGGTTTGCAGGCCGAACCCACCGATCAGCGCGGCGATGATCGGCAAGGCAATCAGGGCCACCAGGGGCGAGAGGCGCTTGCTCATGACGGCGGCAAGCAGGCAGAGGATGGTAATGACACCCAGGGTTGCGAGCATGGGGTACTCCAGAGCGGCCTTGGTGGCCGGTTATTGTTTTCCCTGGAGTATTGGAAGCGGGTCAGTCTTTGTAAATTGGAATATTCGGCATGGTATGTTCGGAAAAACAAAACGAAGCGGCCCTTATGAAAAACAGCATTCAGCACATCCAGGCCTTCCTCGCCGTTGCGCGCACCGGCAGTTTCACCAAGGCCGCCAACGAGCTGCACCTGTCTCCCTCAGCCCTCACCGTGCAAGTCCAGCAGTTGGAAGACTGGCTCGGCGTCGCGCTGCTCGACCGCAGCCCGCGCCATGTGAGCATCACCGCCGCCGGCCAGGCGGCGCGTGGTCCCATGGAAAAATTGCTGCTGGACCTGGACAACATCGTCACCGGCTCGCGCGACCTGGCCGCCCTGCGCCGGGGTGTGGTCACCATCGCCGCCCTGCCCTCGGTGTGCGCCGGCAGCCTGCCGCCGGTGTTGCGCCTGTTTCGCGAGCGCTTCGCCGGGATTGAAGTGCGCCTGCATGACCTGGTGGCCCATCGCATACATGCCCAGGTGCGTTCCGGCGACGTGGATTTCGGCATCGGCGTGCGCGCGCGCCTGAGTCATGGCCTGGACTTCGTGCCGGTGTTGAACGATCGGTTGTGCGCGTTTGTGCCGCTGAACCATGGGCTGACGCGCTATCGATCACTGACCCTGGAGCAACTGGCAGACCAACCGATCATCCTCACCGGACGCGACAGCAGCGTGCGCGAGCAAGTGGACGCGCTGTTTGACCAGACACGGCTCACACTGAACGCGGGCATGGAAGCCAACTATATGTCGACAGTATTGGCATTGGTGCGCCAAGGGTTGGGCATCAGTGTGCTGCCGGAATCGGCGGCGGACAGCCTGGAGGGGTTGAAGCGGATCAACATCAATCATCCCGGCGTGAACCGGGAGATCGGGTTGATCAGTCGCAGTGGGATGGCATTGAGCCCGGCAGCGCAGCGCTGCTTTGACCTGCTGAATAAAAAATTAGCTGACTCACCATTGAGCTAAAGGTCGGAGAGGGCTTGGCGAACACCACCCTCTGTAGGAGCGAGCTTGCTCGCGAAAAACGTCAACGATAACGCGTGCTTCCTGAATGAACGCGGTGCCTGTGAGTTTTTCGCGAGCAAGCTCGCTCCTACATCAGGGCTTGCCCGCGCCTTTTAATTGCATGATCAGTCCAGCATCGGGACATGCCGAGGATGGCTGGCCACCCGCTTCAACCACGCCTGCACCGCCGGATACTGCGCCAGGTCAAACCCGCCTTCATGGGCCACATGGGTATAGGCATACAACGCGATATCGGCAATCGAATAGTGCTCGCCCACCAGATACGGCGTGGCTTGCAGCTGGCGCTCCATCACCCGCAACGCCTTGTAGCCGCCCTTGTGGGTCGTCTTGTATTCCTCAAGACGATCCTGCGGCATGTTCAGGTAGAACTGAATGAACCGCGCCACGGCAATATACGGCTCGTGGCTGTATTGCTCGAAGAACTGCCACTGCAACACTTGTGTGCGCAAACGCGGTTCGCTCGGCAAGAAGTCGCTGCCATCGGCGAGGAAGTTGAGAATCGCGTTGGACTCCCACAGGCAGGTACCGTCTTCCAGCTCCAGCACCGGGATCTTGCCGTTGGGGTTCTTGGCCAGAAACTCAGGGGTCTGGGTGTCGCCCTTGAGAATATCGATATCGATCCATTGATACGCAATACCCAACAGGTTGAGCATCAATTTGATCTTGTAGCAGTTGCCCGATTTGTAATCGCCATAAACCTTGTACATGGGCTCCCCTTATGCCGCTTGACGCGCCCTGAACGAACGCTTGCGCCCACAAAGTGCGGGTATCGACGGTTTGTTTCAAGACATCGCACAGAATAAATCCGCTCGCCCGCTGTGAAGATGGCCTTTCATCCCTTTCCGCGCCAATAATCGAAAACATTATTTGCTTTATTTGTATACAAAAGCATAATTCGCTTCGTGCGAGTTCCTGACCTATCAGTCAACAAAACCCGCCAGCACCTCAAAGCGCTGTCGCCCACTCATGTGATCGGCGCTGGAAATAACAATAAAACGATTGAGGAGTACTCGCTGTGGATAGCCGCAAAACCGAAGCCCCAACCCTGGATCTCAGCCCGCCGCAGCACGGCTGGCTCGAACGCCTGTTCAAACTGCGCTTGCATGGCACCACAGTGAAGACCGAGCTGATCGCCGGCCTTACCACCTTCATCACCATGGCCTACATCATCTTCGTCAACCCCAACATCATGGCCGATGCGGGCATCGACCACGGTGCGGCGTTCGTCGCCACCTGCATCGCCGCCGCGCTGGGCTGCCTGTTGATGGGCCTGTACGCCAACTGGCCGGTGGGCCTGGCGCCGGGCATGGGCCTGAACGCGTTTTTCACCTACACCGTGGTGGGCACCATGGGCTACAACTGGGAGACCGCCCTCGGCGCGGTATTTATCTCCGGCGTGCTGTTCATGACCCTGACCCTGTCGCGCATCCGCGAATGGCTGCTCAACAGTATTCCCGTGAGCCTGCGCCACGCCATGGGCGCCGGGGTAGGCCTGTTCCTCGGCGTGATTGGTCTGAAAACCGCCGGGATCATCGTCGACAGCCCGGCGACCCTGATCAAGCTTGGCTCCCTGCACGAACCCGCGCCGTTGCTGGCGGCGGTGTGTTTCCTGCTGATCGCCATTCTCAGCTATCACCGCGTGTTCGGCGCGATCCTCATCAGCATCATCGCCGTGACGCTGGCGGGCTGGGGCCTGGGCCTGGTGCAGTACAACGGCATTCTCTCCACCCCACCGAGCCTGGCGCCGACCTGGATGGCGATGGACGTGATGGGTGTGTTCAATGTGAGCATGATCAGCGTGGTATTCGCTTTTCTTTTTGTACACATGTTCGACACGGCGGGTACACTGATGGGCGTTGCGCAACGTGCAGGCCTGGTGAACGCCGACGGCAAGATCGACAACCTGTCCCGCGCGCTGAAGGCCGACAGTGCTTCCAGTGTATTCGGTGCCATGGTCGGCGTGCCGCCAGTGACCAGCTACGTGGAAAGTGCCGCCGGCGTTGCAGCCGGTGGCCGTACCGGGCTGACCGCTGTAACGGTAGGCGTGCTGTTTGTGGCGGCGATGTTCTTCGCGCCGCTGGCCGGCATGATTCCCGCCTACGCCACTGCCGGGGCGTTGATCTACGTGGCAATGTTGATGATGGCGAGCATGGCGCATATCAACTGGGATGAAGCCACCGACAGCATTCCGGCGATCGTCACCGCGATCATGATGCCGCTGACGTTTTCGGTCGCGGACGGTATTGCCCTGGGCTTCATCACCTACGTGGCGCTCAAGGCCGGCACCGGCAAGTACCGCGAGATTTCCGTGAGCCTGTGGGTGCTGTGCGCGATCTTTATTGCCAAGTTTGTGTTTTTGTAAAAGCAGCGGCAAGTTTTCAGCTGCAAGCTGCAAGCTACAAGCTATAACTTGCAGCTTGAAGCTTGAAGCTTGAAGCTTGCGGCTTGAAGCTTGCCGCTTACCGCTTGCCGCCGACAACTGGAGCTAACAACATGACGATCGAAACCTGGCTGCTGTTCAGCGGCGCCGCGCTGGTGGTGATCCTGATCCCGGGCCCGCTGTCCCTGCTGATGATCAGCAACAGCCTCAACTACGGCCTGCGCCGCTCGTACCCGGCATTCCTGGGCGGGGTGTTCGCCTCGATCTGCCTGCTGAGCGCTTCGGCCCTGGGCCTGGGCGCACTGCTGCTGGCGTCCGAGCAAGTGTTCAGCGCATTGAAGATCGTAGGTGCGCTGTACCTGTTCTACCTTGCGTGGCAGAGCTGGCAGCAATCGCGCCTGCCGGCCCAGGGTGCACACGTGCCGCAGACGCCAGCCGTGCCGCGCTTTCGCGCCTTGTTTGGGCGTGCCTTTGTACTGGGTGCGAGCAACCCCAAGGACATCCTGTTTTTCGCCGCCTTCCTGCCGCAATTTCTCAGCAGCCAGCAACCGTTCCTGCCGCAATTGCTGACCATGATTGCCACGTGGACGGTGCTCGACCTGCTGTGCAAACTGGCCTATGGCGCGGGCGCCCATGGCGCCGCACGGTATTTGCGCAGCGGTTCGGGCCAGAGCTGGTTCAACCGCATCAGCGCCGCGCTGTTCGGCGGTGCCGGGATTGCATCATTGATCAAAGCTCCGCTGGCCTGATGAAGTAGATCGTGGGCGTTTTAACGTTTTGCACGCCCGCGATCAGCTTGACCAACCTCCCCTCGTTCAAGGCCTCGCTGAACTGTCGATAGAGCGCCGGGTACACCCGGCTTTTATTCAGGAACCAGTCATCGGAAAGCAGTCGCCTGGCGCCCACTTTCATCGCCATGCTTTTTCCGTCCAGCCATTTGGGCACGATGTAATAGAGCTTGTTGGAGGCTGGATGTGTCGCTAAAAGATGGGGATACCGAGGCGCATAGACAAGTTTCAAACGTTCTACAACAAACCCTTGTTGCTGCAGTATCCGGGTCACCTCGTCGAGGCTGGCGGTCACCCGTCTGTGGGTTACCTCCTTCTGGCCTTTGGCTTTGACGAACAGGGAACGGTCAAACGTCGACGGCAGGGTGAAATCCATGCGCTCAAAACTGCCAACCTGCCCGTCTACGCCCACATACAGACTGAACTGCATGCGCGGCCGCATAGGCTGCAACATGCTTATCAAGTCATCGGTTCGAGCCGTTTGCCCCGGTACTTGGGGCGTCCACTCGTCCAGGGCTGCGCGGATGCTTAACAACCGGGTGCTCGTCAGTGCGGGTTGACCAGGATCAGCCAATTCAACCAGCCTGCGCGCCGCATACCTGGCGCTGGCCGGCGTCAGGTCCGGAAACCGCGCGCTGATCGAGGCAGCCAACGGCCGGTTGAACAGCGACTGCCTGGCGGTCCAGCGCAGGTCCTCGCCATAGGTGAACAGCACGGGTTGCGGCGCGGTAGCGTCCCCAAGCCGCATACTGATGCTGTCAATACTGTCGATCAGCGATCCTGGCGGCTTGAGAAAAACCACGTCGGCATGGAGCTGGGACCCACTGGGCAGGATTTCATAATACCGCTCGCCCACCTTGAGGCTCGGCTGGCTGACCTCCTCGATCGTAAACACTTTGCGGTACGGCGCAATTTCCACGGCCTTGCGCGAACCCTGCGGTTGCCCCCAGTCTCGCCAGGCGCTTGTCAGATTATGCGGGCGCCTGACCAATTGCTCCGTCGACGCAACGGGCGGCGGCGCCCAACTGACCGGGACCTTCGAGGGGGGCAGTGTGTGCTGCCATAATGGCGTGGCTATCGAGCTGGGCCCCGGTTGCGGCTCGGGTGCGTCGGCCCCCAACAGCCACTGGCGCGGCTCCTCGATGTTCAGAATCAGTTCGTTGTCCCCGGGTGTTCGCGTGTTCCTGAAGCGCAGTTGCCGTTCGCCATCGCGCTGATACACGCCATAACGTCCCCCCTCGGCGTCGATGACGAATTGTTCGCCGTTTTTAACGCGCGAGCCTCTGCTGACCGGTCCTTTCAATTCAATCGCATCACTGGCCAGCCCCGAGAGTTTGTAGGGTTCCAGGCCCTTGAAGGTCATGGGGGAGGAAGGCGGCCGCAACGACAGCGGGCTATAAATATGCTGGCGTCGATGCAACTGAGTGAGGGCCAATCTAATCGGCCTTACGGTGACCGGCTTCAGCGGTTTAGCGGCGGGGCCGATCTTGAACGGTGCGAATGTCAGGGCCACATCCAGCACAAGCTGATGAATCGCAATCGCCAGGTCAACGCCGTCGCCTGCGCCGTGATAAAGGCGTCGCGCGGCCAACAAGACTTCATGCAGCAGCACGCCTATGGACACGAAGGGGATCATGGACAGCAGCCCTTTGATCGTTCGAGCCTTTTGCTCACCCAGTCGCCAGAGACGATAAACCTCCAGCGAAGCCTGGGAGTTGGATTCGGCACGCCCCTGGCGCTGCACCTTCAGCACCTGGGCATGGGCCAGCGCTGCGAGCATGTCGCGTGCGTCCGTTTCGGTGATACCCAACCATCGCGCAGGCATCACCTCCTGCTGTTCACGGATCTCCAGCTCGATCTCACTGAGTGAAGTGGCCGGAAACACTCGCTTGCTTTTAAACCAGCGATACAGATGCCGGGCAATGAATAACTCCTTGGGCTCGGTAACCCCCAGGACAAACATTCGCAGTTGCTCCAACATACTGCGCCAGAGCGTTGCGGGGGTTGTCACGGGTGTGATTACGCCCGGATAACCGGCGAGCGCTTGCGTCTCCGAGCCGGGGGCAACGTATTTCGCAAGCTCGGCCATGTTTTCCTGCGCCTGCCAATGCTTCATCAGCACCTCACGCAGAGCATCGAGGCTGTCGTGCTCCGAGAGCGCCGGGAAACTCGTTGCAGCAGGCCAGTAAAAAAGACAGCGCTGCACCTGGGGATCCTGGATCACCACCATCCCGGCAATATGACGTGCCCAGGGCACCGTCAACGCCTCGATCCTGAGAAAATACAGGCGCAGTGGTGAGGGTGCGCCCGTCTGTATCGCTGTTGCGCGCTTGAACAGCTGTTGCCCTTGCTCGCTCAGCGTGAGCTGTTGGGCATCGATCAGGTCTATTTTCGTCTGGCGTCGTACCGGCCGGCGCAACAATTCATGGCGAAGCGGCGCGTGCGTCGCGGCATCCGCGATATCGTCCTCGCCGTAGCAAACGCTGAGGATTTTTTGATCGTACTGACCACCAATATCCAGGCTGGCAATGGTCTTGATCAAATAGTCCACGCCCAAACGCTCCTTCCAGGCCGGGACCAGATACCGCATGCTTTTCAGGCGCCAGGCGGTCCAGGGCGCTTCGGGGTCGAGGTTAGTCAGCGCGAGCTGCAAAAAGCTGTAGGTCGTGCGCTCTTTGCTGACCACGGCTTTGGGCCCCGCCTCACCGGGACGACGCTCCGGATGGCCGACCCATACACTGCTCACATCATCGGGAATGTCGAACAACGGCTGATCGATATCCAATGCAGGATAGAGCCCATCCAGGGTCAACTGCTGGATCAGCAATGGACGGGCGAATTGCTCCACGCTCCCCAGGGCACCCACCAGCTCGCGCTGCAGGTTCAGCGCACTGCGTTGCTGGCGATTGACCAACCGCGCGTGCCGCCTGCTGCTCGACACCGGCGCCTGGCTGTACCAGGCCGGCATTCTGGTTGCCAGCGCGGCCCCGGCCATGACCATTTGCAGGTTGTTCAGGGCTACCTCCCTGGCATCGTGAGCCGGTATCTGCAGGCTTTGGGCAACCTCGGCCGCCAAGAGCGTCTTTGCCAACGTGGCGTCGCCGACCTCGGTAAACACCCGCTCGCCCGCCACGATTTTCTGGCGTGCGTCAGCGAAGCCCTTGACTTGCTCCCTTAAACCGGCCAACAGCACATCGCCATCGATATCCGCGAAGCACAGGGTGACCGCCTCGCTCGCTGGCAGGTTGCGCACCCACCTGCGCGCAGCATTGCGCTCGGCACGCCCGATGCACAGCCACAGCGGGTTCGGTTCGCGCGCCATGAAACTGGCCTGCAAGCGCTGCGTCAGCACCGCCAGGGATTTGAAGCGTTGCAACCCACCCTCCAGCCCCGGCATGTACAACAACACCGCACGATTGGCATGGCCCGAAGCACCCGCCACCACGAACACGCCCAGCAATCGGAAGGCTGGCTGCGCTCCCCCGCCCAGGGTCACAGACATCACTCTACCCACACCGAGGCCGCGCGCTTGCAACGGTGTCTCGACCACCGCCCTGACCCGCACCAGCCAGTGTTCGTCAATGAACCCAAGCCGGTGCATCAACTGCGCCTCGTGGATCAAGGCCGCACCACGCGCCGCCAGCAGACGCTCCTGCCGGCTCGGCACGCCGCTGGCAGGGCCCACCCAAAACGACTCGTCATCCAAGCGATGCTCATGGCCATCGAGCAAGCTCGAGCAATGCTGACGTTGCTCCAGCCAATGCTTGTGCAAGGCAGCGACCGCTTTATAGTCCGCTGTTTCCTCGCTCGGCTTATCGTCATCGAGCAAACGTGTCAGTGCCCGTTCATACTGCTGCTGTTTCTGCTCCCGAATCCGCAATGGCAGACTGTGGGACAGGCTGGCAAAGCTGATTTGCAAAGAACGCTCGTGCTGGTCGCGGCTCAGCAATTGCGCCAGCGCCGAGTTCAAACCCGCCGGCATGCTCAACAGCCTGCGCCCCTGTTCCACCTGCAGTAGACGCTCGAGCGGTTGCATGTAGGCGCCTTTGATCGCATCGCCAGGAAACAGATAAGCACTGTTGATATCCAGCAAGGTTGCCATCTCGTTGTCCCACTGCACGTGCAAGAGCGCCCTGGCGCTATGCTCCAGCGCATGGCCTTCGATCAGCGGGCCCAACTGCCCTTGCGCCATGGGCAACGCTGTGGATGCGGTGAAATCGGGTAACTCATGGCGCCTGCGCACTGCCAGCAACGGCCATAATGCATGTGTCTGCGCCGCCACCCGCTCAGGGAAACCGCTCTGCCAGGCCTGGTGCGTTTCGAACTCATGAAACAACGGCTCCAGGCCCGGCAGGAACAGCACCTGTCGGGGGTGATCAGGATCCGCTTCGTAGTACAGATGCAGCGCGCCACAGAAGGGAATGGTGGCGCCCGACTTGCCCGGGCACACCACCTGCGCCACCCGCAGGTCGGCGCGCAGGCCGCCCGCCCGCGCGCGGTGCTCGGCGGCAGGCGCCTCGACCATCGTCATGACCATCGCTAATCCATCCTCGGATAACTGGTTGAGGCCATGAGCCAGCAGCGCTTGATCGCCGATCAACCCGTGGTACGACTCACACCAGTACGCCTCGCGCGTCGCCAATCGATCTTCCGCCAGCACTTGCCAGAACGCCGGCGCCGCAGACTCGATGCGCGCCAACAGGTCCACCTGCAGCACCCGACTCAAGGCCGCGTCGGCCAGTTGCCCGGACTGACACGCCTGCTCACTCAGCTTGCCCTCGCGGACACACGCGCGCTCGGCCAGCAAGCGCATTACCGTGTCGGTCAGGCTGCGACGCCAGTGCGTCTCGTCAGGGGTCAAGGGCACATTGAGCAACAAGGAATCGGGGTCCATTTCAAAGGTGTCGCGCAAGGTCTGGCGGATCAGGCGACTGATACGTGGCGCGCGCACCTGCATTTGTTGCAGCAAATGCGTCTGGTGTGCACACCGTGCATGAGCCAGATAAAGCTCGTTGAGCTGGCGGCTGGATTTGACGCTAGCGTCGAGGTGTTCGAGCAGAAGGGTGCTGTGTGGCTGAGCGTCAGCCGCCACCAAGGGTTCGGATCCCATGTCTACGTCCATTTTTTCTGAAAAAAAAAGACTAGGCAGTTGGAGCGAACCGCTGGGGTTACATAGTTGACGGTCGAAAAAAAGCCCGCAGTGTGCGCGGGCGAAACCAACGAAGAGCATTGGGGGGTGAAGCGAGGTGACGGCTCAGCTACCGCGATAAGTGGAGTAGCTGTAAGGCGAAATCAACAGGGGTACATGGTAATGCTCTTGCTCGGCGCTGATGCCGAAGCGTAATACCACCACATCCAGAAAAGCCGGTTCGGGCAGCTGCACACCGCGGGCGCGGTAATAATCACCGGCATTGAATTGCAACTGGTAGACACCGCTGCGGTAGTCGTCGCCTTGCAACAGGGGCGCATCGCAGCGGCCGTCGCCGTTGGTCAACGCGGTGGCGACGAGTTCAAGCTGCGCGCCTTCGACGCGGTAAAGCTCGATCTTGATCGCGCTGCCGGGGCAGCCGTGCGCGGCGTCCAAAACGTGTGTGGTCAAACGTCCCATGGCGTCATGCGCCTCCCGAAGTCAGTAGAAAGACAACCCGCACTCTTTCAGGGAAGCGAAAAAGCCGGCGACGGCTGATTAAGACACTTTTCATTGAAATTGTACACAATAAATTCGACGAGATTCTCATCTACTGTAGGAGCGAGCTGGCTCGCGAAAAACTTCAACGATAACGCGGGCTTTCGAGATGAAAATGGTGCCCTCAGGTTTTTCGCGAGCAAGCTCGCTCCTGCAGTGGAGTTTTTCGCCTTTAGCTGACCAGTCAGGCAAGTTTCTTGCAAGGACGGACACGGAGACCCTTCAGAAAAAATGCAGAAATGCAGGCTTACAAAGTTTGCGATAAGTTGTATACAATCACTCATCGCTGTGACGCCACCCAGTCTTTCCACTGCCCGGCCGCCACACACATCTGCTACCACGCACAAGAAGGAAGACTGCAGTGAGCGCTGACTACCCACGCGACCTGATCGGTTACGGCAGTAACCCTCCTCACCCCCATTGGCCGGGCAAGGCACGCATCGCGCTGTCGTTCGTACTCAATTACGAAGAAGGCGGCGAGCGCAATATCCTGCACGGCGACAAAGAGTCCGAAGCGTTTCTCTCGGAAATGGTCTCGGCCCAGCCGCTGCAAGGCGCGCGCAACATGAGCATGGAGTCGCTGTACGAATACGGCAGCCGTGCCGGGGTGTGGCGCATCCTCAAGCTGTTCAAGGAATTCGATATTCCGCTGACCATCTTCGCCGTGGCCATGGCCGCCCAGCGCCATCCGGATGTGATCCGCGCCATGGTTGCCGCCGGCCACGAGATCTGCAGCCACGGCTACCGCTGGATCGACTACCAGTACATGGACGAGGCCCAGGAGCGCGAGCACATGCTCGAAGCGATCCGCATCCTCACCGAACTGACCGGCGAGCGCCCGCTGGGCTGGTACACCGGGCGCACCGGCCCCAACACCCGGCGCCTGGTGATGGAGGAAGGCGGCTTCCTGTACGACTGCGACACCTACGACGACGACCTGCCCTACTGGGAACCCAACACCCCCACGGGCAAGCCGCACCTGGTCATCCCTTATACCCTGGACACCAACGATATGCGCTTCACCCAGGTGCAGGGTTTCAACAAGGGCGATGACTTTTTCGAATACCTCAAGGATGCCTTCGACGTGCTGTACGCCGAAGGCGCCGAGGCGCCGAAGATGTTGTCCATCGGCCTGCATTGCCGCCTGATCGGTCGCCCGGCGCGCCTGGCTTCGCTCAAGCGCTTTATCGAGTACGCCAAGAGCCATGAACAAGTGTGGTTCACTCGCCGCGTCGACATCGCCCGTCACTGGCACGAAACCCACCCCTGCACGGGAGCGGCGAAATGACTGCGTTCAACACCGTCAAACCCTCGACCTTGAGCCGCGATGCGTTTGTCGCCGCCTTCGCCGATATCTACGAACACTCGCCATGGGTAGCCGAACAGGCTTACGACCTGGGCCAGGACGCGTCGATCGACCAGATCGAAACCCTGCACCAGCGCATGAGCGATATCCTGTTGAGCGCTGATCACACCCGCCAGTTGGCGCTGATCAACGCTCACCCGGACCTGGCCGGCCGTGCGGCCGTCCAGGGCCAACTGACCCAAGCCAGCACCGATGAACAGGCTGGCGCGGGGATTCACCAATGCACGGCCGAAGAGTTCTCGCGCTTCACCGAGCTGAACGAGGCCTACAAGGCCAAGTTCAAGTTTCCCTTCATCATGGCGGTAAAAGGCAGCAACCGGCACCAGATCCTCGCCGCGTTCGAAACGCGCATTCACAACTCTGCAGACGCTGAGTTCAAGTGCGCACTGGACGAGATCAACAAGATCGCGTTGTTCCGTTTATTGACCCTCTAAACGACCATCCCCAGCCACTCTATCCAAGGCAGACAAGAAGAATGAAAGCGCAACCCGTACCTTTCGAGAAGTTCGTCAACCTCGCCGACGCCCGCCTGGGCACCAAAATCATCTCGGTGACCGATGACTGGTTCGCCGACGCCAACCGCCTGTTCCAGCCGACCCCGGCGGTGTGGAAGGAGGGCGTTTTCGATGACAACGGCAAGTGGATGGACGGCTGGGAGTCGCGCCGCAAGCGCTTCGAAGGCTACGACAGCGCGGTGATCCGCCTGGGCGTGCCGGGTTCGATCAAAGGCGTGGACATCGACACTTCATTCTTCACCGGCAACTATCCGCCGTCGGCTTCCCTGGAAGCCTGCTTCCTGGCCTCGGGCGAGCCTGACGCCAATACCCAGTGGGTGGACGTGCTGTCGGCCGTCGAGCTGCAAGGCAACAGCCATCACTACCACGAGATCAACAACGACCAGGCCTTCAGCCACCTGCGCTTCAACATCTACCCGGATGGCGGCGTGGCGCGTCTGCGTGTGTACGGCGTGCCGTTCCGTGACTGGTCCGCGGTGGGCGACAACGAACAGGTCGACCTGGCCGCCGCGCTCAATGGCGGTCGTGCCCTGGCCTGCTCCGATGAACACTTCGGCCGCATGAGCAACATCCTCAACCCGGGCCGCGGCATCAACATGGGCGACGGCTGGGAAACCGCGCGTCGGCGTACGCCAGGCAATGACTGGGTGATCGTCGCGCTGGGCCATCCGGGCGAGATCGAACAGATCATCGTCGACACCCTGCACTTCAAGGGCAACTACCCGGACACTTGCTCGATCCAGGGCGCGTTCGTCAAAGGCGGCACCGACAGCCAGATCGAGACCCAATCGCTGTTCTGGCGCGAACTGCTGCCGGCGCAGAAGCTGGAAATGCACGCTGAACACACGTTTGCCGAGCAGATCAAGGCGCTGGGGCCGATTACCCATATCCGCCTGAACGTGTTCCCGGATGGCGGTGTGAGCCGCCTGCGAGTATTGGGCAAGGTAGCCAGATAAGCGGTGACCCCATCGCAGGCAAGCCAGCTCCCACACTTGAATGTATTCACACATCAACTGTGGGAGGGGCTTGCCCCCGATAGCAATAGACCCGACAACACAGCATCCGGATAAGAAGACAGCCATGCGCACACTGATGATCGAACCCCTGACCAAAGAAGCCTTCGCCCCCTTCGGAGACGTTATCGAAACCGATGGCAGCGATCACTTCATGATCAACAATGGGTCGACCATGCGCTTTCACAAACTGGCCACGGTCGAAACGGCACAGCCCGAAGACCACGCCATCATCAGCATCTTCCGCGCCGACGCGCAGGACATGCCGCTGACCGTGTGCATGCTGGAACGACACCCGCTGGGCAGCCAGGCCTTCATTCCGCTGCTCGGCAACCCCTTTCTGATCGTGGTCGCGCCCCTTGGCGATGCACCTGTATCAGGCTTGGTCCGCGCCTTCGTCACCAACGGCAGGCAGGGCATCAATTACCATCGCGGCGTCTGGCACCATCCGGTGCTGACGATCGAAAAGCGGGATGACTTCCTGGTGGTTGATCGCAGTGGCACAGGCAATAACTGCGATGAGCATTTTTTCCAAGAGGATGAGCGTTTGATCCTCGCCCCCCACCAATAAGAGAAGGCCGGATCACCCGACAACAAGGGTGACAGGCGAGAGGTAAAGACTGTGGAAGCACATCTGTTGGAATGGCTGAACCTGAGCGTGCGCTGGGTTCACATGATCACTGGCGTCGCCTGGATCGGCGCTTCGTTCTACTTCGTCTGGCTGGAAAACAACCTCAATCGCGTCAACCCCAAAAGCGGCCTGGCCGGCGACTTGTGGGCAATCCACGGTGGCGGTATCTACCACCTGGAAAAGTACAAACTGGCCCCGCCGACCATGCCGGACAACCTGCACTGGTTCAAATGGGAAGCCTATTTCACCTGGATGTCGGGCGTCGCGCTGCTGTGCGTGGTGTTCTACTGGAACCCGACCTTGTACCTGCTGGCCCCCGGCAGCAGCCTCAGCGGCACCGAAGGCGTATTGCTCGGCATCGGCTCACTGTTCGCCGGCTGGTTCATCTATTCCTTTCTCTGCGACTCGGCCCTGGGCAAGCGCCCTGCCCTGCTCGGCCTGATCCTGTTCGTGCTGCTGATCGCGGCGGCCTATGGCTTCAGCAAGGTGTTCAGCGGCCGTGGCGCCTACCTGCATGTGGGTGCGGTGATCGGTACGATCATGGTCGGCAACGTGTTCCGCATCATCATGCCCGCCCAGCGCGCACTGGTGGCGGCCATTGCCGAGAACCGCACGCCCGACCCGGCACTGCCGGCCAAAGGCTTGCTGCGCTCACGGCACAACAACTACTTCACCTTGCCGGTGCTGTTCATCATGATCAGCAACCACTTCCCGAGCACCTACGGCAGCCAGTACAACTGGCTGATCCTGGCCGGGATCGCCGTGGCGGCGGTGTTGGTGCGGCACTACTTCAACACCCGGCATAACAGCCAGAAGTATGCCTGGACCTTGCCGGTGGGCGCGCTGGCGATGATCAGCCTGGCCTATGTGACCGGACCCAAGCCGGCGCCGGAAGTGGCCAAGGCACCTGCGGCGATCGAGTACCAGCCGTTGCCGGAAACCGCCCTGGGCGGTGGCTTGAAACCGGCTGCGCCCGCCGCACCGGCCGCTGAACCGGCACCGGCCCAGGCCGGCACCGACTTCGGCCAGGTGCACCACGTGATCGAACAACGCTGCACGGTGTGCCACTCGGCCAAACCCACCAGCCCGTTGTTCAGCACGGCACCGGCTGGGGTGATGTTCGACACACCGGCACAGATCCAGCAGCAGGCGGCGCGGATTCAAGCGCAGGCCGTGGCCAGCCAGATCATGCCGTTGGGCAACATCACTCAGATGACCCAGCAAGAGCGGGATTTGATCGGCACCTGGATCAATCAAGGAGCCCGCACCAACTGACTGATTCACAGAGATCCAATGTGGGAGGGGGCTTGCCCCCGATTGCAGTGTGCCAGGCAGCACACCTGTAACTGATCAACCGCCATCGGGGGCAAGCCCCCTCCCACATTTGGTACTGCAGTGTTTTGAATATTGCGCTCCACACAACACAACAATAAAAAGATCCGAGGTGTTGCATGTCCCAGTTAGAAACGCAGACTCCTGCCGCGCCCGCCATGGTGCGGCTGCCCCTCTTGCAACTGATTCTGGTAGGCCTGCAACACGTCTTGCTGATGTACGGCGGCGCTGTCGCCGTCCCCTTGATCATCGGCCAGGCTGCGGGCTTGAGCCGTGAAGAAATCGCCTTCCTGATCAACGCCGACCTGTTGGTCGCCGGCATCGCCACCGTCGTGCAGTCGGTCGGCATCGGCCCGGTGGGTATTCGCATGCCGGTGATGATGGGCGCCAGTTTCGCCGCCGTCGGCAGCATGGTCGCCATGGCGGGCATGCCCGGTATCGGGTTGCAGGGCATCTTCGGCGCGACCATCGCCGCCGGGTTCTTCGGCATGCTCATCGCCCCCTTCATGTCCAAGGTGGTGCGCTTTTTCCCGCCGCTGGTGACCGGTACGGTGATTACCGCCATCGGTTTGTCGCTGTTTCCGGTGGCCGTGAACTGGGCCGGTGGCGGCAGCGCGGCCGCTACGTTCGGCTCGCCGGTGTACCTGGCAGTGGCCGCGCTGGTGCTGGCCACTATCCTGCTGATCAATCGTTTCATGCGCGGCTTCTGGGTGAACATCTCGGTGCTGATCGGCATGGGCCTGGGTTATGCATTGTGCGGCGTTATCGGCATGGTCGACCTCAGCGGCCTGGCCCAGGCGCCGTGGGTGCAGGTGGTGACGCCGCTGCACTTTGGCATGCCCAGGTTCGAGCTGGCGCCCATTTTGTCGATGTGCCTGGTGGTGGTGATCATCTTTGTCGAATCCACCGGCATGTTCCTCGCCCTGGGCAAGATCACCGGCCAGGAGGTCACGCCAAGGATGCTGCGTCGCGGCCTGCTGTGTGATGCCGGCGCGTCATTCTTCGCCGGGTTCTTCAACACCTTCACCCACTCCTCGTTCGCGCAGAATATCGGCCTGGTGCAGATGACCGGCGTGCGCTGCCGCTCGGTGACAATCATGGCCGGAGTGTTTTTGATTGTGCTGAGCCTGTTGCCCAAGGCCGCCTACCTGGTTGCCTCGATTCCGCCGGCGGTACTGGGCGGCGCGGCCATTGCCATGTTCGGCATGGTGGCGGCGACCGGTATCAAGATCCTGCAGGAAGCCGACATCGCCGACCGGCGCAACCAGTTGCTGGTGGCGGTAAGCATCGGCATGGGCCTGATCCCGGTGGTGCGCCCGGAATTCTTCGCGCAATTGCCGGTGTGGATGAGCCCGATCACCCACAGTGGCATCGCCATGGCCACGCTCAGCGCGTTGTCGCTGAATATCCTGTTCAACATTCTCGGCGGTGCCGAGCGCCCTGCCGTTGAGCACGCCCACACCTGACGCATGCCCCATTGTCGCCCTGTGCGCGCTGTAACGGCGCACTTGAGCCCCGACGTGGGAGCCAGTATTCTCCGCGCCCGCTTGAATCGACGGTTTCTTACCGCCTTGGCGCGGCTTTTGCTGTAGCCATAAAGCTGACCAATCAGACGAGTTTTTCAGCAAATCCAAAGGCGCCGCCTCAGAGCGCCACATTAGAAAAAACATAAAACTTTAACTCGGGAGCACCGAATGAAACCTATGTTCAAAGGCCTGATGCTGGCGGGATCCCTGCTGGCCGGTGGTCAAGCCGTGGCCGGTGATGTGTTGCAGTGGCAAAACAACAGCCTGACGTATCTGTGGGGCAAGAGCTTTACCGTCAACCCGCAGATCCAGCAAACCGTCACCTTCGAGCATGCGGACGCGTGGACGTACGGCGACAACTTCTTCTTCCTCGACCGCATCTTCTACAACGGCAAGGAAGACGGCAACGTCGGTCCGAATACCTACTACGGCGAGTTCAGCCCGCGTTTGTCGTTCGGCAAAATCCTCGACAAGGACCTGTCATTCGGCCCGATCAAAGATGTCTTGCTGGCCTTCACTTACGAGTTCGGCGAAGGCGATAACGAGTCGTACCTGCTGGGCCCGGCGTTTGACTTGAATATTCCGGGTTTCGACTACTTCCAGTTGAACTTCTACCAGCGCCAGACCGAGGGCAACCGCCCGGGTGACGGCGTGTGGCAGATCACTCCGGTGTGGTCGTACACCATTCCCGTGGGCAGCTCCGATGTGTTGATCGACGGGTTCATGGACTGGGTGGTGGACAACGACAAGAACGCCCGTGGCACCTATCACGCCAACTTGCACTTCAACCCGCAGGTCAAATACGACCTGGGCAAGGCGCTGCATTGGGGCGACAAACAGCTGTATGTGGGTTTTGAATACGACTATTGGAAGAACAAGTACGGGATCGAGGACTCGGGGGCGTTCAAGACGACCCAGGACACAGCAAGCTTCCTGGTGAAATACCACTTCTGATCAAGCACCGCAGTTCAAATGTGGGAGGGGGCTTGCCCCCTCCCACATTCAGCTCTGCACATTCAGTTCTGCGTCAGCCCGAGGAATCGGATGATTTCCTCACGCTTGGCCAGTGCATCCTTACGCCCCAATTCGATCAGTTCGCTGCAATACCCCGCCTCGAACAGCAAGTAACTCAACACCCCCGCCCCACTGGTTTTGGTCGCCCCAGGCCCACGCAGGAACACGCGCAACGCCGCCGGCAATTCCTGGCGATGGCGTGCCGCGATTTCGTCGATCGGCTGGCTGGGCGCAATCACCAGCACTTCCACGGCCGCCAGACCGGGCGAGACATCGCTGAATTGATTCAAGCGCTCCAGCAATTCGATATCGCTTTCCAGGCTGTCAATGAACGTGCTGTTGAGCATGTGCCCGCCGATCTGCGCCAGGGTCGGCTCCTGGCCGGTATAGGTGCGCGGCATCGAGGGTTCATTGCCGCGCGGGTTACCGCTGACGCCTACCACCAGCACGCGGCTGGCGCCCAGGTGCAGCGCCGGGCTGATCGGGGCCGACTGGCGCACGGCGCCATCACCGAAGTATTCCTGGTCGAGTTTGACCGGGGCGAACAGCAGGGGAATCGCCGAGCTGGCCAGCAAATGTTCCACTGTGAGTTGCGTCGGCACGCCGATGCGCCGATGGCGCAGCCAGGCGTCGATGGTCGCGCCGCTTTGATAGAAGGTCACCGCTTGCCCGGATTCATAGCCGAATGCGGTGACCGCCACGGCGTGCAGATGTTTACGCTGGATGGCTTCGTCGATGCCCGCCAGATGCAGTTTGTCCTGCAACAAATCGCGCAGCGGTGCACTGTCGAGCAACGCCACCGGAAACCGCCTGCCCAGGCCCAGCAGGCTATGAAAGAGAAAGCGACTGGCCTGGCGAATCACGCCCGGCCAGTCGCTGCGCAGTACCAGATGGCTGCGAAAGCCCTGCCAGAACGCGGTGAGGCGTTGGACAGCGGCGGTGAAGTCAGTCGCGCCACTGGCCAGGGTGACCGCATTGATCGCCCCGGCCGACGTGCCGACGATCACGGGAAAGGGATTGGGCGCCCCCGGCGGCAGCAACTCGGCAATCGCCGCCAACACCCCTACCTGATACGCCGCACGCGCCCCGCCGCCGGAAAGAATCAAGCCTGTGACCGGTTCAGCTGGGCGCATTGCGTCACTCCATGTGGGAAAGGTATGCCTTACCGACGGCGTTTTTCGTACAGCTTGGGTTCGCCCGGTGGCCGGCTCTTGAAGCGGCGATGGGTCCACAGGTATTGCTCGGGGCAGTCGCGCACCGAGGCTTCGACCCACTGGTTGATGCGCAGGCAATCGATTTCGTCGGTTTCCCCTGGGAAGTCGGTCAACGGCGCATGAATCACCAGACGGTAGCCGCTGCCATCGGCCAGGCGCTCCTGGGTGAACGGCACCACCAAGGCCTTGCCCAGACGCGCAAACTTGCTGGTGGCCGTGACAGTGGCGGCCTGGATGCCGAACAGCGGCACGAAGATACTTTGCTTGGCGCCGTAGTCCTGGTCCGGCGCGTACCAGATCGCACGGCCGGCGCGCAGCAGCTTGAGCATGCCGCGCACATCGTCGCGCTCCACTGCCAGGGAATCGAGGTTGTGGCGCTCGCGACCACGGCGCTGGATAAAGTCGAACAGCGGGTTGCCGTGCTCGCGGTACATGCCATCGATGGTGTGCTTCTGCCCAAGCAGGGCAGCGCCGATTTCAAGCGTGGTGAAATGCAGGGCCATCAGAATCACGCCCTTGCCCTCCAGATGCGCCTGCCTCAGATGCTCCAGACCCTCGACATGGGCCAGGCGTGCCAGACGCGGCTTGGGCCACCACCAGCTCATCGCCATCTCGAAAAAGGCGATACCTGTGGAGGCAAAATTTTCCTTGAGCAGGCGTTTACGCGCTTGGGCGGACTTTTCCGGAAAGCACAGTTCAAGGTTGCGTGCCGCAATACGGCGACGCTCACCGGCCACGCGGTACATGCCCGCGCCCAGCAGGCGACCAATGGTCAGCAGCACGCGGTACGGCAGTTGGGTGACCAGCCACAACAGGCCCAGCCCCAGCCATAACGGCCAAAAACGCGGGTGAAGAAATACAGCTCGAAAACGCGGGCGATCCATTACAGATTCCGGTAAAGACAAGGGCCGCGCATTCTACAACGGTTCGACTCGGCTTGCGGCGGGTGAGTGTTCTCGTTATAAGTCTCGACACTTTTCGTGACAAGCCGCTTTCGCCGACCATGAGCCAAACCGAACCGCTAGACCAAGATCCCGTGTTCCAGCTGAAAGGCAGCATGCTCGCCATTACCGTGCTGGAACTGGCCCGCAATGACCTCGATGCCCTCGACCGCCAACTGGCCGCCAAGGTCGCCCTGGCGCCGAATTTTTTCAACAATGCCCCGCTGGTGCTGGCCCTGGACAAACTGCCAGCAGGCCAAGGCGCCATCGACCTGCCCGGGCTGATGCGCGTGTGCCGCTCCCACGGCCTGCGTACCCTGGCGATTCGCGCCAGCCGTATCGAAGACATCGCCGCCGCCATCGCCATTGAACTGCCAGTACTGCCGCCCTCCGGTGCACGCGAGCGTCCGCTCGAACCATCGGTCGGTGAAGAGAAGAAAAAACCGGAAAAACCACCTGAACCCTTGATCAGGCCAACAAAGATCATCACCTCGCCCGTACGCGGCGGGCAGCAGATTTACGCCCAGGGCGGCGACCTGGTGGTGGTCTCCTCGGTCAGCCCTGGCGCGGAACTTCTCGCCGATGGCAACATCCATGTATACGGCCCGATGCGCGGCCGTGCCCTGGCCGGCATCAAGGGTGATACCAAGGCGCGTATTTTCTGCCAGCAGTTGACCGCTGAGCTGGTTTCCATCGCGGGTCAGTACAAGGTTTCCGAAGATCTGCGTCGTGATCCGCTGTGGGGCGCTTCGGTACAGGTCAACCTGTCGGGCGATGTGTTGAACATCATCCGTCTTTAACGGATACTGCCGCATTTTCCAAGCATCTCTAGACTCTGATAGCAAAGCGAAACTGGCAATACTTGCGTAGGACTATTTGGAAGTTGGCGTTTCCCCTGGGCAAACCCTGGCTTTTTCCCTACAAAGGCTGTCCGCCTGCAGCGAGTTTCAAGAGATGTTTTTCAGGGACTGAACGTCCTTTTTCCTTAGGGGTGAAACACCTTGGCCAAGATTCTCGTGGTTACATCCGGCAAGGGTGGTGTGGGTAAGACCACCACCAGCGCCGCTATCGGTACCGGCCTCGCTTTGCGCGGCCACAAGACAGTCATCGTCGACTTCGACGTCGGTTTGCGTAACCTCGACCTGATCATGGGCTGCGAACGCCGCGTGGTGTACGACTTCGTCAATGTGGTGAACGGCGAAGCCAACCTGCAGCAGGCCCTGATCAAGGACAAGCGCCTTGAGAACCTGTACGTGCTGGCCGCCAGCCAGACCCGTGACAAAGACGCGCTGACCAAGGAAGGCGTAGGCAAAGTCCTCGCCGAGCTGAAAGAAACCTTCGAATACGTGGTGTGCGATTCCCCGGCCGGTATCGAAACCGGCGCTCACCTGGCGATGTACTTCGCCGATGAAGCCATCGTGGTGACCAACCCGGAAGTGTCCTCGGTACGTGACTCCGACCGCATGCTCGGCCTGCTGGCCAGCAAGTCCAAGCGCGCCGAAGAAGGCCAGGACCCGATCAAGGAACACCTGCTGCTGACCCGCTACAACCCTGAGCGTGTCAGCAATGGCGAAATGCTCGGCGTTGAAGACGTCAAGGACATCCTCGCCGTGACCCTGCTGGGTGTGATCCCGGAATCCCAGGCCGTCCTGAAGGCTTCCAACCAGGGCGTGCCAGTGATTCTCGACGACCAGAGCGACGCCGGCCAGGCGTACAGCGATGCCGTTGATCGTTTGCTGGGCAAGACCGTGGAACACCGCTTCCTCGATGTGAAGAAGAAGGGATTCTTCGAGCGTATCTTTGGAGGCAACTAAACAATGAAATTTCTCGACTTCTTTCGCGCCAACAAAAAACCCAGTACCGCATCGGTCGCGAAAGAGCGTCTACAGATCATCGTGGCGCACGAACGCGGCCAACGCAGTACCCCGGACTACCTGCCAGCCTTGCAGAAGGAACTGGTCGAGGTGATCCGCAAGTACGTCAATATCGGTAACGATGACGTGCATGTCGCCCTGGAAAATGACGGCAGCTGCTCGATTCTGGAACTCAATATCACCCTGCCTGATCGTTGATCGAACAGGCGGCCGCCACGGCGGCTCGGTCACCTTGATCCCTTGCCGGGAACCGGGTGGGCGAGCCGCCGTTGGCGTTTGTTACGAGGCTGTTTAATGCCGCTGTCCAACATCCATATCCTGCATCAGGACGACGCTGTCCTGGTGGTGAACAAGCCGACCCTGCTGCTCTCGGTGCCGGGCCGCGCCGACGACAACAAGGACTGCCTGATCACCCGCCTGCAGGAAAACGGCTACCCCGAAGCCCGCATCGTCCATCGGCTCGACTGGGAAACGTCCGGCATTATCCTGCTGGCCCGGGACGCGGATAGCCACCGCGAACTGTCCCGCCAGTTTCACGACCGCGAAACAGAAAAGGCCTACACCGCCTTGGCGTGGGGCCAGCCGGAACTGGACAGCGGCAGCATCGACTTGCCCTTGCGCTATGACCCACCGACCAAGCCACGCCATGTGGTGGATCACGAATTCGGCAAACATGCGCTGACCTTCTGGAAAGTGCTGGAGCGTTGCGGCGACTGGTGCCGCGTGGAACTGACGCCGATCACCGGGCGTTCGCACCAGTTGCGCGTACACATGCTGTCGATCGGCCACCCGCTGTTGGGTGACGGCCTGTATGCCCACGAGCAGGCTCTGGCTGCCTGGCCGCGCCTGTGCCTGCACGCGAGCATGCTCAGCTTTACTCATCCGCAAAGCGGCGAACGCCTGCGCTTCGAGTGCCCAGCCCCCTTTTAAGTTGTGAATGCAGTCAAATGTGGGAGGGGGCTTGCCCCCGATAGCAGTGGATCAGTCACCAGATGCAGTGACTGGAACTCCGCCATCGGGGGCAAGCCCCCTCCCACATTTTGTTCTGTGTCAGTTCTCGACACCGAGTCAAATCAATACGGTAAACTCCGCGCATTGCTGTCTGGAGCTATTTATGCGCGAAGCGTTGAATCAAGGCCTGATCGACTTCCTCAAGGCCTCCCCTACTCCTTTTCATGCCACAGCCGCCCTCGCCCAGCGCCTGGAAGCGGCCGGTTACCAGCGTCTCGACGAGCGCGACACCTGGACCACCGAGGCCAACGGTCGCTATTACGTGACCCGTAACGACTCCTCGATCATCGCCTTCAAACTGGGCCGCCACTCGCCGCTGCAAGACGGTATTCGCATGGTCGGCGCCCACACCGACAGCCCATGCCTGCGGGTCAAGCCGCAGCCCGAGCTGCAGCGCCAGGGTTTCTGGCAGTTGGGCGTGGAAGTCTATGGCGGCGCCTTGCTGGCCCCGTGGTTCGACCGCGACCTGTCCCTGGCCGGCCGTGTGACGTTCCGGCGCGATGGCAAGGTCGAAAGCCAACTGATCGACTTCAAGCTGCCGATCGCAATCATTCCCAACCTGGCCATTCACCTGAACCGTGAGGCCAACCAGGGGTGGGCGATCAATGCACAGACCGAACTGCCGCCGATCCTCGCGCAATTTGCCGGTGACGAGCGCGTGGACTTTCGTGCCGTGCTTACCGAGCAACTGGCGCGCGAGCATGGGCTCAATGCCGACGTGGTGCTCGACTACGAGCTGAGCTTCTACGACACCCAAAGCGCAGCCGTGATTGGCCTGAACGGCGACTTCATCGCCGGCGCACGCCTGGACAACCTGCTGTCGTGCTATGCCGGGCTGCAGGCGCTGCTCACCAGCGACACCGAAGAAACCTGCGTGCTGGTGTGCAACGATCACGAAGAAGTCGGCTCCTGCTCGGCGTGCGGCGCCGATGGCCCGATGCTGGAACAGACCCTGCGCCGCCTGCTGCCGGAAGGTGAGGAATTCGTACGCACCATTCAGAAATCCCTGTTGGTGTCTGCCGACAACGCCCACGGCGTGCACCCGAACTACGCCGAGAAACACGACGCCAACCACGGCCCCAAGCTCAACGCCGGCCCGGTGATCAAGGTCAACAGCAACCAGCGCTACGCCACCAACAGCGAAACCGCCGGGTTCTTCCGCCACCTGTGCATGGCCCAGGAAGTACCGGTGCAGAGCTTTGTAGTGCGCAGCGATATGGGCTGCGGCTCGACGATAGGCCCCATCACCGCCAGCCACCTGGGCGTACGTACGGTGGACATCGGCCTGCCGACGTTTGCCATGCACTCCATTCGGGAGCTGTGCGGCAGTCATGACCTGGCGCATCTGGTGAAGGTATTGGGTGCGTTTTATGCCAGTCGCGACCTGCCCTGATCTGCCAGGCTAACTCGGTCAAATGTGGGAGGGGGCTTGCCCCCGATGCGGTGGATCAGTCAATAGATGTACTGACTGACACACTGCTATCGGGGGGCAAGCCCCCTCCCACATTAGGTTTGGCGTACACCTGATCTGCGTCACCGACACTTTTAATAATCCGACCTAGACTTGTCAGAACTTCCACTCCGACAAGGCCGTCGCCTGATGATCTCCATGTCCTCTTTCCACGCCATGCTTATCCCCATCCTGATCGGCATGATCATGCTCGCCGCCGGCTTCAACTTTCGTGACAACCCCCTTGGCGTGTTCGGCATGTGGATCGGTATGCTGCTGATTCTCGGCACCGTGGTGTACAAGATCCTCGCCAAATTGGCGCAATGACACTCGCATCTGGCATAGCGGCCTCGTACACTCGGTCAATTCATCGCTTTCAAGGTTGACCGCCTCGTGCTTTCCCGTCTGTTTGCCCTGCCCCGCTACCTGCTGATCACCCTGCTCATGCTCCTGCCGCTGACGTCCGCCCAGGCTGTCGGCTTGCCCGGGATGCTGAGCGGCTCCAACAAGGCCCAACCCCAGGCCGAGGTGCCCCTGGGGCAGTCGCTGGACGAGGTGATCAAGACCCTGGAGAACGACCAGCAGCGCACCCAACTGCTGAGCGACTTGAAAAAGCTGCGCGCCGCCACGCAAAAAGCCCAACCGGCGGCCGAACTCGGTGTGCTCGGACTGATTGGCAGCACGTTGTCGGGCTTTGAACAGCAGTTCTCCGGCGCCGACAGCCCGCTGGGCCGCTGGGCCAATGAAGTCGACCTGGCCAGGGATGAACTCGGCGCGCTGATGCTGCCCGCCAACGAATGGTTGCCGATCATCTTTGGTTTTGCGGTGATCCTGGCGGTGTGGAGCCTGCTGGCTGCCGCGCTGATCTGGCTCAGCCACCGCGTGCGCGAGCGCTTCGGCCTGCCCGAGGAACTGCCGCAACACCCGCGCACCTGGGACATGCTGCGCTTTGCTCTGCGCAAGTTGGGCCCGTGGCTCATCGCCTTGGTGATCACGGTCTACCTGAGCTACGCCCTGCCTTCGTCCCTGGGCAAGTCCCTGGCGATGGTGCTGGCTTACGCGCTGGTGGTCGGCACCTGTTTCTCGGCGATCTGCGTGATTGCCTTCTCCGTGCTCGACGGCCCGCACCGCCACCGCGCCCTGTATATCCTGCGCCACCAGGCCTTCCGCCCGCTGTGGTGGATCGGCAGTTTTGCCGCCTTTGGCGAAGCCTTGAGCGACCCGCGACTGGTCGCGGCGCTCGGCCAGCACCTGGCCCACACCGCCGCGACCGTCGCCAATGTCATGGCCGCGCTGTCCACCGGCGTCTTCATCCTGCGGTTTCGCCGGCCGATTGCGCACCTGATCCGCAACCAGCCGCTGTCGCGCCGTTTGACGCGTCGCGCCCTCACCGACACCCTCTCGATCATCGGCACCTTCTGGTACTTGCCGGCGTTGTTGCTGGTGGGCATTTCGCTGTTCGCCACCTTCCTCTCCGCCGGCGACAGCAGCACCGCCCTGCGCCAGTCGCTGCTGTGCACGGTGCTGCTGGTGTTGTGCATGGTGATCAACGGGCTGGTGCGACGCCACGCCCTCAGACCGCAACGCGGACACAAGCGCCATGCGCTGTACTCCGACCGCCTGAAAAACTTCGTTTACACCCTGGTGCATCTGGTGGTGTGGCTGGTGTTTATCGAGTTGGGGCTGCGGGTCTGGGGCCTGTCGATGATTCGCTTTACCGAAGGCGATGGCCATGAAGTCAGCGTCAAGCTGTTCGGCCTGGGCGGGACCCTGCTGTTCGCCTGGCTGATCTGGATCCTCAGCGACACCGCGATTCACCATGCCCTGACCCGCTCACGCAAAGGCCTGGCCAATGCGCGGGCGCAGACCATGATGCCGCTGATCCGCAACGTGCTGTTCGTGACCATCTTTATCATTGCCGCCATCGTCGCCCTGGCGAACATGGGCATGAACGTCACACCGCTGCTGGCCGGTGCGGGTGTCATCGGTATCGCCATCGGTTTTGGTGCGCAGTCACTGGTGGCGGACTTGATCACGGGCCTGTTCATCATTATCGAAGACTCCCTGGCCATCGATGACTACGTGGACGTCGGCGGCCACTTGGGCACTGTCGAAGGCCTGACCATTCGTACCGTGCGCCTGCGCGATATCGACGGCATCGTGCACACCATTCCGTTCAGCGAAATCAAGAGCATCAAGAACTATTCCCGCGAGTTCGGCTACGCGATATTCCGCGTGGCGATCCCCTACAACATGGAGATCGACGACGCGATCAAGCTGATGCGCGATGTCGGCCAGTCCATGCGTAATGACCCGCTGCAACGCCGCAATATCTGGTCACCGCTGGAGATTCAGGGTGTGGAGAGTTTTGAATCAGGCAGCGCCATCCTGCGCGCGCGGTTCAAGACTGCGCCGATCAAGCAATGGGAAGTGTCGCGGGCGTTCAACCTGTCGCTCAAGCGGCACCTGGATGAAGCCGGGCTTGACCTGGCGACACCGCGCTTGAGCGTGCAGGTGGTGACGGGGGGACAGGAGAAAGAAAGGCCTGAAGTCAACGCGAATTAATTGTGGGAGGGGGCTTGCCCCCTCCCACATTCTGATCGGCGGTGTTCAGGCGAGTGCAGCGCCATCCATCTTTTGACGCAAGCTCAGCGGACGCATATCCGTCCAGTTCTCTTCGATATAGGCCAGGCACTCTTTCTTCATGCCGCTCTTGCCCACGGTGCGCCAGCCCTCCGGCACGGCCTTGTAGTCGGGCCAGATCGAATATTGCTCTTCGTGGTTGACCACTACCTGAAACAGGATGTCGTCGCGGTCAAATACTGAGGTCATTGCTGTTCTCCGTCGCTCAAAGGCCGGCCGCGCACCATGCGCAGCACTGATATCTGTAGAAACGTATCAAGGGCCAGGAAAATTAGACGCTGGCGACCGCTGCCGCCAGGGCGCGCCCGAAGATCTCGGCGACGCGGTCGATCTCGGCGGCGGTGATCACCAGCGGCGGCAGGAAGCGCACCACACTGCCATGCCGCCCACCCAGCTCGAGGATCAGGCCGCGCTTGAGGCACTCACGTTGCAGCACAGGCGCGAGCTGGCGATGCACCGGCGGATGGCCCTGGATGTCGCGTGGGCCATTGGGGTCCACCAGTTCCACGCCGAGCATCAGCCCACGTCCGCGAATATCCCCCAGGTGCGCAAAGTCGCGCTGCAGGATATGCAGATGTTCGCCCAGGCGCTCGCCCATCGCCGCCGCGTGCGCGGCCACGTCGTGCTCCTTGAGGTAGCGCATCACCGCGGAACCGGCCGCCATCGCCATCTGGTTGCCACGGAAGGTCCCGGCATGCGCACCCGGCAGCCAAGTGTCGAGCCAGTCGCGGTACACCACCACCGCCAGCGGCAAGCTGCCACCAATGGCTTTGGACATCACCACCACGTCCGGGATGATCCCCGCGTGCTCGAAGGCAAACATTTTGCCGGTGCGGCCAAAGCCACTCTGGATCTCATCGACAATCAGCGCTACCCCTGCCTGTTCGGTAATGCGCCGCAAGCCGCGCAGCCAGTCGAGATCCGCCGGCACCACACCGCCCTCGCCCTGCACCACTTCGACAATCACCGCCGCTGGCGGCAACACGCCGGCTTCGGGATCGTTGAGCAGGTTTTCCAGATAATGCAGGTTGACCCGCACCCCCTCCGCGCCTCCCAGACCGAACGGGCAGCGGTAGTCGTAAGGGTATGGCAGAAACTGCACACCATTGGCGAGCAACGCGCCCAGGGGTTTCTTCGGCCCGAGGCTGCCCATCAGGCTCAACGCGCCCTGGCTCATGCCGTGATACCCCCCCTGGAACGACAACACCGTACTGCGCCCGGTGGCGGTGCGTACCAGCTTCAAGGCCGCTTCCACCGCATCGGTGCCGGTGGGGCCGCAGAACTGGATCTTCGCTTCCCGCGCCAGCTCCGGCGGTAACAAGCCGAACAGGTCCTGCACGAACTGATCCTTGACTGGCGTGGTCAGGTCCAGGGTGTGCAACGGCAACTCGTCGCTCAATACCTGTTGAATCGCCTGGATCACCACCGGGTGGTTATGTCCAAGGGCCAACGTGCCGGCGCCGGCCAGGCAATCGATGAAACTGCGGCCTTCCACGTCTTCCACGTAGATACCCTTGGCACGCTTGAGCGCCAGAGGGATGCGCCGCGGGTAGCTGCGGGCGTTGGATTCCTGCTGGCGCTGACGGGCCAGCAGCGGGGTTTCGTCGAACTGATAGAGCGTCTCGCTGGCGTGCACAGGCGCGGCTTCAATGGGGCTGGTAGCGACTGACATCTCTCGATCCCTCAATACACGGGTGATGGTGGTCATCCGTGGGGGTGGAAATGCGCACGGACTTCATGTTCTGAAGACGCATCAGCGAGAAGAGGATTTAGGGGTCGGGGGTGGCTAACTGATGAATGAAGTTCCAAACGTGAGAGGGGCTTGCCCCCTCCCACAGTTAAATTGCGCTCGGCTTCAGAGTCCCCGGTACTTTTCATTCAGCGCATACAGGATCGCGCAGGTCTCGGCATCCAGAAACCCGGCATACTCGCGCGCCCGAAAGTGCATCTGAAACGCCCGGGTGCGCTGTTCAAAGGCCTGGCGATTCCAGGCCGGTTTGTAGCCATAGCGCTGAAACGCCCGCTCGACTTCCACTTCCGGCGGCAAGCCCATGCAAAACCGGCGTTGGTACATCGCCCTAGCGGTTTCGTCAAACCAGGCCCCTATTCCGGCCTCATGCAGGCAGCGCCAGGGCAGACGAGGGCCCGGGTCGCTCTTGCGCCAGTACGCCACATCCGAATGCCCGAGAATATCGACCGGGCCGATGTGCGGGTAACGCTCGAGAATGTCGCGCACCAACGCAATCAACACCCGCACCTGTTCCTCGCGATACGCGGGAAAAGTGAACACACCTTTGTCGTCACGGGCCAGGTTGACGATTTCGATGCCGATCGCGCGGCTGTTGAGGTTATCCCGCCCGTCCCAATAGCTCGCCCCGGCATGCCAGGCACGCTTGTCCTCGCCCACCAGGCGAAACACGCGCAGTTCGTCATAGCCGGCGGCGCGATAGGCGGGTTCATCGGGATCGGGCAGCAGGTAGTGAGCGCTGACCCCATTCTGCGTCAGGGTGCGCAAGGACGATTTAAAGGGTGCCGCGGTGTAATGCAGGATCACCTGCCCCACGGGCTCGCCACTACGTTCGTTGAAATCCTTGGCAGGGAAACTGGTATCGATGACCAACATAAGATCCGTCCTTTTCAATACGGGCCGAATCATTCGGCCCGTTCAAGCACAAAAAAATTACCGCCATCCTGACGACTTGCAGGTCAGGCGGGCGGTAATTATTTGGCACTTGCACAAAAGCGATCAGCGTCGCAACGGCATGCCCAGGTCAACGCGCAGGCCATCGGCCTGGCTGTCGAATGTCAGCGAGCACGAGCAGCGCTGCACGATCGCCTGAACGATCGCCAGGCCCAGGCCACAGCCGTCGCTGCTGCCATTGCGCCAGAAGCGCTGGGTCAGGTATTGCAGGTCATCGCTGGAAATCTGCGTGCCATGGTCGCGCACGCGGAACACCACCTTGTCAGCGCTGGAAGACACTTTCAATTGCACCCGGGTATCGGCCGGGGTGTGGCGCAAGGCGTTGTCCAGCAGGTTGCGCAGGGCTGCCACGGCCAACCCCACGGGCATATCCACCGGCGTGTCGGCGAGGCTGTCCGCCAGGATCAGGTCGATGCGCGAATTGTCCCCGGCGTGGGCATCCTGGATCGCCAGGCGTGCGACTTCCTCGGCGCTGGACTGCAACCCATCGTCAAACGACAGGCTGCCCTCCACCCGTGCCAGCAGCAACAGTTGCTCCAGGGTGCGGTGCAGGCGGTCGGCGCCTTCCTCGGCATGAGCCAGGGACTGGTCACGCGCCGCGCCCTCGGTCATGCGCGCCACCTGCAGGTGCGTCTTGATCGCCGTCAATGGGCTGCGCAGCTCATGGGCGGCGTCACCGGTGAGGCGGCGCTCGCGCTCGATGGTCTTGGCGATGCGTTGCAACAGCTGGTTCTGGGTGTCGAGCAATGGCTTGAGTTCGCTGGGCAGCGGATGGATCTGCAACGGTTCAAGGGAGTCGGCGCTGCGGCGCATCAAGGCGTCGCGCATGCGATTGAGCGGCACCAGACTCTGGCCGATGCCCAGCCACAGCAGGCACAGGCACCCCAGCAAGGCCACGCCGACCGGCACCGAGGCCGCCAGCAGGATCGACAGGTTCAGCGCCTCACGCTCTACCTGACGGTCGGCGGTGGTGATCAGCAGGTCGCCACGGGACAGGGTGAAACTGCGCCAGCCCACGCCGTCGATCACCTGATCGCGAAAACCGCTCTTGCGCGACTCCAACCCTTCATCCGGCGTGGTATGGCTGCGCGCCAGGATTTCGCCGTGCAGGGAACTGACCTGGCAAGCCATGCCCCCCGGTACGTTGAGTTGTTCGGCGCGCAAATGCGTGCCGACGCCGACGCTGGCCAGGCCCGGCATCTGTTCGGTCAGCCCGGCCACCATGCGCGCCGAGGCGACCAGCCGCTGGTCGAGGGAAAACATCATCTGGTTGCGCAGATCGTTGAGCATCCAGGCCGCCGCCAGGGCCCAGATCACTACAAAAGCGGCGCCGAGCTTGAACGTCAGGCGCAGGCGCAGGCTCTTCACGAAGCATCCTCTCCCGCATCGGCCGGGCCCAGGCGATAGCCGAGGCCGCGTACGGTCTCGACGATGCCGTTGCCCAATTTGCGCCGCAGGTGGTGGATGTGCACGTTCAGCGCGTTGCTTTCCAGTTCATCGTTGAACCCGTAGACGCTGTCCTTGAGCTGCTCACTGGACAACACGCGCCCCTTGTTGTGCAGCAAGGCCTGCAACAGTGCTTGTTCACGGCGCGACAGGTCCACCGGCTGGCCACCCAGGAAGGTCTCGCGGCTGCTGGGGTCGTACGCCAGGCGGCCATGTTCGATCAGGTTGACACTGCGCCCCGCCACGCGGCGTAGCAGGGTTTGCAGGCGGGCGGCAAGTTCGCGCAGGTCGAAGGGCTTGAGCAGGTAGTCATCGGCCCCCGCCTGCAGGCCGTCGACGCGGTTGGTCACCGAGTCACGCGCGGTGAGGATCAACACCGGGATTTCCAGGCCCTGGCTGCGCTGTTGCTGCAGCAGTTTCAGGCCGTCTTCGTCGGGCAGGCCGAGGTCGAGCACCATGATGTCGAAGGTCGCCGCCCTGAGCATCGCCCTGGCTGCCGCAACCGTGCCCACACGTTCGACCGTGAAGCCCTGCGCGGTGAGGCCGGCCACAATGCCGCTGGCGATCAGTTCGTCGTCTTCACAGACCAGTACGTGCATGCTGAACCCTTCATGAAAGATGCGGGCGATTAGAAAACGCACGGATTAAGCGCGCATTATGCCGCTAACTTCGCAACACCCGATAACTCCTACACTTTAGAATAGCGCCCGGTTAATCATCGGTTAATCAACGCCACACATTGTGTGCCTCACTTGCATCGAATTAAGGCTGGACCATGCGGTATCTATTTACTTTTCTGCTGGTGTTGCTGGCGGGGTTCGCCCAGGCCGCGCCGGGCAACCCATTCGAGACCAAACCCGATTTCCTGCCGGTGGGCAAGGCCTTCACCTTTACCTCCGAACGCCTTGAAAGTGGCGAGACCCAGCTGTATTGGCAGATTGCCGACGGTTATTACCTGTACCAGCAGCGCATGAAATTCGACGGCCTGGCCGAAAAGCCCGCGCTGCCCCAGGGTGAAGCCCATAGCGATGAGTTCTTCGGCGAACAGCAGGTGTATCGCCAGGGCCTGGAAGTGAAGCTCCCGGCCGGTACCAGCGGTCAGGTCAAGCTGGGCTGGCAGGGCTGTGCCGATGCCGGCCTGTGTTATCCGCCGCAATCGATTACCGTGGACCTGGGCGGCAACCCGGCGGTCGCCGCCACCACACAAGCCCAGGACCAAAGCCTGGCCAGTGGCCTGCAACAGCGCAGCCTGGGCTGGAGCCTGCTGATCTTTTTCGGCCTGGGCCTGTTGCTGGCGTTTGCCCCGTGTTCGTTGCCGATGCTGCCAATTCTCGCCGGCCTGGTGGTGGGCAGCGGCGCCAGCCCGCGTCGCGGCTTTGCCCTGGCCAGCAGCTACGTGGTGTGCATGGCGCTGGTGTATGCCGCGCTGGGCGTGATGGCCGCATTGCTCGGCGGCAATCTTGCCGCACTGCTGCAAACCCCGTGGATCCTCGGCAGTTTCGCCGCGTTGTTCGTGGTGCTCGCCCTGCCGATGTTCGGCTTCTTTGAACTGCAACTGCCTGCGTTCCTGCGCGACCGCCTCGACACGGTCAGCCGCCGGCAGAGCGGTGGCAGCCTGGTCGGTGCCGGCATTCTCGGCGCATTGTCCGGCCTGCTGGTGGGCCCGTGCATGACCGCGCCCCTGGCCGGCGCCCTGCTGTATATCGCCCAGAGCGGCAATGCGCTGCACGGCGGGCTGATCCTGTTCGCCATGGGCATCGGCATCGGTATCCCGTTGTTGCTGCTGGTCACCGTGGGCAACCGCTTCCTGCCCAAGCCGGGCACCTGGATGAACGTGCTCAAGGGCATTTTCGGCTTCCTGTTCCTCGGCACCGCCGTACTGATGCTTCGCCCGGTGGTCGGCGAAAGCCTGTGGATCGGCCTGTGGGGCGCACTGGCGCTGGTCATGGCCTATTGCGGTTGGACGCTGGCGCGTGAATACGGCCTGGCCGCCAAGGTGTTCGGCGCGGGCTCCCTGGTGCTGGGCCTGTGGGGCGCTGTACTGGTGGTGGGCGCGGCGGGTGGCAGCGATGAGCTGTGGCAACCGCTGAAGGTCTACAGCGGCGCGCGGGTGGCTGCCACAGCCAGCGCCCACGATGCGTTCACGACCATCAACAATCCTGCCGCCCTGCAAAGCCAGCTCGACAGCGCCAAGGCCGAGGGCCAATGGGTGCTGGTGGATTACTACGCCGATTGGTGTGTGTCGTGCAAGATCATGGAAAAACAGGTGTTCGGCAAGCCAGAGGTGATGGCCGCCCTGAAGGATGTACGCCTGCTGCGCCTGGACGTCACCGCCGACAATGCCGCCAGCCGTGAACTGCTCGGCCGCTACAAAGTGCCGGGGCCCCCGAGTTTCGTGTGGATCGGCCCGGACGGTGAAGAACGCCGAGCCCAACGCATCACCGGCGAAGTGGATGCCGCCGCCTTCCTGCAACGCTGGACGCAAACCCGAGACGCGCGCTGATGCTGACCCTCACCATCGGCACCTTCGCCATCGCCCTGAATCACATTCTGCTGATCTGCGCGCTGATTCTCGCCACCCTGGTGGGCTGGCGCGTGGCCAAGCGTGGCGGGGAAAACCCCGAATCGGTGTTGTTCAGCCTGTTCCTGCTGGGCATGCTGGCCGCCCGTGTCAGCTTTGTGCTGATGTACTGGAGTGATTATCGCAACGACTGGCTGCAGATGGTCGATCTGCGCGACGGCGGGTTCCTCGCCTGGCCCGGCGTGATCGCGCTGGTGCTCGGTGCGCTGGCCTACGGCTGGCGACGCCCGGCCCTGCGCAGGCCACTGAGTGCGGGGGTGATCAGCGGCCTGGTGTTCTGGGGCATGACCAGCCTGTCCCTGAACCTTTACGACAAGGGCTCACACCTGCCGGATATCACCCTGCGCGATGCCAACGGCAATGTGGTGCAATTGGCCGACTACAAAGGCGGCCCGCTGGTAATCAACCTCTGGGCTACCTGGTGCCCACCGTGCCGCCGGGAAATGCCGGTGCTGGAACGCGCGCAACACCAGCGCCCGGATATCACCTTCCTGTTCGTCAACCAGGCCGAGAGCATGCAAAGCGTCAGCACGTACCTGGCCACCCAGGGCCTGAACCTCGACAACGTGCTGTTCGACGCCAGCGGCCGGCTCGGCCAGGCCGTCGGCTCCATGGCGTTGCCTACTACGTTGTTCTATACGGCCGACGGACGCCTGATCAACAGCCACCTGGGCGAGCTGTCCCAAGCCAGCCTGGCCCGTGCCATGGAACCCTTCGACACCGCCCCACAAAGGAAACCGACATGCCTCGCCTCCGCCACCTGCTGACCCTGCTGCCACTGACACTTGCCGCCACCCTGGTGCAGGCCGAAGACTGGCCGGCCCCGATCAAGCAAATCGAAGCCAAGGGCGCCAAAATCCTCGGTACATTCGACGCCCCCAGCGGCCTCACCGGCTACGCCGCGCAGTACCAGAACCGCGGCATGGCGCTGTACCTGACCGCCGACGGCAAGAACGTGATCGCTGGCAACCTGTACGATGCCCAAGGCAACGACCTGAGCAGCGCTCCCCTGGAAAAACTGGTGTACGCACCGATGTCCAAGGAAGTCTGGGCCAAGATGGAAAACAGCAGCTGGATCCAGGACGGCGACAAGAATGCGCCACGCATCGTCTACCTGTTCAGCGACCCCAACTGCCCCTATTGCAACATGTTCTGGGAACAGGCCCGGCCGTGGGTGAAGGCCGGCAAGGTGCAGTTGCGCCATATCATGGTGGGGATTATCCGCGAAGACAGCCCAGGCAAATCCGCCGCACTGTTCGCCGCCAAGGACCCGCAAAAGGCCCTGGAAGATCACGAGGGCGCAGGTAAAGCCAGCAAGCTGCAAGCGCTGAGCAAAATCCCTGAGGATATCGAAGCAAAGCTCGATGCCAATATGAAGTTGATGGAGGAATTGGAGTTGTCGGCGACGCCGGCGATTTTCTACCTGGATGACAAGGGCGCACTGCAGCAACAGCAGGGCGCGCCGTCGCCGGATAAGTTGGTGAAGATTTTGGGGCCGAAATAAGCAACGCGCATGCTTTATTGATAAGGCCTCCAAACATCGGAGGCCTTATGCTTGATCAACCTCGATTAACTATTGTTGGACTTCGTGCAGCTCGATCATTGTGATGCCGAAATCGTTACCATGGATCGCGCCCATTTTGTGATTATTGACACTGAGCCTGGCGGTGTTTGAGGTAGCTTGAAATACCTGTGCAAGTGTTTGCCAAGTTGTAGGAGGCTCTACTACATCGGTTATGTTTTTTCGGTCAACCGCTAATGCAATACGGGGGTTGGAGCCTTGACCACTACTATTACAGACCAAGGCCGAGAAACGATAGAAGCGTCCCGGTTCCAGATCTGTGAAAATCTTAAACATTTTCTCGCTTTCAGTAACAGGGTCGGATGTATTCGTGTAGCTGTAATCACGCAACCAGTAACCCGTCCGGCCGCCCCATAAGTCATTTCTCAAAGCGAGATCGGCGGGATTTGCTGCGCCTAAGCCTCTCTGCCAACCATTCCAGCCTTTACCGGATGGGTCAAAGTCAGTGAGATCATAAAATGCCTTGCGGAATTTAAGGTGCAGCTTGGGGAACTCGATCGCATTACTGACTTGGCCACCGATATCCGGCGTCACGTTGAACGTAATCAACAGATCGGTCTTGTCACGCAGCTTCTCCAGGTCCGAACGTTTGAGCAGCTTATTCAACCCGGCGGTCACTTCACCCTCGGTGACTCGACCGGCAGTCCCCACCGGAAAGGTCAAAGGCGCACCATCAGCGTCGGCGGTGCCTTCGCCCCACGCCCACACATTTTGCCCAGCCAGGATAAACCACCAGGGTTCCAACGTACCGTCGGCATCGCCGTTAAACGTGCGCAAATCCAGAATACCGTGCTGGGTGGCAGGAGGCGTAGCCTGTTTCACCACCGGCGTCGGCAGACGCACCGGCACGCTGATATGCAGGTTCAAATCGTCCGAGGTCTGCTGTTTACAGTCGCTGGTCACGGTGAAGTTGATCTTCACCGTTGTGCCGATGCTTTCGATCACGGCCTCTCTTGGGACAGAAAAAATCACAGGGCCGGTTGTACTACCCGGTTGCGACTCCAGCAGCCAGCAACTGCCGTCCGGCCGATACCAATTGGCTTGAATGCTGTGGTTGGGATGGTTGCCGACGTAATTCACTTCCACATGCACGCCGTTACGTCCATTCCACACGGTCAACTCGCTGCCCACCGCTTCGGTGACGGTCGGCGGTTTCAACACCAGATTTTCCTGGCTGATCGCAAATACCTGCATCGGGAATTCGATGGCGGTTTCCCGATTGCACTTGCCATCAAAGCTCGCGGCAAAATGCAGCTCAAAGCCCGTGCAATCGGCAAGCTCCTTCAATCTGTCCCGCGGGATAGACTCGTCAACACCCTTGGCCAGCCACTCTGGAGTAAGGGGCTTACCAGGCACTATGTCGAACCGGTAGTCGCTACCATCTTCACGTGTTCCACTCAACCACATCCAGCAACATTCGCCCTCTTCTGCATAATCCCAAACGGGTACCACCGCCGTGGCATCACCACTGAAGGTGTTGAGATCAACGATGCCCACTGTTGCCTCTTCGATACACGGCAAGGTCAGTTGCGGAGCAAGCACTTGCACCGTGCGATCGGGGGAGCTCTGCGGTTGATAATGGTTGAACTGAACGCTGTAGTTCAACACCATCTTCTTGTTGAACAGTGCTGCAATGATGTGCGGAGCAACATCGAATGACAGCTTGATCTGCCCCTCGCTCACGTCTTTGCAGCCGAGGGCTACCGGCCCAAAACCAGGGCCCGATGCATAGGCACAGACATGGTCATTTTCGAACATGCCTGCGTAGCTGACGATTGCATGCCCGCCGTTGACCGTGTTGACAGGGTTGAGCTGCCACTGACCGGGCGGCAATTCCACGGATTCGCGCAAATGCGGCGGGTTCAGATCCTGCGCAGGGTCGACCTGCAGCAATGAAGTGGTGCGCTGGTGGAAATCCTCGGCGTTCACAGGCAGCGGATTCTCCAGAATCGGATCGCCTGGC
>NZ_KZ477986.1:137424-235286 GCF_002837185.1 Pseudomonas fluorescens | reverse complement strand
GGTGGAAATCCTCGGCGTTCACAGGCAGCGGATTCTCCAGAATCGGATCGCCTGGCTCAGGGTATACCGGTTCGGTCGTGTCCCAAATCACGCCCAGGTGAGCGGTGATCGCCGAGTAATCGTCCAGCCTGGACAGCCAGCCTCGCGAAAGCTTGAAGCGGAAAACATGCTCTGGACGAGCTTCGTGCTCCTGCACCACATGATTCTCGGCCACCCAGGTGAAGCGATAGGGCGCGACGTGCTGGTTACCCGCAACAACCACAAACAGACGCTGCCCGGGTTGAATCATCGGCCAGGCGTTGATCGCGACAATTTCATCACCCGAGAACTCTTGCATGCGCAGGTACCAGGTATTCCACTCCTCCTTGGCATGCGTGAACACCGGCCTTGAAACGAAGAGGTCCTCCTCCCTGATCTGTTGGATTTCCAACTCCAGCGTCAAGGATTCCAGGGCCCGCCCTCCTGCATTGGCCGTGTACTTGATCAATACCGTGTGCCCGATGCAGTAGCTGATCCACTGTGGCGGAATGCCGACGACATTGACGCCATTTTCGACAGATACCGGCTCGAAACTCGGCTCGTCCTGCCCCTTGACCGCCATGTAGAACATGACATCAGTGGCGTTGGCCGGCAGCGTCAGCGTGGCCGTCGTGCCATCACGGGCGTCAATGGGATACAGCACGCTGTTGTTCGCAGCGTGCTCGATAATCGCATAGGGCAGTTCCGTTTCAACGGCTGGCAGCGAATTTGCTGCCTGAACGGAACCGGTTTTTTTAGCAGGTGTTTTGCTCGCCACGATAAGACTCCTGTCCAGATGTTAGATCACCGTCGGCCCGACCCGATGGGCCGGAAACTGCGGATATCTAACACGTGGATCAGGACCGCTGCCTACTGTCAGAATTAACAGTTCTGCTGGGAAAACTCGATATTCCAGACCAGTGGTGTACGCACAACCGCTCAAACTCCGCCAAGGCTCAAAGGCGGGGTCTGTGTGACCCCGCCCTTCATTGCCTGGCTCTAGGCATTCACGGGACTACACATAGTGAAGTTATCGAGGTATCCGTGCTCGCCCACTTCAACCTCAAAGCTTGCGAGCAACTCACCTTTGCCCGCCTTGAACTCAACCCATTGGTGCCGCCCCCCCTTGGCTGAGTCCACGATACGCGTTTCGATGGGCACCCCGCTTTCACCGTAGAAACGCACGGTTGCCTGACCATCGAGATGAACATATGCAAACCGCAGACAGGCGCAGGGCACGTCGAATGCAAAGCGTGTTATCTGCGTCGGGGTGATAAAGCCAGCCGTGTCGATGCAAAACCCGAAAGCCGGTCCTGACATAAACTCCCCTACGTTTGCGAAGGTGTATATACCGCCGCGAGCATTTGTAGCCAACTGAACCATGGTGATGGTCATCGTCGAAAGGCGCAGACTTTCCCCGGGTTTGAGCAGCTTGTCAGGCTGCCCATCAAACCTTTCGACGATCTGTCTGCTTTTGATCAGCTCCAGTGCCACCGGCTCGAAAGATCGCAGCGTATCGTTCGCAAACCTCACGCTCAGGCGCAGCGTAATGACACTGTCGTTGGCGAATGCAAAAAATTGCGCATTTGTAATCGCAATATTCAAGCCCTCCAGAACCTCCAGCGGGGCAACGTCGCGCTCCGGCAGCAAAACCACGGAATGGGGGCCGCCTCCAATTGCCGTGCCGGTGCAGATCAACGAGATTCGGTTGTCCGTAGCGATCTTGTCCCAAGGGGCCACAACCAGATGGGCATCCTTCTCACAGCACAGTCGAAGAAAGTTCAACTCGCCGTTCTCCGCTTCCGGCACAGAGGGCACGGGCAGAGAGACAGGGTTTATAAACAGCAACCTCAAGGCCTGGAACTTGATCTCGACACTTCCAAGCGGACCAATGAAATGCGAAAAATTGATGGTGATATACGTATCATCTTTCAACTTCTCCAACTCCGAATGTGGAATCAGACACGACAACCCGTCCCTATCACCGCTTTCGAGTGGCCTCGCCATGATCGGTACAGTGATTGGGGAACCGTCTTGCGCAGTCCCCTCAAGCGTCATAACCCCGACATGCCCCTCGACGAAAAACCACCACGCCAAATCGACATCGACATCGGTACTTTTGACAATGACTTGCGCGTCCTTCCCAGGGAAGGTACGCAGATCCAAGACGTCGCCAGTGGCTTGTTTCACCACTGGACGAGGACGCCGCTGCATGAGTGGCTCACCGACCTGCAACTCGAGTGTCTCGGACACCATCTGCTTGCAGGCATTGATCACGGTGTAAGAAATCAGTGCCGTCTTGCGGAAGCTGTTGATCATCTGTTCGCGGGACGCCAGGAACGTGACCGGGCCGGACGCCCCCTTCTGTAAAGGCAGTGGCCAACAACTGTCTGCTCCGTCCAGGCACCACTGGGCAGTATGTTGGTGGCTGGGTTGGCAGCCTTCGTAAACCGCCTCGACATGCACCCCTTCGCGAGCGTTCCACGGCACCAGAACACCCCCTTGTGCTTCCCTGACTGTGGGTGCCCGTGGCGCCAACGGCTCCTGGTAGATCGTGAACCTCGCGGGCGGAAATTCGTGGGCGTTCTTCAGTTCGCTCGCCTCGCAAAAGCCCGTCTTGACGCGCAGTTCGAACGTGGAGCAATCGCCGATCTTTTCCAATGCTGCCCTTGGAATATCAGCCCTGACGCCGTCGCTTTTCCAGGCGTGCGTGACAATCTCACCGTCCAGAATATCAAAGCGGTAAGCGCTGCCGTCTGCATATTCAGCATCGATCCACATCCAGCAATGGCTCGCGCACTCACCATAGCCTCCCAGAGGCGCTATCACCTTCGCGTCCCCCGGGAAGTTATCGAGGCACAGCATGCGATCCTGGTTCGCCTCTTCAATCAGCGGGCGCTGGAATTCGGGCGTTAAAACACTGATCACTCTCGCTTGGGACGACTGTGCCGGGCCGCCGGCGGCAAGGTCATAGCTCAACGTCATCTGTTTGTTGAAGAAACACGCCACCACACAGGCCGGCAATTTGACGAAAGGCATCTCGCCGTTCTGTTCAACCGTGAAATCACCCAACAGTTTCTTCGCGTAAGCGGGCCCGGATACATAAAACCTCACCTCGTCACCTTTGTAAGTGTCCAGACCCTGGATGATGATCTCCCCTCCCTCCTGGGTGTTTTCAGGGTTGAGGCACCACTCATCGTTGTATTGCGTAGACTCGCGCAAGTGCGGCGGTTTCAGGTCCAGCGCAGGGTCGACACGCAGCAATGAAGTGGTGCGCAGGTGGAAATCCTCGGCGTTCACAGGCAGCGGATTCTCCAGAATCGGATCGCCTGGCTCAGGGTATACCGGTTCGGTTGTGTCCCAAATCACGCCCAGGTGAGCGGTGATCGCCGAGTAATCGTCCAGCCTGGACAGCCAGCCTCGCGAAAGCTTGAAGCGGAAAACATGCTCTGGACGAGCTTCGTGCTCCTGCACCACATGATTCTTGGCCACCCAGGTGAAGCGATAAGGCGCAACGTGCTGGTTACCCGCAACAACCACAAACAGACGATGCCCGGGTTGAATCATCGGCCAGGCGTTGATCGCGACAATTTCATCACCCGAGAACTCTTGCATGCGCAGGTACCAGGTATTCCACTCCTCCTTGGCATGCGTGAACACCGGCCTTGAAACGAAGAGGTCCTCCTCCCTGATCTGTTGGATTTCCAACTCCAGCGTCAAGGATTCCAGGGCCCGCCCCCCTGCATTGGCCGTGTACTTGATCAAGACCGTGTGCCCGATGCAGTAGCTGATCCACTGTGGCGGAATGCCGACGACATTGACGCCATTTTCGACAGATACCGGTTCGAAGCTCGGCTCGTCCTGCCCCTTGACCGCCATGTAGAACATGACATCAGTGGCGTTCGCCGGCAGCGTCAGCGTGGCCGTCGTGCCATCACGGGCGTCAATGGGATACAGCACGCTGTTGTTCGCAGCGTGCTCGATAATCGCATAGGGCAGTTCCGTTTCAACGGCTGGCAGCGAATTTGCTGCCTGAACGGAACCGGTTTTTCCAGCAGGTGTTTTGCTCGCCACGATAAGACTCCTGTCCAGCGTTAGATCACCGTCGGGCCCGACCCGATGGGCCGGAAACTGCGGGTATCTAACACGTGGAACAGGAACACTGCCTACTGTCAGAATTAACAGTTGCGCCGGAAAATCCCGACACTTCAGACCAGCGGCCGTCTCACAATCCCTCCAACTGCGCCATCAAATCACTCAACCGATCCACCTTCTCGGCACTGATCTCGCTCCCCGCCAACCCTTCGATGTACTCGGCCAGTTCCGCCACCGTGCTGCACTCGAACATCGCCCTTAACGGCACATCGCGCTGCAAGGTTTTCTGCACCCGCGAAGCGATCTGTGTCGCCAGCAACGAATGCCCGCCCAGTTCAAAGAAGCTGTCCTGCACCCCTACCCGTTCGACCTTGAGCACTTCGGCCCAGATCGCGGCCAGGGTGGTTTCCAGTTCATTGCGCGGCGCCAGGTAGTCCTGGTTGTGCAGCTGGCCGATTTCCAGGGCCGGCAGGGCCTTGCGGTCGAGTTTGCCGTTGGCGTTGAGCGGCAGGCGCTCCAGCCACAGCCAGTGCAGCGGCACCATGTATTCCGGCAGTTCGGCGCGCAGGCGTTGCTTGATGCGGTCCAGGCGTTCGCTTGGGCTGAGGGTTTCATCAACCGGCACCAGGTAGCCCACCAGGTGCTTGCCGTTGACGCCCTCCTGGACACCGACTGCCGCATCGCGCACCTCGGGTTGTTCGTGCAGGCGCGCTTCGATTTCGCCCAGTTCGATGCGGTAGCCGCGAATTTTCACCTGGTGGTCAACCCGCCCGACATATTCCAACACGCCATCACTGCGCCGCCGCGCCAGATCGCCCGTGCGGTACAAGCGCTCACCCGGTGCGCCGAACGGGTCCGGCACAAACACCGGTGCGGTGCGCAGCGGGTCGCTGACGTAACCCCGACCGACGCCGATGCCGGCTACGCACAGTTCACCGACGGCCCCTTGGGGCACCAACTCCAGCGCGCCGTCCAGCAGGTACAGACGGTTGTTGTCGGTGGGCGTGCCAATCGGCAGATAGGTGCCACGGGTCGAAGCCAGGTCAACGCGGTAGAACGCCACATCGTCCGAGCACTCCGCCGGGCCGTAGGCGTTGACCAAGCCGATCTGCGGGTAGCGCAGCAGCCACTGGTGCGCCAGTTCCGGCGGCATCGCTTCACCGGTCGGCAACATCCAGCGCAGGCCGTCGAGGCGGATGTGGTCCTGGGCGAGCATGCCCTGGATCAGCGACGGCACACTCTCCAGCACAGTGATGCCTTGTGTTTGAACGTGCTCCAACAACCCCTGCGGATCATGGGCAAGGGCGTTCGGCACAATATCCACCCGTGCGCCAAACAGCGGCGCAGCAAGGAACTGCCACACGGAAATATCGAAGCTTTGTGAAGCGGTCTGCGCGATCACATCGGCGTCGCTCAGTTGCAGGTACGGCACTTTGCTCAACTGGTTGTTGAGCATGCCGCGCTGTTCGACCATCACGCCCTTGGGCAGGCCGGTGGAACCGGAGGTATAGATCACGTAGGCGAGGTTGTCCGGGGCGCTGTAGACGCCCGGGTTCTCGCCACGGGCGGGGATTTCCTCCCACACCAGCAACTGGCAGTCGACGCCGTCGAGCAGTGCGATGGCCTGTTCCCGGCACGCTTCGGTGCACACCAGCAAGGGCGTGCGGCTCAGCTCGATGATGCGGCTCAGGCGCGGACCGGGCAGGCCGGGGTCCAGCGGCAGGTAACCGGCACCGGCCTTGAAGCTGCCGATAATCATGCCGAGCAGCGCAAGGTCACGCTCGGCCAGCAGCGCCACCGGTTGGTCCGGGCCGACACCGGCGGCAATCAGCGCATGCCCCAGGCCGTTACTGCGTCGGTTCAACGCCTCATAGCTCCATTGCCGGTCAAGGCAACTGGCGGCGATACGCTGCGGATGCCGCGCCACCTGTTCCTCGAACAACTCGACATAGCTGCGCGCCAGCGGGTAGTCGTGTTCGCTCTGGTTGCAGCCGTCCACCAGGAACGCGCGCTCCTGCTCGCCGATCAGCGGCAGGTCGGCCATGTCGCCATGGAAGCCCTGCACCAGCGCCAGCAACAGGCGCTTGAACTCGGCGAGCATGCCTTGCACGGTGGTTTCATCGAAGTAGCGCTGGTCGTAGGACAGGTGCAAGCCCAGGTCATCGCCCGGGTAGCACACGGCGGTCAGTGGGAAGTTGGTGTGGGTACGCCCGGAATCGGAGGTGGCATTCAGGCTTTGCGCATGGCTGAGCACCGAGGTTTCCACCGGGGCGTTTTCGAACACGAACAGGCTGTCGAACAGCGGCTGGCCCTTGGGCAGTTCGCTGTGTTCCTGGATAGTCACCAGCGGCAGGTATTCGTACTCGCGCAGTTGCATATTGCTGTCGAGCAAACCGCTCAACCACTGGCGCACGCTGCAAGGCTGGCCGTCCTCGGGCAGCTTCACCCGCAGCGCGATGCTGTTGATAAACAGGCCCACGGTGCGTTGCATCTCGGGCATGTCCACCGGACGCCCGGCCACGGTGACGCCGAACAGTACGTCGCGATCACCGCTCAAGCGCCGCAGCACCAGCGCCCAGGCCGCCTGGGCGAAGGTGTTGACGGTGAGCTGATGAGCCTGGGCCAGCTCGCGCAATTGCGCGCCGTCACGGGCATCCAGCCGGGTGTAGCAGTCGCCCACCACCATACCGCCGCTGTGGCCGGCATGTTCGCGCAGGAACGGTCGGTCGCTGGGGATCGGTGTGGTGCGCTCGAAACCTTGCAGGTTGCGCTGCCACCACTGGCGCGCTTCGTCCAGGTCCTGGCGTTGCAGCCAGGCGATGTAGTCGCGATAGCGCGGCGGCGTGGCCAGTTGCGCCTCGCGCCCTTCGCCCAGCGCCTGGTAGAGCTCGAAGAAGTCGTTCATCAACAGCGAACGGCACCAGGCATCGATAAGGATGTGGTGGTTGCTCATCATGAACCAGTAGCGCGCCTCGCCCACCCGGATCAGGCGCAGGTGGAACGGCGCCTGGTTGAGCAGATCGAAACCGGCCTCGCGCTCGGCCTTGAGCAGCGCTTGCAGGCGCGGCTCGTGCTCGCTCTCGGGGTCGGCGCTCCAGTCCAGGTAGTCAATCGGCGTGCTGCCGGGTTTGTGGATCACTTGCAGCATGTCTTCACCCACGTTCCAGCAGAACGAGGCACGCAAAGCTTCGTGGCGGGCGATCACCGCCTGCCAGGCCTGGGCGAAACGCTCGGGATCAAGGGCGCTGTCGATGCGGTAGCGGTCCTGCATGTAATACAGACCGGTGCCCGGTTCCAGCAGGGTGTGCAGCAGCAGGCCCTCTTGCATCGGGGTCAGCGGGTAGACATCTTCGATGGCGCCGGCCGCTACCGGCAAGCTGTCCAGTTGCGCCTGGGTCAACCGTGCCAGCGGGAAGTCGGACGGCGTGAGGCCGCCGGCATCGTCCTTGAGGCAATGGGCGATCAGGCCCTGCAGCTCGGCCAGATACGCCTCGGCCAGTTTGCCAATGGTCTGCTGATCGTAGCGCTCGCGGCTGAAGGTCCAGCGCAGCACCAGTTCACCGCCGTACACCTGACCGTCGACACTCAGCGCGTTGGGCAGCGGTGCATCGGGGTCGTGTGCAAGGCCGGCGGATTCCTCCAGCGGATGGAACAGCGCGTCGGCGCCGAAGCTCTGGTCGAACTGGCCGAGGTAGTTGAAGGTAATGTCGGCGCTCGGCAGCGCAGCCAGGCTGCGTTGGCACAGCTCGTCCGCCAGGTAGCGCAGCACGCCGTAGCCCAAGCCTTTGTGCGGCACGCCGCGCAGTTGCTCCTTGATCGCCTTGATCGACTCGCCCAACTCCGCCTGCGGGGTCAGGCGCAACGGATAAGCGCTGGTGAACCAGCCGACGCTGCGGGTCAGGTCGATATCATCGAACAGGCTTTCGCGGCCGTGGCCTTCCAGTTGAATCAACGCCGCGTCGTGACCGCTCCAGCGGCACAGCACGCGAGCCAGGGCGGTCAGCAGCAGGTCGTTGACCTGGGTGCGGTAGGCGCTCGGCGCTTGTTGCAGCAACTGCCGGGTGCGCTCGACATCCAGGCGCACGCTGACGGTCTCGGCGTCACGCTGGCGCAGTGCGCCGTGTCGGCGATCCACTGGCAACGCCAGCGCCGGGCCAGCCAGTTGCGCTTGCCACAGGCCCAGCTCTTCACGCAGAGACTCGCTATGGGCATAGGCCTGCAAACGCGCCGCCCAATCGCGCAACGCGCTGGTCTTGGCCGGCAGGCTGACGGACTGGCCTTCGCTCAGTTGGCGATAAACCGTGTGCAGGTCTTCGAGCAATACGCGCCAGGACACGCCGTCCACCACCAAGTGATGGATGGCGATCAGCAGGCGCTGCTGGCCTTGCGGGCCGTCCACCAGCAAGGCGCGCAACAGCGGGCCGTGTGCCAGGTCGAGGCTGCGTTGGGTGTCGGTGAACAGCGCCGTGCAGTGGTCCATGTCGCGCACCTGCGCCTGCATCAATACGCCGCCTTGGGGCACGGCCAGGTGTTCGGCGTGCCACTGGGCATCGCGCTGGGTGAAGCTCAGGCGCAGCGCGTCGTGATGTTCCAGCACTGCCAGTAAGGCCTGCTCCAGGCGATGCGGGTCGAGCAGTTGCAGCGGCTTGAGCACCAGGGCCTGGTTCCAGTGCTGACGCATCGGAATGTCGGTGTCGAAGAACCAATGCTGGATCGGCGTGAGGCCCGAGCGGCCGGTGAGCGTTCCTTGCTCGGCGCTGACTTGCTCGATGCCGGCCTGATCGGTGTAAGTGGCGACAGCGGCCAGGCTTTGCACGGTCTGGTGCTGGAACAGGTCACGCGGGCTGAAATGAATGCCCGCCTGCCGCGCACGGCTGACCACCTGGATCGACAGGATCGAATCGCCGCCCAGTTCGAAGAAGTTATCGTCCAGGCCGACTTGCTGCAGGTTCAACACCGCGCACCAGATGGCCGCCAGGCTATGCTCCAGGGCGTTGCGTGGCGCCACGTACTGTTGGCGATTCGCTTGCGGATCGGGCTGCGGCAAGGCGCGCCGGTCGAGCTTGCCGTTGGCGGTCAGCGGCATGCTGTCGAGCACCATCACGTGGGCGGGCACCATATAGTCCGGCAAGTGCGCCTTGAGATGGGCCTTCACCGCATCACGCAAGGCGCCGTGCTCGGCGTCGCTGACCAGGTACGCCACCAGCTGTTTGCCGCTCGGCGAATCCAGCGCCAGCACCACCGCTTCACGCACGGCCGGATGCTCCAGCAGGCGCGTTTCGATCTCGCCCAATTCGATGCGGAAACCGCGAATCTTCACCTGATGGTCGATACGCCCCAGGTACTCCACCTGCCCATCGGCACCTTGACGTACCAGGTCACCGGTGCGGTACAAGCGGCCGCCACGGGGGGTGAACGGGTCGGCGACAAAGCGCTCCGCCGTCATGCCCGGGCGCTGGTGATAGCCCTGAGCCAGGCCCGCGCCGCCGATGTACAACTCGCCGCTCGCGCCTTGCGGCACCAGGGCCAGGTCGGCGTCGAGAATATACGCCACGCGCGCGCCGACGATGCTGCCGATCGGCACGCTGGCGGCGCCCTCCTCCAGGTGCTCCGGCGCCAGGCTGGCCAGCGGCATCACCACGGTTTCGGTCGGACCATAGGCGTTGAAAAACACCTCAGGCTGGAACGCCGCGCGAATACGCTGCAGGTGTTCACCGGTCAGTGCTTCACCGCCGGTGATGCACATGCGCACCGGCAAGGTCTGCTGTTGCGTGGCCAGCCACTGTGCCAACTGGCTGCCGTAGCTGGGCGTGAACCCGAGAATATTCACGCGATGGCTGCGGATCAGCGCGCAGATCTCTTCGGCGTCCCACTGGCCCTGGGCGCGCACTACCACGTGGGCACCGCTGAGCAACGGCACCAGCAGGCGCTCGGTGGCGGCATCGAAGTTGATCGAATAAAAGTGCAGTTCGCAGTCGTCCGGGCGCATGCCGAAACGCTCGATCACGGCCTGGCAATGCATGGCGATTTCACCCTGGGACACCACCACGCCTTTGGGCTGGCCGGTGGAACCGGAGGTGTAGATCAGGTACGCCTGGTGCTGCGCCAGGTTGATAAAAGGCAGCTCATCGGCCGGATAGTTTTTCAGCAACGGTGAGTCATCTTCCAGGCACCAGCACGCCAGCGTTGGCGGCAGCTCGCCAAGGGCCTGGAACATCGCCGCGTCGCTGAGCAGCAGGCCGATGCCGCTGTCTTCGATCATGTAATGCAGGCGGTCCAGCGGGTATTCCGGGTCCAGCGGCACGTAGGCGCCGCCGGCCTTGAGGATTGCCAACAGGCCGATGACCATTTCCAGCGAGCGCGGCAGCGCCAGGCCGACGCGCACCTGCGGGCCGACGCCGCGTTCGCGCAGCATCCAGGCCAGGCGATTGGCGCGGGCCTCGAGTTCGGCGTAAGTGAGGGTCACACCGGCAAAGGTCAGCGCCGGCGCATCGGCACGCTTGCGCGCCTGCTGGCTGAACAGCGGGTGAATGCACTGGTCCAGACGATGCGCTGCGGCTTCAACCCCGAGGCTGTCCTGCAGGGCGCGCTGCTCGGCGGCGCTGAGCAACGGCAGTTCGCTGAGGCGTTGGTGCGGATTGTCGATCAGCGCTTCCAAGAGGTTGCGCCAATGCGCGGCCATGCGTGCGATGCGCGGCTCGTCGAACAGATCGGTGCTGTAGGTCAGGCAGCAGCCCAGGCGATGGTCGAGGTCGGTGACTTCCAGGTTGAGGTCGAACTTGGTGGCGCGGGCATCGTTGGCCAGGTACTCGACAGTCATGCCGGCCAGTTGGCGGCTCTGCTGGAACTCCCAGCGCTGCACGTTGCACATCACCTGGAACAGCGGGTTGTACGCCGCGCTGCGCGGTGGTTGCAGCGCCTCCACCAGATGGTCGAACGGCAGGTCCTGATGGGACTGGCCTTCGATCACGGTGTGACGCACCTGCTCGAACAACTGCGCGACACTCATCTGCCCATTGAGCTGGCAACGCAATACCTGGGTGTTGAGGAACGCACCGATCAGCCCTTCGCTTTCCGGGCGGATACGGTTGGCCACCGGCGCACCGATGCGCAGGTCGGTCTGGCCGCTGTAGCGGTAGAGCAACACGGCCAGGGTGGCGGTCATGGTCATGAACAGGGTCAGGCCCTGTTCGGCGTTGAAGGCGCGTACGCGGGCGGCCAGCTCATCGCTCAGGTCAAAGCGGTACAGCTCGCCGCGGTGGCTTTGCACGGCTGGGCGCGGACGGTCGCCAGGCAGTTCCAGCAACGGATGTTCGCTGCCCAGTTGCGCGGTCCAGTAATCCAGCTGGCGCTGACGCTCGCCCGATTCCAGCCATTGGCGTTGCCACACGCTGTAGTCCAGGTACTGCACCGGCAGCGGCGCCAGCGGTGAGTCGCGCTCATCGATAAAGGCTTCGTACAGCGCACTGAGTTCACGGGCAAAGATGTCCATGGCCCAGCCTTCGGTGACGATATGGTGCAGGGTCAGCACCAGGTAATGCTCCTGCTCGCCGGCCTTGACCAGGCAAGCGCGCAGCAACGGCCCGCGTTCCAGGTTGAACGGGGTGTGCGCTTCCTGATCGGCCAGGTGCTGCAGACGCTGCTGGCGCTCGGTGTCATCGAGTGCCGAGAAGTCCTGCCAGTCCATGCGCAGGTTGGTCTGTGGCCAGACGTGTTGACAGGCCACGCCATCGACGCTCGGAAAGGTGGTGCGCAGGGTCTCGTGACGCATGATCAGGGCCTGCAAGGCTGCCTCGAAACGCCCCACATCCAGCACCCCGCGCAAGCGCGCCATGCCCCCGACGTTGTAGGCCGGGCTGTCGGGTTCCATTTGCCAGAGGAACCACATGCGTTGCTGGGAGTAGGACAGCGGTACGGGCACGCTGCGGTCAACCTTGGCGATTGCCGTCTGTTGGTTACGCTGGCCCGACGCCTGGATCAGGCCCACTTGCGCGGCGAAATCGCCCAGCTCGCTGGCGTCGAACAAGGTGCGCAACGGCAGCTCGACGTCGCAGGCCTGGCGGGTGCGGGAGATGATTTGCGTGGCCAGCAACGAGTGGCCGCCCAGGGCGAAAAAGTCGTCGCGCAGGCCGATACGTGGCAGGCCGAGCACTTCGCGCCAGATCGCTGCAATCTGCTGCTGCAACGGCGTCTGGGGTTCGACATGTTCGCGGGCTTGCCACACCGGTTGCGGCAATGCGCGGCGGTCGAGCTTGCCGCTTGGGCTCAAGGGCATGGCGTCCAGGTACATCAGGTGGGCGGGCACCATGTACTCGGGCAACTGGGCGGCCAGTGCGGTTTTTACCGCCTGTGCATCCAGTTCGACGGGGCCGCTGTAGTAACCGATCAACTGCTCGTCACGCACCAGCACCACGGCCTGGGCGATGCCCTCCACCGCCAGCATGCGCGCTTCGATTTCCTGCGGTTCCACGCGCAGGCCGCGCAGCTTGACCTGCTGATCGAGGCGCCCCAGGTATTCAAGCACCCCCTCAAGGCTCCAGCGCGCACGGTCGCCGGTGCGATACAGGCGCGCGCCGGCCTCGCCCAGCGGGTCGGCGACAAAGCGCTCGGCGGTGAGCCCGGCCCGGCCGAGGTAACCGCGCGCCAGGCCAAGGCCGCCGATGCACAATTCACCCGGTACACCGGCCGGCAGCGGGTTGAGGTGCTCGTCCAGCACCCGGCAGATCACATTGCCCAGTGGCCGGCCAATCGGCGAGCGCTCACCATCTTCAACAGCGCAATGCCAATGGGTGACGTTGATCGCGGTCTCGGTCGGGCCATAACGGTTGTGCAATTGCACCGCCGGCAGTCGTGCCAATACGCGGTCGCGCAGCTCGGCGGGCAAGGCTTCGCCGCCGGAGAACAGGCGGCGCAGGCTGGTGCATTCGGCCACCAACGGTTCGTCGATAAACAACCGCAGCAGCGGCGGCACGAAGTGCAGCGTGGTCACGCCATGTTCCTGCACCAGTTGCGCAATGCGATGAGGGTCACGGTGCTCGCCGGGGCCTGCCAGTACCAGACGGCAACCGGTGATCAGCGGCCAGAAACACTCCCACACCGACACGTCGAAACTGATCGGCGCCTTTTGCATCAGCACGTCGCTGGCGTCCAACCGGTAGGTGGCCTGCATCCACTGCAAGCGCTCGGCCAGCGCCGCGTGGGTATTGCCCACGCCCTTGGGCTGGCCGGTGGAGCCGGAGGTGTAGATCACATAGGCGAGGTTGTCGCCGTGCAGGTGCAGGCCCGGCGGCTGGCTCGGCCAGCTGTCCAGGTGCAGGCTGTCCATGGCAATCACGCACACGCCTGCGGGCGTGGGCAGCTGTTCCAGCAGCGCGGTCTGGGTCAACAGCAGGTGCACACCGCTGTCCTCGAGCATGAAGGCCAGGCGCTCGGCGGGATAATCCGGGTCCAGCGGCACATAGGCGCCACCGGCCTTGATGATCGCCAGCAGACCGATCAGCAACTGCGGCGAACGCTCGGCGGCGATGGCCACGCACACGTCCGGTCCCACACCTTTGTCGCGCAGGTAATGCGCCAGGCGGTTGGCCTGGGTGTGCAACTGGGCAAAGCTCAGGCTGGCGCCCTGCCAGACCAGCGCAGGGGTGTCCGAGGTGTGCAGGTTGAGCAGCTCGGGCAGCCATTGCCGGGCCGGTGCGCACGGCGCCTGGCTCCACGCGTGTTGCTCGTCCTCTGCGCTCAGTTTCAGCTCGCCTACGGCGTGCTGCGGTTGCGCGCAGACCGCTTGCAGCAGGTGGATGTAATGCTCGGCCAGGCGCTGGACGGTGGTGCTGTCGAACAGTTCATCGGCGTAGTCGAACGACAGGCTCAAGCGCCCATGGCGATCCTCTTCACTGTGCAGTTGCAGGTCGAACTTGGCTTCGCGGCTGTGCCACGGCAATTCATCGGCGAGCAGGCCCGGCAGGCGGCGCAAGGCACCCAGGTCACGTTGCTGGTGGTTGAAAATCACCTGGAACAGGCCTTGTTCACGTGCCTGGGGGAAGGCCTCCAACAGTTGCTCGAACGGCAGGTCCTGATGGGCCTGGGCGTCCAGTGCAGCCTGGCGTGTCGCGGCCAACAGTTGGTTGAACGGCAGGCGTGCGTCGAGCTCGGCACGCAGCACCAGGGTGTTGATGAAGAAACCGACCAGGCCTTGGGTTTCCTGGCGCGGGCGATTGGCATTGGGCACGCCGATGCGGATATCGCGCTGGCCGCTGTAGCGATACAACAGGGCCTGGAACGCGGCCAGCAGCAGCATGAACGGGGTGGACTCATGGGCGCGCGCGGTCTGGCCAATCGCGTCACTGAGGGGCGTGCCCAGGCGTACGGTATGCCGCGCGGCACTGTTGCGCACCTGCGCCGAGCGTGGGTGGTCGGTGGCCAGGTCGAGCGGCGGATGCTCGTCCCCCAGCGTCGCCTTCCAGTACGCCAACTGCCGTTGGCCTTCGCCGGCGGCCAGCCATTGGCGCTGCCAACTGGCGTAGTCGGCGTATTGCAGGGTCAATGGCGGCAACTCAAGGGGCTGGCCCTGGACGGCAGCGGCGTACAGCCGTGAGAACTCGTCAATCAGGACATTCAGCGACCAGCCGTCGGCGATGATGTGGTGCAACGTCACCAGCAGTTGGTGGTCTTCATCGTCCAGGCGCACCAGGGTGACCCACAGCAGCGGGCCGTTCTCCAGGTCGAACCGGGTACGCGCTTGGTCTTCGCGGATCTGCTGCGCACGCGCTTCGCGCTCGGTATGGGGCAAGTCGCTGAGGTCGATGACGTGCAACGCGAAATCGGTCGCGGCCTCGACACGCTGGAAGCCCTGACCATCGCGCTCGTAAAAGCGTGTGCGCAGGGCTTCGTGGCGCTGGATCAGGTGCTGGAAACTTGCGCGCACGGCGTCTTCGTCCAACTCGCCGCGCAGGCGCAGGGCGCCGGGGATGGTGTAGGCGCTGCTGTGGGGGTCCAGTTGCCAGGTGATCCACAGGCGGTTCTGGGCCAGGGATTGCGGCAGGTCGTCCTGGCGCGACAGAGGGGCAATCGCGCCCTGGGCAACGCCGCCGTCCTGTTGCAGGCGCGCGACGCTGGCGGCGAAGCCTTGCAGGGTAGGCGCTTCAAACAGCAGGCGCAGGTTCAGCTCCAGGCCCAGGGTTTCGCGCAGGCGCGCGACCACTTGGGTCGCGCTGATGGAGTTGCCGCCAAGCAGGAAAAAGTGATCATCGGCGGCGATCGTGGCCACCTGCAGTTGCTCGCACCAGATCGCGGCGATCTGGTCTTGCAAGGCCGATTCCAGCGCTGCTTCACTGGCCTGCGCTTGCACGTCGGGGAACTGCGCATAACGGTCGAGGCTGCCATCGGCATGGCGCAACGCACACGCCGCCCGTTGCACCTTGCCGCTGGAGGTTTTCGGCAACGCGCCCGGATTGAGCAGCACCACCACGCACGGCGCCTCCTGGTATGCCTCGGCCACTGCCTGGCGAATCGCCTTGATCAGCGCTTCGGGCGGCAGGATTTTCTGCACGCTGCGGCTGATTTCCGCGGCAATGCCAATGCCTTCCACGCCGTGGTCATTCACCGCAAAGGCGGCCACCCGGCCCTTGCGCACCACCTCCACCTCACGCTCGATGGTTTGTTCGATGTCCTGCGGGTACAGGTTGTGTCCGCGCACGATCAACAGGTCTTTCAAGCGCCCGGTGATGTACACCTCACCGTCACGGATAAACCCCAAATCGCCGGTGCGCAGCCAGGTCCGGCCGGCGTGCTGGACGAAGGTCCTGGCGCTGGCTTCGGGGTTGCGCCAGTAACCGTGGGCAATGCTCGGGCCGCTGGCCCAGAGTTCGCCCACGCAATTGTCGGCCAACGCGCTGAGCGTGTGGGGATCGGCAATCAGCACGGCGTGGTCCGGCTGATGGGTGCCGCAACTCATGACCGCACTGCCCTGCCCCGGCTCGGCGCGGTTGGCGGCCAGCGCTTGCGCATCCAGGTGCAGCGCCGGGATGCCGTGGCCACGGCGGCCACCGGCAACAAACAAGGTCGCTTCGGCCAGGCCATAGGAGGCGAAGAAATTATTCGCGGTAAAGCCACACGTGGCGAACTTTTCGGCGAACCGTTCCAGGGTATCCAGGCGTATCGGCTCGGAGCCCGAATAGGCCACACGCCAGGTGCTCAGGTCCAGGCGTTCCAGGGCAGACTCACTGACCCGTTCGCTGCACAGGCGGTAGGCGAAGTCCGGACCACCGCTGATGGTGCCGCCGTATTCGCTGATCGCTTCGAGCCAGCGCAACGGCCGCGCCAGGAAGTAGGCCGGCGACATCAGCACGCACGGCACGCCGCTGAAAATCGGTTGCAGCAGGCCGCCGATCAGGCCCATGTCGTGGTACAGCGGCAGCCAACTGACGATCACATCGTGCGGGTTGAGGTCGATACCGAAACCCCGACGGATCAGCACTTCATTGGCCACCAGGTTGCCGTGGCTGACTTGCACGCCCTTGGGCAACGCGGTGGAGCCGGAGGTGTATTGCAGGAAGGCGATGTCGTCGGGCTGCAACTCGGGGGCGACCCAACGGTCGGCAAGCTGCGGGTCGAGGGTGTCCACGCTCAACAGCGGGGGTGCGTTTTCGATCTGCGCCAGGCCATCGGCGAGGCTGGCGATGGTCAGCAGCAGGCGCGGCTCGGCATCGCTGATGATCGACAGCAAGCGCTCCTGGTGATGCCGCTTGCTCGATTCCGGCGGGTAAGCCGGCACCGCGATCACCCCGGCGTACAGGCAACCGAAGAACGCCGCGACATAGTCCGGGCCGCTGGGAAACAACAGCACCGCGCGCTCGCCCAACGCGACATCGGCTTGCAAGGCGGCGGCGATGGTGCGCGCGCGTTGGTCCAGGTCACGGTAGCTGAGCACCACGCTGTGCTCGGCGGACTCGGCCAAAAAGCGCAGGGCTATCCGGTCCGGCGTCTGCGCGGCACGGCGTTGGAGGGACTGGACCAGAGTGCGGGGAAGTTCGAAGGCGTCCATCATGGGGTTCCTGCCTGAAATCGGCTTGCGGGAAATTCGGGAAGTCGGTGAGGTTCAGCCGGCGACGCGTTGCCGCGCCGCGCCACTGCGCCAACGGGCCAGGTGGGCCTCGGCATAGCGCCGCATACAGCGCAGCACGATGCTTTCGTGCTGCACGAGAAAGAAGTGATGCCCATCGAACATGTCGAGGGAAAAGCCGCTGGCGGCCTCGAGCTGCCAGTCGAGCAATTGGTCGGCGCGTACGCTGTCCTGCTTGCCGCCAAAGACATGGATCGGCACACCCAGCGGCTCACGTTCGCCATAAGTGAAGCTGCCGCACAGCAGGAAATCGGCGCGCAGGATCGGCAGCATCAACTGCATCAATTCGGGATTGGCCAAGACGGCGTCGCAGGTGCCCTGCAGCTCGCGCAAGCGGGCGATCAGTTGGGCGTCGGTTTTTTCGATGGCGTATTCGCTGACATCGCGCCGCGCCGGGCCGGCGGTGCCGGAGACGAACAACGCCAGTGGCGCCGCCACGTTGCGCGCGTTCAGTGCATGCGCCAGCTCGAACGCCAGCAGGCCGCCGAGGCTGTGGCCGAACAACGCATAAGGGCCGTTCAGGTCGCGGCTGATTTCAATCGCGAGCTGGGCAGCCAGGGCCTTGATATCGCGCTGCAGCGGTTCACCCATGCGCATGCCCCGCCCCGGCAGTTCCAGCGGGCAGACCTGCAACCAGTCCGGCAACACGCGGCGCCAACGTGCGTAGACCGAGGCGCTGGCGCCTGAATGGGGCAGGCAGAACAGACGCAGCGGCGTTGGCGTACTCATCACCCGAGGACTCCAAGCTGAAACACGCTGTGTGCACGATAAAAACCCATTTCGCCCTCCTGCGGGTGCTGATCCCTGGCCGTTTGCTAACGGACCTGTCACCCAGAAGAACGGACGGCCCCGGCAAATAATTAGTCGCCGCAGCCAAGCGAGACGCGGTTCACACCTTACCCAAAGGCATAAGATTAGTTCGCCTTCTCATTTGACAATCATTATCATTCAGCATAATTTGTTGCCCGATGTGTAGGAGGCCTCAGCAAGGAAGCCCTCCCCCAACCTCTTTGCAACAAGGTGATTTCCATGACGGAACAAGTATCCACAGGCAGGTGCGACTCACCACTTCTCCAGGCATTCGTCGACAATCGACTGATCCTGGTGAAGATCGCGGCGCGTATTACCGGCTGTCGTTCCCGTGCCGAGGATGTGGTGCAGGACGCCTACTTTCGGCTGCAATCGGCACCGACCATCACCTCCTCGTTCAAGGCTCAACTGAGTTATCTGTTCCAGATCGTGCGCAACCTGGCGATCGATCACTACCGCAAGCAGGCCCTGGAACTCAAATACTCCGGGACCGAAGAGGAAGGCTTGAATGTGGTTATCCACGGCGCTTCACCGGAAACCTCCCACATCAATTTCAACACCCTGGAAAACATCGCCGACGCCCTGACCGAGCTGCCGCAGCGCACCCGCTACGCCTTCGAGATGTACCGCCTGCACGGCGTGCCGCAGAAAGACATCGCCAAGGAACTCGGGGTCTCGCCAACACTGGTGAACTTCATGATTCGCGATGCGTTGGTGCACTGCCGCAAAGTGTCGGGCAGCCACAGCGATACGTTTGCGCGGCGGATTTAAAATAGCGCAGGTCTCATGTGGGTTATGTGTTTGCAGGTCAAGGATCAGCAGCGCCGCGCGTTGATGGTGCGCGGAACCGACGCCCCTCTCGTTACATGCCGGGTCCAGAAAGCAGTAGTACAGCATCGCCGCCAACCGCGCATCGAAGCGCCGAAGCATTTCGTCTATTGGCGCAGTGCTGGTCGGGTGTTCAAGGCGTGGTCAGGTCGCGCTCAGGCTTTGGCGTCTGGATTGCAGATGGACTGGCAGAGTATTCGCTAAACCGCAATTAGGAAGTTACTGTCTCGTAAAGGCGAACCTTCCGACATTAATCGCCGATAAGAAATCTTTACTCTCCGGGCTTTCGTGCCCAGGAGTAGAAGGAATGACTTCCAGCGTTTTGTTCGACCACCGTCGCCACACGCTCACCGTTAGCAACGTTGACGCAGCGCTCGACGTCCTGACCTTCAAAGGCACAGAAGGCCTCAGTCAGCTGTTCAATTATGTTGTGGAATTCAACGCCGCCGACGGCGACCTCCCTGCTGAAAAAATGCTGGGCCAAAACGCCAGTTTCAGCTTGCATGCCGCGCCGCAAAAGTTGCCTTTCCTGGGGCTTCCCGTACCTGCGGTAAAACCACTGCGCACCCTGCACGGTGTGCTCACCGGTTTTAAACGGTTGTCCGGCTCCGTTGATCAAGCCCGCTACGAAATCACCCTGGAGCCGCACTTGGCTCTACTCGGCCGAGGCAAGCAATTTCGCATCTACCAGCACCAGTCGGTGCCGGAAATCGTCGAAAGCATTTTGCGTAGTCACCACGGCTTCGAGGGCCAGGACTTTCTGTTCGACTTGAAGCGCGACTACCCCAGACGCGAGCAAGTCATGCAATACGGCGAAAGCGACCTGGCGTTTATCACCCGGCTGCTGGCCGACGTCGGTATCTGGTATCGCTTCACCAGTGACGAGCGCCTGAGTATAGATGTGGTCGAGTTTTGCGACGATCAACGCCTGTACCAATTCGACGTCGAGTTGCCTTTTCGACCGCAATCCGGGTTGAGCAGCAGCACGCAGGACGGCGTGTGGCAATTGCAATCCCAGCACCAGGTAGTCGAGCAGCAGGTCCATATCCGCGCCTACCACCACCGCGACGCCAGTGCTCACCTGGAGGGGGAGATTGATCAAACCCGAGGCGCAACGACGACCTACGGCGAGGCCTACCTCTACGCCGAGCCCTACCGCGTACTGGGCGACGCCCTGGCCCGGGACGAAGACCTGCAAAGTGAAAGTGGCTACTTCTACGCCCGCTTGCGCCACGAGCGTTACCTCAACGGCCAGACCCAGCTCAGCGGCATCAGCAGCAGCGCCACACTGGCTCCTGGGCAGGTACTCAAAATCTCCGGCGGCGCCCCACAGGCTTTCGCTGCGGGTGCGGTCATTACCCAACTGACCAGCCACGCCGCCCGCGACCGAAGTTTCGAAGTGACCTTTGAAGCCATTCCCTATTCGCAAACCGTGTGCTTTCGCCCAGCGCTGCAAAACAAACCGCAAATCGCCGGTACCGTGCCAGCCCGCCTCACCAGCCCGCAGGCGCATGACCCCTACGGTCACATCGACCTCGAAGGGCGCTACAAGGTCAATTTCCTGTTCGACCGCGACACCTGGAAACCTGGCGAAGAAAGCGTGTGGCTACGACTGGCCCGCCCCTACGCCGGGGACACACACGGCCTGCACCTGCCGCTGATTCCCGGCACCGAAGTGGCCATCGCCTTCGAACAGGGCGACCCCGACCGGCCCTACATCGCCCATGCGCTGCACGACAGTCACCGCGTGGACCACGTGACGTTACGCAACTACAAACGCAACGTGCTGCGTACTCCAGCCAATAACAAAATGCGCATGGATGACACGCGGGGGCAGGAGCACGTCAAGCTCAGCACCGAGCACAGCGGTAAGAGCCAGTTGAATCTGGGGCATATCGTCGATAGCCAGCGCCAGGCGCGAGGCCAGGGTGCGGAGTTGCGCACCGATGGGCATGCTGCCATCCGCGCGGGCAGCGGCGTCTTCATCACTGCTGACGTGCAGCCCAACGCTCAGGGGCAGATGCTTGAAATGGCTGCCGCTCTGGGCCGGTTACAGCGGGCCGGTGATCAGTTGCAAGGGTTGTCGGCTGATGCCCAGGCCGCCAACGCAGACCCAGCGGATGTGCAAGCGCAACTGAAAATGATGCGAGACCAGCTCGATCAACTCAAAGCCTCGGTCATCGTGCTCAGCGCTCCCCAAGGCGTTGCTGTAACCAGCGGCCAGCACCTGCAATTGGCCGCTCAAAATAACCTGATGATCAACGCCGGGGCCGAGGCGGATATCAGTGTGGTCAAGCGCCTGTTCATCGGCGTGGGGCAAGGCGTCAACCTGTTTGTACGCAAGTTGGGCATCAAGCTGATCGCCAATCAGGGCCCGGTAGTCATCCAGGCACAGAACGACACACTGCAACTGATGGCGCGCCATGGCCTGGAGATCACCAGCACCGAAGACGAAATACGCATCGTCGCGAAGAAGAAAATCACTCTGAATGCCGGTGGCAGCTACATCACCCTCGATCAGAACTGCATCGAGTCTGGAACCCAGGGGGACTACAACGTCAAGTCAGCGCACTTCGAATTCAGCGGCCCAGCGAGCCTCACGGCCTCGCATCCCGAGTATCCACAAAGCCTGTCCAAACAGAGGTTGCAGTTCAGCGTGCCGCAAGCCCCCAACGCATCCAATCAAGGCTGGGCAGGCATGCCCTATACGCTCTACGCCGACGGTGCAGTGCTCAAGAGAGGCGTATTGGACGAGACCGGGCAAGTGTCAATCGACCACGAGGTGGTGACTCAGCAGTACCGATTGGAATTGGCCAACGGCGTGAGCTACCAGATACCGGTGCCCAGCGATTATCGCAATGCCGAGCAAGCACACCTGGCCAATAGCGGCATGCACAACCACCGCTCACAAGCCGACACCGAGGTGAGCCAGCCCACATCCCACACGGATCACCGGGCTCTTTACGCCGCCGTGATGAGCCCTATCAGTGAGCAGGAAGGGAAAACCTCATGACTGAACCCGACATCGTTACTCCCGTCGCCTTGCAACACACCCATCAGGTGACCTGCACTTCGCCCTGGTACGTGCAGAACACCGAATACCCTCCCGCGATGGCCACCTATCAACCGCTGATCAACGGTGAAGAAGCCTTCAAGGCCGTGCACTTGGCTATCGCGAAAGCCAGTAAAACCATCGATATCATCTGTTGGGGCTTCCAGCCGTCGATGTACTTTATTCGTGACGGCAAGAGCCCGAGCATTGGTGAACTGCTCATGGCCAAAGCCCGGGAAGGGGTCGAGGTCCGGGTGCTGGGTTGGGAAGCGCCGTTTAATAGCGCCGGGGTTGGGGGCGAAGCCAACCTGCCTGGCAAAGGCCCGTATCGCATCGAGAATCGGGCGTTACAACCCTCCACCGATGACCAATACGCCAAGGATCGACAGTGGTTTTCCCGATGTGCGTTCGCCGATCACCTGGCGCCTGCGATGCGAGCGGCGCGCAACATACCGGTGTTCGTCGGTCGCGGTTTCAGCGTGTATGAACGGGCTGAAATTGCCTATCAGGTCAAATACAAAAGCCTCGACCCGCAGCTCAGCCACAGTACATTAGGTGCGTTGGCCATCGCCGCAACCCACCATCAGAAGACAGTCCTGGTCGACTATGAACAGACGGACAGCGCCGTCGGCTTTGTCATGGGGCACAACATGCTTGACGAGTACTGGGACAATGACGCCCATACGGCGCTGAACCGTTGCGAGGGTAACAAACCAGCCCCCAATGGTGGTCCCCGTGGCGATACCCCACGTCAGGATATTTCGAGTCAAGTCAGCGGGCCGATTCTGGAACACCTGCACCATAACTTCGCCACCGCGTGGCGAAAGGAAACCGGTGAGGATCTGCTCGCATCGCGCAACGCAATGACGGTGGGCCCCCAACTGCAATGCACGCCCGGCGTTACCCGCCAATTGGCGCAAATCCTGCGCACGCAGCCACAACACGCCAAGTACGATATCGAGCAGGTCTACCTGAAGGCGGTCAACAACGCGACCCAATTTATCTATATCGAGAACCAGTACTTTCGCTGGCCACCGTTGGCGGAGGCCATCAAAAAGGCCGCCGCCGACCAAACCCGCGCAGGTCGCGATCCGGGCTTACATGGCAACTTGCACCTGTTTGTGATCACCAATGCCAGCCCGGATGGCGTAGGCCCAGGTTCCTTGAACACCCAGCGCATGCTCGAAAGCCTGGGGCGCGGCGATACCATTCCTGAAATCACCAAGCTGCAGCGCATTCAACAGGCTAAAGCCCAAGCAGACGCGCAGGCGCCGACCCTGGCAGAACTCCTCGAACAAAGGGCCTTGATTACATTGACCCTCCTGACCGACGCACTGGGGGGCGACGAGATGAGCGATAAAGCCCGGGAAGCCCAACAGGATGCCGCCAGACACAATCGTTATCGGCAGGCCGTGCTCAACGACCAAATCAAGGCGATCGAGACAAGCACGCTAGCCCCTGAGCCGCGCCCGGGGCTGAAAATTCACGTGTGCTCGCTGGTAGCACCTGATTCGCCTGCGGGGAAGCCGTGGATGCCGGTGTACATCCACTCAAAACTGATGATCGTCAACGACGTGTTCACTACCCACGGTTCAGCCAACATCAACACTCGCAGCATGCAGGTGGATAGCGAGCTGAATATTGCCCATGAGTGGATGAGTGTGACCCAGGCGTTGCGGCGGCGATTGTGGAATCTGCATACGGATAGGAAGGGCGCGCAGGATGATCCGAAGGAAGCGTTTGATGCTTGGACGGGCATCATCAAAAAAAACAAAGATCGCCAGGCAGATGATAAAACAGGAGTGCCCTGGGCCCCACTTATCGAATTTTATTACGACGAAAAGACAGTGAAGGACCTTGACTGATGCGATGGTTTTTATTGCTGACAAGCCTGCTGCTGGCCGCCTGCGATAACGGCAGCGCCCCTACTCACCCGACTCAGGACACTTCCGTGAACCCGCTGACCGAGATCAAAGCCAAGCTGGCCTTCACCTGCGTACACGAGCAGATCCCTGCGCCGTCCGCCGAGACCGATGAGCTGTTCCAGTACGCCCGTTGGTTACAGAAGAACAACCTACTCAAGCAGGACAAAAGCGTCGACGCCGATATTGAGCGTCTGTACCGGATTGCGGCCGAGAATGGCCATTACAAGGCCAACATCAACCTGCAAAACGGTACCCTGCGTGGCCACTTCACGCTCCGTGGTGAGGATCATCTGCGCCTGAGCCAGCAACTGATCGACGCAAAGGTGGCGACGGGGTACTACTTTATCGGTCTCTTCCTGAAGAGCGGTTCGGCGGGGTTGAAGCAGGACAAGGCCATGTCGCTGCGTTACTTTCGTAAGGCGGCTGATCAGGGCAGCGCCCTAGCTCAGTACTCTGTGGGTGACAAGTTGGCACCGAGCAGCATAGCGCCAGATGTCGCCCGGCAGATGCGCCGTTGTGCTGCAGAGCAGGGACATGGTGATGCGGCTTCCGACCTGGGTGTCAATCTTCAAGGACTGGGCCAGTACCAAAGCGCACTTGAGGCATTCCAACTGGGAGTGGCTGCGGGAGATGAAACCTCTGCCGGCTGGTTAAGAAAGACCTTTCGGACTCTCCCCTCCGATGATCTGTACTACCTCGCCCAACAGCAAGACCTTGAACGCGCTGAGCGCTATGAAAAAATCTGGAGTCTGCTCGCGGACTACTCCTATGCTGACCCCAAAGTCCCCGAAATCAATGAAATCCTCCCCTTGCCCCCGGCCAAGCTCCCCGCCTGGGACGGTAAGCTGCAATGGCTGGAAGCCCGCCTGGCCAATGTCCCGCCACCAAAGCCCAGCGAAACCCTGATCCAGCAGTTGGCCAACGCCAAGCACCTTGAGCCAGCGACCGGCCGAGCCACACCCGACTCTCCGGCATTCATCAAGGCCAGCTACCCCGCGCCGACCTGCTCCAGCGGCCAGGCCTGTCCGCAGACAGGCTACTGGCAGGCAGCCCGCCTGAGTCGCGATCCATACTCGAGGTTTAACGAGGGTGTCATCCGCCGTTTTGAGAAGAACGACATCATGCCCACCCTGCGTGTCCAGAATCGTAAACCTCGCTTTTTGCTCCCCGACATAATCACGATCAATGAGGAAGGCATCGAATGGCAGCTGTTGGGATAGGGCATGAAAGGCATCATTCTTATCTACGGCGAGAAGAACCTGAGGCACCGTGACTGATGCGTCGATTCCTATTGCTGATAAGCCTGCTGCTGGCCGCCTGCGATAACGGCAGCGCCCCCACTCACCCGCCCCAGAACACCTCCGTGAACCCGCTGACCGAGATCAAAGCCAAGCCGGCCTTCACCTGCGTACACGAGCAGATCCCTGCGCCGTCCGCCGAGACCGATGAGCTGTTCCAGTACGCCCGTTGGTTGCAGAAGAACAACCTGCTCAAGCAGGATAAAAGCGTCGACGCCGAGATAGAACGGCTGTACCGGATTGCGGCCGAGAATGGCCACTACAAGGCCAACATCAACCTGCAAAACGGCACCCTGCGCGGCCACTTCACGCTCCGTGGTGAGGATCACCTGCGTCTGAGCCAGCAACTGATCGACGCAAACGTGGCGACGGGGTACTACTTTATTGGCCTCTTCCTAAAGAGCGGTTCGGCGGGGTTGAAGCAGGATAAAGCCATGTCGCTTCGTTATTTCCGTAAGGCAGCTGATGATGGCAGTGCCCAAGCCCAGTACGAGGTGGGGGACATACTGGCGCCAATTGACATTGCGCCGGACGTTGCCCGGCAGATGCGCCGCTGTGCGGCTGAGCAGGGTCACGGCAAGGCCGCCGGCGCTCTGGGCGTCAGCCTTAAAAATAAGGAGCAGTACCAGGAGGCAATTGAGGCATTCCAATTGGGAGTGATGGCGGGTGACGAAACCTCTGCTGGCTGGTTGAGAGATGGCTTCAGAGGTATTCCTCCCTCCGATACGCTGAACTACCTCGGCCAACAGCAAGACCTTGAACGCGCTGAGCGCTATAAAACAATCTGGCGTGTTCTTGCGAGATACTCCTACGCCGACCCCAAAGTCCCCGAAATCAACGAAATCCTCCCCTTGCCCCCGGCCAAGCTCCCCGCCTGGGACGGTAAGCTGCAATGGCTGGAAGCCCGCCTGGCCAATGTCCCGCCACCAAAGCCCAGCGAAACCCTGATCCAGCATTGAGGCATTCCAACTGGAAGTGGCTGCGGGAGATGAAACCTCTGCCGGTCAGTTAAGCGTACACCGCCGTCTGTAGGAGCGAGCTTGCTCGCGAAAAACGTCAACGATAACGCGTGCTTCCTGAACGAACGCGGCGCCTGTGAGTTTTTCGCGAGCAAGCTCGCTCCTAGCCTTGGCTGACTGGCATTAGGGCTTGCCCGCGAAGACGTCGCCCCAGCAAACATTGATGTTGGTTGACCCACCGCCATCGGGGGCAAGCCCCCTCCCACATTTGGATCGGGGCCGTCACAAGATACCGGTCGGCTCCAAGGCCGCCATCGGGGAGCAAGCCCCCTCCCACACTTGATCGGCGGCGCGCTCAGGGCAGCGGCGTTATATCAATCCGATACGGCGCGAAGATCCTGAGCATCTGGCCGTTATCACGCAAGCGCTTGAGCAGCTCGGCAAATACCGGCCCGCTGATCGGTGCCTTGGGCCGCAGCAGCGCGTAATGGTGATAGACCTGATCAATGCGCTCCGACACCAGGAACTTGTCCGCCAGGTCAGCGTTACGCACCATGAAATCACTCAGGTACGAACGGGTGACCAAGGCAATATCGGCACGTCCCCGGGCGACCATCAGCAAGTTGCTGTCATGGGAATACGTCAAGGTGGCGTTGAAGTGCTCGGCCAGGTACTTGGGGTCGGGGTTGAAGTGCGCGAAGGCGTAGTGGTAACCGCTGAACACCGCCAGGCGCTTGCCGGCCAGGTCGGTGAAAAAACGCTGGTCGCGACCGGGCTCACGCACGGCGACGAAGATTTCAGCGTCTTCCAGCCCCATATCGACGCTGGTATGCGCAACGTTCGTCCAACCCCAGGAGGGGTTTTCAAAGATCGCCATGTCGACCCGGCCTTGCTCGAAATCGCGAAAACGCCTGGGGATCGAGGTGGGCACCAGCACGAACTGATAGTCGCTTTGCACGGCGTTCAACGCTTCGACCAATTGCGGCAGCAACCCGGTATCGGCGCCTTGCTCAGGGCGTACGGTATACGGCGGAAAATGCGCCGCGCCGACCCTCACCAACTGCGCGGCGCCGGCTTGCGTCCACCCTGCGGTACCCAGCGCCCATAATGTAAGTCCTGCAGCCAGCCGCCATGGCGAAAACATCTAGGCACACACCGTTGAATTCTATGATGGCGATAAGCTAGGCGTTTTTCCCGGGAGAGACAACGGTTGCCGGTAAATTGATAGCGTGCGCCTCAATCCGCCTTGAGCACCATCAGCAGGGCTTCTTCGGCCAGTTCTTCGAGTGTCAGGCTGCCCTGTGTACGGAACCAGGTGGTGGTCCAGGACAACGCACCGGTCAGGAAACGCCGGGTGATAAACACGTCGCCCTTGATATAACCGGCAGCCTTGGCTTCGCCCAGTACCTGCAACCAGATGTCCTCGTACACATCGCGCAAGGCCAGTACCTGGGCCTGACCTTCGGCAGACAACGAACGCCATTCGTACACCAGCACCGCCATCGCCTCACCGCTGCCGCCCATGATCGACTGCAATTCGCAGCGGATCAGCGCCCGCACGCGCTCGCGCACCGTGCCCGCCTGCTCCAGCGCTGCGCGCATCATCGCGGTGTTGTAGAGAATGGTTTCTTCCATCACCGCGCGCAGGATCTCGTCCTTGCTCTTGAAGTGATGAAAGATGCTGCCCGACTGGATACCCACCGCGCCGGCCAGGTCGCGCACGGTGGTGCGCTCAAAGCCCTTGTTGCGAAACAGGTGAGCCGCGGTTTGCAGCAACTTGCCCCGGGCACTCTCGGGGTCGGTCAATTGGCCACCGTCGACCATGGTGCGCATCACCCGCAGGGCTTGGTGGTCATCCATGCTGCTTTCCCTTATGTCTACTATCGTCTTGGCGGGCAATTTAGGCCGTGGCCGGCACCCAAGCAAGCGCTTGGGTAAAAACTTGTGTGCAGGGTTTACAAACCAAGCGCTTGCTTGGTAGCCTCGCAACCAGCCATTCGAGGAAGGATTTCTCATGAGCAAGACGGTTCGTATCGGCTGCGCCAGCGCCTTCTGGGGCGACACCTGCACCGCCGCCGCCCAACTGGTGCACGGCGGCGCATTGGATTACCTGGTGTTCGACTACCTGGCGGAAGTGACCCTGTCGATCCTCGCCGGCGCCCGCCTGAAAGACCCCAAGGCCGGCTACGCCACGGATTTTGTCGAGGTGCTCACGCCGTTGCTGGCCGATATCCAGCGCCAGGGTATCCGTGTGATCAGCAATGCCGGCGGCATCAACCCCCAGGCCTGCGCGGCGGCTCTGCAAGCGGCCTGCGATAACGCCCAGGTGCCCCTGAAGATCGCGGTCCTGCTCGGCGATGACCTGCATGCGCAGCTCAAACACCTGCCCGAGGTCACCGACATGTTCACCGGCGCCCCGCTGCCTGCGGCGTGCGTGTCCGCCAATGCCTACCTCGGCGCGCCGGGCATCAGCGCGGCGCTTGAGCTCGGCGCCGATATTGTCATCACTGGCCGCGTGGTCGACAGCGCAGTGGTCAGCGCGGCGCTGGTGCATGAGTTCGGCTGGTCGTGGCACGACTATGACCACCTCGCCCAAGCCGCCCTGGCCGGGCATATCATCGAATGCGGCGCGCAGTGCACCGGCGGCAATTTCACCGATTGGCGCGATGTGCCGGACTATGAGCACATCGGCTTCCCCATCGTCGAAGTCAGCGCCGACGGTCAGTTCACGGTGAACAAGGTCGAGGGCAGCGGCGGGCTGATCAGCGAACTCAGTGTGGCCGAACAACTGCTGTATGAGATCGGTGACCCGCGCGCCTACCGCCTGCCTGATGTGATCTGCGATTTCAGCCAGGTCAAGGTGCAGCAACAAGGCAAACAGTGCGTGCACGTGCACGGCGCCAGGGGCGTGCCGCCTACCGATCAATACAAGGTCAGCGCCACTTACCTCGACGGTTTCCGCTGCACCGCCAGTTGCCTGCTGGCCGGCATCGATGCGGTGGCCAAGGCCGACCGGGTCAGCCAGGCCATCATCAACAAGACCTCGGAACTGTTCAGCCAACGCGGCTGGGCGCCCTACACCGAGGTGAATATCGAACTGCTCGGCAGCGAAGCCACTTATGGTGGCCGCGCCCAGCGCCAGGATTGTCGGGAGGTGGTGATCAAATGGGCGGTGCGCCACTCGAGCAGGCAGGCGCTGACCCTGTTCGCCCGCGAAATCGCCCAGGCTGCCACCGGCATGGCGCCGGGGTTGGCCGGGATCGTCGGCGGCAGGCCCACGGTGTATCCACTGATCCGGTTATTTTCGTTTCTGATCGACAAGCCCAAGTGCGCCGTGACCCTCGACTACCAAGGCCGGCGCCACGCCGTGCAGTTGCCCGCCGCACGCCCGCCGCTCACCCCTGCCGCGCCCATCGAGCCGCCCAAACCCCAGGGCCGCGCCGACGCCAGCGTACCCTTGGTGAAACTCGCGGTGGCGCGCTCCGGCGACAAGGGCAATCACAGCAATATCGGCGTGATTGCCCGCGATCCCGAGTACCTGCCGTGGATCGCCGAAGTGCTCACGCCTGAAGTGATTGTCGATTGGATGAGCCACGTGCTCGACCCGGTGTATGGCCGCGTCGAACGTTGGTATTTGCCCGGCACCCACAGCCTGAACTTCGTGCTGGAAAACGCCCTCGGCGGCGGCGGCATTGCCAGCCTGCGCATCGACCCCCAGGGCAAGGCGTTTGCCCAGCAACTGCTGGAAATCCCCATCGCCGTGCCGCAACACATCGCAGATTCCCTCACTTAAAGGACCGTCGCCGTGGCCTTCGACTCGATCTTCAAAGCCGACCTGTTCCAGGGGCAAAGCGTGATTGTTACCGGTGGCGGCAGCGGTATTGGCCGCTGCACCGCCCATGAGCTGGCAGCGCTGGGGGCGCGCGTCATCCTGGTGGGGCGCAAGCCGGACAAACTGCACACGGTGGCGACGGAAATCGCCGAAGACGGTGGCACCGCCCACTGGCATGCCTGTGACGTTCGCGATGAAGACGCCGTGAAGCGGCTGGTCGCGCAGATCATCGACGACCACGGCCCGATCCACGGCCTGGTGAATAACGCTGGCGGCCAGTACCCCTCGCCACTGGCCTCGATCAATCAAAAAGGCTTTGAAACCGTGCTGCGCACCAACCTGGTCGGCGGTTTCCTGATGGCGCGGGAAGTGTTCAACCAGTCCATGAGCAGGCACGGCGGCGCCATCGTCAACATGCTCGCCGACATGTGGGGCGGCATGCCCGGCATGGGCCACTCGGGCGCGGCGCGTTCGGGGATGGACAACTTCACCAAGACCGCAGCGTTTGAATGGGGTTATGCCGGGGTGCGCGTCAACGCGGTAGCGCCCGGCTGGATCGCCTCCAGCGGCATGGACACCTACGACGGCGCGTTCAAGGCCGTGATCCCCACCCTGCGCGAGCACGTGCCGCTCAAGCGGATCGGCACCGAGTCGGAAGTCAGTGCGGCCATCGTGTTTCTGCTGAGCCCCGCCGCCGCCTTTATCAGCGGCAGCACGCTGCGCATCGACGGCGCCGCCAGCCTGGGCAGCCGTGCCTGGCCGCTGCACAAGGCGCAGGCGCCAAGCGAAGGCTTCAATGGTTTCCACCGCGCCTATCTGCCCGATGTGCTCAAGGCGGAGCACTAGCGCATGCCGGTCATCGAGAGTCTGATAGACGCCCACAGCCCGCAGTTCGCGCAAAACCGCGAAGCCATGCTGCACAGCCTCCAGCACGTGCGCCAACTGGAACACGATCTGCTCCTCAAGGCCGCGCAGGCCCGCCCCAGGTTCGACAAACGTGGCCAGTTGCTGCCGCGCGAACGCCTTGATCTGCTGCTCGACCCCGGCGCACCGTTCCTGGAACTGGCCAGCCTGGCCGGCTATAAACTCCATGACGACAAGGACGGCAGCGCCGCCGGTGGCGGGTTGATCGCCGGCATCGGTTACGTCAGCGGCGTGCGCATGCTGGTGGTGGCCAACAACAGCGCGATCAAGGGCGGGACCATTTCCCCCACCGGCCTGAAAAAATCCCTGCGCCTGCAACAGATCGCCATGGACAACAAACTGCCGGTGGTGACCCTCGCCGAAAGCGGCGGCGCCAACCTCAATTACGCCGCCGAGATTTTCGTCGAAGGCGCGCGCAGCTTTGCCAACCAGGCGCGCATGTCGGCCATGGGCTTGCCGCAGATCACCGTGGTGCACGGCTCGGCCACCGCCGGCGGTGCGTATCAGCCGGGGCTGTCGGATTACGTGGTGGTGGTGCGCGGCAAGGCCAAGCTGTTCCTCGCTGGGCCGCCGCTGCTCAAGGCGGCGACTGGCGAAGTGGCCACCGATGAAGAACTGGGCGGCGCCCAGATGCACGCGCAAGTCGCCGGCACCGCCGAATACCTGGCGCAAGATGACGCCGATGGCGTGCGTATCGTGCGCGAGATCGTCAGCCTGCTGCCCTGGAATGACCGGCTGCCGCCGACGCCCCAGCGGGTCTACAGCGAGCCGCTGTATCGCGCTGAAGAGCTGTTGGGGCTGATCCCGGATGATCCGAAAAAGCCCTACGACGTGCGCGACATTCTTGCGCGCCTGGCCGACGGCTCGCGCTTTCTTGAATTCAAGGGCGAGTTCGATGCGCACACCGTCTGCGGCCACCTGCATATCCATGGCCATGCCGTCGGCGTGATCGGCAATAACGGCCCGATCACGCCCAAAGGCGCGAGCAAGGCCGCGCAGTTTATCCAGCTGTGCGACCAGAGCCGCACGCCGCTGCTGTTCCTGCACAACACCACCGGTTTCATGGTCGGCACCGAGTCCGAGCAGCAAGGCGTGATCAAGCACGGCGCGAAGATGATCCAGGCGGTGGCCAATGCCCGCGTGCCCAAGCTCACGATTGTGGTCGGCGGCTCCTATGGTGCCGGGAACTACGCGATGTGCGGCCGTGGCCTGGACCCGCGTTTCATCTTCGCCTGGCCCAACAGCCGCACGGCGGTGATGGGCGGCGCGCAGGCGGGCAAGGTGCTGCGCATCATCACCGAGGCCCGGCAGTTGAAAGACGGCCTGGTGCCCGATCCCAAGGCGCTGGACCTGCTTGAGCAGGTCACCGCGCAGAAACTCGACAGCCAGTCCACCGCGCTGTATGGCAGCGCCAATCTGTGGGATGACGGGCTGATCGACCCGCGGGAGACCCGCACGCTCCTGGGTTTGCTGCTGGATATTTGCCATGAGGCTGAAATACGCCAGTTGCAGCCAAACAGCTTTGGCGTGGCGCGCTTCTAATCAGGAGAACAATAAAAATGATCTTCACCCAGGAACACCAGGAATTGCGCCGCACCGTCCACGCCTTCGTCGACCGCGAAATCAACCCGTTCGTGGACGCCTGGGAAAAAGCCGGGCGCTTCCCCATCCACGACATCTTCCGCAAGGCCGGCGACCTCGGCCTGCTGGGCATTTCCAAACCGCAGCAGTTCGGCGGCATGGGCCTGGACTACAGCTACTCGATTGTCGCCGCCGAAGCGTTCGGCAGCATCCGCTGCGGCGGCATCCCCATGTCCATCGGCGTGCAGACCGATATGTGCACCCCGGCCCTCGCCCGCTTCGGCTCGGACGAGCTACGCGACGAATTCCTGCGCCCGGCCATCAGCGGCGAGCAGGTCGGTTGCATCGGCGTGTCGGAAACCGGCGCCGGTTCCGACGTGGCCGGGCTCAAGACCCATGCACGCAAGGACGGCGCCGACTACGTGATCAACGGCAGCAAAATGTGGATCACCAACTCGCCCAGTGCCGACTTTATCTGCCTGCTGGCCAACACTTGCGACGACAAACCGCACGTCAACAAGTCGCTGATCATGGTGCCCATGAACACCCCTGGCATCAGCGTCAGCCCGCCCCTGGAAAAGCTCGGCATGCACAGCTCCGAGACCGCCCAGGTGTTCTTTGACGACGTGCGCGTGCCGCAGCGCAACCGCATCGGCCAGGAAGGCGCGGGCTTCATGATGCAGATGCTGCAGTTCCAGGAAGAACGCCTGTTCGGCGCGGCCAATATGCTCAAAGGCCTGGAGTACTGCATCGACAGCACCATCGACTACTGCAGGGAACGCCACACCTTTGGCAAGGCGCTGATCGATAACCAGGTGATCCACTTTCGCCTGGCTGAACTGGCGACCGAAATCGAATGCCTGCGCGCGCTGGTCTACCAGGCCACCGAGCAGTACATCAACGGCCAGGACGTGACGCGCCTGGCCTCCATGGCCAAGCTCAAGGCCGGCCGCCTGGGCCGCGAGGTCAGCGACAGCTGCCTGCAATATTGGGGCGGTATGGGCTTCATGTGGGACAACCCGGTGGCCCGCGCTTATCGCGACGTGCGCCTGGTATCGATCGGCGGCGGTGCCGATGAAATCATGCTGGGCATCCTCTGCAAACTGATGGGCACCCTGCCCGGGAAAAAGTCATGAATACCCTGTTGCTGGAACCCCATAACGGTGTGCTGCACATCACACTCAACCGCCCTGAATGTCGCAATGCGATGAGCCTGGAGATGGTCAATGAGCTGCGCCAGGCCATGGCCCGATTGGGCAGCGAGATACGCGTCGTGGTGTTCAGCGGTGCGGGCGGGCACTTTTGCGCGGGGGCCGACGTAAAGGACCTGGCAAGCGCGGGCGATCAGTTGCAGGCGTTGAACCGGGCGTTCGGCACCTTGCTGCAGGAAGTCGAGGCGTTGCCGCAGGTGGTGGTTGCAGTACTGCAAGGCGCGGTGCTGGGCGGTGGATTTGGCTTGGCGTGTGTCAGCGATATTGCGCTGGCCGACGCTAAGGCACAGTTCGGCTTGCCTGAGACCCGCCTGGGCTTGCTGCCGGCGCAGATTGCGCCGTTTGTGGTCAAGCGCATCGGTTTGACCCAGGCCCGGCGCCTGGCGCTGACGGCGGCGCGGTTTGATGGGGTTGAAGCGGGACGGTTGGGGGTGGTGCATTTTGTCGAGCACGATGCGCAGGCGCTGGCCGAGCGCCTGGATGACGTATTGGGGCAAGTGCTGCAGTGCGCGCCGGGGGCGAATGGACGGACAAAAGCCTTGTTGCTGGCGAGCGTGGATGAGCCGCTTGAGGCCGTGCTGGACCGTGGCGCGCACTGGTTTGCCGAGGCGCTGATGAGCGAGGAAGGGATTGAGGGGACGCAGGCGTTTGTGCACAAGCGTAAGCCTCGGTGGTGCAAATGACGCCATCGGGGGCAAGCCCCTCCCACAGGGGAATGCATTCCAATGTGGGATGGAGCTTGCCCCCGATGAGGCCGGACCAGACACCCATCAGCAAGGGATAAACCAATGCCCGCCTTCACAAAAATCCTGATCGCCAACCGCGGCGAAATCGCCTGCCGCATCCAACGCGCCGCCCAGGCATTGGGCTACCGCACCGTCGCCGTGTACAGCGACGCCGACACCCACGCCCTGCACGTGCGCATGGCCGACGAGGCCGTGAACATCGGCCCCGCCCCCGTACAACAGTCCTACCTGAACATAGCCGCCCTCCTCGACGCCGCCCAACGCACCGGCGCCGACGCCATCCACCCCGGCTACGGTTTCCTCTCGGAAAATTCCGAGTTCGCCAGGGCCTGCCTGAACGCCGGGATCACCTTCATCGGCCCCAGCCCCGACGCCATCGAACTGATGGGCAGCAAGCGCCTGTCCAAACTCGCCATGCTCCAGGCCGGCGTTCCCTGCATCGCCGGTTACCAGGGCAGCGCCCAGGACGACGCGACCCTGCACACCGAAGCCAACCGCATCGGCTACCCCCTGATGATCAAGGCCAGCGCCGGTGGCGGCGGGCGTGGCATGCGCCTGGTGCAGCACTCGGACCACGTGCTGGAGCAACTGCGCACGGCGCGCTCCGAAGCGCTGAACGCCTTCGGCAGCGACGAACTGATCCTCGAACAGGCGCTGATCGATCCACGCCACGTTGAAATCCAACTGTTCGGCGACAGCCACGGCCACCTGATTTATCTGGGCGAACGCGATTGCTCCCTCCAGCGGCGCCATCAAAAAGTCATCGAAGAAGCGCCCTGCCCGGTCATGACCCCGGCACTGCGCCAGGCCATGGGCGACGCCGCACTCAAGGCGGGCCGCGCGGTGAACTACGTCGGCGCCGGTACGGTGGAATTCCTGCTCGACGGCAACGGCCGGTTTTACTTCCTGGAAATGAACACCCGCCTGCAAGTCGAGCACCCGGTCACCGAACTGATCACGGGGCTTGACCTGGTCGACTGGCAGCTGCAAATCGCCGCCGGCCAGCCCCTGCCGCTGACACAGGCTGAGGTGACGCTCAGCGGTCACGCCATGGAAGTGCGCCTGTACGCCGAAGACCCGACCCAGGGCTTCCTGCCCCAAACCGGTGAACTGATGCGCTGGGAACCTGCCCCAGGCGTGCGCATCGACCATGGACTGAGCGAAGGCGAAACCATCGGCCCGTTCTACGACCCGATGCTGGGCAAGATCATCGCGCACGGCGCAAGCCGCGAAGAGGCGCGGCGCAAATTGCTGCGGGCGGTGGAAGATACAGTGTTACTCGGCGTCACCACCAATCAGCGACTGTTGGCTGATGTGCTCAAGCATCCGAGTTTCATCGCGGGCGCTTTCAGCACCGCATTTATCCCGGAACATTTCGGCGACATACCGCCGTGGGTGCCGTCAAAGGAACAGCTCACCCTGGCCGCCACGCTGTTTTACCGACACAGCGCCGACCAGCATCGCCAGGGCGTGGCAGGCTGGCGCAACAGCGCACATGTCCCGTGCACCTATAACCTTGAGGTCAATGGCCAAATCCACAAGGTGCGCGCAGAGGCACTGCCACTCAGCATCGACGGCCGCTGGGTCACCCTGGTGCTCGATGGCATCCGCCGGCGTATCGCCTACTGCCTTGACGATACCCAACTGTGGTTACCCGGCATGAAAGTGACGAACCGCACCCACGAGGTCGCCAACCGCCAGGTCGATGCCGGCAGCGGCACGGTCAAGGCGCCGATGGATGGCGCTGTCGTCGACATACAGGTCAGCGTCGGCGACATCGTCACCAAAGGCCAGCTCTTGCTGGTGCTCGAAGCGATGAAAATGGAACACCCGCTGAAGGCCGGCATCGACGGCGTTGTCAAGGGCGTGCAGGTGGTGACCGGCGATCAAGTGCGCAATCGTCAGGTTCTGCTGGAGATTGAATAAGCCCCTGGGCGGAACTACATGGCCCGGCTACGCTCTATCCCCATCAGGACAGGAACAGTACGGGAACCTGCGCATGCCTCATTGGCTGATTATTGACCTTGAAGCCACAACGGATGACGGCGGCTGGCCCGTGACGGAGATGGAAGTCATCGAAATCGGCGCGAGCCTGGTCAACCGCCAGGGCCGCGAGCTGGATCACTTCCAGCGCTTCGTGCGACCGCTGCGGCGGCCACTGCTGACGCCCTTTTGCCGCCAATTGACCCATATTACCCAGGCCAACATCGACGCGGCAGCGCCCATCACCGAGGTGTGGCCGCTGTTCGAACGCTGGCTGGGCCAGCATCAGCCCCGTCTGGAAGGCTGGGCCAGCTGGGGCGATTACGATCGCGTGCAGCTTGAACTGGAATGGCAACGCCATGGCCTGGCCAGTGCGCTCGGCCAGACGCCCCATGTCAACCTCAAGCAGCGTTTCGCCAAGGCCCGGCGCCTGGACAAGCCCCTGGGGCTCAATGGCGCGCTGCAATTGGCGGGGATGCAGTTCGCTGGCCAACAGCATCGGGCCCTGGAAGATGCACGCAACACGGCACGCCTGCTGCCGTTGATTTTGCCGGTCTAGGCAGCTCTGAAACGCTTGGGCATACTGATCAACCTTTTTGCCTGATGCTGCCCACCTGCAGGAGCGAGCTTGCTCGCGAAGATCGCCAGCGATAACGTAGCGCATCTGGTTCAACGGGGTGCTCTCAGGTTATTCGCGAGCAAGCTCGCTCCTACAGCGGTTGGCGTAATCTCTGACCCTTTTTCCGAGGATTCACCCATGTTCAAAGTCAACGAATACTTCGACGGCACCGTCAAGTCGATCGCTTTCGGCACCGAGGAAGGTCCGGCCACCATCGGCGTCATGGCCCCGGGTGAGTACGAATTCGGCACCGCCCAGCGTGAAATCATGCACGTGGTTTCCGGCGCCCTGATCGTCAAACTGCCTGATGCCGAGTGGGAAACCTTCGCTGCCGGCAGCCAGTTCAACGTGCCGGCCAACAGCAAGTTCCAGTTGAAGGTCGCCGTAGACACCGCATACCTGTGCGAATACCGCGGCTGAATGCCAACCGGTGCAAAAAAATGCCCGTCTCCTGCGAGACGGGCATTTTTCATTCCAGTACCGTCACCGGCATACCGACTTCCAGCTGCCCAACCCCATCGTTGACCAGATTCTGGCCGAACATCGCGCCCTGCTCGGTGCTGCGATAGGCCTGAAGGGTCGCGAACGGCTCGCGGTCCGGGCTGCGCTCGCCGGTCTGCGGGTCGATGGTGGTGAGGATGCAACGTGAGCAGGGCTTGACCACGCGAAACTCCACAGCGCCGATGCGCAAACGTTTCCAACCGTCCTCGGCGAAAGCCTCGGCGCCTTCAATGACCAGGTTGGGGCGAAAGCGCAGCATGTCCATCGGCCGGCCGATGTGGGTGCACACATCGTCCAGCGAAGCCTGGCCGATCAGCAGCAAGGGGTAACCGTCGGCAAAGCCCACCTGATCGCCATCCTCGCCGAAACCATGCTGGGTGAAGCGAGCGCGATCCATGGGCATATGCACCAGGCGCGTCGGTTTACCGATGAAGGCGCTGACCCAGGCCGCCGCTGCATCGCCTGCGTCCGGTACGCGCAGGGTGTCATGCCAGATGGTCACACCGCGTAACACATCGGCGCCGGGCAGTGCCACGTCCAACGTCCCATACCCCGGCGAACTGAGGGTCAGGCCGCCCGCCGTGTTCCACAGGGCAGTCAACTGACTCATCGCTGCCACGGCGCGTTGCGTGAGGAATCGCCCGCTGGCTTCGTCCACCAGCATCCAGCGTCGATCCCCTTCCAGCCCGAGCTTGTCCAGGCCAATCTGCTGCAGGGCCTCGGCCTTGCCGGACTTCAAGGGGTAACGGTACAACGCGCTGAGACGGAGCATGAGCCTGCTTTCCTGGGGAACAAAGTGTCACACCCTAAAGTCAGGCGGGCACTTCGTCCAGCATCAGTCGTTCACGCACCACATCGACCAGCTTGTCGGGCTGGAATTTGGAGAGGAAATTGTCGCAGCCGACCTTCTTCACCATCGACTCGTTGAAGCTGCCCGACAGCGAGGTGTGCAGCACCACGTAAAGGCCACGCAGGCGCGGGTCGTTGCGGATTTCGGTGGTGAGGCGGTAGCCATCCATCTCGGGCATTTCGGCGTCGGTGAAGATCATCAGCAGCTTGTCGGTCATCACCTGGCCGCTGTCGGCCCAGGCCTTGAGCATGTTCAGCGCCTTGAGGCCATCGCTGGCGATGTGCATCTTCACGCCCAACTGGCCGAGGGTGTCACGCAATTGCGAGAGCGCCACGTTGGAGTCGTCCACCAGCAGCACTTCGCGGCCACGGGCACGCTCCAGCACCGGGTCTTCGAGTTTTTCCCGCGAGACCTTGGCGTTGTAGGGCACGATTTCAGCGAGGACTTTTTCCACATCGATGATTTCCACCAGCTGGTCATCGACCTTGCTGATGGCGGTGAGGTAATGCTGGCGCCCGGCGCTGGCCGGCGGCGGCAGGATGGCTTCCCAGTTCATGTTGACGATGCGGTCGACGCCCCCTACCAGGAACGCCTGCACCGAGCGGTTGTACTCGGTGACGATGATGGTGCTGTTGGGCCCGGGCACCAGCGGGCGCATGCCGATGGCCTGGGACAGGTCGATCACCGGCAGGGTCTGGCCGCGCAGGTTGACCACCCCACACACGAAGGGGTGACGCTGGGGCATCAGGGTCAGCTTGGGCAGTTGCAGGACTTCCTGCACCTTGAACACGTTGATCGCGAACAGCTGCCGCCCGAACAGGCGGAACATGAGAATTTCCAGGCGATTCTCACCCACCAATTGCGTGCGTTGATCTACCGTGTCGAGAATGCCGGCCATTAAGAGCTCCTGGTGTGCAGGTGGGTTTCGCGCTGAGAGAATGCAGTTGTGAAAGTGCGCAGTTCATATACGCAAGTTATCGGCGCCAAACGCCAGACCTTGACCCCGGTAAAATGCCACGTAAATGCATTGATGTCATACTGACATCATGCTTTACTTCACCTACCCCTCCTGGGCAGTGTTGCGCTGTTGCGCGACACTCGAATCGACATGCGGTTCCACTGCATAGGGGATTCCCCTATACGCAATCAGGCCCGACCTGATATTCGCGATATCTAATAGCCATTAATGTGACGCCATTCTCATTGCATGAATGGAGTCAGGCTTTTGTTTGCCACCCCAAGCCCTAGGCCCGCCGGCCGCCCAGGCACTCACGTATCGGCAACTGAAGTCGTGTCATCCCGCTCAGCTGGGGTTACGCACGACTTTCGTGGGCATTTCAATAAACGTCCTACGCAAATATCGGAAGCTGCCTACAAGCCTCAATCCTATTTCAGCGCTAGCTTTAAGCCATTCACCCGGTGCGATATCTCATCAACCGAGCTTGAGTTGCGGAGACATGCACGATGAATAGCGCGAACGCACAGCGAACGGCACTTCCCGAGTTTCTGCTGGAGGCCGAAAAGCTGCTGGCCAAGTCCCAAGAGTGCCTGACCCATCTACATTTGATCCGCGATGACAACGACGCCATCGACGGCATGAAAACCAGCCTGGCCAAACTGGCTGAAAAGGCCGACAGCCTGTCGTTGCAAGCGATCAGCGATTTCTCACGGCGCCTTCAAGCGCTCATTGCCAACGCCCGGAACCCCATGCAACTGCATGACCAGGCATTGGATGCGTTGCATGACTGCCTGACGCTGCTGGCCTGGCAACTGGAGCTGATCGACACGCGCACCGGTGAGCTGCCCCTGGACGAGAGTGAGCAGACAGCGTTGATCGCGACAGTGACCTTGCAGATTCCGCAAAAGGATTTCAATCAAGAGCGGCAGCAACCGTTGCATCGCGGGGCTTGAGCCTTATACCTGTCGTATTCAATAATCGACATATCCAAAAACGACCGATAATGGCGAAGCACGAGTAAATATCCATTCGCCATCAACGCGATAACTATACAAACCAACTTTAATAATACAACTTTACTTTCTAACTCTGGGATTACCCCCCAGAGTATTTGCGCGGGCCATAAACCAATCAGGCGACCAACGGTAACAGGGGTGGTACTATGCCCCGCTCGAAGTGACTCAACTTCATCATGTTTAAACACGATCCGGCAGCGTATTCCAAACAGAGCCCGGCCAACCGGTCTCCCCGCAGCGAACCCTCAGTGGCTTCATCCGTTATGTACGCCAATCTCAAGCCACTTTTCTCAAGGTCTGTGTCGCGCAGCACTGCACGCCGCATCATCCTCGCTCTGTGCCTGTGTTCGTTGTCTGCCAGCGCCTGGGCGTACGTACACGCGTCACCCTTGTCGCTATTGATCCTGCTGCTCAACCTGGCCACGCTGGCGGTGGTGGGCCTGCACCAATGGCGTTCGCGCAAATCCATCAAGTTCCATCCCCAGGAATTGGCCGATCGCCTGCTGCAGGTGCAGGAAAACGAACGGCATCGCCTCAGCCGCGAGCTGCACGACGACATCGGCCAACTGCTGACCGCCGCCAAGCTGCAAAGCGAATGGCTGCAGCGTCGCCTGCCGCCAGAGCTGCAGGATCAATGCACGGCGCTGTGCAATACCCTCAACGAAACCCTGGCCAAGGTGCGCGACGTGTCCGCCATCCTCAACCCGCGCCAGCTGGCCAGCCTGGGCCTGGAAGCGAGCTTGCGCGCGCACCTGCTCAAGACCCTGGAAAAAACCGAGGTGTGCTGGAGCCTGGAATGCCGGCAACACCTGGCCGGAATCCCTGAAGAAATGGCCGTGGCGGCTTTTCGTATCACCCAGGAAGCGGTGACCAACATGCTCCGTCACGCCCAGGCGCACAACCTGCTGGTGCGCCTGCAACGCCTGCCCGAAGGCCTGTCGCTGATGATCTGCGATGACGGCCTGGGCTTTTCGCCGGCCACCGACCCAGGCCTCGAAGGCCAGCGCGGCATGGCCGGCATGTACGAGCGGATGGACCACCTGGGAGGCACCTTGTGCGTCAGCAGCCGGCCAGGCAAAGGGACGCGGATCGACGCATTGTTCCCCTGGGCGCCTCGCGACCTCGACCGGGCCAGCGCGCCTGAGGTTGCGCGGTGACTTGCAACCTGCTCCTGGTGGACGACCACGCGCTGATTCGCGCCGGCGTTCGTGCGTTGATCCTGGATATTCCCGGCTACAACGTGATCGGCGAAGCCAGCGATGGTGCGCAATTGCTCGAGCAGTTCCGCGCCCTGCAGCCGGACATTGTGCTGCTGGACCTGTCGATGAAACACACCGGTGGCCTTGATGCCCTGCAGCAACTCAAGGGGGCCTACCCCAAGAGCAAGGTGCTGATCCTGTCGATGCACACCGAGCCCGACTTGATCATGCGCGCACTGGAGTCGGGCGCTCACGGTTACCTGCTCAAAGACATGACAGGCAACGAGTTGGAACACGCCCTGCGGGCGTTGCGCAACAACGAACGCTACCTGAGCCCGGCCATCGCCCACACGGTGATCAACCAGGCGCTGATCCGCAGCCAGGGCCCGGCTTCGCCCGTCCCCCACAGCCACAACCTGACAACGCGACAGCTGGAAATCCTGCGCTTGATCGTGCGCGGCAAGTCCACCCGGGAAATCGCCCACGGCCTGGGTTTAAGCATCAAGACCGTGGAAGCGCATCGCTCGCAGATCATGAAGCGTCTGCAGATTTTCGACGTGGCGGGCCTGGTGTTATTCGCGGTGCGCGAGCAGATCATCAGCCTGGACGACTAGGGGCGAACCCAGCGGCAGGTGCACTCGCAGGGCCTTGGGCAAGGCCTCGAAATGCAGATCGTCGCCTTCCAGCGGCTCACCATCGAGGTTGATGTACAAGCCTTGCGCGCCCTTGATATTGACCCATGGCAGGCGGGCGCGCACGAACATGGTGTCCAGGCCCCAACCGTTGCTCATCAATTCGCGCAAGGTCCCCACCACTTCCTGGGGCGCCGGCAGGATGCTGACGTCAAGCAACCCGTCATCGGCCAGCGCCCCCGGGCACAGCACATGCCCGCCGCCGGCCTGGCGGCCATTGCCGATGCCCAGCGCGAGCAACTCGCCTTTCCAATGGAAATCGGGGCCTTCCAGTTCACCGTACGCGGCCTTCAATTCACTGAAGCGCGACAACCCGGTGAACAGGTAAGCAGCACCGCCGAGGACTTTCTTCAGGTCTTCGGAGGTGTTGGCGGTAACCTGGCTGCCGAAACCGCCGGTGGCCATGTTCAGGAAGATCTGCCCGCCGACCTGGCCGAGGTCGATTGCCCTTGGCTCGACATCCAGCAACGCCAGGGCGCCGGCCGGTTCCAGCGGCACACCGGCAGCCTTGGCGAAGTCGTTGGCGGTGCCCAGGGGCATCAACACCAGGCTGGCGTCGGTGCTGGCTTGCGCCATGGCTTCAGCCACATCGCGCAAGGTGCCGTCGCCACCGCCGGCGATGATATGGGTATACCCACTCTCCAGCGCCTCGTTGACCAGGCGCTGGGCATCGCCGCCCTCCCACGTCACTCGCACCGCCAGTTCCCAGCCCAGCTCCCGCCGTCTCTGCACGGCGCTGCGCACGTCCTCGTTGAGGGCTTGTTTGCCGTGGAGGATCAACAGGGCTTTGGGGGTGGTCATTTGGGGGTATCTCCTGAGTCAAAGTGCTTGCAGGATGTTGACCCTTGGGGAAGTGGAAAAGTCTGTGACGGGAGAAAATTGACTGATGTACGCAGATCACCCTGTGGGAGGGGGCTTGCCCCCGATAAGGGAGCAACAGTGAATACATCGATAACTGACCCACCGCTATCGGGGGCAAGCCCCCTCCCACACTGGACCGAAGGCAGCCGTCAGATCGTCGCCGACTGCCAGTTCAAGCCCCCACAATTGAACCGAGCAGTGCTCAGTTCTTGTGCAACTTGCTCATCAACTGCGCTTCGGCCTGGGTCAGGCCGCAGGACTGGGTCAATTCATCCACCGTCGCGCCCATGCCCACCAGCTTGGCCGCCTGGGCGAACGACAGGTTCGAAGGATCGCGCTGTTCCAACTGCACCAACTTATCCGGCAACGGCCCGAGAATCGCGCGCAGTTCATGCACCTCGTCGCCTACCCGCACCGCAGTCTGCTGGAAATGATCGACGCGTTTGACCAGCTCCAGAATGCGCCGGTCACGCACCACATCACGCTCGGCCTGTTGCAGGGCCAACTCGCGTTGCTGGCGCATGTAGCGCAGCAGGAATGTCAAGGTCCCGGCCCACAACAGGGCCAGGACAATCACCGCCGCCTCAAGGAACAATCAGATACTCTCCAGTTCCGACCATTCTTCTTCGCTCATCATTTTGTCCAGCTCAACCAGAATCAACAGCTCGTTGTTCTTGTTGCACACGCCCTGGATAAACTTGGCGGATTCTTCGTTGCCCACGTTCGGCGCGGTTTCCACTTCCGACTGACGCAGGTAGACCACTTCGGCGACGCTGTCGACCATGATCCCGACCACTTGCTTGTCGGCTTCGATGATGACGATGCGTGTGTTGTCGTTGACATCGGTCGGCGCCAGGCCGAAGCGCTGGCGGGTATCAATCACCGTCACCACGTTGCCGCGCAGGTTGATGATGCCCAGCACGTAGCTCGGTGCACCCGGTACCGGGGCGATCTCGGTGTAGCGCAGCACTTCCTGCACGCGCATCACGTTAATGCCGTAGGACTCGTTGTCCAGTTTGAAGGTCACCCATTGCAGGATCGGATCATCCAAACCTTGTGCGGACGCTGACTTGTTCATCTTTCTGACCCCTCAAATGCCGCTATCGACGGCGTGTGTGCTAATGGGCCGCGCAACCGCACGACCTTCTATTGTCCAATCAACTGCGTTTGTTCTGCGCCATCGTCTTGACCGCGCCACTGGCGATCAACTCGGCCAGTTCGGCGACGTCGAGCAATGCGCACATGTGTTCAATCACGGTGCCCGCCAACCACGGCCGTTGGCCACGGTGGCTGCGCCATTTGATTTCGTTCGGGTCCAGGCGCAACGAGCGGCTGACTTGATGCACCGCCAGCCCCCACTCGTAACCCTGCACGGAGATCACGTACTGCAGGCCCTGTTGAAAGTCGTCACGGTAGCGGTCGGGCATTACCCAGCGCGCCGTGTCCAGCACCTTGAGATTGCCGGCCTGGCTGGGCAGGATGCCGAGAAACCACTCCGGCTGCCCGAACAGTGGCGTCAGTTCCTGGCCTTCCAGGGAATAGATCGAGCCCAGGCACACCAGCGGCACCGCCAGGGTCAGGCCGGCCACATCGAACAACAGGCATTCGAACGGCTCGGCGGCCCAGGACGGGCGACCATCACCAGTCACCGGTGGCGGCGTGATGCTCGGCGGCAGGTGCACTTGCACGATCGGCTCGACCACCACCGGCGCCACCCCTTCAGGCGTGGTCGGCAGCACCACGGGCACCGCCTCGATCAGGGCGTCGCGGGCCTGCTCCTCGAGCACCGCCAACTGGAACTCATCCAGCGCAGCTTCAGGCTCGACGACCGGCTCCGGCTCCGGCATCAGGAGCGGTTCCGGCAGTTCTTCGGCAGTGGCGTCCTGCAGCAAGGCATCCAGGTAGGATTCCAGTGCCAGTTGCGGGCGGGTCTTGAATTGAACGGGACGGTTCATCACGCCACCTGCGCCACAAGCTGCTGGGACAGCAGGTGCTTGAGCAACGCCCTGTAAGCCAGTACGCCACGGCTCTTGCCGTCGAACTGCGACGGCGTAAGCCCCGCGCGGCTGGCGTCGCGCAGGCGCGTGTCCACCGGGATGTAGCCATTCCAGATGCTGTCCGGGTAGCCATCGCGCAGCACGCGCAGGGTGCCGAGGGACGCCTGGGTACGCCGGTCGAACAAGGTCGGCACGATGCTGAACGGCAGCGCCTGTTTGCGCGAACGGTTGATCATCGCCAGGGTGCTGACCATGCGCTCCAGGCCTTTGACGGCCAGGTGCTCGGTCTGCACCGGGATCACCAACTGCTGGCTGGCCGCCAAGGCATTGACCATCAGCACGCCGAGCAACGGCGGGCTGTCGATGATCGCGTAATCGAAGTCCTGCCACAGTTGCGCCAGGGTCTTGGCGATCACCAGGCCCAGGCCGCTCTGGCCCGGCGACTGGCGCTCGAGGGTGGCCAGGGCGGTGCTGGACGGCAACAGCGAAATACTGTCATTGCTGGTGGGCAGCAGCAGTTGCCCGGGCAGGTCGCTCGGCACGCTGCCCTTGTGCAGGAACAGGTCGTAGCAACTGTGTTCCAGCGCATCCGGGTCGTAGCCGAAATAACTGGTCATGGAGCCGTGGGGGTCGAGGTCGACCACGACCACACGCTTGCCCGCCTCGGCCAGCAAGCCGGCTAAAGCGATGGAAGTGGTGGTCTTGCCGACTCCACCCTTTTGATTGGCAACTGCCCAGACTCTCATTCGGTTGATTCCTCCCGGCGGGCACAGGCGCGACCGAGACATTGCATGGGTTATTGAGCCGGTGACGGAGAATTGACGGAGCTTGTCCGCACCGGCGGCTTTGCAGGGGCCGGTGCAGTTTGTGTGCCAGCACGCCTCAATGCCGCATCCGGTGTTGCATTCGCCGTGCCGGTGCCGGTCAGGCTGCGGCGTACATCCAGGTTACGTGACACCACCAGCACCACGCGCCGGTTGCGCCCGCGGCCTTCGGCCGTGGCGTTATTGGCCACCGGCTGGAATTCACCGTAGCCCACCGACGCCAGGCGCTGGGGGTTGACCCCCTGCATCGCGAGCATGCGCACGATGCTTGCCGCGCGCGCCGAGGACAGTTCCCAGTTGGTCGGGTACTGCGCGGTGCTGATCGGCACGTTGTCGGTAAAGCCTTCGACGTGGATCGGGTTTTCAAACGGCCTGAGGATCGCCGCCACCTTGTCGATGATGGTGAAGGCCTGGTCGCTTGGCAGCGCATCGGCACTGGCGAACAACAGGCTGGAATTGAGCTCGATCTCCACCCACAGCTCATTGCCGCGCACGGTCATCTGGTTGGACTTGATCAGGTCACCGAACGCGGCGCTGATATCGTCGGCGATGCTTTTGAGCGGGTCGCTGGTGCCGCCGATGCCGGCGGCAGTCTCATCGCTGTCGTTGACCAGTGGCTTGGCCGGGGTCACCGTCCTAGGCCGCTCTTCGCCAATGGGAATCGGCTTGAGCGCACGCTCGGAATCGTTGAACACCCCGACCAGTGCCTGGGAAATGATCTTGTACTTGCCTTCGTTGATCGACGAGATCGAATACATCACCACGAAAAACGCAAACAGCAAGGTGATGAAGTCCGCGTACGACACCAGCCAGCGTTCATGGTTGACGTGTTCTTCAGGCTCGCGACGGCGACGGCTCACAGGCACTCCCCTCCACAAACCGACGCAACTGTAGAAGCGAGCTTGCTCGCGAGACACGCAAGGACAACGCGCTCATCCAGGATGCACGCGCTATCGTTGACGATTTTCGCGAGCAAGCTCGCTCCTACAGGGTTCATACCCATCAATCCGTGAAGCCCTGGAGCTTCAGTTCGATGGAGCGCGGGTTTTCGCCCTCGGCAATCGACAGGATGCCTTCGAGCAGCATTTCGCGGTAGCGGGACTGGCGCATGGCAATCGACTTGAGCTTGCTCGCCACCGGCAGCAGCACCAGGTTGGCGCTCGCCACGCCATAGATGGTGGCGACAAACGCCACGGCAATGCCGCTGCCCAGTTGCGAAGGGTCGGCCAGGTTGCCCATCACGTGGATCAGGCCCATCACCGCGCCGATGATGCCGATGGTCGGCGCGTAGCCGCCCATGCTTTCAAACACTTTGGCCGCATTGATGTCACGGCTTTCCTGGGTGTAGAAATCCACCTCGAGGATGCTGCGGATCGCTTCCGGCTCGGCGCCGTCCACCAGCAGTTGCAAGCCCTTGCGGGCGTAGCTGTCGGGCTCGGCATCGGCCACGCCTTCCAGGCCCAGCAAGCCTTCCTTGCGGGCGGTGAGGCTCCAGTTGACCACGCGGTCGATGCCGCCCGGCATGTCGACCCGTGGCGGGAAAATAATCCAGACCAGAATCTGCATGGCGCGCTTGAACGAGTTCAGCGGCGACTGCAGCAACGCCGCGCCCACGGTGCCGCCGATCACGATCAGCGCCGCCGGGCCGTTGGCCAGGGCGCCGAGGTGGCCGCCTTCCAGGTAGTTGCCGCCGATGATCGCGACAAACGCCAGGGTGATGCCGATCAGGCTCAAGACATCCATCAGAGGCAGGCCTCCACCAGATGCTTGCCGATGTCGTCCAGGCTGTAGACCGCGTCAGCCAGGTCGGCCTTGACGATGGCCATGGGCATGCCATAGATCACACAGCTGGCTTCGTCCTGGGCCCAGATGGCGCTGCCGCCCTGCTTGAGCAGGCGCGCGCCTTCACGGCCGTCGGCGCCCATGCCGGTGAGCACCACCGCCAGAACTTTGTCGCCATAGGACTTGGCCGCCGAACCGAAGGTAATGTCCACGCACGGCTTGTAGTTCAGGCGCTCGTCGCCTGGCAGGATCTTGATCGCACCACGGCCGTCCACCATCATCTGCTTGCCACCCGGGGCCAGCAGCGCCAGGCCAGGGCGCAGGATGTCGCCGTCCTCGGCTTCCTTGACGCTGATGCGGCACAGCTTGTCCAGACGCTCGGCGAAGGCCTTGGTGAAGGCGGCGGGCATGTGTTGCACCAGCACGATCGGCGCCGGGAAGTTGGCCGGCAGTTGGGTCAATACACGCTGCAAGGCGACCGGCCCGCCGGTGGACGTACCGATAGCGACCAGCTTGTAGGCCTTGCGCTTGGGCGCGGGCGAATGGGTGCTCGATGCCGCGGCACGACTGGGGGCTGCCGGCGCGGGACGCGCTGCCGGTGCCGGCGCGGCGCGGCTGAACGACGACGCTGGCGCCGCTGCAGGTGCGGGTGCAGGCGTCGGCGCAGAGGCAGGGGCAGGTGCGCTGAACAGGCTGCGGCGGTTACTGCGCGAAATGCTGTGCACTTTCTCGCACAGCATCTGCTTGACCTTCTCGGGGTTGCGCGAGATGTCTTCGAAATTCTTCGGCAGGAAGTCCACCGCGCCGGCATCCAGCGCATCCAGGGTAACCCGGGCGCCTTCGTGGGTCAGCGAGGAGAACATCAACACCGGTGTCGGGCAACGTTGCATGATATGACGCACGGCCGTGATGCCATCCATCATCGGCATTTCGTAGTCCATGGTGATCACGTCCGGCTTCAACGCAATGGCTTGATCGATCGCCTCTTTGCCGTTGGTGGCCGTGCCGACTACCTGGATCGTTGGATCGGCGGAAAGAATCTCCGAGACGCGGCGGCGGAAGAAACCCGAATCGTCCACCACCAGGACCTTGACTGCCATAAACACTCCGTTAGACGGGGCGGGCACTCGCGCCCTGCCCCGCCAGAATCAAATACGCCGTGCGGCGTAACGCTTGAGCATGCTCGGAACATCGAGAATCAGCGCGATGCGACCGTCACCGGTGATGGTGGCACCCGACATGCCCGGGGTGCCCTGCAGCATCTTGCCCAAAGGCTTGATCACCACTTCTTCCTGGCCCACCAGTTGATCGACCACAAAGCCGATGCGCTGGGTGCCCACCGAGAGAATCACCACATGGCCCTCGCGCTGCTCTTCATGCTTGGCCGAGGCCACCAGCCAGCGTTTGAGGTAGAACAGCGGCAAGGCCTTGTCGCGCACGATCACCACTTCCTGGCCGTCCACCACGTTGGTGCGCGACAGGTCGAGGTGGAAGATCTCGTTGACGTTGACCAGCGGGAAGGCGAACGCCTGGTTGCCCAGCATCACCATCAGGGTCGGCATGATCGCCAGGGTCAACGGCACCTTGATGACGATCTTGGAGCCCTGGCCCTTGGTCGAGTAGATATTGATCGAGCCGTTGAGCTGGCTGATCTTGGTCTTCACCACGTCCATGCCGACGCCACGGCCGGACACGTCGGAAATCTCGGTCTTGGTCGAGAAACCCGGCGCGAAGATCAGGTTGTAGCACTCGGTGTCGGTCAGGCGGTCGGCGGCGTCCTTGTCCATCACGCCGCGCTTGACCGCGATATTGCGCAAGATGGCCGGGTCCATGCCTTTGCCGTCATCGGTAATCGACAGCAGGATGTGGTCGCCCTCCTGCTCCGCCGCCAGGATCACCTTGCCGTTGCGTGACTTGCCCGAGGCTTCGCGTTCTTCCGGGGTTTCCACGCCGTGGTCGACGGCGTTGCGCACCAAGTGGACCAGCGGGTCGGCCAGGGCCTCGACGAGGTTTTTGTCGAGGTCGGTTTCTTCACCCACCAGTTCCAGGTTGATTTCTTTCTTGAGCTGGCGCGCCAGATCGCGAACCAGCCGCGGAAAGCGCCCGAAGACTTTCTTGATCGGCTGCATCCGCGTTTTCATCACGGCGGTCTGCAGATCGGCGGTGACCACGTCGAGGTTCGACACGGCCTTCTGCATGGCTTCGTCGCCACTGTTCAAACCCAGGCGCACCAGGCGGTTACGCACCAGTACCAGTTCGCCGACCATGTTCATGATGTCGTCCAGGCGCGCGGTGTCTACGCGCACGGTGGTTTCGGCTTCACTGGCAGGTTTGTCCGCGACCGGCGCCGGGGCAGCACGCGCCGGGGCTGGCGCCGCAGCCGCTGCAGGCGCGGGCTTGGCAGCCGGCGCTGCGGCCTTGGCGGCAACCGGTGCGGGCGTAACGACAGCTGCGGCGGCGGGAGCGGCGGCGGCCGGGGCCACTTCGGTGAATTTGCCCTTGCCGTGCAACTCGTCGAGCAACGCTTCGAATTCGTGGTCGGAGATCAGCCCGTCGCCGGCCGGTTCAGCCTTGGCGGCTGGGGTGGCTGGGGCGGCGGCGGTGGCCGCGACTTGCGGCAAGGCTTCGGCGACAAACGTGCCTTTGCCATGCAGTTGGTCGAGCAGTGCCTCGAACTCGTCGTCGGTAATATCGGTGCTGGCATTGGCTGCCGGCGCTGCCGGCGTAGCGGGCGCGGCATCCGACGGAGCCGGGGCCACGGCGTCGGCTGCGAACTGGCCTTTGCCATGCAACTGGTCGAGCAGGGATTCGAATTCGGCGTCGGTAATGTCTTCGCTGGTCGGCGTGGCGACCGGCGCAGCCGCAACCGGCGCTTCAGCTTGAGCCTTGACCGCATTGAGCGAGTCGAGCAGTTGCTCGAACTCGCTGTCGGTCACGTCCGGCTCGGCTTGCGCCACCGGTTCAGGCTCGGCTTGCACCGCAGGTGCTTCGGCAGCCGGTTCGGCCAGGCGCGCCAGGGCGGCCAGCAGTTCCGGGGTGGCGGCCGTGATCGGCGCACGTTCGCGCACTTCGCTGAACATGCCGTTGACCGCATCCAGTGCTTCGAGAATCACGTCCATCAATTCCGAGTCAACCTGACGCTCACCCTTGCGCAGGATGTCGAACACGTTCTCGGCGATGTGACAGCACTCCACCAGCTCATGGAGCTGGAGGAAGCCGGCGCCCCCTTTTACAGTGTGAAAACCGCGAAAAATTGCATTGAGCAGGTTCGCATCATCCGGGCGGCTTTCCAGCTCGACCAGTTGTTCGGACAGTTGCTCTAAAATTTCGCCGGCCTCTACAAGGAAATCCTGAAGGATTTCTTCATCGGCGCCGAAGCTCATGTGGGTGCTCCTTAGAAGCCTAAACTGGACAGCAAATCGTCTACGTCATCTTGACCGGATACGACGTCTTCACGTTTATCGGCATGAATCTGCGGACCTTCACCCTTGGCGAGATGTTTTTGTGGATCTTTTTCCGAGAGGATCGCTTCACGGTCATGTTCGATGCCGGCAAAACGGTCGACCTGGCCGGCCATGAGCACCAGTTTGAGCAGGTTGCTTTCCACTTCGGTGACCAGTTGGGTCACTCGCTTGATCACCTGGCCTGTGAGGTCCTGGTAATCCTGGGCCAGCAGAATATCGTTGAGGTTGCTGGCCACCGTGCGATTTTCCTGTTCGCTGCGCGACAGAAAACCGTCAACCCGACGCGCCAGCTCACGGAACTCTTCAGCCCCTACTTCGCGGCGCATGAAACGGCCCCAGTCCACGCTCAGGGCGTGGGCTTCGCTGGCCATGCCGTTGACCAGGGGCGTGGCGTTTTCCACCAGGTCCATGGTGCGGTTGGCCGCCGCCTCGGTCAGCCTGACCACATAGGACAGGCGTTCAGTGGCATCGGTGATCTGCGAAATCTCTTCGGCCTGGGGCATGCGCGGGTCAATCTGGAAATTGACGATCGCACTGTGCAGCTCGCGTGTGAGCTTGCCCACTTCCTGGTACAGGCCGCGGTCACGGGTCTGGTTAAGCTCATGGATCAACTGCACCGCGTCGGCGAACTGGCCTTTTTCCAGGCTGTCGACCAACTGGTGAGCATGCTTTTTCAGGGTCGACTCAAAGTCGCCCTGTGACGTTTCTTTATGCTCCATAGCTCCCCCGCGATGGCATTAGCCGTGGATGCGTTCGAAGATTTTTTCGATCTTCTCTTTCAAGGCCAATGCTGTGAATGGCTTGACCACGTAACCGTTGACCCCGGCTTGGGCGGCTTCGATGATCTGTTCACGCTTGGCTTCGGCGGTCACCATCAACACCGGCAGGCTGCGCAGTTTTTCATCGGCGCGCACATGGCGCAGCAAATCGATACCGGTCATGCCCGGCATGTTCCAGTCGGTTACCAGAAAGTCGATGCTGCCGCTGTTGAGGATCGGAATCGCCGTAATGCCGTCATCCGCCTCGACCGTGTTAGTGAACCCAAGGTCACGCAACAGGTTTTTTATGATCCGCCGCATCGTTGAGAAGTCATCAACGATGAGGATTTTCATGTTCTTGTCCAATTCGACCTCCAAGCAGTCTTAAACGCGCCCAGCACCTGGACGCGCCACTTCAATCAACAGGCGTTACACAAAAAGGACTGCCCAGGGCACCACGGAGCGAACCCGCGAAGGCCGAAGCCTTAGCGGTAGCATCTGCAGTGTCCCCACACTGCCTGTCAGCGCGCGCGCCACTCTCCCAACCGCCCCCGCAAGCGGGCCGCGCACTGGCTATGCAACTGGCTGACACGCGATTCGCTGACCCCCAGGACCTCACCGATTTCCTTGAGGTTCAGCTCTTCGTCGTAGTACAGCGCCAGCACCAGGCGCTCACGCTCCGGCAAATTGGCAATGGCGTCCGCCAACGCGCCCTGGAAACGCTCATCTTCCAGATCCCGTGACGGTTCCATATGCGCACTCGCGCCGTCCTCGTGCAGCCCTTCGTGTTCGCCGTCCTGCAACAGGTCGTCGAAACTGAACAGGCGGCTGCCCAAGGTATCGTTCAAAATCCCGTAATAATCGTCGAGACTCAATTGGAGTTCGGCCGCAACTTCATGATCTTTAGCGTCACGACCGGTTTTTGCTTCAATTGCACGAATTGCGTCACTGACCATGCGCGTATTGCGGTGTACCGAACGCGGCGCCCAGTCGCCTTTACGCACCTCATCGAGCATCGCGCCACGGATACGGATACCCGCATACGTCTCGAAACTCGCGCCCTTGCTCGCGTCATATTTGGTCGACACTTCGAGCAGGCCGATCATGCCGGCCTGGATCAGGTCTTCCACCTGCACGCTGGCGGGCAGGCGCGCCAACAGGTGATAGGCAATACGCTTGACCAGGGGCGCATAGCGCTCGATCAATTCGCCCTGGCTGTCACGTGCCGACTTTTTGTAAAGGTTGTAGCCGCTTGATGTCATAGCACAGGTCCCGCGCTCGTCTGATGCACCAGTCGCTCGACGAAAAACTCCAGATGCCCCCGAGGGTTGGCAGGCAGCGGCCAGGTATCGACCTTCTGGGCAATGGCCTTGAACGCCAGTGCGCACTTCGAACGAGGGAACGCTTCGTAGACCGCACGCTGCTTTTGCACGGCCTTGCGCACACACTCGTCATAGGGAACTGCGCCGACGTATTGTAACGCCACATCGAGGAAACGATCCGTGACCTTGGTCAACTTGGCGAACAGGTTGCGCCCTTCCTGCGGGCTCTGGGCCATGTTGGCCAGCACGCGGAAGCGGTTCATGCCGTAGTCACGGTTAAGCAGTTTGATCAGGGCGTAGGCATCGGTGATCGAGGTGGGTTCGTCGCACACCACCAGCAGGACTTCTTGCGCTGCGCGTACAAAGCTGACCACCGACTCGCCGATCCCGGCGGCGGTGTCGATCACCAGCACGTCGAGGTTGTCGCCGATATCGCTGAAGGCCTGGATCAGGCCGGCGTGCTGCGCCGGGCTCAGGTGCACCATGCTCTGGGTGCCGGAGGCGGCCGGCACGATGCGGATCCCACCGGGCCCCTGCAGCAGCACATCGCGCAGCTCACAGCGGCCTTCGATCACATCGGCCAGCGTGTGTTTGGGGGTAAGCCCCAACAGAACGTCCACGTTGGCCAGGCCCAGGTCAGCATCCAGCAGCATGACGCGACGGCCAAGCTCTGCCAGGGCCAGGGACAAATTCACTGACACGTTAGTTTTGCCGACGCCACCTTTGCCGCCGGTCACCGCGATCACCTGTACGGGATGCATGCTGCCCATTTTATTTCTTTACCTTGTCTTGCTTAGACGCAGGCTACATGGCTTGGCCGCGTGTATCGCTTGCAGGCCATCGATGTAGGTACATTTCACGGTGTTCATCCTGCCTCATCCCACCCGCTTTGCCGGGTTGTGATAAAGGTCGGCGAACATATCGGCCATCGCTTCCTCGCTAGGCTCGTCTTGCATTTGCACGCTGACAGCACGGCTGACCAACTGATGACGGCGCGGCAGATGCAAATCATCCGGGATCCGCGGCCCGTCGGTCAGGTAGGCGACCGGTAGTTCATGACTGATTGCCAGGCTCAACACTTCGCCCAGGCTGGCAGTTTCATCCAGTTTGGTCAGGATACAACCGGCCAGCCCGCAGCGTTTATAGCTGTGGTAGGCAGCGGTAAGAACCTGTTTCTGGCTGGTGGTTGCAAGCACCAGGTAATTTTTTGACTTGATGCCACGCCCGGCCAGGCTTTCGAGCTGCATGCGCAGGGCCGGGTCGCTGGCTTGCAGGCCGGCGGTATCGATCAACACCACGCGCTTGCGCAGCAGCGGGTCGAGGGCGTTGGCCAGGGACTGGCCCGGGTCGACATGGGTCACCGGCACATTGAGGATGCGGCCCAGGGTCTTGAGCTGTTCCTGGGCGCCGATGCGGTAACTGTCCATGCTCACCAGCGCGATGTTTTGCGCGCCGTACTTGAGCACGTAGCGCGCTGCCAGCTTGGCCAGGGTGGTGGTCTTGCCCATGCCGGCGGGGCCGACCATGGCGATCACACCGCCCTCTTCCAGGGGTTCGATTTCCGGGGTGGCAATCATGCGTGCCAGGTGCGCCAGCAGCATGCGCCAGGCCTGGCGCGGCTCCTCGACTTCGGCGGTCAGCGCCAGCAGGTCGCGGGACAACGGGCCGGAGAGGCCGATGCGTTGCAGGCGACGCCACAGGTTGGCCTGTTGCGGCTTGCTGCCTTGCAGTTGCGTCCAGGCCAAAGAGCCAAGTTGCACTTCGAGCAGCTCGCGCAGGCCGTTGAGTTCAAAGCGCATCGAATCGAACGCACGCTGATCGACCGCGGCGGCCGGGGCTGGCGCGGCGGGACGCGGCGGTTCGACAAACGTAGGTTCCACCAGCGGCTCGGAAGCGGTCAGCGGCAGGCCGGCGAACAACTGGCGATTGGTGGTGGCGTCGCTGTCGCCGCGCATGCTCAGTTCGGCCTGGGCCGAGACGATGCGCGAAGCGGTCTTGCGCAGCTCGTCTTCAAGCTCCATGTTCGGCACGCGCGGCGCCAGGGCCTGGGGGGTGTAATCCAGGGCAGCCGTCAGCTCGACACCGCCGGCAATACGACGGTTACCGATAATCGCGGCATCGGCGCCCAGCTCATCGCGGACCAACTTCATGGCCTGACGCATATCGGCGGCGAAAAAACGCTTAACTTGCATAACCCACTACCCTCAGCCGTTGGGCCCTACTGTCGCGACGATAGTCACTTGCTTATTGTCAGGAATTTCCTGGTAAGCCAACACGTGCAAATTCGGTACTGCCAGGCGTCCAAAGCGCGACAACATCGCGCGGACCGGACCGGCCACCAGCAGAATCACCGGCTGGCCCTGCATCTCCTGGCGCTGCGCGGCTTCGATCAACGAACGCTGCAGCTTTTCAGCCATGCTTGGCTCCAGCAACACACCTTCTTCCTGGCCTTGCCCTGCCTTCTGAATACTATTGAGCAATATCTGTTCCAACCTTGGCTCCAAGGTGATAACAGGCAGCTCAGACTCAACGCCTACAATGCTTTGCACGATTGCGCGGGACAAACCGACGCGCACCGCCGCCACCAGCGCGGCAGTATCTTGACTCTTGGCGGCGTTGTTGGCGATGGCCTCGGCAATGCTGCGAATGTCCCGTACCGGCACTTGTTCGGCGAGCAAGGCCTGCAGCACCTTGAGCAACTGCGACAGCGACAGCACGCCCGGCACCAGCTCTTCGGCCAGTTTCGGCGAGGCCTTGGCCAGCAAACCCATCAATTGCTGGACTTCCTCGTGGCCGATCAGCTCGTGGGAGTGCTTGTAGAGAATCTGATTGAGGTGAGTGGCGACCACGGTGCTGGCGTCGACCACGGTGTAACCCAGCGATTGCGCCTGGCTGCGCTGGCTGACTTCGATCCACACCGCCTCCAGGCCGAAAGCCGGATCTTTGGCGGTAATGCCGTTGAGCGTACCGAACACCTGGCCGGGGTTGATCGCGAGTTCGCGGTCCGGGTAGATCTCGGCTTCGGCCAGGATCACGCCCATCAAGGTCAGGCGGTAAGCGCTGGGGGCCAGGTCGAGGTTGTCGCGGATATGCACGGTGGGCATCAGAAAGCCCAGGTCCTGGGACAACTTCTTGCGCACACCCTTGATCCGCGCCAGCAACTGGCCGCCCTGGTTGCGGTCCACCAGCGGAATCAGGCGGTAACCCACTTCCAGGCCGATCATGTCGATCGGGGTCACGTCGTCCCAGCCCAACTCCTTGGTTTCCTGGGCGCGGGCCGGGGATGGCAGCAATTCCTGCTGGCGTGCGATTTCCTGCTGGGCCTGGACCTTGACTGCATTCTGCTTTTTCCAGAACAGATAGGCCGCGCCGCCGGCCATGGCCGCCATGCTCAGGAACGAAACGTGAGGCATGCCCGGCACGATGCCCATGACGGCCATGATGCCGGCGGCCACGGCCAGCGCCTTGGGCGATGCGAACATCTGGCGGCTGATCTGCTTGCCCATGTCTTCGGAGCCCGAAGCACGGGTCACCATGATCGCTGCCGCTGTGGATAACAACAGTGATGGCAATTGCGCCACTAAACCGTCACCGATGGTCAGCAAGGCGTACACCTTGCCCGCATCGCCAAAGGTCATGCCGTGCTGGAAGATCCCCACGGCCATGCCGCCGATCAGGTTGATGAACAGGATCAACAGGCCGGCGATGGCATCACCGCGCACGAATTTGCTGGCGCCGTCCATGGAACCGTAGAACTCGGCCTCCTGGGCGACTTCGGCCCGGCGTGACTTGGCCTGGTTCTGATCAATCAGGCCGGCATTGAGGTCGGCGTCGATGGCCATCTGCTTGCCGGGCATCGCATCCAGAGTAAACCGCGCGCTCACCTCGGAAATCCGCCCGGCACCCTTGGTCACCACCACGAAGTTGATAATCATCAGGATCGCGAACACCACGATACCGACCACGTAGTTACCGCCGATCACCACCTCACCGAAGGCCTGGATCACCTTACCGGCGGCGGCGTGACCGTCCTGGCCATGGAGCATCACCACGCGGGTGGACGCCACGTTCAGCGCCAGGCGCAGCAGGGTCGCCACCAGCAGGATGGTGGGGAACACCGCAAAATCCAGTGGCCGCAGGGCGTACACACAGACCAGCAGCACCACCACCGACAAAGCAATGTTGAAGGTGAAAAACACATCGAGCAGGAACGGCGGCATCGGCAACATCATCATTGCCAGCATCACCAGCAACAACAACGGCACACCCAGATTGCCCCGCGACAGGTCAGTCAGGGTGCCACGGGCCGTGCTGAGCATTTGAGAGCGATCTACCACCGGTATTCCTCGTGTCCTTGAAGCAAAGTTTTGACGCTGTGAGGCGTCCTGAAGGCGGTATTGCAAGAAGCCTTCCAACTTTGCTTTCGGGCTCTGACGACCTGCCAAGCGTCCCAGGCCATCGGGCCTGAATCCATTCAAATGTGGGAGGGGGCTTGCCCCCGATAGCGGGGTATCAGCTATGGATTTGTTGACTGACACACTGCGATCGGGGGCAAGCCCCCTCCCACATTTGGTTTTGTGTGCAGCCAGGTAATGCCCAGGAAATTTCCGACAAGGATTTGGGTTGCCCCTAGGAAACCCGCTCTCTAGTCTCCGTACACCGCTGCAAACGCAGCGGACGGGCGTCGCGGCCCGGTTTACCAATGCGCAGAAGCACCATTGTCCGCTTTCAGTCAGCGATTTTTTGTCGTTTACTGTGCGGCCCTTATGGTGGCTGTGCGCGGGATACCTTCGGGTATGCCGGGTTCCTTGGTAACCGGTCCGCGAACCTGCGCACAGCTGCCACCGTCCATCGCATCGCGGCGATCATTGGCAGCTCCACCTTTACCGAGGATATTCACAGTGATCAAACCCACCCCAAATCCCCCCATCCGGCTGTTACCGTAGCCGACGGCATCAGCAGCGAAGACCTGCTGGTCAACCTCAGCGAAACACTCGCTTCGGCCAATGCGCCGAGCTGCGACCTGGCCTTTGACCTGGAAGGCTCGAAACGAGAGGAATTGCTTGGCGTTGCGCAGTTGATCGAACTGGCGCAATTACTGGCTGATCGTGTGCACGCCGACACCGGAATGACGGACACCGCAAGCAGCGCATAACGCGGTCCAACTGTGGGAGCAAGCCCCCTCCTACATTTGAGCTGTGATCTGCCTTGAAATAAACGGCTATTCGGTTGAGTCAACCGTACGCACATTCTCAGCCTGCGGACCTCACCGTGCCCGTTGCGATTGCCGCTCTCCTTTACCCATCGGGTCCCGCCTCCGTGTCATTACTCGCACTGATGGGGAGTGCATAGACGCCGTTGGGTTTATGGATCATCTGAAAGGTTATCTGCTCACCAATCGACAGTGCAGTCCAATGCCAATCGCTCCAATCGATGAAGATGTTTTCTTCCCCGTCGTCCAACGCAATCAACCACTCGCCGCGGGTCAACTCATAGGATTTGACAGTACCCGTCGCCGCCTTCAATACCGCTCTCCCTGCATCTGGTTTACTACATGCGCGAAGTGCCAGGTATGTAATAAACAACGGGAAGCGCCCTGTGGCTACTGTCAAAGTTGACAGGTAGACGGGGGTCGCCGTTAGGTGCTAGAGCTGGCGAATCATGCATCCGGTGCTTTTTTTCGCGTGTGGGGTTTTCGCAGCTTGGGAGGGGCTTGGGGGACGTCAGCGTTCTTAACGCTTGTCGACTGAACGCCAACCTCATTGCCATCGCGATCCAGAGCCTTGAAGCCAATGCCCTTGACCGCATCGCACCACCTGACCGTGCCCCTGCTCATCACCGCCTCCCGAGCCGCGCATGGCTGCGTGGCTCATCGCTGTATCAAACAGTGAAGGCGGCGTAATGGCTACTGTCAAAGTTGACAGGTAATGGGCACCCTCCTGTAGGAGCGAGCTGGCTCGCGAAGGTGGGTAACGATAACGCGGGGCGTCAGGATGAACGCGGCGACCGTGAGTTTTTCGCGAGCAAGCTCGCTCCTACAGTGAGCAGCAGCGTTCAGGCGTCGCGGCGCAGGTCTGGCGGAATCGGCAGGTCCTTGAGCGGATCAGGCCGCTTGCCCTTGCCCGCCCGGTATTGGCGGATCTGGTAGACGTAGGCCAGCACCTGCGCCACCGCCAGGTACAACCCGGCGGGGATTTCCTGGTCAAGATCCGTGGAGTAGAAGATCGAGCGTGCCAGCGCCGGGGATTCCAGCAGCAGAATGTCGTTGGCCACGGCGATCTCACGGATCTTCAACGCAGTAAAGTCGCTGCCCTTGGCCAGCAGCATCGGCGCGCCGCCCTTCTCCGGGTCGTACTTGAGAGCCACGGCATAGTGGGTCGGGTTGGTGATGATCACGTCGGCGTCGGGCACCGAGGCCATCATCTTGCGCTGGGACATTTCCCGCTGCAATTGGCGGATGCGTTGCTTGACCTCCGGGCGCCCTTCCTGGTCCTTGTGTTCGTCGCGCACTTCCTGCTTGGTCATCAGCAGTTTCTTGTGGCTTTCCCACAACTGGATCGGCGCGTCCACTGCCGCGATGATGATCAACCCGGCGGACATCCACAACGCGCTCCACCCCACCACTTGCAGGCTGTGAATGATCGCCGACTCCAGCGGCTCATGGGCGATGCGCAGCAGGTCGTCGATGTCGGACGACAACACCGCCAACGCCACGAACAGGATCAGGATGAATTTGGCCAGGGCCTTGAGCAGCTCCACCAGGGCCTTGGTGGAAAACATGCGTTTGAGCCCGGCGCCCGGGTTCATACGGCTGAACTTGGGCGCCATGCTGCCGGCGGCGAACAGCCAGCCGCCGAGGGCGACCGGGCCGATCAACGCGGCCAGCAGCAAGGTGATGAGAATCGGCTGCACCGCCAGCAGCGCGATCTTGCCTGAATGCAGCAGGTACTGGCCCATGGAATCGGGGTTGAGCAACACCTCCCGGGGCAGACTGAAGTTGTGCTTCATCAGCTCCAGCAAGTCCAGCGCCAAACCACCGCCATAGATCAGCAAGGCACCGGCGCCGGCCATCATGGTCGCAACGGTATTGAGCTCTTTGGAGCGCGCGATCTCGCCCTTTTCCCTGGAGTCCTTTTTACGTTTCTCCGTGGGGTCTTCTGTCTTGTCCTGACCACTCTCGCTCTCGGCCATGGCTCAGCGCGCCCGTGCCAGGTCACGTAAGAACTGCAGGGCTTCGGTCGCCAGCGGTTGATACTGATTGAGAATGTCAGCCAGGCCGATCCAGAAAATCCCCATGCCCATCACCAGGGTCAAGGGGAAGCCAATCGAGAAAATGTTCAGCTGCGGCGCCGCGCGGGTCATCACGCCAAACGCGATGTTGACCACCAGCAGCGCGGTGATCGCCGGCAGCACCAGCAGCAAGGACGCGCCCAGCACCCAGCCGAGGCGCCCCACCAACTCCCAGAAATGGTTGACCACCAGCCCCGAGCCCACTGGCAAAGTGGTAAAGCTTTCGGTCAGCACCTCGAACGCCACCAGATGGCCGTTCATGGCCAGGAACAGCAAGGTTACCAACATGGTCAAAAATTGCCCGATCACCGCCGCCGACACGCCGTTGGTGGGGTCGACCATGGACGCGAAGCCCATGCCCATCTGGATCGAGATGATTTGCCCGGCCACCACAAACGCCTGGAAGAACAGGCTCAGGGAAAAGCCCAGCATGGCGCCGATCAGGACCTGTTCGGCAATCAGCAGCAGCGCACTGAGGTCGAGCGCGCTGACCGGCGGCATCGGCGGCAGGCCAGGCACGATCACTACCGTAATGGCCACCGCGAAATACAGGCGCACACGCCGTGGTACGAGGGTGGTGCCGAACACCGGCATGGCCATCAACATGGCCGTGACGCGAAACAGCGGCAGGATGAACGAGGCCACCCAGGTACTGATCTGGGTGTCGGTCAAGGCCAACAAGGACTGCATCGGCTCAGCCGATCAACTGCGGAATACTGCCGTACAGCTGCAGGATGTATTCCATGAAGGTTTGCACCAGCCACGGGCCGGCGACGATCAGGGTGATCAGCATCACCAGCAGGCGTGGCAGGAAGCTCAGGGTCTGTTCGTTGATCTGGGTGGCGGCCTGGAACATCGCCACCAGCAGGCCGACCAGCAGGCTCGGCACCACCAGCACGGCGACCATCAGCGTGGTCAGCCACAGCGCTTCACGGAACAGGTCGACGGCAACTTCAGGGGTCATAGCCCTATACCCCCCCGAAACTGCCGGCCAGGGTGCCGATAATCAGCGCCCAGCCGTCCACCAGCACAAACAGCATGATCTTGAACGGCAGCGAGATGATCAGTGGCGACAGCATCATCATACCCATTGCCATCAGCACGCTCGCCACCACCAGGTCGATGATCAGGAACGGGATGAAGATCATAAAGCCGATCTGGAACGCGGTCTTCAATTCCGAGGTGACGAAGGCCGGCACCAGAATCGTCAGCGGCGCCTGGTCCGGGGTGGCAATGTCGGTACGCTTGGACAGGCGCATGAACAACTCAAGGTCGCTGGAGCGGGTCTGCGACAGCATGAAGTCCTTGATCGGGCCCTGGGCCTTGTCGATCGCGTCCTGGGCCGTGAGCTTTTCCGCAAGGTAAGGCTGCAGGGCTTGCTGGTTCACCTTGTCAAATACCGGCGCCATGATGAACAGCGTCAAAAACAGCGCCATGCCGGTGAGGATCTGGTTCGACGGCGTCTGCTGCAGGCCCAGGGCCTGGCGCAGGATCGAGAACACGATGATGATCCGCGTAAAGCTGGTCATCAGCATGACGAACGCCGGGATAAAACTCAGCGCGGTCATGATCAGCAGGATCTGCAGGCTGACCGAGTATTCCTGCGCGCCGGCCGCATTGGTGCCCAGGGTAATCGCCGGGATCGACAACGGGTCGGCGCCCAGTGCCATCGGCGCGGCCAGCAACAGCATGAGCGTCAGGAACACGCGCATTACTTCTTATCCTTCTGATCCTTGCCCAGCAATTCCATCAGGCGCTGGGCGAATTCTGGCGTGGCGGTCTCGGTGCTGGCCGCGTCCACCGGGGTCTTGAGTACGTGCAACGGGGTGATGCGGCCAGGGGTGATGCCGAGCAGGATCTGCTCCTCGCCCACCTGCACCAGCACCAGCCGGTCCCGCGGGCCGAGTGCGCGCGAGCCAACCAGCTCGATCACCTGGGCATTGCCCGGGCCGATGCGCTGCACACGGCGCATCAGCCAGGCCAGCACGAAGATCAAGCCGATCACCAGTAACAGGCCGAGCAGCAACTGCGTCAACTGCCCGCCGACGCTGCCGACCGCCGGTGCCGCCGCCGCTTGCGCGACCGGCTCGGCCGCCAGCGCGCTCAATGGCAGCGCCAGCCACAGTCCCGCCATCGAGTACTTCATTTCAGCGCAACTTCTTGATGCGTTCGCTCGGGCTGATCACGTCGGTCAGGCGGATGCCGAACTTTTCGTTGACCACCACCACTTCGCCATGGGCGATCAGCGTGCCGTTGACCAGCACGTCCAACGGCTCGCCGGCCAGGCGGTCCAGCTCGATCACCGAGCCCTGGTTGAGCTGCAGCAGGTTGCGGATATTGATTTCGGTGCTGCCCACTTCCATGGAAATCGACACCGGAATGTCCAGGATCACATCCAGGTTGGGGCCGTCGAGGCTCACCGGCTCGTTGTTTTTCGGCACGCTGCCGAATTCTTCCATCGCCAGGCGCTTGCCGGCCGGTGCAGACGCGGCGTCGGCGGCCAGCAGCGCGTCGATGTCGTCCTGGCCGACATCGCCGGTTTCTTCCAGGGCCGCAGCCCACTCGTCAGCCAGGGCCTGGTCTTCGGCGGAAGTGTTTTCGTGTTCGGTAGCCATTACATGTCCTCGGCGTAGCAAAAATGAATGTTGATCAGCGGCGGTTGATCGGTTCGATCACTTGCAACGCCAGGTTGCCTTTGTGAGAGCCGAGCTTGACCTTGAACGACGGCACGCCGTTGGCGCGCATGATCAGTTCTTCCGGCAATTCGACGGGGATCACGTCCCCCGGCTGCATGTGCAGAATGTCGCGCAGGCGCAGCTGGCGACGGGCCACGGTGGCGCTCAGCGGTACGTCGACGTCCAGCAGGTCTTCGCGCAGGGCCTTGACCCAGCGTTCGTCCTGGTCGTCGAGATCCGACTGGAAACCGGCGTCGAGCATTTCGCGCACCGGCTCGATCATCGAGTACGGCATGGTCACGTGCAGGTCGCCGCCGCCGCCATCGAGTTCGATGTGGAACGTGGACACCACAATGGCTTCGCTCGGCCCGACGATGTTGGCCATGGCCGGGTTCACTTCCGAGTTGATGTACTCGAAATTGACTTCCATGATCGCCTGCCAGGCTTCCTTCAAGTCGATGAAGGCCTGCTCCAGCACCATGCGCACCACGCGCAGCTCAGTGGGGGTGAATTCACGGCCTTCGATCTTGGCGTGACGGCCGTCGCCGCCGAAGAAGTTGTCCACCAGTTTGAACACCAGCTTGGCGTCAAGGATGAACAGCGCGGTGCCGCGCAACGGCTTGATCTTGACCAGGTTGAGGCTGGTGGGCACGTACAGCGAGTGTACGTATTCACCGAACTTCATCACCTGCACGCCGCCCACCGCCACGTCCGCGGAACGGCGCAGCATGTTGAACATGCTGATGCGGGTGTAGCGGGCGAAACGTTCGTTGATCATTTCCAGGGTCGGCATGCGTCCACGGACGATGCGATCCTGGCTGGTCAGGTCATAACTTTTGACACTGCCGGGCTCGGCAGCCATTTCGGTCTGTACCAGACCATCGTCCACGCCATGCAACAGCGCGTCGATTTCATCCTGGGACAGCAGGTCTTGCACGGCCATGTCGTGATCCTACTGCAATACGAAGTTAGTGAAGAGCGCCTGCTCGACTACGACTTTGCCGAGCTCTTTCTGGGCCACTTCCTGCACGCTGGCAGTGACCTTCTGGCGCAGCATCTCCTGGCCCACCGGCGTGGCCAGGCTGTCGAAGCTCTGACCCGAGAACAGCATCACCAGGTTGTTGCGGATCACCGGCATGTGCACTTTGAGCGCGTCCAGGTCCGCCTGGTTGCGCGCCAGCAAGGTGATGCTCACCTGCAAGTAGCGTTGGCGACCGTTCTGGTTGTAGTTGGCGACAAAGGCCGGCAGCATCGGTTCGAAGATTGCCGGTTGCTTGACGTTAGTGGCGGTGTCGGCGGCGGGAGCCGGTTTGCTTGCGTTGCTGTGCATGATGTACCAGGTGCCGCCAATCGAGGCGCCAATGGCCAGGAGCAGGCCCAGCACAATCAGCAGGATCAGCTTGAGCTTGCCTTTGCCTGCGGGGGGAGTTGCTGCGTCGTCGCTCTTCGCCATGCCAATAATCCGTCACTATTCGGGGATTCATAGATCTACGGATAGGCAAGAGCAAGTGTTATGCCAGAGTTGTCTGAGAAAGCCAGCAACACAAACCAATGTGGGAGGAGGCTTGCCCCCGACAGCAGTATGTCAGTCAACAAATCTGTCGCTGATACAGCGCAATCGGCGGCAAGCCCCCTCCCACATTTTGGATCTCTATCTGATTCAGGTCAGGCGTAGTAGTCGACGGCGCTGGAGCCGATCACGGTCTGAGTCACCGGCGCCACAGCCTCAGCCACATCCACTTGGCCGGCGCTGTCGCCACCGCGTCCGACGCTGGCGCCCACACCCCGCGCCTGGCTCTGCTGTTGCTGCTGCTCCTGCCCCCGGGACTGGTCGGACACATTTACATCCACCTGCCCCATGCCCTGCTGGGCGAACATCTCGCGCAAGCGCCCGGACTGGCTTTCCAGCGCTTCACGCACCACGGCGTGGCCGCTCATGAAACTGACTTGGGCCTGCTGGTCGGGCGTCATGTTGACCTTGATATCCAGGCGGCCCAGTTCGGCCGGCTGCAATTGGATTTCGGCCGACTTGAGGCTGGCGCTGGAGAGGTACATCACGCGGTTGACCACTTCTTCGGTCCAGCCGCTCTGGTGCATGGCCAGCGGGGCGTTGACCACTGGCGGCAAGGCATTGGCGGTTTTTGGCGTGGCGGCCTGGGTCAGCGCGGCCAGGCGGTTGGCGAAGTCATCCACGCGGGTGTCGCTGCCGGCATCCTTGAGGTCCTTGAGGCCGTCATCGATCAGCGCGCCAAAGGCTTTCTCGCCGCCGGTGTCGGTGCTGTCCTTGGTGGCTTGTTGATCGACCATCGTGGCCAGGCCCGCCGCAAAATTCTGCGCGGCGGTCGGCTGATCCAGGGCCGTGCCAGGCGCCGCTTTCTGCGGCGCCTGGCTGCCGGCCGACACATGACCGCCCTGCTCCATCGCCAGGCGCACGGCAGGCATGGCGTCCAGGGGGTCGGCTTCGGGGTCGAAGGCCGGCTGGCTGGCCTCATCGATCACGGTGACGGCGGCCGCCACCGGTTGGGGCGTGTCATCCTCCACAGCCACCGCAGAGGCTGGAGTTGGCAGCGGGACGGCGACGGGTGTAACCGTGGCGATCAAGGCCGGATCCACCGGTGTATCGGACGCGGGCTGTTGCGCCAGGGCCGGATCGGCGGGTGTGTCCTCGGCCGCTTTGTCGGTATCCGACGGCTTGGCAGGCAAGGAATTGCCGCTATCGGCAACCGCAGGCGTACTGGCGGCAGACGGGTTGTCGGCTGTTGCCGGCGACGATTTGCCCGGGGCGCTGTCGGTTTTCAGCGTCGGTTTGGCGCCCTGGTTGGCGAACACTTGAGCAAAGCCAGGGCCCTTGTCCCGTGGGTCCGCAGCCGCCACCGCAAGGGTGGCGGCAGGCGCTTGAGGCTTGGCCGCGGGGGCAGCCTGAAGGAGCGAATTGGGGGCGACTGGCATAGTTAAAGGTCTCCACTGCATGGGGGTCGGGGATGCAGTATCGGGAGATAGAGCAAGAGTCGGGCCAGGTTGGCAGCGACGACTTATAAAGTGAAACGCTGGCGCTCCGATTCGTACATCGGCTTGACCAGCGCGAACTCACGGTCAATCTGATCAACCAACGCACCGAGATCCGATGCGGGCTCAGCGGACTCAGCCTCCAATCGCTGGCACAACTGCGCCAACCGCACCGCGCCCAGGTTGCCACTGCTGCCCTTGAAGCTATGCGCTATATGCCCCAGCGCCTTGGCATCGTCACGCGCCTTGCGCAACGCGGTGACACGCTCCTGAGAATCATGAAGGAAGGTATCCAGCAATTTCGGGTATTCGCCCTCCATCACCTCCTTCAAACCCGACAACACGTCCGGGTCCAGATGTATATCGACCACTTGCTCGCTCCTTGATCAAGAATTGACGGATTATGCCAGAGCCTTCCAGCAAAACTCCACGCAGACGCAGCGCCCGCCATCGGACCAGCGTACGTCGCCGCTCAGTTGACGCACCAGGTTCAAGCCGCGGCCGGACAGACGGTCAGCATCCTGCGGCCGCGCCAGCACCTCGTCAACATCGAAGCCAGGTCCGCTGTCCTCGACACGTAGCGTCATTTTGCCGCCCTGCGCAGTCGGGGACACCTGCACATGCACCCGGATATGGCCGCTGTTCAAGTGCGCCAGCCGCTCATTGCGCAGGCGGTAGTACTGCGCAAACCCATCGGCATCGCGCTTGAGCTGTGAATCCAGCCCCAGTACGCCATGTTCGAGGGCATTGGCATACAACTCGGCCATCACCGTGTAGAGCGCGCCGCTCTGCTCACGCAGGCCGTGGACCTCCAGCAGCAATTGCAGCAGATACGGCAATGGGTTGTAGCGCCTGAGGGTCTGCGCGCGAAATTCGAAACTCACCGACCAATTCAGCGGGCACGACTGGCCACTGTCGGAATACATCGGTTCGGCCACACGGACCGGTTGGCCGGGCAGCAACGTGATTTCAACCATGCTGACGTCGTCCCGTGCCTCACCGCGAAAGGCCGCCAGCGCCTGCTCGATATCCTCGAACAAGCGGTCGGGCTCGCGGTTGGCGGCAAACACCTGCTGCAAACGCTCGGCGCCGAACAACTGGTCATTGGCGTCGGCAGTGTCCAGCACCCCATCGGAGAGCAGGAACACCCGATCGCCCAGGGCCATGGGCCAGACTTCGGTGCTGTCATCGAATGCCTGGGCCGGCAGCACGCCCAACGGCAGATGCCGCGACATCAACGCCGTGCGCTTGCCGGTGGCGACCTCATGCACATAGCCTTCGGGCATGCCGCCGTTCCACACCTCCACCACGCGCCGCTCGGTGCTCAGGCACAACAGTGTGGCGCAGCAGAACATGTCCACCGGCAGGATGCGCTTGAGCTTGGCGTTCATCTCGCGCAGGGTTTGCGTCAGCCCATAGCCCTTGGCGGTCATGCCGTAGAACACTTCGGCCAGGGGCATGGCACCGATGGCCGCCGGCAGGCCGTGGCCGGTGAAATCGCCAAGCAGCACATGCATGTCGCCGGACGGCGTATAGGCCGCCAGCAACAGGTCGCCATTGAACAGTGCATAGGGCGATTGCAGGTAGCGGATATTCGGCGCCGCGTTGATGCACCCCGAATGCGCGACCTTGTCGAACACGGCCTTGGCGGCGCGCTGCTCATGTAGCAAGTAGTCGTTGTGCCGGGCGATCTGGTCACGCTGCTGCAGCACCGTGGCTTGTAACCGCCGCAGGCGGTCCATGGCATTGATCTTGGCGGCCAGAATCAACTGGTTATAGGGCTTGGGCAGGAAATCGTCGCCGCCGGCGTCAAGGCACTCGGCCAGTGCAGCGCTTTCGCGCAGCGAGGTCAGGAAGATGATGGGGACCAACTGCTCGCCCGCCAATTGCTTGATCCAGCGCGCGGCGAGAAAACCATCCATCACCGGCATGATCGCGTCCATCAGCACCAGCTGCGGGCGCTCGCGTGCAAACACTTCAACGGCTTGCTCGCCATTGGTCGCGGTGAGCACATGGTGGCCCTGACGCCGCACGATGGTCGACAACAACAGCAAGTCGGCGGCACTGTCTTCGGCAATCAGGATGGTCAGCGGCTCGGATAAGGGGGCCAGGACTCTCACGATATATCGAACAGCTTGTCGAAATTGGAAATGGCGAGGATTTTGCGCACGTCGTGGCTGCTGTTGCTGACGTGCACTTGAGACTCATCGCCACCGGCATGGTCCCTGAGCAGCAGGAGCATGCCCAGGGCCGAGCTGTCCATGTAGGTGGTTTCTTTAAGATCGACCACATACAACTCGGGCACCTTGTAGTAACGCTCGTAGGCATCGCGAAATGCCTGGTGGCTGCCGAAATCGAACCGGCCCTTGATTGCGATCGTCAACTTCTTCCCGTCCAGGGATACTTCTGACTCGATTGACATGTGACTGCTTCCTTGTCATGGGTCTGTGCAACAAGGTGTAGCAGGCGAACCCGATCTGAGCAACACAGCAAATCAAATGTGGGAGGGGGCTTGCCCCCGATTGCGGTGTGTCAGCCAAGGATTTCTTGACTGACACTCTGCTATCGGGGGCAAGCCCCCTCCCACATTTGTAATGCTTCGCTAGTTAGAACTGTTCCTGGCGCGGAAGGCGCTGGGACAGTTCATCCAGCAGTTTCTGCTCGCGCTTGTCTTCGATGGCTCGTGCTTCATCGATATAGCGCTGCACCAGCTTGCGCAACCCTTCGACGCGGGCAAACGCCTGTTGCCAGCTTTCACGGGCCTTGTCGAGGTTGTTCTGATGCCAGGCCAGGCTCTGGCGCTGTTGGCCGACGGCGGTTTCCAGCTGATTGAGAAAGCCCTGGTACCCCATCAGCCACTGGCCCGACACGCCCTTGCTGCCGCGCTCGATCCACTGCTGTTGGTACTCAAGGCGAAAGCGCTCCAGGTCGCCCAGCTTGCTCTCCGCCAGGCGCACCTGGCCCTGGAAATACCCCAGGCGCTGCACGGCGGCTTTTTCGGCCTTTTCGGCCATTTCCACCACTGGGGCCAGGCGCGCGGCGCGGCTGTTGGCCATGGGTTAGCCGCCCGGCGCGGGGGCGAAGATGGACTGCAGATGCGCTTCGCTTTCGCCCATGCTGATCTTGTCGTTGAGGCCCTGGCGCAGGTAAGTCACCAGTTGCGGTTGCAGGGCAATGGCCAGGTCGGTCTCGCGATCGCCACCGGCCACGTAGGCGCCGACGCTGATCAGGTCGCGACTCTGCTGATAACGCGACCACAGCTGCTTGAAGTACTGCGCGCGGGCCATGTGCTCCGGCGTGACCACCGCCGGCATCACCCGGCTGATGGACGCTTCGATATCGATGGCCGGGTAGTGCCCTTCTTCCGCCAGGCGTCGTGACAACACGATGTGCCCATCGAGCACGCCCCGCGCCGAGTCGGCAATCGGGTCCTGCTGGTCATCACCTTCGGACAACACCGTGTAGAACGCGGTGATCGAGCCCCCGCCAGCCTCGGCGTTACCGGCACGCTCCACCAGCTTGGGCAGTTTGGCGAACACCGACGGCGGATAACCCTTGGTCGCCGGTGGCTCGCCGATGGCCAGGGCGATCTCACGCTGGGCCTGGGCGAAACGCGTGAGCGAGTCCATCAGCAACAGGACATTCTTGCCCTTGTCGCGAAAATATTCGGCGATGCGCGTGCAGTACATGGCGGCGCGCAGGCGCATCAGCGGTGCGTCATCCGCCGGAGAGGCAACCACCACCGAGCGCTTGAGGCCTTCTTCACCCAGGCTGTGCTCGATGAATTCCTTGACCTCACGGCCGCGCTCGCCGATCAGCCCGACCACGATGATGTCGGCCTCGGTAAAGCGCGTCATCATGCCCAGCAACACTGACTTACCCACACCGGTACCGGCGAACAGGCCCAGGCGCTGGCCGCGACCGACCGTCAATAAACCGTTGATGCTGCGAATGCCCACGTCCAGCGGCACGCTGATGGGGTTGCGGTTGAGCGGGTTGATGGTGGGGCCGTCCATCGGCACCCAGTCCTCGGCCTTCATGCCGCCCTTGCCATCCAGCGCGCGCCCGGCGCCATCGAGCACACGGCCAAGCATGCTCATGCCCATCGGCAAGCGCCCGATGTCGGCCAGGGGCACCACACGGGCGCCCGGGGCAATACCGGCGAGGCTGCCTACTGGCATCAGGAAAATCTTGTTGCCGGAAAAGCCCATCACTTCGGCTTCGACCTGCACCGGGTGGTAGCTGTCGTCGTTGATCACCATGCAGCGGCTGCCCATGGCGGCGCGCAAGCCCTCGGCCTCAAGCGTCAGGCCGACCATGCGCAACAGGCGCCCTTCGAGGATCGGCTGGCCGGGCAATTGAGTGGCCTCGGCGTAGGTGCCCAGGCGCTTGGCGAAGCTGGTGCGATCAAGGCGCATCGGTGGCGTCCAGGTCAACGCTCAGGTCAGGCTCGGCCGGGTGCAGCGCCTGTTCGTGCACCTGGTCGAGCAGCTTGGCCATGATCTGGCTGATGCGGGTTTCCACCGTGGCATCGATGCGGCTGTGCTCGGTCTCGACGCGGCAGCCGCCGGGCTGCAGCGCGGCATCCTCGACGATGCGCCAGGTTTCTTCATGACGCTCGCGCAAGGCTTTGACCTGCTCGAAATCCTGCGGATTGATGTACAGCCGCACATTGCCCACGCCCAAGGGCAGCAGCTTGAGGGCTTCGCGCATCACACTTTCGATCTGGCTGGAATCCAGCGCCAGTTCGCGCTGAATCACCTGGCGCGTGATGTGTTGCACCAGGCCGACCATGGATTTTTCCAGCTGCGAGTCCTGTTCGGCGATGGGGTCGAACAGGCTGCCCATCAAGCGCTCCAGGCTGCCCAGCTTGACGCTGAGGGCCTCTTCGGCCTCCTGACGGACCTTGAGGGTGGTGCTGCGAAAACCATCTTTCTCACCCGCCGCGAAGCCTTCGTTGTAAGCCTCCTGACGGATGGTTTCCAATTCTTCAAGGGTCAGTGGCTGGACTTCTTCCAGCGGCACTTCTTCCATCTGCGCCGGCGGTTCCGCCACCGGCTCAGGCTCTGGCTCCGGCACGTGGGGGTCGAAGCTGGGCAACGACCAGATGTCGAACCCGCCGACATCCCGCGCGCGAATCAGATCGCTGGGCGTCTCATCTTTGTTCGACATGTGGGGCGCCTTAGATCATTTCTTCGCCGCCCTTCCCGCCGAGAACGATTTCTCCGGCTTCGGCCATACGGCGGGCAATGGTGAGGATTTCCTTCTGCGCGGTTTCCACGTCGCTGACGCGTACCGGGCCCTTGGCTTCGAGGTCGTCGCGCAACAGTTCGGAGGCACGCTTGGACATGTTCTTGAAGATCTTTTCCTTGACGCCCTCGTCCGAGCCCTTGAGCGCCAGCACCAGTACGTCGGACGACACTTCGCGCAGCAACGCCTGGATGCCACGGTCGTCGACATCGGCCAGGTTGTTGAACACGAACATCAGGTCTTCGATCTGGCCGGACAGGGTGTCGTCGATCTCGCGAATCGAGTCCATCAACTGGCCTTCGACCGAGCTGTCGAGGAAGTTCATGATATCGGCCGCCCGCTTGATGCCACCCAGGGTGGTGCGCGAGGCATTCGAGTTGCCCGAGAACTGTTTCTCGAGAATCGTGTTGAGTTCTTTCAGCGCCGCCGGCTGCACGGTGTTCAGCGACGACACGCGCAGGATGATGTCCAGACGCACTTTATGGTCGAAGTGGCCAAGCACTTCACCGGCCTGGTCCGGGTCCAGATAGGCGACGACGATGGCCTGGATCTGCGGGTGCTCGTAGCGGATCACGTCGGCGACGGCGCGCGGCTCCATCCATTTGAGGCTGTCCAGACCACTGGTGTTGCCGCCCAGCAGGATGCGGTCGATCAGGCCGTTGGCCTTGTCTTCGCCCAGGGCCGAGGTGAGCATTTTACGGATGTAGCTGTCGGAGCCGACGCCCAGGCTGGTCTGGTCGCCGACGATTTCGACGAACTCGCTCATCACCTGCTCGACTTGCTCGCGGTGCACATTGCGCATCTGCGCCATGGCCACGCCCACGCGCTGGACCTCTTTGGGGCCCATGTGGCGCAGCACTTGGGCAGCATCGGTTTCGCCCAGCGACAGCAACAACACGGCAGCTTTGTCGACCCGGGAAAGCTTGGCCACAGCGACTCGATCATTCATCAGCGTTAATCCACTCTTTCACGACCTGGGCCACACGGCCCGGGTCTTCTGCCACCAGACTCTTGATTGCGTTCAACTGAGCGTCATAGCCTTCGCTCGGGCTTGGCAACAGGATACTTTGCGGGCCGCCCAGGCTGACGCGGTCGTTGGCCAACTCGCCGTCCAGGCCGCCCATGCCGCCCAATTCGACGTCGCCGCCAGCAAAAGGCGCCAATTGTTTCTTGCCCCCACCGGTGATGTTGTTGAGCACCGGGCGCAGCACGCCGAACACCAGCACCAGGATGAACAACACCCCCAGCACTTGCTTGACGATGTCCCAGAACCACGGCTGGGTGTAGAACGCCGGGTCGGCGATCACTTCGCCGCGCTCGGCGGAGAACGGCATGTTGATCACGCTGACGCTGTCGCCACGGCTGGCGTCGAAACCCACGGCGTCCTGCACCAGGCGGGTGAAGCGCGCCAATTCGTCGGCGCTCCACGGCGCGCGGGTAACGGCACCGTCGGCGGCGTTGACCTTGACCTGGTCATCGACCACCACCGACACCGACAGGCGATTGATCTTACCCTGCTGCTGTTTGGTGTGGCTGATGGAACGGTCGAGCTCGAAGTTCTTGGTGGACTGGTTACGCTTGTCCGCCGGGTAAGGCGCGAGCATCGGCTGGCCGGTGGCCGGGTCCATGATCTGCTGACCGTTGGCGTCCAGCAGCGGTTGGCCGGCCGCAATCGCGCCAGCGGTGGCAGCGGCGCCACCGGTGGTTTGCGGTGCGGACGCCGGGGCCGGCGGCTGGTTGCTCAGGGCCCCCGGCACGCCTTGCGGACCATTGCTGGCAGTGCGTTGTTCGCTGGTGGACTGCTCGCTGCGCAGGGCGGGCTGGTCCGGATTGAACTGCTCGGACGTCGACTCTACGGCGCTGAAATCCACGTCGGCGGACACTTCAGCCTTGTAACGGTCGTTGCCCAGCACCGGTTGCAGGATGTTGTGCACGCGCTGGGTGAGCATGCTTTCCATGCGGCGGCTGTAATCGAACTGCTTGCCGGCCTGGCTCAGCGCGGAGTTTTCGGCCATGTCGGAGAGCAGGTTGCCCTTTTGGTCGACGACGGTGATCTGCGACTTGCTCAGTTCGGGAACACTGGTGGCCACCAGGTTGACGATCGCCAGCACCTGGCCAGGCTCCAGGGAACGGCCGGAAAACAGCTCGACCAGTACCGAGGCGCTGGGCTTGCGTTCGTCACGCACGAACACCGAGCTTTTCGGAATCGCCAGGTGCACACGGGCACCCTTGACGTTGTTCAGGCTGGAGATGGTGCGCGCCAGTTCGCCTTCCAGGCCCCGACGGTAGCGGGTGGCTTCCATGAACTGGCTGGTGCCCAGGCCCTGGTCCTTGTCGAGGATTTCAAAGCCGATATTGCTGTCGGACGGCGTCACGCCGGCGGCTGCCAGTTTCATCCGCGCACGCGCCACATCGTCGGCCTTGACCAGCAAGGCGCCGGAGTTGGGCTCCACGGTGTAGGCGATGTCGGCGGCGGCGAGGGTTTCCATGATCTGCTTGGAATCCATGCCCGCCAGGCTGCCGTACAGCGGCCGGTAATCAGGTTGCTGCGACCACAACACCACGGCAAAACCAATCGCCACGCTGGCAGCCAGGCCGACCATCAGGCCCACCTGACGCAACATGGTCATTTCGGAGAGATTTTCCAGGAACGACAGGCCAAACAGCGGTGGTTTGCCGTCTATCTTGGCGGGTACGTTGTCGATTGCTTCTGCCATGAGTTAAATCTCGCCCTTAAACCGGCATCTGCATGATGTCTTGATAAGCCTGGACCAGTTTGTTACGCACTTGGGTCAAGGCCTGGAAGGACACACTGGCCTTCTGCGAGGCGACCATCACATCGGTGAGGTCCACGCCGCTTTTACCGATCTCGAACGCCGTCGCCAACTGGCTGGAAGCCTGCTGGGTATCACTGACTTTATTGATTGCCTGACCGAGCATGTCGGCAAAACTGCTTTGGCCCAATTCCGGCGCTGGCGCGACGGATTTCGGTTGAGCCATGGCATCCATTTGCATGGAGCGCATATCCAACATCAACCGATTGAACTCAATACCCTGGCTCATGAACTTCTCTCTCCGACGACCCGCAATTTTTTGACACTACGCAGCGGTTACCAGGGGGAGGTGCAACAAGGGTGCCAGCTTCGTTGCGACTCGTAAGAAAAGGCGACAAAGCTTGTCGAATTCGTTACCGCACGTTTTTTGTAGGAGCGAGGGGGACGCCTAGTTCTTGCTCGCGAAAAACGTCAACGATAACGCGTGCTTCCTGGATGTACGCGGCGTCCATGAGTGCTTCGCGAGCAAGCTCGCTCCTACAAACAGCATTGACGCGAAGTCAGGTCGCGAAAAGATACGCTTCCACATCCATCCCGGCGTCGCGCATCTGTGCCAGCTTGTAGCGCAGGGTGCGCGGGCTGATGCCGAGCCGCTCGGCCGCTTCCTTGCGACGGCCGCGCTCGGCGCGCAGGGTATCGATGATCATCTGGAATTCGCGGCGGCGCAGGTCATCGCCCAGGGCGCCGGCCGATTCCGTTTCGGCGACGAGCGGTGCCGGCGCGAGGCTTGGCAACGGCGCCACGCCATTGCCCATGGCCAGGCAAAAATCCTGGGGCTGGATCAAGCCGCCTTGCTGCAGGATCAGCGCACGCTGGATCGCGTTGTCCAGCTCGCGCACATTGCCGGGCCATGGATAAGCGACCAGGCAAGCCTGGGCCTCGGCCGACAGCCGCGCCTGGGCGTGCTTCATTTTTTTGACGTGATTGTTCAGCAGGCGCTCGGCCAGGGGAATGATATCGGCCGGGCGTTCGCGCAACGGGCGCCACGCCAGCGGAAACACCGACAGGCGGTAGAACAAGTCTTCGCGAAAGCGCCCCGCCGCTACTTCGCCCGCCAGGTCGCGGTTGGTGGTGGCGACCACGCGGATATCCAGCTGGATCGGCTTGCGTGCGCCCACCCGCTCCACTTCGCGCTCCTGCAACACGCGCAGCAACTTGGCTTGCAGGCCCAGGGGCATTTCCGAGATTTCGTCGAGCAGAATGGTGCCGCCGTCGGCCTGTTCGAACTTGCCGGCCTGGGCCGCGATGGCGCCGGTGAACGAGCCCTTTTCATGGCCGAACAGGGTCGCTTCGAGCATGTTGTCCGGAATCGCCGCACAGTTGATCGCGATGAAGGGTTGCCGGGCCCGACTGGACTGCTGGTGGATATAGCGCGCCAACACTTCCTTGCCGGTGCCGGACTCGCCCGAGATCAATACGGTGGAATCGCTGCGCGCCACGCGGGCCGCCAGCTCGAGCAATTGCGCGCTGGCCGGTTCAAAGGCAATCGGGCCATCACCCTCCACCGTCGAAATCACGCCAAGCGCATGCCGCGCCACCAGCTCGATCAACGCCTTGGGCTCGAACGGCTTGACCAGATAATCCGCCGCGCCCTGGCGCATGGCGTCCACGGCCCGCTCCACGGCGCCATGGGCGGTCATCAGCAGTACCGGCAATTGCGGCTGGCGCGCGCGCAGCAGGCCGAGCAACTGATGGCCGTCCATGCCGGGCATGTTCACGTCGCTGACCACCAGGCTGAAAGTTTCTTGCTCCACCGCCTCCAAGGCTTCCTCGGCAGAGCCGACCGCGCGGTAGTCATGGCCCGCCAACAGCAGCGTGTCTGCCAATGCTTCACGCAGGGCGCGATCGTCCTCAACCAACAAAACCTTGATAGTCATGATCCTTTACTCCGCGCTTGCCGCGCTGGAAAACAGCGGCAAGGTCATCAATGCACAGGTGCCGCGCCCCAACCGGGAACGCAGCTGCAATTCTCCCTGATGCGCACGTGCCACTGCCTTGACCACGGTCAGGCCCAGGCCCGTGCCGTTGGTCTTGGTGGTAAAAAAGGGCTCGCCCAGGCGTTGCAGCACGGCCGGCGCTATACCGCTGCCGCTGTCGCTGATGCACAGGCGCAGGGTTTGCTCGCGGCGGTACAGGTGCACCTTGAGGCGCGCACCCGGGCCGCTGGCCTGGGTGGCGTTTTCGATCAGGTTGAGCAGCGCGCCGACCAGGGTGTCGCGATTGCACAGCAACTCACCCTGATGGCTGTCGCATTGCCAGCGCAGGCTGGCGCCCTCGGTATGCGTGGCCGCCGCTGCCTGCAGGGCTTGCATCAACCCAGCCGGGGTCACGCGGTCGGTCAACGGCAGCTCGCCACGGGCAAACACCAGCATGTCGCGCACCTGATGCTCCAGCTCGTGCAGGCGCTCCTTGAGGCGTCCGGCAAAGCGCTGGTGGGTGGCCGCCGGCAATTGCTCATCAGTCAAATGACTGGCGTAGATCAATGCCGCCGACAGCGGTGTACGGATCTGATGCGCCAGGGAAGCGACCATCCGCCCCAACGACGACAAACGCTCATGACGCGCCAGTTGATCCTGCAGGTGACGGGTTTCCGTCAGGTCGTTGAGCAGCACCAACTGGCCCGGCTCGGCATCCAGGGAACGGGTGGCGATGGACAGGCGACGCCCATCCTTGAGGGACACTTCGTGGCCGTCATCGTCACGCGGCGCGAAGCAACGGGTGATGACGTGGCGCCACAGCTCGCCTTCCAGCGGCAGGCCGAGCAGGTCGCAGGCCGCCGGGTTGGCTTCGCGCACGCGGCCCTGGTCGTCGATGACGATCACGCCACCAGGCAACAGCGAGAGCAGGTTCTGCAGGCGGTTGGCCAGACGTTCTTTTTCCGCCAACTCCTGCATGCGCTGGGCGCTGACCACCGCCAGTTCGCCTTTGAGCTCGGACACCCGGGCTTCAAGCAGACTGTAGGAATCGGTCAGCTGGCTCGACATCTGGTTGAACTGCGAGAACGCCTGTTCAAGACCCTGGCGGGTCGGCGGCTCTACAGGCGAAACCAGCCCCGGGATGGCAGGGGCTGCAGATAGTTGGGCGGCGTGGGGCATCGTGCTCTCTCGCTTGGCTGACCGTCAGTTAAACGGAACGTTGCGAGGGCTATAGCAATACCCGTGCCGAAAAAAAACTACTTATAAATCAAGACGCTGAAAAACACGCGTCAATCATCCGCCTGTTCATCACCCTCTTTGCGGCTCATACCGTACTTGCGCATCTTCTCCACCAGAGTGGTTCGGCGAATGCGCAGGCGCTCGGCGGCGCGGGCGACGATGCCGTTGGCATCGTCCAGGGCCTGCTGGATCAGGCCTTGTTCCAGGTTGCCGAGGTAGTCCTTAAGGTCAAGGCCTTCGGGCGGCAGCATGGCCGTGGCGCCGAAGTCCGGCGTATGGCCGTTGATCGCCACGCGCTCTTCCATGTCACTGCGCAGGCTGTCGACCATCTGCTCGTCTTCATCGTCGACGTAGCGGAATTTCTTCGGCAACTCGACCACGCCGATCACACCATAGGGGTGCATGATCGCCATGCGCTCCACCAGGTTGGCCAGCTCGCGCACGTTGCCCGGCCAGCCGTGGCGGCACAGCGACATGATGGCGGCGGAGTTGAAACGGATGGAGCCGCGTTTTTCGTGCTCCATGCGCGAAATCAATTCGTTCATCAGCAACGGGATGTCTTCCACGCGCTCACGCAGCGGCGCCATCTCGATCGGGAAGACGTTGAGGCGGTAGTACAGGTCTTCGCGGAAGCTGCCGACCTCGATCATGCTTTCGAGGTTCTTGTGGGTGGCGGCGATAATGCGCACGTCCACGCTCTGGGTCTTGTTACTGCCCACACGCTCGAAGGTGCGCTCCTGCAACACGCGCAGCAATTTGACTTGCATCGGCAGCGGCATGTCGCCGATTTCGTCGAGAAACAGCGTGCCGCCGTTGGCCAGCTCGAAACGCCCGGCACGGCTGGTGATTGCCCCGGTAAAGGCGCCCTTCTCGTGGCCGAACAGTTCGCTTTCCAGCAGCTCTGCCGGGATCGCCCCGCAGTTGACCGGCACGAACGGCCCGTCGCGGCGCTTGGAGTGATAGTGCAGGTTGCGCGCGACCACTTCCTTGCCCGTGCCCGACTCGCCGAGGATCAACACGCTGGCATCGGTGTCGGCCACTTGCTGCATCATCTGGCGTACGTGCTGGATCGCCCGGCTGGTGCCGACCAGGCTGCGGAACAGGTTGGGTTCACGATGGCGACCGCGTTCACGGGCCTGGTCGTACATCTCGCGATAGACCTGGGCACGGTGCAGGGAATCGAGCAATTTGCTGTAGCTGGGTGGCATTTCCAGGGTGGAAAGCACGCGGCGGCGCTGGTCTTCCGGCAGGTCCACGGAAGAAATATCGCCCATCAGCAACACGGGAAGGAACTCATCCCAGGTTGACAGTGTCTTTAACAAGCCCAAAAGAGCGCCAGGAGCGTTTACCGTCCCGATCAGCACACAAATGACTTCACGGCTCGATGCCAGCGAGCTGACAGCCTGCTGCCAATCATGGCTACCGCAGGGCAAATTTTCTTCACCAAGAAAATTCAAAATCACCGCTAAATCGCGGCGGCGGACGCTATCGTCATCGATCAGCAGAATTTTGGTTTCACGCCACATGCAATAGCAACTTCCCTAGTAAAACTTCCTGCCCCGGAATCAGGGCAATCAAGACGCCTGTAAGACTTATTACCTACTAGACGTCTGAAATCTGAAAACAGCACTAGTTAAGTCAAAAATGCTGGCACAGTCAAATATATGACGCGCCGTTCGGACCAACTGAGCTTCTATCAGCCGAACAGATGGTAGACCTTTGACGCATTTTTCGCTTGGTTGATCTGCGACATCTCTTCGAAAATCGCCTGGCGCTCGCCGGTGGTCACCTCAAGCAACCGCTGGTACACCGCCAACAGACTCTCCAGTTTTTCGCGCAGCGCATCCTCGTCCACCGGCGCCTGGCTGAGCACGTCATCGATCACGTTGCGACAGCCCAGGTCCAGTTCGCCGATGGCGTCCCAGTTGCGCGCAGCGAGTGCGTCGACCAGGGCTTCACGGGTTTCATCTATGCGTTGCAGTGCGTGGCTCATGACGTGTTCCTCAAGGCCGGTGGCCTTACTGTGCGGCGCCTTGGGGTGCAGCGATGGCATCCCAGCCTTCTTTCACGGTGATCAACAGACGAGCGACTTCGTCGATCATGTCGGCATCATTGTGCAGATTGGCCTCCATCAAACGATTGGTCATGTATACGTACAGGCCTTCCAACTGCTGGACATAAGCCTTGTTGTCACTTTTCTCCGCATCCAGACCATCGCGAAGACCGATAAGAATATCAGTCGCCTTGCCAAGCATCAGGCCCTTCTGAGCGATGTCTCCGCGTGCCAGTGCACCCTTGGCTTGCGCCATACGGTCCAGGCCGCCTTCCATCAGCATCTGCACCAGACGGTGCGGGCTGGCTTCGGAGATTTGCGCATGGGAATTGACCTTCTGGTATTGGCGAAGGGCTCTCATGGGATTCATGTTTCTACCTCGTGACAGGCAACAGCGAGAAGGGTTGCAGTAACCATTATGTCGACGGGATTGCAAAAAACTTTAACCCGCCGGCCTCGGAAAAAACAAAGCCCAGGTCAACGGACCCGGGCTTTTTCATGCGCATTCAATCAGCTTTCGCTGCTTTGCGATTTACTGATCGCACTCAGCGTACCGAGGATGCTGTTGCTCTGTTGGCGCAGCTGCGCAACCAGGGTGTCCATGGCGGTGTATTTGCGCGTCAGCGCATCCTGCATGGTGGTCAGGCGCTCATCCAGCGAGGTCTGTTGCTTGGTCAGGTTCTTCAGGCTGTCGGCCAGCGACGTGGTGCGCGTCGCCAGGATCCCGGTGGTGGGCTTGGCATAGGCGTCGGTCGCCGCCGTCAAGCGCGCCAGCAGGCCGGTCTTGCCGCTGAAGATGCTGTTGATATCCGCGGGATTGCTCAGTACCGCCTTGTCCCACTGCTTGCTGTCGATGCTCAGCGCACCGGTGTCCTGGTCGGTCGTGATGCCAAACTGCGCCAGGGACTTCAAGGTGCCGTTACCGGACAGCGCGTTGAACTCGTTGCGGATCGCCCCCTGCAAAGTGCGCATGGTCGAGTCGCCGGTCAAGGTCGCCGCGATGGAGTTGCCGGCGGCATCCTTGGTCACCTTGGTCTCGGCGTTCATGGCCTTGAGCAAAGCGTTATAGGTGTCGACGAAGCCCTTGACCCCGGATTTCAGGGAGGTGGCGCTGGTGGACACGGAAATGGTCAGGGCCGTACGAACCGGATTGTCTTTATTCGGATCGTTGGCAATAACGGTAGGCGAGACGGTGAGCAACTTGATGCTCACGCCGCTCACCGCATCGGTAATGCTGTTGGTCTTGGATTCGGCAGCAATACCATCGATGGTGTACTTGGCATTCTGAGGCGGAGTCACCACGGTGTAGCCAGTGTCCACCCCCGAGTCACCCGACAGGGTCAAATCCGAACCGACCCCGGCATTGGTGGAGGTCAGGATCAGGCGCGAACCGTTGGAGTCAGTCAGGATGTTCGCACTCAAGCCGGCGGTACCGAACTGTGAGTTGATCGAGTCACGCACCTGTTGCAGGGTCGCACCCGCCGGCACACTAAGGTCGAAGTTCTTGCCCGATTGGGAGATCGTCAGCTTCGTTGCACTGGTGGTGTTATTCACCACCGTCGACGCGCCACCGGCGAAACTTTTGGTCGACAGCTTCGAAGGCGTTGCCAACTGATTGACCACCAGCGAGAAGCTGCCGTTGGCGGCGCCTGGGTTGGCCGTCATGGTGGCGACCTTTTCATCCGAAGAGCTACCGCTCAAGCCAGTAAAGCTGTTGTCGGTGCTCATGCTGGTCAGCGCACCGCGAAAGGCGTCCAGGGCAGCCTGGATCTTGCCGATCGACGAAAGCTGAGTGGTGGCCTTCTGCGACTGGAGGTTGATCTGCGCCTGCTTCGGCGCGCGCTCGGCATCCACCAGGGATTTCACAATCGCCTGGGTGTCGAAGCCCGACCCCACGCCAGTAATCGTTGTACCCGCCATCATCATTCTCCTGTTGCGGTGGCTGCCGTTATCTTGACGAACAACGCTTCAAGACCTGACAGCAACAAGTTTCGTGCCAGCTCAAGCCTTGTCGTCAAACAACACATGACTGGCGCTGGACAAACTCTGCGCCAGCTTCAACGCAGTTTCCGAGGGGATCTGGCGGATCACTTCACCGGTATCGGTGGCAATGACCTTGACCACAACCCTGTGGGTGGAATCGTCAATGGAAAAGTCCAGATTGCGCTGGGCCGCTTGTACGAATTCTTTAATATCAGTGACCGCTTTTTCCAGATCGCCCGTTTGGGACTTATCTGCGGCTGGCGCGGCCGGCTCAACCTTGCTCTTGTCTTTGTCAGCAATCACAGGCGCCATGGAGGCTTGAACGGCCTGAGGCGGATAAGACAGGTTCAGCTTCACATTCATGTCCACGTTCAATCTCCTCTGACTGGACTGGAAAAGACGAAAGGGCACGTAAACGCGCCCTTCCGTCAGTTACCCAGCGCCGTGATTACTGAAGCAGCTTCAGTACAGCCGATGGCAGTTGGTTAGCCTGCGACAGGATCGCAGTGGAAGCCGACTGCAGGGTTTGCTGCTTGGTCAGTTCAGCGGCTTCGGAAGCGAAGTCGACGTCCTGGATGGTGCTACGAGCAGCGGTGGTGTTTTTCTGGATGTTGGACAGGTTGTCTACAGTGCTGGTCAGACGGTTCTGTACAGCGCCCAGGCCCGAACGGGAGCTGGAGATGGTAGCGATAGCCTGGTCGATCACGGAAACGGCGTTCTGAGCCTTGGTGGCGTCGGTCACGTCGGTCTGCGATACGGAGGTCTTGAGCGAGGCAGCGGAAGTCGCGGCACCGAACACGCCAGTCACACCGGCACCTTCCAGGGAGTAGCCCTTGGAAGAGTTCAAGGTCACAGCACCGGTAGCGATAATGCCATCGGCCAGGGCAACACCGGCACCGTAAGCGCCTGCGCCATCTTTGGTGGCAACGGTGATGGTGCCGGCAGCGGTCGAAGCGCTGAATGCCAGGTTTTCACCGGTATCGGATTTAACCGACAGTGTGCCTTTGGATTCGTCGTAGTTAACGCTGATACCCAGTTTGGCGGAGTTCGACTTCAGTTGGTCAGCCAGGTTGGAAGTGCTGGTTACGCCAATGAACGTGGTGGCTTGGCCGCCAACGGTCATGGTGAACGAAGCTGGAGCAGCCGCTGCACCTGCAGCAACAGTGAACTGAGCTTCGGTGCTGGCAGTAGCGCTCAGGCCACCAACGGCGCCATTGAGCTGTGCAGCGATGGCTTTGGCGGAAGCAGCAGCGCCGATGTTGACGGTTTTGGTCTCGCCGTTACCGGTGACAGCAATGTCGCCACCTGCAACACCAGCACCTGGAGCGACGCCCAAGCTTTTGATCTGCTGCGAACCAATGTTGTTGGCTGCAACGTTGTCCAGGCTCAGGTTGATGGTTTCGTTAGCGTTGGCGCCAACCTGGATAGCTTTGGTACCGTACGAACCGTCCAGCAGCTTCTGGCCACCGAAAGTGGTGGTTTGCGAGATACGGGTCAGTTCCGAAGTCAGAGCCTGGTATTCGTCGTTGTTCGACTTACGGTCGTCGGTGCTCAGGGAGCCGGTAGCCGAGGACAGAGCCAGGGTACGCATTTTTTGCAGAATGTCGGTCGAAGCCTGCATTGCGCCTTCAGCGGTCTGCGCGATGGAGATACCATCGTTGGCGTTCTTCACTGCTTGACCCAGGCCATTGATCTGGCTGGTCATACGGTTGGAGATACCCAGGCCGGCTGCGTCGTCTTTAGCGCTGTTGATACGCAGGCCGGAAGACAGGCGCTGCATGGAAGTGGCCAGGGCGCCGCCAGCTTTGTTCAGGTTGCCCTGAGTAGTGATCGAAGCAATGTTGGTGTTTACTGTTAAAGCCATGACGAAATCCTCGATGGATGGATACTGCGGCTTCCGGCCCTGGCAACCGCCGGGTGTGGCCTGAGAACCTACGTAATAGTTATCGTCGTGGTAGCCGGTTGCTTGAGGGTTTTTTTGATTTTTTTTACTAGCCCTGTGCCAGCCCTTGCAATTCAAGCAGTTACCGAGATTAAAACCCCCGGTTTTGTTGGCTTTTCTGGCGCCAAATAAAAAACGCCGATGATCGTTCGATCATCGGCGTTTTTTTACGCGCCCCTCAAAGGGTCATGGGCGATACAGAATCGCCGAGCCCCAGGACAGGCCCACACCAAAACCGCTGATGGCCACGCGCTGCCAGGCCGCATTCATCACATGCTTTTCCAGCAGCAACGGAATGCTCGACGACACGGTATTGCCGGTCTCGACCATGTCTTTGATGAACTTGTCCACCGGCGCATCTTCAAAGCGTCGCGCCACGGCGTCAACGATGGCCGCACTGCCCTGGTGAATGCAGAATGCATCGATGTCATCGGCCTTGAGGTCCGACTCATCGAGCAGCTCGTGCAAATGCGCCGGCACCTTGAGCAAGGCGAAGTTGAACACCTGGCGGCCATTCATGAAGAACACGCCGTCGCTGACCTTCAGGTGCGGCGCGCCGGAACCGTCGGTACCGAACTTGGACTTGCCCAGCAACCACGGCGCGTCTTCGCCCATCCAGGTGGCGGTGGCGGCGTCGCCGAACAGCATGGTGGTGTTGCGGTCTTGCGGGTCGACGATTTTCGAATACGGGTCGGCGGTAATGAGCAGGCCGTTTTTCAGGCCGGTGGCTTCCATGAAGCCCTTCATTGCGTAGATGCCGTATACGTAACCGGAACAACCCAGGGAAATATCGAAGGCGGCCACGTGGGTTGGCAGGCCCAGTTTGTCCTGGACGATGGCTGCGGTGTGGGGCAGCCCTTCTTCGTCGCCGTTCTGAGTGACGACAATCACCGCGTCGATGGACTCGCGCTTCAAGTCCGGGTTGCTGGCAAACAAAGCGTTGACCGCTTCGACACACAGATCGGAGGTTTCCTGCGCGGCTTCCTTGCGCGGCAGGAAGGCCGACCCGATCTTGCCAATGATGAATTCCTCATCCTTGGCGAATTTGGCACCCTGGGCGTAGTTATCGATACCGTCCGCCGGCACGTAACTGGCGATGCTTTTTATGCCAATCATTGTGGCTTCCCAATACTAAATAGCTGGAGAACACCCCAGGGCCTGCGCCCGAAGTGCTGACAATAAAAGGGGATAACCCCAAAAAATTCGCTGAAAGCCGCCCCGCAAGGACCCCTGTGACGACTTATCCTTTTCACACGATACAGTGAAGATGCGCTTTATGACTCACAGGTCACTCAATTTTGCGCGCTTTATGTAAAACGCCGCAACATTTGTGCGGCCAGAAACGACAACGGCCTCCCCTGTCGCCAGGGGAGGCCGCTTGCCGAGCGCGCTTATTACATGCGGCTGAACAGGCTCAGTTGGGAAATCTTCACAAACGCCAACTGGGAAGCCTGCAGCATGGTCTGTTGCAGGGTCAGGTTGATCGCCGCCTCGCCCATATCGATGTTGGCCAGGTCGCTCATGGTGCTGGTATTGGCGATACCCACGCTGGTGTTTTCGCTGGCCTGGATATCCAGGGCATTGCCCCGCGCACCGATGGAGCCGCGTACGTTGGTGATCTGGGAACTGGAGTTGGCGAGGTTGCCAATGGCAGCGTCCAGCACGTCCTTGAGCTTGATGGTTGCCGCAGGATTGCCGTCAGCCGGCAGCTCCAGCGCTTTGCGCAGTTGGCCGAGGGTATCGAGCGCATTCTGGGTCTTCTGGGTATTGGCCCCCACGGAAAACTGGTCGCCCGGTTGCGGCGGCCCGGCACTGACATCAAATGTCACGCCAGCGGCCGTTACCGTGGTGCCGCCGCCGGTATCGCCCGTGGCGATGGACTTGCTGTCGCTCGAGTAGGGCTGCGCATACACCTCATAGGCGGTCGCACTGGTGAACTTGATCAGTGCGCCGCTATTGGTCGGAAACGTGCTGGTGTAGTCCGCCTGGCTGGATACGCGGGCCCCGGTCAGCTGCGCAGTGGAAGCATTGCTGGGCGTACGCGAGACGCTGAACGTGTCCGGCTTGGCCTCCAGGCTGAAGGAGCGGTCCTTGACCAGCGCATCGGCGTTGGCGCCTGGCGTGACGTCCCCCAGGTTGAGGGTTATGTCGAATTTCACCCCGCGCAAGGCCACGCTGGAGCTGCCTTCCTTGGCGGCGTCGAAGGTACCGTTGCCGGCAATCTCCGAGGTCACATCGTTGCCGTTCTTATCGGCGACTTTATATTGCGTGCTGCTGGTAAAGGTCAGTTTGTACGGCTGGCCGTCAGCGAACTTGCCGGCGTAGTCGCTGCTCGACGTCACCAACCCGGCCGACAGCGCCACTTTGTTGTCGTTGACAGTCGGCGGTACTGTCTGCGGCACGGGCGCCAGCCACGTGGCCTGGGTACGGCTGGAGTTGGCCGCGCCCTCCAGGATGGTCTTGCCGGTATCGCCTGCGCTGACTCTCAGGGTATTGGAAACCTGCAGGCTCAGCGGCGTTTCGTCGCCCTGATAGCTGTAAGTGCCATCGTTGTTGCGGCTGTAGGGCGGGGTCTGGGTCTTGGACCCGGAAAACAGGTAGTTACCGGAAGAGTCCTTGCTGTTGAGCAAGCCCAGGACTTGATCCTCAATCGCGCCGACTTCACTGGCAATCGAGCGTCGATCGGCATCGCTCACCGAGCCGCCGGCACGCAGGGCCAGTTGCGTGGCACGCTGCAAGGCATCGTCGATCGAGGCCAACACGCTTTCTTCGTTGGTCAGCGAATTCTTCAGGCTGGTGATGTTACCGTTGAACTGCCCCAGCATGTCTTTCTGCTGTTGCAGCAGCAACAAGCGCGCCGCCGCCACCGGATCATCTGCCGCGGTTTGCACGCGCACGCCGGAACTGGCTTGTTCCTGGGCCTTGACCACGCCGGAGTAATTATCCGAATACTTGGTCGAGCTGGTTTCGAAATATTGAGCAGTGGAAATACGCATCGTCCCAGACTCCCTTAAAGACTATTGATCAGCGTGCTGAAGGTTTCTTGCGCAGCCTTGATGATCTGCGACGACGCGGTGTAGTACTGCTGGAACTTGATCATATCGCCCGCCTCTTCATCCAGGTTGACCTGGGACACCGAGTTGCGCGCATCCTGGTTGGCCTTGAGCAGTGCACCGGTGGCGGTAGTGTCGGTGGCGGCGGAGGCGGCCTTGGCGCCGACGGTCGAGACCAGGCGGCTGTTGGCCGTCACCAGGCTCACGCCGCCGCCACTGCCATCGGACAGGCCGACCGTGGCCTTGGTTTGCAGGTCGAGCATCGCCTGGGCGTTGCGGTTATCCGACTTGCCCGAGGCGTTGAAGGAAAACGTGGTGCTGTCGCCGTCAGCGGGCGAACCGCCGACGGTGGTATCGAACTTGAAGCTCTTGGCCGGCACCAGCAGTGCGCCATTGGCATCGCGCATCGGGACGTCGACGGTGATCTTGTTGCCCTGGCCCGGAACGATAGTGCCGGTGCCGATCGGATTACCCTGGGCGTCATTGAGGGTGTAGCCCTGGGTGCCGTCTGCCGCAGGCTTGCCGAAGACCATCTTCACCGGCATGGAGTGTTCAATGCCGGTACGCAGTTGAGCGGTGTCGGCGCCGCCATGAATATCGATAGGCTGCGTCAGGAACGGCGGCGTAAATGTGCCGGTGCCCTGATTGGTCTTGCTGCTTTCACCCAGCAAGGGCCCCGCGAATGCAATTTTATTGGCGTCCGTCAGTCCGGTGCCGATACCACTGGCACCGTTGGCGGTGGGGCTGACCTTGAAGCTGTCACCGGCTGCCATCGGGCCCTTGCCATCCAGGGCCAGCGTGAAACCTTCGATGACCGGCGGCGGCGCGGTGTTGGTGTCGAACGCGCCCATGGCCTTGCCGTCGGACCGCACGACGGTGTAGTTGTTGGCGCTGGTAAAGGTCACTTTGTAGTCGTAGGTCGACAGCTTGCTGGTGTCGCTGATTCTCACGTTCAAGTTGCCGGAGCCGCTGCTGTTGCCCATCGCGCCCTGACTGCGCTGGGCGATGGCGGCCGCGCTGTTGATGTCCTTGAACAGCGACGAACCAAAGTCGCCGTTCAGGTCCAGGCCCTGGCCCAGCTGGCTGTTGACGGTATCGGCGGTGGCCAGGGCGATTCGCCCCAGGTCATTGATGGCCGGCATCAGTGCGTCACTGCGATAGCGCAGCAGGCCGCCGATGCTGCCGCCGCTGAGCACATTGCCCAGGTCGATCGCCGTGCCGCCACCAGCATTGAGTTGAATGGTGTACTGGCTCGGATCGCTGTTGCTCGGGACCGCCGAAATCGTATTGGACTGATCGCCCAGTACCAGAGATTGGCCGGTGCCGGTGCTGACGCTGAACACGCCGTTTTTTTCACTGGTGGTCACGCCCACCAGTTCATTGAGCGAACGCACCGCTTCGTTGCGTGCATCCAGCAGATTGGCCGGGGCGCTGCTGGCGGAGCCCTGGGCCAGGGTGATCTGCTTGTTGAGCGACGCAATCGACGAGGTCAACTGGTTGACTTGATCACTCATGGTGCCGAGCTGGCCATTGATCGACTGTTTTTGCTCGTTCAACTGGCCGGAGATCGAATTGAAACGGTTGCTCAGGGTCTGGGCACTGGTCAGCAGCACTTGCCGGGCGGACACATCGCTGGGGTTGGCCGCCGCAGTCTGCACAGCGGCGAAAAAACCGCTCAGTACCGAGGACATGCCGGTGGTCTTGTCCGACAGGGTCTTATCGATGGCGCTGGCCTGGCTGGCATACGCCTTGGCGTCGTTGCTCAGCGCGGTGCTGTTCTGGTAGGCCGCATCGAGGAATTCGTTATACACCCGGCGCACATCCGCCAGGGTCGTGCCGCTGCCGATATACACACCGCCGTAGGGGTTGTTGGCATTGGCATTCTGCGTGGTCTGCTGACGCGAATAACCCGAGGTGTTGGCGTTGGCAATGTTATTACTCAAGACCGACAGCGATCCTTGAGCGGCATTGAGCCCTGACATCCCGATACTGAGCAAACTCATGGTTCAGACCTTATAAATGTGTGGTTGCGCCAGCGGCAGCGTAATTCTGGTAACTGTTCATATTTTTGGCGATCTGCGAAATCTTGCTGGCGTAGGCCGGATCGGTTGCATAACCGGCTTTTTGCAACTCGCGTACAAACTGTTCCGGGTTATCGGCTGATTTCACAACTTCTTTATAGCGATCATTGCTTTGCAGCAGCGTCACGAGGTCATGGAAGCTGTCCTGGTAGGAGCTGTAGGAGCGGAACTGCGCCGTCTCCTTGACCATCGCGCCGTCACGAAACTCGCTGGTGATCGCCCGCGCCTGGCCGCCCTGCCAGCTCTGGCCGGCCTTGATGCCGAACAGGTTGTGGCTGCTGCTGCCGTCTTCGGCACGCATCACCGATTTACCCCAACCGGTTTCCAGGGCGGCCTGGGCCACCAGGTACTTCGGATCGATACCGATACGCGCGGCGGCGGCCTTGGCCATCGGCAACATGGTGGCGACGAACTCATCCTGCGAGCTGAAGGCCTTCTTCGCCGGTGCCAGCGGTGGCTGGGCAATGGCGCGACCGTAGACCTGCATCTTCGCGCTCGGCACAGCAACGCTGCGCGCACCGCTATTGATCACATTGTCATCGGCGGCGCTGTTGCGCAGCGGCGCGACCTTGGCCTCGACCTGGGTACTCGGCACGATCCCCGCGAGCAGGCGGTCGGTCAGTTTGCTTGGCAAGGCAATACGGCGCTGGTTCATCAGCTCCATGTCGTTGCTGTGGGACGCAGCGGCACCGGCCTGTGGCTCGGCGACGCGGTAGGCCCACAACGGACGCTGGCCATTGGAGCGCCCCAACGGTCCCTCGGCCTGGGTGCCGGCGGCGATTTCAGTCGGCACATCGACCTTCTTCACCGTCTCGGCCGTGGCGGGGCCCTGCAAGGTGGCGGCCTGGGCGTCCACCGGCTTGTTCTTCTGCATCTGGCGCATCAGCACGTCGGCCAGGCCGATCCCCCCGCCTTCGCGGGACATCGACACCGCCAATTGCTGGTCATACATTTCCTGGTACTGCTTGGCCGCCGGCGTGTTCATCGGGTTGTCCTTGCCCAGGGCCTCGGTGGCCGAACGCATGGATTTGAGCATTTCGCTCAAGAACAACGACTCGAACTCCTGCGCAACCTTGCGCATGTTGCCTTCGCTGTTCTTGTCGTCGCCGACCTTGAGCTGGTTAAGCCGGTTCAGGTCGGAGTAAGACCCCGAGTCCGCCGTGCTGGTAAGACCGCTCTTGCGCATATCCATGACCATGGCCTCAGATCACGATCAGGTCGGCTTGCAGGGCGCCGGCCTGTTTCAGGGCTTCGAGGATCGCCATCAAGTCGCCGGGGGCCGCGCCCACCTGGTTCACCGCGCGGACAATCTCGTCCAGGGTGGTACCGGGGCCGAACTTGAACATCGGCTTGGCTTCCTGCTGGGCATTGACCCGCGAACGCGGGACCACGGCAGTCTGGCCGTTGGACAGTGGCCCGGGCTGGCTGACGATCGGGTCTTCGGTGATGGTCACGGTCAGGCTGCCGTGGGTCACCGCCGCCGGCGAGACCTTGACGTTCTGGCCGATCACGATGGTGCCGGTGCGCGAGTTGATGATGACTTTGGCCACCGCCTGGCCGGGGTCCACCTCAAGGTTTTCCAGGATCGACAGGTAGTCCACACGCTGGCTTGGGTCCAGAGGCGCAGTCACGCGCACCGAGCCGCCATCGATGGCCTGGGCCACGCCTGGGCCGAGCATGTCGTTGATCTTGTCGACCACGCGCTTGGCAGTGGTGAAGTCGGAACGGTTGAGGTTCAGGGTCAGGCTGTTGCCCTGGTTGAACCCGCTCGGCACGGTGCGTTCAACCGTGGCGCCACCCGGAATGCGCCCGGCCGACGGCACGTTGACGGTGATCTTCGATCCGTCGCGGCCTTCGGCGTCGAATCCGCCCACCACCAGGTTGCCCTGGGCGATGGCATAGACGTTGCCGTCGATACCTTTGAGCGGCGTCATCAGCAAGGTACCGCCACGCAGGCTTTTCGAGTTACCGATGGACGAAACGGTGATGTCCACCACCTGCCCCGGCTTGGAAAACGCCGGCAAGTCGGCACTGATCGACACCGCCGCGACGTTTTTCAGTTGCACGTTGCCCGAACCCGCCGGCACTTTGATGCCGAACTGCGACAGCATGTTGTTGAAGGTTTGCAGGGTGAACGGGGTCTGGGTGGTCTGGTCACCCGTGCCACTGAGGCCGACCACCAACCCGTAGCCGATCAACTGGTTGGAGCGCACGCCGGAAATGCTGGCGATGTCTTTCAGGCGTTCGGCCTGGGAGACGGCGCTCAGGGACAGCAACACTACCGCCGCCATCAGTTGCTTGACGTTCAAAATGGCCACCTAGAAAGGGAACAGCGGGCTGAGGAAGAAACGGTCGAACCAGCCCGGCTGGCTTGCATCGGCAAACGAACCCGTACCCGAGTAGGTGATGCGCGCATCGGCAATCCGCGTCGACGGCACGGTGTTGTCGGTGGCAATGTCATCGGCGCGCACCATGCCGGCAATGCGCACCAGCTCGTCGCCGGTATTGAGGGTCATCCACTTTTCACCGCGTACAGCAATGATGCCGTTGGGCAATACGTCAGCCACGGTCACGGTGATCGAACCGGTCAGCGTGTTGCCCTGGGCCGCCGCACTTTTGCCGTTGGTGGCACGGTCGCCGCTGTAACCGGCGTCAAGGCTCAGGTCACCACTGCCCAGCGGGTTATTGGTGTTGGGTACGCCACCGAACAACGATGTCAGGCCCAGGCTGGCTTTGCTGGTCTTGCCGATCTGCGAGTTGGCGTTCTTGCTGGCCTGGGTGCGCTCGTTCAGGGTGATGGTAATGATGTCCCCGACCCGGAACGCCTTGCGGTCGCTGTACAGGTTCTGCTCGAAACCGGCCTGGTAAATCGAGCCATTGTTGGCCGCCGCCGGCAACGGCGTGCGCGGCAACACCGGTGCATAGTACGGGTCATTGGGTTTCGGCGACGGGGCGACACAGCCCGTAAGTACGGCGATCCCACTCAATGCCAGAACAGAAACAAAGCGATTCATGACCCTAACCTCACGGTGTTGCAGGCGCTTTCGAAGGCGCCCCATAGACTGATTACAGATTCTGCGTAACGAACGAGAGCATCTGGTCGGCGGTGGAGATCACCTTGGAGTTCATCTCGTAGGCGCGCTGGGTGGTGATCATGTTGACCATCTCCTCGACCGTGCTGACGTTGGACGTTTCCAGGGTGCTCTGCAGCGTGGTGCCGAAACCGTTCAGGCCTGGGGTGCCGATTTGCGGCGCGCCGCTGGAGGCGGTTTCGAGGAACAGGTTGTTGCCCATGGCCTGCAGGCCGGCCGGGTTGATGAAGTCGGCGGTTTGCAGGTTGCCGATCACTTGCGACGCCGGGTTGCCGGCCACGGTGATGGACACGGTGCCGTCGTTGCCGACGGTAAAGGTCTTGGCGTCTGCCGGAACCACGACGGCAGGTTCCAGGGCGAAACCGTTGGCGGTCACGATCTGGCCGTTGGAGTCCAGGTGGAAGGTGCCGTCACGGGTGTAGGACGTGGTCCCATCCGGTTGCAGGATCTGGAAGAAGCCACGGCCGTTGATTGCCATGTCCAGCGGCTGACCGGTCTGTTGCAGGTTACCGGCGCTGAAGTTTTTCTGGGTGCCGACGATCTGCACACCGGTACCCAGTTGCAGACCCGACGGCAATTCGCTGTCCTGGGTCGACTGGGCGCCTGGCTGGCGCTTGATCTGGTAGAGCAAGTCCTGGAACTCGGCGCGATCACGTTTGAAACCCGTGGTCGACACGTTCGCCAGGTTGTTGGAAATGGTCGTCAGGTTGGTGTCCTGGGCGGACAGGCCTGTCTTGGCAACCCATAGAGCCGGAAGCATGCTGTTCTCCTCTGTGCGCCTGTTTGTTGGCGCCGTGCTGCACTGTTTATTTAAACGCCCGCTAAGGCGATTAGCTCATCTGCATGACGCGGGTCATGGCCTGGTCGTCTTCTTTGGCGCTGTTCATCATCTTGACGTGCAGCTCGAACTGCTTGGAAAGCGCCAATACCGCGGTCATTTCCTCAACGGCATTGACGTTGCTCGCCTGCAGGAAGCCCGAGGTCAGCTTGACGTTCGCGTCGGCCTGGGCCGGCTGGCCATCCTTGGTGTGAATGGTGCCGTCCAGGCCTTTGGTCATGTTCTTGAGGTCGGGCTGGACCATCTTGATGCGGTCCACTTCCGCCATCACCCGCGGTCCTTCGCCCATGGCGCGGATGCTGATGGTGCCGTCCGAACCCACTTCGATTTTCTGCTGGGGCGGTACGGCAATCGGGCCGCCATTACCCATGATCGGCATACCGTTGCCGGCCCGCAGTACGCCCAGTGCGTCCACGTTCATACTGGCGCTGCGCACGTAGGCTTCGCCGCCATCCGGGGTTTGCACGGCCATCCAGCCGTCGCCGCTGACGGCCACGTCCAGGTCACGCCCGGTTTCGATCATCGCGCCGGGGGTGAAGTCGGTAGCCGGCCGCTCGGTCAGGGCAAAGGCCCGCGCCGGAAAGCTGTCACCGAACACCGGCATCGACCGCGCCTGCTCCAAGTCGCGCTGGAAACCATTGGTGGAAATGTTCGCCAGATTGTTGGCATGGGCCTTCTGCGCCAGAGCATTCTGGCTGGCGCCGGTCATTGCCACATAAAGGTACTTGTCCACGCTCTATCCTCTTTCTGACGGACGCTTGCCGCCCACCGTTGTACTGAGGAGGCTTAAGCAATTTGCGAACCAACTTTTTAAAAATGGCTGAAGTGCAGGCGGGGCGGGGGTTTTCGGGTGAGCAGCAAGATTTCGAGCATGGGCGAGAGTCGAAAAAACGGCGGACTACTGCCGCTCACGGCAAGCCTCGGTCTTGTAGGCGACGCAAATCAAATGTGGGAGGGGGCTTGCTCCCGATGGCGGTGGGTCAGTCGATCAATCTGTGGCTGACACACCGCTATCGGGAGCAAGCCCCCTCCCACATTTTAACCGCAGTGTGTCAGCGGATTATTTCCCGGCCTTGAGGATTTCGTAATCACGCAGTTTGTTGGCGATAGTGGTGTGGGATACGTCCAGGCGCTTGCCCAATTGCCGACTGCTCGGATGCTCGGCATAGAGACTTTCCAGAACGGCCTTTTCGAACCGACCGACAATCTCCTCCAGCCCGCCTTCCAGCGAGAAATCCCCAAGCGGCTGGCGCACGCCGTAATCGGGCAAGCGAATATGCTCAACCTTCACCGTCCCGCCCTCGCACAGCGAAACCGCCTGGAACAGCACGTTCTCCAACTGCCGCACATTGCCCGGCCAGTGGTAGTGGCTGAGCTTGTCCATTGCGGCAGGCGCCAGTTTGGGCAGTGGGCAACCAATCTGTCGGCTGGCTTGATCGAGAAAATGCTCGACCAGGGGCGCCAGCCCATCAAGGCATTCGCGCAACGGCGGGATATGCAGCGACAGTACATTGAGGCGGTGATAGAGGTCCTGACGAAATTCGCCGCGCGCGCACAGTTCGGACAAATCGACCTGGGTCGCACAGATCACCCGCACATCGAGATACACCTCTTCGTCGCTGCCGACACGACGAAAGCAGCCGTCCTGCAAAAAGCGCAGCAGCTTCACCTGCAGGCGTGCACTCATTTCCCCTACGCCGTCGAGAAACAACGTACCGCCCGCCGTCAGCTCCAACAGCCCCAGCTTGCCTTCGGCGCGGGCCCCTTCGAATGCACCGGGGCCGTAGCCGAACAGCTCGGTCTCGGCCATCGACTCAGGCAGACCGGCGCAGTTGAGCGCCATCAAAGGCGATTGCCCACGCGGGCTGGCGAGGTGACAGGCCCGCGCCAGCAACTCTTTGCCGGTGCCGGTTTCGCCTTCTATTAATAGAGGCGCATCCAACGGCGCCATGCGCCGCGCCTCACGCACCACCGCCGCCATGACTTTGGAGCTTTGAAAAATGCTGTCGAAGCCGCGCAGTTCCTGCTTGCGTACATTGTAGATGCGCTCACCTACGCGGTCGGCGCGGTGCAGGGTCAACACCGCGCCGGCCATGGCTTCGCTGTCGTCGTGTTCGGACGACTGCAGCGGCGCGATATCGGCCAGGAACACATCGCCCTTGACCTTGACCCGCAGGCCGTTGATCCGCGATTTGCTCGCGCGCACCAGCTCCGGCAAGTCGAAGTCTTCGGCGTAGCGCGACAGCGGAATGCCCGGCACTTCGTCCACGCGCACACCCAGCAACTGCGCCGCCGCACGGTTAGCGGCGACGATCGAGCCACCCATGTCGATGGACAGCACCGGAAACTCAAGGGCACCCAGCAGCGCATTGAGCTCCATGTGCCGACGCTCGCTGGGCATCAGCCCTACCCTTTTCACGCCGAACACCCCGGCTATCGCCTCGAACTGCGGGCGCAACGCCTGGAACTGCATGTTCACCAGGTTCGGGCAGAACAGGTAGATGGCGTTGCCATGCTCGCCGCCGACCTCGCCCTTGGCGACGTTCACGCCGTACTCCACCAGCAGGTTGAGGATGTCCCGCAGGATGCCGATGCGGTTCTGGCAATGCACTTTGATACGCATGAAAAGGTCCGAAAGTGGGTAAGGCGCCGCGTCTATTTGCCGCTTGGCGCAGAAAGTCGTCAAGATTATGTGACAGTAGACGGGCTTTTCCCAGCCCATGGTCGCGACCAGTCCTGCATACGTAACGAATAGTTTACGAAAAACAGTAACTTTTCTTACGCAAAGGCTTTTGAACCGGGTGGAAACCCGCCGCGCCCGGGTTATCAATAGACACACAGCAGGACATAACAAGAACGAATGCCTAGCAGGAGAGCCGTATGAAGCAGACGCACTACGTGGCCCGCGAGCCCGATGCGCAAGGTTTTATCCACTACCCGCCGGAAGAACACGCGGTGTGGAACACCCTGATCACGCGCCAGTTGAAGGTGATCGAGGGCCGTGCCTGCCAGGAATACCTGGACGGCATCGACAAGCTCGGCCTGCCCCTGGATCGCATCCCGCAACTGGGCGAGATCAACCAAGTACTGGCCGAGACTACCGGCTGGCAAGTCGCTCGCGTGCCGGCGCTGATCCCCTTCCAGACCTTCTTCGAATTGCTCGCCAGCAAGCAGTTTCCGGTGGCGACCTTTATTCGTACCCGCGAAGAACTGGACTACCTGCAAGAGCCGGATATTTTCCACGAGATCTTTGGTCACTGCCCGCTGCTGACCAACCCCTGGTTCGCCGAATTCACCCACACCTACGGCAAGCTCGGCCTGGCGGCCACCAAGGAGCAACGGGTGTACCTGGCGCGCCTGTACTGGATGACCATCGAGTTTGGCCTGGTGGATACCCCTGAAGGCCGGCGCATCTACGGTGGCGGCATTCTGTCTTCGCCTAAAGAAAGTGTGTATTGCCTGTCGGACGAGCCCGAACATCAGGCGTTCGATCCGCTGGAAGCCATGCGCACGCCGTATCGCATCGACATTCTGCAGCCGCTGTACTTCGTATTGCCCGAGCTCAAGCGCCTGTTCGACGTGGCGCAGGAAGACATCATGGGCATGGTCGAGCGTGGTATGGAGTTGGGCCTGCACGCGCCAAAGTTTCCACCCAAACCAAAAGCCGCTTGAACCTTACGTTATAAGGCCAGGTGAGTCTGTTCCCTGGCCCCGCGTTGCTTTAGGGTAACGCCACTGACCTTCAAACATTCGAATTCAGGACACCGCCCATGACCACCTTGAACCAAGCCCACTGCGAAGCCTGCCGCGCCGACGCCCCGCAAGTCAGCGATGAAGAACTGCCGGAGCTGATCAAACAGATCCCGGACTGGAACATCGAAGTGCGCGATGGCGTGATGCAATTGGAAAAGGTTTTCCTGTTCAAGAACTTCAAGTTCGCCCTGGCCTTCACCAACGCCATGGGTGAAATCTCCGAAGCCGAAGGCCATCACCCTGGCCTGCTCACCGAATGGGGCAAAGTCACCGTGACCTGGTGGAGCCACTCCATCAAGGGCCTGCACCGCAACGACTTCATCATGGCCGCGCGTACCGATGAAGTGGCCAAGCGCGCCGAGGGCCGCAAGTAATGCACTTCGATGCGATTGGCCGCGTGCCCGGCGACCCGATTCTCGGGCTGATGGACCTGTACGCCCAGGATGCCAACCCGGACAAGTTCGACCTGGGCGTGGGCGTCTACAAGGACGACCAGGGCCTGACGCCGATCCCGGACTCGGTAAAACGTGCCGAGCAGCGCCTGGTCGATACCCAGGCCACCAAGACTTACATCGGCGGGCACGGCGATGCCGTCTTCGGCGCACTGATCAGCGAACTGGTGCTGGGCGCCGGTTCGGCGTTGATCGCCGAACGCCGTGCCGGCGCCACCCAGACGCCGGGGGGCACCGGCGCCCTGCGCCTGAGCGCCGACTTTATCGCCCACAGCCTGCCTGGCCGTGGTGTGTGGCTGAGCAATCCGACCTGGCCGATCCACGAAACCATTTTCGCCAAGGCCGGGCTCAAGGTCAGTCATTACCCGTACGTAAGCAGCGACAATCGCCTGGATGTGGCGGCGATGCTCGCCACCCTGTCCAACGTGCCCAAGGGTGATGTGGTGCTGCTGCATGCCTGCTGCCACAACCCGACCGGGTTCGACCTGTCCCGGGATGACTGGCGCCAGGTGTTGCGGATTGTGCGCGAGCGCCAATTGCTGCCGTTGATCGACTTCGCCTACCAGGGCTTTGGCGACGGCCTGGAGCAGGACGCCTGGGCGGTGCGCCTGTTTGCCGCTGAACTGCCGGAAGTATTGATCACCAGTTCGTGCTCGAAGAACTTCGGTTTGTATCGCGACCGCGTTGGCGCATTGATCGTGTGTGCAGCAGATGCCGAGAAGCTCATGGATGTGCGCAGCCAGCTCGCCAATACGGCGCGCAACCTGTGGTCGACGCCGCCGGACCATGGTGCCGCCGTGGTTGCGACCATCCTTGGCGATGCCGAGCTCAAACAGCAGTGGAGCGACGAAGTCGAAGCCATGCGTTCACGCATTGCGCAACTGCGCGCCGGGCTGGTGGAAGCACTGGCGCCCCACGGCCTGGCCGAGCGGTTTGCCCATATCGGCACACAGCGTGGGATGTTTTCCTATACCGGTCTGAGTGCCGAGCAGGTCAGGCAGCTGCGTGAAAAGCACAGTGTGTACATGGTCAGTTCCGGCCGGGCGAATGTGGCCGGGGTTGATGCGACACGGCTGACGCTACTGGCCCAAGCCATCGCCGACGTTTCTGGCTGACGGAACCGAGGCCAAATGTGGGAGGGGGCTTGCCCCCGATAGCAGTGGATCAGCCAGCTTATATTTAG
>NZ_KZ477986.1:0-137324 GCF_002837185.1 Pseudomonas fluorescens | reverse complement strand
AAATGTGGGAGGGGGCTTGCCCCCGATAGCAGTGGATCAGCCAGCTTATATTTAGCTGACCCACCGCCATCGGGGGCAAGCCCCCTCCCACATTTGGCCCAGTCAAGACTTCAGGTTGTGACCATCTCAGCCTTAAGCAGCGCCTCTTTGGCTTGCGCATCCGCCAATCGATACAACTCGATGTGCCCATCCCAGTGCTCGATCAATGCCGTGCACGATTCCACCCAGTCCCCGCAGTTCAGGTAATCCACCTCGCCCACCTTGCGGATCTCGGCATGATGGATATGCCCGCACACCACCCCATGCAACTCACGCTTGGTCACCTCGTGGGCGATGGCCTCTTCGAAATCGCTGATAAAACTCACGGCGGTTTTTACCTTGTGCTTCAAGTACGCCGACAGCGACCAATAACCGTAGCCATAGCGCGCTCGCCAGTGATTGAGCCAGCGGTTCAGCGTCAGGGTAAATTCGTAGGCCGAGTCACCCAGGAAGGCAAGCCAGCGGTGGTAACGGGTGATCACGTCGAACTGATCGCCATGAATCACCAGCAGATGACGACCATCTGCCGTGACATGCACCGCCTCGTCCACCAGTTGGATATTGCCCAGGATCAGCTTGGAATAGCGCCGTAGAAATTCGTCATGGTTACCGGTGACATAAATCACCTCGGTGCCGCGCTTGGCCATGGTCAGCAGGCGACGGATCACGTTGGTGTGGGCCTGGGGCCAATACATGCCGCCACGCATTTTCCAACCATCGATAATGTCACCCACCAGGTACACCTTGTCGGCGTGATAGCCCTTGAGGAACTGCGATAGATGCTCGGCCTGGCAGTCCCGGGTGCCCAGATGCACGTCGGAAATCCACAGGGTTCGCACCCGTTGCTTGCGGCTGGGCTTGGCGAATTCGGCACGGGTCATGGGTGTCCCTCGACGCTGTTTTCGCGAGCTTGCGCCCTGGTGGTTAATAGCCCATGACAACTGCGCGTCAGTCTGATGACAACGCTTGGCCGCCCCTAAGCGATGTAGACTGGGGACTTGCCGCCCAGGAGAGCGCAATGAGCCCCAGTCTTACGCTTCGCCAGTACACCGATGCCCCCATCGCCCACAGCCATGACCATGCACAATTGGTGTTTGGCCTGTCCGGGCGCCTGGATTTCGAAGTGGATGGCTGTGCTGATCAGGTGCAGGAAAGCAGCGTGATGATCCTGCCGTTTGCCGCTCACCACGCCTGCGGCAGCCGCGACGGTAGCCGCTGCCTGGTGCTGGATGTGCCAACCGAGCATTGGCTGCTGCAGACACTGGGTGACCACGCCGATGCCAGTCGCCGCCTGCTCGACCGGCCGGCCCGGCTGGCGCTGGATTCGCGCCAGCACCAGTTGGTGCAATGGCTGGCCGGCAGCCCGATACAGGATCCATTGATCGCCCGGCAAGGCGCGCTGCTGCTGCTCGCCAGCCTCAATCATCCGCAGGCGATGCCACCGCCGGGGCGGCGCCTGCCTTATGCCGCGTTCAACGCGCATATCGAACGCCACGCCGCTCACCCGCTGCATGTCGCGGACCTGGCACGGATTGCCTGCCTGTCAGTGGCGCGCCTGCACGCGCGCTTCATGCTTGAATGCGGGCAGACCCCCATGGATTACGTGCGCCACCAGCGCCTGCAAATGGCATTGACGCTGCTGCGCGAGACGCCGCTGCCCGTGGGTGAGATCGCCGCACGCGTGGGCTACCGCTCGCAAAGTGCCTTCGCTGCCGCCATGTTGCGCGAGTTTGGCGCCTCGCCGGGCACAATGCGGCGAACGTCATAGGAAGAGTTTCGCGCTAAAAATCGCGAGCCGCACGACAGACATCCCTTTCACCCAACCTCTAGACTGGTGGTCACTTTCGTTGGTAGGCATCGTAATGACTCCCCGCTCAGCCCTCGGCGCCCTGCATATCGGCGCATTGATGTTCGGCCTTACCGGCGTGTTCGGCAAACTGGCGGCCGCCTCACCGTCCATCATCGTATTCGGGCGTGCCGCGTTTGCGGTGATTGCCCTGGCGGTGTTCGCGCGCTTTGCCAGCAATGCGCCGTGGAAACACCTGCAGATGCGCGACTGGCGCCGCCTGCTGGTCAGCGGCGTGCTGCTTGCCGCGCACTGGGTGACCTTCTTCATCGCCGTCAAGGTCGCCGGGGTGGCGGTGGCAACCCTGGGGTTCGCCGCCTTCCCGGCCTTTACGGTGATCCTTGAGGGGTTGATCTTCCGCGAGCGGATTCGCGCCAATGAAATGGTGCTGGTAGCGCTGGTCAGCATCGGCCTGGTGCTGGTGACCCCGGACTTCAACCTGGCCAGCGACGCCACGGGCGGCTTGCTCTGGGGCATCGCATCGGGGCTGCTGTTCGCCTTGTTGTCATTGAACAACCGCGCCAGCTCCGGACGCATTCCGGCGGTACAGGCCGCGCTGTGCCAGAACGTGGTGGTCGCGGTCTGCCTGCTGCCCGTGGCGGCACCGGGGCTGGCGGATGTGCGCGCACTGGACTGGCTGTGGATCGGCCTGCTCGGGGTGTTCTGTACCGGCCTGGCCCACAGCCTGTTCGTCGCCAGCCTGGCGGTGATCAAGGCGCGCACCGCCTCGGTGGTGTTTGCCATGGAACCGGTCTATGGCATCACCGTGGCCTGGCTGCTGTTTGCCGAAACGCCCACCCTGCGCATGCTGCTGGGTGGCGCATTGATCATCGTCGCCATCGTGCTTTCCGGCCTGATGGGCAGCGCGAGCCAGGCCAAACAGCCGGTGGCGACCTGACGTCACTGCGTGCGGTCGTTATGCCCCAGGTCGCGCTGCGGGTCGATCTGATCGCGCACACGCTGCTTGAGCACCTTGGCTTCCGGAAAACCGCCATCGGCCTTGCGCTCCCAGATCTGTACAGCGTCGCAGGTGATGCGAAACGCGCCGCCGGTCGACGGCTCCAGCGACACTCTGCCCAGATCCTCGGCAAACGTACTCAACAATTCCTGGGCCAGCCACGCGGCACGCAACAGCCACTGGCACTGGGTGCAATAGGTGATCACGATCTCGGGTTTGCTGGCGGACATAACGTGAAAGGCTCCTGGGTGACGGCTTGGGCGGATCGAGCGGCTATAATAGCGGCCTTTATCGCCCAGCCTCGAGATTCATGATGCGCCGCTTGTTGTCCTGCCTGTTCCTGTGCCTGCTTCCCCTGCTCGCCGACGCCGTTGAAAGCCCACGCCCGAAAATCGGCCTGGTGCTGTCCGGCGGCGCCGCCCGTGGCCTGGCGCATATCGGCGTGCTCAAGGCGCTGGAAGAACAAGGTATCCAGGTCGACGCGATTGCCGGCACCAGCATGGGCGCGGTGATTGGCGGGCTGTACGCCTCGGGCTACAAGATCGACGAGCTGGAAAAGCTCGCCCTCAGTATCGACTGGCAACAGGCCTTGTCCGACGCACCGCCGCGCGAAGACGTGCCGTTCAGGCGCAAGCAGGATGACCGCGATTTCCTGGTCAAGCAGAAACTCAGCTTCCGCGACGACGGCAGCCTCGGCCTGCCGCTGGGGGTGATCCAGGGCCAGAACCTGGCGCTGCTGCTGGAAAGCATGTTCGCCCACAGCAGCAACACGCGCAACTTCGACAAACTGCCGATTCCGTTCCGCGCCGTGGCCACCGACATCACCACCGGCGAAAAAGTCGTGTTCAGCAAGGGCCACCTGCCCCAGGTGATACGCGCCAGCATGTCGATCCCCGCGGTGTTCGCGCCGGTGGAGCTGGACGGGCGGCTGCTGGTCGACGGCGGCATGACCGACAACATTCCCCTGGACGTGGCACGGGACATGGGCGTGGACATCGCCATCGTGGTGGACATCGGCACACCGCTGCGCTCACGCAAGCAGTTGGCGACCGTGGTCGATGTGCTCAACCAGTCCATCACCCTGATGACCCGGCGCAACTCCGAGGAACAACTCAAAGCCTTGCACGCGAGGGACGTCTTGATCCAGCCGCCCCTGGCAGCCTACGGCGTGACGGACTTCGGACGCGCCAGGGACATGATCGACGCCGGCTACCGCGCCACCCGCGCCCTCGACCTGCGTCTGGCGCACTTGCGCCCCGCTGAGCCTGTCGACCCACAACTGACCGCCGCCCGCACGCCGGGCGAGCGCACCCCGATCATTACCGCGATCGACGTGGAAAACGACTCCAAGGTCAGCGATGACGTGATCCGCTACTACATCCGCCAGACGTTGGGCGAACCGCTCAACCTTGGCCGCCTGCAATCGGACATGGGCACGCTGTACGGCCTGGACTACTTCGAGCAGGTGCAATACCGCGTGGTGAAAAAGGGCAAGGACAATACCCTGGTCATCAGCGCGCGCGGCAAACGCAGCGGCACCGACTACCTGCGCCTGGGGCTGAACCTGTCCGATGACATGCGCGGCGACAGCGCCTTCAACCTTGGCGCCAGCTACCGGGTGAACGGGATCAACCGCCTCGGCGCCGAATGGCTGACGCGGGTGCAGATCGGTGACCGCCAGGAGCTGTACAGCGAGTTCTATCAACCGATGGACACCGGCTCGCGCTACTTTATCGCGCCCTATATCAGGGCTCAGGCGCAGAACGTCGAGCTGACCCTGGACAACGATCCCATCTCTGAATACCGGCTGGAGCGCTACGGTTTCGGCCTGAACGTCGGACGGCAGATCGGCAACAGCGGCGAAATCCGCTTCGGCGTCGGAGAAGCCTGGGGCAAGGCGGACGTGCGCATTGGCGACCGCGACCTGCCGAGCATGAGCTTCAGCGAGGGTTTTTATGAGTTGAAATACTCGTTCGATTCTTTCGATAACGTGTACTTCCCGCACACCGGCGAAGACATCGGCCTCGCCTTCCGGGAGTTCGCGCCCGGGCTGGGTTCGGACCAGCGCTACCGCCAATGGGAGTTCAAGCTGGACAAAGCCATGAGCCACGGCCCCGACACCCTGATTCTCGGTGGTCGCTACGGACGCACCCTGGATGATTCGGACGTGGTGGTGTCCAGCTTCCTGCTGGGCGGCGCGCGACAATTGTCAGGCTTTCGCCAGGATGCGATCTCGGCCCAGAACATCAGCCTGATGCGCGCGGTGTACTACCGCCGCCTGACGCCGCGCTCATACCTGCCGCTGGATTTTCCGCTGTACCTCGGGGCCTCGCTGGAGCGGGGCCGGGCGTGGAACAATGACAATGAGTTCGACAGCGGCTACATCAACGCGGCGAGCATTTTCCTCGGCTTCGATACGCCGCTGGGGCCGTTGAATTTCAGCTATGGGTTCAATGATGATAACCAGAAGGCGGTGTACCTGAACCTGGGCCAGACTTTCTGACACAGCGCAGAATAAATGTGGGAGGGGGCTTGCCCCCGATAGCAGTGGATCAGCCAGCTTATATTTAGCTGACCCACCGCCATCGGGGGCAAGCCCCCTCCCACATTTCTTGATCTTCGGAACACTGGGGAATCAGGACTTTTCCAGATTCGCCAGGATATGCCCATGGACGCGCATGCACACGCGCAGATCCTCTTCGTCCACCCCAACGAACAGTTCATGGCGCAACGCCGTGGCGATGGTCTCGATCTGGTCGATCAGCGGGCGCGCCGTGTCGCACAGCAGGATACGTTTGGCGCGGCGGTCTTCCACTACGGCCTGGCGTTGCACCAGGCCCTGGCCTTCCAGGCTGTCGAGCAGACGCGCCAGGGTCGGCCCTTCCACGCCGACACTTTGTGCCAATTCACGCTGGGTAGGTGCTTCGGTAAAACGGGCCAGGTGCAGCAGCACCAGCCATCGCGCCTGGGACAAGCCCAGCCCCGCCAGGCGGCGGTCCAGCTCGGCGCGCCAACCTCGGGACATTTGCGCCAACTGCATGCCAAAACGGTGTTGATCGGTTAACGGCATAAAAAACTCATGGTTTAGACTGAAAATAAAGTGTGGCTAATTATTAGTCAGCTAAGCATGAGCCATGCCAGGAGGCAAGGCCCGGTATGTACTGATTCGTTACATTGTCGTAATTGCCACACTAAATTTCGAATTCCGACTGCAAAGCGGCACGCACGCAGTACAGAACGCCCTCGGGAACCCGCCCGGCAAACAGCGGCGCGATCTCCGCGACAGGTGGCAATTCGCCCTCCCCGTCGAGAAAGGCATCCTGGATTTCGCCGAGCAAATCCTCCGGCAAATCAAGGGCCTGCTCCAGGGACAACTGCTGCTTGCCGATGGCTTCGGCCAGCAACGTGTACACATTTTTTTCCGAGCATTGCAGCTGGCCGGCGATCTGGATCGGGGTCATGCCGGCGCGGGCCAGGCTGATCAGTTCGTGGCGGATATCGGCGATTTCCTTCGGTGCTTCGGCCTGGCCGCCGAGCACCTCGAGGAAGGCCTGGCCATAACGCTCCAGCTTGCGTGCGCCCACGCCGCTGACCCTGGCCATTTCGGCCATGCTGGTGGGCTGCTCGCGAAGCATCTCGAGCAAGGTCGAGTCGGGGAAGATGACGTAGGGCGGCACGCTGTGTTCCTGCGCCAGTTTGCGCCGCAGGGTACGCAAGGCCTCCCACTGTTCGCGCTCCTCGCCACGCACCAGCTGGCTGGCCTGGCTGGTGCTGCTCTTGGCGGTGGTCTGCGGCTTGAGGTCGCGGCGCAGCTCCAGGCTGACCTCGCCCTTGAGCAAGGGCCGGCAGCTGTCGTTAAGGCGCAGGCCGCCGTAGCCTTCGATATCGATGTCGACCAGCCCGCGCGCGACCATCTGGCGAAACAGTGAACGCCACTCGCCTTCTGCACGGGCCTTGCCGACGCCATAGACCGAGAGTTTTTCATGGCCGAAGCTGCGGACCTTTTCGTTGTCCTTGCCCAGCAATACATCCACCAGGTGACCGACGCCATAGCGCTGGCCGGTGCGGTAGATCGTCGACAACGCCTGGCGCGCCGGCTCGGTAGCGTCCCAGGTCTGCACGCCGTCGATGCAGTTATCGCAGTGGCCGCAGGGTTGCGGCATGTCTTCATCGAAATACGCCAGCAGCGTCTGGCGGCGGCAGCGGGTCTCTTCACACAGCGAGAGCATGGCGTCAAGTTTGTGCTGCTCCAGACGCTTGTGGCGCTCATCGCCTTCGGAGTTCTGCAGCATCTGCTTGAGCATCACCACATCCTGCAGGCCGTAGACCATCCAGGCATCCGCCGGCAGGCCATCACGGCCGGCGCGGCCGGTTTCCTGGTAATAGGCCTCGAGGGACTTGGGCAGGTCCATGTGCGCCACGAAACGCACGTTGGATTTGTCGATCCCCATGCCGAAGGCGATGGTCGCCACCATGATCAGGCCTTCCTCGTTGAGGAAGCGCTTCTGGTGCGCCGAGCGTGTTTCATTGGGCAAGCCGGCGTGATAAGGCAGCGCCGGATAACCTTGCTCACAGAGGAACGCGGCGACTTCATCGACCTTCTTGCGTGAAAGGCAATAGACGATACCCGCATCGCTGCGCCGCTCGGAGAGAAACGCGAGCAGCTGCTTGCGTGGCTGCTCCTTGGGCACGATGCGGTAGAAAATATTCGGTCGGTCGAAGCTCGACAGGAAACGCTCGGCGCCCTGCAAATGCAGGCGCTCGACGATCTCTTCGCGGGTACGCTTGTCGGCGGTCGCGGTCAGGGCAATACGCGGCACATCGGGGAACAGTTCCGCCAGTTGGCCAAGCTGCAGGTATTCGCGGCGGAAATCATGGCCCCACTGCGACACACAGTGGGCTTCGTCGATGGCGAACAGGGCAATTTCCAGGCTCTGCAGGAACGCCAGCATGCGCGGCTGCACCAGCCGCTCCGGCGCCAGGTAGAGCATCTTCACTTCGCCGCGCTTGATCCGCGCGGCCAGGTCGCGCTGCTGCTCGGCGCTGAGGGTGGAGTTCAAGGCCGCGGCGGCGACACCCAGTTCTTCCAGGGTGGCGACCTGATCGTCCATCAATGCGATGAGCGGCGACACCACCACGGCCAGGCCATTGCGCAACAGCGCCGGCACCTGGAAGCACAACGACTTGCCGCCGCCCGTCGGCATCAGGACCAGGGCATCGCCGCCACTGGCCACGCGCTCAATGATCGCACCCTGGCGGCCACGAAAACTGTCGTAGCCGAAGATGTCCTTGAGGACGCGTTGAGCCTGCTCGAGCATGTAAAACTCCAAAATGGTGCGCAAATCCCTCTGTACAGGCTGGCCGAAAAAACCCGTTTTCACGGAAAATAATCCGTAAGCGAAGTTTTCCCGGAGTGCCGCATGGCCTGCAGGGGCATCACAAAACGCGGCAGTATACCCGAGCGTTCACCGGCAAAGGGCGCGACTGACGAATAGACACCGCTGTCTAAAACCGGGCAAATATGCCGTGCGGCTGGCCTGGGCGCTCAAGAACGCCTAGAATTCCCGCATCGTTTATTCCCAAGGTAATTCTTCAATGTCCTTCGCTGAGCAACTAACCCGCCTGCAAGCCTTCCTCGACGCCGATGAGCTGCATGACGAGGCGCTGGACTATGTGGCCGCCCACGGCTACCTGACCGCGTTGTCTATCTGCTCCGAAGTCGTACCCGACCGTGAGTGGATCGACGCGCTGTTCGCCGAAGAACCTCATTACGCCGACGACGCCCAGCGCGAAGAAATCGAAGCCACTCTGCTGGCCCTCAAGGCCCACATCAGTCGCCAACTGGCTTCCGATGAAGAGTTCGAGCTGCCGTGCGAACTGGACCTGGGCGACGATCCGGACGACTCCGACCTGCGCGGCTGGTGCATCGGCTTCATGGAAGGCGTGTTCCTGCGCGAAGCCGCCTGGTTCGAAACCGCCGAGGAAGAAGTCAGCGAAATGCTGCTGCCGATCATGGTCGGTTCGGGGCTTTTTGAAGAAGAAGCTGAATTTTCCGATATCGCCGCCGACGCCAACCTGATGGACGACATGATCGTACAGATCCCGGAAGCCCTCACCGCGCTGTACCTGCTGTGCAACGCGCCTGACGAAAAACCGGCGATCCTCAAGCCACGTCACCACTGAGTCGCTTGCCCGTGGACCCCATGGGCAAGCGCTCGCCGCTCCTGCGTTACGCGCTGCTGGCCATCGGCTGGCTGAGCGTAGCGCTCGGGGCGATCGGCATTTTCCTACCGGTATTGCCGACGACCCCCTTTCTCCTGCTGGCCGCCGCCTGCTTCGCTCGAAGCTCCCCGCGTTTTTACCACTGGCTGGTCGAACACCCGCGCCTGGGCCCCTGGATTCGTGATTACCTGGACGGTAATGGCATCCCGCTCAAGGGCAAGGTCTACGCCATCGGCTTGATGTGGCTGAGCATCACCCTGTCCTGCTACCTGGTGCCGTTGCCGTGGGCACGCGGGTTCATGCTGACCAGCGCGGTGCTGGTGACGATTTACATCCTGCGCCAGAAAACCCTGCCCCCTCGCTAAGCCGCGACATCAAGTCGCGCTCAGACCTTGGTCGACACTGACTAACCCCAAGCATCATGCGAGACTGTCCGACCGGGCCCGCACTGCCCGGGTGTTCCTATGCTCGGAGTTACCATGACGCTGTCCAGCGGGCTGATCGCCGCCGTTGCCCTGGCCTATATGGCCATTATGTTCGCCATCGCCTTTTACGGTGACCGCCGCCACGCGCCGTTGCCGCCGCGTGTGCGTGCGTGGGTGTATAGCTTGTCGCTGGCGGTGTATTGCACCAGCTGGACGTTCTTCGGCGCCGTGGGCCAGGCGGCCGAACAGCTTTGGGCATTCCTGCCGATCTACCTGGGGCCGGTGCTGTTGCTGGTGCTGGCGCCCTGGGTGCTGCAGAAGATGATTCTGATCAGCAAGCAGGAAAACATCACGTCCATCGCCGACTTTATCGCCGCACGCTACGGCAAATCCCAGTCCCTGGCAGTGGTGGTCGCGTTGATCTGCCTGGTCGGCGTATTGCCTTATATCGCCCTGCAGCTCAAAGGCATCGTGCTCGGCGTGAACCTGTTGATCGGCTCCGGGCCCGACACCACGGGCACGCGAGCCCAGGACACCGCATTGGTGGTGTCGCTGGTGCTGGCGCTGTTCACCATCGTGTTCGGCACGCGCAACCTCGACGCTACCGAACACCACCGGGGCATGGTGCTGGCGATTGCCTTTGAAGCGCTGGTCAAGCTGTTCGCGTTTCTGGCGGTCGGCGTGTTTGTAACCTACGGGCTCTACGACGGTTTCGGCGATCTGTTCAGCCAGGCGATGCTCGCACCGCGCCTGGAGGAATACTGGAAGGAGACCATCAACTGGCCGTCGATGGTGGTGCAGACCGGCGTCGCGATGATGGCGATCATCTGCCTGCCCCGGCAATTTCATGTGACGGTGGTGGAGAATATCGACCCGCAGGACTTGCGCCTGGCCAAGTGGGTGTTCCCGGCTTATTTGATCCTTGCCGCGCTGTTCGTGATCCCCATCGCCCTCGGCGGCAAGATGCTGTTGCCCGGTTCGGTGCTGCCGGATTCCTACGTGATCAGCCTGCCGATGGCCGAAGCCCACCCGGCCCTCGCCGTACTGGCGTTCATCGGCGGCGCCTCGGCGGCCACCGGCATGGTGATCGTGGCCAGCATTGCCTTGTCGACCATGGTCTCCAACGACATGCTGCTGCCCTGGCTGTTGCGCCGCTCCAGCGCCGAACGCCCCTTCGAAGTGTTCCGCCACTGGATGCTGTCGGTGCGCCGGGTCAGCATCGTGATCATCCTGCTGCTGGCCTATGTGAGCTACCGACTGCTGGGTTCCACCGCGAGCCTGGCCACCATCGGCCAGATCGCATTTGCCGCCGTGACCCAGCTGGCACCGGCGATGCTCGGTGCGCTGTACTGGAAACAGGCCAACCGGCGCGGGGTCTTTGCAGGCTTGGCGGCGGGGACGTTCCTGTGGTTCTACACCCTGGTCCTGCCGGTTACCGCGAAAAGCCTGGGCTGGTCGCTGAGCCTTTTCCCCGGCCTGACCTGGATGCACTCGCACCCGTTCGGCTTTTCCGTGACCTCACTGACCTTGGGCACCGTGTTCTCCCTGGCCGGTAATTTCACGCTGTTCGTATGGGTATCGATGCTGTCGCGCACTCGAGTCTCCGAGCATTGGCAGGCCGGCCGCTTTATCGGCCAGGAAATCAGCCAGCGCGCCAGCGCCCGCTCCATGTTGTCGGTACAGATCAGCGATCTGCTCAGCCTGTCGGCGCGCTTTGTCGGTGAAGAACGGGCCCAGCAGAGCTTTATCCGTTTTGCCTATCGCCAGGGCAAAGGCTTCAACCCCAACCAGAATGCCGACAACGACTGGATCGCCCACACCGAGCGCTTGCTGGCGGGCGTACTCGGTGCCTCCTCCACGCGCGCCGTGGTCAAAGCCGCCATTGAAGGGCGGGACATGCAACTGGAGGACGTGGTACGGATCGCCGACGAAGCGTCCGAGGTGCTGCAGTTCAACCGCGCCCTGCTGCAGGGTGCGATCGAAAACATCACCCAGGGCATCAGCGTGGTGGATCAGTCGCTCAAGCTGGTTGCCTGGAACCGGCGCTACCTGGAGCTGTTCAACTATCCCGACGGCTTGATCAGCGTCGGCCGGCCAATTGCCGACATCATCCGCTACAACGCCGAGCGCGGCCTGTGCGGCCCTGGCGAGGCGCAAGTGCACGTGGCGCGACGCCTGCACTGGATGCGCCAGGGCCGTGCGCACACGTCAGAGCGGCTGTTTCCCAACGGACGGGTGATCGAACTGATCGGCAACCCGATGCCCGGCGGCGGTTTTGTCATGAGTTTCACCGACATCACCGCGTTCCGCGAAGCCGAACAGGCGCTGACCGAGGCCAACGAAGGTCTGGAACAACGGGTGACCGAACGCACCCATGAACTGTCGCAGCTCAACCTCGCGTTGACCGAGGCCAAGGGCGTGGCCGAATCCGCCAGCCAGTCGAAGACCCGTTTCCTGGCGGCCGTCAGCCATGACTTGATGCAACCGTTGAACGCCGCACGCCTGTTCTCCGCCGCCCTGTCCCATCAGCATGAAGGCCTTTCCAGCGAGGCCCGGCAACTGGTGCAGCATTTGGACAGTTCGTTGCGCTCGGCCGAGGATTTGATCAGCGACTTGCTGGATATCTCGCGCCTGGAAAACGGCAAGATCAATCCACAACGCCAGCCGTTTGTCCTCAACGAGTTATTCGACACCCTGGGCGCCGAATTCAAGGCCTTGGCCCATGACCAGGGCTTGCGCTTCCGTTTGCGCGGCAGTCGCCTGCGGGTGGACAGCGACATCAAGTTGCTGCGGCGGATCCTGCAGAATTTCCTCACCAACGCCTTTCGTTATGCCGATGGGCCGGTGCTGCTGGGCGTACGTCGCCGCCAGGGCCAGTTGTGCCTGGAGGTCTGGGACCGTGGCCCTGGCATCCCGCTGGATAAACAGAAAGTGATTTTCGAAGAGTTCAAGCGCCTGGACAGTCACCAGACCCGCGCCGAAAAGGGCCTGGGCCTGGGCCTGGCGATTGCCGACGGCCTGTGCCGCGTGCTGGGCCATCGCCTGAGCGTAAGCTCGTGGCCGGGCAAGGGCAGCGTGTTCAGTGTGCGTGTGCCGCTGGCGCGTAACCAGACCGCTGCACCGGTCAAGGCCGCGCAGGAAAATGGCCTGCCACTCAGCGGCGCGCAAATACTGTGCGTGGATAACGAAGAAAGCATCCTGATCGGCATGCGCAGTTTGCTGACGCGCTGGGGTTGCGAGGTGTGGACCGCCACTGACCAGGCGCAATGCGCGGTCCTGCTGGCTGAAGGCATGCGCCCGCAACTCGCGTTGGTGGATTACCACCTGGACCACGGCGAGACCGGTACTGAATTGATGGGCTGGCTGCGCGCCCAATTGGCCGAGCCGATTCCCGGCGTGGTGATCAGTGCCGATGGCCGCGCGGAGATGGTGGCCAAAGTGCATGCGGCGGGGCTGGATTACCTGGCCAAGCCGGTGAAACCGGCGGCGTTGCGGGCGCTGTTAAGTCGGCATTTGCCCCTTTAATTCAAGTGTACTCCGTACAATGTGGGAGGGGGCTTGCCCCCGATAGCGGTGCATCAACCAATAGATCTGGCGACTGACACTCCGCAATCGGGGGCAAGCCCCCTCCCACATTTGGCCTGTGTTTTACTCAGGAAGATGCGCTACACCGTCAGCATCCGTCATCGCGCGCTCGAGCAAATCCGCCGGCAGGCTCTTGCTGGCTCGGGCGCCGAGCAGTCTCAACTGCTCGGTACGGCTGACCAGATTCCCGCGTCCGTCCGTCAGCTTGTTGCGCGCTGCGCTGTAAGCCTTATCCAACTGTTGCAGGCGATTACCCACTTCGTCCAGATCCTGGATAAACAGCACGAACTTGTCATACAGCCAACCCGCGCGCTCGGCGATTTCCCGCGCGTTCTGGCTCTGACGCTCCTGCTTCCACAGGCTGTCGATCACCCGCAGGGTGGCCAGCAAGGTGGTAGGGCTGACAATCACGATATGGCGATCAAAGGCTTCCTGGAACAGGTTCGGCTCCGCTTGCAGCGCTGCGGAAAACGCCGCTTCGATCGGCACGAACAACAGCACGAAATCCAGGCTGTGCAGGCCTTCCAGGCGCTTGTAATCCTTGCCGGCCAAGCCCTTGACGTGATTGCGCAAGGACAGCACATGCTGCTTCAACGCCGCCTGGCCAATCACCTCGTCGTCCGCCGCCACGTACTGCTGGTAGGCGGTCAGGCTGACCTTGGAGTCCACCACCACCTGCTTGTCGCCCGGCAACATGATCAGCACGTCCGGCTGGAAGCGTTCGCCATCCGGGCCCTTGAGGCTGACCTGCGTCTGATACTCGCGACCTTTTTCCAGGCCCGCATGTTCCAGCACCCGCTCGAGGATCAGCTCGCCCCAGTTACCCTGGGTTTTCTGACCTTTAAGGGCGCGGGTCAGGTTGGTGGCTTCGTCCGACAGGCGCAGATTCAGTTGCTGCAGGCGCTCAAGCTCCTTGGCCAGGGAAAAGCGTTCGCGGGCCTCGTTCTGGTAGCTTTCTTCAACGCGCTTCTCGAAGGACTGGATGCGCTCCTTGAGCGGGTCCAGTAACTGCCCGAGACGCTCCTGGCTGGTTTCGGCAAAGCGTTGTTCGCGCTCGTCGAAAATCTTCCCGGCGAGTTCGGCAAACTGCGCGCGCAGTTCATCCCGGGAACCTTGCAGGTCGGCGAGACGTTGTTGATGGCTGTCCTGCTGTTCCCGCAGCTCGGCGCGCAGGGCTGCAGCCAAGGCGTCGAGGCGGCGCAGTTCGGTTTCCTTGGCGCTGCGGTCAATATTCCAGGCGTGGGCCGCGTCGCGGGCGTTATCGCGGTCGATCTGCAACAGCTCGACTTCGCGGCGTACCGCAGCCAGGTCGGCCTGCTTGGCGGCGTTGGCCTGGCTCAGATCGCTGATCTCGTCACGGCTGGCGTCCAACTGCGCAGCAAGCCCTTCCTGGGCCAGTTGCGCGGTGGCCAGGCGCTCTTCCAGCAATTCCCAGCCGGTGGTGCGCGCGGTCAGCCGCCGTTGAATCTGCCAGCACCACGCCAATAAAGGCAGCGCTGCGCCTGCAAGGCCAAGGGCGACACTGGTCCAGTCGAACACCATAGTCATTTCTGCCTTCACCCAAAAACAGCAAGGTTAACCAAGCAAGGCACGGGAGGACAGCTCAGTCTTCGACCTGGCCCAATTCGCGCTGGGCGCGGCGATCACCGGCACGGGCCGCCGAACGCAGCAGGTCCTGGCCGATACGCCGGTCGCGGGCATTTCCGCATTCACGGCACATCAGCTGGCCCAGGCGGCTCTGCGCGGCCACCACGCCTTCGCGGGCAGGCTGCTTGAGCAGGCGGCCAGCCAAGTGCTTGATGTTGGTACTCTGCCCCAGGCGCGGGCTGTCGAGCAGCCACAAGGCAACTTTCAAAGAGAAGCGCTTGGGCGCGGTAACAGTTTGAGGAGTGTCGGTAACAGAAGGTGATACTGAGCGAAACTTCATAAAGCACTGTGGGACAGAACGGAAGGCGCGCCACTCTACTCTTTTTTTCGTACAGGTAAAGCTGAAAAAACGCTGCACGCCCGTTCTAGAGCAAGCGCTTGGGACAATCCACAGAAGCTGTGGATAACTCAGTGGACAACCCCGCTTTAACCCGCGCAAAGGCCCATGGAGCGGGGGCTGCAGTCAAACTGACGATTTTTTCACCAATAAAAAAAAGCCAGATTTTTCATTGACTTAAATTTTGATTGCAGGCAAATGAGCGGGCTCCGGGGCTGCTGCCCATGAGGTTACACAGGCTGCGACTAATGTGCACAACTCACCAGCCAATGGTTATATCGCCAGCTTTTTGGATCCGACAGACTGGGAAAATGTTACTGCCGGCAAGCCTGGGGACTTTTCAAAGCTGTCGCGGCTCGCCACACTCCCCACCCGACAACGCAACCGTGCAGGGCCGATGAAAGGAATTCTGTTATTCGCCGCGTTGCTGCTGGCCATTTGCGCGACGGCCCTGGGCATCAACGCGCTGTTACCGTCCCCGGACGGCGCGCTGTTTGCCATCGCTATCCTGGTATCAGCCGCTCTGACCGCGTCAAGTCTGTGCATCGAACTGGGAGAATGCGGGATCGACGACATGCGTGATGTCGTGCGAGTCATCGAGACCGGCAAGTCCGTAAGGCTGACACTCGCCGCCTACGGGCTTGGTTGTACGTTGGCCGCGTCGATCACCGTGCTGGTCTATCGCGGGCTGCTGGGGGGCTGATCGGGATTTTTTACGGGCCCCCTTCCCTTCCTTGTTTCGATCCGTTACTATCCGCAGCGTTAGTACCAAGCTGAAAGTCAATTCTGGTCGAACATATCCCCTGAACCACATGGGATCGACCACCTCGATGGTTTCCAGGTATCACTTGCGACGACACAGCCTTTGAACAAGCAAAGGGTGTCGCGAAGTCTCCATACTCTGACCGAACCAACCTGCAAATTGATCAGGATCTTCACCCCGGGCCCAGAACCTTTGCCCCTGTTGTGTTGCCTGCCCTCCTAAGTACCTACCTGCCAGCCCAAGCGCGCCTAATTCAATAGCGCTTCAAACTGGCTGCTTTGTTCCAGTCGGGTTCTTCGTTTGATCAATGGTGATCAACGTCACTGGAACGTTTTAATACGGCACGGTTCTTATCTGTGTCATTTGTAGGAACACCCATAATATGAACGCTCAAATCCATACTCAGGATGCCATCCGCACCCTCACCAACGCTTTTGCCCCAATGAACTGCCTGATCATGGCCGCTCGCAAAGGCTGCTTCAGCTTCACCCTGGTCAACGAACACGGCATCGCGCGTCACAGCGAACGCCTGTACCCCGATCAATACTCCAGCGCAGAACCGCTGCAGGCCGTGATCGAGCGTACCCGTCAGGCATTGACTGCCTGATCGACCCGAGTCGCTGAAACACAAAAACCCTGTCTGAAAAGCAGGGTTTTTTATTGCCTGAAATTTAGCCGAAGACTTTTTACTAATCACAAATAGATATAAACGTTATAACCGGATAACAAAGATGTTTTAAAAACAGTCCTTTACAAGATGAATATGACACTACACTTCAACTCAAGCGGCATGATCCGCTTGCGACGGGCCTGAGATCCGATTCACCGCTGCCAAGCCCTCCTTCTCGGGCCCGTCATTCATTTTCTCGCGATGAGGCTCTTATGGGTATTGCCGCCAGCGAATTGTGTCGTTATGTGATCAGGCCGACCCTGAAGTACCTCGGGTGCCATAATCCGACCGCCGAAGCCCTGCTGCTGGGCATTGCCGCCAGCCAGTCGGAGCTGGGCTCGGCCTTGCATGATCGTCGCGGCCATGGCCTCTACAGCATCACCGAACCCCGCCACCGCGCCCTCTGGGATACCTACCTGGCGCTCGATCCCGAGCGTGCGAGCCTGGTGCGCGGGTTGGCCAGCCAACATGCTTTTCTCAGTGCGCCACAACTGGAATTGACGGTGAACCTGCGTTACGCCACGGCGATCGCGTGGCTGCTGGTCGAACAACAGCGTCCCGCCCTGCCCGCGCCGGGCGATGTACTGGGCATGGCGCGTATCTGGAAAGAAATATTTCACCCTCAGGGTCGCCTGCGAGATTTCTCCCAGGCCTGGCAAACCTGTGTCTCCCCCATGAAACAGGTGGCCTGCTGACCGGGCAATTTGCAAGATTCGCCAAAAAACCGCAAATCTGGTCGGATTGTCCTACAAAACCGCTCTATCTCCTGCATTACAGCCTATAGCGCGATGTGAAATTTATTGATACTTTCCGCAGCGGTGATCACACGGAGTTCTAATAATGAAAAAAGTAATGCTCAAGACCACACTTAGCCTCGCCGTTGCCATGGCCTCTTCCCAACTGTTCGCCAGCGGCTTCGCCCTGAACGAACAGAGCGTCAGCGGAATGGGCACCGGTTTTGCGGGTCGCTCATCTTCTGCCGATGACGCAAGCACTGTCTATGGCAACCCTGCCGGTATGGCTCGCCTGAACGGCCAGCAGATCACCGGCGGTGTCGCAGCCATCGATGCGTCCACCGATCTGAGCGATACCAGCGGTCGCTCCAGTGGCAGCAACAAGGGCGATATGGTGCCGTTCACCGCCGTCCCTTTCGGTTTCTACACCAATAAACTCAACGATCAGTGGTCTGTGGGTTTCGGCGTCTATGCTCCGTTCGGCCTGATAACTGACTACGAAAGCGGCTTCCAGGGCCGTGGCTTCGGCAGCAAAAGCGAAGTGAAAGTCATGACCTTGCAACCGACGGTCAGTTACGCCTTCAATGATCGCGTTTCCGTGGGTTTTGGCCCGACCATCAACCGCATTGCTGGCACCCTGGAATCGGACCTCACGCTGAACCCTCGCGCGCCGGACACCAACATCAAGATCAAGGGTGACGACACCGCGCTGGGCTTCAATATCGGCGTGCTGGTACAAGCCACCGATACCACCCGCGTCGGCCTGACCTATCACTCCAAGGTCAGCTACAAGCTGGACGGCCACACCGAAGTCACCGCGCCGACCGCGACTTCGCCGTTCCTGCGCAGCAATCGCTACGACGCTTCGCTGAAGATCGACACGCCTGAGTCCTACGACCTGTCGGTAACCCAGGACCTGACCGACGCCTGGAAGCTCTACGCCGGTGCAACCTGGACCCGCTGGAGCCGCCTGAAAGACATCACCGTCAAGAACGAAGGCGTGGCAGCCGCAGCGGGTGGCGCGCTGGCCCCCGGCCTGGTCAGCACCATCAAGGAAGACCAGAACTGGCACGACACCTGGGCGTACGCCTTGGGTACTTCGTATCAGTTGACCAAGCAAGTGGTGCTGCGTACCGGCCTGACATTCGACCAGTCGCCGACCAACAACACGGATCGCTCGCCGCGCATTCCTACCGGCGACCGCACCATCTTCAGTCTGGGCCTGGGCTACGAGGTCATGCCGAACATGACCGTCGACGTGGCTTACTCCTACCTGAAGGAAGAGGACGTCAAGGTTGCACGCTCCAATCAACTGGCCAGCTACAACGCCAAGTATGAGAACAGCGCCAACGGTTTCGGCCTGGGCATGACCTACCGCTTCTGATTCATCGCGTTCTAAAAAAGCCCCGCTCTCCTGAAAAGGAGGCGGGGCTTTTTAATGGACGATCATGTATCAGGGCTTGGAAGCTATCGCCTGCTCCACCGCCTTGATCAGCTCGGGGCTGTCAGGCTTGGTCAGGCTGGAAAAATTGGCAATCACCTTGCCCTGGCGATCCACCACATACTTGTAGAAATTCCACTTCGGCGGCGTGTCGGTCTGCTGCGCCAGGCTCTTGAACAGGTGCACCGCATCCGGCCCCTTGACCTTCTGCGGTTCGGTCATGGTGAAGGTCACGCCATAATTGACGTAGCAGACCTTGGCAGTCTCCTCGCCGGTCTTGGCCTCCTGCTTGAAGTCGTCCGAAGGCACGCCAATCACCTCCAGACCTTCACCCTTATAGCGCTGATACAAAGCTTCGAGGCCTTTGAATTGAGGAGCGAAGCCGCAGAAGCTCGCCGTATTGACGATCACCAGAGGCTTGCCTGCAAAGCGCTGGCACAGGTCAATGGATTCCTTGGCCCGCAACTTGGGCAATTGGCCTTCCAGCAACGGCGGGCATCCGGCGGCCAGGGCCACGCTGCCAGCAGCCATCAGGACGGGTAGAGCGAGCCAGCGCATCAACATATCAAAGGTCCTCGATTCGGTTCAGACAGAGAACTTAACAGATCGCCATGCCCAACTGCATCAATGCCAGGCCGCCTTGCTGCCAGCCCCACCAGGCCAGCAGCAGCAACACCAGCGTCGCCGCCAGGATCACGCACCGCAGCGCTGCACTCATGCCGCCTCCATTTGCGCCTGCACACGCGCCACCGGCCGTTCACGCACCGGCCAGTTCAAGGCCGCCGCGAGCAGGCTGAGCAGAATTGCCACTTGCCAGATCAGGTCATAGCTACCGGTTCGATCATAGACCACCCCGCCCAACCAGCCACCGAGGAACGAGCCGAGCTGGTGGAACAGGAACACAATCCCACCCAGCATCGAAAGGTTTCGCACGCCGAACAAGGTGGCGACGGTGCCGTTGGTCAGCGGTACGGTGGACAACCAGAGGAACCCCATCGCCATGCCAAACACGTAAGCCGTGACCTCGGTGACCGGCGCCCACAGGAACAGCACGATCACCACTGCCCGCAGCAGGTACAAGCCGGTGAGCAAGCGCGGCTTGGACATGCGCCCACCCAGCCAGCCGGCGGTGTAGGTGCCGAACACATTGAACAAGCCGATCAAGGCCAGCACCGTGGTGCCCACTGTGGCCGGCAGATGCTGGTCCACCAGGTACGCCGGCAGATGCACACCGATAAATACCACTTGGAATCCGCAGACGAAAAAGCCGAAGGCCAGCAACCAGAACCCGCTATGGGAACAGGCCTCCTTCAACGCTTCGCGCAGGGTTTGTTGACCGACCGTCACCGGCAGCGGTTTATCCTTGAGCATGGCCACCAGCGGCAGGATCAACGCCACCATCAAGCCCAGCGCCAGCAGCGCCGCCGACCAGCCCAGCCAACCAATCAAGCCGAGGGTGCCAGGCACCATGGCGAATTGGCCAAAAGAGCCGGCGGCGCTGGCGATCCCCATGGCCATGCTGCGTTTCTCCGGTGCTACGGCGCGGCCGACCACGCCGAGAATCACTGAAAACGACGTGCCGGACAGACCGATGCCAATCAGCAACCCGGCACTCAGCGACAATGACCACGCCGAGTCCGACATGCCCATCAGCACCAGGCCCACGGCGTACAACACGCCGCCGACGAACACCGCCCTGGTCGCGCCGAAGCGGTCGGCCAGCGCCCCGGTGAACGGCTGTGCCAGTCCCCAGATCAGGTTCTGCAAGGCAATGGCAAAAGCGAACGTCTCACGGCCCCAGCCGAATTCGCTGCTCATCGGCGCCAGGAACAGCCCAAAGCCGTGCCGCACGCCCAGGGACAACGCCAGGATCAGCGCACTCCCCAAAAGAACCCAGCCACTGGTGCGCCACATCGAGGTCATTTCTTATTCTCCGTTCGCGGGTATATACCCGCTTGTAGCCGAACAAACCGCCGCTCAGGCAAGTTCATCCAGCAAGGCCAACAGGGTTTCGCGCTTTTGCGCGCCAAGCTGATCGATCAATGTCTGTTGCGCCGCTTCCCATGCCGGCAGGGCCGCCGCCAAACGCTGCTGGCCCGCCTCGGTCAATACCACCAGGCGATTGCGCAGGTCGTCACCTTCGACCAACCGCACCAGGCCCTCCCCTTCGAGTACGCGCAGATTGCGCCCCAGGGTGCTGCGGTCCAGGCCCATGGCTTCGGCCAGGCTGGAAATGCTCGGCTGATCGAGACGTTGCAGGTTGCACAGCAAGGAATACTGCGCAACGTTGATCCCGAAGCCGTCGAGGGCGCCGTCGTAATGCCTGCTGACGCCACGGGCGGCACGTCGCAGGTTGGTGCATAAACATTGGGAGGCAAGCATGGAGCGTGTATATACCCGGAGTTGTGGAAATGCAAGAAAGTGTTACAACGCCAGTCCAATCAGCACCACCGTTTCCAGCAGTTCCAGCAGTGCGCCCGCAGTATCGCCGGTGGTGCCACCGAGGCGCTTGATCATCACCTGGCGCAACCCGATAAAACAAGCTGCGGCGAACAACACCGCCAGCCCACCGCCGAAGCCGCCGATCAGGATGCAGGCCAGTCCGCTGAGGATCAGCACTTGCTGGCCGACAACCCTGGGCAAATGATCCGACAGCGCCTGACCTAATCCGCCCGCGCGCACGTAACGCGTGGTGAGAAACAGCGCCAGCATCGACGCCCGGCCGATCAACGGCGCAAGAATCAGCGCAGCGCCATTGTGCTGCTCGATCAGCGCCACCAGCGCGGTGAACTTGAGCAGCAGCACCAGGCCCAGGGTGACCACGGCAATGGGCCCGCTGCGTGGGTCTTTCATGATGGCGAGGGTGCGTTCACGGTCGCCGAAGCCACCCAGCCAAGCGTCGGCACTGTCGGCCAGGCCGTCCAGGTGCAGGCCACCACTGAGCAGCACCCAGGCGCTCAACAGCAGCGCGGCGTGCAGCAACAGGGGCGCGCCCGTCAACAAAGCGTTCAGGCCCCACAGGAGCAAGCCGAACAGCACGCCCACCAGCGGATAAAACAGCAACGAACGCCCCAGCTCCTGCGGTTGCGGCATGCCTGGCAGGCGAATCGGCAGGCTGCTCAGGAACTGCAGGGCAATCCAGAATGGCAGCATGCTCAGCCCCCTTCCTTCAACGTGCCATCGGTCGCGACTTGCAAGTTGAACAGCCCGCCGTGGCCGACTTCGACATTCAGCAATTGTTCACGGGGCAAGCCGCGCGCGCGCGCCAACAGCAGGCGCATCACACCACCGTGGCTGATCAACAGCACACGCTCACCGGCATAGGCCTGGCGCAGACGTGAGACAGCGCCGAGCACCCGCTCGGAAAACGCGCCCACCGGTTCGCCTTCCGGCGGAGTGAAACTGTACGGGTCCGCCCAGAACAGGCCCAAGGCCTCGGCATCGGTCTGCATCAACGCCGCCGCGCTCTGTCCTTCCCAGGCGCCGAAGTGCAGCTCCTGCAGGTCTTTTTCCAGGCTGACCGGAAGGTCGAGACGCTCGCCCAGTTCCTGGGCAAAGCGCGCGCAGCGTTGCAACGGCGAACTGATCAGTCGGTCCCACGGCCCCCGCCCTGCGACAGCGGCGCGCATCTGTTCCCAACCCTTGGCCGTCAGGGCGTCATCCAGGCTGCCGCGCAGGCCGCCGCCCAGTTCGGTTTCACCGTGGCGCAGCAAATCCAGGTGCAAGGTCATGCGGGGCGGTCCGCCACGGCCGCTTCGGCGAAGGTCGCCATCTGCCCGTGCAGCGCACAGGCCAGGCGCAACAGCGGCACCGCCAACGCCGCACCGCTGCCTTCGCCCAGGCGCAGGCCCAGGTCGAGCAGAGGCTGCGCGTCAAGGCTGTGCAGCACGTGACGATGCCCCGGCTCGGCGCCACGATGGCCGAACACCAGCCATTCGCGGCATGCCGGGTTCAGGCGCGTGGCAACCAGTGCGGCGACGCTGCAGATGAACCCGTCCACCAGCACCACGATGCCCGCCTGGGCACAGGCCAGGTAGGCACCGACCAGCGCGGCGATTTCAAAGCCCCCGAGGTTGAACAGCGTCTGCAACGCGTCGTCGCGCTGGGCCGCGTGCCGTTCCAGGCCGCGCTCGATGACCGCCACCTTGTGACTGACACCCTGGGCATTCAACCCCGTGCCTGGCCCGGTCAGGTCACTCACCGGGCAATCGAGCAGCACACAGGCCAACGCACTGGCGGCGGTGGTGTTACCGATGCCCATCTCGCCACCGATAAACAGCTGTGCGCCGTTTTCCAGGGCGCGGTGTGCGCTGTCTCGCCCGGCCTGCAGGGCCTGATTGCCCTGAGCCTGGGTCATCGCCGGGCCGTTGACGAAGTTGGCCGTGCCCGCGCCGATATTCAGGTGACGCACGCCGGGCAACGCCAGGGATGGCGTCACCGTGCCGAGGTCGACCACCTCCAACTGTGCGTCCAGTTGCCGAGCCAAGACGCTGATGGCCGCGCCACCGGTGACAAAGTTATGCAGCATCTGCCCGGTCACCTCCTGGGGAAACGCCGACACGCCTTCCGCGACCACCCCATGGTCGCCGGCAAAAATCGCGATCCACAGTTGATCCACCGACGGCTTGACCCGGCCCTGCAAACCGGCCAATTGCACCGCCAGCGCTTCCAACTGGCCGAGGGAGCCGGCGGGTTTGGTCAACTGCTGCTGACGGTCCCGCGCCTGTTCCTGCGCAGAAGCATCGTTGGCCTTGCAGGGGTTGAGCCACCAGGAATCGGTCATAACGCAGTACCTTTCAAAGTCAGGGGCAGGCCGGCCACCGTCAGCACCACACGCTGACACCGCTCGGCCAAGGCTTGATGCAGCCAACCGGCTTCATCCACATAACGGCGAGTCAATTCGCCCAGCGGCACGACACCCAGTCCGGTCTCGTTGCTGACAAAAATGATTTCACCCGGCAGCGACGCCAGGCTGTGCAGCAGTTGATCGCGCTCGAATGCCAGGCGCTCGGCATCCTCGAGCATCAACAGGTTGGTCAGCCACAAGGTCAGGCAGTCGACCAACAGGCAATGATCGGCAGCGGCGTTTTCGCGCAACACATGCGCCAGTTCGACGGGTTCTTCAATCAGGCCCCAGTGGTCGGGCCGACGCTCACGGTGCAGGGCAACGCGCTGGTTCATCTCACCGTCCAGCGGTTGGCTGGTAGCGATATAAATCACGGACAGACCGCTGTCGCCGGCGAGCTTTTCAGCCAGGCGACTCTTGCCCGAACGAGCGCCGCCAAGGATCAATTGATGCATGAGCACATACCTTCCAAGTCCCGCCGACCGGTTGAGGCCGCCGCCGAACAATGTGGGAGGGGCCGTGCGACGATTCGACTTGCCCCCGATGAGGGAGTAACAGTGAATACATCGATAACTGACCCACCGCTATCGGGGGCAAGCCCCCTCCCACATTTAGTCCGCGGCTGCCTACACAACTCAGTAGCGCCCAACACTAACCACGATGCGCAGCGAGTCGCTCTTGATCTTGATCTTGATCTGGCTTTTGATCTTGAGCGCCCCGTTAAACCACGCTGGCCGAACGCAGGCTTGAATCCGTGGGTAACCCGGCAGGACGCCGGGTTAGCCGCACTGGGCCAGGGATGGCCCATTGCGGCGGCCCACGGATTCAAGCCGGAGAGAGGGCACACCGAGCCTAGGCGAGGTGCCGAGTGGTGGGGCAAGAGCGTTTTGCTTACTTTTGCGCTTTTCAAAAGTGAGCCGCCGTAAGGGCGGAACCCTAAGCAGCCGTTACCGCAGAAACGGATATGTACTCCGTCCAATCCAACATCCTGGTCGGCCCAGAGGCCGCCATCGAGAGCAAGCCCCCTCCCACATGTTGTCCGCGTACACACCGTCAAAGCCCGCACAGTTTGCGCAACAAGTCCGTATCCAGATGGTTCTCCACCAAATCCGCCAACCGCTCGATATCCCGCTCACGCAGGGCGTGATAATCCACCTCCTGCACGTCCTGCAACCCCGCCCAGCGCAGCAACGCACTGCACGCGGCCGGCGTTTCGAACAACCCATGCAGATACGTCCCGAGAATCTGCCCATCGGCACTCTGCGCCCCCTCACTGCGCCCATCATCGAGCAGCACGGCGGCATTCGCCAGCGCCTCGCCGCTCGTCACACCGGCATGGATCTCATACCCACTGACCTCGACATCCTCCAGCAACAAGCGCCCGCGCACATTGCGCAGCTGCTTCTCCTGCGCAAGCGTGGTACTGAACGCCAGCAAACCCAGACCATCGCTGGAGCCGGCAGCACCTTCCAGACCCAACGGGTCATGCACCTGCTCGCCGAGCATCTGCAACCCGCCACAAATGCCCAGCACCTTGCCGCCATAACGCAAATGCCGCGCCACGGCCGTATCCCAGCCATTGGCACGCAAATACGCCAGATCACTGCGCACGCTTTTCGACCCCGGCAGGATCACCAGGTCGGCAGCCGGGATCGACTGGCCCGGCCCGACGAATTGCAGGTCCACCTGGGGATGCAGGCGCAGCGGGTCAAAATCCGTGTGGTTGCTGATGCGCGGCAGCACCGGCACTACCACCTTGAGCACCTGGGCGGCCTTGTCGATCTGGCGCCGATCGATGCCGTCTTCGGCCTCCAGGTGCAGGTCCATCACATAGGGCAGCACGCCCACCACCGGCTTGCCGGTGCGCGCCTCCAGCCAATCGAGCCCCGGTTGCAGCAGCGCAATATCACCGCGAAAACGGTTGATGATGAACCCCTGGACCCGTGCCTGTTCGCTGGCAGACAACAATTCCAGGGTGCCGACCAGATGGGCGAACACCCCGCCGCGATTGATGTCGGCGATCAACAGCACCGGGCAGTCCACGGCCTCGGCGAAGCCCATATTGGCGATGTCATTGGCGCGCAGGTTGATTTCGGCCGGCGAGCCCGCGCCTTCGACCATGACCACCGCATAGGCCTGGCTCAACCGCGCATGGGAGGCGAGCACCGCCTGCATCGCGATGGCCTTGTAGTCGTGGTAGGCGACGGCATTCATGCTGGTCACGGCGCGGCCATGGATGATCACTTGGGAGCCGGTGTCGCTGTTGGGCTTGAGCAACACCGGGTTCATGTCGGTGTGGGGCGCCAGGTGGGCGGCCTGCGCCTGTACCGCCTGGGCGCGGCCGATCTCGCCGCCTTCGGCGGTCACCGCACTATTGAGCGCCATGTTCTGTGGCTTGAACGGTGCGACCGCGACCCCCTGGCGCACCAGCCAGCGACACAGCGCGGTCACCAGCGTGCTTTTGCCGGCGTCGGAGGTGGTGCCCTGCACCATCAGCGTAGTCATGTCGCTTCCTTATAGGCGGCCAGGGCCGTCTCGAGGCGCTGCCAATCGGCCTCGCTGTCGGGCAGGCCGAAACGCACGCTGCTGTTGTGCACGAACAGGCGCAGCAGGATGCCGCGCTGGGCCATGAATTCGTGCAAGCGTTCGGCATGCGGGGTGATCAGCCACTGGAACAGGGCGCAGCCTCCCTGGGGTTCAAAGCCCTGGCGCTCCAGCAGGTCGAACAAGCGCTGGCCGGCCTCGATGCAACGGGTGCGCTGGCGGGTGTGCCCGGCGCTGTCGCGCAGGCAGTGCTGACCAATCACCCGTGTCGGCCCGCTGACCGCCCAGGGCCCGACCTGCTCGGCCAGCAACCTGAGCAACTTGCGCTCGGCCAGCACAAAACCCAGGCGCACCCCGGCCAGGCCGAAGAACTTGCCGAACGAGCGCAACACGATCAAGCCGACCTGATGGGTGTGGCCGGCCAGGCTCAAGTGCGGGGTAACGTCCATGAAGGCCTCGTCCACCACCAGCCAGCCGCCGCGCTGGGCCAGCCGCGTATGCCAGTCGAGCAGGCGCTCCGGGGCCAGGCTCAAGCCGGTGGGGTTGTTGGGGTTGACCACCACCAGCACGTCGAGGCCGTCGAGAAAGAAGTCGACTTCCTGCTCCTGCACTTCGCGTACGACATAACCGGCCCGCCGCCAGGCCTCGGCGTGCTCGGCATAACACGGCGACAGCACCCCGACCTTGCCCGAACGGCGCAGGCGCGGCAGTAACTGGATCGCGGCCTGGGAGCCTGGCACCGGCAACACTTGAGCGGCGCCGTAGTAGTCGCTGGCCGCTTTCTCCAGGCCGTCATCGACTTCGGGTAACCGCGCCCAGGCGCGCAACGGAATCTCGGGAATCGGCCACGGCCAGGGCGCCAGGCCACTGGACAAATCGAGCCAATCCGCTTCGGCGATCCCGTACTCGATCGCGGCCTTACGCAGCCGACCACCGTGTTCAAGCATAAAATTGCGCCCCCGCGCACAGGATCAGCAGCCATAACCATACGCCGCGCTGCACCAGTTGCCAGCCGCGGTCGATGGCGTCAGCGTCGGCCGGCGGGCCTTCGCCCAACGGCGGGCGCTGGTGCACCTCGCCGTGATAAATCGCCGCGCCCCCCAGTTCGACGCCCAACGCGCCAGCGCCAGCGGCCATCACCGGGCCGGCATTGGGGCTGTCCCAGGTCGGCCCCTGGGTGCGCCAGCATGTGAGCGCCAGCCGCGTCTTGCCCAGCAACGCGTAGGTTAATGCCACCAGACGTGCAGGAATATAGTTGAGCCCATCGTCGATCTTCGCCGCCGCCCAGCCAAAGCGCTCGAAGCGTTCATTGCGATAGCCCCACATGGCGTCGAGGGTGTTGCTCAGGCGATAGAGCACCACGCCCGGCACGCCGGCCACCACAAACCAGAACAGTGCGGCGAACACGGCGTCGCTGCCGTTTTCGAGCACCGACTCGGTGGCGGCGCGGGCAACTTCAGTGCGATCCAACTCGCTGGTCTGGCGGCTGACCAGATAGCTCACGCGTTTGCGCGCCTCGTCCAGATCATCGCTGCGCAGGGCCTGGGCAACCGGGATCACATGCTCCCCCAGGCTGCGCATACCCAGGGCGCAATACAGCGCGAGGATTTCCAACACCCAACCGATATAAGGCGCCCAGGATAATGCGGTGGCCAGCAGGGTCAGCGGCACCACCGCGATAAACCACGCGGTCACGCCATGGCTGCGCCAGCCCCGGCCCCCCGGGTTGAAACGTTGCTCGATCCGCCCGGCAAAATTGCCGAACGCCACCAGCGGATGCCAGCGCCTGGGCTCGCCCAGCAGCGCATCCAGCGCCACTGCGGCGACACACAGCAAGGCCACACTCATTGACTCACTCCCCACAGGTTTTCATACAGCATGTCACTCAATGGCCGAGGTTCGGTCCAGCCTTCAAGTTGCAACATCGGTGCCGGATAGAACTGCGCGACCGGTCCCAGGCACAGTACCGCCAGGGGTTTGGCGCCCGCCGGCAAACCCAGCAGGTCGGCCAGTGCCTGGGGTTCGAACAGCGAGACCCAGCCCATGCCCAAGCCCTCGACGCGGGCGGCCAGCCACAGGTTCTGAATCGCGCAGGACAAGGACGCCATGTCCATTTCCGGCAAGGTGCGTCGGCCGAAGATGTGCCGCTCGCGATCGTCCATCAGTGCCGCCACCAGCACTTCGGCGCAGTCGTGGATGCCTTCGACCTTGAGCTTCATGAAGTCGTCGGAGCGCTCGCCCAGGGCCTCGGCGGTGCGGATGCGTTCTGCTTCCACCAGTTGTTGAATGCGGCCCCGCAATTGACGGTCACTGATGCGGATAAAGCGCCACGGCTGCATCAGGCCGACGCTCGGCGCCTGGTGGGCGGCCTGGAGCAGGCGCTGCAGTAATTCAGGCGCGACGGTGCCACCGCTGAAGTGGCGCATGTCGCGGCGTTCGGCGATGGCGCGGTAGACGGCTTGGCGGTCGGCTTCGGGGAAGGCGTGGTCAGTCATGGCCTCATCGGGGGCAAGCCCCCTCCCACATTGGATGGGGTTTCAACTCGGTCAATTGTGGGAGGGGCGGTGCGACGATTCGACTTGCCCCCGATAGCGGTGTCGGGACCTGGCGCAAACAATGCGGCCACCGCCGCCGGGTTCGACGGAAAGTAAAAGTGCACATAGGAGGCTGTCATCCGCCCCTGCCGATAGACCGCCTCGGCCCCGCGCCCACCATTGGGGCTAAGCCCGCGGGCGATCGGCTCCAACGCTGTGCTGGTCAAGGAGTGATGATAGGTATGCCCGCGCAACGTGCCCTCGGGCAGCTCCACGCTTTGCAGCGCCAGGGCGGCCAATTTCTTCTGCATCACTGCATCGCCCTGCAGCAGACCGAGCAGTTCGGCGCGGTTGCCCTCGACATCGGTCAGCGAGTCGAGCAAATACAGCATGCCGCCACACTCGGCGAGCAATGGCTTGCCGGCGGCATGATGGGCGCGGATCGCCTCAAGCATTGCAGTATTTTGCGACAGCGCCAGGTGATGCAGTTCCGGGTAGCCACCTGGCAGGTACAGGCTGTCGGCGTCAGGCAACGCATGATCGTGAAGGGGCGAGAAAAACGTGAGCTGCGCGCCCATGGCCCGCAGCAGGTCGAGGCTGGCGCCGTAGGTAAAGGCGAAGGCTTCGTCGCGGGCTACCGCAATGCGTACCCCGGCGAGCAAGGGCTCGGCCTCGATGACTTCGGGCGCGGCAAACATTACCGGCGGCGGCACGGCCACTTCGCAACTGCTGCCCAGCGCTTGGGCGGCGGCGTCCAGGCGCGCGTCGAGGTCATTCAGTTCGCTGGCTTGCACCAGGCCCAGGTGACGGCTGGGCAATTCGATGCCGGTTTCGCGCGACAGCGCGCCGTACCAACGCAAGCCTTCGGTCAGGCTGCCCTCCAGCAACTGCGCATGGCGCAGCGTGCCGACGCGGTTGGCGAGCACCCCGGCGAAGGGCAGGTCCGGCTGGTAGCGTGCCAGGCCTAACGCGAGCGCGCCGAAGGTCTGCGCCATGGCCGTGCCGTCGATCACGCCCAGCACCGGCACCCCGAAATGCCGCGCCAGGTCGGCGCTGGAAGGGGTGCCGTCGAACAGCCCCATCACGCCTTCGATCAGGATCAGGTCGGCCTCACCCGCCGCTTCCCACAACAAGCGACGACTTTCCTGCTCGCCGACCATCCACATGTCCAATTGATACACCGGCGCGCCGCTGGCGCGTTCGTGAATCATCGGGTCAAGGAAGTCCGGCCCGCATTTGAATACGCGGACCTTGCGCCCCAGGTTGCGGTGCAAACGCGCCAACGCGGCGGTGACCGTGGTTTTGCCCTGGCCGGACGCCGGTGCGGCGATCAATACGGCCGGGCAATGACGGGGCTGATTCAAAGTTCGACGCCTTTCTGAGCCTTGATACCGGCCTGGAACGCGTGCTTGAGCATGCCCATGTCGGTGACGGTATCGGCCATTTCGATCAGTTCCGGCTTGGCACCCCGGCCGGTGACCACCACGTGCTGCATCGGCGGGCGGGCTTGCAGGTCGCCGAGCACCTGGTCCAGGTCAAGGTAGCCGTGCTTGAGGGCGATGTTCAACTCGTCCAGCACCACCAGGCCGATGGAGGGGTCATTCAGCATCGCCCTGGATACCGCCCAGGCCGCTTCGGCGGCGGCGATATCGCGCTGGCGATCCTGGGTTTCCCAGGTAAAGCCCTCGCCCATCACATGGAAGCGCACTTGCTCGGGGAAACGGCGGAAGAACATCTCTTCGCCGGTACTGTTGCGCCCCTTGATGAACTGCACCACGCCGCACTGCATGCCATGGCCCATGGCCCGGGCCAGCATGCCGAAGGCCGAGCTGCTCTTGCCCTTGCCGTTGCCGGTCAGCACCAGCAGCAAACCGCACTCATTGGGCGAATTGGCGATGCGTTCATCGATCACGGCTTTTTTGCGCAGCATGCGCGCCAGGTGGCGTTCGTCGCGGTCGGGGGTATCGGTCATGGCAGCTCTCCGTTGGGGCTGGACAAAAAACGGCGGGCAGGAAAAAAACAAAACAGACAGCCAAGCATCGCCCACCGTGATGCTGTTGAATGTTTCAGGCCGGTCTCCGGGCTCATGAGTGGCACTCGGTCTGTGTAAAAGACCGTGCAGGCCGACGGCGCGCCTTCCCATATCGCCTGCGATACAGTGGCCAACAGCGCCGTCTTGACTCATTTACCGTTGCGGGGGCAGCGCCGGAATTGCGGCAGCACTGTGTACAAGTGCGCTCACTCACCGGCTTCCCTGTTTCACTCTGTCGACGCGTACGCCACGGAGCACCTGAAACAAGCCGCGAAGGTTAGTGGGTTGGGGGTGGAGCGTCAATTAAAGCTGGTCCTGTACTTGAACCATCAAGGTGATGTGCTTCTCTACCCTTACAGGTATTCAGGAGAACACCATGCATAAAACCAGACTTGCCTTACTGATCATGCTGGCCGGCACCCTCGCCGCCTGCGGAGAAAGCTCTACCCTGCAGGTGACGGATGGCACCGGGCCCTCGCCCAAGCTGCCGGAACCAAACAAGACGCTGATCCCTACCGTGAACATCGCACCAGCTGTCGGCTGGCCCGACGGCGCCAGGCCAACCGCCGCTGCCGGCACGCAAGTGGCCGCATTCGCCGAGGGCCTGGAGCATCCGCGCTGGCTCTATGTGCTGCCCAACGGCGACATACTGGTGGCCGAGACCAACGCACCGCCCAAGCCGGATGACACCAAAGGCATTCGCGGCTGGGCCATGGAAAAAGTCATGGGCCGCGCCGGCGCTGGTGTGCCGAGCCCGAACCGCATCACCCTGCTGCGCGACGCCGACCACGACGGCGTTGCCGAAACGCGCACGGTGTTCCTGGAAAACCTCAACTCGCCGTTCGGCATGGCCCTGGTCGGCAACGACCTGTACGTGGCCGACTCGGACAAGTTGCTGCGCTTCCCCTATCAGCCTGGCGAAACCGCGATCAAGGCGGCCGGCACCAAGGTCGTCGATCTACCGGGCGGCAGCCTCAACCATCACTGGACCAAAAACGTGGTGGCCAGCCAGGATGGCAGCAAGCTGTATGTCAGCGTCGGCTCCAACAGCAACGTCGGCGAGAACGGCCTGGAAGCCGAAGAAGGCCGGGCGGCGATCTGGGAGGTCGACCGCGCCACGGGCCAGCATCGTATTTTCGCCTCCGGCCTGCGCAATCCCAACGGCATGGCCTGGGAACCCCAGAGCGGCAAGCTATGGACGGCGGTGAACGAGCGCGATGAGATCGGCAGTGATTTGGTGCCGGACTACATCACTTCGGTCAAGGACGGCGCCTTCTACGGCTGGCCTTTCAGCTATTACGGGCAGCATGTGGATGTGCGCGTCACCCCGCAGAACCCGCAACTGGTGGCCAAAGCCATCGCGCCGGACTATGCGGTGGGCCCGCATACCGCGTCGCTGGGGCTGACCTTCGCCACCGGCAACAAACTCCCTGCCCAGTTCAGCAACGGCGCGTTCATCGGCCAACATGGCTCGTGGAATCGCAAGCCGCACAGCGGCTACAAGGTGATCTTCGTGCCGTTCGAGGGTGGGCAACCTAAAGGCAAGCCGGTGGATGTGCTGACCGGGTTCCTGGATAAGGACGAGAACGCCCTGGGCCGGCCGGTGGGCGTGGTGATCGATCAGCAAGGTGCGTTGCTGGTCGCTGATGATGTGGGCAATAAGGTGTGGCGGGTGTCTGCTGCCAAATAAATATTTCCGAGACAGATACAAAACCAATGTGGGAGGGGGCTTGCCCCCGATGGCGGTGGGTCAGCTGAAATTTTATCAACTGACCCTCCCTCATCGGGGGCAAGCCCCCTCCCACATTTGAATCAGGTCTGTGTCTGACTCAGGGATTGCGTGCCAGGTTTGCCGGCAGCACGCGCTTGGCGCTCAGGTAGGCATTCTGCCAATACGCCTTGGACAAGGTATCGAGCTTCACCGTACCGCCGGTCTGCGGCGCGTGCACAAAACGGCCCTCGCCCACGTAGATTCCGGCGTGGCTCACCCGCGAGCCACCACCGGTGGCAAAGAACAGCAGGTCACCGGTTTGCAGGTTTTGCTCGCTGACGTCCTGGGCGCGCATCACGATCAGTTCGCGGGTGGTACGCGGCAGGGAAATACCGGCCGCATCGCGATAGACGAAGCCGATCAGGCCGCTGCAATCAAACCCCGAGTCCGGCGTGTTGCCGCCCCAACGATAGGGCGTGCCCACCAGCCCCAGCGCGCGGAAGAGCACGTCTTCGGCAGCAGGCGAAAAATTCTGGGTGGAATAGTTGAACACCGGCTTGGGCTTGACCGCTACGGGCGCGGGCGGCGGTGGACGGTTCGCGCAGGCGCTGAGGAGCGCGGCGCAAACAAGCAGAATGAGGCGGGCCGAGGTCGACATGTGCAGAACAATCCTGGACTGGATGCGGCTTTCGCTGCCGAACGTTGAAAACCAGAACGCGCAAGCAGGGCTCGCGCGAACGGATTACAACAATGTCCAGGGATTCTAGCGCTTACGTGTCAAACTTCAAGTATCACTTTAACTTTACTTACTGGCGGTAACCGTAGACGGGGCCATGGCAAGTGCGCGCTTGGCTTCGATGAAGGTTTTGCTCCAGTAGCTGTCGCCCAGGTTATCGACCCGCACCCCACCGCTACGGCGGCTGCTGGAGTGGATAAACTGGTTATCGCCCAGGTAGATACCGGCGTGACTGACACGACCGCGACCGGCTGTACTGAAGAAAAGCAGATCACCGGGCTTGAGGTTGTTGCGAGCGACCAACGGTGCATTCACGTTGATCATTTCGCGAGTGGAGCGCGGCAGATTCATGCCGGCTTCTTCACGAAACAGGTAGCCGATAAAACCGCTGCAGTCGAAACCGGCTTCGGAAGTGCCGCCGAAACGGTAACGGGTACCGATCAGGGACATGCCGCGTTCGAGAATGCTGTCGGCCAGAACGGGAAGCTGGTAAGGCTTGCTGCCGGAGAAGTTGGCGAGTTCTTTTTCGGTTGCCAGCTCTTCTTCATAAACAGAAGCAGACTGTGCAACAACGAATTTAGCCTGATTTTGAACCTGTGGTTTTTGCTGTTCTGCCACCTGCTGAGGGTGGGAGGCGCAACCAAACAACAGGGTAACGAGTGCGAGAGGCACGAGGGGTGCGAAGCGATTTAGCATGGGCACGACCGTGGCTGATGTGTAAAGAAGGCGAGACTATGCCCGCTATCACATCGATTTGCAAATTCAATCGAGTTCTTTGTGACTTCTTGTTTGGACTATGCCATCTAAGCCCTTGATCCCTGATACCTGTCTTTAGCGTGGCCAAACCGGCTCAAACGCAGGTTTTCTGGCGCCTGGAATTTGCCGAAAGCCTGGAAACACACGGCTTGGCTACCAGCCGAGGGTTTCCTTGAGGAACGGAATGGTGAGCTTGCGCTGGGCCTGCAGCGAGGCCTGGTCGAGCTGTTCGAGCAGATCGAACAGGGCACTCATGCTGCGTGTGCCACGGGTGAGGATAAAGTGCCCGACCTCGTCGGTCAGGTGCAAGCCGCGACGCGAAGCGCGCAGTTGCAGGGCGCGCAATTTGTCCTCGTCGGACAAGGGGCGCATCTGGAAGATCAACGCCAGCGTCAGGCGCGACTTGAGGTCGGCCAGCTTCACCGGCAACTCACGTGGCGAGGTGGACGCGGCGATCAACAGGCGCCGGCCGCTGTCGCGCAGGCGGTTGAACAGATGAAACAGCGCCTCTTCCCAGTCTGCCTTGCCCGCAATGGCCTGCAAGTCGTCCAGGCACACCAGCTCATATTGTTCGAGGTTGTCGAAGATCCCGACCCCATGGTCCATCAGCTCGGCCAAAGGCAGGTAGACCGCCGGCTCGCCCATCTGCTCGAAGCGCAGGCACGCGGCCTGCAGCAAGTGGGTTCGCCCTACCCCATGTTTGCCCCACAGATAGATCAGGCTTTCAGTCCACCCGGCGTCGGCTTCGCAGAGGCGCTCGACATAGCCGAGTGCAGCGGCATTGGCGCCTGGGTAGTAATTGATAAAGGTAGCGTCGTCACGCAGACGCACACCTAGGGGCAGCTGAATCGGTTTCATGCTGACTGAACGGCTCCCATCGAACCGTTAGTGGCCTCTGTGTAAAGTTTGCAAAGTTTATACGCGTGGCGCCGAGCGCACAATGCAGCAGACCATAAGCAAAATCAAAGGTTTGCGTTAACCTGTTGGTTTTATGCGAATTGTTTGACGCCTCCACCCCCGTAAACAACAAACCCGGCGATGAGCCGGGTTTGTGATACCTCGATTACAGATCGGGGTCTTCAACCCCCGTGTACACGTCCGAATCCTTGTACAGATCGTGAACATGCCGCACCAGTACCATGATCACCGCCGCCACCGGCAGCGCCAGCAGGATGCCGGTAAAGCCGAACAGCTCACCGCCCGCGAGGATCGCAAAGATCACCGCCACGGGATGCAGGCCGATGCGATCGCCCACCAGCAGCGGCGTCAATACCATGCCTTCCAGCGCCTGACCGACCATGAATACCGCGACGATCCCGAGCATCGGGTACAGGTCGCCACCAAACTGGAACAACCCCGCCACCAGCGCCGCACCGATACCGATGACGAACCCCATGTACGGCACGATCGCGGCCAGGCCGGCGATCAGGCCGATCAACAGGCCCAGCTCAAGGCCGATCGCCATCAAGCCGGCGGCGTAGATGATACCCAGCGCCAACATCACCAGCAGTTGCCCACGTACGAACGCGCCGAGTACTTCATGACACTCGCCGGCCAGCGACACGATGCGTTCCTCGCGGTCGCGCGGCAGCAGGCTGCGGATCTTGGCCATCATGATGTCCCAGTCACGCAGCAGATAGAACGCCACCACCGGGATCAGCACCAGGTTGGTCAGCCAGCCGATCAGCGCAAGGCTGGAAGCGGTTGCCTGGCTGAGCACCATACTGACGATATCGGTGGTCTTGTCCATGTGCTCACTGATTGCCGCCTTGACCTTGTCGAACTTCCAGAACCCGTCCGACAGCCCCAGCTTGGCCTGGGCCCACGGCATGGCCGTGTGCTGCAACCAGTCGAGCATCTGCGGCGCCAGTTCGTAAAGTCGATACAGCTGCTTGGCCAGCATCGGCACCAGCACCAGCACCAGCGCGGTGACGATCAGGGTAAACAAGGCAAATACCGCGATCACACCCCAGGTTCGCGACAGGCCGGCCTTCTCCAGGCGATCCACCACGGGATCGAACAGATAGGCGAGCAACAACGCCACCAGAAATGGCGTCAGGATCGAATGCAGCAAGAACACAAAAACGCACAGCAGGACAATCCCGCCAAGCCACACCCAACGACGCGTATCCGCCATATACCACTTCCTCTGTTATTGGCTTCCCTCTTCTATATAGAAGGAAGACCGCTTACCCACTTATTCATTTACCAATGAAAACGTAACTGCGCCTGAGGCTCAGGCGCGACGGCCGGTTGTGCGCCGTCAGCCGGTGGTTGCTGGACGGAGGCATCACCGGCCGGCACTTCCTGCAACTTGGCCAGGCTCAGCTGGGTGCGCAACTGGTCGGCGCTGCCATTGACGCGATACACAATACGATCGCCATCCACCCGCTGCGGCTGACCACCAAAGGGCTCCAGCAAACGACCCAGCGCGGCATAGCGCTCCAGGTTCATGCCTTGCACCTCAAGCAACTGCTCGGAGCTGACCCCCGGCTTGACCGCAAAGCGCGGTGCCAGCGTTTGGCTGACGGCGAGCAATACAGCGTCGGCGACCGCGGCGGTGTCAGCCCCCTGGACGCTGCCCTGCTCGGTCTTGTCGCCCAGCCACAGACGCCATTTGGCCTGCCACTGGCTGCCTTCCTGGCGCGCATGAACCGCCAGCAGCGCATCGGCGCCATAACGTTCGGAGGCGGCGCGCAGCGGCGTGGCGTCTGCGCTTTCCAGATTCGGTGCGGTGGCGACGACCTGCTCGTCCAAATCACCCAACGGCAGACGCAGCGGCAAACCACGGTGCTGGGCCGCCCGGCGTAGCGCCTGAGCCACCGCCTGGCCGTCGCCGACCAGGCTGCTGCCGTCGGTGGAGTCGTTCAGCCACCAGCCGAGGATCGAGGGGCGATTGCTGCCCCAGATCGCCGACCCGGCGTCGCGCAAGGCGCGATCGGTGCTGACCGGGTCGAAATCCACTTGCAGGCTTTCCGGCGGGCCGGCGTCGTAGCCGTATTGGCTGATGATTTGCTGCGGGTCCTTGCGGATCGCCGCCAGGCCCGGGCCCTCGGCGGCCTTGGCATCGCCGGTCAGGCGGATGACCAGGGTCTGCACGGCGCGCTGGGTGGCCTGGTCGCGCTCTTGGGGCGACTGGCTGCTGACCGGTTCGAGGACTTGATAGAGGCCATTGAGGGTTTCGGCATGACTCGCCAGGCTGACCCATGACAAGCAGCCTACAAAAAAGAATTTACACAGACGCATGGAAGATTCCCGAACGACAAATTTAGCGGCTGGAACAGACCGCGTGATCTCGGTTTGGCAAGGCTGTGACACAGCGACCGCTAAAACATTCACGGGTCTCGGTAAGTTTTCATACTGTCATAACGATAGCGGGTTCAAGGCTATACCTTAATACGCTCCATTACCGCGCCGATTCCGGTTTTTTTAAGCTCATATGCCCTGCCCGTCGGCCCGAGGATGGCCGCTGCCCCTCAAGCCTGATAAAATCGCGCGCCTTCGCAGACCGTCAACGGCTGGGCCTTCCAAAAGTGCCCGCCCGCCCGGTCGTTACCCAGAAATCCCCCCTAAAGGCCTGGATCATGAGCAAGCAACCCTCCCTGAGCTACAAGGACGCCGGTGTAGACATCGACGCCGGTGAAGCATTGGTCGAACGCATCAAGAGCGTCGCCAAGCGCACCGCGCGCCCCGAAGTCATGGGCGGCCTGGGCGGTTTTGGCGCCCTCTGCGAAATCCCGGCCGGCTACAAGCAGCCTGTACTGGTCTCCGGCACCGACGGCGTGGGCACCAAGCTGCGCCTGGCGCTGAACCTGAACAAGCACGACAGCATCGGCATCGACCTGGTTGCCATGTGCGTCAACGACCTGGTGGTGTGCGGCGCCGAGCCGTTGTTCTTCCTCGACTACTACGCCACCGGCAAGCTCAATGTCGAGACCGCGACCCAGGTGGTCACCGGCATCGGCGCCGGCTGCGAACTGTCGGGTTGCTCCCTGGTGGGCGGCGAAACCGCTGAAATGCCAGGCATGTACGAAGGCGAAGACTACGACCTGGCAGGCTTCTGCGTCGGCGTGGTGGAAAAAGCCGAGATCATCGACGGCTCCAAAGTGGCTGCCGGCGACGCCCTGCTTGCCCTGCCATCCTCCGGCCCGCACTCCAACGGCTACTCGCTGATCCGCAAGATCATCGAAGTGTCCGGCGCCGACATCGAGACCATCCAGCTCGACGGCAAGCCACTGACCGACCTGCTGATGGCCCCGACGCGCATTTACGTCAAGCCGCTGCTCAAGCTGATCAAGGACACCGGCGCCGTCAAGGCCATGGCCCACATCACCGGCGGCGGCTTGCTGGACAACATCCCTCGCGTGCTGCCAAAAGGCGCCCAGGCGATTGTCGACGTGGCCAGCTGGCAGCGTCCTGCAGTCTTCGACTGGCTGCAAGAGAACGGCAACGTCAACGAAACCGAGATGCACCGCGTGCTCAACTGCGGCGTGGGCATGGTCATCTGCGTGGCACAGGAACACGTTGAAACTGCGCTGAACGTCTTGCGTGAAGCCGGCGAACAACCTTGGGTCATCGGCCAGATCGCCACGGCTGCCGAAGGCGCCGCTTCGGTTGAACTGAAAAACCTTAAGGCTCATTGATGCAAGAGCGGATGCCCGCTACCTGTAATGTCGTGGTGCTGCTTTCCGGCACCGGCAGTAACTTGCAGGCCCTGATCGACAGCACGCGTGTCGGCGACAGCCCGGTGCGCATCGCTGCGGTGATTTCCAACCGCAGCGACGCCTATGGCCTGCAGCGTGCCCGGGACGCGGGTATCGAAACCCGCTCGCTCGATCACAAGGCGTTCGAAGGTCGCGAGGCCTTCGACCTGGCCTTGATCGAGCTGATCGACGCCTTCGACCCCAAGCTCGTGGTGCTCGCCGGCTTCATGCGCATTCTCAGCGCAGATTTCGTGCGCCATTACCAAGGTCGCCTGCTCAATATCCACCCGTCCCTGCTGCCCAAGTACAAAGGCATGCATACCCATCAGCGCGCCCTCGATGCCGGTGACAGCGAGCACGGCTGCAGCGTGCACTTTGTCACCGAGGAACTCGATGGTGGGCCTCTGGTCGTACAGGCAGTGGTTCCGGTAGAGTCAGGCGACTCGGCGCAGACGCTTGCGCAACGGGTTCATACCCAGGAACACAGGATTTACCCGCTAGCCGTTCGCTGGTTTGCCGAGGGTCGGTTGATTCTTGGTGAACAGGGTGCATTATTGGACGGTCAGTTACTCGCGGCCAGCGGCCACTTGATTCGAACCTAGGAGATTTTATGCGTCGCGCCCTGCTTTTCGCTTTTGCGCTGTTCGCTCTGCCTGCCGTGCAAGCGGCAGACCTTCACCCCTTCTCCGTCAGCTATACCGCCGACTGGAAGCAATTGCCCATGAGCGGTTCGGCTGAACGCAGCCTGACCAAAAACGGCGACGGCACGTGGACCTTGAACTTCAAGGCCTCGATGATGATTGCCAGCCTGACCGAAACCAGCGTGATCCTGTTCGACAAGGACACCCTGCAACCCAAGAGCTACAGCTTCGAGCGCGGCGGCCTGGGCAAAGCGAAGAAGGTCAACCTGGATTTCGACCAGGCGACCAAGAAAATCACCGGCTTTGAAAACAAGGACCCGGTTAACGTCACCCTCGAAAGCGGCATGCTCGACAAGTCCACCTATCAACTCGCCCTGCAGCGTGACGTGGCTGCCGGCAAGAAAAGCATGAGCTACCGAGTGGCCGAAGGCACGGACGTCGATACCTACGATTTCCGCGTCATTGGCGCGGAAAAGGTCCAGACCAAAGTGGGCGCCATCGACGCGATCAAGGTTGAACGCGTGCGTGACCCCTCCCAGAGCAAGCGCATCACGCAGATGTGGTTTGCCAAGGACCAGGGCGGCATTCTGGTTGCCTTGCGCCAGGTTGAGACCGATGGCAAGGAATACAACATCATGCTGCAGGATGGCACCGTTGACGGTAAGGCCGTTAAAGGTAGCTGATTGCACGGATGTGCTTGAAGAGAGCCTCGCTGAATGCGGGGCTTTTTTTCGCCTGCAGGTATTGGTGTTGAAGCATCCACAGCCATCGGGGGCAAGCCCCCTCCCACATTGGAATGCATTTCAAAGGTGGGAGGGGGCTTGCCCCCGATGGCGTCAGTGTCTGCCCCCAAACATGAAACTTTTGTCATCCACCCTCCACCACCGCGACCAAATGCCACGGTTTACACGGCCTGCAGCACTGTTGCGTTTCCTGCAATGAATTGTTGCATGCTAAACCGGTTTACTTAGCAAGCTAACAAATCATATAACAAGGACCTGCGACGACTTGCCGCAGATCAACCAGAGATTGGAGCAAGCAGATGACTGTAAAAGTAACTGAACGCGACGATGAACATATGTCCCACGAAGCGGTAGGCCACGGGATTCACATCTGGGATGTACATCAACAAGATTTGCTGGTCGGCATGTTTCACAACGAGAGCGATGCTCATAATTATAAAACCGAACTTGAATCGCTTGAGATGAAACGCCAGGCACAAGGCTCCTGAAATTCCGAAATCGCGTAGACGCCCGGCCCACGCAGCCGCGCCGCCTGCAAACGAAAACCCCGCCTTTTGAGCGGGGTTTTCGTTTTTAGAAAACGCCCTCGCCGCCCTGAATAATCGTTTCCGCAAAAAGCGTAACAACAAATAGACATTTGGTAATGATTCTCGATAGTATCGCTGCGCTTTTACTCGACCCCACGGAAACGGAGTTTGACTTGATGCACGGACATGTCACCACACCGGAAAAATCCCTGCTTGACCGCTGGGGTGAAGCACTCGCCACCCGTCAATTCCAAGCCAGGCACATTACGATCGATACGCTTGTCGCAACCCTGGCGCCAGCCTGCGAACGCAGTTTCCAGCGCCTGATCCAGGCACTGTTTCGTGAAGGCCTGCTTGATCCGGACACACTCAGCCATGACGAACACGGCCACGGCTGGCTGACGCTGCCCGACCAGACCCGCGTGCGCTTCGAGCATCTGCGCCGCGGCCGCATGGCCAGCTGGGATTTGCGCGGCAAGGTCAGCGTGGTGCGGGCTGGGCAGCCCGAACAGAGAATCCAATTCCCGTCGCAGTTGCTGACCTTACTGAACACCCGCCTCCAATCGTCTGCCGAGCCAGAGGTCCTGGACCGCCTCAACACAGAAATCGACGACAGCTTCATCAACGATACCCTGTGCCTGGCCTTTCACGAGCAATGGACGCTCCAGTTGCAGGCCGCAATGGACCCTGTGCATCAGGGCAACCTGCTCGGCTATCTGAAGAATGACCCTGGCGTTGGCAACCCGACGTCAGTGCTTGAGCAATGGGGTACGCTCGGCCATCCCTGGCACCCGAACTACAAGACGAAGCTGGGTCTGGGAACGGAACAGGTGATCGATTTCTCACCGGAGTTCGAAGCGCGCTTCCCGGTATTGCTGTGTGCCCTGCACCGCCAGTACGCCCACGTCGAAAGCCTGGGCGGTACCGCGGACTACTGGCAGTGGTGGCAACACCAGTTCCCGCAGGCTGCCCGCCAACTGACGGCGCACCTGACCGCCCAGGGCCTTGAGGCCAGCGATTATCTGCCGCTGCCTGCCCACCCCTGGCAAGCTCGCCAGGAGTTACCGCAGCTGTTCGCCAATGAGATCGCCGATCGGCTGCTGGTGCTGACCGACATCGTTGCCTTCACGGCCCACCCGACCATGTCGTTCAGGACCGTCCTGCCTGAAGGCCGCAGCGACGCGCCAATGGTCAAGCTCCCGGTTTCACTGCGCCTGACCAGCGTGCAGCGCACGGTGTCACCACGCTCGGCGCGCATGGGCCCGCGCATCAGCCATCTGCTGCAGACCATTATGGCGCGCGAGCCCGACATCCAGCGCCTGCTCAGCATCGTGCCCGAACGCCTCGGCGTGCATTTCAAACCACAACCGGTAAATGACGAGCACTCCCGTCACCTGGCTGTGCTCTACCGCGACAACCCGCAAAGCCTGCTCGAAACGGGCGAGATGGCCATTCCGGTAGGCAGCCTGTTTGCCACCGACCACCATGGGCAGCCGCTGCTGCGGCAGTGGGTGCGCCTGAGTAAAGGCACTGACGACGCACAGGCCATCCGCGCATTCTTCAAGGACTACGCATCCATCGCAGTGCCCGCCCTGCTGGGCATGTACCTGCGCTATGGCGTGGCCTTCGAGGCCCATCAACAGAACTCCTTTATGGTGATGGGCGCAGACGGGCACGTCAGCCGCCTGCTGTTGCGCGATTTCGGCGATATCCGCATCGACCGCAAAACCCTGCACGCCCAAGGCCTGGACATCGAATTGCATGACCCGAAGATGACCTTGTACGACGATGCGGGTTTCGTGCGTGACAAGTTGCTGCACACGGTGTTCATGTGCCATTTGGGCGAGTTGGTGTTGCTCTGCGCGCGCCACTTCGAGATTGCCCAGGCACTGCTGTGGGACGAACTGTCAGCGCAAGTCAGCCAGTGCTTCGATGACGTGCGCAGCCAGGTCGAACCACAACGCTGGCTGACCGAACGCGCCGCATTGCTGGAACAGGACTGGCCGGCCAAGTCGTTTATGCGCATGCGTCTGATGGAAAGCCATGCCGACATCGTCGGGCGTCTGCCCAACCCGTTGAGCACTGCCGCCCATGTCGGCTAACAGCACTGCGCTGCGCTTGCTGGTAGTGATTCAGTTGGTGTCGATGGGTGCCATGGAAATGAGCGGGCCGTTCTGGCCCTTGCAGATCCAGAAATTGCTTGGCACTGCGAACGCCCACTACACCGGCCTGCTTTCTTCGCTGGTGTACGCCGGGCCGATGATGGCGGCGATGATCCTCACGCCCATGTGGGGGCGTCTGGGTGACCGTACAGGTCACAAGCCAATGATCCTGCGCGCGCTGCTGGCGCTGGCGCTATGCCAGGCGCTGGCCGCCGTCACTGACGACCCTTGGCTGCTGGTGCTCGTCCGTGTGGCGCAAGGCGCGTTGGCCGGCTTCATCGCGGCAGCCCAGGCCTATGCACTGGCCTGCTGCGGCGACGGCGGTCGCGGGCATATTCTGGCCCGGCTGCAATCCGCCACCGCCGTGGGCTCCCTGGCCGGGCCGGTGTTGGGGGGCTGGCTGATGGATATATCCGGTTTCGCTTTGCTGTGTTACAGCGCCACCGCAGTCTGCCTGATATGCGCAATAATCAGCGTGTTCCTACCCAGCGACTCACCACGCTCGAGACCCGCACTCACGTCCAAGCCTGCTGCGCTTCCCAAAGGTTGGCTTGGCGCGATGCTGGGAATCATCGTATTGATCCAGGCCGCCAAGATGATGCCGCAACCGTTCTACGCGTTGTATGTTGCCGATGTTCTGCATGCGCCCGCATGGCTGATCGGCGCCAGCTACGCCGCCAGCGCGCTGACCCTGGCGCTGTCCGCGCCGCTGTGGGGCCGTTTGTTTGACCGGCACTCACCCGCACGCACGCTGCACATCATCGAATGGGTCACCTGGTTCTGCGCCCTGACCCTGGCCTTCACGGCGTTGGCCGGCGAATGGCTGGGGTTCCTTGCCAGCCGCCTGCTGTGGGGCGTGTGGCAGGGCGCGTTGCTGCCTGTCGCCTACACCTTGATCGCCAACACCGTTGCCCCCAGCCAGCAGGGATTTGCCTTGGGCATGGGCAACAGCGCCGCCAAGGCCGGCGCGTTGTGCGGCGCGCTGTTGGGTGGCATCGGTATGGCAATGGTGGGCCTGGCGCACAGCTTCTGGCTGGTGGCCCTGACGTATGCCTTGGCCGCACTGGGCATCCGCGCGATTCGTTCGTTCACCCGAACACCTGAAATGTCCGATTTTTCTGTCAATACTTCTAATAACTCAAAGGCAAGGTCATGAATACAACACAATGGGCGATTCTGCTGCCCCTGCTGGGGTCGATCAGCGCCCCCGTCTGGGCCGACCAGACTGAGGAGACGCCAGCGGCGAACAACCTGCAGTTACAGGCCACGGTGGTCTCGGCCACGCGCAGTGAAACCAGCATCGCGGCGATCCCGGGCTCGGTGCAGGTTATCGACGAAGAACAGATCCGCCAGCAGACGTCGGCGGGACGCCGGGTTGCCGATATCCTCGGGCAACTGGTCCCCGGCATCGCCCCCTCCAGCGGCGGCATGAGCAACTTCGGCCAGACGCTGCGCGGGCGCAATACGCTGATCCTGATCGACGGGGTATCCCAGAACGCCACGCGCGACAACTTCCGCCAGCTCAACAGCGTGGCGCCGGAAAGTATCGAGCGCATCGAAGTGATTTCCGGCGCCAGCAGTGTCTACGGCGCCGGCGCATCGGGCGGCATCATCAACATCATCACCAAGCGCAACACAGGTGAAGACCTGGCCTTCAGCAGCAAGATCGGCATGACCGCCGGCGACAACCTCAGCCGCAAAGGCTTTTCCTACCAGGCCTTCCAGAGCGCAACAGGCCGCCAGGGCCCGCTGGACTGGTATGTGTCGGGCAACACGGTGCAACGCAACGACCAGTTCGACGGCAACGGCAAGCGCATTCCCCAGGACACGTCCCAGGGCAGCAACATGGACACCGACACCTATGACCTGCAAGGTCGCTTCGGCTACGCGCTCGATGACGACAAGAAGATCAGCCTGTCGCTGCAGGACTATAAAGACGAACAGGACACCCGCTATACCAAGAACCCGCGCATCACCAGCGAGGCCGTCGCGGTCAAAGGCCTGGACCTGGACGACCAGCCGTCCACCCACAATCAGGCGGTCAACCTCAATTACGCCGACAAGGACTTCTACGGCCAGGGCCTGCAGGTGGAAAGTTACTGGCGCCGCGCGGATGCGTTGTTCTTCCCGGACCTGTCCAGGGGCCGGGCAGGCGTCTCGGACAACAACAGCGTGCAAGACGTGTATGGCTTGCGCGCAGCCATCGACACACAGATGCCGGACATCGGCCCCGCCACCGGCAACCTGGTGTGGGGCGCCGACTACGATCACGAAACCTCGCGCCAACGCGGCGACCAATACCGGGTCAACGGCCTGACGTACACCAAGACCGGTACCACCTTCGAGTTGGGCCCGGACATCCAGACCACCACCAAGGCGATCTTCGGCCAACTGTCCTATGACATCGGCGACTGGACCTTGCGCGGTGGCGTGCGCCGCGAATGGATCCAGAGCGAAGTCGACGACAGCATCGCCTACGGCGAAATCGTTCAGACGGGCAACCGCGCGACGCTGCCGGGCGGCACCCTCAAATATGACGACACCCTCTACAACCTCGGCGCGGTGTACCACCTGAGTGAAAACCAGGACGTGTTCGCCAACTTCAGCCAGGGCTTCTCCCTGCCGGATATCCAGCGTTTCCTGCGTGACGTCAACAGCACGTACAACATCCAGGACCTCAATGCCCAGGCGCTGAAGGTCGACAGCTATGAACTGGGCTGGCGTGGCAACTGGGACAAGTGGCTGGCCAATGTCACGGCGTATGAAAACACCTCGGACGTCACGCAGTTCTACGATGCCAATGACCGCGTACTGCGCCTGATCAACCAGAAAGAGCGCGTGCGCGGTATCGAAACCAGCCTGACGTACAACGTCACCGATCAGTGGTCGGTAGGCGGCACGTACGCGTACGCCAAAGGTGAAACCCAGCAGAACGGCAAATGGATCGACCTGCCCGCCACGCGTATTTCCCCGGCCAAGGCCACCGCCTTCGTCGGCTATCAGCGTGACGACTACAGCCTGCGCTTGCAGGGCATGCGTCTGGCCAATTACGACGCGGCCTTCAAGGACAACAACGGTCGCGATATCCAGGGCTACACCCTGGTTGACCTGCTGGGCTCGGTCAGGCTGCCGGTCGGTCGCCTCGAAGGTGCGGTGTACAACCTCACCAACCGCAACTATCAGAACATGTTCGCCCAGGCCAACGCCCGCGCACCGTATCCGAATGCCGAAGGTCGCACCTTCAGCTTGAGCTACGCGGTGGATTGGTAACCGGCAGGCGCTGCACGGTAAAACACAAACCCCGCCTGTTGGCGGGGTTTGTCGTTTCTACAGCCTTACCACATCAGATCATCCGGGATCTGGTAGGCGGCGTACGGATCATCCTCATCCGGCACCTGGCTTTCGGTCAGGATATTGAGCTGCACGATACGTTCCGGCGCGCGCTCCTGGATCTTCAGCGCGGCTTCGCGCGGGATCACTTCGTAGCCGCCGCCGTGGTGCACGATGGCCAGGGAGCCATTGCTCAGTTTATTGCGCATCAGCGTGTTGACCGACAGGCGCTTGACCTTCTTGTCATCCACAAAGTTGTAATAGTCCTCGGTGGTCAACTTTGGCAGCCGTGAGGTTTCGATCAATTGCTTGACCTGGGCCGTACGGGCCTTGGCCTCGGCTTTTTCCTGCTGCTGGCGGTTCAGTTCCTGGTCGCGCTTGACCTTCTCGGCGTGCGCCTCGGCCGCCAGGCGCGCCTGGGTGTCATCGACCTCAGCCTGACCCTTGTGGACCAGCCGCTGCTGTTTCTGCTTCTCTTTGCCGACCTGCTTGGCCTGCTTTTGGTTGACCAGACCTGCTTTGAGCAACTGGTCGCGAAGGGAAAGGCTCATGGTGCTTACTCACTTGGGCAACTGCTCAACCGCAGCTGGATATAGTCTTTTCCTGGCGTTTGGCTTCGCCCCACAGGGCGTCCAACGTTTCGAGGGTGCAATCTTCTATGGGTTGCTGTGTATCGCGCAATGCCTGTTCGATAAATCGGAAACGTCGCTCGAACTTGGCATTGGCGCCGCGCAGCGCGGTTTCAGGGTCGACCTTGAGGTGACGGGCCAGGTTGACCGCTGCGAACAGCAGGTCGCCGACCTCATCGGCAATCGCTGCCGAGTCGTTATCGGCCATGGCTTCGAGCACTTCATCCAGCTCTTCGCGTACGTTATCCACCACCGGCAACGCGGACGGCCAGTCGAAACCCACCTGACTGGCGCGCTTTTGCAATTTCGCGGCGCGGGACAGCGATGGCAAGGCGGTGGGCACGTCATCAAGCAGGGACAGTTGCTCGGGCGCGTCGGATTTTTCCGCGCGCTCCTCGGCCTTGATCTGCTCCCAGCGCTGCTTGACCTGCTCCTCGCTCAACCGCGGGATATCCAGCGGTGCGTAAAGATCGCCGGTAGGAAACACATGGGGATGACGCCGGATCAACTTGCGGGTGATGCTGTCGATCACGCCGGCAAATTCGAAGCGCCCATCTTCGCGCGCCAGCTGGCTGTAATACACCACCTGGAACAGCAGGTCGCCCAGCTCACCTTGCAGATGATCGAAGTCGCCGCGCTCGATGGCATCGGCCACCTCGTAGGCTTCTTCAAGGGTATGCGGCACGATACTGGCGTAGGTTTGCTTGATATCCCACGGGCATCCGTATTGCGGGTCGCGCAGGCGGTTCATCAGGTGTAGCAGGTCATCTAGTGAATACATTGATCTCTTTCCAATCAGGTATGAACACCGCCGATCCAATGTGGGAGGGGGCTTGCCCCCGATGGGGAAGGATCAGCCGACACCTGTATTGACTGACCCACCGCTATCGGGGGCAAGCCCCCTCCCACATTATTTGACTGCGTTCAACCAGGGGTGCGATTACGCCGCGTCTCAATGATGTTCGGCAGCTGGGAAATCCGCCCCAGCAACCGCCCCAGCGCGTCCAGCCCCGGAATCTCGATGGTCAGGGACATCAGCGCGGTGTTGTCCTCTTTGTTCGAACGGGTGTTGACCGCAAGTACGTTGATCCGCTCATTGAGCAGCACTTGCGAGACGTCACGCAGCAAACCGGAACGGTCGTAGGCGCGAATGATGATGTCCACCGGGTAGGTGAGCACCGGCACCGGGCCCCAACTGACCTGGATGATCCGCTCCGGCTCGCGCCCGCCCAGCTGCAGCACCGAGGCGCAGTCCTGGCGGTGAATGCTCACGCCGCGGCCCTGGGTGATGTAGCCGACGATGGCGTCGCCCGGCAACGGCTGGCAGCAACCGGCCATCTGCGTCATCAGGTTGCCCACGCCCTGGATCTGGATATCGCCGCGCTTGCCGGGCTTGTAGCCGGTGGCCTTGCGCGGGATCAGCTCCAGCTGTTCGTTGCCACGCTCCGGCTCCACCAGTTGCTGGGCCAGGTTGACCAATTGGGCCAGACGCAAGTCGCCGGCACCGAGGGCGGCGAACATGTCTTCGGCAATCTTCATGTTGGCCTTTTCGGCCAGCTTGTCGAAGTCCACCTGGGGCAGGCCCAGGCGTGCCAGTTCGCGTTCGAGCAGGGTCTTGCCGGCGGCGACGTTCTGGTCGCGGGCCTGCAGCTTGAACCAGTGGACGATCTTCGCCCGTGCCCGTGAGGTGGTGATATACCCCAGGTTGGGGTTCAGCCAGTCGCGGCTCGGCGTGCCGTGCTTGCTGGTGATGATCTCGACCTGCTCACCGGTTTGCAGGCTGTAGTTGAGCGGTACGATGCGCCCGTTGATCTTGGCGCCACGGCAGTTGTGGCCGATTTCGGTGTGCACGCGGTAAGCGAAGTCCAGCGGCGTGGCGCCCTTGGGCAAGTCGATGGCGTGACCGTCGGGGGTGAAGATGTAGACCCGGTCCGGTTCGATATCCACGCGCAGCTGTTCGGCCAGGCCGCCGATATCGCCGAGTTCTTCGTGCCACTCCAGTACTTGGCGCAGCCAGGAGATCTTCTCTTCGTACTGGTTCGACCCGGCCTTGACGTCGGTGCCCTTGTAACGCCAATGCGCGCAGACGCCCAGCTCCGCCTCTTCATGCATGGCATGGGTGCGGATCTGCACTTCCAGCACCTTGCCCTCAGGACCGATCACCGCCGTGTGCAGCGAGCGATAGCCGTTTTCCTTGGGGTTGGCGATGTAGTCGTCAAATTCCTTGGGGATGTGACGCCACAGGGTATGGACGATCCCCAGCGCGGTGTAGCAATCGCGCATTTCCGGCACCAGCACACGCACGGCTCGCACGTCGTAGATCTGGCTGAACGCCAGGCCCTTGCGCTGCATTTTGCGCCAGATGGAATAGATGTGCTTGGCGCGGCCGCTGATGTCGGCATCGACGCCGGTGGCCTGCAACTCGGCGCGCAACTGGCCCATCACGTCGCTGATAAAGCGCTCGCGGTCAAGCCGCCGCTCATGCAGCAGCGTGGCAATCTGTTTGTATTGATCGGGTTCGAGGTAGCGGAAGGACAGGTCCTCCAGCTCCCATTTGATATGACCGATACCCAGGCGGTGCGCCAGCGGCGCGTAGATGTCGAAGACTTCGCGGGCAACGCGGTTGCGCTTTTCGTCGTCGGCGGTCTTCACCGCACGGATCGCGCAGGTACGTTCAGCCAGCTTGATCAGCGCGACGCGGACGTCGTCGACCATCGCCACCAGCATCTTGCGCAGGTTTTCCACCTGGCCCTGGGTACCCAGCACCATGGACTGGCGCGGGCTGAGGCTGGCACTGATGGCCGCCATGCGCAGCACGCCGTCGATCAGCTTGGCCACCACCGCGCCGAAACGCTGGCTGACGGTCGGCAACGGGATATGTCCTTCGCGCACGCCGCGATAGAGCACGGCGGCAATCAGCGAATCCTGGTCCAGCTTGAGATCGGCCAGGATCTCGGCGATTTCCAACCCGGTACGAAAGCTTGAAGTGCCCTCCGCCCACAGGTTCTTGGCCGCATTGTCCTGCTGCTCAGACTCACGAGCGAACTCGCAGGCTGCTTTCAAGGCTTCACGGTCCAGTGCCGGGTCGACACTGACGGCATGATCCAGCCATGCCTCGAGATTGATACTGCCGTCGGTGTTGATCGGCTGGTGTGCTCTCACCTGTACCATCTTGCTTACCTTCCCTACGACGCACCTTGGATGCGCCAAAAATCATCGCCGACCTTGCTGCAGATTCCCTGGCAGTTCACGGCCCTGGAGACTGCAGGCCAGTCGGATTAAACGGGCATCCTAGCCCGCTTCAAATAACGCCATGGCCTCGACATGCGCTGTCTGCGGAAACATGTCGAGGATCCCGGCACGCTTTAGCCGGTAGCCTTGCTTGACCAATTCAACCGTGTCCCGCGCCAGCGTCGCCGGATTGCAGGACACATACACCAGGCGCCTGGCGCCCAGGGTGGCAAGTCTGCGCACAACTTCCTGGGCACCGTCGCGCGGTGGGTCCAAGAGTACCGCAGAAAAGCCTGGTTTGGCCCATTCCGCGTCAGTCAGGGGCTGGGACAAATCGGCCTGAAAAAACCGCGCGTTATGCAAATTGTTGCTTACGGCGTTCTGTGCCGCGCGTTCCACCATGGTCTGCACGCCCTCCACGGCAACGACTTCGCGGACCTGTCTGGCCAGTGGCAGGGCAAAATTGCCCAGCCCGCAAAACAGATCCAGCACCCGTTCATCGGGTTGCGGCGCCAACCATTCCAGGGCCTGGGCGACCATCGCCTCGTTGACCCCGGCGTTGACCTGCACAAAATCACCCGGCCGGTACGCCAGCTCCAGGTCCCATGCCTCCAGGCGGAAACCGAGCGTGCGACCCGGCTCGACCGGCTCCGGCTGGCCCTCGCCATGCAGCCACAACTGGGCATCATGGAAGCTGCAAAATTCTTTCAACACCTGCATGTCCGCCTCGGACAGCGGTGCCATATGCCGCAGCAACACGGCGATGGACGTTCCACTGAACAATTCCACATGCCCCAACGCCTGAGGCTTGCTCAAGCGGCGCAGCATGTTCGGCAGACGCTGCATGATCGGCTGCAAGGCCTGTACCAGGACCGGGCAATCATCGATGGCGACGATGTCCTGGCTGGCCACGGCACGAAAACCGACCTCCAGGTGTTTGGCCTTGGCATCCCAACGCACGGCCACGCGGGCGCGGCGACGGTAGCCGAATTCCGGCCCGCTCAACGGCGCAGCCCACGCTTGCGGCTCCACACCGGCCACACGGGACAATTGCTCGGCGAGCATGCGCTGTTTCAGCGCAAGTTGTTCGGCATGGGGCAGGTGTTGGACGCTGCAGCCGCCACAGCGGCCAAAATGCGCACACGGCGCCGGGCGACGCAGTTCGCTGGCCGTGAACACACGCTCGGTGCGCGCCTCGACCACCTTGCCGTGGGCGCCGAGCACCCGCGCTTCCACCTCTTCGCCGGCCAGCGCACCGTTGACGAACCAGGTACGCCCTTCGAAAAACACAATGCCGCGTCCGTCATTGGCCAGGCGTTCGATGGTCAGGCGTTGCTTCTTGCCCACCGGAATCTGCGGAGCCCGGCTGCCGCCCGTCGGTTGAAAGCGCAGGCCTCTCTCGTGCTTGGCCATCAGTTGGGTTCGTCGAAAATGCCGGTCGACAGGTAGCGGTCGCCTCGGTCACAGATGATCGCGACGATCACCGCGTTTTCCACCTCTTTGGACAAGCGCAACATACCGGCCACGGCGCCACCGGACGACACACCGCAGAAGATGCCCTCTTCACGGGCCAGGCGGCGGGTGGTGTATTCGGCTTCACGCTGGGCCATGTCGATGATGCGGTCCACGCGCGTGGCGTTGTAGATCCTGGGCAAATACTCTTCGGGCCAGCGGCGGATGCCGGGGATGGCCGCGCCTTCCATCGGTTGCAGGCCGACGATCTGAATCGCCGGATTCTGCTCCTTGAGGTAGCGCGAATTGCCCATGATGGTGCCGGTGGTGCCCATGGAGCTGACGAAATGCGTGATGGTGCCCTGGGTCTGGCGCCAGATTTCCGGGCCGGTGCTGGTGTAGTGCGCTTCGGGGTTATCACCGTTGGCAAACTGGTCCAGCACCACGCCACGGCCTTCGGCGGCCATGCGTTCGGCGAGGTCGCGCGCGCCCTCCATGCCTTCTTCCTGGGTGACCAGGATCAGCTGTGCGCCATAAGCGGTCATCGCCGCCTTGCGCTCGGCGCTGCCGTTGTCGGGCATGATCAGCACCATCTTGTAACCCTTGATCGCGGCGGCCATGGCCAGGGCGATCCCGGTATTACCCGAGGTGGCTTCGATCAGCGTGTCCCCCGGCTTGATCTGCCCGCGCAGTTCGGCGCGGCTGATCATCGACAGCGCCGGACGGTCCTTGACGGAACCGGCGGGGTTGTTGCCTTCAAGCTTGAGCAACAGGGTATTGCTGGTTTCACCCGCCATGCGTTGCAAGCGGACCAGGGGCGTGTTGCCGACGCAATCGGCGATTGTTGGGTACTGCAAGGTCATGGCGTATTCGCAATCCAGACTGCGGGGGCGGACATCATACCGGGAAAGGTCGGCGGGCCATATCACGCAAAGTGTGGTGCTTATGGCTTATAGGAATAAGGCAAAGAGGTGGAGACTGGGCGGACGCCATCGAGGGCAAGCCCCCCTCCCACACTGGACCGCATTCTCATGTTGGAACGCTGTCAACTACGGGAGGGGGCTTGCCCCCGATGGCCACGCCTCGATAATCCGCCTGGCCCTAGTCCCCACCGCCATGATTTCTCTGAAAAACCTCTTCCCCCATCGCCGCAATCTGCCCCTCGATCAATGCTTCAAAGGGTTTGAGCAGCGTCTCGAACGATGCTGGCGCTTCCAGTACCTGCAACGCTTGCACGATCGCTTCGACCGTCGACAACGCGCCCGGGCCCGGTGCCTTGCGCAGTCGATAGCGCGACACACCGCCATCGGCCAGCGTCACCCGCGGCAACGCCGCCAACAGTGGGTTCAGATGCAGCAACTTGCGCGCCTTACGCCAGGTGCCGTCGGGCACCACCAGCAACAGCGGCTGATCGTTTTGTGCGTAGGCTTGCAGGGGTTGGGCATCGTCGGCCGGAAACAACAGCCGCGCCTGATAACCGGGCGGGTTCAACAGGTTCGCCAAGTCATCGAACACCTCGCCCACCACCAACTGCGCATTGTTCAACCCCAACGCCGCGAGCCGCGCGGTGTTGAGCGCGTGGTTGACCTCGCTCGGATGCTGCAGCAGCAACACGCGGGTGCGACTGTCGAGACGGGGAATCAGCGGGCACAAGCAGTGGCTGACTGGCCTGAGACAACGGGGACACTGGGGTCTGGACATGTTTTTTTTCAGGCCTGGTTGAGCTGGGCTTTAAGTAGATCGCGAAAGGTCTGTATCAGCGGTTCGCGGCTTCGGCCCCGGCGCATGATCATCGAAAACGGCGCCTGGTAGCCAAAGGTGGCCGGCAGCAGCACGCGCAGGTCGCCCTTGTCGGCCCAGGCCTGGGCGTAGTGCTCGGGCAGATAGCCGATGTAGGCCCCCGACAGCACCAGGATCAGCTGCGCCTCCATGCTTTCCACGGTGGCCGCGCTGTGCTTGAAGCCGTGGCGCGCCAGTTCGGCCTGGCTCCAATAACCCCGTCCGACCATACGTTGCTGGGTGATGACCTGCTCGGGAATGCGCCGTTCATTGAACAGCGGGTGCCGGGTGCTGCAATACAGCCAGTGCTGTTCGCGGTACAGCGGCATATAGATCAGCCCGCTCATGCGGTTGGAAAACGCGCCGATGGCCAGGTCCAGGCGATTGTCCTGGACCCCCAGTTGCAGTTCATAAGGGCTCATCACCGACAGATGCAAATGAACCGCCGGGTGTTCGAGGCTGTAGGCACCGATCACCTCAGCGAACGGCAGCGCTTTGTCGCTGACGGTGGAGTCGAGCACGCCGAGCTTGAGCGTGCCGCGCAATTCGCCCTTCAACGCGGCGGCATATTGTTCGAAGCCTTCCAGCTCGGCCAATAAACGCAAGGTTTCCTGATAAAACAGCTCACCCTTGCTGGTCAGGCTGAAGCCGCCCCGCCCGCGATGGCACAGCACCAGGCCCAACACCGATTCCAGCTGGCTCATATAGGTGCTGATGGCTGACGTCGACAGGTTGAGTGCGTGCTGGGCGTTGGCGAACCCCTGGTGCCGCACGACGCTGACGAAGATGCGCAGCAGTTTCAGGTCGGGCAAGGCGTTGGCCATTAAATCTCCGCAGGCGCTCTCATGTGAACCGAGTTTACCCCAGGCTTTAGTTTAGAAAAATCTGAACTAAGTATTTGCCTCTGCCGATTCTTCCCTGCCCTCGCTTTTTACAGAATCGGCCACCTGATAAACACAACAACGATGAGGCAATCCCGTGGACAAGATTTTCCACCAACCACTGGGCGGCAACGAAATGCCGCGCTTCGCCGGCATCGCCACCATGATGCGCCTGCCCCACCTGCAAACGGCCAAGGGCCTGGACGCGGCCTTTATCGGCGTGCCCCTGGACATCGGCACCTCGCTGCGCGCCGGCACCCGCTTCGGACCTCGGGAAATTCGCGCCGAATCGGTGATGATCCGTCCGTACAACATGGCCACCGGTGCTGCGCCGTTCGATTCGCTGTCGGTTGCGGATATCGGCGATGTGGCGATCAATACCTTCAATCTCCTCGACGCCGTGCGCATCATCGAACACGCCTACGATGAAATCCTCGAGCACGACGTCATCCCCATGACCCTGGGTGGCGACCACACCATCACCCTGCCGATCCTGCGGGCGATCCACAAGAAACACGGCAAGGTCGGGCTGGTGCATATCGACGCCCACGCCGACGTCAACGACCATATGTTCGGCGAGAAAATCGCCCACGGCACCACCTTCCGCCGTGCCGTGGAAGAGGGTCTGCTCGATTGTGACCGCGTGGTGCAGATCGGCCTGCGTGCCCAGGGCTACACCGCCGAAGACTTCAACTGGAGCCGCAAGCAGGGCTTCCGTGTGGTCCAGGCCGAAGAATGCTGGCATCACTCGCTCGCGCCGTTGATGGCCGAAGTGCGCGAAAAGGTCGGCGGCGGCCCGGTGTACCTGAGCTTCGACATCGATGGCATCGACCCGGCCTGGGCACCGGGCACCGGCACGCCGGAAATCGGCGGGCTGACCACCATCCAGGCGATCGAGATCATTCGTGGCTGCCAGGGCCTGGACCTGATTGGTTGTGATCTGGTGGAAGTTTCGCCGCCCTATGACACCACCGGCAACACCTCGCTGCTGGGTGCCAACCTGCTGTATGAAATGCTCTGCGTACTGCCTGGCGTGACACATCGCTGATGAACGATGAGCAGTTCCAAAAACAATGAAAACAGTGTCTTCACACTAACAGTCAAGGGGATCGCACAGATCCCCAACCACTGATGTACCTGACCTTGGCTCGCACGTTTGCCGAGCCGACTGCCGCCTGATCGTCCATAAAAAATATAATCGGAGAATCAACGCCATGGCTTTGGATCTATTCGTCGTACTCATCTACACCGCCGGCATGCTGGTGCTCGGCTACTACGGCATGCGCCGCGCCAAGACCCATGAAGATTACCTGGTGGCCGGACGCAACCTGGGGCCATCCCTGTACATGGGCACCATGGCCGCCACGGTATTGGGCGGCGCCTCCACCGTCGGCACCGTGCGCCTGGGTTATGTGCACGGTATTTCCGGTTTCTGGCTGTGCGCCGCACTGGGCGCGGGGATCATTGCGCTGAACCTGTTCCTGGCCAAGCCGCTGTTGAAGCTGAAAATATTCACCGTCACCCAGGTCTTGGAGAAACGCTACAACCCCATGGCTCGCCAGGCCAGTGCAGTGATCATGCTGGCTTACGCACTGATGATTGCAGTGACCTCGATCCTGGCCATCGGCACTGTGCTACACGTGCTGTTCGGCCTGCCGTTCTGGATCTCGGTGCTGCTGGGCGGTGCCGTGGTAGTCGTGTATTCGACCATCGGCGGCATGTGGTCGCTGACCCTGACCGATATCGTGCAGTTCGTGATCAAGACGGTGGGGCTGATGTTCATTCTATTGCCGATCTGCCTGTACCGCGTCGGCGGCTGGGATGAACTGGTGGCCAAGCTGCCGGCATCAAGCTTCAGCTTCACCGCGATCGGCTGGGACACGATCATGACCTACTTCATGATCTACTTCTTCGGCATCCTGATCGGCCAGGATATCTGGCAGCGCGTATTCACCGCCCGCGACGAAAAAGTTGCCCGGCACGCCGGCACCTTCGCCGGGTTCTATTGCATTGTTTATGGCCTGGCATGCGCATTGATCGGCATGGTGGCGCATGTGCTGATCCCGGACCTGGACAACGTCGACAACGCGTTCGCGGCCATCGTCAAAGCCTCGCTGCCGGACGGCATTCGCGGCCTGGTGATTGCTGCTGCCCTGGCGGCGATGATGTCCACGGCCAGCGCCGGCTTGCTCGCCGCCTCCACCGTGCTGACCGAAGACTTGTTGCCACGTTTGCGCAGCGGCAAGCAGTCGAGCCTGGGCGTCAACCGCTTGTTCACCTTGCTGACCGGCATCGCCGTGCTCGGCATCGCACTGGTGGTGAACGATGTAATCAGCGCCCTCACCCTGGCCTATAACCTGCTGGTGGGCGGCATGCTGATCCCGCTGATCGGAGCGATCGTGTGGAAACGCGCGACCACCGCCGGGGCGATTACGTCGATGGGCCTGGGGTTCTTCACCGCGCTGGTATTTATGTTCAAGGATGGGCTGGATGCAAACACGCCGATTTATTACAGCCTCGCGGTGGCGTCGGTGAGTTTTGTGCTGGTGAGTGTGGTGTCGCGTAAACCGGGAGCGGTGGCGGCACGGGTGGCTTGAAACAAATGTGGGAGCGGGCTTGCTCGCGAATGCGGTAAATCAGTCAACTATTTATCGACTGACTCAACGTATTCGCAAGCAAGCCCGCTCCCACCTCAATCCCGAGTTGGCTGGGGCTCAACGCCGACGGGGACGGCGTTGCTCGTCATCGGTGCGAATCGGCACCGGCTGCAGTGGAGGCTCGATCAAGCCCAGCGCAACGCCAAGGTCATGGAGCCAGGTTTGAATTTTCTCTTTCATGATGTGCCCCCTTTGAGGGTAATGCGTGTAGGCGCCCGTTTTGTCGCCCTTTCCTACACTGATAGTAGCCCTAAGTCCTACGTATTGCTTGCGCGAAACCACAACGAACTATTACTGAATGGATCAGGATCCTGACGAATCGTTCAAGCAATCTCGCGCCTGTCTTGCACGCTCTCTGCCTGGCTCGCCTGCTGCAACTCGATCCATGCATTGAGGTTAGCGCCGAGCATACCCTTTCGCCACATCAACCAGGTGGTGGCAGTGGCAAAAGGCCCAGTCAGCGGATGAACGGACACGCTGTCCCTGCCCGGCAGGCTGTCGAGCATGGATTCGGACATCAATGCCACGCCTGAACCGGCGATGACACAGGCGAGCATGCCTTGGTAGGACTCGATCTCGATGGCGCGGCCCATGGCCACACGCTCGTGGGAAAACCACGTCTCCAGGCGGGTCCGATAGGCGCAACTGCGGCGGAAGGTGAAGACCGAGCGGCCGGCCACATCCTGGGGGCCGCGCACCGGCGGGTGGTCGGCCTCGCAAATGATCACCAGGCGCTCTTCGCACAACGGCACGCCGTCCAGCGTGGCAATCGTCAATGGACCATCCACCAGCGCCGCATCCAGCCGCCCGGTGATCAAGCCTTCCAGCAGTTCGCCGCTCGGCGCAGATTGCACCTGCAGGTTCACCCTCGGGTAAGCCTTGTGATAACGCGCCAATAGGGTGGGCAAGTGAATCGCCGCCGTGCTGTACATGCTGCCAAGGACAAAATCACCCGCCGGTTGCCCGCCCTGCACGGCGCCGTGAGCTTCGTCGTGCAGCGCCAATAGACGGGTGCTGTAGTCCAGCAGCACTTTACCCGCAGGAGAAAGTTGCAAGCGCTGGCGTTCACGCACAAACAGCTCCACGCCAAGCTGTTCTTCCATTTGCTTGAGCCGGGTCGACAGGTTCGACGGCACACGGTGCAAGCGCTCGGCGGCGCGGGTAATGGAGCCCTCCTCCGCCACCGCCTGGAAGATGCGCAGTTGACTGAACTCCATAGCCTTTCTCCAAAACTGAACAAGTCACTCACTATTATTCATTTTTACAGAAAGTCAATCCGCTTTAGCCTGAAGGTCTTCGCTTTCTCGCAGGACACTTGAACATGTCACCGTTGATTCGCTTAACCGCCAGCTTTGTCGCCCTGATGATGGCCATGGGCATTGGTCGCTTTGCCCTGACCCCGCAGATGCCGCATTTGCTCAGCGAAGGTCAGATCGACCTGACCGGCGCCGGGGTGATCGCGGCCGCCAATTACCTGGGTTACTTCGTCGGTGCGGTGGACTCGATCTTCGCCCGCAGTCATCAACATATCAAAGGCCGCTTGTACGGCGGGTTGTGGCTCTGCGTGCTGCTGACACTGGCGTCCTATTGGGCCGAGGGCTTCTGGCCCCACCTGCTGCTGCGTTTCGGCACTGGTGTCGCCAGCGCCTGGGCCCTGGTGATGATTACCAGCCTGAGCCAGCCGCTGGCGATTGCCGCCGGCCGGCCACGCCTGGGAGCGCTGGTGTTCGCAGGGCCTGGCTTGGGCATTGTGCTCACCGGACTGCTGGCGCTGGGCGCCAATCTATTGGGGCAAAGCTCCGCGACGCTGTGGCTGGTGTATGGCGCGGTGGCTCTGGCGATGCTGCTGGCGATCCTGCCCTTCCTGCCGAAGCCGACCACACTGGCTGCACCCGCCTCCACCGCCGGCAATAACGGCAGCATCGCGCACTTGGGCTGGATCTACTTCCTGTACGGCCTGGGCTACATCATTCCAGCGACCTTCCTGTCGCAGATGGCCAGTGCGCAGTTCAAGGGCGCCTGGCAGGCCGACGTGTTCTGGCCGTGCTTTGGCCTGGCCGCAGCGATGGGCGTGGTGATTGCCAGCCTGCGCCGCAAGGACCCGAACACCACCCGGCGCTGGCTGATGACCACGCTGTGGCTGCAAGCGGCCGGCGTATTCACTTGCCTGCTGGGCAATGGCTGGGGGCTGGCGTTGGGGGTGTTGCTGTGCGGAGCACCTTTTCTGGCCTGCATGCAATTGGTCATGGCGCGCCTGCGCGAGATAGCGCCCCACGGCTACCAGCGCAGCACCGGGTTGTTGACGGCCAGCTTTGCCATTGGCCAATTGAGCGGGCCGCTGCTGGCCTCGGTGAGCAGCCACTGGAGCGGCGGTCTGCAACCGGCGCTGGTGATTGCCGGTTGCGGCCTGTTGGTGGCGGGCGGTGTAGTGCTCAGCCAGCGACCACAGGGGTGGGCAAACGCACCTGCTCACGCCGCGCCAGTACCAGAAAAAACAGCCCACCCAGGAAGCAGCCGGTAAACCATGCGAAATTGGCCATGCCTTGCAACGCCGGCGTGAAGGTGATGGCGACGCCCACCAGCGTCGCAGGCACCAGGGCCTTGACCGCCGTCCAGTTCACTCCGCCGTCGAAGTAATAGCGCCCGCTCGGACTGTCATCGAACAGCGCATCCACGTCGATGCGCTGCTTTTTGACCAGGTAAAAATCCACCAGCAGGATGCCGAACAGCGGCCCGATAAACGCGGCCAGGATATCCAGGGTGTAGTGAATCATCAGCGGGTTATTGAACAGGTTCCATGGCGTGATAAAGATCGACGCCAAGGCCGCGATCATTCCACCCGCACGCCAGCTGATTTTATTCGGCGCGATGTTGGCGAAGTCGAACGCCGGCGAGACAAAGTTGGCGACGATATTGATGCCGATAGTGGCGGTGACGAAAGCGAAGGCGCCCAGCAACACGGCCATGCTGTTGTCGATACGCGACACGGTGGCGATGGGGTCGTGCAACATTTCGCCAAATACTGGCAAGGTGCCCGAGACGATCACCACAGTTACCAGGGAGAATGCCAGGAAGTTCACCGGCAGCCCCCAGAAGTTGCCCCGGCGCACGTCCTGCATGCTGCGGCAGTAGCGGCTGAAATCGCCAAAATTCAGGGTAGGCCCGGAGAAGTACGACACCACCAGCGCCGTCGCCACGATCACCTGGCCGAACGCCTGCCAGCCCGACAGCGATTTTTCCGCCAGGGTAAAGCTGATATTTGCCCAGCCCGCTTTCCACACAATCCAGCCGGCCAGGGCAAACATCACCGCGTACACCACCGGGCCGGCCCAGTCGATAAAGCGGCGGATGGACTCCATGCCGGCCCAGAACACAGCGGCCTGCAGCACCCACAGGGTAAGAAAGCCGAACCAGCCCAGGTACGACAACCCGGCAAAGTGCGGCTCGGCATACACGGCCATCGACGGAAAAAAGCGCAGCACCACAATGATCAAGGCACTCGACGCCAGGTACGTCTGAATCCCGTACCAGGCAACCGCGATCAGGCCACGGATCACCGCAGGAATATTCGCGCCAAATACACCAAATGCCAGTCGGCAAATCACGGGATAAGGTACCGCCGCTTGCTGACTCGGCTTGGCCACCAGGTTGGCGATCAATTGCACAATGCAAATGCCCGCGAGCAAGGCAATCAACACCTGCCAACTGGCCAGCCCCAGGGCAAACAGACTGGCGGCGAACACGTACCCGCCGACGCTGTGCACGTCGCTCATCCAGAAGGCGAAGATGTTGTACCAGGTCCATTTTTGCGGCAGTGGACCCAGGTCCTGGTTATACAGGCGTGGACTGTAGCCTTTGGGCAATGGGTCGGTCATCGCGAAACTCCTCGAAATATCGCCCTGCGCTGCCGTAGCGATATGCATACGGTAGGCAATACGGGTTGTATACGAGGTAGTCAGCAGAATGCGTGCCAACGGCACACAATACCTGTGGAACGGCGCTCCAAAGACACTATGATGGTTTGGATAAAACAGTTATGCGCAGCAACGGTGCACGACAATCCTGTACACAATCACTGGCGCACCCGTTGTGCACAGAGGTAGCCGACTGTGCAACAGATCGCTGTGAGAACAGTCCCCCACGCCATGTCCATTACCGCCAAGCCGGCGGACCAGCCTTGCAGTGTGGCCCAATTGCTCAGGTCGTAAGTGCCATAGGCCACCAACCCAAGCAAGGCGCCCAAACGCGCAGCGCGTTGCCAGCTCGCGCTGGGCAGAACAACGAAGACCACGCAACCGAGGACATACAGCAGATAGAACACGACGGCGGGCAACAGTCGGGGCTGATCGAGCATCAGCGAGCCGAGCAAGCTCTTATAGGTAGGGCCCATGAGGACGCCCAGCCAGAGCCCGTCCAGTACCAGAAAGGCGACCAGCGTGCCGAGGTAGGCAAACAACGTTTTCTTAGACATTTGACCGGTCCACTGTAGGAGCAAACATGCTCCTACAGCAGAGCCAGGCGCACTCAGCTTAGTTCAATGCGATCGGCATGAATCACAATCTGCCCCTGCTTGTAGAGCGCACCAATGGCCTTTTTGAAGTTGCCTTTGCTCACGCCGAACAAGTTGCTGATGACGGCGGGATCGCTTTTATCACTGACCGGCAAGGTGCCGTTGTTGTCTCGCAATTTGGCAAGGATCTTCGAGTTGAGGCTCGAAGCCGCTTCCTGGCCAACCGGCTGCAGACTCAGGCTGATGTTGCCATCGGCGCGGATCTCTTTGATAAAGCCTTTCTCTTCCTTGCCCGGGCGCAGGAACTTGAACACTTCGTTCTTGTGGATCAGGCCCCAGTGCTTGTTGTTGATGATCGCCTTGAAGCCCATGTCCGTGGCTTCGGCCACCAGCAGGTCGACTTCCTGGCCCACCTGGTAATTGGCCGGCGTTTTGTCCAGGTAGCGATCAAGGCGCGCGGTGGCGGTGATGCGCCGGGTGTGCTTGTCGAGGTAGACATGCACCACGCAGTATTCACCGGCGCTCAACTGACGTTTTTCTTCCGAATAGGGCAGCAACAGATCCTTGGGCAGGCCCCAATCGAGGAACACACCGATGCTGTTGACTTCCACCACTTTCAAACTGGCAAATTCGCCCACTTGAACTTTGGGTTTTTCCGTGGTGGCGATAAGTTTGTCATCACTGTCCAGATAAATGAAAACGTTAAGCCAGTCTTCATCTTCACTGGGAATGTCTTTGGGGATATACCGATTAGGCAAGAGGATTTCACCGTCCTGCGCACCATCCAGGTACAAACCGAAGTTAGTGTGTTTAACCACTTGCAAGCTGTTGTAGCGCCCGACTAAAGCCATTTCCAGATACCCTCATTGCGTGGGCGGCATTCTACCCGAGTTGAGCCAGACACGCGCGCGCGCCTGAAAAATCCGCGGGCTGAGGTGGCGCGCCATTGGCACCGCCCGCTCGTCTGATCAATCCTGCGAATTTTACCCGCGGCCAGCATCCGTACGTCTCAAGCTTTCGAATTAAAACAGTCAGTTAGCGGGTTAATGGGTTGATCAAGTTCGGTCTTTTGCAGACGCGACATTTAATTCCTCGGGGATATTTGCCAAGCAATTGTCAAGTATTTCCTGTACGATGCCTGGCCAAGTTAATTTTCTACAGGTTAGTGGCCGCCATGCGCGTAAAAGCATCCAACAGCAAAGCAAAGCCAGCTCCCGCCGTTGAAACCAGCGAATCGATCAACAGCCAGATTGCTGCGTTCCTCAAGTCCGGTGGCGAAATCCAGCAAATTGCCAAGGGCGTGAGCGGCCAGACTTTCGGCCCGTCCAAGCAGATCAGCCTGGGCAAGAAGTAATACCTGCGCAACGCACCTGGTCCCTATGCGTCTTGCCTTCAAGGCGCTAGGACTAGAGCCCGAAACACCTTCGCAACACCTTGATCCTCACATCAATCGACGAACGGGCCTCACCTGCGAGCTTTCGCCGGTATCCTTGCACACGTCTAGCACGGGCATCTGCTCGTCTTTCTTCGTCACTGCTCCTCGCTTTTCATGGAGTGAAGCATGCTCAAATCCTGCATTCTACTGGTCAGCGCGCTTGTCGCTTGTCCGCTCGCCGACGCGCAGATTTTTCAGCGCGAATTGGGCGACTTCGACCTGAAATTGGGCACCACTCCCAGCCGCAGCATGGCCCAGGGCCTGGTCAAGCCGACCTCCCCCGGCAGCGATGCGTTCCATGGCGGGCTGGACCTGAGTCACGACAGCGGCCTGTACGTCGGCCAGTTTTCACCGAACATGGGGTTGTCCTCGCCCAGCACCCTTGAAGTCGACTCCTATATGGGCTTCAAACACCCCTTCGACCAGACCCTGGGCTACGAAGTGGGGTTGATTCACTACAGCTACCCCAAGGTCAGCCCCCTCGACAGCCAGGCGTTTTATGGTGGCCTCAACCTGCTGGGCAACCGTTTCGGCGTGTCCTTCAGCAACGACCCCGACCGCCAGGACAGCACGCTGTTTGCCGACCTCGGCGGCACCCAGCCGTTCGGCATCGGCGTCAGCATGAAGTACACCACCCATCAACTGGGCACACCGGTGTCGGTGGAGAACGGCGCCATCAGCAGCTTCAGCGACTGGTCGGTGCAACTTTCCCGGGCCTGGAAAGGGGTCGACCTGGACCTGATCTACAGCGACTCCAGCCTCAGTGGCGGTGACTGCTCAGCCTACTCCGGACACAATTCGCAATGTGACGGTCTGTTGACCTTGAAGGCTGTTCGGTCGTTTTATTGATGGGCTGAACTGTCGCACCCTGTGCAGGTTCACATGCATTAACCCCACCCGTGCAAGGAACCGCCCATGTTGCGTCGGCTCAAACTTCTGGTGTTATTGCTGACCCTGAGCCTGGTGCTCGCCGGCTGCAATCGCGTGGGCCTGGCCTACCGTAATCTTGACGTGATCATCCCCTGGACCCTCAGCGACTATCTGGAGATGAATGCCGGGCAGAAGAGCTGGTTCAACGACACACTCAAGGAGCACCTGACCTGGCACTGCACCACGCAATTGCCGGGTTACCTGGACTGGCTGGACCGCCTGCAACAGATGGTCGACAGCAATCAGGTCACCGACGCCGCCTTGCAGGCCCGCACCGTCGAAGCCAAACAGGCCATCGCCGAGATCGCGCGTGAAATCACCCCGTCTGCGGTTCAACTGCTGCAAGGCCTGGACGATCAGCAGGTCAAGGAGATGAACGACGCCCTGGCCAAAGACCTGCGCAAACGCCAGGACGAATACCTCAAGCCGCCGTTGGCCCAGCAGATCAAGGAGCGCGCCGAGCGCATGAGCAAGCGTCTGGACGCCTGGATCGGCCCACTCAGCGCCAGCCAGCAGCAGCGGGTGATGGCCTGGTCTGTGGCGCTGGGGGATCAGAACAACGCGTGGATCGGCAACCGTGCCCACTGGCAGGCGCAGTTCAGCGAGGCGGTGCAGCAGCGCAACAGCGCTGAGTTTGCGCAAAAAATGCAGCGATTGTTGGTCGATCGGGAAAGCCTCTGGACACCGCAATACCGTGCTGCCTATGCACAGACCGAAGCTGCGGCGCGTAGCCTGATCGTGGATTTGATGGCGCAGAGCACTGAGCAACAGCGCATGAAGCTGAGCCAGAAAATCGACAAGGTTCGCAGCGACTTTCAGGCCCTCAAATGCCTCAAGGCTGCCTCTGCGTGATGTGGGAAAGGGCGTGCTCTCGATAGCAGCGGGTCAGATTCTTCTCAGCGACTGACAAACTGCTATCGGGGGCAAGCCCTACCGCCATCTGTAGGAGCGAGCTTGCTCGCTCCTACACTGACCGGGATTGGGGCAAGCCCCGTCCCACAGGGTTGTGCGAGGTCTTCAGATCGCGCCGCCGGCAATTGCCGCCTTGGAGGCCACGTGATCGAAGGTCGCTTCGTCCAGCGCATCTTCCTGCTGGTCCAGCACATGGCGTGGATGGTGTTCGCCTGGAATGGAACTGTCGATCAGGGAGAGCAGGCTAGAACCGCGCGGCGTCAAAATGAAGTTCTCCCCATTGCCGCCTTCCTCCTGCGGACGCGATTCGATAAACCCACGCTTGAGCAACAGCGCTTCGTAATCGGCAGCAGTCTTTTTCAGCGTATCCAAGTTACCTACGGACTCGCCCGCCGTGGCTTTCTCGGCGGCTTCCTGCTCGGCGTACTTGCGCGGGGCAAAGCTGCCCTCACCATTCTGCACTTCGTGCAGCAGACGTTCGATCAGATCCCAGTTGTAAGTCGTCATCCTGATTCCTCCTGCAGGCCCACGAAAAAGTAGCCCGTCTGCAGGTGTGACACGCCAGGTCGGCCGCCGTTCAGCCGGATCGACGGCTGTCATTTCGCTGAACTTTCCCGACGTTCGCACCCTCAACCGTACACAATCGCCAAGGAGGTCCCCGATGAAAACCCTGATGAACCTGGCCATCGCCGCCACGCTGCTGAGCACGGTGCCCGCCTGGGCCTGCACGCCGGAAGAAGCCACCGCCAAGCGTGAGCAACTGGCGCGGGAAGTCACCCAGCTCACTGAGCAGAACCCGACCAAGGCCAAAGAGATGAACGACGAGTTGCAGAAAATGGACCTGGACACCGAAAGCGCGGAATTCCCCGACAAGTGCCAGTTGATCGATGCCCGGCTCAAGGAACTCAAGGAAGCGGCGGCAAAGGCCAAAAGCTGAATGCAGGAGTGGACGCGGAGCGTCCTGGGAACGATCAAAAAAAAACCGGACATCGTCCGGTTTTTTCATATCAAGCGATCTTATTCGGCAGCCGGCGTTTCCGGCTTGCGGCGCTTGAGCGGGGCCATGCCGTCCTTGCTGACGAGCGACAGGTTGTCGGTCTTCGGCCGGTTGGCGATCTTGCGCTTGGTCGGCGACTTGGCGCCGGCTTTCTTCTTGTCGCCCTTGGCGTCGGTCTTTTTCTTCTTCACCCCAACCGCCTTGCCCGAGGCCTTGACCTTCTTCGGCCCGGTGTAGGTGCCTTTGACTTCCTTGATGGTACGGCGCTCGAATGATTGCTTGAGGTAGCGCTCGATGCTCGACATCAGGTTCCAGTCGCCGTGACAGATCAGCGAGATGGCCAGGCCATCGTTGCCGGCACGCCCGGTACGGCCGATACGGTGCACGTATTCGTCGCCGCTGCGCGGCATGTCGAAGTTGATCACCAGGTCCAGGCCATCCACGTCCAGACCGCGCGCGGCGACGTCGGTGGCGACCAGGATCTTCACGCCGCCGGCCTTGAGGCGGTCGATGGCCAGTTTGCGATCCTTCTGGTCCTTTTCGCCGTGCAGCACGAACGCCTTGTATTCCTGCGCCACCAGCCGGCCGTAGATACGGTCGGCAGCGGCGCGGGTGTTGGTGAAGACGATGGCCTTCTGATAGGTCTCGTTGGCCAGCAGCCAATTGAGGATCTGTTCTTTATGCACGTTGTGGTCAGCGGTGACGATCTGCTGACGCGTGGTCGCGTTCAGGTCGCTGACGTTGTTGACCTGCAGGTGCTCGGGGTTGTTCAGCACCTTGGCGACCATGTCGCGCAGGGTCGAGCCGCCGGTGGTGGCGGAGAACAGCATGGTCTGCTGGCGGTTGACGCACTCGGCTACCAGGCGCTGCACGTCGTCGGCAAAGCCCATGTCGAGCATGCGGTCGGCTTCGTCAAGCACCAGCACTTCGACTTCCTTGAGGTCGAGGTTGCCGGCATTGAGTTGCTCGATCATGCGGCCCGGGGTGCCGATCAGGATGTCCGGCACCTTGCGCAGCATGGCGGCCTGGACCTTGAAATCTTCACCGCCGGTGATCAGGCCGGACTTGATGAAGGTGAACTGCGAGAAGCGCTCCACTTCCTTCAAGGTCTGCTGGGCCAGCTCGCGGGTCGGCAGCAGGATCAGGGTCTTGATGCTGACGCGGACTTTGGCCGGACCGATCAGGCGGTTGAGAATCGGCAGGACGAAAGCAGCGGTCTTGCCGCTACCGGTTTGCGCCGTCACCCGCAGGTCACGCCCCTGGAGCGCGAGCGGAATGGCCGCTGCCTGCACAGGCGTAGGCTCGACAAATTTAAGCTCGGCCACGGCTTTGAGCAGGCGTTCGTGCAGGGCGAATTGGGAAAACACGGGTGCTACCTCGAAGAAATACAAAATATCAGCTGCATAGGTTACCGGTTTCGGGCGTCCAAACCGAGTTTCTTTACGCGAACGGTGCTAATCAGCTGCTTTTTTGTCAGCGATTTTGTCCGTGGCGTCAACTTTGTTGCACTTAAATGCTCTAATCGGCCCGTGTTGTCTTACAGAAGAATCGGTTAACCCATGGATATCAAACAGCTCTGGCTCAACGTCCAAGACCTCTGGGGCGCCCTCGATGAACACCCGGTCCTGCATTCCAGCCTCGGCTTGCTGGTACTGCTGGTGGTGGCCTTGGTGGTAGGGCGTGTGGCACGTTACCTTATCCTGCACGCGGTCAAGTTACTCGGCCGGCAACCGGCGCTGCACTGGCTTAACGATCTGCGGCATAACAAAGTCTTCCATCGCCTGGCGCAGATGACGCCGTCCCTGGTGATCCAGTTCGGCCTGTACCTGGTGCCGGACCTGAGCAAGACCGCCATCCTGTTCATCGGCAACGTGGCCCTGGCGATCACCATCCTGTTCATGGTGCTGGCGATAAGTGCCCTGCTCAACGCGCTGCTGGATATCTACGCACGCACCGAACATGCGCGCACCCGCTCGATCAAGGGCTATGTGCAGCTGGCAAAGATGGTGCTGTTCGTGTTTGGTGCAATCATCATCGTCGCCACCCTGATCGACCGTTCGCCGCTGTTGCTGCTATCGGGCCTGGGTGCGATGTCGGCAGTGATCCTGTTGGTGTACAAGGACACGCTGCTGTCGTTCGTCGCCAGTGTGCAATTGACCAGCAACGACATGCTGCGGGTCGGCGACTGGATCGAAATGCCCCAGGTCGGTGCCGACGGGGATGTGGTGGATATCACCCTGCACACGGTCAAGGTGCAGAACTTCGACAAGACCATCGTCTCCATTCCCACCTGGCGCCTGATGTCCGAGTCGTTCAAGAACTGGCGCGGCATGCAGGCCTCCGGCGGTCGGCGCATCAAGCGCAGCCTGTTCATCGACGCCAGCGGCGTGCGCTTTTTGCGCGATGACGAAGAAGAGCGCATGACCCAGGTGCACCTGCTCACCGGCTACATCGGTCGCAAGCAGGCCGAACTCAAGGCCTGGAACGAGGCCCAGGGCCACAGCGCGCAACTGTCGGCCAACCGCCGCCGCATGACCAACCTGGGGACCTTTCGCGCCTATGCCCTGGCGTACCTGCAAAGTCACCCGGACATCCAGCCGAACATGACCTGCATGGTGCGCCAGATGCAGACCACCGCCCAGGGCGTGCCGCTGGAAATCTACTGCTTCACCCGCACCACGGCGTGGGCGGACTACGAGCGCATCCAGGGGGATATTTTCGATTATTTATTGGCGGTGTTGCCGGAGTTCGGCTTGAGCCTGTATCAGCAGCCGAGCGGCACGGACCTGCGCAGCGGGCTGTTTGCGATGACGCAAAATGCCAACGCCGCGCAAACCCTGGAGCACTGACAACCTGAGCTGCGAGGGGCTTGACCGGCCCCTCGCAGTGGCCGCTACTTAAGTTGGAACTGCGGGTCACCGGTCAATTGGTAAAGGTACTCCACACCCTTCGGCCAAGGCCCATACCCCGCGTCGCCGCTGATATGGCCGGCGTCCTGCTCCCACACCAGTTCACTGCCCCATGCCTCGCCGAACGCTTTCGCCCGTTCCTGGGTGACGTAGGGATCGTTGGTGCTCGCCACCAGGATCGTGCGAAAAGGCAGGCGCTGCATCGACATCGGCGTAAAACCGGTGGTGCCCGACGGATACGAGTCCGCCTCGGTATCGCTCGGCGCCACCAGCAAGGCGCCCTTCACCTTGTTCGACTGCGGATACTGCGCCGCCCAGCGGGTGATCAGGGTAATCGCCAGGCTGTGCGCGACCAGCACAACGTCGCTGTCAGCCGCCTCTATCGCCTGATTCAGGCGCGCCACCCAATCGGCAGCGACCGGTGTTTCCCAGTCCTGCTGCTCCACCCGCTGCAAGCCGTGGAACTGACGCTCCCATTGCGATTGCCAATGGGCTTCACCGGAGTTGAACAGGCCCGGCAGGATCAAAACGTTGACTGTCATCTTCCCTCTCCCTCAAGACCTTTCATACACGACCAAAAAACCACTGCACTGCAAAAAACACCAGCACACCGATAAAACTCGACAACAACATACGCCGAGTCAGGAAAAACAACACAAACACCGCTACAGACCCTAGCAGATAAGGGTTTTGCACACTGAAATCGATGGCCGTCCCGGTGGGCACCAGCATCGCCGGCACCACCAACGCCGCCAGCACCGCCGGAGGCACCGCGCCCAATACCGTCTTGGCCAGCGGTGACAGCTCGCGCTGCCCCCATAGCACCAGGGGCAGGTAGCGTGGCAGGAACGTGCAAAGGCCCAAACCGAAAATCAAGATCCAGGTAGTCATTTCACAGCTCCTTGGCGCGACGTTTTTCCAACACTTCACACAGCACACCCATCGCGGCGCCCGCGACGGTGGCGATCAACAAGCCCAGGTTGTAAGGCAGCGCGACAAACAGCAGCGCCACCACCCCGGCACAGCTCACCGTGGCCCATACCTTCCAGTTGACCAGGGTGGACGCCAGCATGGCGACGAACACTGCGATCATCGGGAAATCCAGCCCGTGCTGAATCAGGTCGGGCAACGAGGCACCGATGGCGATACCGATCACGGTCGCCACCATCCAGTTCACATACATGGCCAGGGAAGCACCCGCATAGAACCATTGCCAACCCGGATAGGCCTCGTGGTGTTTCTTGAATCGATCCAGCATCACGAAGAACACCGCGTCGATCATGCCGAAGGCCAATACCGCACGCCAACGCTGCGACAAGTGGCGGGTGCTGGAACGCAATACCGTGCTGTAGATCAACAGGCGCAGGCTGAGCACCAGGCCCGTCAGGAGCAACACCGACGCGGCCGCATCCTGCTGCAGCAACTTGATGGCAATGAACTGCACCGTGCCAGAGTTCAGGACCATGGCGAGCGCCAACGTCTTGGCTTCCCCCAGGCCGCTGGTCATGCCGAAGGCACCGCCCAGCAGCCCCATGGGAAATGCCGACACCAGAAACGGAATCATCGCCTTCGCCCCGGCGGTCAACTCTTCCCGGCGATTGGGCATCGGGCCGGCATTGAGCGCGACGGCGCCCGCTGCCACCGCCGCGTCCTGTACAAACGACTCTTTATGGGTCATGTCGATTCCTTATTGATGAGTACGTGGGCTGCTGGTCGGGCAGGCCGCGTTGATCACGGCAGCCACCGCTTCGGGGCGAGTCCGGCAGAAGTAATGCCCACCGTCGTCGATCACCTGCAGCGACACGTCCTGGCTGAACAGGCTCCAACGCTGATAGCGCTCGGCGAAGTCAGCAGTCATGCCATCGTCACGCGTCACCACCACGGTCAGCGGCGCCACCAGGGTTCGGTCGCGCCACGCCTCCTCGGCATCGGCCAGGTACAGATTGGCCACCGTGGCGTCATGGCGGAAAGCACGGATCAAGGTGGCCGACTGTTGCTCATTCATCTGTGCCAGTTCCTGGTAGCCCGTTTCGCCGACCATCCAGTTCAACACTTGCTCATGGCTCAGCGCCTGGGTTTGCGCGGTGCGCTGGCGCGTCGACTCGGCGTCGTCCAGTAACTTGCCACCAATGAACAGCCGGGAAATCGTGCGCCCCTGCCCTTCAAGCAATCGCGCGGTTTCCAGCATCAGCGCCGCACCGACGCAATGCCCCCAGAACAACAGCGGTACACCCGGCGAAGTCTGCTCAATGGCGCGGGCGATGCGTTGCGCCGCTTCCTGCACATCCAGCAGCGGCTCATCGGCACGGGTGATGTCGTGCCCCGGCAGTTCGACCGCAAAGAGATCCCGCTCAGCGCCATCCGCCGCCAATGCCTGGCCCAGGTCGCGGAAGTTGATGGCGTTGCCGCCCGCATAGGGGAAACACACCACCGCAGCGCTGGCGTGACTGCACGGTGGTGCCAGGCGCTGCAGCACGCTCTGTACATCCCCCGCGCCGGCATCGATGGCGTCGGCCAGGGGCTTGAGCGTGGAGTGGCGCATCAGGTTGGGAATCGAGATCAAGCCTTCAGACACCAGCGCGACGCGAATCGCCGCCATCGAGGTACCGCCCAGCTCGAAGAAGTTGTCCTCAAGCTGGATGCTCTCTACCGGCACTCCGAGCACTTGCGCCCACACCTGGGCAATACGCCGCTCGGTGGGTGTGTGCGGGGCCAATGGCGTGGCGCCTGACCCGGCACCCTGGGACTTGCTCGCCCGCGCAAAGGTCATGACCTCGACGGCCCGGGCCTGATTCAACAACTGCGCCTGTTCAGGGCTCGGCAGCGGGATGGCATCGTGGGGCGCCTGACGGTCACGGGTCATCAGTTCGAACGCCTGACGGTAGTAATCCCCCATCTGTTCGACGTATTGCGCACTGAAAACGTGGTCGTGGTAGTGCAGGCTCAGATGGACCTCGTCGGTGGAGAAATGCCGGGAGAATTCGGCACGCAGCACGAACTCGGTTTCAGAGTTGGCGCGCACGTCCAGCAGGTCGAACTCCGGCAGGCTCTCCAGGTCCTTGAGCAAATAGAAGTGGGTGTAGTTGAACGCGGTTTCGAACAGCGGTTGTTGGGTGCCCATGTCTTGCTTGATCTGCGCCATCGGGTAACGGCGGTGCGGCAGCAGGTCGGTTTCGGCGTTGTACACCTGCTGGATCAATTGCGCCCACGACCCCTTGGCGATCTTCACCCGCAGCGGCAGGGTATTGAGGAACAGGCCAATCGCCCGCGTCGCCCCATCCACCTCGGGACGCCCACTGTGCTCATAGCCGACCAGCACGTCATTGTCGGCGGTCAGTTCGCTCAGGACCTTCAGGTGCGCGGCCATCAACACGGTTTTGACCGGCACATTCAGGGCATCGGCCAACGCAATGATGCGCTCCGACAGTCCGGTGTCGATCTTCACTTCATGGAACACCACCGATAAGCCGTCCGTCGGCTGCTCAGCTTGCAGGCGCGGCAGTTGGGTAAACCGCGCCTCCTCCATCAGGTCGTGCCAGAACTGACGGTCGGCAACGCTGGCCAGCGACTGCTGCTCCAGGCCCATGTAGTTGCGCAGGTGGTTATCGACCAGCGGCTTGTCGTACGTGTTGCCCTTGAGCAGGCTGTAGTAGATGTCGAACAACTGCGTGTGTACCAGCGTGATGCTCCAGCCATCCAGGGCCGAGTTGTGCTGGCTGAGCACATAACGATACAGCGTGTCGCTCAGCACATGCACATGCAGGCGCACCAGTCCGGCATTTTCCCAGACAAAACGGTGGGCCTTTTCGTCTTCCAGCCATTGCTGGTACCACTGTTCCTGGGCCTGCTCGTCCATGCCACGCAGGTCCGCCATCGTCAGCGGCAGCTCCACGTCCCGATTGACCATCTGGATGAACTGGTCGAAGCCGGACAAATGATAACTGGTGCGGAAAATCGGATTACGCTGCACCAGAATCCGCACGGCTTGCTCGAATACGGCCAAATCAATTGCGCTTTTGATCGTGTAGCTGATGATGTCGTGATACTGCGCAGTGCCGAAACTGAGTTCGTTCTGGAAGATCAGTCCGGCCTGCAGCATGGACAACGGGTAGGCGTCTTCGGCGCTTTCGGGCAAGCGTTCGCGGTCCGCCGGGCTCAGCAGTTCATAAGGTTCAAACGTATGGCGAACCTGTTCGCCGCCAGTGCCGGACGCCAGCCCCTCCACCAGTTGAGCGACGGTCGGACGGGCAAAGAAGTCCTGGAAGGTGAAGTCCATGCCTTGGGTACGCGCCCGGGCCAGGATAGTCACGAAGTGGATGGAGTCACCCCCCAGTGCGAAGAAGTTGTGATGCACGCCAATCGGGCGCACGCCCAGCACGTCTTCCCAAATGCCCACCAGCAAGGTCTCACTGGCGTTGCGCGGCGCCACGTACTCCGTGTCGTCGGCGTTGGTCAATTGCGGGTCCGGCAGTGCTTTTCGATCCAGCTTGCCGCTGGGTGACAACGCGAAGGCCTCAAGCACGGTCAGGTGGGTGGGCACCATATAGTCGGGCAAAAACTGCCCGAGGAAGCTGCGCAGTTGCGCCAGGTCCAGGGTGTGCGGCGCCTCGACATAGCCGCACAGCGATTGGGTCTCGCCGAGGGTGCGTACCACGACCACCGCCTCACGCACCTGGGGAAAAGCGCGCAGGCGGCTTTCGATTTCACCTAATTCGATGCGCAGGCCGCGCAGTTTGACTTGGTTATCGATACGCCCCAGGTATTCGATTTCCCCGTTCGGCAACCAGCGTGCAAGGTCGCCGGTGCGGTAGATACGCGACTCGCCCGCCACCGGCTGCTCGACAAAACGCTCGGCCGTCAACGCCTCGCGCTGATGATAGCCACGGGCCAAACCGGCACCGGCAATGCACAGCTCGCCGGGCACACCGACCGGCAGGGGCTGAAGGTTCGCCCCCACAATGTGCAGGCGCGTGTTATCGATGGGTTTGCCGATGGGCACCAAGTGACTCAGGTTGCGCCCGCAGCAGTTGAAGTAAGACACGTCCACCGTGGCCTCGGTAGGCCCGTACAAGTTGATCAGGGCCGTGGCGTGGGTGTCGAACAGCAGCGTTTCAAACAACCGCACCTGGTGCACGCCAAGCGCTTCGCCACTGGCGAACACCTGGCGCAGGCTCGCCAACCGGGCGCCGGAACGGGCGCTCTGCACATACCCGAGGAACGCGTTCAACATCGACGGCACGAAGTGCAGCGTCGTGACCCGATGGGCCTCAATAGTGCTGACCATCGCCTCCGGGTCACGCTCCGCGCCCGGTGCCAGCAGGCACACCGTCGCGCCCTCGATCATCCACCAGAACAGTTCCCATACCGATACGTCGAAGGCAATCGGGGTCTTCTGCAAAATCACATCGCCAGGGCCGATAGGATAGGCACGCTGCATCCAGGCCAGGCGATTGACCACCGAGTGATGCTCCACCATCACGCCCTTGGGCTGACCGGTAGATCCGGAGGTGTAGATGACGTAGGCGAGGTTGCGCGAATCGCCCACCACTGCCAGCGCCTGGTCGTCGGCCGCGTATACAGCGGCATCGGCCAGGTCGATGACCTGCTGTTCGCGGTCCGCCGACTCGCTCAGCAGGTGCGTCTGCGCCAGAATCAGCTGGGCGCCACTGTCATTGAGTACATAGTCAATCCGCGACTGCGGATAGTTCGGGTCGATGGGCAGGTACGCCCCGCCCGCCTTGAGCACAGCCAGAATCGCCACCAGCATTTCGTTGGAGCGCTGGGCCACCACCGCCACCACCTGGTCACGGCACACGCCGCGCTCGACGAGGGTGCGGGCCAGTTGGTTGGCCCGTTTATCCAGTTCGGCAAAGGTCATTTGCCCAGCGTCAGAGACCACTGCAACAGCCTCGGGGCGCTCCTGCACCTGACGAGCGAACAGCGTTTCGATCCTCACGTTCTGGTCGTAGGCCTGCTCGGTGGCATTGACCGTACTCAGAAAATCCACATCGCGGGCGGTCATCAGGTCGAGGTTCGCCAACGGCGCTTGAGGCGCACTCAAGACCTGCGCCAACAGTTCCTCCAGGTGCATGGCCACCCAGCGCAGCGTGGCGGCCTCATATTTGCGCTGATCGAAGTGGATCGTCAGCTCGACCTGCTCGGCGCCGACGTTAAAGCTGAACAGCGTCGCTACGTCCAGACGCTGTGCGAGGCCGGGCTTTTGCGGATGAGCGATTTCCACGGCCACGTCGAAAAACGGACTCTGGCCTTCGGTTTCCGGCAGTGAGAGTTCGTCGGCAAACAGCGCGAGCGGGTAGTCACTGTGCTCGATGGCGCCCAGTACGCGGCTGCGCACCTGGTCCAGCAATTGTTTGAAGCTGGTGTCGCCGTGCAGGCTGGCGTGCAGGGGGAACGCCAGGTTCTGCGACGCGACAAGGCTCGGTTCGAAGCTGGCCGGCAGACCGACCACCAGCACTTCGTGGCGCGTGTAGACCTGCAGCAGGGCGATCACCGCCGCCGTCAACAACACTTGCTGGCTGGCCTCGTTGCCTCGGGTCACCTTGATGACCTGGGCCGAGACCTCGCCACGCAAGGCGAGCGTCAGCGCGCTCTGGCGCGGTTCACCGGCCAGCGACGTGTCGACCGGAAAACCGGTTCTACTCCAGTCCAGGTTGAACAGTTCGCGCCAGTAAGCGGCTTGTTTCGGGCGCTGGGCCGCAGCGACCTTAAGTTGACCAAGGGTTTCAATCGATTGCATCACAAGCTCCGGGAATTCAGAAACAGAAGTCGATAGTGGGCAGTTCAACGGCCTGTTCGGCCGGCTCGGTGATCAGCAGCGCATCCAGGCGTTGCGATGGGTCGGCCAACAGCGCGTCCAGGATTGCCAGGTAGGTGTCGCGAAAACTGCCGATGGTGGGCGCCAGAAACAGATCGCTGCTGTACATCCAGGCGGCGCTCAGTTGCTGCGGCTGTTCGCTGATCTGCAAATTGAGTTCGAAGATCGTGCTCTGCGTCGCCTCGGGTACCCAGCGGGGCTGGCCACCGAGAAAGTCGAGCGCTTCGAGGTCGGTGTTCTGCAGGGCAAACAAACTGTCGAACAACGGGTTGCGGTTGGGCTCGCGCACCAGCGGCAAGCTTTTCACCAGGGCATCGAAGGGGTAGATCTGATGATCGAACGCCTGGTTGGCATGTGCGGCCACGTCCTGGAGGTACTGGTCAAAGCGCAGCTCCCCGGCAAGTGCCAGGCGCAGGCACACGGTGTTGACGAACATGCCTTGCAGCGCTTGGGTTTGCGCCAGGTTGCGACCCGACACAGGCGTGCCCACGGTCACGTCCCGCGCCATGCTCACCCGCCCCAGGAACAGGCCATAGCCGGCCAGCAGTACCTGAAACAGGGTCACCCTGTGTTCGCGCGCCAGGGTGCGCAACGCCAGGGTGCGCTCGCTGCCGAGCGCGAAATCCAACCGGCCACCGGCAGTGGAACGCTTGTGCGAACGCGGGTGATCACAGGGAATGTCCAGCGGTTTGAACGGCACCTGATACACCTGCTGCCAGTACGCACCGGCGTGCGCCAACAGCGGTGCAACCGTGTCCTGCGCCATCCACTGGGCGTAGTCCTTGTACTGCAATACCGGCTGGGCGACAGGCCGGCCGTCATAGGCCAGGGCCCATTCGCGGAACAACAGCGCCAGGGAGAAACCGTCGGTGATCAGATGGTGGATATCCAACACCAACGCGACGCCGCCACTGTGACGTACCACGGCCACACGCCATAGCGGCGCCTCGCTCATCGCGAACGGCCGCACGAACTGGCCCAGGAAAGCCTCGGCCGTGCCGGCGTAATCATGCACGGGCAGCTCGACCGGCACTCGCGCCTGAATCCGTTGCCAGGTCGTGCCGTCTTCCTGCAGGAACTCCGTGCGCAATATCTCGTGGCGTTGCACAAGCGCCTGCAACGCTTCCGACAATTTCGGCACGTCCGGCATCTGGGCAAGCGGCACGATCATGGGCAGGTGGTAGTGCGTGGCGCGCTCGTCCTTCATTTGTTCGATATAAACGCGCTGCTGTTGGGCTGAGGCCTGATAGCGCGGCTGTTCGTGCGCAACGCTGATGTTCCCGGGCAACAATGCCGCACGCCCAGTGTTGGCATCCAGGTACGCGGCGATCCCGGCCACGGTCGGCGTCGCCAGCAACTGCGCCACCGGGCAGCGCCAGCCCAGGGTTTGTTCAATACGACCGGCCAGCAGGGTCGCCGTCAACGAACTGGCGCCCATGTCGTACAAGCTGGCATGCACCCCTACCGCAGGCATTCCCAATGCATCGGCCCACAGCTGTACCAATGCGCGCTCAGTGGCCGTGTCGGGCGCCGTGCTGTCGAGCCCGCCGCCGATGAAGTCCGCGGGTTCGGGCAGCGGCAGTGCCGCTCGGTCGACTTTGCCGTTGGTCGTCAGCGGCAGATTCGCCAACCGGATAAACGCCGCAGGTACCATGTGCGCCGCCAGCTTGCACGCCAGCGCCTGCCGCACGCGATCAATGCAGCCACCCGGTTCCAGCGCCAGATACGCCACCAGGACGCGCTCCTGGGTTACCGCTTGTTTGTGCACCTGTACCAGGGCCTGGCGTACGGATTCGAGTGCCAGCAACTGTTGTTCGATCTCGCTGGTCTCCACCCGGAAACCCCGGATTTTCACCTGATGGTCACGCCGGCCGAGAAATTCGATGCTGCCGTTTTCCTGCCAGCGCGCCATGTCGCCGGTCCGGTAGACCAGGCGCCCGCCGATGCCCGCCTCGCTGCGGAACGCCGCGTGAGTCAGATCCGCTCGATTCAGGTAGCCCAGGCCCAAGCCGTCGCCGCCCACATAGAGTTCGCCCTCGACGCCGATCGGTACGGGGTGACCTGCGCGATCGAGGATGTAGGCCGTCGAGTTGGCGATGGGACGCCCGATGGAAATGTGCAGGCCGTCGGCCTGCGTCACCGTGCACGCCGTGGAAATTACCGCGTTTTCAGTCGGCCCGTAGGCGTTGATCAGGCGCAGCGGCGCACAGGCACTCAACACGCGTTGAACATGCAGAGGGGAAATGACGTCCCCTCCAATCACCAACTGCTGCAGGGGCTTGAACAGCGCGGGGTCCTGTGCGGCCAGCTGGTTGAACAGCGACGTGGTGATGAGCGCGCAGGTGGTCTGGTGAGTGGCGAGGAAGCGACCGAGCGCCGTCGCGTCAAGTAACACGTCGCGATCGACAAGTTGCAGGCAGCCACCGTTGAGCAGCGCGCCCCAGACTTCGAACGTCGCGGCATCAAAACCGATGGCGCCCGCCTGGAGCATGCGGGTGTATTGGTCCAAAACCACGTAGTCGGGGTTACACACCAGGCGCATCACGCCTCTGTGCGTAACGATCGCGCCCTTGGGCTGGCCCGTCGTGCCGGAGGTGTACATCACGTAAGCGGCGGCTTCGGCACGTCCAGGCGCCGACATCAGCGAGGCTGCGCACGCTTGGCCGTCGAGTTCGCCCACGTTGAGGGTGCGCCCGCTGAAGACTCCGCCGCCCTGCCGGCGTTGGGCGTTGTCGACCAGCAAGTGCCCGGCGCCGCTGTCTTGCAGCAAGAAATTGATCCGGTCTTCGGGATAGTCCGGATCAATCGGCAGGTAGACAGCGCCGACCTTGAGAATCGCCAGGGTCGCCACCACCATGGCAGGGATACGCGGCATCAGCAGCGCCACCACCTGACCGGCCACCACCCCTTCTGCCCTTAAACGTGTGGCGAGGCGATTGGCCTGCTGCTCCAGCTGCAGGTAGGTCAGGTGCTGATCACGGTGCATGACCGCACACCGCTCGGGAAACCGCGTGGCAATCGCGGCAAAGCGCTGCTCGATGGTCAGGTCGGACGGGTAGCTGCGGGTCGTGCGATTGAACCCTTCGAGCACTTGCCTCGCCTGCTCGGGCGGCAACGCGTGCAGCTGGCTGATGGGGCGGTCGGGCGCTTGTGCCAGTTGACGATAAACCTGCGCCAGGTGTTCGAGATAACGCTCGAAACTTTGCCCATCGAGCGTCAGGTCGCTGCGCAGGCACAGGTGCTGATCGGCCCAGGTCAGCGTGATTTCCTGCCCGCTGCCGGGCGGCGCATCGGGCGCGGTGGCGACCACATACCGCGCAGTCGCAGGCAAGGCCGCCAGGTGCGCCTCGATCTGCTCGGCCAGGACCGAACACGCCTGAGCGGGATCGAGATCCAGCTCCAGCACCGCTCCCGGTCCGTGCGTCAGCCGCGGATGCAACGTGACCCGCGATTGGCGCGTGTACACCTGAATCAGCACCGACCATCCGGCCAACAGCCACGCCGGGCTGAGGCCGCTTGCACCGATGTCCGCCAGCGCCAGGGTGCGCTTGCAGACGCCGCAGTCATTAAGCTCTGGGGAAGTCGACATCATCACACCCCCGCAGTCGAGGGCTCACCCTCGGCGGCCTGCAGAAACGCCACGAGGTTGCGCACGGTCTGCTGGATGTAGATCTCGCGCATTGGAATCGAAGGCAACTGTTGCTCACGCAACAGAGCATCGATACGCACCGCGTACAGGGAGTTGCCCCCCAGCTCGAAGAAGTTGTCGTCCAGCGCCACCGGAACGCCGAGCACCGTCTCCCAGATCGCCACCAGGGCCTGGGTCACGTCATCCCCCACCACGCCTGCTTTCTTGCTCGGCGCAGCGGCGAGCCCTTGCAGGGCCGGTGCCGGCAAGGCCCGTGCATCGAGCTTGCCATTGGCGGTCAGGGGCAGCACATCCAGCACGGTGAAGGTCGCCGGCAGCATGTACTCCGGCAGGAACTTGCCGGCATGCTGGCGCACCTCCTGCACGCTGCCGCCGTTGAGCACGATGTAGGCGTCCAGTCGCGCCGATGCCGCATCCCCTGGCTTACCCTGATTGAGCACCACCGCAGCGGCGACCACCGCGTTGACTTGCAGCAGCACCGAGCGGATCTCATCCAGTTCGATACGAAAACCACGCAATTTGATCTGGCTGTCCAGGCGGCCAAGGTGCTCCAGCCGCCCATCCGGACGCAGGCGCCCCTTGTCACCGCTGCGATAGAGTCGGCCAATGTGGGCCGGCCCCTCGATAAAACGCTCGGCGGTCAGTTGCGGCTGGTTCAGGTAGTGCAGCGCTACCCCGGCACCGGCCACACAGATCTCGCCACTCACGCCTGGCGGCAGCAAGCGGCCCGCCTCGTCCATGATGTAAACGTGCCAGCCGTCCACGGGTCGTCCCACCGAGCGAGTGGCCTGGAGCGCCTCGCGACGGGTGATGGTTTGCGCCGTGACATGCACCGTGGTTTCGGTGATACCGAACATGTTCACCATCCGGCATACAGACTCGGGGTGACGGTCGAACCAGCGCACCAGCATCCTGGCATCCAGAGGTTCGCCGCCAAACACCACCAGGCGCAGCGCCAGGGCCTCGTCGCTGTGCTCGTCGGCGTCGATCAATTGCGAAAAAGCCGACGGGGTCTGATTCAGCACCGTGACCCGCTCACGCACCAACAATTGGTGAAACTCCCGGGCCGACCGGGAGACCCAATACGGCACTACCACCAGATGCGCGCCGGTCAGCAGGCAGCCCCACATTTCCCAGACGGAGAAATCAAACGCACTGGAGTGGAACAGTGTCCAGGTATCGGAGGCGGACAGCTTGAAGTCGTCCTGCGTGCCGATGAGCAGGCTGAGCAGGTTGCAGTGGCGGACCACCACACCTTTGGGCTTGCCGGTGGAACCGGAGGTGTAGATGACATAAGCAGGCGCCTGCGAGTCGCCGGTGTGCACAGGCGCGACGGGCGGATAATCAACGCTGCGCTCGACAATTGCCTGCACAGAGAGCAACCGGACCGGGCCTGGGAACTGCGCCTGGCTGCTGACGACCAGGCCGATGCGTGCATTGTCCACGGTGTAGGCCAGCCTTTCGGCCGGGTACGCCGGGTCCAGCGGTACATAGGTTGCACCGGCCTTGAGCAGCGCGAGCAGCATGACCACCAGCTCCAGGGAGCGCTCCAGGCAGACGCCGACCAGATCCCCCTGCGCGACGCCTTCGGCGCGCAAAACATGGGCCCACTGGCTGCTCTGCTGGTCCAGCATTTCATAGGTGAGGCGCTGCCCTTCAAACGACAGCGCCAGCGCCTGGGGACGCAGGCGCGCCTGCTCGGCAAAGCGCTGCTCGATGCGCGGCAGCGGGTCTTCAGCCTGGACGGTGCGGCCCAGTGAACCGACCTGCAGCGCATGGGTGTCGCTGAGCAGGCACAGGCTGTTTACCTGGGCCTCGGGCAGCTCGAGCACTTGCTGATGAACATGCACCAGTGACCGCGCAAAGTGCCGGATAACCTCGTCATTGAACGACTGGCAATGGTAGGCGCACTCAAGATAGGCCTCGCCCTGGGCATTCTGGTCACGCACGAACAGCAGCGAATACAAGCGGCTCAAGGACGACTGGTAGTCGCTGAGGGGCGCCAGGTCTGCCTCGGGATCGCGGGCAATCATGGCCGCCACAAAAGCCTTGAGCGGCCCGGCCGGCGCGTCCTCCAGACGCGCCAGTTGCGTCGCGACAGTGGCCTGCAAAGCGGCACACGTGCCCTGCGCCTCAATCGGCACATGCACCAGCCGCTCGTAGGCGCCCATGGCGAAAGGTGGGCGCTGGTCGTCCTGCACCAGCGTCGCGATCTCGCAGGGCAACGCCTCGGCGTATTGGCCCAGGGTCACCGCCAACGCCGCCAGCCAACTGCTGGCGCTGCCGGTCTGCTGCGGCGTCAGAGGCAGTTGGAAACGTGACACCAGCGCCGCCTGGCCAGGCTCTCCCAGCGCCCATTCCGGTGCGGCAAAACGCTCTTCCTCCAAGCGTTGCACGTCGGGCAAGCCGGTGGCCTGCGTGAGCGCCAGCGGTTGCAGCGGCTGGTCGCCGCCACACAGCAAGGCATCCCCCAGCAGCAGCAACGAGCGCCGGTCCAGTTGGCCGCGACGCGCGATCAGGATCAGGTCGCACACGCTATCCTGGTATTCCAGCAACACTGCCCGCAACGCGGCAGGGCTCGACGGTGAAAGTGGCTGTCGCAACTGCGCCTCGGCCCGGCGCAACGCCAAGGCATCCCCGGACTGCGCGGCAACCGTTTCATGCCAGAGGGTGTAGGCCACCGGCGCCTCGTGCGTATTGCCATCGGACAAATAGCGGGCCACCACACGCGAATAATGCTGTTGAAGCTGCGTCACATCAGAAACGCCGCTGACCCTGTAACGCACACCGTGGCAATAGGCGCCATCGCGGCGCTTGGCGCCCACCAGGACGGAACGCTGAACAGACTGAGGCTCAGTCGCCACCGCAGTGCTAAGTAAACTATCCATTTTGAACCTGCCCTTATTGCTCTGGGGTCTGCACCACCGCGAGCCCTGCAAAGAGATGAAAGACGCCTGCCATCAGCGGGCAGTAAAACCGCCGTCGACCGCAATCACGCTGCCCGTCACCTGGCGCGCGTCGTCGGATGCCAGCCATATCGCTGTCGTGGCGATGCTCTGCGGCTCAATCAAGGCGTTCATCGGCTGGGCCTGGACGAAGATTTCTTCATGCTCGCCGGTGGGCACTTCGAGTGAACGTGCAATCTCCGACAGCATCCGGCCTTCCACCTTGGGATCGTCCCGTACCGAGCCTGGGCAGAGCGCGTTGACCCGCACCTTGAAGGGCGCGAAGTCCAGCGCCGCGGCCTTGGTCAAGCCGACAATGCCGTGCTTGGCACTGACGTAGCCGGCGAAATTGCGGTACCCCACCAAGCCCGCGGTGGAGGCGATATTGATGATGCTGCCGCTGCGCTGGGCCACCATGCAGTGCCCGACCGCCTTGATCATTCGCCAGGCGCCGGTCAGGTCAACGTCAATCATCAGTTGCCATTGTTCTTCGGAAATCTCATGGATCATCTGCCCGGACGGCGCGGCAATCCCGGCGTTGTTGACCAGCACATCAATCCGCCCAAAACGCTCCAGTGCCGTGGCGATCGCCGCGTCAATTTGCTCACCGCACCGCACATCGACTTGAGCCGTCAGCACCGAAACGCCGTGGTCGCGGCACAGCTGCGCGGTGTAGTCCAACTGGCTGAGCGTGCCCAACGCATAGGGGACGCCTTCGATATCCGCAGCCACGTCCAGCAACACCAGGTCGGCGCCCTGTTCAGCAAAATGCACCGCACACGCCCGCCCCAGCCCACGGGCCGCGCCAGTGATCACTGCAGTCTTGTCAACCAGCCGCATGAGCCGCCTCCGGTGTGACGCCCGCCAGGACGGTGTGGATCGCCTGCAAGACGGCCTCGGGGTTTTCGCTCAAATACATGTGCCCACCTTCGACCTCCAGGGCGGTAAAGCCGACGCTGGTGGCGCTGGCCCACTGCGCGGCCTGATCGCGAGTGACCAGGTCATCTTCCACGCCACGTATCGACAGCACAGGCACCGGCAACGGCTGGTCCGATTCCGGCAGGTAACCTTCATGCAGCTCGACGTCGGCGCGCAGGGACGGCAGCAGCATGGCGCGCATGTCCGGGTTGCTGAGCGCCGGATGGTTGTAACCGGCGAACGAGGCAACCTGCGCCAGGAACATGTCATCGCTCAGGCCGGTGGCCTTCGCCTCACGCGGGCACAGGGGGCCGGGCGAGCCGCTGACCACCAGATGCACAACCTTCACCGACGTGACTGCGCAGAGTTTGCGCGCCATTTCAAACGCCAGCACGGCCCCCATGCTGTGGCCGAAAATGACCACTTCGCTACGCCCTGCCAGCAGTTCGAGCACTTGCGCCAGGCTGCCCTCGATCGCCGCCTTGACCGACCGATAGGCCGGCTCGACGAAACGCCGCTCGCGGCCAGGCAATGTCACCGGTAACACCTCAAACCGCTCACCCGCCAACGCCTTCCAGGGTTGGAAAACAGAAGGACCGGCACCCGCAAACGGAAAACACAACAATGGAACTTTAGACATTTCGCACCTGGGTTATAAAGTTGAACTCAACAATTAAAATGACAACTTGCGGGCGATCCGAACTATCAGCCTTACCGCGCCAATAACTCCCCATCGACCCTGACAAACAGCAATAACCCACTCGCCGACGACTGACTGTCGGGCACACGTACGTCGACGTGCCTCACGGCCAGCCGATGAATGAGTTAACTAATAACGAAACGACTCGAATGAGCCGTCGAACCTGAAGTCCCAGGCAATGAGCGCGCGAAGTGCACACTCAATGACGGCCTGACCCCAGGTTTTTTTGCGCGTTCAAGGGTCGGTATCAGTACCTGTCGCAGCACGGCGCACGGCGCGGCGCTGACCTTCGGCCTCACCCAAATCAAATACGCCTTCTGTCTTCAACTGGCTGATACACATGACGTTTCTCCTGGATTCCTTTCCTGCTGCCGATTGACGGGCACCCGGGGCGTGCCTGAAAAAAGCCGACGAACATGTGTAGTCGTCGCCCTGAAAAAAATCAACTGACCCAACTGACAAAGAAGACTCCGCCTATGCGTTTAGTGAAATTCACTATCTACGCACCCGATTTTCAATCTGTTTTTAGAAAAACCAAATCTATAGCATCTGGGCATCGAACAAATCAGCCAAAAGGCACTTCTTATGTTATGGACAACTAAGCTGTCAGATGATGCGCCACACTTCGCACTCAGTTCGGATGCCGAGGCGCTTACGCACTACGGTGGTGCCCAGGCTTTTGCCCAGCCGCGCAGCTTTTATACCAACAGCCCTTTCCAGCGCCCTTCTCGGCCGCAGGATATTTCAGATGTAATTATCAGTACTCGCCTGACAAGCGACCAACTTTCAGACAGCCAGCATCTATTGGCGCAACGCTTGTTACTGAATATCTATGAGCAGGACCTGGTATTTCTGCCAAAACCGCCCATGGAACTCGATCTCAAGGCGTTCAAACAGTTCTACGACCCCGAGCACGCTGCCAGCGGCAAGAAGATCCGTCCGTTGCTCGAGCAATATCTGTACGACTGGCTCAAGCAAGAAGTGCATATCAACGGTTCGTGGTGCCTGGAGTCGTTTGTCGCCCACACCGACAAAGTCCTGGAGGAGGTCGCGCACTCCGAGTCCAAGTTGCACAAGGTACTGACCACCAGCCGCAACCCTGAACGTGCCGCGCGTTTCTTCATGACCCAATGCGCCGGCGATTTCCTCAGTGAAGCGTCGGCGATGGCGCGTAATGTGCTGGGCAACTGCGGTGTGTACACCAGCGAGTTGTTCAAGATCCTGATCGATGAATATGGCTACGGCGTCGATAAAAAGAAGCACAGCACCATTTTTGAAGACATGCTCAAAGACATGGGCATGTCTCATCATGTGCACCATTACTGGCAGTTCTACACCGCAGGTTCCTTGTCGCTGACCAACTACTTCCATTATGTGTCCGCCAACCACGGCGAGCTGTTCCGCTACATTGGCGCGATGTATTACACCGAGGCCACCCTGGCGCTCACCACCAAACACCAGTCGAGCGCCATCAAGGCCATTTTCGGCGACAGCGTCTCCACCGACTATTTCGATGAACATTCACACATCGATGTGCATCACGGAAGAATGGCCCTGCAGCGCCTCATCCTGCCCATGATCAAGCAATTTGGCAGCAAGATCATTCCTGACCTCGTCCGCGGTTTCGAAGAGTTCAGGTTGCTGCAGGACATCGCCGACGAAGAGCTTTACGCCCATATCAAATGGCATGACGAGCTGGATGAACACCGTGCACTGGCTGCCGCCCGAAACGGCCTGAAGCCGGTGGACCTGCGCATTACCGAGGCCGAGCACGAACTCTCGGTGCCGCACACCCACCCCAATGACGAGCTGTTCTGGGTTGAAACCGGCGAGCTGGATTTTGTCGCAAGCCCCGAACTCAGCGTGCGCCTGAAGGCCGGGGAAGGCGTGGTGATTCCCAAGGGCATGCTGCATGGCACCCGCGTCGTCAGCCCGTCCTGCACCTATACCGTCACGGCACTTTGAGTAGGCACCCCATGAAAGCTATCCGCCTGAACCTTACCGACGCCAACTACGTGGCCGTGGAAAACACCACCTATTTTCTCAAGCGTCACACCTATTCGACGCAGCTGCTGCCGACCACTTGCCCCCATCGCGGCGGCCCTTTGCACATGGGTGAAACCACAGGCGACGGGCAAAGTGTGATCTGCCCGTGGCACGACAACGCTTACAAGGTGTGCAACCTGGAAAAGAAGTCGCCACCCACCGTTCGCGTCAGGAACCAGTTCAGTACCGTCGTGGGTGACACCGAGCGGTGTGTGCCTTTACTCAAACTTTCTCGTTACGACTGACCCCTATGACCACTAAATCAACACTGACAGCGTTTTATTCGATCGTGACCCTGTTTACCGGCCTGGACATGGCGATTGTGATTGCCATGGTCTGGTTCGGCCTGGAAACCACCGGCTCGACATTCCTGGTGGGGGCTACGCTGTGCGTGGCGACCGTAGTGCCGTATGTGTGCGAACAATACATCGGCAAGTTTTTCACCATTGAACTGAGCATGAAACGCCTGCTGTACATCCGCCTGACCGCGTTCGCCGCCGTGCTTGGCCTGTCGTTCACGAACGCCGCCGTGTTGCCCATCGGCTTCCTGGCCATCGCGTTTGTGGTCGGTGTCACCGACTATTTCACCATCAGCACCCTCGAGTCGAAAAATACCAAGCTGGTGTTGGCCGGTGCGACCGACAGCGACACCTCGGCGCGGCTGATGCAAACGTCCATCCAGATCGGTGCCTTTGGCGGCGCGCTGCTGGGCGGGGTGATCGTGGACGTGTTTTCGGTCAGCCAGACCCTTCAGATCATCAGCCTGGCGGCGATTGTCTCGCTGGCGGCGATCCTTTTCGTGCAGGCCACGCCCAGCGCCGACACCGCCGAGCAGGCCAGCGACAGCCCTGTCGCCCAGGCACTGAACCTGCCGCGAAACCTTTACGTGCTGATCATCGTGTTAAGCATGATCGGGTTCCATATCGGCGCCTTCAACAGCCTGGTGCCGATCGTGTTCCAAAAGCTCAATGAGTGGAACGCCACCCTGTTCGGCGTGGCCAGCGGCCTGGCGGGCCTGGGTGCCTTCAGTGCGGCGGTGCTGCCACGTATCAAGCTCAACAGCTACAGCGCCATCGTGCTGGTGCTGCTGGCCGACGTGGCAATCGTGTATTTCCAGAACCTCTACGTGATGATGGCGGCCGCGTTCCTGCTGGGCTTTTGCATCAACAGCCTGCGCATCCAATTGCGTAAAAACCTGATCGAGTCGGCGCCCAACGCTCGGGTGGCCGACGTGATCGCTGCAAAAAGTTCGCTCTATTACCTGCTGGTCAGTGGTTCGGCGCCCATGATCCTGACGTTTTTTACCACCGCAGGATTTCTCGGGCTGGAAGGTGCGCGCGTGTTGATGATCGTCTCCGCCGGCCTGTTGGCCGCCGCCGTGCTGGCGTGGAACCTCACACCGGCGGTCCCGGCCACCGCGACCCTTGAATAAGGAATGCCTCAATTGCAAACCGTACTGATCGTCGACCCGTTCTCCACCGGCAAACTCTACGCCCCGTTGTTCAAGGCCCAGGGCGTGAAGTGTATCGCGGTGATATCCGCCGACACGTTGCCCAGGCACTTCACCGATGACCTGATCAGGGAAGATTTCGAACAGGTCTACCACTGGGAAGAGAGCCTGCTGGAAACCCTCGAGACGCTTTCATTGAGCGCGGTGATCGCAGGCTGCGAGACCGCGATCTATCTCACCGATTACCTCACCGAAGTGCTGCGTATTGCGGGCAACAGCCGCATCACCAGCGACCTGCGGCGCAACAAGTTTTCCATGCAGCAAGCGCTCAAGAAACACGGACTGGCAAACATTGCGTCGCAACTGTTGAGTTCGCCAACCCGCATCCGGGAAGTCGTCGACTCGTTGGAGGACGCGGCCACCTACGTGGTCAAGCCATTGAATTCGGCCGCCACCGAAGGCGTGGTATTCGCCCAGGGCAAGCACGAAGTGGAAACCGCCTTGAACAACGCGGCCTGGCGGCAGAAAAACGACCTTGGGGAGTTCAACCTCGGGTTTATCGTACAGCCGTTCGTGTCGGGCCCGGAGTACGTGGTGGACATGGTCGCCTTTGATGGCGAGTACACCATCGCCACGGTGTGCAAATACACCAAGATCCACAAAAACGGCAGCAAGTTTGTCTATGAAAGCCTGGACACCCTCGATCCGCAGGCGCAAGAGCTGCAACCTCTGATCGACTACGCGCGTCAGGCAGCGGCGGCCCTGAGCATCGAGATCGGGCCGATTCATATGGAAATCATCTGGTCCGACACCGGCCCGGTGATGATTGAAGCGGGCGGGCGTTTGCATGGCGGTATCGCCCCGCTGCTGTTCCAACAGGTGTACCAGCCGGACCTGTTATCGCTGGCCATCGACAGCTACCTCGGCCGGCCTCGCCCGCCGGCCGGTGCCGCACGCGAGATCAGCCATGGTCGTATCGGCTTTTTCTGTTCCGACGAACGCCGCACCTTTACCGCGCCTTCACCACAGGCGCTGCAGAGCGCAATGCTGGATGAAGCCTATTGCGGTCATCGCTTCTTCCTCAGCCCGGGCGATACCACGCCGGTCACGATCGACTTCGCCACCTGCCCGGGGCTGTTCTGGTTGCAGCACCCAAGCCTGCAACAGCTGGATGCCAGCACGCAACTTCTGCGCAATAAGCTATGGAGCTAAGGGCATGAAAAGTCGTTTGATCATTCAACAGTCAGCCCTGGACCTGGGCCTCAATAACGCGTGCGCCGCCGTTGTCGAAAACATCAGCGTGTCTGACGACCAGAGCTTCGTCAGTCTCTTGCAGAGCAACTTGAATCATGTGGCCTCACACCTCAATGAACTGGACGCCAATCCCGTTTACGAAGGGTTTGCCCGGCAGCTTGAAAAGCTCGGCTACACCAACACGGTCAGCGCCAACGAAAAACTGCTGCGGCGCTTCATCGCCAACGGTGTGCGCCCCATCAATAACGTCGTCGATGCCTATAACGCCGTGGCGATCCGACACGGCGTCAGCATAGGTGTACACACCTATCATCAGCGGGACGATATCCATGTCATGCGCTCGCCGGCACCGCGGGCCTTCCGCCCGTTGTTTGCCAAGAAGGACGTCATGATCCCCGCGGGCGACATCGTCTATACCTGCGGCGACGTGCCCTTGGCGAGCATCGGCAAAGTCGATGCCGATGCCCATGACTTCAGACTGACGAACGCATCGTCCAGCCTGCTGGTGGTGGTACTGGGGCATGACGACACCACGTTCGAATTCAACCAGACGGTCATCGCAGAATTCGTGGACACCCTGCGCCAGACAATGCCGGCCCTGAATCACTACTTTCTCGAAACCTTCCACGACCACGCGTCAGCCTGATCGGGCGCAGCTGCTGCCGTCGCGGACGGCAGCGGCCTAGCGCCAGGCCTTGAGCACCGGATTGACCACCACCTCATTCACATGCTCGATCTTGAGCAGGCTCTCCTTGAACACCATCAACTCTTCAAAATTGCGGTAGCGCACCTCGAGCATCATGTCCACGTCGCCAAACAATGAATAGGCCTGCACTACCTCGCGATACTGGTAGATCTTCGGAAACACCAGGTGGCAGCTGCTACCGTTGAGCTTGAGCATCAAAAATGCCGATTGCTGGGTCTCATCACCCTCAGCGACGTTGATGGTGAAGCGCAGGATGATGCCCTTTTCGATCAGTTTTTGAACCCGCGACTCCACGGCGGTTCGAGACTTGTGAACCTGGCGCGCCAGTTCCGCAAGGCTGACTCGGGAGTCGTCCTTCAAGGCAGCAATTATCAGCTCATCGACCTTGTCCACTCTGCCACCCCCACACTGTTCCTTTCGATAACACACTTTCATTACCGCTCACACATCACTGGCACCTTCAGGTCGCAGACTCTACGCCAGACGCGGCTTAATACCCAATCGACTGACCCACACCGCCCCCAGAATCACCAAACCGCCCAGGGCCAGCCTTCCCAGCGGCTCATGCTGGTTCCAGATCAGCAAGTTCAGCAGCAGCCCCACCGGCACATGCAGGTTGTTCATCACCGCGAGGGTGCCGCCATTGACCAGGCACGCCCCCTTGTTCCACCAGTACATGCCCAGCGCGGTACTGATCACCCCCAGGAACACCAGCACACCCCATTGCAGCGGCGCCTGGGGCAGGAAATCCGCCTTGCCGAACAGCAGGAACGCGGGCAACACCACCAGCAAGGCGCCCAGGTAGAAATAACCGAAGCGTCGGTAGTGCGGCTGATCGCTCGGATAGCGTGCCACCAGATGCTTGTACAGGACTTGCCCGGCGGCGTAGGTGAAATTGGCCAGTTGCAGCAGCACAAAGCCCATCAGGAAGTTCGGGGTGATCTGGTCGAAGCGAATCACCGCCGCCCCCGCCACCGCCACCAGTGCGGCGACCAGTGCCCAGGGATTGAACCTCCGGTTGAGCGCGTCTTCGATCAGGGTCACGTGCAACGGTGTAAGGATCGTGAACAGCAACACCTCCGGCACCGTCAGTACGCGAAAGCTCAGATATAGGCACACGTAGGTCACGCCGAACTGCAGCGCACCGATGACCAGCATGCCGCGCATGAATGCCGGTGCCACCGAGCGCCAGCGGGTCAGTGGAATAAAGATCAACCCGGCCAGTACCACACGCACCAGTACTGCGAAGTAGCTGTCGACGTGACCGGCGAGGTATTCGCCGATCAAGCTGAAGGAAAATGCCTGAATCAGGGTGACAACCAGTAGATAGCCCATGTGCGCCTCGTTTCGAATGGGCGCGACATTAAAGCTTTTCGATGCTTGAAGAAACTCGAGACAAAAAAAACCCGACCTCGCTGAAGCGGCAGTCGGGCAGGAGCACTCAGGAGCAAAAAGTGCAAAGGGAGGTTCGGTACGCGTACTTGAAGGGATTGCGTGGGGCTAGATAAACACCGGGGGATTATCTGGCGATTAAAGGATCAAGCCACCTGCGCGAGCAGGGCTTTGGCATGGTTGATACCTTTTTCCTGGAAATCACCGCTCAGGTTCACCCCTTCTGCATGAATGAAGGTGACGTCATGAATCCCGATAAAGGCCATGACCTGGCGCAGATACGGTTCCTGATGATCCGAGGCAGCACCGGTGTGAATGCCGCCACGGGCGGTGAGCACGATGGCGCGCTTGCCGGTCAGCAAACCCTGCGGCCCGGTGGCGGTGTATTTGAAGGTCACCCCGGCGCGCAACACATGGTCCAGCCAGGCCTTGAGGGTGCTGGGGATGGCGAAGTTGTACATCGGCGCCGCCATCACCAGCACGTCGGCGGCGAGCAGCTCGTCGGTCAATTCGTTGGAGCGATCCAGGGAAGCCTGTTCGACCGGGCTGCGCTGTTCGGCAGGTTTCATCCAGCCGCCCAGCAGGTTCGCGTCCAGGTGAGGCACCGGGTTGAGCGCCACGTCGCGCACGCTGATCTGATCGCCTGGGTGAATAGCCTGCCACTGGCTGATGAACTGCTGGGTGAGTTGGCGGGAAATCGAATCCTGCTGGCGGGCGCTGCTTTCGATGATCAGAACGTTGGACATGGCTATGTAGGCTCCATCGGTAAATGCTGTGAGTCGATGGAAAAAAGATTAACCATGGCCACTTCGATTAAAAAGCGCAAAAAACTGCTATAACCCATCTATAAATTTGTTTATAAGCGGAGTTTGCCTACAGTGCGCTCCGCGCTCGCTTTATTTCGGTGCGCACGCCAGGGCGATTCGCATCTTGATGATCGCGCGGTTGAACTTGACCGTGGTGTGGGTGCTTTTGCCTGCGGGTACGGTGACGGTGCGACGACGCGGCGCTTCCGGGCCGTTGGTAAAGATGACAGAACACAGCGCATCCTGGGTGCCGTAGTTATTGAGCTGAATCGAGCTGATATCGCCGTCAACATCGGACGCGGTGTAGTCGATGCTTACACCGTCGATCTTTTTCGTCACGTCGATGGGGTAGGCAAATGCGCTCATCGGCAGCAGCGCCAGCAACACACAACACAATTTTCTCATTCGGCAGTCTCCAATAAGGACCGCCAGCTTAGGACAAGAGGAGCTCATCTTGAAAGCGCCCCGCGTGACCCTTGATCAATGGCGCACGTTGCAGGCCGTGGTCGACCATGGCGGCTTCGCCCAGGCGGCCGAAGCGCTGCACCGTTCGCAGTCCTCGGTGAGCTACACCGTGGCGCGCATGCAGGACCAACTCGGCGTGCCGCTGCTGCGCATCGACGGACGCAAGGCGGTACTCACCGATGCGGGTGAAGTGCTGCTGCGCCGCTCGCGGCAACTGGTGAAGAATGCCAGTCAACTGGAAGATCTGGCCCACCATATGGAACAAGGCTGGGAGGCCGAAGTGCGGCTGGTCGTGGATGCGGCCTACCCCAACGCGCGCCTGGTACGCGCCCTGACCGCCTTCATGCCGCAGAGCCGAGGCTGCCGGGTACGCTTGCGCGAGGAGGTGTTGTCCGGGGTCGAGGAGCTCTTGATAGAAGGCGTGGCTGACCTGGCGATCTGCGGCTTCAGCATTCCCGGTTACCTGGGCACCGAAATGAGCGATGTGGAATTCATCGCCGTGGCCCATCCCGAGCATGCGCTGCACCGCATGAACCGCGAGTTGAGCTTCCAGGACCTGGAAAGCCAGATGCAGGTGGTCATCCGCGACTCCGGCCGCCAGCAACCGCGCGACGTGGGTTGGCTCGGCGCCGAACAGCGCTGGACCGTCGGCAGCCTGGCCACCGCCGCCGCGTTCGTGGGCAGCGGCCTGGGGTTTGCCTGGTTGCCCCGGCACATGATCGAACGCGAACTCGCCGAAGGCCTGCTCAAGCAACTGCCGCTGGAACAGGGCGGCAGCCGCCACCCCACGTTCTATTTGTATTCGAACAAGGACAAACCCCTGGGGCCGGCGACGCAGATTCTCGTGGAATTGCTGCGCACCTTTGATACCGCTGCGCTGGACGCGCCCTTCGCGGCCCCTCGGCAAGCCTGAAACGGAGTCCACCCATGAGCGGCGTTCAATCGCGCAAGCTCGACGCAATGTGGGCTGTGGCGACAGGAACAACGTTCCAGAATCGCCTGTCCAACCCAGGTCATCAACGCCGACCACGACGACTCACCCGTGGCGCAGAAAGAAAACTATGTAAAACTGCTGCCCAACGCGCGACTGGTGGTGTTTGAAAATGTCCACCACGCCACGCCCTTGGATCAACCCGAAGTCTTTGACGCCACCCTGCTCGATTTTCCAAAGACCGTCGACACCACTACCCAGGATCACTGACCCATGCTGAAAAAAATCGCCTTCCTTGCCGGTTCCGTTCTGTTCGCTGCCAACCTGATGGCGGCCGAGCCCGCCAAGGCGCCCCACGTATTGATCTCCACCACCAATGGCGACATTGAAATCGAACTCGACCCGGTCAAGGCGCCGATCAGCACCAAGAATTTCCTCGCCTATGTCGACAAGGGCTTCTACACCAACACGATTTTTCACCGTGTGATCCCGGGCTTCATGGTCCAGGGCGGCGGGTTTACCCAGCAAATGTCGCAAAAGCCGACCGAAGCACCGATCAAGAACGAAGCCAGCAACGGCCTGCATAACGTGCGCGGCACCTTGTCCATGGCCCGCACCAATGACCCGAACTCGGCCACCAGCCAGTTCTTCATCAACGTGGCCGACAATGCCTTCCTCGACCCGGGTCGCGATGCCGGTTACGCGGTATTCGCCAAGGTGGTCAAGGGCATGGACGTGGTCGATATCATCGTCAATTCCCAGACCACCACCAAGCAAGGCATGCAGAACGTGCCAATCGATCCTGTCCTGATCAAGTCGGCCAAGCGCATCGACTGAGGTCTGCAGGAACTTCCGCACGTTGCCCACAAGGCGACGTGCGCATTTGAAAGGAGAGCCCGCACGGCGGGCGTCAAGCCTAATGCTCTATCGTCGTTTTGAAAAACTGATCGATATTTTTCGCGCCCCCCCAAGCGAAGCCCCGCCCGACAACGTCCTGCCCTTCTACCTCTACTACCTGCGCCAGGTGTGGCCGTGTTTTGCCGCGCTGTTGGTGGTGGGCCTGATCGGTGCGCTGATCGAGGTCGCGCTGTTCAGCTACCTGAGCCGCATCATCGACCTGGCCCAGGGCACGCCGCCCGCGAATTTCTTCCAGGTGCACAGCACCGAGCTGATCTGGATGGCTGTGGTCGCCCTGCTGCTGCGGCCGATTTTCAACAGCCTGCATGACTTGCTGGTGCACCAGACCATCAACCCCGGCATGACCAGCCTGATCCGCTGGCAGAACCACAGCTATGTGCTCAAGCAGAGCCTGAATTTCTTCCAGAATGATTTCGCCGGGCGGATTGCCCAACGCATCATGCAAACCGGCAACTCGTTGCGTGACTCTGCGGTGGCAACAGCGGAAGCCATCTGGCACGTGTCGATCTATGCCATCACCTCGCTGGTGTTGTTTGCCGAGGCCGACTGGCGGCTGATGATTCCGTTGATCATCTGGATCGTCTGCTACTGCCTGGCATTGCGTTACTTCGTGCCACGGGTCAAGGAGCGTTCGGTGATCTCTTCCGAAGCGCGCTCCAAACTCATGGGGCGCATCGTCGACGGCTACACCAACATCACCACCTTGAAGCTGTTTGCCCATACGCAGAATGAGCAGGAATACGCCAAGGAAGCGATTGTCGAGCAAACCGAGAAAACCCAACTGGCGGCGCGCGTGCTCACCAGCATGGACGCGGTCATCACCGTCCTGAACGGCCTGCTGATCGTCACCACCACCGGCCTGGCCCTGTGGCTGTGGACGCAGTCGCTGATTTCCGTCGGCGCCATTGCCCTGGCCACCGGCCTGGTGATTCGCATCGTCAATATGTCCGGCTGGATCATGTGGGTGGTCAACGGCATTTTCGAAAACATCGGTATCGTGCAGGATGGCCTCAAGACCATCGCCCAGCCGCTTGCGGTGGTCGACCGCGCCGACGCCCCGCGCCTGACAGTGCCCCATGGCCTGGTGCGCTTCGAGCAGGTGGATTTCCACTACGGCAAGCGGAGCGGGATCATTGGCGGCCTGAACCTCGAGATCAGGGCCGGGGAAAAGATCGGCCTGATCGGCCCGTCCGGTGCGGGCAAGTCGACGCTGGTCAACCTGCTGCTGCGCCTCTACGACCTGCAGGGCGGGCGCATCCTGATCGACGGCCAGGACATCGCCGAAGTCGCCCAGGAAAGCCTGCGCGCGCAGATCGGCATGATCACCCAGGACACCTCGCTCCTGCACCGCTCGATCCGCGACAACTTGCTGTATGGCAAGCCGCAGGCCTGCGACGAAGAACTCTGGGCCGCCGTGCACAAGGCGCGCGCCGACGAGTTTATCCCGCTGCTGTCGGATTCCGAAGGCCGTACCGGGCTGGATGCCCATGTGGGCGAGCGTGGGGTGAAACTCTCCGGCGGCCAGCGCCAACGGATCGCCATCGCCCGCGTGCTGCTCAAGGATGCGCCGATCCTGATCATGGACGAAGCCACCTCGGCACTCGACTCCGAAGTGGAAGCCGCGATCCAGGAGAGCCTGGAAACCCTGATGCAGGGCAAGACCGTGATTGCGATCGCGCATCGACTCTCGACCATCGCGCGGATGGACCGTCTGGTCGTACTGGAGAAAGGCCAGATCGCCGAAAGCGGCAGCCACGCCCAACTGCTGGCCCATGGCGGGCTGTATGCGCGGTTGTGGCAGCACCAGACGGGTGGGTTTGTCGGCATCGATTGAAGGTATCGAGACCCACACGACTCAAAATAAGAGCGGGCCTTGATCGTTCCCCCGCTCCGCGTGGGAACGATCTTACGGTCAGGCCTGCCGATAGGGCAGCGCCGACCTTTTTAACGTGTTGATCAGCCTTGATGAGCCTGCATGTATTGGCGCAAAAGCTGGTTAATACGGGTCTGGTAGCCAGTGCCTTGACCTTTGAACCACTCTAAAACATCGGCATCAAGTCGAATGGTGACCGCCTGCTTCACAGGAACACGCAGTTCAGCACGTCGAAAAAACTCAGCATCCAGTTCAGGAATTTCACTGGTATCAATATCTTTATCACTCATCTTGGCCAGGCGCTCCCAATCAGTTTTCGATGTTTGCGTCATAATATTTGGCCTCCTTCTTGGTTGCTTTTCGGGCGGAAATGATACGGATAACATCGCCACGCCGTTCGGTGTATACGACAACACCAATCAATAATTTGATCCAGCCAATACTGATCCAACGCTCTTCGTCATAATCCGCTCGATCATCGCGCAAGGCCAGCATTGGATGTCTGAAGATATCCGGAACGTCGTTGAAATCGATGCCGTGCTTAGCAATGTTGGCCTTATTTTTTGAATCATCCCACTCAAAATGCATGGCACGCTCTGTATGTACTTTTGTACATACAGGATAGCGATTTCAGCTTCTTTGACCAGTTCTGCCAGACCGGTGGCTCAGGCCTGCCGATAAGGCAGCGCCGACCTCGCCTCTTCGGCATACGCCAGAATGCCCACCCGCTCGCGCTCGAGGAAATCCTCCACGGCGTTTTTCAGTCCCGGATGGCGCAGGTAATGCCACGAACGGGTAATCACCGGCTCAAAGCCACGAATCAATTTGTGCTCGCCTTGAGCGCCGGCATCGAAGCGTTGCAGGCCGTGGGCGATGGCGTAGTCCATGCCCTGGTAGAAACAGGTCTCGAAATGCAGCCGGTCGAACTCCGCCAGACAGCCCCAATAGCGGCCGTAGAAGCTGTCACCGCCGATCAGGCTGAACGCCATTGCCACCGGGCGTGAGCCCTGTTTGGCCAGGACCACGCGAATCGCCTCGGGCATACGCTCGGCCAGCAGGCTGAAAAACGCCCGGGTCAGGTAGGGCGACTGGCGGCGTACCGCGTAGGTGTTGGCGTAACAGGCGTAGACAAAATCCCACTGGGCTTCGCTCAACTGATGGCCCTGTAACCACTCGAACTCAATGCCCTGCCCCGCCACCTGTTCGCGCTCTTTGCGCATCTGTTTACGCTTGCGTGAACTCAGGGCATCGAGAAAGTCCTGGAAGTCGCGGTAGCCCCGATTCTGCCAATGGAATTGGCAGCCCAGGCGCTGCAGCCAGCCGGGTTGCCGGGCCAGTGCGTCATCGGCCAGCGCGTCGGTGAAATTGATATGGGCGCTCGACAGCCCTTCGATTTCCAGGTAACCGGGCAGGCTGTTCAGCAGTTCGAAGCCGTCCTCGGCATTGGCGGCCAACAACCTCGGACCGCTGACCGGACTGAACGGCACGGCCGTCAGCAGCTTGGGGTAGTAGTCGATGCCGGCGCGCGAGCAGGCGTCGGCCCAGCCGTGATCGAACACGTACTCGCCGTAGGAATGCCACTTGCGATAACCGGGCAATGCCGCCACCAGCCGCTCACCTTCCCAATGCAGCAAGTGCTCCGGTCGCCAGCCCGAATGGGCCCCCAGGCTGGCACTGTCCTCCAGTGCGCTCAGGAACGCATGCCGCACGAACGGCTGGGCCTGCGGCGCCAGGGCATCCCAGGCCTGCGGGGTGATGTCGGACAGGCTGTCCAGGCGTTGCAGCGGCATTGGCATCTTCTCTGTGTCTTGGGCGTGAAAGCCTGGCGAGTATCGCCTATCACAGCCGTGTGCACACCCCGAAAAAACCCACGACACAACTCGAAATCAATAGTTCCGTGGGCAAACGAATTGTCATGGAGATGAAATCACTTGGCCACTACTGCGTCATAAACCGTCGCGATACTGACGCCTGTTTTTAGAGCACCCGGGTTTGCCAGGTGGCCTTTTTTCCGTCCGTCATCGGTCGGTTGTGTCCTGGAGGGTTTGTTACCCCTCCTCACTTTCGGAGATTGATATGCGTCTTGCTTCCACTAAAACTGCGGCGGTCCTGTGCGGCGGCCTGTTGCTGGCCCTGAGCGTTCCGGCCAGCGCTGCAGTCGACGCTAAGTTGCTCGACATGCTCAAGGCCAACGGCCAGATCACCGCTTCGCAGTACACCGAATTGCAGAACGAGTTGGCCAAGGACCAGAAAGAACAGCAGATCGCACGCCAGGCCCAACAGGAAACCAACGAACAGATCGCGGCCACCGCGAAAAAGACCAACGAGCTGAGCAGCTTCGACCAGAAGCTGGCGTGGGCCGCCAAGACTCAGTTCAAGGGCGATGTGCGCTTTCGCCAGGAAACCATCAAGATCGATGGCGAGCCCAACAACGGCGGGCGTGACAAGGACCGTCAACGTATCCGCGCGCGCCTGGGTGCCTACACCGAGATCAACCCGCAAGTGGACACCGGTATCCGTATCGCCACCGGCGGCGGCGACGATGCGCGTTCCACCAACCAGGACCAGGATGGTTACTTCGATAAGAAATCGATCTGGCTGGACCTCGGCTATATCGACTACCACCCGGACCAGATCAAGAACCTGCACGTGATCGGCGGCAAGATGCTGCAACCGTGGGTGAGCATGGGCGATGTGATCTGGGACAGCGACATCAACCCGGAAGGCCTGGCCGTCACCTACAAATACCCATTGGGCAGCAGTGCCGAATTGTTCGGCAGCCTGGGCAACTACAACCTCAAGGACAACGTCGACGGCGACGGCGTGCAATTTCGCCACGACCTGCGTCTGACATCCGGCCAGTTGGGCACGCGTTTCTCGCTGACCGACAACCTGAAAATGACCCTGGGCGGCAGTGTCTACGCCTACCAGAACGACAAGGACAGCCGCTGCACGACCACCACCACGCCTTGCGCACTGGCGGTCAACGGCAACTCGGCCAACGGTGAATTCCGTCTGTACGAAGGGTTTGCCCAAGCCGACATCGGCGGCCTGGCAGTGCCGTTGGCCTTCTACGGCCAATACGTGAAAAACAACGATGCCGTGACCGACCAGGACACCGCCTGGTTGGTGGGTGCCAAGTCCAAGGTGTTCGGTTTCAACCTGGACTACAACTACCGCGATACGCAACGTGACGCAGTGGTAGGCGCCTTCACCGATTCGGACTTCGCCAACGGCACCACCGGTTCGCGCGGTCACAAGATGAAGGTCAGCTACGACATCGACAAGAACTTCGCCCTGGGCGCCACGTACTTCCTGACCAAGGCTGACTACGCCAGCCGTACCCAGCGTGATGCCAACACCAACACCCTGCAGCTGGATGCTGAAGCCAAGTTCTAACCTCACCCTGTAGGCGCAAGCTGGCTCGCGAAGAACGAACAGGCAGCGCGGTTATCCAGGCTACCCGCGCTATCGTTGACGTTTTTCGCGAGCCAGCTCGCGCCTACACACCTTTACGCCGCTGGGCCGCGAGTCGCTCGGCCAGCGCATCCGCATCCTGCACCGGCTCGTCCGGCATGATCCGCAACGTCGCCTGCATCAGGCGCATCTGACGGATAAATCGTCGGCAGTTGGGGCAGAACATCAAGTGATGACGCACCAGCAGACGCTCACGAAAGGTCAATTGCGCATCGAGGTAGTCACTGGAACGTGCCACTTGTTCCTTACACGTCAACATTCGCCCGTTTCCTCAAAGTGCTCCACTGTGGCAAAGACTTTAAGCCGTGCCCGGTGCAACAACACACGCACATTGGAGAGCGAGAGCGTCAGAAGATTACAGATTTCTTCCAGCTCCAGGCCCTGGCGCTCACGCAGCACCAGCACGCTGCTTTGCAATTGGGACAGGCTCAGAAGCGTGTGCTCCAGGCAGTCGCGCAATTCCTCTTCGGTCAGCAAGGCTTCCGGGGTGTCCTGGTGCCAGGCATACGGCGCTACGGCCCAGTGTCCATCGTCAGGCGTAAAGCGTTCATCACCGATGGTTCCATGGGGAGAAGGCAAGTCGTCAAGCAACACTTCCCGACGATTTTGCTTGTAGCGGCCCTTGGCGGCGTTCGCGGTGATGGTCAGCAACCAGGTCTTCAGGCTGGAGCGCCCTTCGAACCTGGCGAGGCTGCGTACCACTGACAGCCAGGCATCCTGCACCACTTCATCGGCATGCCGCTGGCCGACGATGGCATAGGCCACCGCCCGCATCGCACTCTGGTACGTGGTGACCAACTCCTTGTAGGCCCGCTGCTCGCCCTTGAGCAGGCGTTCAAGCAGATGCGTGTCGTCCGCTGCCGCCATCGTTTACCTCAATCTCGCCTTGGAAATACGCTCAACGCGGGAGCGATGATTAAGGCACACCGAGCCGATGCCTTCGCAGGCAAGCCTGCTCCCACATTTGCCCGCGTCCGGCCGCGCAATCAGCGTTTACGCAGGATCACACTGCCAATCGAATACCCGGCGCCGAAAGAGCTGAGTACGGCGACAGCGCCCTTGGGCAGGTCATCCTGATAGGTGTGAAACGCAATCACCGAGCCTGCCGAACTGGTATTGGCGTAGGTATCGAGGATCACCGGCGCTTCTTCCACCGAAGCCTCGCGCCCCAACAGTTTCTTCACGATCAAGTGGTTCATGCTCAGGTTGGCCTGGTGCAGCCAGAAGCGCTTCACATCCGTGACGCCCAGCTGGTTTTCTGCCAGGTGCGCGCCAATCAATTCGGCCACCATCGGGCAGACATCGCGGAACACCTTGCGGCCTTCCTGCACGAACAGTTTGTCCGGCGCGCCGACGCCCTCTTCCGCGGTGCGGTTGAGGAAACCGAAGTTGTTGCGGATGTTGTTGGAGAACTGGGTCAGCAGCTTGGTGCTCACCACGTCGAACTGGTGCTCGGAGGTCGCCAGGTCGGCACGCTCGAGGATCACCGCCGTGGCGGCATCGCCGAAGATGAAGTGGCTGTCGCGGTCACGGAAATTCAGGTGGCCGGTGCAGACTTCCGGGTTGACCATCAGGATCGCCCGGGCCTGGCCCAGCTGGATGCTGTTGGCGGCATTCTGGATACCGAAGGTGGCCGAGGAACACGCCACGTTCATGTCAAACCCGAAGCCCTGGATACCCAGGGCTTCCTGCACCTCGATGGCGATGGCCGGGTAGGCACGCTGCAGGTTGGAACAGGCGACGATCACGCCATCGATATCGGCGGCGGTCTTGCCGGCGCGTTGCAGGGCCTGTTCGGCCGCGCCGACGGCCATCTGGCAGAGCACCGACCATTCGTCGTTGCTGCGCTCGGGCAAGCGTGGGGCCATGCGCTGCGGGTCAAGAATGCCGTCCTTGTCCATCACGAAGCGGCTCTTGATGCCCGAGGCTTTTTCAATGAATGCCGCACTGGACTCCGTCAGCGCCTGCACGTCGCCGCGCTCGATGGCCGCGGCGTTTTCGCTGTTGAACTGCTGCACATAGGTATTGAAAGACTGCACCAGCTCTTCGTTGGAGATGCTGTTGGCCGGGGTGTACAGGCCAGTGCCGCTGATGACGACGTTATGCACGGTCGTTCCTCTAAATCTGTCAGGCAGAAGATATTGGTACCGTCGTACCAAACTGTAGGTCGTTTGATTCCATCCAGCGGGCATCAAACTGGCAATGCTTTATTCCATCACGTCGCTGCTACGACGATTCCGGCATTTATGGGCGCGAAGTTTGCCACAAACACTGGGGTTTGGCGCCACTTCCCGGACAAACACCGTTTAAAGGCAGGAGGGAGCTTGCTCCCGATGGCGGTGTATCAGTCAAGACATCAGTGGCCGACACTCAGTCATCGGGGGCAAGCCCCCTCCCACAGTGGGACCGTGTTACCAGTTGCTTGCTGCGGTACTGGACCCAAATCCTTGTCGGAAATTTCCTCGATAGTCCGGCTGCACACAGCTCACAATGTGGGAGGAGGCTTGCTCCCGATGGCGGTGTATCAGTCAAGACATCAGTGGCTGACACTCAGTCATCGGGGGCAAGCCCCCTCCCACCTTTGATCGCTGCTCACTTGGGAAACTGGGCAGCCCTCAAGGCTCTACCTGGCTCCATTGCTTGCTCAATCGCTTGTCGGATATGGGCACCTTGGTACCCAACTGCTGGCCGAACAACGACACCCGATATTCCTCCAGCCACCAGCGATACAGTTCCAGCTGAGGATCGCGCTTGCCTTCCTGGGCGTGCTTGTTCAGGCGGTTCTGGTACTGGGCCCACCGGCCGCTCAGTTCGGTGCTCCACACACGGTCCTTCTGCACCTGGCTCGGCAGTTTTTCCAGGCGCAACTCAATGGCCTTGAGGTAACGCGGCAGCTCCTTGAACCACTGCGCCGGAGTTTCGCGCACAAAACCCGGGTACACCAGATGACTCAACTGCTGCTTGATATCGTTCAAGGCCACTGCCTGGGCCAGGTCGATCTTGCCTTTGAAGCGTTTTTGCAGGCCATGCCAGAGTTTCAGCACTTCCAGGGTCAGGCGCGCCAGACGCTCGGCGTGCTCGGTCCAGCCGCCACGCTTGCGCTCGGCCAGCGCGGCCAGCCCGGCGCCATCGCGCGGTAGATTGGTTTCGCCTTCCAGTACGCAGGTGTCGAGACTGGCGAGCAGGATATCTTCGACCAGTGCATCGATGCGCCCCAGTTCGCGATACATCAGGCCCAACTCGGTCAGCCCCGGCAATTTGCCGCGCAGGAATTTCGCCGGTTCCGCCAGTTGCTGCATGAGCAGGCGTTGCAAGGCACGGCGGTGCTGGAATTCGGCCTCGGCGGCCGTGGAGAAACGCCCCTCCTTGACCGTGCCGTTTTCTTCCACCAGCGCCGGGTAGACCGTCATCGACAGGCCGGCGATGTTTTGCTGGGTCTTCTCCGCCACGGGTGCGAACACCTTGGCTTCTACCGGTTGCTGGCTTTTTGCGGTTTGCGGTACCGCCAGCGCCGCCTGGCTGGCCTCGGCGAAACGCGCCGTCAGCTGCGCCAGGTCACGGCCTTCGCCGAGGAATTTACCCTGACCATCAACCACTTCCAGGTTCATCTTCAGGTGGTTTTCCACCTGCTGCGCCGCCTCGGCCCAGGCTTCATCGCTGACCCGCGCACCGGTCATGCGCAGCAATTCGCGGCCCAGCGCCTGGGGCAGCGAGCCCTGGCCAAACTCGATGCGCTGCAGCGCCGCCTTGACGAAATCCGGCACCGGCACAAAGTTCTTGCGCAGCGCCTTGGGCAAGTTGCGCACCAGCGCGATGCACTTGGCTTCGATCACCCCCGGCACCAGCCATTCCAGGCGCTCGGCCGGCAATGCCGGCAACAGCGGCGCCGGCACACGCAGGGTGACGCCGTCACGCGGGTGATTGGGCTCGAAGTGGTAACTCAAGGCCAGGGCCAGGTCGCCCAGGTGCAAGGTGTCCGGGTAATGCGCGGCGGTGACTTCACTGGCTTCGCGGGCCAGTACGTCTTCCTCGCGCATGATCAGCAGTTGCGGGTCTTTCTGGCTGTTGACCTTGTACCAGCTGTCGAAGGTCGCCGTCTGGTGGATCTCTGCCGGCAGGCGCGCATCGTAGAAGGCGTAGAGGGTTTCCTCGTCGGCCAGGATGTCACGTCGGCGCGCCTTGGCTTCCAGTTCGTCGAGCTGCTCCAGCAGTTGCTGGTTGGCCGCAAGGCACTTGGCGCGGGACTGGATTTCCCCACGCACCAGGCCTTCACGGATAAACAACTCACGGGACACCGCCGGATCGATCGGCCCGTAATGCACCGGCCGGCGTCCGACCACGATCAGCCCGAACAAGGTGATCTGTTCAAACGCCACCACCTGGCCGCGCTTTTTCTCCCAATGCGGTTCGAAATGGTTTTTCTTGATCAAGTGCCCGGCCAGCGGTTCGATCCAGTCGGCGTCGATCTTGGCCACCATGCGCGCATACAGCTTGGTGGTTTCCACCAGTTCAGCGGCCATCAGCCATTGCGGACGTTTCTTGCCGATGCCCGAGGAGGGATGAATCCAGAAGCGCCGCTGACGCGCGCCCAGGTAGTCGCCGTCCTCGGTCTTCTGGCCGATCTGGCTGAGCAAGCCAGACAGCACCGCCTTGTGCAATTTCGGGAAGTCGGCCGGTTCCTTGTTGATCGTCAACTGCATGTCGCGGCAGATCAGGCTCAACTGGCGATGGGAGTCGCGCCATTCGCGCAGGCGCAGGTAGTTGAGGAAGTTCTTTCGACACCAGTTGCGCAGCGGGCTGGCGGTCAGTGCCTGGCGCTGCTCTTCAAAGCCGCGCCACAGATTGACCAGCCCGGCGAAGTCCGAATCCGGGTCTTTCCACTGCGCATGGGCCTGGTCGGCGGCCTGCTGGCGCTCCGGCGGACGCTCGCGCGGGTCCTGGATCGACATGGCGCTGGCCACGATCAGCACTTCCTGCAAGCTGCCCAGTTTGGCGGCTTCGAGCAGCATGCGGCCCATGCGCGGGTCCACCGGCAGGCGCGCCAGCTGGCGGCCCAACGGTGTGAGCTGGCTGTTGCGGTCCACCGCCGACAGCTCTTGCAGCAGGTTGAAACCGTCGCTGATGGCCTTGCCATCCGGCGGTTCGATAAACGGAAAGTCGGTGATTTCGCCCAGGCGCAGGTGCAGCATCTGCAGGATCACCGCCGCCAGGTTGGTGCGCAGGATTTCAGGGTCGGTAAATTCCGGGCGCCCGATAAAGTCTTCTTCGCTGTACAACCGAATGCAGATGCCCGGCTCGACCCGGCCGCAACGGCCTTTACGCTGGTTGGCGCTGGCCTGGGAGATCGCTTCGATCGGCAAGCGCTGCACCTTGGCGCGGTAGCTGTAGCGGCTGATGCGCGCGGTGCCGCTGTCGATCACATAACGAATGCCCGGCACCGTCAACGAGGTTTCCGCGACGTTGGTCGCCAGTACCACGCGGCGGCCCGTGTGCGATTGGAAAATGCGCTGTTGCTCGGCCGGTGACAGGCGCGCATACAGCGGCAGGATTTCAGTGTGCTTGAGCTGGGCCTTGCGCAGCATCTCGGCGGCGTCGCGAATCTCGCGTTCGCCGGGCAGGAACACCAGCACATCGCCGGGGCTGCGCCGTTCGCTGCGCTCATAGGCGGCGATTTCATCGAGGGTGGCGAGGATCGCCTGGTCGACGGTGAGGTCGTCCTCGACGCGGTTGCCCTCCTCATCCTGCTCCAGCGTCAGCGGGCGGTACCAGGTGTCGACCGGGAACGTGCGGCCCGAGACCTCGACAATCGGCGCATCGTCGAAGTGTTTGGAGAAACGGTCAAGGTCGATGGTGGCCGAGGTAATGATGACTTTCAGGTCGGGCCGGCGCGGCAACAGCGTCTTGAGGTAACCGAGCAGGAAGTCGATGTTCAGGCTGCGCTCATGGGCTTCGTCGACGATGATCGTGTCATAGCGTTCCAGGTAGCGGTCGTTCTGGGTTTCCGCCAGCAGGATACCGTCGGTCATCAGCTTGATCAGCGTATTGGAATCGCTCTGGTCCTCGAAGCGCACCTGATAGCCGACCAACGCGCCGAGCGGCGTGGCCAGTTCTTCGGCGACACGGCTGGCAACGCTGCGCGCGGCGATCCGGCGTGGCTGGGTATGGCCGATCAGGCCGTATTGGCCACGGCCGATTTCCAGGCAGATTTTCGGCAACTGGGTGGTTTTACCCGAGCCGGTTTCGCCGGCAATGATCAGCACCTGATGCTTGTTCAGCGCAGCCTTGATCTCGTCACGCTTGGCCGCAATCGGCAGGCTGTCGTCGTAACGAATCACCGGCAGGCTCGCACGCCGCGCCGTGACCTGGGCGCAGGACGCCTGCATGCGCGCCACCCACTGCGCCAGCTTCTGCTCGTCGGGCTTTTTGCGCAGCTCAAGCAACTGCCGGCGCAAACGGTGGCGGTCGGCGAGCATGGCGTGATCGAGGGTGTCGAGCAGTTGGTCGAGGGTGGGGGCTTGGTCAGTCATCAGGTACGCAAAGGTCTTTATAGTGAGGCAGGTGAGCCTGCGGTGACATGATCGTAAGGCGGCAATTGTCGCAGATTTCTGACCTTGTGAACGAACCAGGCTCTTTCATCACCGTAACAAGGCAGTTTCCTAGGCGTGCAGCAGGCTATTCTGAGCCCGACGAGCACGCCCCAGCCCACTCCCTCATCAGACTCTTCATACAGGGCTATCAGAGCTCTTCATATGGCTTGGCCACAGTCCGGCGCGCTTTACTGCGACAACACCTGCACTCCCACTCTCCGCTGCTCGCCAAGGAAAAACCTGATGCCCACACCCATTGCGGAATCGCCCACTTTCCCGACGACATGGACATTGCACACGGTCCCCGCTTATACGGAGGAGCAGGACCCCGCCCTGGAACAGCGTGCTCGCAGCGCTCAGGCCTATTTCAACACGCTGCAAATGTACGCCGAAGATACGCACCCGGACTCGGTCAGGCAGCTCGAATCACAACGACCTGCATCGCTCCCGCCCAGCTACTGGCAGGCCACGAACAGCATCAGCCCTCAGCCCGCACGTGACGCAAACGACGAGCAAGACACAGCCAACCCCTCCCCCCATCAGGATGCAACACAGTTTTCTCCCCATTTGTCAGGAAGAGCGCTGTCCCAGGCAGTCAAACATGTGCACCGCCTCGACCGCCTGCTCGAGCGGGCTGAACAACTGGGCGCATTGTTGATGAGCCATGGCCAGGAGCAGGGAACATCGATTGATCTGGAAACCGTCGGGAATCTCTGGCGCAAGATAGGTAGCCTCAAAAATTCCTGGGCCAACGGCGCTTTCGCTGGGTCATCGCAGCTGGTCACTCAATTGGCCGGCCAGTGCCTCACTGTTCCGCGAGCATTGAAGGAGAACGACCTGAAAGCAGCGATAGACAACCTGTGGAATATTGCGCAAGCCGAATACCGAAACGTTTACCTGCCCGACCCGCTGAGCGCATCTCCAATCCTGGCACAGGTCTACAGATTGGCTGAAGAACTGAAGAACGCAGACATTTGAGGCCCACTACCACTCAACCGTAGCGCAGATGCCATTATGACCAGACCCGAAGTATTTCCCTCCAACCCACTTGGTTCCACCGTGGGCCAGCTGTTCCAGCAGACCCGCGCTATCCATGAAGCGGTGGTCAACAGTCTGGTAGGGCAAGGGCACCGACACATACTCGACAACGCTCGGCGGCTTGAACAGACGTTGTTCAGCCCTGTCAGTCCCATGCTGGCGAGTGCACCGCAGGACAGAGGCCATCAGCTTCAAGCCTGGATGCATATTTCAAGGATTAATGACGCGCTTGCAACCTTCGACCAGCAAAGCCGCAGCCATTTCGCCGTGCAACCAGATGACAGGACAAGCCTGCAAGTCCTCCAGCAACGCTACGCGCAACTGACAGCTCGCGTGGAGCAACGCACTGCCCTGCTGGATCGACGCGCAGCGTGGGCCACCGCCGCCCCGCCACCGCCCTGCGAGCTGGACCCGATAACGGTTGCCGTCCTGCAGCCTGCACCACTGAGCAAGCAGTTGAGTGGGCACGGCCTGGAACAGGCGGTCAAACATATCAACGTCCTGGACAAAGAGATTGCGCTGCTGGATAGCCACATCCGGCAACAGCCGCTCCCACTCTCTCACGCCGAGGAAGACCTCTTTCTCAAACAACGCAACGCCATGACCGATTATCGCAATGCATGGGCGACGGGCCGTTTGAAAGGCAGCAGCCAGTTCAAATCCTCCATCGGCCTGGTTCCGGAGCGCAAACGCCTGGAGCAGAATCTCGAGCGGCACAAGCAACTGGCATCGGTGGAACTGACACTCCACCGACTGGACCGCACTGTCGATACCGCACAGCGCAACGGCCTGGGGGATAAACTCTCGTCCCAGGCGGTCGATGCCGCACGGGGCGCCTTGGTGAATTTGCGCGATGCCTGGCGCAACGGCAATCTTGATGGCAGCTCGATCGAGGGCATGAACCCCGCGCTGCTGCTGACTGCGCCAAACAACCGCCGAATCAAACTGGAACTGGCCGTCATCGAAAAAGGCTTTGTACAACTGAACGCAGTGCCCCGCACGGAACAAGCTGACAGCGCCCAGGAGCGCGCGCAGTTCAAGTCACTGGTTCATTCCAATACCAGCATGCACGTCAAGCAGGCGGCTATCAGTCAACTTAAAGAAAGCAATAAACAGCGAGCGCTGGTGGCTGAACTGAACACCGACTTGCGCAATATCTATACAGATCTGGCAAACAATCTGGCCCTTCACGGCATGACCGCTTCACATCAATAACGCGATAGAGAAAATGCCTGATACACCCAGGCCCGCCTGGATCGATTGAAGGGGAACAGGTTGGCGCAGACGTCGTGCGGCCTTGAGACGGTCAATCAAATGGGGCCGCACGGCCTTATCCGCCTTGTCGAATGGGCAAAAAAATCAGTCCCCCCATGCGGACTGTTTGGGCCACGCCGTAGCGCTGGCTCAATCGCGCAGACCCGGTGACTCAAGACATGCCTTCCCACTTGCGCCGATAGGGAAACACATCAATCACCTTCCCAGCCCGAATCGCCTCCTGCAGGCCCTTCCAGTAATCGGCGTTGTACAACTCGCCATGCAACTCATCGAACAACCTGCGCTGGCCAGCATCGGCAAACAGGAACGGCGGGAACTCTTCAGGGAACACGTCCAGCGGGCCGATGGAGTACCAGGGTTCCGATGCCATTTCATCCTCGGGAGTGCGCGGCGCGGGGATGTGGCGGAAGTTGGCTTCGGTGAGAAAGCAGATTTCATCGTAGTCGTAGAACACCACCCGGCCGTGACGGGTGACGCCGAAGTTCTTGAGCAGCATATCGCCAGGGAAGATATTCGCCGCCGCCAACTGCTTGATCGCCAGGCCGTAGTCTTCCAGGGCTTCGCGCACCTGGGCGGGGTTGGCGTTGTCGAGGTAGAGGTTGAGCGGGGTCATGCGCCGTTCGGTCCAGCAGTGGCGAATGAGCACCGTGTCGCCGTCTACCTGGACCGTGCCGGCGGCGACTTCCAGCAACTCGGCCAGGCACTCGGGCTCGAACTTGCTCAAGGGAAAGCGGAAGTCGGCGAACTCCTGGGTATCGGCCATGCGCCCTACCCGGTCGACGCTTTTCACCAAGCGATACTTTTCGATCACCGTGGCGCGGTTGACGTTTTTCGACGGCGAAAAGCGATCCTTGATGATCTTGAACACGGTGTTGAAGCCCGGCAGGGTGAACACGCTCATGACCATGCCGCGCACACCCGGGGCCATGATGAACTGGTCATCGGTGGTAGCCAGGTGGTTGATCAGGGCGCGATAGAACTCCGACTTGCCGTGTTTATAAAAACCGATGGAGGTGTATAGCTCGGCAATGTGCTTGCCGGGCAGGATGCGTTTGAGAAAGCCGATGAACTCCGCAGGTACCGGCACATCGACCATGAAGTACGACCGGGTGAAGGAGAAGATGATCGACACGTCGGCTTCATCAGTGATCAACGCATCGATCTGGATGCCCCGTTCTTCGCGGTGCAGCAAGGGGATCACCAACGGCCACTGTTCGTCGCGGGTGTAGATACGTCCGACGAGGTAGGCGCCTTTATTGCGGTAGAGCACCGAGGAAAACAGCTCGACGTTCAGGTCCGGGTCTTTGCACACCCAGTCCGGCAGGTTTTCCCGCAGTTGCGCTTCGAGGCGTCGCAGGTCGGCAGGCAAGTCGGCGTAGGGCTCACTGAAGCTGTAGTCCGAGAAAATCTGCGCGAGCATCTCGGTTATATTGCCGACAGGCGTGTAGGAGCGGGTTTGCGCTGCCCGCGCCCGCCGCTGGCTGGGCCGCGTGGTATGAATGAACATGCAGCCGTCGCTGATCAGGTCATGACTGAACAGGCCGCAGAACACCGAGTTGTACCAGGTTTCGGACAGCTCATCGTCAAAGCGCAGGTCGATCAGGCCGATGTAGGCACTTTTCACCAGGGGCCACAGGTCGATGTCCTGCAACGTGCCCGCATCGAAAGCGGCGCGCAGACGCGCCGTGACCTCCCCCACCTTATCTTCGTAGAGGTTGATGCGCGCCGCCGAAGCGGCCTGCCCTTGCTGCCACTGGGCTTTTTCGAAGCGTTCGCGCGCGCCATCGGTAATTTGGCGAAAGTGCTCTCGGTAGTCGTCGAAACCGTCGAGGATCATCCGGGCGATAGCGAGGGCGGGCTGCGACATACGGAAAACCTCGAACGGGTTGCGGGAAGCCCTGAGCTTAGCCAGTGAAGCGCGGCAGGAGAAGGCCGATTTTTCATCGGCGACGCTACTTAGCGATTGTGTCGACCGGGACGCTGGGCAACACTCCCCCGCCTGATTGCGTAGGAGTTTTCCGTGAAACCTGTCGACACCCTCTACTTGCTGGGACTGGCCGCCATCTGGGGTGCAAGTTTCCTGTTCATGCGCATCATCGCGCCGGAAATCGGCACCGTGCCGACCGCGTTTTTCCGCGTATCGATCGCTGCCGCCGGCTTGTTGGTGATTCTTGCACTGATGCGCGTGAGCTGGGATTTCCAGGGCAAGTTCAAGACCGTCCTGCTGTTGGGCGTGATCAACTCCGGAATTCCGGCAACCATGTACTCGGTGGCGGCCCAGGTATTGCCGGCGGGTTATTCAGCGATCTTCAACGCCACCACCCCCTTGATGGGCGTGCTGATTGGCGGGCTGTTCTTCAGTGAACGCCTGACACCGTCGAAAATCGCGGGTGTAGCCTTGGGGCTGTTTGGCGTAGCCGTGCTCACGCGTGCGGGGCCGGTGGCATTTGACATGGAATTGTTGATGGGCGCGATGGCGTGCCTACTGGCGACCACCTGCTATGGCTTTGCCGGTTTTCTGGCACGGCGCTGGCTGGATCAACGCGGCGGTTTGGACAGCCGCCTGTCAGCCTTGGGCAGCATGCTCGGCGCCACCTTGTTCTTGCTGCCGTTGTTTGCCTACAGCGCCATCAGCCAGCCACCGGTGAGCTGGGGTGGGTGGCAGGTGTGGATGTCGTTGCTGGGGTTGGGCCTGGTGTGTACGGCCTTTGCCTACATTTTGTACTTTCGCCTGCTGTCATCCATCGGGCCGGTCAAATCGATGACCGTGACCTTCATGATCCCGCCGTTCGGCGTGTTGTGGGGCGCGCTGTGGCTGGATGAGCCGCTGTCCATGGCTCACCTGTACGGTGGGGTGCTGATTGCAGGGGCGCTGTGGCTGGTGCTGCGGCCACACAACAGTAGGCGCGAGCCACGAGCAGCCTGAATGCACGCGCGGCTCCCGGATACTTGAGGCCATGGAGGCGTTTTCATTCCGTCGAGCCGGACCGCTCGCTATAATGCCGGCCGTTTTTTTCGAAGGTCTTCACATGACTGCTCTGCCCTGGCTGTACCTCACGCTGCTTTCCATTGGCTATGTCCTGGCCTTGAGCTACGGCCAACTGGGCGTGCTGGCGGCGGTCTCAGTGGCGCTGTTGCTGGTGGCCGGGTATGCCGTACGCCAGCAACGCAACCCTTGGGCACGCTACCTGGGTCACGGCTTGTTTATCGTCCTGGCCCTGGGCCTAGCGATGCATTGGCTGCCGGGTTTCCATAATGGCCGCGGCATTGCGCCCCAGCGCTTCACTCCGGACGCCGTGCCGTTCTCGATGTACCTGAACCAGGACAAACCCCTGATCGGCTTCTGGTTATTGCTGGCCTGCCCATGGATCGTGGCGCGGCGTTCATTGCGCCTGTCGATCTGCGTCACGGCCCTGGCACTCACCCTGACCGCCATCGCCGCGCTGGGTGGCGCAGCCCTGCTTGGGATAATCAGTTGGGCGCCGAAGTGGCCGGACCAGGCGTGGTTATGGGTGTTGAACAACCTGCTGCTGGTGACGCTGGTGGAAGAGGCGCTGTTTCGTGGCTATATCCAGGGTGGCCTGAGCCAACGCTTCAAACACCTGCCCTACGGCGACAACCTCGCGCTGCTGCTGGCCTCGCTTATATTCGGCCTTGTGCATTTTGGCGCCGGTTGGCACTGGGTGCTGCTGGCGAGCATTGCCGGTGTCGGTTACGGCCTGGCGTATCGGTTTGGCGGGCTCGGCGCAGCGATTGCCACGCACTTTGGCTTGAATCTGCTTCACTTCGGCCTGTTCACCTACCCGATACTGGCTAGCTGAACCTTCCTGACGGTAGGAGGGAGCTGGATTGTTGCAAAAATAAGTTAAATAAACGCCCGCCATGGCCGATAACCCGTGAAAGCCTTGCGGATTGAACAATCATGCGTAATAACCAACCCGTTACCCAGCGCGAACGTACCTTCCCCGCTCAGCAACGGTTGATCTCCACCACAGACGCCAAGGGCGTGATTACCTACTGCAACGACGCCTTTGTCGAAATCAGTGGGTTCACCCGCGACGAACTGACCCGTGCCCCGCACAACCTGGTGCGTCACCCGGATGTTCCGGCGGCGGTGTTCGCGCATATGTGGTCGACGCTCAAACAAGGCTTGCCATGGATGGGCATTGTCAAGAATCGCTGCAAGACCGGTGATCACTACTGGGTTAACGCCTATGTGACGCCGGTTTTCGACGGCAACCAGGTGATCGGTTACGAATCGGTGCGCATCAAGCCCACCGCCGAGCAGATCCGCCGGGCCGAAGCGCTCTATCAACGCATCAACCAGGGCAAGTCGGCCGTTCCCCAGCGGGACAAGTGGCTGCCGGTGCTGCAGGACTGGCTGCCGTTTATCCTGGTCAGCCAGTTGAGTTTCATGATCGGCGCCACCCTCACGTCCCAATGGGGCTTTGCCTTGGCTGCAGGGCTGTCGGTGCCGTTGGGCCTGCTCGGCCTGAGCTGGCAACAGCGCGGCCTCAAGCGTTTGCTGCGCCTGGCCGAGCAGACCACCTCCGACCCGCTGATCGCGCAGATGTACACCGACAGCCGTGGCGCCCAGGCGCGCCTGGAGATGTCGATCCTCAGCCAGGAAGCGCGTCTGAAGACCTGCCTCACCCGCCTGCAGGACACCGCCGAACACCTCAACGACCAGGCGGCGCAGTCCAACACCCTGGCGCACAACAGCTCCAGCGGCCTGGAGCGCCAACGCGTGGAGACCGAACAAGTGGCCACGGCGGTCAACCAGATGGCGGCGACCACCCAGGAAGTCGCCAGCCATGTGCAGCGCACGGCGGATGCCACCCAGGAAGCCAATCGCCTGACCGGTCGCGGCCGCGATATCGCCGGGGAAACCCGCGAGGCGATCCAGCGCCTGTCGGTGGCGGTGGGCGAGACCGGTGTCACCGTCACGCAATTGGCCAAGGACAGCGATGAAATCGGCGGCGTGGTGGATGTGATCAAGGGCATTGCCGACCAGACCAACCTGCTGGCGCTCAATGCCGCTATCGAAGCCGCGCGTGCCGGTGAGATGGGCCGTGGGTTTGCGGTGGTGGCCGATGAAGTGCGCCAGTTGGCGCAACGCACCGCCGAGTCGACCGGACAGATTCATACCCTGATCGCCAAGCTGCAAAGCACCGCGGCCGCAGCCGTGCAAACCATGGACGCCGGGCATCGCCAGGCCGAAGAGGGTGTAGCGCGGGTGATGGAAGCGGATCAGGCGCTGGTGGGCATCAGTGAGGCGGTGGCCAATATTACCGACATGACCACTCAGATCGCCGCCGCCACCGAAGAGCAAAGCGCGGTTGCAGAAGAGATCAGCCGCAATATCAGCACCATTGCGCTGTTGGCGGACCAGACCTCGGAGCAGGCGATGAACTCGGCGCAGTTGAGTGAAGAGCTGACGCATACCGCCAATACCCAGTACTCGCTGGTGGAGCGTTTCAACCGCTAGACCGCTATCGGGGGCAAGCCTCCTCCCACACTCGACCGAGTTCCAAGGTTGGAATGAGGTCAACATGTGGGAGGGGGCTTGCCCCCGATAGGTCCCTAACAGGCACCCAGAAACTCAGCCACGCGCGCCGCAGCCGCCTCCAGATGCTGCTCATGACTGAACCCCGACGCCTTCAGCGGTTTCAAGTCATGATCCCCCGCCACCAACCACATCACCTCAATGTTCGGCGACAACTCATATCCCTGCACCGCCGCCCGATTACCCAGTGCATCCCGCTCGCCCTGCACAATCAGCGTCGGCGTTTTCAGCGCAGCCAGATGCTCGACCCGAGGTTTTTCCGGCTTGCCCACCGCATAGAACGGATACCCCAGGCACACCAGCCCATCGGCGCCCAGCTCATCGGCCAATAAACTGGCCATGCGCCCTCCCATGGATTTACCGCCAATCGCCAGTTTCCCAGCGACATGACGTCGCACCTGCGCATGCACCTCGCGCCAGCATTCCAGCAGTTTGGGCGCCGGATTCGGCGGGCGCTTGCCGCCGTCCGCACGGCGCTGGGCCATGTAGGGAAACTCGAAGCGCAATACGCTCACACCATGCCCGGCAAGGCGCGCAGCCATGTCGTTCATGAACGCCGAGTCCATCGGCGCACCGGCGCCGTGGGCCAGGATCAGCGTGGCCGGCTGGCCCGAGGGGGCGCCCGTGGCGACATCCCACAACCAGCCGCGTTCGCGCACACACTGTGCCCATTGATCCCCGTCAATACTGGCCTTGTGCTCTTTGCCCATGCTTGCCTCGCTTTTTAGTCTGCCTATAACTCCAGCCCAAGTGCCGCATCTGCTTGGGTTGAACCGTGGATGGGGAACCATGAACACTACTTTAAGTACCGCCTATAACTACAAGGTGGTCCGCCAATTCGCCATTATGACGGTGGTATGGGGCATCGTCGGCATGGGGCTCGGGGTTTTTCTCGCGGCCCAATTGGTTTGGCCTGCGCTCAACTTCGATTTGCCCTGGACCAGCTTCGGTCGCCTGCGCCCGTTGCACACCAACGCGGTGATCTTCGCCTTCGGGGGCTGCGCGCTGTTCGCAAGCTCCTTCTACTCGGTGCAGCGCACCTGCCAGACAACGCTGTTCGCGCCGAAAATCGCTGCGTTCTGCTTCTGGGGCTGGCAACTTGTCATCCTGTTGGCTGCGATCAGCCTGCCGCTGGGCTACACCAGTTCCAAGGAATACGCCGAGCTGGAATGGCCGATCGACATCCTGATCACCATCGTCTGGGTCGCCTATGCCGTCGTGTTCTTCGGCACGATCATGAAGCGCAACACCAAGCATATCTATGTGGGCAACTGGTTTTTCGGTGCATTCATCATCACCGTGGCGATCCTGCATATCGTCAACAACCTGGAAATCCCGGTCAGCCTGACCAAGTCCTACTCGCTGTACGGCGGTGCGACGGATGCCATGGTGCAGTGGTGGTACGGCCATAACGCTGTGGGCTTTTTCCTCACCGCAGGCTTTCTCGGGATGATGTACTACTTCGTGCCCAAGCAGGCCGAACGCCCGGTGTATTCCTATCGCTTGTCCATCGTGCACTTCTGGGCGCTGATCACCCTGTATATCTGGGCCGGCCCTCATCACTTGCACTACACCGCGCTGCCGGATTGGGCGCAGTCGTTGGGCATGGTGATGTCATTGGTGCTGCTGGCCCCGAGCTGGGGCGGCATGATCAACGGCATGATGACGCTGTCGGGCGCCTGGCATAAGTTGCGCAGCGACCCGATCCTGCGCTTTCTGGTGGTGTCCCTGGCGTTCTACGGCATGTCGACCTTCGAGGGCCCGATGATGGCGATCAAGACCGTCAACGCCCTCTCCCACTACACCGACTGGACCATCGGCCACGTACACGCCGGCGCACTCGGTTGGGTGGCGATGATTTCCATCGGCGCGCTGTACCACATGATCCCGAAAGTCTTCGGTCGCGAGCAGATGTACAGCCTCGGCCTGATCAACGCGCACTTCTGGCTGGCCACCATCGGCACCGTGCTCTACATCGCCTCGATGTGGGTCAACGGCATTGCCCAGGGCCTGATGTGGCGTGCGGTCAACGAAGACGGCACCTTGACCTACTCCTTCGTCGAAACCCTGGTGGCCAGTCACCCAGGCTTCATCGTGCGGCTGGTGGGCGGTGCGGTGTTCCTCAGCGGCATGTTGCTGATGGCTTACAACACCTGGCGCACCGTGCGTTCGGTGCAGCCTGTCGAAGCTGTCCCTGTCGCGCAGCTGGCCTGAGGAGTCTGTGATGAAACACGAAACGATTGAAAAGAACGTTGGCCTGCTGATGCTGCTGATGGTGCTCGCCGTGAGCATCGGTGGCCTGACCCAGATCGTCCCGCTGTTCTTCCAGGACGTGACCAACAAGCCGGTCGAAGGCATGAAGCCCTACACCGCGTTGCAACTGGAGGGCCGCGACATCTACATCCGTGAAGGCTGCGTGCAGTGTCACTCGCAGATGATCCGCCCGTTCCGCGCCGAGACCGAGCGCTACGGTCACTACTCGGTGGCGGGCGAAAGCGTGTGGGACCACCCGTTCCTGTGGGGTTCCAAGCGCACCGGGCCGGACCTGGCCCGCGTCGGCGCACGCTACTCGGACGATTGGCACCGCGCGCACCTGTACAACCCGCGCAACGTGGTACCGGAGTCGAAAATGCCGGCTTATCCGTGGCTGGTCACCGCCGCCGTCGACAGCAGCCACACCGAGACCAAGTTGAAGGTGATGCGCACCCTCGGCGTGCCGTACACCGACGATGACATCACGGGCGCGGTCGCCAGCCTCAAGGGCAAGACCGAGATGGACGCGCTGGTTTCCTACCTGCAAGTACTCGGTACTGCCATCAAGAGCAAGAGGTGAGCCATGGGATTTGAATTCGATGCGGGCACCATCCGCGGCCTCGGCACGCTGGTGGTCGCCATCGCCTTTATCGGCCTGTCGCTGTGGGTGTTCAACAACCGGCGCACTGCGGAATTCGAGCAGGCGCGCCTGCTGCCCTTCGCCGATGAACCTTCTCCATCCGACGCTCAAGAAGAGCCTGCAATAAGGAGCACTCGGCCATGACCCTGTTTTGGAGTACATGGATCTGCGTACTGACCCTCGGCAGCCTGATCGGCCTGACCTGGCTCTTGATCGGTACCCGCAAGGGCGAGACCAAGGGCAGCGTCGACCAGACCATGGGCCACGCCTTCGACGGTATCGAGGAATACGACAACCCGCTGCCCCAGTGGTGGTTCATGCTGTTCGCCGGCACCCTGGTGTTTGCGGTCGGCTACCTGATCCTCTACCCGGGCCTGGGCAACTGGAAAGGCGTGTTGCCGGGCTATGAAGACGGCTGGACGTCGGCCAAGGAGTGGGACAAGGAGATGGCCAAGGCCGACACCAAGTTCGGGCCGATCTTCGCCAAATTCGCGGCCATGCCGGTGGAAGAAGTCGCAAAGGACCCGCAAGCGCTGAAAATGGGCGGTCGCCTGTTCGCGTCCAACTGCTCGGTGTGCCACGGCTCGGATGCCAAGGGCGCGTATGGCTTCCCCAACCTGGCGGACAACAATTGGCGCTGGGGCGGTTCGGCCGAAGCGATCAAGGCCACCATCATGGGCGGTCGTCACGCGGCGATGCCGGCCTGGGGTGAAGTACTGGGCGAGGATGGGGTGAAGAATGTCGCCGCCTATGTACGCCACGACCTGGCCAAGCTGCCCTTGCCCGCCGACAGCACTGCCGACCTCGTGGCGGGCCAGGCCACGTTCAACACCACCTGCGTGGCCTGTCACGGTCCGCAAGGCCACGGCGTGGAAGCCATGGGTGCGCCAAACCTGACCGAGCCAGCCGGGTTTATCTACGGCACCAGCCTGGCGCAATTGCAGCAGACCATTCGCCATGGCCGTCAGGGCCAGATGCCGGCGCAGGAAGCGCTGCAAGGCAATGACAAAGTGCATCTGCTGGCGGCCTATGTGTATAGCCTGACCCATTAGCACTTGTAGGAGCGAGCTTGCTCGCGAAGCACGTAAACACAACGCGATAGACCAGACTGACCGCGTTACCGTTGACGTTTTTCGCGAGCAAGCTCGCTCCTACAGTGTTGCGACATTCGCGACCAAGTGTCACACCCCTTCAAAACCCAACTGTCCCCTCCTCGCTTTCGGGTCTACGCTTGTTCCTGCAGTGGGCCAATCCTGGCGTACGCGACGGTATCCGTTGCGCCCTCGAAAATTCCTGTCCACTCGATCAGCTTTCGATTTCTGACTTTATCCTTACACACAACATGGAAAGGGCGCAGAATCTGGCGTGGAACGCCTTGATACAGGTCAGTCATTGCGTTGCAATGGCCCCTCGCTTTCTACATACTTGCGGCCGATTTTACCTATAAAAATACTTAAACCGTGGAACCTTAGAATGAGCACAGCAATCAGTCCGACTGCTTATAACTATAAGGTGGTTCGCCAGTTCGCCATCATGACGGTGGTCTGGGGGATCCTTGGCATGGGGCTCGGGGTGTTCATCGCCTCGCAACTGGTCTGGCCGCAATTGAATTTCGACCTGCCCTGGACGACCTTCGGCCGTCTGCGCCCGCTGCACACCAACCTGGTGATCTTCGCCTTCGGTGGCTGTGCGTTGTTTGCCACCTCCTATTACGTCGTGCAGCGTACCTGCCAGACGCGCCTGATCTCCGATGGCCTCGCCGCCTTCACCTTCTGGGGCTGGCAGGCGGTCATCGTCGGCGCCATCATCAGCCTGCCCCTGGGCTACACCACCACCAAGGAATACGCCGAGCTGGAATGGCCGATCGCCATTTTGCTCGCCATTGTGTGGGTGACCTATGCCGTGGTGTTCTTTGGCACCATCGTCAAGCGCAAGACCAAGCACATCTATGTCGGCAACTGGTTCTACGGGGCGTTTATCCTGGTCACGGCGATGCTGCACATCGTCAACCACGCGTCTTTGCCGGTGAACCTGTTCAAGTCCTATTCGGCCTACTCCGGCGCGACCGATGCGATGATTCAGTGGTGGTACGGGCATAACGCCGTCGGCTTTTTCCTGACCACCGGTTTCCTCGGAATGATGTATTACTTCGTGCCGAAACAGGCCGAACGTCCGATCTACTCCTATCGCCTGTCCATCGTGCACTTCTGGGCGCTGATCACCCTGTACATCTGGGCCGGTCCCCACCACCTGCACTACACCGCGCTGCCGGACTGGGCACAGTCCCTGGGCATGGCGATGTCGATCATCCTGCTGGCGCCGAGCTGGGGCGGCATGATCAACGGCATGATGACCCTCTCGGGCGCCTGGCATAAGCTGCGCACCGACCCGATCCTGCGCTTTCTGGTGGTATCGCTGGCGTTCTACGGCATGTCGACCTTCGAAGGCCCGATGATGGCGATCAAGACCGTCAACTCGCTGTCCCACTACACCGACTGGACCATCGGCCACGTACACGCAGGGGCTCTGGGCTGGGTGGCGATGATTTCCATCGGCGCGCTGTATCACATGATCCCCAAGCTGTTCGGCCGCGCACAGATGCACAGCGTCGGGCTGATCAACACCCACTTCTGGCTGGCCACTATCGGCACCGTGCTCTACATCGCCTCGATGTGGGTCAACGGCATCACCCAGGGCCTGATGTGGCGTGCGATCAACGATGACGGCACCCTCACGTATTCCTTCGTCGAAGCGCTGCAAGCCAGCCATCCGGGCTATATCGTCCGTGCCCTGGGCGGTGCGTTCTTTGCCGCCGGCATGCTGTTCATGGCCTACAACGTCTGGCGCACCGTGCGTGCTTCGGACCCTGTAGAAGCCGAAGCCGCCGCCAAGATCGCCGTTGTGGGAGCCCACTGATGAAGCATGAAGTCGTCGAGAAGAATATCGGCCTGCTGGCCTTCTTCATGGTCATCGCCGTGAGCATCGGCGGCCTGACCCAGATCGTCCCGCTGTTTTTCCAGGACGTGACCAACAAGCCGGTCGAAGGCATGAAGCCGCGCACCGCCCTCGAACTGGAAGGCCGCGACGTCTACATCGCCAACGGTTGCGTGGGCTGCCATTCGCAGATGATCCGCCCGTTCCGTGCCGAAACCGAACGCTATGGCCATTACTCGGTTGCCGGGGAAAGCGTGTGGGACCACCCGTTCCTGTGGGGTTCCAAACGTACCGGCCCGGATTTGGCCCGTGTCGGCGGGCGTTACTCCGATGACTGGCAGCGCGCGCACCTGTACAACCCGCGCAACGTGGTGCCCGAGTCGAAAATGCCGGCGTACCCGTTCCTCGTGGAAAACAAGCTCGACGGCAAGGACACCGCGAAGAAGATGGAAGTCTTGCGCACCCTGGGCGTGCCCTACACCGACGAAGACATCGCCGGAGCAGCCGCAGCCGTGAAGGGCAAGACCGAAATGGACGCATTGGTGGCCTACCTGCAAGGCCTTGGCACCCTCATCAAAAGCAAACGGTGACCGGCATGGATATCGGGATGATTCGCGGCCTGGGCACCGTTGTGGTGATGGTGGCCTTTATAGGCCTGGCGCTGTGGGTGTTCAGCCCACGGCGCAAATCGGAATTCGACGACGCGACCATGCTGCCCTTTGCAGATGATCCCGAAGCCATCAAGCACGTCGAGCAAGCGTCTAGGAGTAACAAAGAATGACTACGTTCTGGAGTCTGTACGTCACAGTCCTCAGTCTGGGTACCATCTTCGCCCTGACCTGGCTGCTGCTGTCGACCCGCAAGGGCCAGCGCGCCGAGCAGACGGACGAGACCGTTGGCCACTCGTTCGACGGTATCGAGGAATACGACAACCCGCTGCCCAAATGGTGGTTCATGCTGTTTGTCGGCACCATCGTCTTCGCCCTCGGCTACCTGGTGCTGTACCCGGGCCTGGGCAACTGGAAAGGCCTGCTGCCGGGCTACAACTACCTCGACAACGACAAGCAAACCGCGTTTGCCAATGGCCAGACCGGCTGGACCGGCGTGCACGAATGGGAAAAGGAAATGGCCAGGTCAGAGGCCAAGTTCGGGCCGATCTTCGCCAAATTCGCGTCGATGCCGATTGAAGAGGTCGCCAAGGACCCGCAAGCCTTGAAGATGGGCGGCCGGCTGTTTGCCTCCAACTGCTCGGTGTGCCACGGCTCCGACGCCAAGGGCGCCTACGGCTTCCCCAACCTGACCGACGCCGACTGGCGCTGGGGCGGCGAACCGGAAACCATCAAGCAAACCATCATGCAAGGCCGCCACGCGGTGATGCCAGGCTGGGCCGAAGTCATCGGCGAGCAAGGTGTGGCTGACGTAGCGGGTTTTGTCGTGACCCAGCTTGACGGCCGAAAACTGCCCGAAGGCGCCAAGGCCGACGTAGCCAACGGTGAGAAACTCTTCGCCGCCAACTGCGTGGCCTGCCACGGCCCGGCCGGTAAGGGCACTCCCGCCATGGGCGCGCCGGACCTGACGCATCCGGGTGCGTTCATCTACGGTTCGAGCTTCGCCCAGTTGCAGCAGACCATTCGCTATGGTCGCCAGGGCCAGATGCCCGCGCAGGAGCAACTGCAGGGCAATGACAAGGTGCATTTGCTGGCGGCGTACGTGTACAGCTTGTCGCAGAAGCAGGACTAGGTTTCAAGCGGCAAGCGGCAAGAGAAAAGCCCCGTCTGCGTTCGCTGACGGGGCTTTTTTCGTTCCAGATGCACAGACAAGCGAATGACGCCCACCCCTTGTAGCTTGCAGCTTGCAGCTTGTAGCTTGCAGCTTGCAGCTTGAAGCTTGCAACCACGACGTAGTAACGTAACTACATTAACACCATTCATTGGGAGGCGCCCATGACCATCACGACCATTTCCAGCCGCGAATTCAACCAGGACACAAGTGGTGCCAAAAAAGCCGCGCGCAACGGCCCGGTTTTTATCACCGATCGCGGCAAGCCCGCCCATGTGCTGCTAAGCATTGAGGACTACCAGAAACTCACAGGTCTGAATGCCGACATCGTTGACCTGCTGGTGATGCCGGAAGCGGCCGATATCGACTTCGAAACCGAACGTGCCGTGATCATTCATCGACCCGTGGACCTTTCTTGATGTATCTACTCGACACCAACGTTATTTCCGAACTTCGTAAACCCCAGGCGGATGCAAACGTAGTCGCCTGGGCCAAAAGCGTGATAGCGCCGCGTATGTTTATCTCGGCGATCACGCTGAAGGAACTGGAAACCGGCGTTCTGCGCATTGAGCGGCGAGACCCGGCTCAAGGGAAGGTATTGAGGACCTGGCTCAGGCGTCATGTGATGCCCGCCTTTGATGCCAGAATCCTGCCCGTCGACGCGGCCGTCGCGTTGCGTAGTGCGCACTTGCATGTTCCAGACGGCGCCAACGAGAGTGACTCGCTCATCGCCGCAACCGCTCTGGTTCATGGGCTTACTGTCGTCACACGTAACGTCAGCGATTTCAAATCCAGCGGCGTTGCGCTGATCAATCCATGGGACGAATGACCGTCCTGCGAGCAAAAACCGGCCATACTTAACAAGTCAATTGATCCAGGTCACTTACACCATCAATTGATTTGCCCCAACGCGACCAAAGGTCGCACCCTTTGCGCAGCATCGGGGGCGTATCATTAGGCCACTGCAACACCCTTAATTTGACCGCGGTTGGCACGTACTGGCCGAGGCAAATCTCCACCGCCGTGGGATGCAATGATGAGCAACCAGATACCGGTACATGACGTTACCCCGCCTGCCAAAAGCGTCGACCTCTATGCTTCGCGAGAGAAAATCTACACCCGCGCCTTCACCGGGCTGTTCCGCAATCTGCGCATGCTCGGTGGCGCCGGCCTGTTCCTGCTTTACTTCGGCACCGTGTGGCTGAACTGGGGCGGCCACCAGGCGGTGTGGTGGAACCTGCCGGAGCGTAAGTTCTTCATTTTTGGCGCAACGTTCTGGCCCCAGGATTTCATCCTGCTCTCGGGCATTCTCATCGTTGCAGCCTTTGGGCTGTTTTTCATTACCGTGTACGCCGGCCGCGTGTGGTGCGGTTATACCTGCCCGCAAAGCGTGTGGACGTGGATCTTCATGTGGTGCGAAAAGGTCACCGAAGGCGACCGCAACCAGCGCATCAAGCTCGACAAGGCGCCCATGGGCGCCAACAAATTCCTGCGCAAGTTCAGCAAGCACACGCTGTGGCTGCTGATCGGTTTTGTCACCGGTATGACCTTCGTCGGCTACTTCTCGCCGATCCGCGAACTGGTATTGGACTTCTTCACCGGCCAGGCCGACGGCTGGTCGTACTTCTGGGTGGGCTTCTTCACCCTCGCCACCTACGGCAACGCCGGCTGGCTGCGCGAGCAGGTGTGCATCTACATGTGCCCGTATGCGCGTTTCCAGAGTGTGATGTTCGACAAGGACACCCTGATCGTTTCCTATGACCCGCGGCGTGGCGAAGTGCGCGGCCCGCGTAAAAAGGGCGTCGACTACAAGGCCCAGGGCCTGGGCGACTGCATCGATTGCACCATGTGCGTGCAGGTGTGCCCCACCGGTATCGATATCCGCGACGGCCTGCAGATCGAGTGCATCGGCTGCGCCGCCTGTATCGATGCCTGCGATAACATCATGGACAAGATGGACTACCCACGCGGCCTGATCAGCTACACCACCGAGCACAATCTGTCCGGCCAGAAGACCCATAAGTTACGCCCACGGCTGATCGGCTATGCGCTGGTGCTGCTGGCGATGATCGGTTTGCTGGTTGGCGCATTCTTCATGCGCTCACTGGTGGGCTTCGACGTCAGCAAGGACCGCGTGCTGTACCGCGAGAACGCTGAAGGCCGCATCGAAAACGTCTACAGCCTGAAGATCATGAACAAGGACCAGCACGACCACACCTACGTGCTCGACGCCGCCGGCCTGCCCGACCTCAAGCTGCAAGGCCGGCGCGAAATCAAGGTGGCCGCCGGCGATATCGTCAGCATGCCGGTGGAGTTGTCGAGTGCGCCGGAGCAACTGCCGTCAAGCACCAACGAGGTGACTTTCATCCTCGAAGACGCCGATGACAGCAGCGTTCATATTGAAGCCAAGAGCCGATTCATCGGCCCACAAGTTCGTTAGACAGGGAACACAAGAATGCCCGCAACCACTGCTGCAAGCCCCTGGTACAAGCACCTCTGGCCCTGGATCATCATCGCGATCCTGGCCTGCTCGGTGACGCTGACCTTGTCCATGGTGACCATCGCGGTCAACAACCCGGACAACCTGGTCAACGACAACTACTACGAGGCCGGCAAAGGCATCAACCGCTCCCTGGACCGTGAACGCCTGGCCCAGGCCCTCCAATTGCGCGGCAAGCTGCACCTGGATGAATTGACCGGTGAAGTCGAACTGCGCCTGACCGGCAACAGCAACCCGAACACGCTGGAACTGAACCTGATCTCCCCGACCCAGCCAGAGAAGGATCGCAAGATCAACCTGACTCGCAGCGACAACGAACCCGGTCGCTACATCGGCCAGGTCACCGACCAGGTCGAGGGCCGCCGCTTCGTCGAATTGCTCGGCGTGGAAGGCGACAAGACCTGGCGTCTGTTCGAAGAAGAAGAGGTCAGCCACGACAAGGACTTGCTGCTCGGAGACGAACCGTTGCAGGGTGCCGAAGACCTGAAGAAGTAAAAGATCGCGCTTCGCGCATCGCGGGCAAGCCCGCTCCCCCATTGGAACGCGTACTCCTGTGGGAACGGGCTTGCCCGCGATGAGGCCCTTCCAGCCACCAAAGATCCCGAACATGACCACCCCCTGCTACCACTGCGCCCTGCCCGTCCCCGCCGGCAGCCGGTTCACCAGCGAAATCCTCGGCGAACGTCGCGAGCTCTGCTGTCCGGGTTGCCAGGCGGTGGCCGAGGCGATTGTGGCCGGCGGGCTGGAGAGCTATTACCGGCACCGCAGCGAAGCCTCGGCCAACCCCGAGGCGCTACCGGTGCAACTGATCGATGAGTTGGCGCTGTACGACCGCGCCGATGTGCAAAAGCCATTCGTGCGCCACACGGGCGAACTCGCTGAAATCACCTTGCTCATGGAAGGCATCAGCTGCGCGGCCTGTGGCTGGTTGATCGAGAAACATCTGCGCGGCCTGCCCGCCGTGGCCGAGGCACGGCTGAACCTGTCCAACCACCGCCTGCACGTGCGCTGGGCCAGCGGACAGTTGCCGTTGAGCCAGGTGCTCAGTGAGCTGCGCCATATCGGTTATGCCGCCCATCCCTATCAAGCTGACCGTGCCGCCGAACAACTGGCCGGTGAGAATCGCCTGGCCCTGCGCCAACTGGGTGTTGCCGGGTTACTGTGGTTCCAGGCCATGATGGCGACCATGGCCACCTGGCCGGAATTCAATATCGACCTCAGCCCCGAGCTGCATGTGATCCTGCGCTGGGTCGCGCTGTTTCTTACAACCCCTATCGTGTTCTACAGCTGTGCGCCATTTTTCAAAGGGGCGTTGCGCGATTTGCGCACACGCCACCTGACCATGGACGTGTCGGTGTCCCTGGCCATTGGCGGGGCTTACCTGGCGGGGATCTGGACTGCAATCACCGGCGTGGGTGAGCTGTACTTCGACGCGGTCGGCATGTTCGCGCTGTTCCTGCTGGCCGGGCGCTACCTGGAACGGCGTGCCCGCGAACGTACCGCCGCCGCCACCGCGCAGTTGGTCAACCTGCTGCCCGCCTCGTGCCTGCGCCTGAGCGCGGACGGCCAGAGCGAACGCATCCTGCTGGGCGAGCTGGCCGTGGGCGACCGGGTGCTGGTGCATCCTGGCGCGGTGCTGCCAGCGGACGGCGTGATTGTCGAAGGTCAATCCAGCGTCGACGAATCCCTGCTCACCGGCGAATACTTGCCGCAGCCCCGGCATGTCGGTGATGCCGTCACCGCCGGCACCCTCAATGTGGAAGGCGCGCTGAGCGTCCAGGTGCGCGCCCTCGGCCACGACACGCGCCTGTCTGCCATCGTGCGCCTGCTGGAGCGCGCCCAGGCCGAGAAACCGCGCCTGGCGCAGATCGCCGACCGCGCCGCACAGTGGTTTTTGCTGGCATCCCTGCTGGCGGCTGCGGTGATCGGCCTGGTGTGGTGGCAGCTGGATGCCTCACGGGCGTTCTGGATTGTCCTGGCCATGCTGGTAGCCACCTGCCCGTGCGCGTTGTCTCTGGCGACACCCACCGCCCTCACCGCCGCCACCGGCACCCTGCACAGCCTTGGTTTGCTGCTGACCCGCGGCCATATGCTGGAGGGTCTGAACCAGATCGACACGGTGATTTTCGACAAGACCGGTACGCTCACCGAAGGGCGCCTGGCGTTGCGCGCCATCCGGCCCCTGGGCGAACTGGACAGCGACCAGTGCCTGGGCCTCGCCGCCGCACTGGAAAACCGCTCCGAACACCCGATTGCCCGCGCCTTTGGCCGAGCGCCGCTGGCGGCCCATGACGTATCAGGCACCCCCGGCCTCGGCCTGGAAGGACGTGTGGGCGAACGCCTGTTGCGCATCGGTCAACCCGGATTTGTCTGTGAACTCAGCGCCAGCCCGATCCCGGCGTCACCGGACGAAGCCGGGCAATGGCTGCTGCTGGGCGATCAACGCGGCGCACTCGCCTGGTTCGTCCTCGACGACCGCCTGCGCAGCGATGCACCTGCCCTGCTGGCTGCGTGCAAGGCGCGCGGCTGGCGCACATTGCTGCTGTCGGGAGACAGTTCGCCAATGGTCGCCAGCGTCGCTGCCGAGCTGGGCATCGATGAAGCCCACGGCGGCCTGCGTCCCGACGACAAGCTGCAGGTGCTGCAACGCCTGCATCGAGAAGGCCGCACGGTGCTGATGCTCGGCGACGGCGTCAACGATGTGCCCGTACTGGCCGCCGCGGACATCAGCGTGGCGATGGGCTCGGCCACCGACCTGGCAAAGACCAGCGCCGATGCGGTGCTGCTGTCCAACCGCCTGGAGGCGCTGGTGCAGGCGTTTACGCTGGCGCGGCGCACACGCCGGGTCATCATCGAAAACCTGCTGTGGGCCGGGCTGTACAATGGCCTGATGCTGCCGTTCGCCGCCCTGGGGTGGATCACCCCCATCTGGGCGGCGATCGGCATGTCCCTCAGTTCGTTGACGGTGGTGCTCAATGCCCTGCGCCTGACTCGCCTGCCGAGCGCGCCGGCCGCTGGCGCCCCCTTGATCAATCGCCCGCTGCCGGCTTGAGCCGCGCGGGCATGGAGTGCAGATGCCAGCTCTATACGTGATGATTCCGGCGGCGCTGCTGTTAGTGGGCGTGGCCATCTACATCTTCTTCTGGGCCGTGGACAGCGGCCAGTACGAAGACCTCGACGGCCCGGCCCACAGTGTGCTGTTCGACGACCAGGACCCGAATCACCTGGCCGCCATCGACGAAGCCAACCGTGCCGAGCAACCGCCCAAAGAGCCGCCCCATGCTTGAGCTGGCGCCTTTGCTGGCCTCTGCGCTGATCCTCGGCCTGCTCGGCGGTGGCCATTGCCTGGGGATGTGCGGCGGGTTGATGGGCGCGCTGACCCTGGCGATTCCCAGGGAACAGCGCAGCCGTCGGTTTCGCCTGCTGCTGGCGTACAACCTGGGACGCATCCTCAGTTATGCCGCGGCGGGGTTGCTGATCGGCCTGGCCGGGTGGGCCGTGGCCAACAGCCCGGCGGCGATGTTCATGCGGGTGCTCGCCGGGCTGCTGCTGATCAGCATGGGCCTTTACCTGGCCGGCTGGTGGAGCGGCCTGACGCGTATCGAAAGCCTCGGTCGCGGCCTGTGGCGACATCTCCAGCCGATTGCCAACCGTTTGCTACCAGTCTTCAGCCTGCCCCGCGCTTTACTGCTGGGCGCGCTGTGGGGCTGGCTGCCGTGCGGGTTGGTCTACAGCACCCTGCTATGGGCCGCGAGCCAGGGCAATGCGCTGGACAGCGCGCTGCTGATGCTGGCGTTCGGCCTGGGCACCTGGCCGGTATTGCTGGCGACCGGGCTGGCCGCCGAGCGCGTTACCGCGCTGTTGCGCAAGCGCAGCGTGCGCATGGCCGGTGGTCTGCTGGTGGTGCTGTTCGGGCTCTGGACCCTGCCCGGGCCGCACCAGCATTGGCTGATGGGGCATTGACCGGCCCTGTGGCATAGCGCCGCTCCTCGTTGATGCAAATCAACATGCCCTCCCCAACCAGCCCCTAGACTCGGCCCACCAGCCAAACCGGGGGACCGCCCGCATGCTCGACGCCATTCGTTGGGACACCGATCTGATTCACCGCTACGACCTGGCGGGGCCGCGCTACACGTCCTACCCCACGGCCGTCCAATTCGACAGCCAGGTCGGCACCTTCGACCTGCTCCATGCGCTGCGCGACAGTCGCAAAGCCACGCGGCCGTTGTCGCTGTACGTACACGTGCCGTTCTGCGCCAATATTTGTTACTACTGCGCCTGCAACAAGGTGATCACCAAGGACCGTGGCCGCGCCCAGGCCTATTTGCAACGCCTGATGCAGGAGATCCAGCAGGTGGCCTGCCACCTCGACCCGAAACAGCCGGTGGAGCAACTGCACCTGGGCGGCGGCACGCCGACCTTCCTCAGCCACGACGAGTTGCGCCAGGTGATGAAACACCTGCGCCAGCACTTCAATTTGCTCGAGGACGATTCGGGCGACTACGGCATCGAGATCGACCCTCGCGAAGCCGATTGGGCAACCATGGGCCTGCTGCGCGAACTGGGCTTCAACCGCGTCAGCATCGGCCTGCAAGACCTGGACCCCGAAGTGCAGCGTGCGGTCAATCGCCTGCAAAGCCTGGAGGAAACCCGCGCGGTGATCGACGCGGCGCGCACCCTGCAATTTCGCTCGATCAATATCGACCTGATCTATGGCCTGCCCAAGCAGTCACCGCTGAACTTTGCACGCACCGTGGAAGAAGTCATCCGCCTGCAACCCGACCGCCTGTCGGTATTCAACTACGCACACCTGCCAGAGCGTTTCATGCCCCAGCGGCGGATCAACACCGATGATCTGCCCTCGCCGGCAGAAAAACTGTTGATGCTGCAAACCACCATCGAACAACTGACCCAGGCCGGCTACCGCTATATCGGCATGGACCACTTTGCCCTGCCGGACGACGAACTGGCCATCGCCCAGGAAGAAGGCAAGCTGCAACGTAATTTCCAGGGCTACACCACCCACGGGCACTGCGATCTGATTGGGTTAGGCGTGTCGGCGATCAGCCAGATCGGCGATTTGTACTGCCAGAACAGCAGTGACCTCAACGCGTACCAGAACGCCCTGGCGGGCGCGCAATTGGCGACCAGCCGAGGCTTGATCTGCACCACGGATGACCGTTTGCGGCGGGATGTGATCCAGCAATTGATCTGCAATTTCAGCCTGGGATTCGAGGGGATCGAACAGGCGTACAACATCGACTTTCGCGGTTATTTTGCCGAGCTGTGGCCGCAACTGGAGACGATGGCCACCGACGGTCTGATCGAGTTGGACGCCCAGGGCATTCGTGTACTGCCGGCCGGGCGTTTGTTGGTGCGTTCGGTGTGCATGGTGTTCGATGCCTACCTCGAGCACCAGAACCGGCAGCGTTTCTCGCGGGTAATCTGAAAATACCTATGCCATAGCCAGGGAGGCGGCCTTCATCGCATCGTCGCCACTGAGCCCCTTCATGGCCTTGCTCAAGGACGCCTGCGCCGTGACGAGGCTCGCGTTCAGCGCGGCAAGTGCCCCCTGCAGGTTATTGACCTTGACCCTGGCCTGCTCCGGAGAAAGGGTTTTATCGGCCATGACGGCGGCCAGTTCGGCCTGCTTTTCTGCAATCTGTTTCTTGATCTCGCGGATCATCTTCAAGACCTGCTGGACATCGTCGGGCAGGCCGCTTTCCTCGATATCGCTGTTGGATTTCCTGGTGTCACTGATCGCCAGCAAGGCAGCGCCGGAAAACGTCACTTTCACGCCTTCTTCCGTCTTGGTGCTGAGGGGCGCTGACGTGGCGTCCTTCAACTCTTTGGCAGCCGCAGCCGACTTCGCTTCCGCCACCAGATCTTTCGGCTCCGGCAGAGGCTGCGCGCTGAGGCTTGCCGAGGTATTTGCACCAATGGAAATCATGGGTCTGGCTCCAAATTCAAAGAGTATCGTTACTTTGTATCGGCCATGACACACGAACCTTTATACCCGTGAGGCTTTTTTGTACACGCTGGTCTCAGCCCCCCCAGTGCGTTACCCTTACGTCTTATGTGTGTTTTTCCCACAAGGATTTAAGAAATGTCCGAGCCAGTTAAACTGCGCGCTCACAGCCAGGCCCATTGCAAGGATTGCAGCCTGGCCCCCCTCTGCCTGCCACTTTCGCTGAATCTGGAAGACATGGATGCGCTGGACGACATCGTTAAACGCGGCCGCCCCCTGAAAAAAGGCGAGTTTCTGTTTCGCCAGGGTGACAAGTTCGATTCCGTTTATGCAGTCCGTTCAGGGGCGTTGAAGACGTTCAGCCTCAGCGACGGTGGCGAAGAGCAAATTACCGGCTTCCACCTGCCCAGCGAACTGGTCGGGCTGTCGGGGATGGACACCGACATGCATCCGGTCTCGGCTCAGGCACTGGAGACCACGTCGGTGTGCGAAATTCCTTTCGAGCGCCTCGATGAACTGGCCGTGCAGTTGCCACAGCTGCGCCGTCAGTTGATGCGCGTCATGAGCCGCGAGATTCGTGACGATCAACAGATGATGCTGCTGTTGTCGAAGAAAACCGCCGACGAGCGCATCGCAACCTTCCTGGTCAACCTGTCGGCGCGCTTTCGCGCCCGTGGGTTTTCAGCCAACCAGTTCCGCCTGAGCATGTCGCGCAATGAAATCGGCAATTACCTGGGCCTTGCGGTGGAAACCGTGTCCCGCGTGTTTACCCGCTTCCAGCAGAACGCATTGATTGCCGCCGAGGGCAAGGAAGTGCACATCCTCGACCCCATCCAGTTGTGCGCGCTGGCCGGTGGTTCCCTGGAAGGGTGATCCGCGATCTGCGGCCGAGCGAACCGGCAAGGCCGCAGGTATACTTCGGGTCCGTTTTCCGCCCAGGACCCTTCGACGATGACTTTCGATTCGTTCGACATCAAATCCCTGATTCGCCCCGTCATCGACTTCCCCAAGCCTGGGGTGATCTTCCGTGACATCACGCCGTTGTTCCAATCGCCCCGCGCCCTGCGCCTGGTCGCCGACAGCTTTGCCCAGCGTTATGTCGAAGCCGACTTCAGCCATATTGGCGCGATGGATGCCCGCGGCTTCCTGATCGGCTCGATCGTCGCCTACCAGCTCAACAAGCCACTGATCCTGTTTCGCAAGCAAGGCAAATTGCCGGCTGACGTCCTTGCCGAGGCTTACCAGACCGAATATGGCGAAGCGCTCCTCGAGGTCCACGCCGACAGCCTTTGCGAAGGTGACTCGGTGCTGATGTTCGATGACTTGATCGCCACCGGCGGCACCCTGATCGCCGCAGCGAACCTGGTGCGACGCATGGGCGCGCAGATTTTTGAAGCGGCGGCGATTATCGATTTGCCGGAGCTGGGTGGGTCGCAGCGTTTGGAAGATATGGGCATTCCCACGTTCTGCCTGACGCAGTTCGGGTTGACCGAACGGTAGTGTGTGTCAGGACGGGCCTCATCGGGCCAAGCCCCCCCACATTCGACCGAGTTCCAGTTTGGAATGTGGTCAAAATGTGGGAGGGGGCTTGCCCCCGATAGCGGAGTGCCCGTCAACACATTCATTGCTGATCCACCGCGATCGGGGGCAAGCCCCCTCCCACATGTTGTCCTGCTGTGGCTTTAGAGGGCGATCGGCTTGCGGCCGGCGAACGAGTGCGCCAAGGTGCCGCCGTCGACCAATTCAAGCTCGCCACCCAGGGGCACGCCATGGGCAATACGTGAGGTGATCAACCCCTTGTTGGTCAGCAACTGGGCGATGTAATGCGCCGTCGCTTCGCCTTCGACCGTAGGGTTGGTCGCCAGGATCACTTCGGTAAATGTGCCCTGCTCTTCGATCCGCGCCACCAGTTGCGGAATGCCAATGGCTTCCGGCCCCAGGCCATCCAACGGCGAAAGATGGCCCTTGAGCACGAAGTAACGCCCGCGGTAGCCGGTCTGCTCAACCGCATACACGTCCATTGGCCCCTCCACCACACACAGCAGCGTGTCGTCGCGTCGTGGGTCGGCGCATTGCGGGCAGAGTTCTTCTTCGGTCAGGGTGCGGCATTGGCGACAGTGGCCCACGCCTTCCATGGCCTGGCTCAGGGCCTGGGCCAGACGGGTGCCGCCGCTGCGATCACGCTCCAGCAGTTGCAGCGCCATACGCTGGGCAGTTTTCTGGCCGACGCCCGGCAAGGTACGCAGGCCGTCGATCAGTTGGCGAATCAGGGGGCTGAAGCTCATGGGCGAAGGGTCCGACAAAACAACGAGACGCGGTTTATACCCGCGCCCCGGATTAGCGTCAAATGCTCAATCCTGTGCGACGCGCACGACCAACTTGCCGAAGTTGCGCCCTTCGAGCAAACCGATAAAGGCTTCGGGCGCTTGCTCCAGGCCGTCGACCACGTCTTCGCGGAACTTGATCTTGCCCTCGCGAACCCAGGGCGCCATGGCGCTGAGGAACTCCGGCTGGCGATCACCGTAGTCGTCAAACACGATAAAGCCCTGGATGCGCACACGCTTGGTCAGCAAAGTGCGCTGCAGCGCCGGCAGACGATCGGGGCCGCTTGGCGCTTCATGGGCGTTATACCCGGCGATCAGCCCGCACAGGGGCACCCGCGCCTTGGGGTTGAGCAACGGCATCACGGCGTCGAACACCTTGCCGCCGACGTTCTCGAAATAAATATCCACGCCATTGAAGCAGGCCTGGGCCAGCTCGTCGGCAAACCCTTCGCTCTTGTGGTCGATACAGGCATCGAAACCCAGCTCATCGACCACGTAGCGGCACTTGTCCGCACCGCCGGCAATGCCCACCACGCGCAAGCCCTTGAGCTTGGCAACCTGGCCCACCACCGAGCCCACCGCACCCGAGGCCGCCGCCACGACCAGGGTTTCACCGGCCTTGGGCTGGCCGATATCCATCAGGCCCATGTAAGCGGTCATACCGGGCATGCCCAATACCCCCAGGGCCATCGACGGGCTGGCCAGGCCATTGGGCACCGGCATCAGGTTGCGGCCATCGGAAATACTGTGGCTCTGCCAGCCGGTAGAGCCCACGACCAGGTCGCCCACCTCGAATTTCGGATTGCGCGACTGCTCGACACGGCTGACCGCGCCACCGGTCATCACGTCGTCGATTTCCACGGGTGCTGCGTACGACGGCGCGTCGCTCATGCGTCCGCGCATGTAGGGGTCCAGCGACAGATAGAGCGTCTTGAGCAGCACCTGGCCGTCCGCCAGCTCTGGCAGGTTCACGCGTTCGAGGCGGAAATTTTCCGGAGTCGGCGCGCCTTGAGGGCGTGAGACCAGGACGATGCGTTGGTTCAGCGTCGGTTCTTGAGGCATCAGGGGCTCCTTTAAGCGAATGCATACGTATAGGGTGCAGACCCTGCTTGCTGCCCCAGGGTTCAGTTGCAATAGGCACAAACAAAAATGCCAGGCACGAGGCCTGGCATTGGAGTGCAGCTAAAACCTGCCGATCAGAACGGCAGCTTCATACCCGGTGGCAGTTGCATGCCAGCGGTCATGCCGCCCATTTTTTCCTGGCTGCTGGCTTCGATCTTGCGCACCGCGTCGTTGACGGCAGCGGCGAACAGGTCTTCCAGCACTTCACGGTCGTCATCGCTGACGCCTTCGAGCAGGCTTGGGTCGATGCTGACGCGCTTGATGTCGTGACGACCGGTCATCACCACGCTGACCATATCGCCACCGGCTTTACCGGTGACTTCGGCGTTGGCCAGTTCTTCCTGCATCTTGGCCATTTTTTCCTGCATCTGCTGCGCCTGCTTCATCAGGCCGGCCATGCCACCTTTCATCATGGGAATCACCTCAAAAGTACGTGGATCAAAAGAGTCGCCCGGTTCATGACGCCTGGGGCGCCGGGGCTTCGACAGGTTCAATAGTATCGTGACGGACGACCGCACCGAACTGTTGCATCATTTGCTGGATAAGCGGATCAGCCTGGATCGACGCCTCGGCGTCGCGCTGGCGGTTCAGGCGGCGACGCGTCGCGGCCTGGGCCGGGGTTTCCTGCTCGGGCTTGATCAGCTCGATGGCGATTGTCAGCGTGCGCCCATGGTACTGGTTGAGCGCGTCGTTCAGACGGCGCTGCTGGGTGGCATTGAACAAGGCGCTGTGGGCCGGGTCCAGGTGCAGCAGCCAATGGTCGCCGTCGATGGCAATCAACGTGCAGTTGGCGGCGATACTGCCGGTCATGCCGGAGATCGGCAACTTTGGAAACAATTCCAGCCATTGCAGGGCCAGGCCGGTGGCCGGGGCCGCGGCGGGCTCCACCTCCGGCTCGGGGGCGGGCTCGGCGGTGTGTTCGCTGGCGAGTTCGTCCAGGTAGCTGTAGGCCGAATCCATGTCCGGCTCGATGTAGTCTTCGTCCAGCGGCGGTTCGTCGTCGAGGTCAATGCCGGGCGTGGCGGCCTCGACCTGGGCCACGGTCGGCTCCGGCACCGGCGCGGACACCCACTCCGGCGCATCCGGCACCACGCTGTCCGGGGTCGGCGCGGGCATTGGCGTCAGTTCGGGCTGCTCGCCCGTGGTGTCCAGTACCGGCTCCACGGCGGGCTGTTGCTCGGGCTCGACGGGCGCTTCGACCGGGTCATTCCAGGGCAGATCCACCACCGGGGCGACTTGCGGCTCAGGCTCAGGCTCAGGCTTAGCCTCGATCACCGCTTCAGGCTCGGCCACCGGGGCGGCAACCACCGGCTCGGTAACCGCTGCGGGTGCAGCTTCCACTGGCGCGACCACCGCCGCGCCAGCCACTGGTTTGGCGGAATCAGCTGTGGCCTGGCTGATCCCCACTGGCTTTAGCGGCTGTCTCGGCGCATCCGCCGAGTCGGCGGGCCGGAAGGCCAGCATGCGCAGCAGGACCATCTCGAAGCCCCCGCGCGGGTCCGGCGCCAGGGGCAGGTCGCGGCGGCCGATCAGGCCCATCTGGTAATAGAACTGCACATCTTCGGCCGGCAACGCCTGGGCCAGCGCCAACACGCGGTCGCGGTCGCCATGGCCGTTGTCGACCGCCTCAGGCAATGCCTGGGCGATAGCGACGCGGTGCAGCACATTGAGGATTTCCGAGAGCACGCCATTCCAGTCCGGACCTTGCTCCGACAAGTGGCGCACGGCTTCGAGCAATGCCTTGGCATCGCCTTCGATCAGCGCGTGCAGCACGTCGAACACCTGGCCGTGGTCCAGCGTGCCAAGCATGGCGCGCACATCGGCGGCCAGGACCTTGCCTTCACCAAAGGCGATGGCCTGGTCGGTGAGGCTCATGGCATCACGCATCGAGCCATCGGCAGCACGGCCCAGCAGCCACAGTGCGTCGTCTTCGAAGGGGACGTTCTCGACGCCCAGCACGTGGGTCAAATGCTCGACCACCCGCTCGGGGGTCATGTTCTTCAGGGAGAATTGCAGGCACCGCGACAAAATCGTCGCAGGAAGTTTCTGCGGGTCGGTGGTGGCCAGGATGAATTTGACGTAGGGCGGCGGCTCTTCCAGGGTCTTCAACAGCGCGTTGAAGGAGTGGCTGGACAGCATGTGCACTTCGTCGATCAGGTAGACCTTGAAGCGGCCACGGCTCGGTGCGTATTGCACGTTATCGAGCAGTTCACGGGTGTCTTCGACCTTGGTGCGGCTCGCGGCGTCGATCTCGATCAGGTCGACGAAACGCCCTTCGTCGATCTCGCGGCAGACCGAACAGGTGCCGCACGGTGTCGAGGTGATCCCGGTTTCACAATTCAGGCATTTGGCGATGATGCGCGCAATGGTGGTCTTGCCCACGCCGCGGGTACCGGTGAACAGGTAGGCGTGGTGCAGCCGCTGGCTGTCCAAGGCATTGATCAGAGCCTTGAGCACATGGGTCTGGCCGACCATTTCGCGGAACGAGCGCGGACGCCATTTACGTGCAAGAACCTGATAACTCATCGAAAACCGTCGCAACTGGGAAGCGGAAGCCGGTAATGCTAGCGGAGCAAGGGGGAAATTGCATCCGGCACGCTCGTCTTATCTGACTAAGCGCCCCTCAAAGGCCTGAACCCGCCGCGTCGATCCACGTGATTATCCGGCTGTACGCCGCAAAGAACGCACCCAGCGCGCCTCCAGACCGATAGCGGCCACACTGGCCAGCACCATCAGCCCGCCCAGCAGCACCTGCAGGGTAATGCGCTCGCCCAGCAGCATCGCGGCCATGATCATCGCCACGGGTGGGATCAGGTACATCGCTACCGAGGCGCGGCTGACTTCAACGTGCTTGAGCACGTAGCCCCAGGCCAGGTAGGCCAGGGCACTGGGAAAAATACCGAGCACCAGCACCGCCATGTTTTCCGGCAACGGTGCCCGTGCCACTGCAGCGGGCAGACCGGGCAGGTTCACGCACAGCATCAAGGTGCCGGACCAGACCATATAGCAGGCCAGCGTCAGCGGGCTGTAGCGGCAAGCGTAATGTCGCAGGACAGCGAAATACACGCTCCAGGACAGGGCCGCCAGCAGGATCAGCAAGCCGCGTGGGTCCATGTCGGCCATGCCATGCCCGCCCCGGATCACCACCAGCACACCCCACAATCCCAACAGCACACACCCCCAGCGCCAGGCACTGACCCGCTCTTTCAGGCAGAAAAACGCAATCAACACACTGAACAGCGGTGCCGACTGCGCCAGCACGCTGGACGCCGACGCGCTCACCCATTGCTGGCCGCTATTGAGGCAGGTGTGGTGCAGGAATACGCCGAAAAAACCCAGCACCAGCAGCCACGGCAAATCCCGCAGGCGCGGCCGGCCAATGCCCGTCACCAGCGCCACCGCGCCCATGCACACCGAGGCGATCAGGAACCGCAGCAGCGCCAGGTGGCCAGGGCTGTAGCTGTGCAAGCCGACGTGCACGCCAATCGGCGAATACGCCCAACAGAGGATGACGACGGCAACGACTAGCGTAAGCTTTACAGGAGACGGGGCATTCATCGGCGGCATCCGGCACTCGGTGGGAATGCCGTCAGTCTTGGCCCGCGCCAGGCGCAGCACAATTAAGCGTTTCTGACTTCTGAGATCACGGGAACTGAGCAATGGAACTGGCCCAACTGAAAATGGTGCGAGCCGTGGCGCAAACCGGCAGCGTGGCCCAGGCCGCCCTGCAATTGCACTGCGTGCCGTCCAACATCACCACGCGTATCAAGCAGTTGGAAAGCGAGTTGGGCACAGCCTTGTTCATCCGTGCCGGACGCGGGCTGGCGATCAGCGCCGCCGGGGAGATTTTCCTGGATTATTGCGAGCGCATCCTGGCGCTGGTGGACGAGTCCAAACGCGCGGTGGATGCCACCGCGACCCCTCGTGGCACCTTGCGCATCGGCGCGGTGGAGTCCAGCGCCAGCGGGCGCCTGCCGCCGCTGCTGGCCGAGTACCACCGGCGCTACCCTGAGGTCAGCCTGGAATTGGTCACTGGCGCCTGGGCGCAATTGCTGGACGACCTGCAGCACCATCGGCTTGATGTGGCGCTGGTGGCATCCGGCAACCCGCGCGCCAAACTTGAGCACAGCGTGGTCTACAGCGAACGCCTGGTATTGATCGCCAGCGCGTGCAGCGCCCCCATCAACAGCGCCCGGGACCTGGCCGGTCGCACCTTGCTGGTGTGGCCGCCGGGTTGCCCCTATCGCGCCGCCCTGGAAAACTGGCTCAAGCCCCATGACGTCAAACCGGCGATTGCCAGCTATGCCAGTTGGGGCACGATCATCGGTTGCGTCAGCGCGGGCATTGGCGTGGCATTGGCGCCGGAAGGCATTCTGGCGCGCTATGAGCAGGCCAACGCGTTGGCATCGTATCGCTTCGAAGCGCTGGCGCCCGTGGACAACCTGCTATTCTGGCACACGGACACCCAACGGCACCTGGCACGGGACGCATTTGCCGGGCTGCTGCGCGAAACCTTCGGCTGACCCAATCCAAAATCTGGGAGGGGGCTTGCCCCGATAGCCATGGATATCTACACAACTCTGTAGCGCCCAACGCTAACCACGATGCGCAGCGAGTCGCTCTTGATCTTGATCTGGCTTTTGATCTTGATCTGGCTTTTGATCTTGATCTCAGGCGCCCCGTTAAACCACGCTGGCCGAACGCGGGCTTGAATCCGTG
>NZ_KZ477985.1:376100-456166 GCF_002837185.1 Pseudomonas fluorescens | reverse complement strand
GCGAGGTGCCGAGTGGTGGGGCAAGAGCCTTTTTGGTTACTTTTGGGGCTCTTTTCCAAAAGTGACCCGCTGTAAAAGCGGAACCGATAGCAGCCGTTACCGCAGAAACGGATATGTACTCGGTCTGATCCAGCATCCTGGTCGGCCCGGAGGCCGCCATCGGGGGCAAGCCCCCTCCCACATTTGGACCGGGATCGACCCAGCATCCTGGTCGGTCCTGAGGCCGCCTTCGGGAGCAAGCCCCCTCCCACATTTGAACCGGGATCGACCCAACATCCTGATCGGTCCTGAGGCCGCCTTCGGGAGCAAGCCCCCTCCCACATTTGACCGGGATCGACCCAACATCCTGATCGGTCCTGAGGCCGCCTTCGGGAGCAAGCCCCCTCCCACATTTGACCGGGATCGACCCAACATCCTGATCGGTCCTGAGGCCGCCTTCGGGAGCAAGCCCCCTCCCACATTTGAACCGGGATCGACCCAACATCCTGATCGGTCCTGAGGCCGCCTTCGGGAGCAAGCCCCATCCCACAGGAGATCTGCGCTAACTGATCGGCATTAGGGCAAGCCTGCTCGCTATTTCCCGGCTCCGGTTCGGCCTAAGGATTCAGGCAACTGAACGCCCCGTCGCCTGGGTCGGCTGCAACTTGAACACGTAATACAACACCGTCAACAGCACCAGGAACGCAGGGCCGACATACAGCGCCACGCGGGTGTCCGGGAAGTACGCCATCAGGCCCACGACCAGCAGCAGGAACGCCAGCGCCAGGTAGGAACTGACCGGGTACAGCCACATGCGGTATTTGAGGGCCGCTTGCTCGGCCGGGCTCAAGCCCTTTCGGAATTTGAGCTGCGCCAGCAGGATCATCAGCCAGGTCCAGATCGCGCCGAAGGTGGCGATGGAGGTCACCCATACGAACACCTGGTCCGGCACCAGGTAGTTGAGCAGCACGCCCAACAGCAAGGCAAAAATCGACAGCAGCAACGCTTTACGTGGCACGCCATTGCTGGACGTGGTGCCGAAGGTGGCCGGAGCCTGGCCATTCTGCGCCAGGCTGTAGAGCATGCGCCCGGTACTGAAGATGCCACCGTTGCAGGACGACAACGCGGCGGTAATCACCACGAAGTTGATGATACCCGCGGCGGTCTTGATGCCCAGGCGTTCAAAGGTCATCACGAACGGGCTGCCCTGGGTGCCGATTTCATTCCACGGGTAGATCGACAGGATCACGAACAACGCGCCCACGTAGAACAGCAGGATGCGCCAGAACACCGAGCCGATGGCGCTGGGAATCGTCTTCTGCGGGTTGCGCGCTTCACCGGCGGTGAGGCCGATCATCTCCACGCCCAGGTAGGCGAACATCACCATCTGCAACGACATCAATACGCCCTGTACGCCGTTGGGCATGAAGCCGCCATGGGTCCACAGGTTGGAAATGCCCAGCGCCACGCCGTCATTGCCGAAGCCGAAGGCAATGATGCCGACGCCGCCGATCACCATGGCAATGATGGTGACGATCTTGATCAAGGCGAACCAGAACTCGAACTCACCGAACGCCTTGACCGCGATCAGGTTGATGGTGCCCATGCTGATCAGCGCCGCCAGGGCCCAGATCCAGCGGGGGGTGTCGGGGAACCAGACGCCCATGTACACCGCCACGGCTGTGATTTCCGCGACGCAGGTCACCAGCCACAGGAACCAATAGTTCCAGCCGGTGAGAAAGCCCGCCAACGGGCCAAGGTAATCCTGGGCATAACGACTGAACGAACCGGCGACAGGGTTGTGCACGGCCATCTCACCGAGGGCACGCATGATCACCAGGATTGCCAGGCCGCCAATGATGTAGGACAGCATGATCGCCGGGCCGGCCATTTCAATGGCCTTGGCCGAGCCGAGAAACAGGCCGACGCCGATGCAGGCACCGAGGGCCATCAGGCGAATATGCCGTTCACCGAGTTCGCGTTTGAGCGGGCCGCCTTGAGCGGTCTCGCCAGGGGGCAGTGGTTTGCCAACAGGCATAGGGATACAACCTCGTTTTTATTGGATTTATCCACCGAGCCTGCGGCGTAAGAACGGGGGGTTCAGACACCGGCTTGGCCGGGTTTGCCTCGTGGGCAAACCTACCTGGCGCACGGAGTGGGACAGGTCGGCGGGACGTGCAGTATAAAAAGCTCCCGATAGGGCTTTTCACTCAATAAACAGCAATATTTGGCGATATACCCCGAAAAAACCGGCTGCCACGGAGGTGCGCTAGTGGTCTAGACCGGCCTTCTCGGCGCAAAACGGCGCGGAGTATTGCATACCTTTGAAGGGGTGGGACATGTCGAGCCCGGTGCAGGTGAGAATCCCCGACCACCGTGTGCACACGAGTCATTCACTACCGCAGGCCGCAGAGACAGCCGTCGTCAAATCGCCTGGTGGATCAGCAATCGAACCGCAGGCCTGCATGACGGCCCCCACGGCACTGCTACCACAGGGCCTTCTGCGCGATCTTTAACCAACAAACCTCATGGCGCAGGCAATCCGCGTCTACGCTTCAGACAGGTCCGATCAATCTGCAAGCATGGATCAATCGACTATGGGCGCTCTGTGGCAAACCGGTCCCGTCAAGGCTGAACTCGACAACGACAGCCCGTCTCCAGCGTCTTTGCCTGCAAAAAAACATCCCTGGCGCCGCCTGGGTTGGCTGATCCTGGTAATGGCCTTGATCGCCCTGGGCTTTGCCGCACACCGGGAAATCCACACCGCCCGCTGGCAGGCGCGCGAATTCAGCCAGTGGGCCGCCACATTGACCTACAGCGTGGCTCCAGGCGCCAGCGATGCGATGGTGTATCCCGGCGCCGGGCCGTTCGACCGACGCCTGGGCTACAGCGACCTTGGCGAGTTCCTGCCGCGCTTGCTCAAGCGCAACTACCTGATCCAGTCCCAGGCGCGCTTCTCCGAGGCGCTGATGGACTACAGCCGCCACGGGCTGTTTATCCCCTACGCCGAGAAAATCCAGGCCGGGTTGACCCTCACCGATTGCCGCGCCGCACCGCTGTATCAGTTCAACTACCCGACCCAGTTGTATGCGCGCTTCGATGACATTCCGTCGCTGATGGTCAACAGCCTGCTGTTCATCGAAAACCGCGAGTTGCTGGCGCCTGTTCCCGCGCAGGCCAACCCGGCGGTGGATTGGCCGCGCTTTGCCAAGGCCGCATGGTCACAGCTCGCCCGTCAATTGCACTTGCCTGGGCAGACCGCGGGCGGCAGCACCCTGGCGACGCAACTGGAAAAGTACCGCCATTCGCCCGAAGGCCTGACCCTGTCGGGCAGCGAAAAGATCCGCCAGATGCTCTCGGCCAGCGTGCGTGCCTACCAGAATGGCCCGAACACGCTTGTCGCCCGGCAGAACGTGGTGCGCGATTACCTGAACAGTGTGCCTTTGTCGGCCGTGCCCGGGCATGGCGAAGTGCATGGCATGGCCGAAGGCTTGCGCGTGTGGTACGGCGCCGACTTCACCCAGGTCAATCGGGCCCTGCTCGACACGGCATCGACGCCAGCCAGCCTGGACGCGCGTGGCCTTGCGTTGCGCCAAGTATTGTCGCTGATGATCGCCCAACGCCGCCCTTCCCATTACCTGGCCAAGGGACGCGACGAACTGGCGCGGCTCACCGACAGCCACCTGCGCCTGTTGGCGCAGAACGATCTGATCGAGCCAAAACTGCTCAAGGCCGCGCTGGCGGCGCGTGTCACCTACCGCGACTGGCAGCAACAGCCGACCGTCCAGCCCATCGACACCAACAAGGGCATCAGCGTCGCCCGCAGCCGCCTCGCCGCGCTGCTCAACCGACCGCTGTACGACCTTGATCGCCTGGACCTTTCCGCCACCAGCACCTTGCAGGGCGAGCTGCAAACCCAGGTCACCGACTACCTCAAGCAATTGGCCGACCCGACCTTCGCCGGTAAGACCGGCCTGCTCGGCGAACGCCTGCTGACGCCCGCCAGCACCGCCCAGGTGCGCTACAGCTTTACCCTGTTCGAGCTGACTGCGCAGGGTTCGCGGGTGCGCGTGCAAACCGACAATACCGACCAACCCTTCGACATCAACGAAGGCAGCAAGCTGGAACTGGGCTCCACGGCCAAGCTGCGGGTACTCACCACTTACCTGCAAATCATCAGCGAACTGCATGAGCGCTATGCCGCGCAAACACCGGCCGCCCTTGAAAAAACCGAGATCGCCGAGCAGGACCGTATCAGCCGTTGGGCCTTGGACTATCTGATCCACGCCGCGGACAAATCCCTGAGCCGCATGCTCGCCGCCGCCCTCGACCGTACTTACTCGGCCAGCCCCAGCGAAGGCTTTTTCACCGGTGGCGGCCTGCACCACTTCCACAATTTCCGTCACGAAGACAACGGCCGCAACCCGACCTTGCGCGATGCATTACGGGAGTCGATCAACCTGCCGTTCATTCGCCTGATGCGCGACCTGGAACGTTACGTCACCTACACAGGCCCCAATAACAGCGCGCAGTTGCTCAAGGATGACGACGACCCACGGCGCCAGGAATACCTGGCCCAATTTGCCGACCGTGAAGGCACCACCTTCCTCCTCAAGTTCTGGAGGAAATACCAGAAGAAAGACACCCAGGCACGCCTCGATACCTTTCTCGACAGCCTGCACCCCACGGCGATTCGCCTGAGCGCCGTGCACCGCTACCTGTTTCCCGAGGCCGACCAGGACACGTTCAACCGTTTTGTGCGCTCACACCTGGGCACTGCCAAAACCAGTGACAAACTGACCGACGAACGCTTGCGGCGGCTGTACGCAGACTACGGCCCCGGCACCTATGATTTGCCCGACCAGGGCTATATCGCCAAGGTCCACCCGCTGGACCTATGGTTGCTGGGCTACCTGCTCAACCACCCCGACGCGACCTTTGGCGAGGTCGTCAAGGCCAGCCAGTTCGAGCGTCAGGAGGTGTACAGCTGGCTGTTCAAGAGCCGCCATCAGCGTGCGCGCGATAGCCGTATCCGCACCATGCTGGAGGTTGAAGCCTTCCTGGATATCCACCAACGCTGGCGGGCCGTGGGCTATCCCTTCGATCACCTGGTGCCATCGCTGGCCACCGCCATCGGCAGCTCCGGCGACCGCCCTGCCGCATTGGCCGAGCTGATGGGGATCATCCTCAATGACGGCGTGCGTGCGCGGGCAGTACGCATCGACAGTCTGCACTTTGCCGCCGATACGCCTTATGAAACCCGCGTGATCAACGACCCGGCCGAGGGCAAGCGGGTGATGCCGGTAGAAGTGGCGCGGGCCTTGCGAGGGGCTTTATCCCAAGTGGTGGATGCCGGTACAGCGAAACGCGTGGCCGGCAGTTTCAAACTGGACGACGGCACACCGCTGGCCATGGGCGGCAAGACCGGAACCGGCGACAACCGCATCGAAGCCATCGGCGCCGGCGGTCGGGTACTCAGTTCCAAGGCGATAAACCGCACTGCCACCTTTGTGTTCTTTATCGGTGACCACCACTTCGGCACGCTCACCGCCTTCGTCCCAGGCAGTTCGGCACAAACCTTCAAGTTCACCTCGGCGCTGCCGGTGCAAGTGCTCAAAGGCATGGCGCCCATTCTGCTGCCGTACCTGAAGCCAGGCAGCCAGACGCTGTGCCAGCCCGTGGCCGGGCAATACTGAAAACAGGCGTCGGGCAAAAGGCCGCGCACTCTTCGCCCGGTCGGGCCACCGCGCTAGGAGTGAACGCCTGACGATGCCATGCCAGATTTCTTCGGTGTGATAGAGCCATCGACGCTACAGCCTGCCGGGCACCCAGCATCAATAGACTGTTACTGCCCGGCGCGCCCTTGCGCGAGCCTAATCTGAGTGTCCGCCCCCACTGCAGAAATACGCCATGACCGCCATTGCCCCCGCCACACACGAAGATAAGGGCCAGCACTACGACGTCATTCGGGAAGCCTTGCCCGACTGGGTCACCAAGCTGTCGATATCACGCATCAGCGCTTTGAAAGCCAGCCGCAAAACGATTGCGCCCTGGTATAAAAGTGCCTCCTCCCACCAGCATCAATTATTGAAAACCGCGGTGGCCGAACATTGGAAAACCCAAACCCTCGTCGACCAGAAACTCGCCCCGATCACCGATCTCAAAGGCTTCGCCGAGCCGTTGTTAACAGCCGCGCTGAAACAGCAGTACAACCTTGATGTCGATGTCCGCAGTACCTGCCTGCGGCTCTATGCCCCGGCTGACCGGCCATGGTGGGTCATGGATTTTGGCGGTGGCGTGCAAAGCCGCACGGTGTCGCTGCTGGACGCGGCACTGCACAACTTTGCCGACAGCGAGGCGTTCACCGCCGATTCGCAATTTATCACCCTGCCCGACGCCTTGGGTCATTTCGAAGTCCTCCCCCTCAAAGCCCGGCTGTCGATCCAGCAGTTCAAAGCGCTGGTTCGCAACCTGGACATCGGCGCCCAGTACCAACAGCATCTTGAGAACTATCTCGGCCGCACCGCCCCGGTGGTCGAGGGCGTGCTGCGCGCCCGGGTGATGCTCAACCAGCAGGCCGCCCTCACGGTGGCCGCGCGCATGGCGTTGATCAAGGGCGATATCCAGGCGTTGGATCATGCGTTGATCACGGGTTTGATCAAGGGCCAGCAACACCTGACGCTCGACGGCAAGGCCGCGCACTGCCATGACCTCAGCCTGATGGACGCCACCTTGACCGGCGTGGTGCTGATTGCCGCCGACCTGGAAGTCAGTCGCCAGGCAACGCCCGTGATCGCCTATATTCCGGATGACCCGCAGCACCCACTCAAGCGCTATCCCTCGACGGTTGCGTTCATGCAGGCACTGACGGGGCAACTGCGCCAGCCCGACTATCAGCAATTTTTCAGCCGGTTTGTCGAGCATCAGTACCAGGGGCACTTTTTCAGCCAGTTGGACACGCGTTTGAGCCAGGTGAAATGGCATCAGCGCGCGCCCGGCGATCCACAGCCGACCTGGCGTGACACGCCCCTCGATAACCCCAACCTGCAGTTCAGCGGGACGCGTGTGCGCACGCCACTGTGGGAGCATCTGTATCAGCAAAGCCTCAATAAAATCCTCAACGATGCCCGTGAACTTGCGATCGCAACCGCCTACGCGGACCGCATGGCACGTTGGGCCTGGTGGGATAATCTGGAAAAAATCCTCTCGGATATTCTCAACGCGGCGCTGCTAGTGGTGACCCCCTTCGTTCCGTTTCTGGGCGAATTGATGCTGGCCTACACCGCTTATCAACTCGCGGACGAAGTGTTCGAAGGGCTGTTGGATTGGGCCGAAGGCCGAGGGCTGGAGGCCATTGAACATGTGGTCGGGGTCACGGAGAACGTGGTGCAGCTGATCGCATTCGGTGCCGCCGGGCACCTGGCCCATCTCAAGCTGTCCGCCTTTGTCGAGGGTTTGAAGCCTGTGACGCTGGCTGATGGCAAAACCCGTTTGTGGCATGCGGACTTGAGCCCCTATGAACAAAAAGCCGTAACCCTGGCCCCCGACTCGAAACCCGATGCCCAAGGGTTTCACTGGCACGCCGGCAAAAAAATCCTGCGCCTGGAGAACAAACATTACGAGGTCAGCCAGGAACCCGACACTGGCCGGCACCGGATCGCCCATCCACAACGCCCGCACGCCTATCGTCCCGAGGTGGTGCTTAACGGTCAGGGTGCCGTGATGCTGGAGGGCGAAGAACCCAGGGCCTGGGACGACTCACAACTGCTCCAGCGCCTGAGCCCCGTCACCGCCACCTGGCCACCTGCACGCCTGCAGCAGTTAGGCGATATCAGTGGCACCGAACCCGGCGCGCTGAGGCATATGTACGCCGAAAACCAGGCACCGCCGCCGCTATTGACCGATACCCTGAATCGCTTCGAACTGCGACAGCACATCGACACGCTCAGTGAACCGTCCGCCGACAACGGTGAAGCCGCTTATTGGTCCGCCGACATGGTAACGCGAATGCCTGGCTGGCCGGTCGATAAAGCCATCGCGGTGTTCGAAGCAGCCGACCTGAGCGGCGAGCCGATGCACCATGGCGCAATGCAGGCAACACAGGAGTCGACGCTGGCCATCAGCCGTGAAGCGTTATTGGCAGGCCGGTTAACCCCACGAATCGTAGACTTTCTGGACAACGCCGAGCTTACCGCTGTACTCGGCAAGCCCTTGCCCGCCGACAATGAGGCGCGGGCGCAAACCCTGCGTGAACAGCTGAGCCGTTACGTCGCCACACGCAAGGACGATATCTTCGAGCACCTGTACGGTTTCAAACGCCAGTCAAACAGCGCCCACGGGTTGCTGCTGCAACGCCAGTTCCCCGAGCTGCCCGACAGCCTGGCCCGAGTGATACTCAACCAGGCCCGCCCGGCGGAAGTGCAGTTGATGAACGACGAGAAGCGCTTGCCGCTACGGCTCAAGCATCAGGCCAGGGAATTACAGTTCGAAGCGCGAACCACCCACGCCTACGAAGGTTTCTACCCGGGCAACGCGCCCACACCCGATACCGAACGACTGCTGCTCAACGCGGTGAGAATCCACAGTGACGCGTTCGCCAACCTGCGCTTGAGCATCCGCGAGCAAGTGCCCAGCGGGCACCTGCGTTGCCAGGTCGGTCCGGACGAGGCGGCGACCGATGCGCTGCTGGTACGCACAGCGCCTGGGCAATACGCACGCCATGAAGCCGGCGTCGCTAGCACCTTGGACTTGTATGAAGCCGTGCTACAAGCCCTACCCCGTGGCACCCTGGGCTTCGCGCCGGGTGATGGCGAGGCGTTGCGCCAGTGGCTCACACGCACCCTGCAACCACCTGCCGAACGCCGCACGGTGTTGGCCGAACCGCCGGTCTTCAGCGTCGCCCCCCTTGAGATCCGAGATCTGCTGCAAAAGCCGATGTTCAGCGCCCTGCGCCGTAGACTGGGGCGCGCCAGCGTAGACGAGCGCCTCAAGTCGCTGTATCCGACGCTTTGCGAAGAAGATGTAGCGGCCTATGCCCTGTCGCTGGACTCGGCCGAGGGACAGCGTCTGCTCACTGAGCTTGAAACCGAGAAAAAGCACCTGCTCAAGGCACTCAACCATTGGCAGGGGCTGCCGGCTGCCGGCACTCAAAGACGTCGCGCAACACTCCCGGAGCAGTTGTTCAGGAAGCGAGTGACTGCGCTCATACAGAGCAGTTGGGAGCAATCGGCCAAGGGGTACGAAACGGATTTCGGCGAACGCCGAGTGGGCAGTGAACTGGACCTGCGTGGAGAAACCATCTACGGGTTTGTGCAAAACTTCCCCCGATTGGATACCGCGTTGAACCACATCACCAACCTCAACCTGGCAGGCACCGACTTCACTGATGCCGACAGCCCGTTCCTGCACAATTTCCCTAACCTGCGTATGCTGGATATCACCGGCAAGCACCTGAAGACTTTTCCATCGGCCATCAGCGGTATGCGTCGACTCACCCATCTGGGCCTGTCCGAAAACCCGATTCGCTGGCGAGCGCAGAACCTGGAACACCTCAGGCAATTACACCACCTGAGGGTATTGATCCTTTCGCACAATGAACACTTGATCACACCGGCGGACATCAGCCGCATGCCGGAATTGCGCATACTGGCGCTCAACAACACGCAAATCCGCGATTGGCCCATAGGGCTGTTCGAGCTGCCCCGTTCTCCCGACTTCAACCTGAATTTGCTGAATACACCGATCACCCAGGTACCGATCGTCGAACCCGGCTCGGCGCAAGCCGAACTGGTGACACGGGCACGCCTGGACAACAACAAGCTGGAGCAAGACGCCGAGGATCGGCTGGTCAGTTACCGGCGCGCCGCGGGCCTGGATCCTTATCGCACCTATCCCCCCCGAGGCAAGCTGGACAGTCAATTCTGGTTCGAACACCTGACACCCGAACTACGCCAGGGATGGCAGGAAATCTGGGACGATCTCGAACGGGAACATGGCTCACAGGGTTTTTTTGAAGTCATCAGAAGCCAGCGACAACCCGCCCCCGACATCGTCCACGACCCGGAAGATCTGGCGCGCTACAACCAGAACCTCAGACAATTGCGCACCAATGTCTTGCGCCTGCTAAGGGCCGCCGACAGTGACGAGCAAACCCGTACTGCGCTGTTCAACCTGAGCGCCATGCCGACCCACTGCGCCGATGCGGGCGCCCAGCTGTTCAACGCCATGGGGATCGAAGCCATGAAGCTGGAGGCATGGCGCGAGCCCACTCCTCAAGCCCGCACCGGTGCGCTGGTACGGCTGGCCAGACAAAAGGCGCGGCTGGACAAGGTCAACCAGATTGCCAGACACGATATCCAGACTCGCCTCAACACCCCCGCACTCAATGAGGATGGCAGCGAAGGCCCCCCGTTGCGGCTGACCACCGAAGTCGTCGACGGTGTTCCGGGCACCCTGGATGAAGTCGAAGTGTACAGCGCCTACCAGACCGGCCTGAAGGAACGCCTGGATCTGCCTTGGTTGGCGGACCACATGCTATACCGCGATGCCGGCGATGTCGCAGCCTGGCAACTGGCCAATGCCTACGACAAGGTCATCGAGGAGGAGCAAGGCGATGGGCTGGTGAACCAGATGCTTGAGCAGTATTTCTGGCGCGACTATTTGCTCAATACCCGTCCCGAGGCGTTCCGACAGATCAAATGCCAGCATGAACAGGCCAGTGAAAGCATCGACGATTTGCGCCTGGCTCAACAGGCTTGGGCCGCCCATGAACAACTGCCACCGGCGCGCAAAAGTTCGACCACCAGCACCGAACTCCGACAGCGTCTGCTCGACCTGGCAGACGCACTGAATGTCGCCCATGAGCAAGTCCTGACCGGCGAGCCTATGACGGAAGAACGGTACTTGAGCCTGTTTCTCAAGAGTTTCTACGACGAACAGGAACTGGGCCGCCGCCTGACTCGTGAGGCCATGGTTGCCGTCGGGTTTTGACCCTCAGCAGGCACCAGGCGTGCCCCTGGTACCTGCAAAAACCTCAGCTCAACGCAGAGATGAAAGGCCCATGCAATGGTTATGTATGGCCGCTGCATTACCCTGGGTAAGTAGTGTAGGTCGAGTCGATTGTTCGATTCACGCGGGGTGCCGTCACCCTCTCTCTACAGGAAACCCAGGTTATGTCGTCACTGCCCCTTCCGCCAACCGAAGACCTGCTACGTCGGTTACCGGTATGTCTCACGGCCATTGAGCATCTGCTCGATGCCCAGCCGGACTTCGCCACGCTGATGGCCGCCCATTTGCGCCAGGCACTGGCCGACCTTGTGCCCGACACCCCGCTTGATCCCGATGCAGTTTTTCTGAACGAGTATGTGTACGACAGCCCGACGACGGACGCTCCAGACCGCCTCGAACCAAAGCCCCGGGTCACCCGCACGCGTAATCTGACCCAGGTCCTGCAAGAGGCTATTGCCACCGGAAAAATACCGACCGAGCATGCCAAGGAACCGCAAACCGGCGTAGTCGAGCAGGCAGTGGGCTTCTACTCACGCGCTCACGACGCTGGTCGCGACGGCGAACTATCAGCCCTTGAAGTCACGGCCTTCAATCAACTGATCAGCAACCTGCAACACGACAGCCAGGCGCTCTACTTGCGCGAGCTCGACGTGTTCTGGACGTCTGCCCAGGCAGCCACCGGCGCCCTCAGCGTGTCCGAAGCCATCAGTCAAAAACAACGCATCGTGTTTGTACTTGAGTCGGATCTGACCACCTACGACGCCCTGCAAGAGGTCGCCCAGGCCGAGCAGGCGTTGCAGGAAAAGCCCACGGACACTCAAGCCCTGACGGACGTTGCCGCAGCCAAGGCCCACCTGAAGGTGTACACCGAGGGCCGGCAGCTGATCGACAACCTGGTGCTCCATGAGACCTCGGGCACCGCCACACGCCCGCAGGTGGTGGCGATCACGTTGTACTCGACGGGCCAGCCCGACTGGTCGGCGGCGCTGAACGGCTGCTTCGTACTCACCGAGCGACTGCACGGCACGCGCCCGACGGTCCTCTACACCCCGCAATTGGGCGTTGAGGTATTCGAGCAGTTCTCCACCATGGAGAACACCCTGCGCAGACGCCTGGTGGCAGGTGCCGAAAAAGGCCGTCTGCTCACCAACATTGCACTCAGCCAGCGGCGCCTTGTGGACGAAGGGTTACGCAGTGGGCAGAACCTGCGCTACACGCCGATCACCGGCCCCGTATTCAGGGCGTGCCTGCAAGCCCAGCGTGACCAGCAAGAGGCCGATATCGATCAAGCCTTCAGCGCCACCCCTACCCGGTTTGACACACTGGCGGCCGCGCTGGGCGCCCCCCTGGCACTGCCGCTCAAAGGCAGCCCGAGCTTGAACGCCCGCGTGCCTGCAGCGGTAGACCCGACGACCCTGCCGGCCCTCGCCCACACACCGCCGGACCCTGAACAGCAGGCGCAGTTGATACAGCTTTGGCACTCACTCAACCAGCAGATCGAGTACGTACTGGCCCCCGACAAACATCCTTCGCTGGAGGGTGTGTTGTCAGCCCTGCTCAAGGAGACCTTCCCACAACAGGCCCAAGAAACCGGTTTATATGTCAACCGCTACCGCACCGACAGCGACGGTCAGCGCCATTTTGAATCTTCGCAAAGCCTGTTGGAGGCGCTTTGCGCTTTATTACGCTGGGAAGATGAACCCCAGGAACAAGCGAATCACACCGAAGGTGTCTTCAGCAGCGCCACAGCCTTCAGTGCTGCCGACCAGATCGCGTATACCGGTACACTCACAGCCCTGGCGCAAACCCTGCTGGCCACGTTGAGCGCACACATCACCACTTACTGGCACACGCCCATAGCGCCTGAATTGGCCTGCCCACAAGCCAGATTGATAGAGGTGCACCGTCAAGCCCTGGATGTGCAGGCGCGCCTGGGCATGGCCGACAATACGTTGAGCCCGCAGGCCAGACGGTTGATTGATCGCGTGCTGCAATGCCCAACCCTGGCCCGTCGTGAAGCCCGCTTCAGCCACGGAAACCGCCCAGGGGTGTATCAATTAACGCTGAACACCGGTGATGCACAGGGCGTACGCCTGGCCGGCAGCTTCGTCCTGACCTCCAGCGACGGCTCCAGCCCGGTACATCCCCATTGGCCCAATGGTCATAAAAATCTCAGTACCCATAAAGCTGGAGAGGGTACGGTCGTGCTGTTTACCCCGAGCCAGGGCTTTGAAGAATTTGCCACCCTGCAAACACTGCACGACACCCTGAAGGCCCGCATCGACGCCGGTGACGACACGGGCAGATTATTGATCGCCAGCGTGCCGCTGTTGGTACTGCGCGGCAAAACCGGGTTATGGGGCAGTGACCTGCGCAACACCTTTGCACCGATAGCCAGTGATTTTGTCGCCGACAACATTCAAGCGTTACTGGACAAGCAGCAGTCCGACATCGAAGCCATCCTGGGCCTGGCCGAGGGTGAACCCGATCCGCAGAGCAATGGCCGTGTAGAACTGGTCGAGCTGTTGGACATGGCAGAGCCCTTTGTGGCACGCAACCAGCGGCTGTTGGAGCATTGGCGACCGGACTGGGAGAAGCGCCTGAGCCCAGCGGACCAGAAGGCGCTGCAAGACCACCTGCGCAGCGCGGACGAGAAACAGAACGAACTGAGCAAACAGTGGCACGCGCTGATTCCCACACTGGCCGGGTACGCCAGGCAACGGGTGCTGTTGAAGATACGCGCGTTGCTGCCAGACCATCGCGCACAGGACATTGACCCGGACCAGACGATGGTCATCCGTACCACGCGAACCCGTATCAGTGCCGGTGCCGGTTTTGGCTCAGTGCATGAACGAGTGGTGCCAAGTCGCGTCAGCCTGACCAACCTGCTGCTGCAAAACAACAAGCCATGGAGCAGGAGCTTATCCTGGACAGAGGACGACACATTGCAAGCCAACCTGACCACTGCGCAGGGCAACTGGCTGCGTAACGCCCAAGGTGAAGTCATCACCGTGGACAAGGAGCGCCTCCAAGCGTGGGTCAAAGAGCTGAATATCGGTCACGAGTACACCGAGAACATCCTCAAAAAACACCTCGCACCCCACACCGATACGGCCGTGAAAAAAGCCTGGATGGCGAGCCAGGCGGCCGCCCTGGACTATGCAGCCTTGTTGGCTCGCTTGAGTCCGGATGCCTACAGCACAGTATTGGCCAGTGACCCCGTTCAAAACAAAGGCGCCGCCTGGATGGCGGCCGTACTCGCCGCCACAGACCCCAAGGTACGCCAACCGGTCGACGGGCAGGCAATCGTCGCCAATGCCCTGATGTTCAATCCCGCCAGCGACGCGCCCGAGGGGCGCGGTGGGCAGACCGTGAACGGGGTTTTGATACTCTCCACCGCCGTCGATGAAATGCTGGTGCTTTATACCCCGCATGCGCCCGACAGCGTGGAACTCAGGGAAGTCGCCAGCGAGGCTGAGCTGATCAAGCTGATGCGCACTTCGGCCTGGCAGGCTTACCTGCTGGCACGTTTACCGGCGAACACGCGCTTGCTCAATCATCGCCTGGTCGCCCATCCAGGCGATGTGCTGGAGGGCTTGTACCGGCAGAATTACCTGTACTTGCTGGACAAAACCAATACTGAAAGCGTGACCAATGAGGAATTGGCCTACCAATCCACGCTTAACAAAGTGATGTTCGGCATTGAAGTCGTCATGACCGTGCTCGGCGGGTTCCCCTGGGGTGGGCATCTGACCTCTTCGGCCTTGCGCTGGGTGGGCCGAATGGGCAAGACCACGGTCCAGGCCCTACGCAAAGTGGGGCAAAGCGTTGCAGGGTTGATTGTACGTCGCGGCGGGAAGGGCCAGGTTCTGTTCGAGTTCGCAACGGCCACCACCACCGTCACTGGCGCCATTCGCACCGCCGGTATTGGTATCAAGCCGTTACAGATGCTACTGCGGCCCGCAAGAAACACGCGCAAGCCCGACCTGACGGCCTATGAGTCAGCCTTCCGACAAGAGTCTCCGGCCCTGGTGGTCAAGGATGGCATTCCGGCCGGCTCATCGTTGTCCGAAGGCACAGGCATCTATCGCACACCGAGCAATCCCCCCACCTGGTTGGTCCGCGCCGCCGATGGGCAGGGTAAAGAGCAGGTATTTCGGATTCAGAATTCGTTCAAGCTCTACGACCCCCATGGGCTGGTGGCCCCGGTACTCACCCCCCGCGCAGGCGTCACGCCTTTCAAGCTGCGTAAACTGGCCAATCAACGCTGGGAGTTGGACACGTTGAACCGCGTGCCCGGCGGAGGGCCAAAAGTCGACAGCACCGTCACCGTTGCTCTCAGGGATTGGAACGCGCACGTCGCGGCCAATGCCCAGTCAGCCAATCCGCTGACAACGCTCAACCCAGCCGATTTTTTCAAAAGCCGAGCGATCGCAGTCAAGACCTGGAACAAATATGTAAGGCAAAGCGGCGAGATAAACGCCGCGGGTTTAGCCAAAATCGGCCCCGCGCCCGCACAAGGGTACGCAAAGTTTACCGACGACCTTTTCAAGACGTGGACAGGCCTGGGTGATGAAACCTCGCAAGCAGCGCAGGCCTTTGTCAGGGCCCATCATATCAGCCCAACCGTGTGGGCAAGGTACGTGACGAAGGGCGGCAAGTTGACCGAGCCAGGCATGACCCGATCAATAAGGCTGGCCAATCTTCCATCGGGTAAGAGAAGCAAGATCACCGATCAACACCTTCTGGACTGGGACAGGCTGTACCTGCGACCGGAAGTCCCGAGAACCGCGCCCATCACAAAAGCGCAAGTGATGAAATATGCATTTGATAATGGCCTTCACATCGACTCCTGGATGAAATACGTATCCCCCAAGGGAGGCGCTTTCCTCAGGCACAACCCGGCTCAATCGGCGCGACTTGAGCGCCTGGGAATTCCCTCCACAGCGCCGCAAACAGCCCCTCTCGACCTCTCAGCGGCAGGCGCGTCCGCCCAGGCTCCGGCCTGAACGCGCGTGCTTGACCCGCACCTTCACCTGCACCTTCACCCGCGCTTTCACCCGCACTTTCACCCGCACTTTCAATAGTTACCGCCGACACAACCCGCCCCCACCCCATGCTGATAGTTCACTCCATCAGCATGAGGACCTTGCCAATGAGCACGTCGAACACACCAGCAGCATCACCGACGCCTCAAGAAATACGTACTCACCTGCTTGAAATCGATCCAGCGCTGCGTACTCAAACCCAGGCGCCTGCCGTATTCCCCTCTGAACGGCCTGCACGGCAAAAGCTGAATGCTGCCTGCCTTCTGATCGCTACCCGACGCCTATCGGCTCAAGCGCCACTCACTGCCAATTTTTCACGTTCATCCCTGCCCGGCCTGAGTGCCGTGCAGCCCTTGGCTGTTCCTCTAAAGGCAACCTGACCATGTTATTCGAGTCTCCTTATCACCACGCTGCAAGCCATGCAGAAAAGGGTATTCACTTTGACTTTATCAAGCGTGCAATACCCGATTGGCTCAGTTCGACAACGCTGGCCCGCGCTCGCGCGGTGCAGGCCGCGAGCCCTTACGTCTATACACGAATCACCTCCATCGACGAAGCCCTGAACAGTGTTTCCAAAGAGGCCATGGCCGCGCATTGGACCTCCAGGAACACGGTGGATGAAACATTCAAATACGTAAAAGACGTTTATACCTTCGCCGAGCCCCTGCTCAAAAAAGCCTTACGGGAATACGGCAACATCGATGTAAAAAACACTTTTATTCGTCTTTATGCCCCCGCTAAAAACGGCTGGTGGGCCATTGGCGTACGCAAAGGCGTAACCAGCCGGACCGTATCGTTATTGGACGCAGCCCTGCATAATTTTTCTGCCAGTGAGCAATTTTCCGACGTTGCGTTCTTGTCCAAGGCGGACGCTCAAGGCCAGCAGGACATTCTCCAGCTCACCTCGCGCACCAGCGGCCAACCCTTGACCGCACGGGGCTTCAAAAGGCTGTGCCGCAGCCTGAATATCGGCCTGCAATACCAGACGCGGCTATTGAAAGTCCTGGGGTTCAACAATCAGGTGCAGGCCGACAAATTACGCCTCAAGGTGATTGCCTGCGATAAGGCAGCGCTGAAAAACGCCGCCTGTATCGCCCTGTCGCAACAGCATATCCAAGACGATGCCCGGCGCTTGCTCTTCGACATCGCTGAGGGCAAGCCGGCCCCGGCCCTGGATGGCATTGCGGTGCAGTACTACAACCTGAGCCTGCTGGATGCGCAACTGAGCGGCATTGTGTTGATTGCCGCGCCACAAGGCAGCGACAAACACATCAAACGCTTGATTGCCTATATCCCCGAGGACCCCGAGCATCCGTTGAAGGAGTACGCCTCACCGGTCGCATTCATGAACGCGTTGACGCGCCAATTGCGCGACAGCCCCTCGCCTCAGGATGAAACAGGCCAAACGCCGACCAAGGCCACCTACCGGCAATTCTTCAGTCAATTTATCGACCACAAACAACGCGGGCATTTTTTCGCTGAACTGCAGCGCCGCTTGTACACAGTGCAGTGGCATCAGAAGGCACGCACCGACAGCGGCCCCAGCTGGCAAACCCTCAAGGTCGACACGCCGCAGTTGCACTTCAGCGTGCAAGACATCTTTGACGATTACCAGAACCGCCCGCCCTCAGGCCACTCCGAGCCCGATACGCTGTGGCATTACCTGTATCGGGTCAGACTCAACAAGATCGTCAACGATACCCGGGAAATTGCCATCACCACCGCCTACGCAGACCTGATGGCGCGCTGGGCCTGGTGGGACAACCTGAGCAAGATCCTGTCGGACATCTTTAACGCCGCGCTGCTGGTGGTCACCCCGTTCGTGCCGTTCCTGGGAGAGTTGATGCTTGCCTACACCGCCTACCAGGTGGCCAACGATGTGTTCGAAGGTATCGTTGACTGGGCGCAGGGCAAAGGGCTGGAAGCTGTCGGTCACGCCATGGCGGTCGTGGAGGCGGTGGTGCAGTTGGGCGGTTGGGCGGCGGCAGGAACTCTCGGCCAGACCCTCACCCTCAAGCTATCGCCATTCGTCGAGAGCCTGCACCCGGTGGAGCTGGCCAGCGGCGAAAAACGCTTGTGGAACCCTGACCTCTCGCCCTACCTGCAGAACATCAGCCTGCCCAAAGACACCCGGCCTGACGCACAGGGTGTGTATCAACACGCTCGAAAACAATGGCTGGTACACGCCGACAAGCACTACCAGATCGAACCGGACAAGCAACTGCTGCACCATCGCATCGTGCACCCCGGCCGGCCGGAGGCCTATCAACCGAAGGTGCGACTCAATGGCAACGGCGCCTGGGTGCGTGAAGGTGAACAGCCGCGCAGTTGGGACGACACTGCGCTGATGCGCCGTATCAGCGCCACCACTCAGGGGCTCACCCCTGAACAGCTCGAACAGGTGCGTACCATCAGTGGCAGCGAGCCCGACCATCTACGCCATATGTACCTGCGCAACCGGCCGACCCCACCGCTGCTGGCCGATAGCATTGAGCGTTTTCGCGCCGGCCGGTTGGCCGACGAATCCGCCCGCAAGCTGCGCACGGGCCAGACACTGGAGCCGTACTCCTACTGGTTCGAACAGGCCGTCACCGACCTGCCCGGCTGGCCGCCAAGCAAGGCCCTGGAGGTGTTTCACAACAGCGACCTGAGCGGCGAATCGCGCAAGTATGGCAATGCCACCGCCCTGCCGGCCGACACGCTGGCCCTCAGCCTGGCCGACGTAATGGCTGCCAAACTGCCGGAGCGTGTCCTGGGTTTTCTCGACGAACAGCAGGTCAATACGTTGCTGGGCGAAACCTTGCCCAAGGCACAACAGGACCAGGCGCTGCGCAATAAACTGGCGGACTACGTAGACGGCTTTGGCGGGCACATCGCCAATAGTCATTATCAACTGGGCCAAGCCAGCAGCGATCCGCACATCGCCCTGCTGCGCCAGACCTTTCCCGAACTGCCCCTGAGCAGCGCCAACGCCCTGCTCAAACAGGCATGGCCCGAAGAACTAAAGGCAATGACAGACGAACAGCGCCTGCCCCTGCGCCTCAAAACCCTGGCTGGGGAGCTGGACTTCGACACCCAGGCGAACCGCGCAGTCGAAGGGCTCTACCCGCCGCAGCAACCGTCTGCGCAGAGCGAACGGCTGGTGCTCCACACCCTGCGCCTGCACAGCGATTCGCTCAGCAACCTGAGAATCGACATTCGTGAAAACAGCCCCATCGGCGCCTTGCGCTGCAGCGTCGGTGAAAGCGACGCCTCCCACGCCCGCACCTTGGTGCGCGACGCCCAGGGGACTTATCGGGTGTTCGACGCTGATGGCAAATCGCTGAACCCTGCAGCAGACCTGTACGAGTCCCTTCTCTGGACCCTGGCGCAGGTTCCGGACCGCACCCCGCCCTTTGCCGGCAGCGAAGGCGAGAAGCTCAGGCAATGGGTCATCAACCACAATCAGGCCCCGGCCGAGCGACGCCTGGCATTGGCCGAACCGCCCGTGCGGATGCGGCCCGGCCCCGAGACCGAGGTGCTCCTGGGCGGAGGCGTATCTTGCAAAATGAGCCGAACCGACAGCTATGACATGCAGCCCAAAACGATTGAGGAGCGCATCAAGCTGTTGCTCCCCAACGTCAGCGACGAGGGCCTGCCACGCTTATCGCACACGCTGTCGACGCTCGAAGGCCAGCAAAAACTGGAGCACATGGAGTCACAAAAAGAACAATTGTTCAAACAGCTCGATACCTACATCAAAGGCCCGACGCGCTGGGAAGGCACGCCCCTGGAGCCCGAAGTGCGCCACCGCCGGGCAGAATTGGCAACCACCCTGTACGACGGCTGGAGCAACAGCCTGACGGTTCACCTGGACGAAAGCTTCGGCCACCGTCGCGGCATCGCCCTCGACTTGTTCAACACCAATATGCCCGATGAGCTACCGACCCTTAGCGTGCCGCTGAACCACATCAGCGACGTGGACCTGCGCGGTTGCGAGTTTGCAGACAGTCACGCCGCCTTTCTCGACAACTTCCCTCATCTGCGCGACCTGGACCTGAGCGATAACCGCATCACCAAGCTGCCCGAGACCCTCGGCAACCTCAAACGCCTGCGGCGCTTGCACCTGGAAAAAAATGCCCTGGTGCTGGATGACTCGGCCATTGCCACGCTCAAGCGCCTCAAGCGCCTCAAACAGCTTGAGATGGCCGGCAATCCATTGGGACAACCCCCGGATATCAGCCAGATGCCGAACTTGACCTTGCTGAACCTGCGCAATACACACATCAAGGATTGGCCTGCCGGGCTCGTGGGCCAATCCCGCCCGCGGGGCTTCCTGTTGGACCTGAGCGAGAACCCGATTACCCAGTTACCGCATGTCAGGCCAGGCTCGGATGATGCCCACATTATCGCCCGCACCCGGTTGGACCAGAGCAAGCTCACCTTGGACTTTCAGGACTTGCTTGCTCAATACCGCGAGTCCGCAGGGCTGGACCCGCTGCGTTCCTACGCCCCCAAAGGCGACAGCGCGCCCTGGCTCAGCTACATCAGGCCTCAAGAGAGGGAGCGGCATCGGCAACTGTGGAATGACATTGAAAAGGAACCCGGCTCCCAGGGCCTGTTTGAAGTGATCAAATCCCTCGAAGAGCCGGATGCGTTTCAAACCGAAGGTGATCGCCTGGCCTACCAGAGCAATCACCCTGATTTGAGCCGGCGCGTCTGGCGTCTGCTGAGGGCGGTCGAGGTTGACGCTCCACTGCGTGACCGCGTGTTCAAAGATACCCGCTACCCTGGGTTGTGCCCCGACGCAGGCGCGCAGATTTTCCAGAAACTGGGCGTCGAAGTACTCGCCAGCGAAGCGTATCGCACCAGCACCTCGCCAGAGGAACTCGAGGCCAGGCTGGCGGTACTGGCCCGCGGCGCCGCCCGCGACTCGCTGATGGGCAATGCCATTGGTGAGGATGTCGCCCACCGTCTCAAACCCAAAGAACTGGGTGGGCTCGGTCAACGGCTATGGTCGGTGGTGATCAACGGCGAGCATGGCGAGGTCGACGAAGCCGGTATTCACCTGGCCTATCGCACCACATTGGCCGAGCGCCTGGACCTGCCATGGCTCAGCGACCATATGGTCTACCGCCAAGAAGCTGATGTGACGCTTGAGCAGATCGAAACCGTTGCCAATGCGGTGACCCTGCAGGAAGCAGGCGACGGGCTGGTGAACCAGATGCTGCTGCAAAGCGGTTGGGAGGACTACCTCACGCAGCACAACACTATCGCCTACCGGAACAATGAAACCACCTTCGACCTGAAATTCGCCCAGCTCGACGCGTTGCAAACGCTGCAAGGACAATACGCAGCCTCGCAGAACCTGCCCGAGGCCGACCTGGCCTCCCTGCGGGTACAACTGCGCAACCTGGCACAGGCGCTGGAGGTGGACGAAGCCGGCGTGTTGTCCGGCAACCCCATGAGTTCGACGCAATACGACACAACGCTCAACGAGCTGGGGTACCGTCACAACCAGTGGCTGCGGGACCTGACCCGCGAGGCGTTGAACCGCGCGGGCCCCCGTAAAAACCGGACTTGATCAAGGCGCCGGAAAATCAAACAGCAGGTGCACCGTGCCATAATACTCGCCGCCCTTGTAACCGTCCGCCGGTTCGATGGCGGCAATTTCCAGCTCGGCGCGGCGGCCGGCACGTGCCTCGTCGGCGCTGAGGACCAGGGTCGAATCCAGCGTCAGCGGCACCCGGTTGAACAACACCTGCAGTTCGATACGGTTGCGGCCACTCAACAGGTAAGGCGTATCCCCCAGGCGCGCGGCCACCCCGCCATTGATGTTTTTTACGTCGAAGTTCTTGCGCAGGCGTCCCAACCGGGCAGTCGCCAGGTCCCAGGCCAGCACCTGGTCACGCCCCATCCAGTCGGGCTCGGAGGGCAGCACATAAGCCTCATGGATCGGGATGGTCACCGACACATCGAACGTGTGGCGCTCCTGGAACGCCAGCGCCCGCTCGCCCATCAGCACGGGCGCCATCAGTACCGTCAGCACCGTCAGTTGCTTGAACATAGTCATCACCCGTTACTGTTGACCGACATCGGTTTTTTGTTGCGGCCCTCGATCATCTGGAAGTTGAACTGGCGCTCCGGCTTTTTCTCGAGCACCAACTGGCGACCGGGCAGAATGTGGTGCTTGGTGGTGGCCTCACAGTCGGTCTTTTTCGCCACCGAACAATCGCGGAACTCATCAAGCACCACCACGCTGTTGCCGGCATTACGCAAGCTGTACTGGCTGGCGGTCTCGCTGATCCGGGTATCAAAACGGGTGTCTTGCGGACGCACGAAGAACACCGTGCCGTACCCGGCCATGACGTTGACCCCGGCTGCCAGGGCGTTCTTGTATTCGGCGCGCTCGGCATCGGTGACAGCAAAGTCATCTTCCTTTTCCGGCACCACCGGAATGAAGCGCACGCGGAAATAGCGCTCCTTGTCTCGCTGGCCCATGTACAGCAAACGCGTGCCCTGACGCCCGCCGGCCGGTACGATCAGACGCGCCGGGCTGGCCATCAGGCCGTCGCGATTGGTGGTGCTGCCTTTGGCGTCGGTCATCGACGCGACGGGCACTTCCCGGGACGTGCCGTCGGCGTTGTAGACGATCTCCAGCACATTGACCTTGATAAACGCGGTACTGGTGCCGCCGTTGTAGACCCGCTTGAGGTAGGAACTACGGTCGCCGTCCAGATAGTCATAGACCACCCCAACGTTGATCGCCGGCCCTGCATAAGCGCTCAGCGACATCAGGAACAGTCCCACCGATAACACTGCATGTTTCATGTTTGATTACGCCTTATTGAATGAGCCCAGCCAGGGGCTGAGATGCGGCCAATACCCGCTCAGACTTCTGAATCCCAGATCACCGTGACCACGCCCGAATAGGTGCTGCCCGGATGTTCGAGCATGCCTTTGACGTCGTTGTTTTCGACTTCAAAGTGCAGTTTTCCGGAGCGGTTGTTCACATAAAACACCGGCTGGAACAGCTCGGTGCCCACGCCATCCAGGCGCAGGGGCAGCTTGTTGACGGCTTGCCCGGCCTGGTCCTGCATGCCAAATGGCAGGCTGACAGCCACCTGCAACGGCACCAGGTCCCCCGCGCCATTGCGCAGGCCACAGGTGTTGCCCACCGCAAGGCTGCATTCGAGTTGCATCTTGAAGCGCCCACTGGCGGAAATGACGAAGGTCTGGTCACGGAACAGACGCGTCGGTTGGCGCCCGCGATTGAGCCAGGCTTGCCAGCCACCTTCGGGTAGCAATTGGATGCGGTTGCCGCCTGGCGGCAGGTCAACCTTGAGGTTGTGCTCGACCGACAAGGTAAAGTTAAAGGTGAGTGCGTTGTCATCCGGGATCATCGCATCGCCGAAATCGACGTCACCGCCCGGCCCCATACTGTAAGTGATACTCCCCTCATACACACCGGCGTCCATCCCCAGCGGGTTGGGGGTCTTGAGTTCATAGCCATACTCAAGCGTGGAGTAGCTCATACGCGCGATTCCATAACCGTTGGTCACACTGCAAGCCCCGGCGTTTTCAGGCACGATCCAGAAAAACAGCGCGAAGTTGACCCCTGCCGCGATGTAATTGATCGGCATACACGGCGAGGGCGCCCCGTACCAGTAGCGGTCCCACCTTGCATCCGTAGTCGTCCAAGAAGATACCGGCGCATTCCACCGCCCTCCAATTCCAGCCATGCGCATCTGTACCGTTTCCACTCTGCCGGTGCCTCTGTGCGTCACTTGCAGATCACGGAATGCTGAAGGCACCTTGAAGTAGGCGCTCTTGCGTGGGTCGTCGGGATAGGCCGGTATGGGTCCAGTCGAATAGGCCCTGAACGAGCTATTACGAATACTGAAGGTATTGACCGCCTCACATTTGGCCGGAACGTGCCAAGGGCATAACCCACTTTGCGGCGTCGTGTTGATGAACTTGTTGCTCATGGGGTTAGAGGGGTCAGGGCGAAAGACCGCGGTAATCTCCTCCACGATGGCCAGCGCAGGCTGGCTGAACGCCCCCAGGGCCACCGCCAACACGCAAGGTCCTGCGAACTGTTTGATTGCTGTATTAACACTCATAAAAATCCCGGTTCTTTTATCCGAACCGCCGTTAACCAGCGGTTTCGGCGTTGTGGGTCGCTTCTGCGAGCGTGTCCTTGGTGCAGCGCAAATCGCCGATCATCAACACGTCGTTTTCGTTCGGCGCATTGCTTGGGTCCAAGCGGAACTGACAGAGCAACTGGTTCTGGTAGCGCACCTGCAGGGTTGGCGCGCTGGAACTCATTTCCATCGAGAAGAACCCGTCCACTTCGCTGACTCCACGGCTGGCGTGGTTGATCACGTGATGGCCCTTGAGCGGGGCACCGCGTTCATCCAACAATCGGCCGAGCACGGTGACGGTTCTCATCACGGTGATTTTCCGGTAATCCACGCCGCCCTTGTTCAGGTGATAGCTGGTGCGGGGCGGCTGGATATTGGCGGCCGGCGGGTGATTACCTTCAAAGTCGAAGCTCACGCTGCTGCTCTTGTAGGCCGAGACCGGTACGTAGTTGCGCCCCGGCCGCAAGATCGCGCCACCACCGCCGAGGTCGTCGGCGCGCAGGGCGATTTCGTCGAGGTCGGTTTCCACGTCAATGATCATGCCGGCGCCGTTGCCTTGGTATTGGCTACTCAGCAGCATCTTGCCGGCACCGGCAACGAAGGTGCTGTTGAGGTTCAGGCCACCGCTCAGGTCGCCGTTGAAGGAACTGCGCTGTACAAAACCGTCACCGCTGAGCGCGTCCGTGTTGAAGCTGGCCATGCTCGACAGGCCGACGCCATAGGTGTCGGTGATCGCCGTCGCCGAAACGCTTTGCAGGAAGTGATCGGAGAGGTCCTGGCGCAAGGTCACCGAGGCGTTATTATCGCGCCCGCCATCACGGGCAGTCCGTGTGCCGATGCTGCCGGAAATCTGCCGGCCTTCACTGCCCAGATTGACACTCACGCTCACATCCACACCCCGGTTGCGTGCGTCATTGGTACCGGCGCTGCCGGGTCGGTCGAACACCGAAAAACGCCAGTTGGCGTCGCTGCCGAACAGGTTGTCGTAGCGGCTCCAGCCCAGGTCCAGCCCAGCGCCCTCGATATTGCCCTCACTGTGGGACAGGCGCATGTTCAGGGTGTTTTTCGCGTCGAGCCGGTGGTTGACCGACAACGCGGTGTTGCTGGCCTCGCCCACGAAGGTATTGCGGCGCAGACGCGTACCGTCCGGCAGTGTTTCGTAGGTGTCACGAGTGTCCAGCCAGCTGCGGTTATGGCTGAACACCAGGTTGGTTGAGCCCAAGGTGTAGAGCCCTTGCAGGTCCATGCCGGTGCCATGTTCCCGGGTCTGGTACAGGTTGGCATAGACGCTGGTGTTATTGGCCACCGTCCAGTCCATCGACCCGCCGTACTGGAGTTGCTCGCGCACCTGGCGGGCCGACAGGCCAAGGATCACGCGCGGGTGTATCAGATAGTTGAGCGACGCACCGGCCGTCATCGCGCCCGAGGCTTGCTCATCCCAGTTGCTGAAGAGTTTGGTCTCGCGCCCGGCAAACAGGTTGTAGCGCCAGCGGTCTTCGGCGTTGCGCCAGTTGCTGGGCTTGTAGACCAACTCCTGGGTAGTGCTGGTGGTCAGGCCGTCTTCCACCAGGCGCACTTCCACTTCATAAATGCCGCCGGGCAGTGGCCGGGTATCCAGGGTTTGCAGGCCGGCCGCTACCGCCTGAGTGTTGATCAACAAGCCGTTGCGGTAGATCTCAACCGCTGCCTGGCGGTTGGCAGTGACGTAGATCGGGTACACGCTGGGCTTGGAATTGTTGATGGCCAGGCTGTCGGAACTGCCATACATCAGGCCCAGCGCCGTATCGGGGCTGGCGCCGAAGCTGCGCAGTTGACGGGTCAGACCATCAGAATTGGGGGTGAAATGGCCAAGGCGGAAAAACTGCCCTTCCAACTCACGCTGGGTATACAGCTCGTGGATCGCATGGCGCACTTGTTCTTCATCGCCACTCTGCCGCGCCAGTTGCAGGTTGAGCACCTGGCTCCAGTTGCCAAGGCTGGAGCTGGCCTGCAAGCCGTAGCGACCGCCCAGGCTGTCTTCCTGGCTGCCGTTGAGGTTGAGCTGGTTGTCAATGATCAGCCCCAGGCTGCCCCCTTCGGGCTGGTCATAGAAACGCGGAATGTCGTCACTGCGTTCGACGTCCTGGGTGAGGATCGACAACTGCGAGCTTTCCAGGTTGTAGAACGCCGAGATCATTTTTTCCGGGCAGGCCTGGGTGCAGGCGCCCAGGGCCACGCCTTTTTCCAACAGGGCTTGCCAGGTATCACGGGTAGCAGCCGGGACTTTGCTGTCGCCGGTGTCGGTGAATTCGAGCAAGGTCACGCGATCATCCCGTGACAGCACAATCAGAGCCTCGCCCAGCGGTTGCTGGTCAAGGTCCACCCGCACCGCCAACGGCACGTCGAAAAAGTGATCACTGAAACCTGCGGGCAGGCCTTGGGCCTGGGTAATCAAGCTGCCAGGGGTTGCAGCGCCGGAGGCAGCAGGTGCAGCCAGCGCACTCGTACACATCAACAGCGCAAGCGCAGCCGCGATAGGCGTCATCGGAAACATGAACGGATACCCTGAATGCCAAGAGATAAAAAAATCAGGTCGGCGGACAGAGAAGGGAATCAGCCGACCTGCAAGTGAATGCCCGTGATTAACAGGCACTCATTGGCTTCACAGGGCTGGCAGTACGGCGTCGAACACCACCGGAATGGTGGTGGTGTAGGAACCACGCTGAGTCGCCGTAGGCTTGGCGGCAGCGATGCGCATTTCCGCACCCACGCCTGGGGTGGAGTCGGCTTCGTTGACCACTTCCTGTGGCGTGCCGGTGAGGGTCACTCCGTTGAGGGTAGTGGTAACCGGGATGTTCTGAGCGGCATCACCGTTGAACAGCACCGCCGGCCCACCTTCGATGTAGGCGGCAACCGAACCGTTGGTGTTCTTGATGTCGTAGATGGCGCTCAGGGGCGCCAATTCACCGCTGACCAGGTTGTAGGTCATGGTCTCGTCACGGCCCCAGTTCGGATCACGCGGCTGGGCGTGGAACACGGTGGTCGGGATGTTTGCCTTGAGGTTGACGGTGTGGCTGGCTTCACCGGCAGCGATAGCAGTTACCGAGGAAGACAGCGCCAGAACAGCCAGGGGAACAGCAACAGCAAACTTTTTGAACATGGTCAATACCTGTAGTTGACAACATTGATTGGTTCATTGCCAAGGACATCCCTAACAACGAATTACATTGCCGATTAGTTGGAACCAGCAATGCCAAACAATGATCAAGCGAAACTAAAGGCAGGTATGCAGGCGCATTCTAAAATGAGCGTAGCCCTTGTAAACAGGGGTTGAGCGAAAAAGATGGCATTTCGCCAAAACTTTAAAAGTATCCGTAGGAAACAGGCTACACACCTAAAAACACGATAAAGAAGTTACTGTAAGAGGCAGACCACACGAAGTAAAAAGCGCCTGCACAATACCGGACCAGACAAGAAATCGAGCTATAACTCTAATTAAAGTTATAACTCTATAAATAAAAAAGGTCCAATCGGACTTGTTTCACTTATGACTGAAACCCGTGCCTACCCCATTGACCGTTGGTCGCCAATGACTATCCTCCGCGTAAAGATATATCTTAAGTTATATCTAAACCTGTACAGAGGACTTGCGCATGAAACACGAGCATCGCGGGGAATTTGAAAAACGCGGCGGCCGCGGCCCACGGGTATTCGCCCCCGGCGACCTGAAGCTGCTGCTGTTGTCATTGATCGCCGAGCAACCTTGCCATGGCTACGACCTGATCCGCCGCATCGAGAGCCTGTTCGACGGCGCCTACAGCCCCAGTCCCGGCGTGATCTACCCCACCCTGACCTTTCTTGAAGAGAGCGAGCTGATCAGCGGCGACGCCGATGGCGGAAAAAAACGCTACACAATCACCGACGCCGGTCGTCTCTTCTTAAGCGAACAAGCCGTTGCCCTGGATGGCGTGCGCATGCGCCTGGATGTCAGCAAGCGCTCGCTGCGTGGCCACGACCGCCCACCCCAGATCCATGAGGCGGTGCACAACCTGCGCCACGCCTTGCATTCGCACAACGGGCACTGGAGCCCGGAAGAAATCATTCGTGTCGCGGCGCTGCTCAATCGCACCGCTCAAGCCATTGCCGACGGGACAGACCAATGAACACACAAGCCATCCATCGCGTTACCCATGAAATCAAACGTCGCCGCCTGCAAGTCCTGCGGGTGGTCGACCTCACGCCGCGCATGCGTCGCATCACCCTGGGCGGGCCGGAGCTGGCAGGCTTTATCAGCCTGGGCAGTGACGATCACATCAAGCTGCTGTTCCCGCAGAACGCCGCCGAGCAGGCGGCGCTGGACAGCCCGACGTTCACCCTCAAGGCCGACGGCCCACAACCTGCAATGCGCGATTACACGCCACGGCGTTTCGACCTGAGCACCGGCGAACTGGACATCGACTTCGTGCTGCACGGCGATGGCCCCGCTTCGACCTGGGCCGAACAGGTGCAGGTCGGCCAGCCTCTGTATGTCGCTGGGCCACGGGGCTCGATGATCGTGCCGGACATCTTCGACAGTTACCTGCTGATTGGCGATGAAACCGCCCTGCCCGCCATTGGGCGACGCCTGGAAGAATTACCCGCCGGGCGCAAGGCGCTGGCGGTGGTTGAAATTGCCGATGCTGCCGAACGACAGACACTGGAAAGTGCGGCGGATGTTGAAATCATCTGGGTACTGCGCGGCCAGGATGATCTGCTTGAGGTGGTGCGCAACCTGACGCTGCCCGGCGGCACGCTGTACAGCTTTGTCGCCACCGAAACCAAGCTGTCGCGTCAGGTGCGGCGGGTGTTGCTGGATACGCACAAGGTCAATGAGGAGTACCTCAAGGCCGTGGGTTACTGGCGCGCTGAAGGCAGCGACGAAGACTGACCTGGAGGCGATCACACTGTGGGAGGGTTCAAGCCCCTCCCACAATGGCTGTGCCCGCCTTAAACCGAGGCAGGTTTGACAAGCCTGTCCAACCCAATCACGGCCAGCGCAATCATCAGGAAACCCAACAGAATCCCCCCGGCATTCACGAGCACCTGTGGGTAACCCAGGCTGCCCACATCCAAAAACGGATATTGATACTGCCCAAGCAAATGCCCGCGCAGCAGCACATAAGCGAAGTACACCAAGGGGTAAATCACCCACCCGGCAATGTGCTTGAGCCGCAGGGTGCCCTTGGGCACGCACCGCCACCAATAGATCAGAAACAGCAACGGCATCACGTCATGCAGCAATTCATCAGCGATGAACTGAAAGCCCTCCGGGCTCCATAAGTGCCGCAGCAGCAGGTTGTAGGCCAGGCTCACCAGTACGATGCTCGCGGCAATCGCGCTGCTGATAACCGGCGCGAGGAAAAACCGCTTGCCGGCGGAGTCGCGCTTGACCAGCCAATAGCTCAGCACCACGACGACCAGGGTATTGGTCAACACCGTGAAGAAACTGAAGAAGCTGATCAACCCGCCCAGCAGGCTCGCGCCGCTGGACCAGCGCGAATACAGAATCAGGTATTGCTGGATCGCCAGCCCCACCCAACCGGCGAGTGCGGCCGTCGCGACATAACGCTTCATGGGCTCAGTCCAGCGGGCGTTTGGTGCGCATCAGCTTGACGTACAAGCCTTCGACTTTTTCACGGGCCCACGGGGTCTTGCGCAGGAAGGTCAGGCTTGACTTGATGCTGGGATCGCTTTTGAAGCAGCGGATATCAATGCGTTCGGCCAGGCCGGCCCATTCGTAGTGTTCCACCAGGGTGGTAAGGACGTGTTGCAAAGTCACGCCATGAAGTGGGTCGTTGCTTGTCGCGGTCATGCCAGGCCTTTTGCGAGAGAGGAAACACAGCCGCGCACCTTAGCCGACGGGGCGTAACGGTGGAAGCACTGCATTGAATATAGCCGTCCGGCAAAAGTTCCTCTTTTCAGCGAAAAAAGAGATGTTATATTGTAACAACTCTTATTGAAGTTCTGCCAAGGAATGTCCGATGTCCCGCTCTTCTCTCTGGCGCTTGTCCCCCCTCGCCGCCGCCCTGTTGATCGGCTCCCAGGCCCACGCCCTGGAACTGCCTCCCCAAGTCGTCACCGGCAACCCGCTGGGCAGCGAACAGCTCGCCTCGCCTACCACCGTGCTGGAAGGTGACGACCTGACCCTGCAACAAAAAGGCAGCCTTGGGCAAACCCTGAACAAGCAGCCGGGGGTGTCGTCGTCGTACTTTGGCCCCGGTGCCAGTCGGCCGATCATTCGTGGCCAGGACGGCGACCGTATTCGCCTCCTGCGTAACGGGGTGGGCGCGCTGGATGCGTCGTCGCTGTCCTACGACCATGCCGTGCCGCTGGACCCGATCAATGTCGAGCGCATTGAAATCGTACGCGGCCCAGCCGCGCTCCTGTACGGCGGCAGCGCCATCGGCGGCGTGGTCAATACCTTCGACAACCGCATCCCCACCGAGGCCATCGAAGGCATCCACGGTGCCGGTGAGTTGCGCTACGGCGGCGCCGACACCACCCGCAGCAGTGCGGGCAAACTGGAGGCCGGCAACGGCACCTTCGCCTTGCACCTGGACGCCAACGCGCGGGAATTCAACGACTTGAAAATCCCGGGCTACGCGCGTAGCCGTCATGCCCCGGCAACCGAGGATGGCCCCGGCAAAAATGGCCGCCTGGGCAACAGCGACGGGCGCCAGGATGGCGGCGCGGTGGGTGGGTCCTACACCTGGGATGATGGCTACGCGGGGCTGTCCTACAGCAACTACGACAGCAACTACGGCTCCCCCGCCGAGCAGGACGTGCGCATCCGCATGCAACAGGAGCACTACGCGTTCGCCTCCGAGATCCGCAACCTGCAAGGCCCGTTTACCTCGGTCAAGCTCGACGCGGGCTACACCGACTACCAGCACCGCGAGATCGAAGGCGGCGAAACCGGCACCACCTTCAAGAACAAGGGCTATGAAGCGCGGGTGGAGGCCCGTCACCAGCCTATGGGCCCGTTCGAGGGTGTGGTCGGCGCACAAGTGACCCGCAACCAATTCTCGGCCCTGGGTGAAGAAGCCTTCGTCCCCCAGACCGATACCAATGCCGGCGCGCTGTTCATTCTTGAGCAAATGCAAGCCACCGAGCGCCTCAAGCTCAGCCTTGGCGGGCGCCTGGAACACACCAACGTCGATCCGGACGCCAAGGGCAACGCGCGCTTTGCCAATGCCGACAAGGCCAGTGACTTCACCGCAGGCAGCCTGTCCTCCGGCGCGGTCTACAGACTGACGCCGATCTGGTCCCTGGCCGCCACGTTGGGCTACACCGAGCGTGCCCCCACGTTCTACGAGCTGTACGCCAATGGTGCCCACGTCGCCACCGGCACCTACGAGCTGGGCGATGCCAACCTGTCCAAGGAAAAAGCCGTGTCCAGCGACCTGGCCCTGCGCTTCGACAACGGCACCCATAAAGGCAGCTTCGGCGTGTTCTACAGCCGCTTCTCCAACTACATCGGCTTGCTCGGCACTGGCCGTACGCTGAACGACGAAGGTGAAGAGGACGCCAGCGGTATTCCCGAGTACACCTATTCCGGCGTACGCGCGCGTTTCGCCGGCTTCGAAGCCCAGGATCACTGGAAACTCGGCGAAGGCGCCTACGGCAAGTTCGCCCTGGAGCTGTCGGGCGACTACACCCGCGCGACCAACCTGGACACGGGCGAAGCCCTGCCGCGCATTGCGCCGCTGCGCTTGAACAGCGGTTTGCTCTGGGAACTGGACCGCTGGCAGGCGCGTATCGACGTGGAACATGCCGCCGGCCAGGGGCGCGTGCCGAGCAATGAAAGCGGCACCGATGGCTACACCACCCTGGGTGCGAGCGCGGGTTACCACTTCAATGTGGGTGGCAGCCAGTGGCTGGCATTCGTCAACGGCGAAAACCTGACCAACCAGACGGTGCGCTACGCCAGCTCGATCCTGCGCGACATCGCGCCAGCGCCGGGGCGCAGTGTGCAGTTCGGCATCCGCACTACCTTCTAACCGCCCTCTCACCCCCCTGTAGGAGCGAGCTCGCTCGCGAAAAACGGCAACGATAACGCGTGCTTCCTGAACACACGCGGCGCCAGTGGTTTTTTCGCGAGCAAGCTCGCTCCTACAGAGATAGAACCTCCCATCAGGCTATTCAGGCAGCGACTATCTGTCACTGTTACCAAATCTGAAATGATGCATCTTGCGATTCACCCTTCCTCAAACAGCCCCGCCGCATTATCCTTCGCAACAATCTGAAACGCTTCACCTGCCGGCCGCCCCATTTTGCCGAATTTCCCTGTACGAAAAGACAGCGCTGTCTGAACTAGACCTGCGCCTGGGTGGTTATTGCTCGCCTGTGGGTAACCCGGTTATCCACGGAAAAATCCAAAAAAAACGATGAACCAAGCCCGCGCCGAATCGTCATCTACAGTGAGTGAAGCACGGGGTTACATAATTCCAACGTAACGGAGAAACACACTATGAGCACTGATGGTGCCTCAAGCCCAAGCCGCCTGCTGCCCAGGTTGCTAGGCGTCTTGCTGCTGATCATGGGGCTGGCCTTGCTGGCCGGTGGGGTCAAGCTGAGCATGCTCGGCGGGTCGTGGTACTACCTGCTGGCCGGTATCGGCATCGCCCTGACCGGCGTGTTGCTGCTGGCCACCCGCCGCGCCGCGCTGGGCCTGTACGCATTGGTGCTGTTCGCCAGCACCGTGTGGGCACTGTGGGAAGTGGGCCTTGACTGGTGGCAGCTGGTGCCGCGCCTGGCCCTGCTGTTCGCCCTGGGCATCGTCATGTTGCTGCCGTGGTTTCGCCGTCCGTTGCTGCATGGCCAGGCCGCGCCGCTGGGCACCGGCGCGCTGAGCGCCGCCGTGGTGCTGGCGGGCGCTACCGCCCTGGCCAGCCAATTCACCAACCCCGGTGAAATGGTCAAGACCGGCCAACTGAACCGCGACACGGTGGCCGGCATGACCAACACTGCGCCGAGCCAGGCTGACGGTGACTGGAATTCCTATGGCCGCTCGGCCTTCGGTGACCGTTACTCGCCACTGGCCCAGATCACCCCGGCAAACGCGCACAAGCTGGTGCCGGCCTGGACCTTCCGTACCGGTGACATTCCCGGCGCGGGCGATCCCGGTGAAACCACTGCGGAAAACACCCCGCTGAAAGTCAACGGCATGCTTTACGTGTGTACCCCGCACAGCCAAGTGATTGCCCTGGACCCGGACACCGGCAAGGAAATCTGGCGTTTCGACCCGAAGATCAGCACCCAGGGTGCCGAGAACTTCAAGGGTTGGGCGCACATGACCTGCCGTGGCGTGTCGTATCACGATGACGCCGCCTACGCTTCCGAGCAGAAGCCAACCGGCAAGGCCAGCCCGGCCGCCGTACCGAACGCCTGCCCGAAACGCATCTTCGTGCCGACCGCCGACACCCGTCTGATCGCCCTGAACGCCGACACCGGCAAGATGTGCGAAGACTTCGGTGACAAAGGCCAGGTCGACCTGCGCGCCAATATCGGCAGCTTCGCCCCAGGGGGTTACTACTCCACCTCGCCACCGGCCGTGACCAAAAACCTGGTGGTCATCGGCGGTCACGTGACCGACAACGTTTCCGTCGACGAGCCAAGCGGCGTGATCCGTGCGTTCGACGTGCACACCGGCAAGCTGGTGTGGAACTGGGACAGCGGCAACCCGCACGACACCACCCCGTTGGCCGAAGGCAAGACCTACACCCGCAACTCGCCGAACATGTGGTCCATGTTTGCCGTGGATGAAAAACTCGGCATGCTCTACCTGCCGATGGGCAACCAGATGCCCGACCAGTACGGCGGCGACCGTACCGAAGACTCCGAGAAGTACGCGGCCGGCCTGACCGCCCTGGACATCGCGACCGGCCATGTGAAGTGGACCGTCCAGTTCACCCACCACGACCTGTGGGACATGGACGTAGGCGGCCAGCCGTCGCTGATCGACATCAAGACCGCTGCCGGCGTCAGGCACGCGGTGATGGCATCGACCAAGCAAGGCAGCATCTACGTGCTGGACCGCGCCACCGGCTGGCCGATTGTGCCTTTCAATGAAATCCCGGTACCACAGGGTGCCGTCGCGGGCGATCGCACCGCGGCTACCCAGCCCAAGTCCGAGCTGAACTTCATGCCACCGCCCCTCAAAGAGCGTGACATGTGGGGCGTGACGCCGTTCGACCAACTGATCTGCCGGATCGACTTCAAGTCGCTGCGCTACGACGGCCCGTTCACCCCGCCGTCACTGCAAGGCTCGATCGTGTACCCAGGCAACTTCGGCGTGTTCGACTGGGGCGGCATTTCGGTTGACCCGGTGCGCCAGATCGCCTTCGTGAACCCGAGCTACATGGCGTTCAAATCGAAACTGATCCCGGCGGCCGACATTGCCAAGCAAGGCCCACGCGTCAGCGAAACCGAAGGCGTACAGCCAAACAAAGGCGCGCCGTACGGTGTGATCCTCGAAGCGCTGCTGTCGCCAATGGGCCTGCCGTGCCAGGCGCCGGCATGGGGTTACGTGGCAGCGGTCGACCTGACCACCAACCAGACCATCTGGATGCACAAGAACGGCACCGTGCGTGACAGCTCGCCGATCCCGATCCCGCTGACCATGGGTGTGCCGAGCCTGGGCGGTACGTTCACCACCGCCGGTGGCGTCGCGTTCCTCAGCGGCACCCTCGACCAGTACCTGCGTGCCTATGACGTGAAAAACGGCAAGCAACTGTGGGAAGGCCGCCTGCCTGCAGGCGCGCAAACCACCCCGATGACCTACACCGGCAAGGACGGCAAGCAATACGTGCTGGTCGTGGCCGGCGGTCATGGCTCCCTGGGCACCAAGCAGGGTGACTACGTGATGGCGTTCAAACTGCCGGAATAAGCAAGACTGGCGGTATTAAAAAGGCGGTTACCTTCAACAGGTAACCGCCTTTTCTTTGCGCCACTGAATGCTCGTTCCCTTGCTCCGCGTGGGAATGCATCCCGTGACGCTGCGCGTCAGCCTCGCCGGGCCCGCATGAAATCCCCCCAGCGCCGCACCAGGTAGTTGTGCTCATCCATGACCGAATTCCATACCGCAATATGCCCCATGCGCTGTTCATAGGAGCCGCCGTCGCGCACTTCGCCAATATCGATCAGCGGCAGGCCATCGCTGCCCGGCAGTTGCTCTCGCGCAGGCTTGCCCGCGTACCAGTAATCCCACTCCGCACGGCTCAAGTGATCGCGACTGCGCGCCGGATTACCGATGTAATAGCCCTGCCGAGCCATCACCGCCCCGGGCCAGCCCGACAGCCACCAATTCAAGTAAGCATAGGCCGCATCCAGCACCGCGCCCTGGGCATGGCGCGATAATGACAAGCCACCAAACCAGGCCCGATAGCCTTCACGTGGCACCGCCAGGCGGTATTTCACCCCGGCGCGGTGCAGGCGCATCAAGGTCGGCGACCACAGGCTCTGGATATCGATGCTGGGGCTGAGCATCAATTGCGCGGCTTCTTCGTCATCGGACCAGAACGCCGCAAAGTGCCCTTCCTTCTGCTTGCGCACCAGGACGTCGGCCAGCAAATCGATCTCTTCGATGCTCATGTTGCCAATGTCCTTGAAGCTGGCCAGCCCTGCCCCCTGCACCGCCAGCGCGGCGTCCAGGGCGCCGATGGCGGCGTCGCTTTGCAAGGCCGTGCGCGCACGCCACGCGGGGTCCAACAGCCAGCCCCAGCTTTCATTGCCGTGGCAAAACCCGTCGGGCATACGCTCGGGACGGTAGGCAAAGCTGTCGGCGTTGTGGGTCAGGGGCAGCATGCTGATGCGCTCGGTAACCGTGCTGCCCAGGCTGCCATCGTGCTGCACGAACAACCGCTCGCTGGGCACGCTGCCGCTGCCCAGGCGGTCATCGGGCGACAGACGTCCGCGCTTGGGCAGGTCATTGATCTCGTGCCACAACGCGACGCGCCGGGTGTCGATGGGTTGGATCGCCCGGGCCGGCCACACGAAATCGACATTGTGAAACCACTGGTCGTACAGGTCGTAGCTTTCGGGCTGCATCACCGCGATGCGCTGGGCTTGTTCGACGTCGTGTACCTGATACACCAGGCGGATACCCAGTTCCTGCTCGGCCCGCACGCGCAGGCATTCGAGCAAGGTGACCGACGTGCCGAGGACCCTCAACGTGATCATGCTGCGAACCGCCGCGAGAACACATCAAAGGAGCGGCGCAACAGCGCAGGGTCGAGGCCGCGCAGGATAAACACCAGGCGCGATTGCCGGTCGCTGCCCGGCCACGCAGGCAGATGCACCGGCGCATGCAGGCAGTGCTGCACGCCATGAATGACGATGGGGGTGTGACTGGCGTTCACGTTGAGCAGTCCTTTGACACGAAGGATTCGTTCGCCGTGGCATCTTAACAGCATCGACAACCACACCCCGAAACCGACCCAATCCAAAGGCTGGTCGAAGGTCAGGCTGCACACTTGCGCGGTGCCGTGGCTGGCCGTGGTGGTCTGATGCAACTGCCAGCGGCTGACTTCAATGGCGGGTTCGGCGCTGCGCAGGCCTTCGCCAAGCAGCAGTTGGTCGCCGCTGTGAATGGCATGGGTATCGAGGATCGGCGTACCGGCATTGAGTGCCCGCAAATGCGCGCGCAGTGCCGTGCAGTCGCCCGCCAGGTCGGTCTTGCTCAACAGCAAGCGATCCGCCGCCGCCACCTGGGCCAGCCATTCCGGGTGCAGGCGTTCCTGCAGCACGGCGTGGCTGGCGTCCACCAGGGTAATCACCAGGCCGATGTGAAAGCGCCCGCGCAGTTGCACGTCGTTGTTCAAGGTGGCGAGGATGGGCGCCGGGTCGGCAAGGCCAGTGGTTTCCAGGATCACCCGCTTGAATGCCGGGATTTCACCGCGCTCGCGACGTTGCAGCAAGGTCAGCAGCGCCTCCTTCAGCTCGCCACGGATCGAGCAGCACACGCAGCCGCTGGGCAGCAGCACCGTGTCCGGCGCGATGTCTTCCACCAGCAGGTGGTCGATGCCGACGTCGCCGAATTCGTTGATCAGCAACGCGGTGTCGCCCAGGCTTTCACCCTGCAACAGGCGCTTGAGCAAGGTGGTCTTGCCGCTGCCGAGGAAGCCGGTGATGACGTTGAGAGCGATGCTCATTTTTATACCTCCGCCGCTTGCAGGAGCGAACTTGCTCGCGAAGCACTCAGGGACACCGCGTTTATCCAGGATGCACGCGTTATCGTTGAGGTTTTTCGCGGGCAAGCCCGCGCCTACAGTGGGTTGCATTCCAAATGGTCGAGCAGTTTGGGGTCGAGGGGATCCAACGGACGACCGAGCATGTTCTGCGCCGCCTGCCACAGCTGATCCAGGCCGCTGGCCAGTTCCTGTTTGCCAGTGGCGCCCAGCAACAGATACGACGCGCCCTGGAAGTCTTCGACTTTGAGCCGAAACACCGCCAGCACCTGGTTGATCGCCGCGATCCGGCGCAGGCGTTCACGACGCCTGGGCAGCTCGTCGCCCAGGGGGTCGCTCCAATGCAGGTCTTCGCCGAGCAATCCGCAGAGTCCGCACATGATTACACCCCGTTCATGGCATGACATCGCCGGCGTTCGGGCCCAGGGTCTGGCCGACGAACAGGTTGCCGCCGGGCTCGCTGGCCAGCAGCACCGCCGTCGGCGCCACTTCGTCGGCCAGCCCGAAGCGGCCCAGGGGCAGCTCCCTGGCCTTGGCCCGCTTCCAGTCAGCGCTGATGCCGCTGACCAATGGCGTCTCGATGGGGCCGGGGGCGATGGCGTTGACCAGCACATTGTCCTTGGCCACTTCCAGCGCCAGGGACTTGGTAAAGCCAATCACGCCGGCCTTGGCGGCGGCGTAATGCGTCAGTTCGGCGCCGCCCTTGATGCCCAGTTGCGAGGCGACATTGATGATCCGCCCCCAACGCTGCGCAACCATGTGCGGCAAGGCGCGCTGGCTGGCGACGAAGACGCTGGTGAGGTCGACGCGCAGCATGTCGTTCCACATCGCGATGGACAGGTCGACGCAGCGCGCCTGGGTGAGCATGCCTGCGTTGTTGACCAGGATATCGATACCGCCCAAGTGCTCGACGCAACAGTCGACACTGGCCTGGGCGCCTTCGACGGTGCCGACGTCAGCCAGGCATTCGAACACCTCGGCACCGAGGTTGCGGCAGGTGATCGCGGTTTCGGCGAGGCTGGCGGCGTTGCGGTCGGCCAGCACCAGGCGTGCGCCTTCAGCGGCGTACGCACGGGCGATAGCGGCACCGATGCCGCTGCCGGCGCCGGTGATGACGGCGCGGCGGTGGGTGAGTTGAGGCATGTAAATAATCTCCCGAATAAACACAGTTCCAATGTGGGAGGGGGCTTGCCCCCGATAGCGGTGGGTCAGTCACAGTGGTTTTTCTGAGCCACAGCCATCGGGGGCAAGCCCCCTCCCACATTTTTGATCCAGTACAGTCAGTCGGGCCAGCGTACGGTCAGGCCACCGTCGATGACGATGCTCTGCCCGGTCAGGTAACTCGATGCATCACTGGTTAAAAACTGCACCAATGAAGCCACCTCATCCGCACGCCCTACCCGTCCCAGCGGGATCGCTTTCGCCGCTTTCGCCAACCCTTCCGGCCCCAGCGAGTTCTTCGCATCCAATGACTGCGGCGTCTCGATCAACCCTGGAATCACCGCATTACAGCGTATGCCCTTTGCCGCCAACTCCACCGCCAGCGAGCGGCACAACCCCGGCACGCCGGCCTTGGCGGCCGCGTAATGCGAATGCTCTTGCCAGCCATACACGCCTCCGGCAATCGACGAAATCGCCACCAACGCGCCGCCTTCGTGCATATGCCGGGTCGCCGCGCGAAAGGTGCGCATGACCCCCGTCAGGTCGACATTGAGCATCTCGTCCCACAGCGCATCGGTCATCTCCAGCAACGGCGCGCGACGCAGCAACCCGGCGTTGGCCACGGCGTAATCCAGCCGACCAAAATGCTGTACGCCCTGCGCGGCCAGTGCATCCACCGAGGCGGTATCGCCCACGTCCAACGGCAACATCAGGCAGTCGCCACCGGCGGCCTGCACCAGGCTGACGGTGGCCTGCGGGTCATGGGGGTCAGCCGGGTAATACCCGCCGACCACCGCCACACCGTGGCGCGCATAGGCCACGGCGAGGGCTTGGCCGATGCCGCTGGCGGCACCGGTAATCAAGGCAACGTTACGGTTCATCATTGACTCCTTACTGAACGGTTTCCGGACGCACATGGCGCGCGGCAAACATCAACAGGCCGGACAAGAAGCACGGCACGGCGCCAAACCACAGCGCGGCGGTCTGCCAGTCACTGCCGGCGGACAGCACCTGGGTTGCACCAAAGCCTGCGACCACCGCACCAATCGGGCCCATGGCATGGATGATCGCGCCGCCAGTGGCGCGGATGCTGGTAGGGAAACTCTCGCTGATAAAGAACAGCGCCGCCGAATATGGCCCGATCAGGAAGAACAGGCCCAGGCTGTACAGCCCGACCACCATCGCCATATTGCTCGGGCCGAACAGCATCCCGGCGAACGCCAGACCACCGAGCATCCAACCCAGGCCGATCACGTTGCGACGGCCGATCTTGTCGCCCATCCAGCCGTGGCTCAAGTAGCCGCAATAACCCACCAGGTTCGACAGCACGAGGATGATCAGCGAGTTCTCGAACGAGATGTGGTGCACGCTGACGATCACCGAAGTCCCCAGCACGCTGAACACCTGAATCGCCGCCCAGTTGAGCAACAACGCGGCGCCGATCACCAACGTGGCACGGCGAGCCGGCCCACGGAACGCGGCCTTGAGACCGGCCTTGCTGTGCTCGTCATAGTCCACGCCGTAGGTCTGCGCGACGTTCTGCGCGTCGCTCACCGCGCCGCTTTTACGCAGCCGGCTGATGCGTTCGTGGACCTGGAACTGCGGGCTCTCCTTGAGCTTGCGCGCCATGATCGCGATCACCACAGCCGGGATCGCCGCAAAAATGAAGCAGCCCTGCCAGCCGATGATCGGCAGCAACAGCGCGGTCAACCCGGCGGCGATCAACGCGCCGACCGGCCAGCCGCCCTGCACCAGGCTGTAGATGAAGCCGCGACGCTTGGTCAACCGCGGGTCTTCGGAGGCGCCGTACAGCTCGGTCAGGTAGGTGGCGTTGACGGTTTCCTCGGCATAGCCCAGGCCGCCCAGCGAACGGATCAGGATCAGCGGCGATTTGCCCCACGCCCCGCCTATCGCAGTCAGCGCCGAGCACAACGCGGAACCGGCCACGGTGAAGATAATCCCCTTGCGTCGCCCCAGCTTGTCCACGATCGGTCCGATGGCCAGGGCGACCACGGCGGTGCCCACCGCCACCCAGGTCGCAATCTCGGCCTGCTCCACTTCACCCCATCCAAAGTGCCGGCCAATCTCCGGCAGCAGGGTGCCGAACAGGATGAAGTCGTACACCGCAAACACCCAGGCGAAAAACGCGATCCAGGTGGCGAAGCGCACCTCCCGGGAAGTCAGCTGCCGGGGTTTCCAGCCAGTCAGGTCAAGCTTGTTGTAGATGGACATAGATCGCGCCTCAGGGGGATTGATGGGCCCTGTAGGAGCGAGCTTGCTCGCGAAAATCGTCAACGATGACGCGGGCATCCTGGATGCACGCGGCGCTCTCTGGTTCTTCGCGAGCAAGCCCGCTCCTACAGGGTGACGCAGGTTCAGGTACGCGGCTGGCGGCGGATGAAGTCATCGGCAATTTCGTCAAAGGTGACGAAGCGCACGCCGGCATGGCTCTGGATGTGTTCGATCAGACGCTCGAGCATCAGCAGCACTTGCGGGCGGCCGGACACGTCGGGGTGGATGGTCATGGTGAACACGGCGTGTTCGTGTTCGCGGTAGACCCAGTCGAACTGGTCGCGCCACATTTCTTCCAGGTGACGCGGGTTGACGAAGCCGTGGCTGTTGGGGGCTTTCTTGATGAACATCATCGGCGGCAGGTCGTCGAGGTACCAGTTGGCCGGGATCTCCACCAGGTCGGTTTCTTCGCCGCGCACCAGGGGTTTCATCCAGGTATCGGGGTGCTGGCTGTAGTCGATCCTGGTCCAGGTATCGCCCTTGCGCACGTAGTAAGGGTGGAAGTCGTTGTGCATCAGGCTGTGGTCGTACTTGATGCCTTTTTTCAGCAGCAGTTCGTTGGTGACCTTGCTGAACTCCCACCAAGGCGCCACGTAGCCGGTGGGGCGCTTGCCGGTGACCCGGGTGATCAGTTCGATGGACTTGTCGAGAACGATTTCTTCCTGCTCGGCGGTCATCGCGATCGGGTTTTCGTGGCTGTAGCCGTGCACGCCGATCTCGTGGCCGGCGTCGGCCACGGCCTTCATCTGCTCGGGGAAGGTTTCCATCGAGTGACCGGGGATAAACCAGGTGGTGCGCAGGCCGTAGCGTTCGAACAGTTTGAGCAGGCGTGGCGCGCCGATTTCACCGGCAAACAGGCCGCGAGAGATGTCGTCCGGCGAGTCTTCACCGCCGTAGGAACCGAGCCAGCCGGCGACGGCGTCAACGTCGACGCCAAATGCACAGAGGATGTCTTTAGCCATGGAGTGTCTCCTTAAATTGTCATTACGGATTCAACGCACAACGCTGCGCGCAGCAGGCGTGCGTCTTCTCCCGTCGGGACGCTGAGCAGCAACCCGGTGGGCAGCCCCTGGGCATCGCAGCCGCTGGGCAGGGTCACGCCTGGCATGTCGAGCAAACTGCCGGGCATGGTCAGGCGCAGGGTGGCGAGGTTGGTTTGAACGAACAGGTCATCGTCAGCTTCAAGCGCGGCTAACGGCGGGGCCACGTGGGCAACGGTCGGCGTAATCAGGACGGCGCCGTCGAGGTCTTCGATCAGTTGCTGTTGCAGGCGGCGGCGGGAGTCGGTCAGGTGGATCAGTTGGCTGGCCGGCAGTGAGCGTGCGGCTTCCAGGCGACGGCGCACGCGAGGGTCGAGCTGATCGGCGTCGCGGCTGTCGAGTAACGCCTGGTGCAGGGCGAAGGCTTCGAAGGCGCCGAGCCAGCCATGGTGCTTGATCAGTTCCAGTGTCGCCTGGAAGGCCGGGCATTCGCGCGCTTCGACCAGCGCGCCGTGGGCCTTGAGTTGCGCGACCGCGCGCAACAGGTTGTTGCCCACGGCGGGTTCGACGTCCTGCTGCGCCAGCACGAAGCGCTGGCCCTTGAGGCTGCGGGCGATGGAGGTCTGGCTCTGGGTGTGGCTGCGGCCATGCAGCAAGTCGTCGACGGCCAGGGCGTCACGCACGCTGCGGCTTATCGGGCCGAGGCTGTCGAGGCTGTGCGCCAGTGGGAACACGCCATCGCGGCTGTAGCGCCGACTGCTGCTGCGGTAACCCACCAGGCCGTTGAACGCCGAGGGAATGCGGATGGACCCGGCAGTGTCGGTGCCCATGGCGATGGGCACGATGCCGGCGGCAACGGCCACGGCCGACCCCGAGGAAGATCCGCCGGGGATGCGCGGTTGATCATTGCCATGGGGATTGTGCGGCGTGCCGAAATGGGGGTTCAGGCCCAGGCCGGAATAGGCCAGTTCGCTGAGGTTGGTCTTGCCGACGCTGACCATTCCGGCACGACACAGCAGGCCGACGGTGGGTGCATCGAGCAACGCGACGGGCGCATGGCGGCGATAGGCGGCGCCCGCCGTGGTGATGCTGCCAGCCACGTCGAACAGGTCCTTCCAGGCCAGCGGCACGCCATCGAACCTGCTCAACGGCTGGCCGGCGCGCCAACGTGCGGCAGAGGCTTGGGCTTCACGACGGGCGCGCTCGGGCGTCAGGCTGATAAATACCGACGGAACCTGGCTGGCTTTGTCCAGTGCCTGTTCGAGGGCTTGCACCGGGTCGCTGCGACCACTGGCGAAGTCCTCGGCCATTGAAGTGGCGTCTGACATCAGGATGACCCTCACAAACGTACATATTAATAAAATGTACATTTTGTAAAGGCAGCTTTCGTGCCAGTCTGTGCTCAACCAATTTTGCGCAGACAGCGGTTTGCGGCCAGAGCCGCGAGGTAGAGGGTGTTTGACCAGGTAAAAAATCTGCGCAGGCGCTTGCTCAGGTTCTGCTACGAAATAATGTACTTTTTAGTAATAAGTACATTTTGGTGCAGAAAAGTAACAGGTCGACTTCCCAAGCCCCAAAAACGTGCCGCCGACGTGGCGCAGAGTGACAGGCGCATCTATGAGAGAATCCCCGGTCAACGGTCCCTCCACCTCTGAGAACGCAATGAAAGCAGTGTCCGCCTCGGCCTCCCGTTACGCGATGATTCACAAAGTGATGCGCGACGCGATCGTCAACGGCACCGCCCGCCATGGGCTGGTGTTGCTCGAAGCGCCGCTGGCCGAGTTGTTTGGCACCAGCCGCGTGCCGGTGCGCAAGGCCCTCGACCTGCTGCATGACGAAGGCTTGATCTGCCGCTTCAACGGCCGGGGCTACCTGATCAATCCGCAAGGCCTGGCCATGGAGCCGTTGCGCCTGCCCCTGAGCCATGCGCACCTGGGTCTTAACGGCGAGGACGAGCTAGTGGACACGCGGCCGCTGGGCGAACGCATCGTCGAGGAAATCGGCGCAGCGTTGTCCACCTGCATTGCCTTCGGCCACTACCGCCTGGACGAGCAAGCCGCCGCCGACCACTACGGCGTCAGCCGCGCGGTAGTGCGTGAAGCGCTGATGCGCCTGCGCGACCGTGGCCTGGTGGAAAAAGAGCCCTACTCCCAATGGCTGGCCGGGCCTTTGACCGCGCGGGAAGTCACCGAAGACTACGAACTGCGCGCCTGCCTTGAGCCCGAAGCCCTGCGCCAGAGCGCGCCCAACCTCGATCGCGAGCTGCTTGAAGCCATGCTGCAACGCGTGCTGGACGCCCAGGACAGTGTGCAGTGCAGCCTGGAGGCCATCGAGCAGATCGAGGAAGACTTGCACCAACGCTGCCTGGCCGGCCTGCAGAATCGCAAGATCGCGGCGCTGATTCGACAGGGGCAGAGCCCGATGATCATCAGTCGGATTTTTTATCGGTTGCTGGGGATTGGCGCCGATCCGGCGATGTTGGCCGAACATCGACTGATTCTGGAGTTGTTGCTGCACGGCGCGTTTGATGCGGCGGCGCTGAATCTGCGTGAGCATTTGCAAAGGGCCAGTCAAAGGATGTTGCAGCGGTTGAAAGTGTTGTCGGTGCTGCCCGAACAACCGCTACCCGCCTACCTGCACAAAATCAGCTGACCCAGCACAGACCCAATGTGGCAGGGGGCTTTCCTCCTCCCACACTAGTCCAGCGTCGTTCTGATAATTTCATGCAATATGTTGCTATCTCACCCCCACCATTGAAACCACCACAGCCCTGCCCCATCTAAGCACCATACTTCCTGATGCAGGTGCCCCATGAGCGACCAGCAAGACATCCCTGATTACGACTTGAACGACTACGCCGACCCCGAAAACGCTGAATCCTCGTCCAACACCGGCCTGGCCCTGCCTGGGCAGAACCTGCCGGACAAGGTTTACATCATCCCGATCCACAACCGGCCGTTTTTCCCGGCGCAAGTCTTGCCGGTGATCGTCAACGAAGAGCCCTGGGCCGAGACCCTGGAACTGGTGAGCAAATCCGACCACCACTCCCTCGCCCTGTTTTTCATGGACACACCGCCCGAAGACCCACGCCATTTCGACACCTCGGCCCTGCCGCTGTACGGCACGCTGGTCAAGGTGCACCACGCCAGCCGCGAGAACGGCAAGCTGCAATTCGTGGCCCAGGGGCTGACCCGCGTGCGTATCAAGACCTGGCTCAAGCATCACCGCCCGCCGTACCTGGTGGAGGTGGAATACCCGCACCAGCCGAGCGAGCCGACCGACGAGGTCAAGGCCTACGGCATGGCGCTGATCAACGCGATCAAGGAACTGCTGCCGCTCAACCCGCTGTACAGCGAAGAGCTGAAGAACTACCTCAACCGCTTCAGCCCCAACGACCCGTCGCCGCTCACCGACTTCGCCGCCGCGCTGACCTCGGCCACCGGTAACGAGTTGCAGGAAGTGCTCGATTGCGTGCCCATGCTCAAGCGCATGGAAAAAGTGCTGCCGATGCTGCGCAAAGAGGTCGAAGTCGCGCGTCTGCAGAAAGAGCTGTCCGCCGAAGTGAACCGCAAGATCGGCGAGCACCAGCGCGAGTTCTTCCTCAAGGAACAGCTCAAGGTCATCCAGCAGGAACTGGGCCTGACCAAGGACGACCGCAGCGCCGACGTCGAGCAATTCGAGCAGCGGCTGGAAGGCAAAGTACTGCCGGCCCAGGCGAAAAAACGCATCGATGAAGAACTCAACAAACTCTCCATCCTCGAAACCGGCTCGCCGGAATACGCGGTCACGCGCAATTACCTGGACTGGGCCACCTCGGTGCCGTGGGGCGTGTATGGCGAAGATAAACTCGACCTGAAACACGCGCGCAAGGTGCTGGACAAGCATCATGCGGGCCTGGACGACATCAAGAGCCGTATCCTCGAATTTCTCGCGGTGGGTGCCTATAAAGGCGAAGTCGCCGGTTCCATCGTGCTGCTGGTGGGCCCGCCGGGCGTGGGCAAGACCAGCGTGGGTAAATCCATCGCCGAATCCCTGGGCCGGCCGTTCTACCGGTTCAGTGTCGGCGGCATGCGTGATGAGGCCGAGATCAAGGGCCATCGCCGCACCTACATCGGCGCCCTGCCCGGCAAGCTGGTGCAGGCGCTCAAAGATGTGGAGGTGATGAACCCGGTGATCATGCTCGACGAGATCGACAAGATGGGCCAGAGCTTCCAGGGCGACCCGGCGTCGGCGTTGCTCGAAACCCTCGACCCGGAACAGAACGTCGAATTCCTCGACCACTACCTGGACCTGCGCCTGGACCTGTCCAAAGTGCTGTTCGTGTGCACCGCCAACACCCTGGACTCGATTCCCGGCCCGCTGCTCGACCGTATGGAAGTGATTCGCCTGTCGGGCTATATCACCGAGGAAAAAGTCGCCATCGCCAAGCGTCACCTGTGGCCCAAGCAGCTGGAAAAAGCCGGCGTCTCGAAAAACAGTCTGAGCATCAGCGACGGCGCCTTGCGTGCGCTGATTGATGGCTATGCCCGGGAAGCCGGTGTGCGTCAGTTGGAGAAACAACTGGGCAAATTGGTGCGCAAGGCCGTGGTCAAGCTGCTGGATGAGCCGGATTCGGTGATCAAGATCGGCAGCAAGGACCTGGAAAGCTCCCTGGGCATGCCCGTGTTCCGCAATGAACAGGTACTGTCCGGCACCGGCGTGATTACCGGCCTGGCCTGGACCAGCATGGGCGGCGCCACCCTGCCGATCGAAGCGACGCGCATCCACACGCTCAATCGCGGCTTCAAGCTCACCGGCCAGTTGGGTGAAGTGATGAAGGAGTCCGCAGAAATCGCCTACAGCTTCATCAGCTCGAACCTGAAGTCGTTTGGCGGTGATCCGAAGTTCTTCGATGAAGCCTTCGTCCACCTGCACGTGCCGGAAGGTGCCACGCCCAAAGACGGCCCGAGCGCGGGTGTGACCATGGCCAGCGCGTTGCTGTCACTGGCACGCAACCAGCCGCCAAAGAAAGGCGTGGCGATGACCGGCGAACTGACCCTGACCGGGCATGTGCTGCCGATTGGCGGAGTGCGCGAAAAAGTGATTGCGGCGCGGCGCCAGAAGATTCACGAGCTGATCCTGCCGGAGCCCAACCGTGGCAGCTTTGAAGAACTGCCGGAGTACCTGAAGGAAGGCATGACCGTGCACTTTGCCAAGCGCTTTGCGGATGTGGCGAAGGTGCTTTTCTGACAGTTATGTAGTGCCTGAGCTGGCCTCATCGGGGGCAAGCCCCCTCCCACACTTGAATGTATTCACAAATCAACATGTGAGAGGGGGCTTGCCCCCGATGCGGCCAGACCTGCCAACACACCCCCTCCTGTCACACCCTGTCTCATCTTCGGTTATGCTCGCCCTTCGTCGTGTATAAACGGAGCCCCCATGACCGCAGCCCGCCTGCTTCTCCCCCTGAGCCTTGCCCTGCTGGCCGCGTGCGCCAGTGCGCCGAAGCAAAACGTCACCGTGGACAACCAGAGCGCCTGTCCGCTCCCGCTTAAAACCGGACAAAACCTGATCCTCACCCTGCCCAGCAATCCCACCACCGGCTATCGCTGGGCTATCCAGGATTCCGCCGGCGGCGTGTTGCGCGCGCTGAGCCCAGAGGTGTACAGCAGCAGCGAATCCGGCGTGATCGGGGGTGGTGGCCAGTCGACCTGGCGCTTCCAGGCATTCGCCGCCGGCCAGGGCCGTTTGCGCCTGACCTCCCAGCAACCGTGGGAACCGGAAGCCGAACCCGTCGAGATCTTTGAATGCGCGATTACGGTGAACTGATGGGTCAAGGCTGTGGTGACGTGCTGATTCCGGCACCGCGTTCATCCAGAATGTCTGCGTAATCGTTGACGACCATCGCAGGCAAGCCAGCTCCTACGCTAAAATGCCGGCCTTTCCCCTTCGTCGCCGGAACAACCGTGAGCAAAGAACCCGATCGCCTATTCGCCCAGCCCCTGCCCCAGGTGCCGGACTTCGCCTTTAACGAGGACGTGGTGCGGGTGTTCCCGGACATGATCAAGCGCTCGGTGCCCGGTTACCCGACCATCGTTGAAAACCTCGGCGTGCTCGCCGCCCGGTTCGCCCAGCCCAACAGCGTGCTGTATGACCTGGGCTCATCCCTGGGCGCGGTCACCCAGGCCCTGCGCCGCCATGTGCGCACCGAGGGTTGCCGGGTGATCGCGGTGGATAACTCGACGGCGATGGTCGAACGCTGCCGCCAATACCTCAATGGCCAGGACTCGATGTTCGAGGAATTGCTGCCGGTGGAGGTGATCGAAGGCGATATCCTCGCCCTGCACTTCCAACCGGCCTCAGTGGTGGCGCTGAACTTCACCCTGCAATTTATCGCACCCGATGAGCGCCTGGCGCTGCTCGGGCGCATCCGTCAGTCGCTGCTGCCGGGCGGCGCACTGATCCTCTCGGAAAAGCTGCGTTTCAACGATGGCGAAGAACACGCGTTGCTGTCCGACCTGCATATCGCGTTCAAGCGCGCCAACGGCTACAGCGAACTGGAAATCGCCCAGAAGCGCAGCGCCATCGAAAATGTCATGAAGCCCGACAGCCTCGAAGAACACCGCGAACGCCTGCTGGCGGCCGGGTTCTCGAAAGTCGTGCCGTGGTTCCAGTGTCTTAACTTTGCCTCGTTGATTGCCTTGCCATGATTGATTTGTCTCCCCTCGCCCGCCACCTGGTCGGTACTCCCCTGGCCGTGTGGGCCCAGGGCCTGCAAGCGCAGCTCGATAGCAAGATGGAAAAAGGCCACGGCGACCTCGAGCGCTGGCAGAGTGCCTTGGACGCACTGCCGAAGATCCAGCCCAGTGAAGTGGACCTGTTGAACGGCCTGGTGCTGGACACTGATTGCGACGACGAGACTCGCGCACAGATGCACACCGCGCTCATGGGGCTGAGCCCTTGGCGCAAAGGCCCGTTTCACCTGTTCGGCGTGCATGTTGACACCGAATGGCGCTCGGACTGGAAATGGTCCCGCGTGGCGCCGCACCTGGACTTGAAGGGCAAGCGCATCCTCGATGTGGGTTGCGGCAACGGCTATTACATGTGGCGCATGCTCGGCGCCGGCGCCGACAGCGTGATTGGCGTAGACCCCAACTGGCTGTTCTTCTGCCAGTTCCAGGCGGTGCAGCGTTACCTGTCCGAACCCAGGGCCTGGCACCTGCCGTTCCCGTTCGAAGACTTGCCGGCAAACCTTGAGGGTTTCGACACGGTGTTTTCCATGGGCGTGTTCTATCACCGGCGTTCGCCGATCGAACACTTGCTGGCGCTGAAAGACACGCTGGTCAAAGGCGGTGAGCTGGTGCTGGAAACCCTGGTGGTGGAAGGCGATCAGCAGCAAGTGCTGGTGCCGGAAGACCGCTATGCGCAGATGCGTAACGTGTGGTTCCTGCCCTCGGTGCCGGCGCTGATGCTGTGGTTGCGCCGCGCGGGATTCAGCGATGTGCGCTGCGTGGATGTGAGCGTGACCACGGTCGAGGAACAACGCGGGACGGCATGGATGAAGTACCAGTCGCTCAGTGATTTCCTCGATCCCGAAGATCACAGCAAGACCATTGAAGGGCTGCCGGCGCCGATGCGGGCGGTGATCATCGCCAGGAAATAACGGCACGCTGCCTGAACAAACGCAGGGCAAAATGTGGCAGGGGGCTTGCCCCCGATAGCGATGTATCAGCCATGGACAGGGTGACTGACACTCTGCTATCGGGGGCAAGCCCCCTCCCACATTTGCGCCTCAGTGTTCTTTAGAGTGGGGGTTTGGCCCGGCGAGCCTTGAAGAATTCACTCAACACGGTGCCGCACTCCTCGGCCAGCACCCCACCTTCAAACAGGACCCGATGGTTGAGAAAGCCCTGGGTAAAAAACTGCCCCTGGCTCTGCACGATCCCGGCCTTGGGCTCCAGTGCGCCGTACACCACCCGTGCAATTCGCGAATGCACGATCAGGCCCGCGCACATGCTGCACGGTTCCAACGTCACATAGAGGGTGCTGCCCGGCAGGCGGTAATTGCTGACGGCGTGGGCGGCCGCGCGGATTGCGACCATCTCGGCATGGGCACTGGGGTCATTGCCGCTGATCGGGCAGTTGAAACCGCGGCCGATGATCTCACCGTCCTGCACCAGCACCGCGCCCACCGGCACTTCACCCAGCGCGGCGCCCTGGGCGGCGAGTGCCAGGGCTTCGCGCATGAAGTCCTGGTCGCGGCTGCGGTCGATGATCGCCGGGCGAATCTGGCGCATCACGCCACCTCGATGGCGGCCATCAGGCCGGTTTCCATATGGTCGATCACATGGCAGTGGAACATCCATACGCCCGGGTTATCCGCCACCAGCGCCACACGGGCGCGTTCGTTCTTGCCCAGCAGGTAGGTGTCGGTGAAGTACGGGATGACCTTGTGGCGGTTCGACGCAATGACCTTGAAACTCATGCCGTGCAGGTGGATCGGGTGCTGGTACTGGGTCATGTTCTTCAGTTCGAAAATATAGCTCTTGCCCTTCTCGAGCCTGGCGATGGGCCGGTCGGCGCAGGTCTTGTCGGTGATGTCCCAGGCCTGGCCGTTGATCTGCCACAGGCTCGGCGGCTTGCCGTTGTCGACGTTGACCGACACCGAACCGACCCATTCGAAATTGAAGTTGAGTTTCTCGGCATTGGCCAGGTCCGGTTCGGCAACCGGGTTGGCCGGCAGCGCCGGGGGCCATTCGGTGGGCGCGTCGGTGTTGGCCACCGAGCGGAACGTGCCCAGGCGCACCGGACCATTGCGGATCGACAGCTCTTCGCCGGCGGGCGGCGCCTTGATCGCCAGGCAGATACGCATGCCTGGGCCCAGCCAGTATTCCTTGCCCAGCGGGCGCGGCTCGATGGGGTTGCCGTCCAGCGCGTAGATCTGCGCGTCGACATCCGGAATGTTGATGCGATACGTCAGGGTGTTGTCGAGGTTGAGCAGGCGCACACGGGTAATCTGCCCGGCCGGCAGGTCGATCACGGCCTGGGACACGCCATTGATGGTGGATAAACGCCCCGCCGTACCGCCGCGCGCCGCCTCACGGGGAATGCTGAAGGCGACAAAGGCGCCCTCTTCGTCCACGTGCCAGCTTTTCAGGCTGAGGGTGCGTTCGTGCTTGAAACCGGTAGGCTCGCGCTCCTCGATGATCAGCGGTCCGACCAGGCCACGGCCGAGTTCTTCGCTGCTGTTGACGTGCGGGTGATACCAGTAGCTGCCGGCGTCGGGCACACGGAACTTGTAGTCGAAGTATTCCCCGGGCAGTACCGGCAATTGCGAGACGTAGGGCACGCCGTCCATTTCCAGCGGCAGGCGGATGCCATGCCAGTGGATGGTGGTGGCGACCGGCAGGTGGTTGATAAAACGCACCCGCAGCCACTCGCCCTGGCGTACCCGCAACTCGGTGCCGGGCGCCGAGGGGCCGAACGCCCAGGCCTGGGTGGTGTGGCCCGACACCAGTTCCACGTCCAGGGGGGCGGCAATCAGTTGGTAGTCGCTTCCTGCGTTGGCATCGGCGACCTTGCCCAGCCAGTAGCGATAGGCGCCACCCGCGCCCACACCGACTACTGCCAGGCCGGCAAGGCCACCGAGAATCTGTCGACGGGAAAACGATTGGGACACAGCAACCTCACGTATCTACCGCAGGCCAAGGCCCGCAAAGGGCAGATACGATACACCTGCGGGGCCTAAACAGTAAGGGTTCGCATTGCCGCACAGCGAAATTGCGGACGTTAATGAAGATCAAAAATGTGGGAGGGGGCTTGCCCCCGATGGCAGTGTGTCAGTCAGCCTATTCTTACCTGATACACCGCCATCGGGGGCAAGCCTCCTCCCACATTTTGAACTCCACTGAGTCTTAGAGTGTGTTCGCTCAGGTTCTGGCAGCCGCCAGGATCAGGGCCTTCATCTCGGCCACGGCACCTTTGAAACCGACGAACAGCGCATGGGCCACCAGCGCGTGGCCGATGTTCAATTCGTTGATGCCCTTGATCGCCGCCACGGCTTCGACGTTGTGGTAGTGCAGGCCATGGCCGGCGTTGACGATCAGGCCTTCGCCAAGCCCGCAGTTCACGCCGTCGATGATGCGTTGCAGCTCTTCAGCCACTTCGGTCGGCGTGGTGGCATCGGCGTAGCGGCCGGTGTGCAGTTCGATGGCCGGGGCGCCGACGCGGCGTGAGGCCTGGATCTGACGCGCGTCGGCGTCGATGAACAACGACACTTCGCTGCCGATCTTTGACAGGCGCTCCACGGCGGCCTTGATCCGCGCTTCCTGGCCGGCCACGTCGAGACCGCCTTCGGTGGTCAATTCCTGGCGGGTTTCCGGCACCAGGCAAATGTGCGCCGGGCGGATGCGCTCGGCGAACTGCATCATTTCTTCGGTGACGCCCATTTCGAAATTCATGCGGGTCTGCAGCACATCCTTGAGCAGCAGCACGTCGCGCTCCTGGATGTGGCGGCGGTCTTCGCGCAGGTGCACGGTGATGCCGTCGGCGCCCGCTTCTTCGGCGTCCAGCGCGGCCTTGACCGGGTCAGGGTAACGGGTGCCCCGAGCCTGGCGCAGGGTGGCGACGTGGTCGATGTTGACGCCAAGAAGAATGCGATTGCTGGTGGTCACGGAAGCGCTCCTGAAAAGGGAAAGAATCGGTGCACAGCATACACGGGGATGTCAGGGCTTTCGAAACAACTCGCGACTGACCAGCGGCCGTCCGCCCAGGTGTACGGCCAGCGCCTGGCGCATCAGGCGCTTGGCGGCGGACAAGGCACCGGGGGCGGTCCAGTCCGCTTCACTCATGGCCAACAACTCGGCGCCCTGGAACAGGCCGGGTTGCAACAGGTACACGCGCTCAAGGCCCGCGTCCACTTGCAGGCGATACAGGCCGTCGGCGGCGACAGGGTCTCCGTGCAGGTCGTTGTGCAATTCAAAACCGTAGCCCAGGTCATCCAGCAGGCGCCATTCAAAGGCCCGCAGCAGCGGCTCCAGGGGGCGGCCTTCAGCGAGCGCGAGCAAGGTGGCGGCGTAGTGATCGAAGACGGCCGGGTGCGGGTCTTCGGCGGGCAGCAGGCGGATCAGCAGCTCATTGAGGTAGAGCCCGCTGAACAGCGCATCGCCATTGAGCCAGGCGGACGTGCCGACGCTTTCCAGGCGGCCGACGTTCTTCAGCTCGCCCTTGCCGCGAAACTCCACGTCCAGGGCCACGAACGGCCGCGCCAACGTACCGGCCTTGCCCCGCGCGCTGCGCAGAACCGCGCGCAGACGGCCCTGGGGCGTGAGGAAGTCCACCAGGGCGCTGGTCTCACGGTAGGCGCGGCTGTGCAGCACGTAGGCGAGCTGGCTGGGAGGTGGGGATTGCGACATGAGTTCTCGATTTTGAAAACAACATCAACCTAATGTGGGAGGGGGCTTGCCCCGATGGCAGTGTGTCAGTCACTTATCTATTAACTGACCCACCGCTATCGGGAGCAAGCCCCCTCCCACATTTTTCAGCCCTGCGGTGCATTCAAGCCTTACAGGTCGCCGTAGCCCAGGGAGCGCAACGCGCGCTCATCATCGGACCAGCCACCCTTAACCTTCACCCACAGGTTCAGCATGATCTTGGAATCGAACAGCAATTCCATGTCCTTGCGCGCCTCGGTGCCGATGCGCTTGATGCGCTCGCCCTTGTCGCCAATGATGATTTTCTTCTGGCCGTCACGCTCAACGAGGATCAGCGCATGGATGTGCAGGGTTTTGCCCTGCTGCTTGAACTCTTCGATTTCAACGGTGATCTGGTACGGCAGCTCGGCGCCCATCTGGCGCATGATTTTCTCGCGCACCAGTTCGGCGGCAAGGAAGCGACTGCTGCGGTCGGTGATCTGGTCTTCCGGGAAGAAATGCTCGTTCTCCGGCAGGTACCCGGCGATCACGCGCTCCAGGGCTTCAAGGTTGTGGCCGTGCTGCGCCGAGATCGGCATGATCTGGGCATTCGGCAGTTGTTCCTGCAGCCAGGTCAGGTGCGGCATCAGTTCGGCTTTGTCTTCGATACGGTCGGTCTTGTTCAGCGCGACGATCAACGGGCCGGTGACGTACTGCACGCGTTCGAGGACCATCTGGTCTTCGTCGGTCCACTTGGTGCGGTCGACCACGAAGATCACCACGTCGACGTCTTTCAACGCCGCCGAAGCGGTCTTGTTCATGTAGCGGTTAAGCGCCTTTTCACCGCCCTTGTGCATGCCCGGGGTGTCCACGTAGACCGCTTGGACGTTGCCTTCGGTCTTGATGCCCAGCATGTTGTGGCGGGTGGTCTGCGGCTTGCGCGAAGTGATCGCAAGCTTCTGGCCGAGGATGTGGTTGAGCAGCGTGGACTTGCCCACATTGGGGCGGCCGACGATGGCAACATAGCCACATCGTGTTGCGGTTGAATCAGTCATGGCCATTCTCCACGCCCAGGGCAATCAGTGCTGCAGCGGCCGCTACCTGTTCGGCAATACGACGGCTCACACCCTGACCTCGGCTTTTTTCGTTCAGTAAGGTGATTTCACATTCCACGAAGAACACGCGGCAATGCGGCTCGCCCTGGATATCCACCACTTCATAGCGTGGCAGTTCGCAACCGCGGGACTGCAGGTATTCCTGCAGGCGGGTCTTGGGATCCTTGTTGGTGTCGACCAGCGTCAGGCTTTCGATTTCCGAAGCCAGCCAGGCGACCACGCGCTCCTTGGCCGTCTCCATCCCTGCATCGAGGTAGATCGCACCGATCAAGGCTTCCAAGGCATCAGCCAGGATCGACTCGCGACGGAAACCGCCGCTTTTCAACTCACCGGAACCGAGGCGCAGGTATTCGCCCAGGCCGAAACCGCGGGCCAGCACGGCCAGGGTCTCGCCTTTCACAAGGCGGGCGCGCAGGCGCGAAAGCTGGCCTTCGCGCGCTTGCGGGAAACGCTCGAACAACGCCTCACCGGCGGCGAAATTGAGGATGGCGTCACCGAGGAATTCCAGGCGCTCGTTATTGCGCCCTGCAAAGCTGCGGTGGGTGAGGGCAAGGACCATCAATTCCTGGTCCTTGAAGGTGTAGCCGAGCTGGCGCTCGAGACGACTGAGAGAAACGGTCACGGTTTATCCATATCTAGTTGGTGGCACCGGCGGCCATCGACGATTGACGCAGTGTTCAAATTCAAATCCTGATGGGTACCGGGCATGGGAAAATGTCCTAGCCCCAGAAAAGCATTCGGCGCTGTGATCACAGCGCCGCCTGTATTACTTGATCAGCCCCACCCGCGAGAAGTTCGGCAGGTGGCTGAGCTTGGGTTCCGGCCAACTCATCCAGACCGCGAAGGCTTTGCCGACGATATTCTCGTCGGGCACCATGCCCAGCAGGTCCTTGGGAATATTGGGGTCGTCCCAGTAGCGGCTGTCGTTGGAGTTGTCGCGGTTGTCGCCCATCATGAAGTAGTGCCCGGCCGGCACTTTCCACTGGCCATCGGGCATCGCGCGGTAGCGGCTCATTTCCTTGCGGATCTGGTGCTCAACCGCACCGAGTTTTTCCTGGTACAGCTCGGCGCTGCCCAAGGTGTTCGGCTCGGCGCCCAACAGTTGTTCGGCCACCGACTCACCGTTGATGAACAGGCGCTTGTCGCTGGTGTAGCGGATCACGTCGCCCGGCAGGCCGACCACACGCTTGATGTAGTTGACGTTCGGGTCGCTCGGGTAGCGGAACACCATCACATCACCGCGCTGCGGGTCACCGACTTCAATGACCTTCTTGTCGATCACCGGCAAGCGGATCCCGTAGGAAAACTTGTTCACCAGAATGAAGTCGCCCACGTCCAGGGTAGGCTTCATCGACCCCGAAGGGATCTGAAACGGCTCCACCAGGAACGAACGCAGCACCAGCACGATGAACAGCACCGGGAAGAACGATTTGCCGTATTCAACCAGCAAAGGCTCTTTGTTCAGCTTCTCGACCACCACGGCATCGGGCTGGCTGACGCTGCCCTGATAGGACGCGATAGCCGCACGCCGACGCGGGGCGAAGAACACCAGATCGAGCAACGCCAGGAAACCACAAACGGCAACGGCGATGACCAGCAACAGCGGGAAATTTAGCGACATAGGACCTAACTATCCAACCTGAGCACCGCAAGGAAGGCTTCTTGTGGAATTTCCACATTGCCCACTTGCTTCATGCGTTTTTTACCGGCCTTTTGCTTCTCAAGCAGTTTGCGCTTACGGCTGACGTCGCCACCGTAGCATTTGGCCAGTACGTTCTTTCTGAGTGCCTTGACGGAGGTCCGCGCAATGATCTGCCCGCCAATGGCGGCCTGGATCGCAACGTCGAACATCTGACGCGGAATCAGCTCTTTCATCTTCTCGGTCAACTGGCGACCTTTGTAGTGCGCATTGTCCTTGTGCACGATCAGTGCCAGGGCATCAACCTTGTCGCCGTTGATCAATACATCCAGCTTCACCAGATTAGCCGACTGGTAACGGTCGAAATGGTAGTCCAGCGAAGCATAGCCGCGACTGGTGGATTTGAGACGATCGAAGAAGTCCAGGACCACTTCGTTCATCGGCAAATCATAGGTCACTTGCACCTGGGTGCCGAGGAACAGCATGTCGTGCTGCACGCCACGCTTTTCGATACACAGGGTAATGACGTTGCCCAGGTGTTCCTGCGGTACAAGGATATTGGCGCGTACGATCGGTTCACGCATGTCTTCGATCGAAGACAGGTCTGGAAGCTTGGAGGGGTTATCGACGTAAATCGTTTCACCGGTTTTCAGCGCCAGCTCGAAAATAACCGTTGGCGCGGTGGTGATCAGGTCCAGGTCGTATTCGCGCTCCAGGCGCTCCTGGATGATCTCCATGTGCAGCATGCCGAGGAACCCGCAACGGAAGCCGAAGCCCAGGGCGTCGGAGCTTTCCGGGGTGTACTGCAACGACGAGTCGTTGAGGGTCAGCTTTTGCAGGGCTTCGCGGAAGTCTTCGAAGTCGTCGGAGCTGACCGGGAACAGACCGGCATAGACCTGTGGCTGGATGCGCTTGAAGCCAGGCAGCACGTCGACATCCGGCGTGGAGCTCAGGGTCAGGGTGTCACCGACCGGCGCACCGTGGATGTCCTTGATACCGGCGATGATGAAGCCTACTTCGCCAGCTTTCAGATCAGTGGTAGCGGTGTGCTTGGGGTTGAACACGCCGACGCTGTCCACCAGGTGGATCTTGCCGGTGGACTTGACCAGGATCTTGTCGCCCTTCTTCACGCGGCCATGGCGCACGCGCACCAGGGAGACAACGCCCAGGTAGTTGTCGAACCAGGAGTCGATGATCAACGCTTGCAGCGGATCGTCGTAGTTGCCGGTCGGCGCGGGAATGGTCTTGACCAGGCGCTCGAGCACTTCATCGACGCCCAGGCCGGTCTTGGCGCTGCACTCGACGGCGTCGGTGGCGTCAATGCCGATGATTTTTTCGATCTCTTCCTTGACGCGGTCCGGATCGGCCTGTGGCAGGTCGATCTTGTTCAGCACCGGCATCACTTCCAGGCCCTGCTCGATGGCGGTGTAGCAGTTGGCCACGGATTGGGCTTCAACGCCCTGCCCCGCGTCCACCACCAGCAGCGCGCCTTCGCAGGCGGCCAGGGAACGGCTGACTTCATAGGTGAAGTCGACGTGGCCCGGGGTGTCAATGAAGTTGAGCTGGTACTTGATACCGTCTTTGGCGGTGTAGTACAGAGTGACGCTGTGGGCCTTGATGGTGATCCCGCGCTCGCGTTCGAGGTCCATGGAGTCCAGGACCTGGGCTTCCATTTCACGCTCGGCAAGGCCGCCGCACATCTGGATGAATCGATCGGCCAGCGTCGACTTACCATGGTCAATGTGGGCGATGATGGAGAAATTGCGGATATGACTCAAATCACTCACGGATCAACACTCAAAAAGGCTGCAGGCAGATTGCCCGCTGAAAAATAGCCGGGAATTGTACCTGATGCTCGGGCCAGACGTCATCTTTGCTGACGAACACAAAAAAGCCCCGTTTCCACGGGGCCCAATGTTGTAGGAGCGAGCTTGCTCGCGAAGATCGCCAATGATAATGCGCTCATCCTGGATGAACGCGGCGTTTCGCAGGTTTTCGCGAGCAAGCTCGCGCCTACAGCGGGCGCATTTAGCGTGCGCGCAATCAGCCGGCTCGGCGCAGCAACCAGAACCCGGCCACGGCACAGATAAAGGTCGGCACCAGCACCGCAAATAACGGCGAGAAGCCGAATACCAGGCTCGACGGCCCCAGCAGGTCCTGGGCGATGCGGAAGGTGAAGCCCACCAGCACACCGGTGAATACCCGCTGGCCGAGGGTCACGGAACGCAACGGGCCGAAGATAAAGGAGATCGCCATCAACACCAGTGCGGCGGTGACCACCGGTTGCAGCACCTTGACCCAGAACGCCAGCCAGTAGCGGCCATTGTTCAGGCCCTGGTCCTTGAGGTAGTGGATATAACTCCAGAGGCCCGAGATCGGCAAGGTTTCCGGCACCATGATCACTGTATTGAGCAGCTCCGGCTTCAGCGCGATATCCCAGGTCTGGGTGGGGGCATTGACCACTTCGGTACTGGCACTGAACCCCTGGCCCACATTATGGAACAGCGTGGTGGTGACCTCGCTCAGCTGCCACTGCGCGCCATCGTATTGTGCGCGTTTGGCGAAGCTGGAGCTGAGCATGTGCCGCTCTTTGTCAAACGTGTAGCGCGTCACCCCGATCAACAGCCCGCCGGGCTGCACGGCGTTGATGTGGATGAACTGGTCGCCCTGGCGGTGCCACAGGCCGTGCTTGGAACTCTGCGCATCGCCCGAACCCTGGGCCAGGGCGCGATTGGCCTGGGCGGTGGCTTCGGACGGTGGCGCGACGTATTCGCCGATCAGCACGCTGCACGCCATCAGCAGCAGCATCGGCTTCATGACGGCCCAGACGATCCGCCCGATGGACACGCCCGCGGCGCGCATGATGGTCAATTCGCTGTTGCTGGCCAGGGTGCCCAGGCCGATCAGGCAGCCGATCAGGCCGGCCATCGGCATCATGTCGTAGAGACGACGCGGCGCGGTCAGCGCCACGAAGCTCAGTACGTCAGTGACGGTATAGGTATCGGTGACGTTGCCCACTTCATCGATGAAGGCAAACAGCGAGGCCAGGCCCAGGATGATGCCCAATACCGCCAGGATGGCGATCAGTACGCTGCTACCAATGTAGCGATCGAGCTTAGCCACGAGCCAACTCCTTCAGGCCACGACGGCTCTTCATTTTCAAACGGATAGGCTCCCAGTAGAGCAGCCCCAGGCCGATCACCAGGAAAATCCCGTGCACCCACCACAGGCCCAGGGCGGGCGGCAGCTTGCCCTTCTCCAGGGAGCCACGGGCGGAGATCAGGATGGTCAGGTAAGCCATATACAGCAGGATCGCCGGCAGCAGCTTGAGGAATCGGCCCTGCCGTGGGTTGACGCGCGACAGCGGCACCGCCATCAAGGTCACGATAAACACCAGCAGCGGCAGGGACAGGCGCCATTGCAGCTCGGCGATGGAGCGCAGTTCCTGGCTACCGAACAGCGATGCGGTGGGCAGCGCGTCGCGGTCGGTGACTTCGTCGCTGATATCGGGTTTGGGCAGCATGACGCCGTAGGTGTCGTATTTGATCACGCGGTAATCGGCCAACCCAGGGCTGCCATCGTAGCGATAGCCGTTGTCCAGGATCAGGTAGCGACTGCCATCGGGACGCACTTCCTGGCGGCCACCGTCGGCCACCAGAATCGAAATACCACGGTCTTTCTGGTCCTTGCCGAGGTTTTTCTGGGAAATGAACACGCCGCTCAGGTTGGAACGGTCTTCGGTCATTTCTTCGGTATAGGTCACTCGCGTACCGTCGTTGAGTGCCTGGAAGCGCCCGGGTTCGAGGGTATCGAACTCGGTCATCGCGTCCTGCTTGTTCAGCAGCAACTGGAACTGCATGGCGCCCTGGGGTGCCAGGCTCAGGCTCAACCAGGCCACGACCAGGGCAACGCCGGCGGCCGGCACCATGGTCATCGCCAGCAGACGCTGCTGGCTCATGCCGGTGGCCGACAGCACGGTCATCTCGCTTTCGAGATACAGCCGGCCATATGCCAGCAGAATGCCAAGGAACAGGCCGAGCGGCAGGATCAGTTGCAAAAAGCCCGGCAGGCGAAAGCCCATGATCAGGAACAGCGAACCCGGATCCAGGGCGCCCGAGGCCGCCTGCGCAAGGAATTTGACGAAACGACCACTCATGATGATGACCAGCAATACCGCACTCACGGCACTCAGGGTCAACAGGACTTCGCGGGATAGATAACGGAAGACGATCAAACCAGACACTCCAGGGTTGTCAGGCTAAGGCGGCCAAACAAGCAAGCATACCGAGTCGACCCGTTTGCGCGGGCCGGCTAAAAAGATGGCGCATTATCCTGTGATTGACCGCGCCTGTCACTGCGCAACCTCATGCGCACGCACAAAGCGTGCTTCGAGGGTTGTCAGGCTTCGCCTGCGAGGTTCAAACTGCGGCCTTTGTCGCTGGCGGTTTACAAGGCTGCCACGCTTTAAAGCCTGGGTACAAACGCCAGGCTCACCGACCTTTATAAGGGACCCGAAAATGGAATTGGTTGTAAAAAGCGTTAGCCCCGAAACGTTGAAAACCGCCACCCTCGTGGTCGCTGTCGGCGAAGGCCGCAAACTCGGCGTTGCCGCCAAGCAACTGGATGAACTGAGCGGCGGCGCCATCAGCGCCGTGCTCAAGCGCGGCGACCTGGCCGGCAAAGTCGGCCAGAGCCTGCTGTTGCAGAGCCTGCCCAACCTCAAGGCCGAGCGCGTATTGCTGGTGGGCGTGGGCAAGGACGCCGAACTGGGCGACCGTCCGTTTCGCAAGCTCATCAGCGCCATCCTCACCACGCTTAACGGCCTGGGCGGCAGCGACGCGGCACTGGCACTCGATGAAATCGTCATCAAGGGCCGTGACAGCTACGGCAAGACCCGCCTGCTGGCCGAAAGCCTGGTGGACGGCGGCTACGTCTTCGACCAGTTCAAGAGCCAGAAGGCCGAACCCCGCACCCTGAAGAAAATCACCCTGCTGACCATCAAGGCCGCGCAGGCTGAAGTCGAGCGCGCCGTGACCCACGCCACCGCGATCGCCAGGGGCATGTCGTTCACCCGCGACCTGGGCAACCTGCCGCCAAACATCTGCCACCCCACTTACCTGGGCGAACAGGCCAAGGCGCTGGGCAAGGAGTTCAAGGGCCTCAAGGTTGAAGTGCTGGACGAGAAGAAGATCAAGGAACTGGGCATGGGCTCGTTCTATGCCGTGGGCCAGGGCAGCGACCAGCCGCCCCGCCTGATCGTGATGCAATACAACGGCGGCAAGAAGTCCGAGAAGCCTTACGCCCTGGTGGGCAAAGGCATCACCTTCGACACCGGCGGCATCAGCCTCAAGCCGGGCGCCGGCATGGACGAGATGAAGTACGACATGGGCGGCGCCGCCAGCGTGTTCGGCACCCTGCGTGCCGTGCTGGAACTCAAGCTGCCGATCAACCTGGTGTGCATCCTGGCCTGCGCCGAGAACATGCCGAGCGGCGGTGCCGCCCGTCCAGGCGATATCGTCACGACCATGAGCGGCCAGACCGTGGAAATTCTCAACACCGACGCCGAAGGCCGCCTGGTGCTGTGCGACGCCCTGACCTACGCCGAACGCTTCAAGCCGCAGGCGGTGATCGACATCGCCACCCTGACCGGCGCCTGCGTGGTTGCCCTGGGCGCCCACACCTCGGGCCTGCTGGGCAACAACGACGAGCTGATCGAGCAACTGCTCAGCGCCGGCAAGGCGGCCGACGACCGCGCCTGGCAGTTGCCGTTGTTCGATGAGTACCAGGAGCAACTGGACAGCCCGTTCGCCGACATCGCCAACATCGGCGGTCCGAAAGCCGGCACCATCACCGCAGCCTGCTTCCTGTCGCGGTTCACCAAGAACTTCAACTGGGCGCACCTGGACATCGCCGGCACCGCATGGGCCAGCGGCAAGGACAAGGGCGCAACCGGCCGTCCGGTGCCCCTGCTGACCCAATACCTGCTGGACCGCGCCAAGGCCTAAGCGGCCCCCGCGCCCTTTGTAGGAGCGAGCTTGCTCGCGAAGATCGCCAACGATAACGCGCACATTCTGGATGAGCGCGGTGTCCTCAGGTTTTTCGCGAGCAAGCTCGCTCCTACAGGGGCAACCAGGCCAGCACCAGGAACCGCAATGACCCAAGTCGACTTCTATATATTGCCCAGCGCCGACCCGTCCGCGCGCCTGGACTTTGCCTGCAAGCTCACTGAAAAGGCCTGGCGCATGGGCCATCGCATTTACCTGCATTGCAGCGATGCCGCCCAACGTGAGGACCTCGATGCCCGTCTATGGCGTTTCAAGGGCGAAAGCTTCGTACCCCACGGCCCCGCTGAATCGGAACCCGATGGCGTGGTAGTGCTGGGTTTGGGCGACAGTTGCGGCGACCACCATGACCTGCTGGTCAACCTTGACCTGAAAGTACCGGCCTTCGCCAAGGCATTCGCCCGCGTGGCGGAAGTGGTGGTGGAAGACCCGGCTATTCGTCAGGCCGCGCGGGAGAGTTTCCGTTTCTACCGCGAACAGGGCTATCCTCTGCAGGATCACCGGCTACAACGACTTTGAGTACATGATGGACACGCCCAACCCGCTGAAAAAAGACGACCACCTGCTGGACGACCTCGAGTCGATCCGTCAGTTGCTGGGTGATGATGGCTTGCAACCGCCGCTGTTGACCGAAACGGCCGACGGCGAGGTACAGATTCCGCTGTTGTTCGACATGGTCGGCAACAAGCCTGCTGCGCCGGAGCCAGCCATTACCGAGCCCGCCCTCGCTGCCCAAAAAGCCCCCGACGCCCTGCTGCTGCACCTGGACAACGAACTGCGCGCCGCCGCGCAATTGATCATGCAGGACGTGATCGATGATTTTTCGCCGCATATTGAAGCCGAGATCAAACGGCGCATGGATGCGCGGATGGAGCGGCTGCTCAGCCAATACCAATCCTGAACCAAACCGACATCCCCTGTGGGAGGGGGCTTGCCCCCGATAGCAGTGCGTCAGCCGTCTATTTGAAGCTGACCCACCGCCATCGGGGGCAAGCCCCCTCCCACATTTGGTTGCATACACCTTAAGCCCTGTCTTCGCCTCGCCCTGCGCTCTATCCCCCGTTATACTTGCCGGCTTTCCTGAATAAATGCCAACTAGGGTCCCGCCGCGCATGGATAAGACCTACCAGCCCCACGCTATCGAAACTTCCTGGTACAACACCTGGGAGTCCGAAAACTATTTCGCCCCACAAGGTGCGGGCGACTCGTACACCATCATGATTCCGCCACCGAACGTCACTGGCAGCCTGCACATGGGCCATGGCTTCAACAATGCAATCATGGATGCGTTGATCCGTTTCCGCCGCATGCAGGGTCGCGACACCCTGTGGCAACCGGGTACCGACCACGCCGGTATCGCCACCCAGATGCTGGTGGAACGCCAACTGGAAGCCACCGGCCAGAGCCGTCATGACCTGGGCCGCGAGAAGTTCCTCGAGAAAATCTGGGAATGGAAAGACCAGTCCGGCGGCAATATCAGCCGTCAGATCCGTCGCCTGGGTTCGTCCGTAGACTGGAGCCGCGAGCGCTTCACCATGGACGACGGCCTGTCGGAAGCGGTGAAGGAAGCCTTCGTGCGCCTGCATGAAGACGGCCTGATCTACCGCGGCAAGCGCCTGGTCAACTGGGACACCAAGTTGCACACGGCGATTTCCGACCTCGAAGTGGAAAACCACGACGAGAAAGGCTTCCTGTGGAACCTCAAGTATCCGCTGGCTGACGGCGCCAAGACTGCCGAGGGCAACGACTACCTGATCGTCGCCACCACCCGTCCGGAAACCATGCTCGGCGACGCTGCCGTTGCGGTTAACCCGAACGACGAGCGCTACCAGGCACTGATCGGCAAGTTCGTCGAGCTGCCACTGGTCGGCCGCCGCATCCCGATCATCGCTGACGACTACTGCGACCCTGAATTCGGCACCGGCTGCGTGAAAATCACCCCGGCCCACGATTTCAACGACTACGAAGTCGGCAAGCGTCACAACCTGCCGCTGCTGAACATCTTCGACAAGAATGCCGCCGTGTTGCCGGCCTGCCAGGTGTTCAACCTGGACGGCACGCTGAACGACAGCATCGACGGCAAGATCCCGGCCGAATACGCCGGCCTCGACCGCTTCGAAGCGCGCAAGCAGATCGTTGCCGCCTTCGACGCTGCCGGTTTGCTGGTGAGCGTTGACGACCACGGCCTGAAAGTGCCGAAGGGCGACCGCTCCGGCACCGTGATCGAGCCGTGGCTGACCGACCAGTGGTACGTGTCCACCAAGCCGCTGGCCGAGCCGGCGATTGCTGCCGTGGAAGACGGCCGCATCCAGTTCGTGCCCAAGCAGTACGAAAACATGTACTTCTCGTGGATGCGCGACATCCAGGACTGGTGCATCAGCCGTCAGCTGTGGTGGGGCCACCGTATTCCGGCCTGGTACGACGAGTCGGGCAAGGTGTATGTAGGCCGCGACGAAGCCGAAGTGCGTGCCAAGCACAACCTCGGTGCCGACATCGCGCTGCAACAGGACAATGACGTACTGGACACCTGGTTCAGCTCGGGCCTGTGGACCTTCTCGACGTTGGGCTGGCCGCAGCAGACCGAATTCCTGAAGAAATTCCACTCCACCGACGTGCTGGTCACCGGCTTCGACATCATTTTCTTCTGGGTTGCCCGGATGATCATGCTCACCATGCATTTGGTGAAGAACGAAGACGGCACCCCGCAGGTGCCGTTCAAGACCGTGTACGTGCACGGCCTGGTACGTGACGGCCAGGGCCAGAAAATGTCCAAGTCCAAGGGCAACGTCCTGGACCCGCTGGACATCATCGACGGCATCGACCTGGAAACCCTGGTGCACAAGCGCACCTCGGGGCTGATGCAGCCCAAGCTCGCGAAAAAGATCGAGAAACAGACCCGCGACGAGTTCGCCGACGGCATCGCCAGCTATGGCACCGACGCCCTGCGCTTCACCTTCTGCTCGCTGGCGTCCACCGGTCGCGACATCAAGTTCGACATGGGCCGCGTCGAAGGTTATCGCAACTTCTGCAACAAGATCTGGAACGCCGCACGCTACGTGCTGGATAAAGGCGAAGACTGCGGCCAGAACGGCGAAGCCTTCGAGCTGAGCCTGGCCGATCGCTGGATCATCTCGCAGCTGCAGCGCACCGAAGCCGAAGTGACCCGCCAGCTCGACCAGTTCCGCTTCGACCTGGCCGCACAGGCCTTGTACGAGTTCATCTGGAACCAGTACTGCGACTGGTACCTGGAACTGTCCAAGCCGGTGCTGTGGGACGAAAACGCGCCGGTCGAACGCCAGCGCGGCACCCGTCGCACCCTGGTGCGCGTGCTGGAAGTGGCGCTGCGCCTGGCGCACCCGTTCATGCCGTTCATCACCGAGGAAATCTGGCAGCGCCTGGCGCCGCTGGCCGGTATCGAAGGCAAGACCATCATGCTGCAGCCTTGGCCGGTGGCCAATGAAGCCCGTATCGATGAGGCCGCCGAAAGCGATATCGAATGGCTCAAGACCCTGATGCTCGGTACGCGCAACATTCGCGCCGAAATGAACATCGGTCCGGGCAAGCCGCTGGCCGTGTTCGTCAAGAACGCCAGTGCCGAAGACCAGCGTCGCCTCAGCGAGAACGATGCGCTGCTCAAGAAGCTGGCAAAGCTGGAGTCCATCACCGTATTGGCCGATGGCGCCGAAGCACCGCTGTCGGCCACTGCATTGGTCGGTGATATGGAAGTGCTGGTGCCGATGGCCGGCCTGATCGACAAGGGCGCGGAACTGGCCCGACTCGACAAGGAAATCGCCCGCCTGCAAGGCGAAGTGCAACGCGTGGGCGGCAAGCTGTCCAACGCGGCGTTCGTCGACAAGGCGCCGGCAGAAGTGATCGACAAGGAACGCGCCAAGTTGGCCGAGGCTGAACAGGCCTTGGGCAAGCTGGCGGAGCAACATGCGCGGATTTCCAGCCTGTAAGGCTTGAGTCGCGTAAAAAAGAGACCTTCGGGTCTCTTTTTTTTGCCTGATCGTTGCCCGATGTCCTGCTGGCAATGCAGTCAATGTGGGAGGGGGCTTGCCCCCGATGGCGGCGGGTCAGTTAACAGATAATTGACTGACACACTGCCATCGGGGGCAAGCCCCCTCCCACATTTGACCGAGTTGTCCTCGGGAATGTGTGACAATGGCCGCCACTTTGAGCCAACACCAGAATCAACATGACCGCCCCTAGCACACCCAAACCACCGCGCAAGAAGCCTGAAACCGCTGCCACGGCCAAACCCGTCGCACCACGCAAAGAGGCGACCCTGCACCCGCGCAACCGCCACACAGGTCGTTACGACTTCCAGGCGCTGATCAAGACCACGCCGGAACTGGCGCAATTCGTGATCATCAATCCTTATGGCAAAGAGAGCATCGACTTCGCCAGCCCGGACGCGGTGCGGGTGTTCAACCGGGCGTTGCTCAAATCGTTCTATGGCATCCAGCATTGGGATATCCCGGCCGATTACCTGTGCCCGCCGGTGCCGGGGCGCGCCGACTATGTGCACTTCCTCGCCGACCTGCTGGCCAGCGTCAACGACGGCAAGATTCCGCGCGGTTCCATCGTCAAGGTGCTGGATATCGGCATGGGCGCCAACTGTGTCTACCCGTTGATTGGCTACATGGAGTACCGCTGGAACTTCCTCGGCTCTGAGGTCGACCCTATCGCCGTGGCCGCCGCCAAGGCCATTGTGCAGTCCAATGACTTGAGCAAAGTCATCCAATTGCGCCAGCAGCCCAATCCCAAGCACATCCTGCTGGGCCTGCTGGAGCCTGCCGAACGCTTTGACCTGACCATGTGCAACCCGCCGTTCCACGCGTCCATGGACGAAGCCACCAAAGGCAGCGAGCGCAAGTGGCGCGCCTTGGGCAAAGCCGATCCCAAGCGCAAGTTGCCGGTGCTGAACTTCGGCGGCCAGTCGGCCGAACTGTGGTGTGAAGGCGGCGAAGCGCGTTTTGTGACGCAGCTGATCGCCGAAAGCGCGCATTTTGCCCACAAGGTGCTGTGGTTCAGCACACTGGTGTCAAAAGCGTCAAACTTGCCCGCGATCGAGACGGCGTTGAAAAAGGCCGGCGTGCTGGAAAGCCAAGTGGTGGAAATGTCCCAGGGGCAAAAGCAAAGCCGGTTCGTCGCCTGGACCTTCCAGACCAAGAATGAACAGCACATCTGGCGCCAGCGCTGGGTTCGTTGAACCCAGCCCCCTGTAGGAGCGAGCTTGCTCGCGAACGACGCCAACGATAACGCGTGTATTCTGGATAAACGCGGTGATTGTGGGTGCTTCGCGAGCAAGCTCGCTCCTACAGTTACAAACAAAATCGCAGGCAACAAAAAACCGTGCCCGGATCACTCCGGAGCACGGTTTTTTTACTGCGTCTTACTTGTTAACAGCGTCGGTCAGGCCTTTGGCCACAACCAGCTTGATAACTTTCTTGGCAGCGATTTCGATGGCAGCGCCAGTCGAAGGGTTACGACCGGTACGGGCAGGACGCTCGGTCACTTTCAGCTTGCCGATACCTGGCAGAGTGATTTCGCCGCCGTTTTCCAGCTGATCGGCAACGATCTGGCCCAGCTGGTCCAGCGCTGCGCGCGCGGTGGTTTTCGGCGCGTCGATAGCTTCAGCGATATCAGCGATCAGTTGGTCTTTAGTCAAAGCCATTGTGGTGTTCCTTCCCTATCAAATTCATATGGATTGCAGAGTGCAGTGTCAGCCGTCGAGCCCGACCGTGTCGGCCTGGCGCCCCGGCTATAACCTTGGAGAACGGGGTTATAGATGCTTGAAACGGGGATTGGTTCGACCTGACAAATGCTGAATGCACGCTTAACGCCGAGACTTGGCGTAAGACGGGGCAAAACTAGCACAGAGACGGGGAAATATCCGCCTCAACATACCCATTTGGTCAGCTTTATCGCTCTAAAGCGTGAAAAAAACCCATATGCACGGTGGGAGAACATCCAAACAGCCCTTCCAGGCGCGTCTTGACCAACGGGTGCGGTACACTGGGCAACTTTTTGGGGGAGGCTCACCGCTCCCCTTCAACCAGCCGAGAAGCCTATGCCGATCCGTCATTGCATCGTCCACCTGATCGACAAAAAACCCGACGGCACACCCGCAGTTCTGCATGCCCGTGATTCGGAGCTGTCCGAATCGGCCGCCATCGAGAACATGCTTGCCGACCTCAACGAGAGCTACAACGCCAAACAGGGCAAGGCCTGGGGTTTCTTCCATGCCGAGTCCGGCGCGCACCCGTTCAGCGGCTGGTTGAAGGAATACTTTGACGGTGGCCAGGATTTCACCACCTTCAGCCGTACCGCAGTGGAACATCTGCAGAAGCTGATGGAGGAGTCCAACCTGTCCACCGGCGGCCATGTGCTGTTCGCCCACTACCAGCAAGGCATGACCGACTACCTGGCCATCGCCCTGCTGCACCACAGCGAAGGCGTGGCGGTGACCGACGAGCTGGACGTGACGCCCTCGCGCCACCTGGACCTGGGCCAACTGCACCTGGCCGCGCGGATCAACGTGTCCGAGTGGCAGAACAACAAGCAGTCCAAACAGTACATCTCGTTTATCAAGGGCAAGAACGGCAAGAAGGTCTCGGAGTACTTCCGCGACTTTATCGGCTGCCAGGAAGGCGTCGACGGCCCGGGCGAAACCCGCACCCTGCTCAAGGCGTTCAGTGACTTCGTTGAAAGCGAGGACCTGCCGGACGAGTCGGCCCGCGAGAAAACCAAGACCCTGGTGGACTACGCCAGCAGCCAGGCCAAGCTCGGCGAGCCCATGGGCCTGGAAGAACTGTCCGGCCTGATCGATGAAGATCGGCCCAAAGCGTTCTACGACCACATCCGCAACAAGGACTACGGCCTGTCGCCGGAAATTCCTGCCGACAAACGCACCCTCAACCAGTTCCGCCGCTTCACCGGCCGCGCCGAAGGCTTGTCCATCAGCTTTGAAGCCCACCTGCTGGGCGACAAGATCGAATACGACGAAGCCGCCGGCACCTTGATCATCAAGGGCCTGCCGACCCAACTGACCGACCAGCTCAAGCGCCGTAACTGATGCTTGGCGGGGTCTTGAAGAAAGTCCTGCTGGTGTTGCTGGTGGTGGTGGTGATTCAGAACTGGGGCAAGCTCGAGCGGCTGTTCAACCCGTCGCAGGTGGTGTCCGAGCAGATACGCGCCTCGGCGCGCGTGGTGCTTTACACCACCGAGTGGTGCGGCTACTGCAAGCAGATCCGGCGCTTTCTGGACCAGAAGGGGGTTCCTTACCAGACCTTCGACATCGAGAAAGATGCCCAGGCGCGCAAGGCCTATGAAGCGTTGGGCGGCGGCGGGATTCCGTTTGTGGACGTCAATGGCACGTTGATCCGCGACTACAATCCGGATGCGATCATGGCCGCCCTGAAATAACCCGGCCCTCGAAAACACCGCAGATCAAATGTGGGAGGGGGCTTGCCCCCGATAGCAGTGTGTCAGCCAGCCTATCTGTCGCTGATCCACCATAATCGGGAGCAAGCCCCCTCCCACATTTGGTTTTGTGGTGACCTTAGAAGTTGGCTTCCAGGGACACCATCGCCGTCCGCTCTTCCCCCACGTTGTAATACGCCGTACTCGGTGCCAGCCCATTGACCGGTGCCGAGTTGAACGCCACGGTACGCGCCGAGCTCAAGTACTCTTTGTCGAACAGGTTAAGCATCGAAAACCGCAACGCGGCCGACTTGATGACCTTCTTGTCCACCGGCAGATAAATACCCGCGTTCAGGTCGAACACCGTGCGGCCCTCGATCTTTTCCTTGTTGGTCAAATCGCCATAGAAGCTGCCGACATACTTGCCCGCAATATTCCCGTAGAACCGCGAGTCGTCATAGCCGAAGACCAGGTTGAACATGTTTTGCGGCACGTTAGCCAGTTGCTTGCCCGAGGTGGGCAACAACACATTCTTGCTGAGCAAATCGTCCTTCTGCTCGGACTGGGTGTAGGTGTAGGACGCGTAGTAGTTGAAGTGGTTCGGCAGCAAACCACTCCACTCAAGTTCCAGGCCTTTGTTAGCGACACTGCCCACGTTGAGCACCATGTAGTCACCGCTGGCGTCAGTGGTCGACACCTGGCGATCCTTGAAACTGATGTAGAACAGCGTCGCGCTCAATGCCATGTCGTCTTCGCTGTAGCGCCAGCCCAGTTCCTGGTTCCAGCTCAGTTCGGACTTGAGGCTCACCGAGTCGCCTTTGTTGTACAGCACGTAGTTGGGCGGGGTGCGCATATTGCGGGTGAGGTTGTAGAACGCCTGGTTGCGCTCGTCCACCTGATACTTGGCGCTGAAGTTGGGCAGGAACTGGTGGTAGCGGGTGTTACGTTTCTCCGGCTGGTCGTAGAGGCTGCCGAGGTTATTACCGTCACGCTCGACGTACTGATAGGCCACACCGCCGACAAAACTCAGGTCCGGGGTGGCCTGCCAGCTGTCCTGAACCCAGAGTTTCTGTGCCGGAGTGACGGTGTAGTAGTGACGGCCTTGTACAGTCTTGCCGTTTTTATCGACCACCTGGCCACCGTCGTTGTAGTCGCCCCACACCTCATCAGGCGCGCCTTCGCCGTTGATCCCGATAAACGGCTGGGTCTGGCGCTGGCGTGCGCGTTCGTACCAGTAGCCGTAGTCCAGGCTGTGTTCCTCGTTGATGTCCCACTTCATCTTGGCGGTGAAGCCGGGACGCCAGGTCTCGGTCCATGAAGGGCGGTAATAGTTGGCCGATTGCAGGTTGCCCAGGTCGTAATTGCCGGCCTTGTCGGAGCGCGGCCCCAGGTTTGACGCGGTCTGGCCGCTGAAGCTGCCACCGTTGGCCCAGTAGTAATATGGCGTGAGCGTCAGCGACAGGTTGTCTTGCAGTTGCCAGCGCTGGGTCAGCGTGGCGTTGACGCTTTCAAAGGCGTTGCGGTTGAGCTTATAGGACGCAGATAACAAACCGGCCTTGTACACCGGGCTTTCGGCGTAGTCCTTGCGTCGTCCTTCAGTGTCGAACTGTGCCTTGCTCAGGCTGTTGTAGTTGTAGTTTTCCTGCTTGTTGTACTTGACCGTGGCCAGCGTGGAATTGCCATTATCCCCTTCGAACAGGCTGCTCCACTCGACCTTGTCGCTGCGCAGGGTGCCCTTGCCGCGCCATTTGTCGCCCTCCAGGTGAGACGCCGAGACCCAGGTCTTGAGGCCGCCGAAGTCACCGGTGTTGGCACGTACGAAGGTTTTGCGCAGCGCATTGGCACCGACGATCTGCTTGGCGAACACCCCGGCGTCCTGGGTCGGCCGAATCGTGATCATGCCGATATTGCCGCCGCTGGAGCCGATGTGCGGGCCATCCGCCTCGGAAGACCCTTGAGTGGCAAACACTTCAGCGAGGTTTTCCGGATCGCCCAATTGGTTGGAGTAAACGCTGTAGTTGCCCGAATCGTTGATCGGTACGCCGTCGACCGACACCCCAACCTGGTCGGAGCTCATGCCGCGCATGGTGAACGTGGTACCGCTGGTGCCGCTGGCGTCGTCGCTGGAAACGTTGATACCCGGCGTGTATTTGAGCTTGTCGATGGCGTTGGCGGTCGCCGGCATCTCGTCCATGGCCTCCTTGGTCACCGTCGACCGTGCCTTGGCGCTTTCCTCGCGGATCATGTGACCGTTGCCCAGGGTCTGCTTACCGGCCACATTCACCGAACCGACGTCCTGGGAATCGTCCGCCAGACTCAGCGGCGCAAAACCGCCCAGGCCCGAGGCCAGGAACAGGGCATAGAGTTTGTTGTAGTTCACGTGTAGATCCCTTACTGACAATGCCCTGTTGAACGGGCAGATGTAGGTCGCTTCCTGACCACTTGTTCAGGAAACCCAGGATGATCCACGGCACGTGTAACCGTTTGGTGACAGGTTTTGGCGATTGCGATGAAGCTTCGGTGAACGGCGCGATGCGGCTAGCGCACTACGATCACGCGCCCCAACAGCGTGTGCTGCTCGAAGCCGAGGACCGCTTGCAAGGCCTTCAATACGGCGACAGGGTCGTTGCTTGGAAAGCTGCCGCTGACGCGTCTGGCGCCCATCTCATCATTGAGCAGGAGGATTCGGCCCGGGTAGTAACGCGCGAGGTCCCTGACCACCTCGGCCAGCGGCGCCTTGTAGTAATTGAGCCAACCCTCGCGCCAGGCCAGGCGTGATTCGCTGTCCACCGGATGCAGCGGCTCGGCTAGGCCGTCGGCGTAGGCCACTTGCTGGCCTGCCGTCAGAATTTGCTGCGCCCCCTGTGCGGACGGCGTTACGCCAACCCGGCCGGACAGCACTGTCACCTGGGCCCCCGCCGGTTGCAGACGCACTTCGAACTGCGTGCCCAGCACCCGCGTTTCTCCATCGCCCGCCTCGACCACGAAGGGCTGGCCGGTGTGGACAACGCGGAAAAAACCGGCCCCGCGACGCAACTGGATATGCCGCTCGCCGTGGCTGAAATCCACGGCAATCGCGCTGTCGGCGTCGAGGGTGACGTGGGACTGATCGGCCAGGGTGACGGTCCTCACCTGCCCCGGCGCCGTCACGTAATCGGCGCCAAGGTCATCGACCCAACGAAACGGCTGCCAACCGGCGCCCATCGACACCATCAGCAACAAGCAGGCCGCCATGGCCAAGGCGCCGGCCCCGCGCACCAGGCGCGAGCGGCTGGAACGGCTCATCGCATTGAGGTAGCCCTGCAAGGCCTGTGCGTCTTCGCCGGCCAAGGTGCGTGCCGGGACTTCGCTCAACTCCCACAGCACCTGGGCCTGGGCGTAGGCCTGGATATGGGCGGGGTCGGCCCGCAGCCATTGGCTGAAGGAGGCTTGATCGCCGCTGCCGGGCTGGTCGTGCAGCCGGCTCAGCCAGTCGAGCGCGGCCTGTTCCTGGGCGGGCGTGGGGGTGACGTTCACGGTGCTTTCCCTGGCGTACGTTTGACTGACGGTTCGCGCAGGCTCGCCTTGCACGCTTGCAGGGCACGCATCATATGTTTTTCCACGGCGCTTTGGGACAGGCCCATGGCCTTGGCGATCTCTGCGTATTTGCGCCCGTGAATGCGGTTGAGCAGGAAAATCTGCCGAGTGCGCTCGGGCAGACTGCGCAAGGCGGCTTCGACATGCCGCAGGTCATTGCCCGCTTCGAGAGCCGCCTGGGGTTCGCAGCCCTGGTTGTCCTGTTGCTCCGGCAACCAGCCCTCATTGCTGCGCACGCGGGCGCCTTCGCTGCGTAAATGGTCGATGGCGATATTGCCGGCGCAGCGCAGCAGGTAGGTGCTGAGCTCTTCGACCTGCACCAGCGGGCGGCGCCAGAAACGCAGGAACAGGTCCTGTACCAGATCAGCCGCAGTGGCGCGGCAACCGACGCGGCGGCTGACCAATGCCTCCATCTGTGAACGCTGGGACAGGAACACCTGCAGGAAATGCGCACGTCCACCGGCCGCGTCCGGGTGCGAACTGTCTTGGGGTCTGGGCGGGGGACTGATGGTCATGGGCAGCTCAGAACAGGCCGAATGCCGCGACAGGGCTGGCCAGCAGGCCGACGCCCGCGAGGACCAAGGCCAGCCGTGGCCGGTACGGCAACAGCAGCACCAACAGCAAGGCGCTGAGCATCAACACCGCGCACCACTCCACCAGGCCCCGGCCCCAACCGGTGGCGGCCACCGCCGGCCAGACCGACAGGGTCAGCAGCAACCAGCCGGCCGCACGCAAGCCCAGGCGCCGTGCAGGCGTCGGTTTGCTGCGCAGCAGCTCGCCGTGATGACGGTCGGTGGCCAGGCACAGCGCGGTAAACCCGGCGTAGCACAGCAGCAGCGCAAGCAGCATTCAGCCGGCCTCCTGCTTGAACGCCAATGCACGCGCGCGCTCTGCCTTGGGCTGCAACGCGGCGCGGCGCTGCATCTTCCAGGCTGCCCATCCGAGGAACAGGCCGCTGGCCAGGCACGTCAGGTCGAAGCCGGCCATGGCCCAGTCGCCGCTCATCAGCGAAGTGCCCAAGTGATACGGCGTAGTCAGCGCGTTAATCAGCGGGATGGCCACAAACAGCAGCGCGCCCAGGCTCAACTGCTCGACCCAGCCCTGACGACCGCGCCGCAACGTGGCATGGACCAGGCTCAGGCCCCAGGCAATAAAGAAGCCTCGCACTTCCCAGTCGGAACGTTCGGCCACGCTCACCGGCAACAGTCGATTGGCCCAGAAAAACGCCGCGATGGCGATCATCAGCCCCGACATGCTGGCGATATTCAGTACCTCCACCAACCGCAGCTCAAAGGGCATCACACCGGTTTTTATGTGTTTGAGCTGACGCTTGCCCAGCCATATCACCAGGCCTGTGCCGATCATCGCCGTGCCTGCCAGGCCGCAGATGAAATACAACCAACGCAGCACCGGGCCGGCGAAATGGCCCATGTGCAAGCCGTAGAAACTGCCACCGATAACCGACGGCAAGGACGGCTCACCACTGACCCGCAGCAACTGGCCCGTGGTGCCGTTGAATGAAACGGTGCTGCCGAAATCATGCACCACGCTGTCGGAGCCGGCGCGGAATATATTCACCGAGGCGTTGACGTCGCCTGGATTATTCACCGCCAGGCGCCCGACAGGCCCACCCGCCCACTGCTGCCGCGCCTGCTGGTACATCGGCCACAACGGCAGCAACGTGCCCGGCTGGCCGAGTGCGGGCGCATTATCGGAACTGGGAAATACTTCATTGAAGAAGGCACGGCTGTCATTGCCATAGGAGGCCACGATCGGCGCCGGCATCACCATGCTCATGAAAATCACCAGGCTGCTGTAGGTGATCATCAGGTGAAACGGCAGCACCAGCACGCCCACCGCGTTGTGCCCGTCCAGCCAGGAGCGCTGGCCTTTGCGCGGGCGGAAGGTGAAGAAGTCCTTGAAGATTTTCTTGTGGGTAATGATGCCGGTGATCAGCGCGACGAACATCACCATGGCGGCGAGGGTCGACAGCCAGCGGCCCCATGGGTAAGGCATTTGCAGTTGGAAGTGGAAGCGGTAGAAGAATTCACCGCCCATGCTTTCGCGGGCCTGGACCGCTTGGCCGCTGACCGGGTCGAGGACTTTCTGGATGAAGTTGCCGCGCTTGCCGGGGTCGACCTTGTCTTGCCACATAACCGACAGGCCGGGGTCGCGGCGGGTGGGCAAGGTAATGAACCAGCGCGCGGCAGTGGGCGCCTGTTGCTGCAGGTAGTCTTGCGCCACGGCGAGGCTGCGCGCGTCGTCCATCGGATGGGCCTGGACTTCGGGCTGCATCCAGTGGGTTATTTCATCCTTGAAATAGGCCAGGGTGCCGGTCAGGAAAATCGCAAACAGCAGCCAGCCGAAGATCAACCCAGCCCAGGTGTGCAGCCAGGCCATGGCTTGGCGAAAACCCTCTTTCATGTGCGCACCACCCAGAACCCAATGCCCGCCAGCGTGGCCAACAGCGCGCTCGGCAGCAGCACCCCGGCCCACGCGCGCCACGCGGTGCGGCAGGCAAAACACCAGAGCACCGCCAGCAGGTAGAACACGAATGAACTCATCATGCCGACGATCACCGCGTCGGCGCGCGCCGTCGGCAGCCACAGCGCAAGACAGATAGCGGCCAGGGAGGCCATCAGATAACCGCCGACCACAGCCGCCAATACGCGCGAAGTAACGGCAAGGCGATAAGAGGCGGGGAGTGAGGTTTTGCTTTTCATGCGGCAGGCGCCAAGTTCATCAGCGCGCAATATTAATGATAAATATTCTCATAAGCAAAAGAGAACGGATGAATCACCTGCTCGGGTCGATTGCCGAACCGTGTTTGCGGCCCTACAATGCGAACAATTCTTGTTCTCTAAAGCATGCCGATGCTGATGGAGTGATCACGTTGCCGCCGTCCAACACCGTCGAAGTTTTGTACAACGACCATCACCACTGGCTCACCGGCTGGTTGCGACGCAAGCTCGGCTGCCCGCAAAGCGCCGCCGACCTGGCGCACGACACCTTCATCCGGGTGCTCAGCGCGCGGGAAGCGCCAACGCTGATCGAACCGCGCGCCTTTCTCACCACGGTCGCCAAACGTGTGCTGTTCAACTACTACCGTCGCCAGGACCTGGAACGCGCCTACCTCGACGCCCTGGCGCAAATGCCCGAGCACGTGGCGCCGTCGGAAGAAGACCGCGCAATCATCCTGCAAACCCTGGTGGAACTGGACCAACTGCTCGACGGCCTGCCGGTCCAGGTCAAACGCGCCTTCCTGCTGGCCCAGCTTGATGGTCTGACCTACGCGCAGATCGGCGCGCAACTGGGCATTTCCATCGCCACGGTCAAGCGCCACCTGCATAAAGCCGCCCTGCGCTGCTACTTCGCCCTATGAACGTCTCGACCCAGGTTGCCGAACAGGCCGTGCACTGGTTGTTGCAAATGCAGCAAGGCACGCTTGACCCACGCCAACAGGCGGCCTGGCAACAATGGCTGCAGGCGCACAGCGAACACCAGCGCGCGTGGGACCAGATCCAGCGCGTCAACCAGCGCCTGCGCGGCCTGCCTTCGCCCCTGGCGCACGCAGCGTTGAATGCACCGAAGTCCACCAGCCGGCGCCAGGCGCTGAAGCTGCTGTTGATCCTCGGCGCGGGTTCGGCGGCAGCCTGGAGCCTGCGCCAGCAACACATTTTGCCGCCGTTGACGGCGGACTACCGCAGCCCTGTCGGCCAGCGTCGCAGTGTGCCGTTGGCCGACGGCAGCCAATTGCAGCTCAACACCGGCAGCGCGGTGGATGTGCATTTCGATGGCCAGCAGCGACTGATCCGCCTGCTCGAAGGTGAAATCCTGCTGACCGCCCGCGCAGGTGCCACGCCGCTGCGCGTGCTGACCGGCCAGGGCTTGCTCAGCAGCCAGGCGGCGCGCCTGAACGTGCGTCAGTTCAATGACCATACCCAATTGGCGGTGCTCGATGGCCGTGTCGACGTGATGCCCAACAGCTACAGCGGCCTGCCACTGATCGTGAACGCCGCGCATCAGGTCAATTACACCCGCAAAGGCTGGGACAGCCCGCGTCCTGTCGACGCCAACAGCGGCGCATGGGCCGACGGCATGCTGGTGGCCGCGCACATGCGCCTGGAAGATTTCCTCGGCGAACTCGGGCGCTACCGCCGTGGCCAGCTCAATTGCGACCCGCAGGTGGCAAACCTGCTGCTGTCCGGCAGTTATCCGCTGGATGACAGCGAACGCATTCTCGACCTGCTGGAAGTCAGCCTGCCGGTAACCGTGCGGCGCTTTACCCGCTATTGGGTGACGGTTCAGGCCCGTGCGTGAAATGGTTTGAAAAACGCTGAGCCGTTTTCCAACCCTCGCGTGACAGAGAAGGAAAGCCACCTTGATCCTTCCTTCTCAGGACACCCCTTCATGCCCCTGCAACCGACCCTTCTTGCCCGTACCCTGCGCCAACTCCTGCTCGGCGCCAGCCTCAGCCTGGCGGTGCTGCCCCCGGTGATGGCGGCCGACACCAAGGCCTATCACATCGCGCCGACAAGTCTGGAGGCGGCCCTGAACCAGTTCGGCCGCGAAGCCGGGGTGCTGGTGTCTTTCGGTTCCGAGGTCACTGCCGGTTTGCAAAGCCCCGGTTTGGCGGGCAACTACAGCACCGCCGAAGGCCTGAACACACTGCTGGAAGGCAGTGGCCTGCAAGCCCGCGCCGAGGGCGACAATGCCTACAGCCTGCAACCGGCCGGCGTCCCGGCCACCCTCGAGTTGCAAACCTCCAACGTGGTCGGCGACTGGCTCGGCGATGCGGCGCAGACCAACGTGTTCGAGCATCCCGGCGCCCGTGACGTCATCCGCCGCGACGAATTCGAGCGCCAGGGCGCGACCCAGGCGCGCGACGTGCTCAACCGCATCCCCGGCGTCAATGCCCCGGACAACAACGGCACCGGCAGCCATGACATGGCGCTGAACTTCGGCATTCGCGGGCTCAACCCACGGCTGGCATCACGCTCCACGGTGTTGATGGACGGCATTCCCGTGCCCTTCGCACCCTATGGCCAGCCGCAACTTTCGTTTGCACCGATCAGCATGGGCAACATGGACGCGGTGGACGTGGTGCGCGGCGGCGGCGCGGTGCGCTACGGCCCGCAGAACGTCGGTGGCATCGTCAACTTCGTGACCCGTGCGATTCCGGATGCGCCCACCGTCAAAGGCGGCCTGCAGACCGAAACCAGCCCGTCCTCCAGCCACGATGGTTTCAAGACCACCGGCAACCTGCTGGCCGGCGGCACCGCCGACAATGGCCTGGGCGGCGCACTCCTGTACTCCGGCACCCGTGGCGGCGACTGGCGTGAAAACAGCGACACGCGCATCGACGACCTGATCCTCAAGGGCAACTACCAGCTGGATGCCGCCAACAGCTTCAACGCCATGGCGCAGTACTACGACGGCGAGGCCGATATGCCTGGGGGCTTGAACGTCAAGGACTACAAGGCCGACCCGTACCAGTCGACCCGCCCCTACGACAAGTTCTGGGGCCGCCGCACGATGTTCAACGTCGGCTACCGCTACGAGCAGGATCGCCGTGAATTCACGGTCAACAGTTTCTTCACCAAGACCCTGCGCAGCGGTTACCTCGATCAAGGCAACTTCCTCTCGCTGTCACCCCGCGAGTATTGGGTACGTGGCCTGGAAACCCGTCTCGCCCAAGGCTTCGACCTCGGCCCCACCACCCACGAAGTCGGCGTCGGTTACCGCTACATCAACGAAGCCGGCCACGAGTTGCGCTACCGCACGCCGATTGCCGCCAACCAGCAACTGCCGACCACCGACAGCCGTAACGACCGCGACACCCGTGGCGGCACTGAAGCCAATGCGTTCTTCATCGACGACCGTATCGATATCGGCAAGTGGACGATCACACCGGGCATCCGCTACGAAATGATCAAGTCCCAACAGACCAACAACCTGAGCAACGTCAACTACAAAGGCGACTACAACACCGCGCTGCCGGCGTTGAACGTGCTCTATCACCTCACCGACGACTGGAACCTCTACGCCAACACCGAAGGCTCGTTCGGCAGCGTGCAGTACAGCCAGATGCCCAACCGCGTGAACAGCGGCGAAGTGAAGCCGGAAAAAGCCCGCACCTGGGAGCTCGGCACGCGCTATGACAACGGCAGCCTGCGCGCGGAAATCGGTGCGTTCCTGATCAATTTCGACAACCAGTACGACAGCAACCAGACCAACGACACGGTGATCGCCCGCGGTGAAACGCGGCACCAGGGCATCGAGTCGAGCATCAACTATGCCCTCGACGGCGTGAGCCCGGCGCTGGCGGGCTTCGATGTGTACGCCACCTATGCGTATGTCGACGCGACCATCCGTGAAGACGGCCCGAACAAAGGCAATCGCGTGCCCTTCTCTTCCCGGCACAAAGGCACCCTCGGCGTGGGTTACACCGAAGGCCCGTGGAAGCTCAACCTGGACAGCAGCTACCAGAGCAGCCAGTTCGCTGACAACGCCAACACCCAGGCCGAAAGCGCCGACGGCGCGAACGGACGCATCCCCGGCTACATGCTGTTCAGCAGCCGCGCAGCCTACGACTTCGGCCCGCAGCTGTCGGACTTGAACGTCGCGGTCGGGGTGAAGAACATCTTCAACAAGCAGTACTACACGCGCTCGTTCGACGATAACAACAAGGGCAAGTACGTGGGTGAGCCGCGCACGGTGTATGTGCAGACGTCCATCGCGTTCTAGCTGTGAGCCTTCAAATGACAGGCCACAACCAATCCAAATGTGGGAGGGGGCTTGCCCCCGATTGCGGTGGGTCAGCTAAAAATATACTGACTGACACTCCGCCATCGGGGGCAAGCCCCCTCCCACACTGATCCTCCGTGTGTCCAGGATTCGGGGTCTAACTGCCGGCCAGGCAATACGCGGGTGAGCCGCGCACGGTGTGTGTGCAAACGTCCATCGCGTTCTAGCTGTGATCCTTCAAATGACAGGCCACAACACATCCAAATGTGGGAGGGGGCTTGCCCCCGATTGCGGTGGGTCAGCTAAAAATATAC
>NZ_KZ477985.1:0-376093 GCF_002837185.1 Pseudomonas fluorescens | reverse complement strand
CCATCCAAATGTGGGAGGGGGCTTGCCCCCGATTGCGGTGGGTCAGCTAAAAATATACTGACTGACACTCCACCATCGGGGGCAAGCCCCCTCCCACATTTGATCCTCAGTGTGTCCAGGATTCGGGTTCTAACTGCCCGCCAGGCAACTGGGGGTGGCCGCGACCAGCGCATCGATGGCGCACCGTGTCTTGGCCGGCATGTGCGGCGCCGTCGGCCAGATCACGTGGATGGGGGCCGGCTGCTCGCGACAGCCAGGCAGCACCGCCTCCAGCTGCCCGCGCAGCGCATAGTGGGCAATCAACCAACTCGGCAACCAGGCCAGGCCCACGCCTGCAATCGCCGCATCGGCCACAGCCTGGAGGTCGTCCAGCACCAGGGGCGTGACCAGGCGCGAGCGCTGGGCGTTGTTGCTGCGGTAAGCAATGCCGCGATGAGCCGCCAAGTCCTCGATACGTTCAATTGGCCCCCTGCGCTGCAAATACGCCGGTGACGCCGTCAAACCCATGACCTGCTCCCCCAGACGCCGCGCACTCAGACGGTCAGTATCCGGCAACGGGCCGATACGCACGGCAATGTCGAAGCCTTCCTGCGTCAGATCGGTCATGCGGTCGGAGAAGCAAATGTCGATCTCGAGTTGCGGATAACGATCCATCAAGCCCCACAGGGCAGGCGCGGCATAGTGGTGACCAAACGCCAGCGGCAAACTGGCGCGCAAGCGCCCGCGTGGCTGCTGACGGCCGCTTTCCAGCACGGACTCGGCCGCCTCCAGCTCCGCCAGCGCACGCAGACAGTGCTCGTAGTACGCCTGCCCATCCTCGGTCAGACGCTGGCGGCGCGTGGAGCGTTGCAACAGGCAGGTGCCCAGGCGCGCTTCAAGCCGTGCCAGGCCCTTGCCCACCGCCGAGCGCGTGAGGTTCAGCCGCTCGGCGGCGGCGCTCAGGTTGCCGCTTTCGACGATGTGCAGAAACAGTTCGACGCCGTCGAAACGTGGGGTGGACATGGTAGATTGTCGCCTTTTAATCCCCTATCAAGGGAAAAGTTATCGCAAATAAAGAACCCTATTCCCGAGAGAATAACTCCTCCCCCTCTCTTAAGGAACTGCGTATGCCACCTGTCGCCGCTCTATCGGCCCTCAGCCCAGCGCATGCCGCCAGAAACGGCCTGGCGCTCACCGCCGTGTGTCTGGTGGCCCTGATGTTCGGCCTGGAAATTTCCAGCGTACCGGTCATCCTGCCCACCCTCGAACGCGAATTGGGCACCGGGTTTCAAGATGCCCAGTGGATCATGAATGCCTACACCCTGGCCTGCACCAGTGTACTGATGGCAGCGGGCACCCTGGCCGATCGCTTTGGCCGCCGACGCGTGCTGGTGCTGTGCCTGTGGGTGTTTGGCCTGGCCTCGCTGGCCTGCGGGCTGGCCAACGACGCGTCAATGCTGATCGTGGCGCGCTTCGTCCAGGGCATCGGTGCCGGCGCGATGATGATCTGCCAGTTCGCGATTCTGTCGCACTTGTTTCGTGAACCGGCGGCACGCGCCCGGGCCTTCGCAATCTGGGGCGTGATTGCCGGCGTAGGCCTGGGATTCGGGCCGATGGTCGGCGCGCTGATCCTGGCAGTCGCGGATTGGCGCTGGGTGTTTCTTGCGCACGTGCCGCTCACCCTGTTCACCCTGGTGCTGTTGCGCATCAGCGTGCAGGAATCCCGCGACCCGGCCGGCCATCGCCTCGACATAGCCGGCATGTTGACCTTGACGCTGTCGGTGTTCGCCCTGGTCTACTTCATCACCCAGGGCACCGAGCACGGCTTCGCCACACCGGCCATGCTCGGCTGGGCGGGCCTGGCGCTGGTGGCATTGCTGCTGTTTATCGTGGTTGAAAAGCGCAGTGCCCATCCGATGTTCGATTTCTCGGTGTTTCGCATCCAGCGCTTCAACGGTGCACTGATGGGCTCGATCGGCATGAACTTCAGCTTCTGGCCATTCATGATCTACCTGCCGCTGTATTTCCAAGCGGGCCTGGGCTACGACACCCTGACCACCGGCGGCGCCCTGCTCGCCTACACCTTGCCGACCTTGCTGGTGCCACCGCTGGCAGAACGCCTGGCCCTGCGCTACGGCGCCGAACGCATTATCCCGGTGGGCCTGGCGACCATGGGCGCAGGGTTTCTGGCGATGGCCGCGGCCAATGTCGCCGCCCAGCCACTCACGCTGCTGGTACTGCTCAGTTGCGTGATGGCAGGCACTGGCCTGGCGCTGACCAACTCGCCCACCACCAACACCACCACCGGCGCCGTCTCGGCTGATCGCGCGGGCATGGCCTCGGGCATCGACTTCAGCGCCCGGCTGATCACCCTGGCGCTCAATATCGCGCTGATGGGCCTGGTGCTGTTACTGGGGATCGGCCATTACCTGGCCGAGGTACTGCCGCCAGGCACGGCAATGGATTGGCCGGCCCTCAGCCAGCACCTCGCGGCGGGCAAGCTGGACGCACGGGGGTTGGCGTTCAGCGATGCCCAGGCAGCTCTGCGCAACGGCGCCGGCTGGGCCATGCTCTTTGCAGGGTTGGGTGCTTGCGGGCTGGCGATGCTTAGCGGGTTTTTCTTTCGCCAGCGCAGGTAAACGAAAACGGGCCTGCTCGCGCAGGCCCGTCTTCAATGAAAGTCAAAAACCGTCAGCCGTTGAATACGGCACGTTCTTTTTCCAGAAACTCCTGTTCAAGCTCATCTTCATTGACTTTGGTGGTCGGCTGGTTTTTACCGGCAGCGCGGGGCTTGCCTTGCAGTTTGCCGAACAGATGTTCCAGCGCGTGATCGAGCTTGGTGGCTGCGCCATCGATCGCTTGTTCCAGCGTATCGGCCTTGTGTAGCACCGAAAGCGGTTGGTGGCCTTTTGGCCGAGCCTCCAGACGGCAACTTAAATCGTGGGGACCGGGCTTGTCGCCGTTCTCATCCCGCAGGTAGACCTCCACACGGGTCAGGTCTTCTTCATAACGTTCGAGCGTGCTCTCAATGGTGGTACGTACCCACTCCTCCAGTCGGATGCTGCTTTCAATATGGTTATCGCTATTGACTTGGATTTGCATAGTTCTTCCCTTATTTCAGCTAGCTCGCCAGAGATCACAAACTGCAACACCGGGGTGGTGAAACCATGACCTCTTGATTACACAATTGAGCACCTGCTGAAACATTTCAACCCCTTTGCAAAGATAAATCCCACATTACAAATTAACCCTGACGACGGGCAAAAACGCTGGTAGGGTGGGGAGTTAGTTACAACTTCTTACGTCCAGTTTTCCTCAAGATTGCCCCGCTCCCAACGGGTGCAGGGCGCGAAAAATCCCCGCTTCTTCCACCAGCCAGTCGTGCACCGCCCGCACGCCGGGGTGACTCAATGCACCCGGCGCATACAGCAGCACGTAGCGTTTATGGTTGGGCACGGCCAGGCCAAACGGCACGATCAGCGTGCCGCGTTCCAGCTCATCATTGAGCAAGGTGCGCCGTGCAATGGCCACACCCATGCCGGCAATGGCGGCTTCGATGGTCAGGTGGTTGCGGTTGAAGGTGTGCCCGCGACGCACATCGGCATCGGGGTAACCGATGGCATTCAGGTAGAACTCCCACTCGGCATACTCAAAACTCCCACGCCAGGCGGTGATGTCGTGCAGCAACGGAAAGTGGGCAAGGTCGGCGGGGCCATGCAATGGCGGCCGGCCACGCAACAGGCTGGGGGCGCACACCGGAAATATCTGCTCATCCAACAGGGCTGTGGATAACAAGCCGGGATAGCTGCCATCGTTCAAGTCGATGGCCAGGTCGAAGTCGCCCTCATGCAGCGCGACGCTGCTGTCTTCGGCAACCATGCGCAACTGAATGTCCGGAAAGCGTTGCTGCAAGCGTGGCAGGCGCGGGGTCAGCCACTTGCCGAGAAACGACGGGATCGAGCGCAGGCGCAAGGTGCCACTGATCATCCCCGCGTCCAGACGCTGCAATTCGGCGTCGATGCTGCCATAGGCCTCCCCTACCACTGTCGCCAGGCGCTGCCCTTCGGCGCTGAGCTCTACACCCCGTGCGCGGCGGTGAAACAGTCTGAAGCCCAGGCGCTCTTCCAACTGACGGATCTGCTGACTCACCGCGCCCGGCGTGATGTGCAATTCCTCGGCGCAGCGGGTGAACGAAAGGTGCCGCGCAGCGCAAGAAAAAACATGCAGCCAGACATAGGTCTGGCCATGAAGGGGCCGGGTCATAGCGTTTAGTCCTGCTAAAGGGTGTCTTAGGATAATTCGTTGGTCAGCGCTGATCCAGAGGCTCAGTATCGCGCCAACTCCGCCTGCTCTACAAAACATGGCAGCGATGTCCACTCCATTGCTTGTAAGGCTTTAGCATGGCTATCAGCGTTTTCGATCTATTCAAGGTGGGCATCGGCCCGTCCAGCTCTCATACCGTCGGCCCGATGCGGGCTGCCGCGACCTTTGCCCAGGCACTGGCCGACCAGCAGTTACTCAGCCAGACCCGGCGCGTCGAAGTGCGCTTATACGGTTCGCTGTCCGCGACCGGTGTCGGCCACGCCACTGACCGCGCCTGTGTGATGGGTTTGATGGGCGAATGGCCGGATCAGGTCGACCCCACCTCGATCAACGCGCGCATCCAGCAACTGCGCGAGTCCGGCCAGTTGTTACTCGCCGGCCGACAGGCCATTGCCTTCGACTGGCACACCGACCTGCTGCTGCTCGATGAAAGCCTGCCCTACCACCCCAACGCCATGTCCCTGCACGCCTACGGCGACGGCGGTCTGTTGAGCGAGCAAACCTACTATTCGGTGGGCGGTGGTTTCATCATCGAAGCGGCCGAAGCCGCATCGGGCATAGCGCCGACCAGCGATGTGCAATTGCCCTACGACTTTTCCAGCGCCGTTGAACTACTGGCCTTGTGCAACAAGCACGGCCTGCGGGTTTCGGAATTGATGATGGCCAACGAACGCGCCTGGCGCAGCGACGAAGCCATCCGCAGCGGCCTTCTGCATATCTGGTCGGTAATGCGCGAGTGCGTGGAACAGGGCCTGCGCGATGAGGGCATTCTGCCCGGTGGTTTGGACGTGCCGCGTCGCGCTGCGAAATTGCACCGCAGCCTGCTGGAAATCGGCAAGCCCAATGTCATCACGTCAACCTTGTCGGCCATGGAGTGGGTCAACCTGTTCGCCCTCGCCGTCAACGAAGAAAACGCCGCCGGCGGGCGTATGGTCACCGCACCGACCAATGGCGCGGCGGGGATCATCCCTGCCGTGCTGCATTACTACATGAAATTCAATGCCGACGCGTCTGACGACGACGTGGTCAATTTCTTCCTGGCCGCCGCCGCCGTCGGCATCCTCTGTAAAAAGAACGCCTCGATCTCCGGCGCCGAAGTCGGCTGCCAGGGCGAAGTGGGCTCGGCTTGCGCCATGGCCGCTGCAGGGCTGGCGGATATCCTTGGCGCCACCCCCGAACAGTTGGAAAACGCCGCCGAAATCGGCCTGGAACACAACCTCGGCCTGACCTGCGACCCCGTCGGCGGCCTGGTGCAGGTGCCGTGCATCGAGCGCAACGCCATCGCGGCCGTCAAAGCGATCAACGCCACGCAAATGGCCCTGCGCGGCGACGGCAAGCACTTCATTTCCCTCGACCGGGTGATCCGCACCATGCGCGATACCGGCGCCGATATGCATGACAAGTACAAAGAAACGTCGCGGGGCGGCCTGGCGGTCAGCTGGGTGGAGTGCTGATCGGGCTGATTGCGCTGTCTGCGATCGTTTTCTCCGTGCTGCCCTGAAACAGGTCACTTCCCCCAAGCACAACGCAGTTCAAATGTGGGAGGGGGCTTGCCCCCGATAGCGGTCTTTCAGCCAAGTATTCATTGGCCGATGCACCGCCATCGGGGGCAAGCCCCCTCCCACATTTCGAACCCCGCGACTGTACGGCACGCCCCTTGCTGTAGAGCTTTTGAGGAAAACGGACTTTGGCCGGTGGTCAGGCAACGCGAACTATTCCCGACACCGGTCGTCAATGACTGCATGTTCTTATCAGGCGGTAACGCACCATGGACAACCCTTTTCAGATCATCACCGACACTTTCAGCCCACAATACCGCGTCAACCTGAGCATCCAGCGGCTGGACGGCAGCATCATGCTCACCCTCTCCGATGACGGCGGCGTAGTGGCCAAGCGCATGATCAGCGCCGAACAACGCAACGACCCGCAACGGCTCAAGCGCCTGGTGCAAAGCATCCAGTTCGGTATTGCCATCGAGCAGGGTCACAGCGCCATGGAAATCCTGGCGGTGATGACGGATGGGGACAATCACAAGCTGTTGCAGCGGCCGCCCACCCGTCATCTGCCGTTCAGCGTCGGGCTTTAAAGCTCGCCCTTCTCGGTTTCCAGGCTCGCCTCGCCCTTGCGACGCGGGCCTTCGACTTTCACCGAAGGGAACGCCGACGACGCGTAGCGCACCACCAGAATCGCGAAGGCCAACAGCAGAATCCCGCCGCACAAGTAGATAATGCCTACGTCAGGCGGGTTGTGATGGGACACGTTGGAAATCAGCAGCCGCGTCAGCGCGGTGATGGCCACGTAGATCAGGAAGCGCACGGGCATGTGGTTGGTCTTGAAGTAAATCCCGACCATGGCGCCCAATTCCAGGTAGATGAACAGCAGCAAGATGTCATCGATCTTGATGTGCCCGTTCTCCAGCATCCCCAGAAATTCCATCACTGCCGCCCAGGCGGTCACTGCACCAATGGCGAACAGCGCCAGGTAATGGAACGACTCCACAAACAGATTGCCCAGCGACTCGGCCAGCCCATGGACTTGCTGGCGCAGCTTTTCGGCCCAGTTGATTTTCACGATGTTGCTTCCTTAGGTCGGTGCGACCGGATAATGCGGGGTGGAGGTGACGGTTGTTCTGCTTGCAGGAAAAAGGCCAGCGCTGGGGAATAAGATGGTGGCCGTCTGACACGAGGCACTTATTTCACCCAGCTCGTTCCCACCCTCCGCGCGGTAATGATCGAACCGGTTAAATTTCCGGTGTAGCAACCCCCCATTTCCCAACTACATTAAAAACCTGCTATCCAAACCCCGGCGTTTGGCTTATGCTTTTAGCTGTATATAAATACAGTAGTCGAAAAGACAACTATCGTGAAGGCATGTGAGGTGGTGAATGGCCGTCGAAGTGGTATACCGCAGCAGCCGAGATCAGGAGCGTTTGTTCATGAATAAAGCCGAAGCTGACGCTCATGACAAGATGCTTGAACTCGCTGAGTTGCTGGCAGAAGTGTTGCAAAAAGCCGTGCCGTCCTTGAGCGAGCAGCAGGTGGAAGAAGCCGGGATCTATATGGCGAAGAACCGCGATGTGTTTGCCAAGGCGTTCAAGAGCCAACCGGACGCGCTGTCCGAGTTGTTGAACGCGGTGGCGGAATAAAGCCCGAATTGAACAGGCCCTGAATCATCGACTCAGGGCCTTTTTAATTTAAGGCCGGGTCATGGGTAGAGCAGGCGCTCGGCGAGTTCGTCCGCGACACGTGCCGGGGAGCGTTTTTCAGCCTGGGCATGGGCGTAGATTTCGGTCAGGCGCCTGCCGATGTTGGACAGGTGCGCGGTGATGCTGGGCAGCTCGGCGCCGTTGTGTTTGAGGGCCACGTAGATCAGGCCGCCGGAATTGATCACGTAGTCGGGAGCGTAGAGGATGCCGCGGCCTTCCAACTGATCGGCAATGTCCAGGCGGGTCAGTTGTGCACTGGCAGAACCGGCAACGGCGGCGCAGCGCAGTTGGCCGACGCTTTGGCGATTGAGCACCGCGCCCAGGCCGCACGGGGCGAGGATGTCGCAGGGGGTGCTGAGCAAGGCGTCGTTGGCGATGGGGTGGGCGCCCAATTGTTCCATGGCCAGTTGCACCTTGCCGTGGTCGATGTCGCTGACGAGCAGTTCGGCGCCCGCCGCATGCAGTTGTTCGGCCAGGGCGTAACCGACATTGCCCAAGCCCTGCACCGCCACGCGCAGGCCTTCGAGGTTATCACTGCCCAGGCGGGCCATGGCGGTGGTGCGAATGCCGGCAAACACACCCATGGCCGCATGGGGCGCCGGGTCGCCGGCGGCGCTGGTGCTGGTGACGAAGCGAGTGTGTTGGGCGATGCAATCCATGTCGGCGACCGAAGTGCCGCTGTCGATGGCGGTAATGTAGCGCCCGCCAAGCTGCTCGACACAGCGGCCGAAGGCTTCAAACAGCGCGGCACGGCTCTCCACATGGCCCGGGCGCAGGATGACCGCCGTGCCGCCCCCCACCGGCAGGCCGGCCAGGGCGGCTTTGTAGCTCATGCCTTGGGCCAGGCGTGCGGCGTCGGCCATGGCCGTTTCATCGTCGGGATAAGCCAGGTAGCGGCAGCCGCCCAAGGCAGGCCCCAGGCGGCTGTTATGGATGGCGATGATCGCCTTCAGCCCGGTCACCGGGTCGACGCTCAGGTGCAGCGATTCCAGGCGGGTGCTGTGCATGAGCGCAAACATCGTCGTGCTCCCGAATCACTTCTGGTAGTGGCCCAAGTATAGGCTGGCGGCAGAAAAGTGCTGGATTGCACTGGAATAAGCCGCCCAATTTCGTGAGTTCTGTGACATAAGCGAGTGGGATATTTCTTATGGTGCTGGACGAAAATTCACAGCAAGGCTAAAACGAGAGCATCCGCCGGAGAATGCAATGAATCCCCGCACCGCTTTTTTCGCCTGCCTGGAGCGTTCACCCCCCGCGCTGTTCGAAGCCGCGCTGTGGATTGCTGCCGAACACGACGCCACCGTACAGCCGTTGCTGATCCTGCAGGCATTCAGCCTGTTGCAACAGCAGGTCAGCCTGGGCATGCCGGTGCTGCCGTGCGATGAGCTGGGTCAACCGTTGCTGCGGCGCATGAACGACTTGGGGTTTGCCCAGGATGATTTCACCCCGTTGCGCCCCGCCGCCGCCTTGTTGGACAAGGTGTTGCAGCGCAAGCGCGGGCAACCCCTGGCCATGGGCCTGATCGCCCTGGAACTGGCGCGGCGCCTGGACATCCCCATGGTGGGGGTGAATTTCCCTGGCCACTTCCTGCTGCGGGTGCCCGGTGCCGATCACCTGCTGGACCCCTGTGGTGGCCGACGCCTGTATCCCAACGACTGTCGCGAACTGCTGCATCGCCAATATGGCCCGAACCTCAAATTGCAGGCCGAGCACCTGCACACCGCCGAGCCTCGCTCGATCCTGCAGCGGCTGTCACGTAATCTGCGCCAACTTTACCTGGCCAACGACGAACCGCTGGCCGCCCTGGTGGATGCCGAGCGCGTACTGGAACTGGGCAATGCCAGCGCTGCCGATTACCTGGCACGCGCCAGCCTGTATCAGCGCCTGGACTGCCCGAGCGCCGAGCGCTTTGACCTGGAACACGCGCTGATGCTCAGCGAAGACCCGATCCAGCGCCTGCGCCTGACCGAGCGACTCGGCCATCTGCCGCCCAACGCCATCGTGCATTAACGCACCTTCAAGCGGGCCACCGGCGAGCGCACCTGAATAATCAACAACGCGGCAATCACCGCTGGAATCCCACAGAAAAAGAAAATCTGCTGCACCGGGATATGCATCGCCAGCAACATGCTGCCGAACAACGGCCCCAGAATCGACCCGAAACGCCCCACGCCCAGCGCCCAGCCCGTGCCGGTGGCGCGCACGTGCGCCGGGTAGAAATTGCTGGCGAACGCATTCAGGGTCAGTTGCCCGCCGATGATGCAGAACCCGGCGGCAAACACGCAGGCCACCAGGTAGCCAGGGTTGTCATGATTCAGGCCCAGCAACACCGTGCACACCGCGGCCGCTGCCAGCACGCCGGAGAGCAGACGCACCTTGCTTTTCAACCGATCGGCCAACCAGGCCATGCCAATCGCGCCCAAGGTGCCGGCGAACAGGAACATCGAGGTCACCAGATTGGCCTGGTTCAGCGCCAGCCCGCTTTCGAGCAGCAGCGAAGGCAACCAACTGATCATGAAGTACAGCAGGATCAGGCTGACGAAAAAAGTCGCCCAGATCAGCAACGTCGGGCGTGCGTAGCCATTGCGAAACAGCTCCAGCACCGTCAGTTGGCTGCCCTGCTCCTGGAGATTTTCGGCTTCGCTGGCAGGCGGCGGTTGCCAGTCGGGCAACATGCGCGCGGTGACTTTGCGTAGACGCAGATAAGGCGGCGCATCCCGCAGCAAACGCGGCAGGGATTCGGGCAGCAACCACAGCAGGAACGGGAACAGCAGCAACGGCGTCACCCCACCCGCCAGAAACACCGCCTGCCAACCAAAGCCATCAATAAACCCGGCCGCCACGAAACCACCCGCCGCACCGCCGAACGAGAAACCACAGGCTGCCAGAGTGACCATCAACGTGCGCATGCGGGGCGGTGAATATTCCGACATCAGGGCCATGGCGCTGGGCATCGCGCCGCCCATGCCGATGCCGCAGATGAAGCGTGCGGCCATCAATGTGGTCAACGAATCGGCAAACACCATCAATACGGTGAGGCTGGCGTAGATCAGCACACAGCCCAACAGGATACGCCGCACGCCGAACCGGTCCGCCAGCGGTGTCACCAGCAGCGAGCCCAGTGTCAGGCCGAGCAGGTTGGCGCTGAACACCGGCCCGAACGCGGCTTTTTCCAGGCCCCAGTCCTTGGCCAAGGCCGGGACTACATAGCCCAGCACCTGGGCGTCGTAGCCGTCGGTCACCAGCAGCAATGCCAGCAACAGAAGAATCAACCACTGGTAGCGCGACACCGGACGGGCGTCGAGTGCCGCGCGGAAGCTGGCAAGCTGATTGTGCATCGCAAGGGACCTTTATTTTTATTAGGTTGGCACGCTCACTGTGGGAGGGGGCTTGCCCCCGATTGCTCTGCATCAGCAATACATTTATCAACTGACACACCGCTATCGGGGGCAAGCCCCCTCCCACATTTGGAGCCCTGCAGTTTTGAGCGCTATGGGGTGTCAGGTTGGTGGGCCGGGTGAGCCTGCACGAACGCCGGATGCTGCGCCGCCAACGCCGCCACTCGGCCGATGCGCGGGTACGCACCCAACGGCACCTTGAAACGTTCGGCGGCATACAGCTGGGGAATCAGAAACGTGTCCGCCAAGCCCGGCTGCTCGCCAAAGCAAAACCCTGTGTCGCCAATCAACTGCTCCACCGTGCCCAGGCCCTGGCTGATCCAATGCCCGATCCACTCCAGCAATTGCCCCTCATCGTGGCCCCACTGGCGCAGCAGGTTCTGAGTACTGGAGTTATGCAACGGGTGGATATCGCAGGCGATGATCGAGGCCACCGCGCGTTGATGGGCACGGGCGGTCAGGTCCTTCGAGAGCAGCGGTACCTGTGGATAACGTTCCTCCAGGTATTCGATGATCGCCTGGGATTGAAGCAACAATTGCCCCTCATCGCTGCGCAAGGCCGGCACGCGCCCTTGCGGATTGATCGCCAGGAACTCGGGCTGGCGATTGGCGCCGCCCGCCGGCACCAGCAGATTGACCGGTATCGCGGTGAAATCCAGGCCCTTGAGGGCCAGGGCGATGCGCACCCGGTACGACGCGGTAGAACGGTAATACGTATACAGTTCCATGACCCTGCCCTCTCAGCGTGCGGCGACTACGGTACCGCGGCATTCACCGAAACCGATGGAGGCGTAGCCTTCACGATTGCAGCGGGCACGCAGGATGATTTCATCGCCGTCTTCAAGAAATTTGCGCACCTCACCAGAAGCCAACTCAATCGGCTTTTTGCCGCCTTCGGTGATTTCCAGCAGGCTGCCGAACTGCCCCGGCTGCGGGCCGGACAAGGTGCCCGAACCAAACAGGTCACCGGCTTGCAACTGGCAGCCGTTGACGCTGTGGTGCGCCACCATTTGCGCCACGGTCCAGTACATATGTTGGGTGTTGCTCAAGGTCAGGCGATGGGCCGGCAGGTTCTGTTCACGCATCGACGCCGTGGTCAGCAGCACTTCCAGTTCGATATCGAAAGCGCCCGCCTTCTGATCGCGAGGGTCCAGCAGGTACGGCAATGGCTGCGGATCGCCTTCGGGGCGCGGCGGTTGCGCCTTGCGAAATGGCTCCAGCGCCTCGGCCGTCACCACCCATGGCGAGATGCTGGTGATGAAGCTTTTGGACAGGAACGGGCCGAGCGGCTGGTACTCCCAGGCCTGGATATCCCGCGCCGACCAGTCGTTGAGCAGGCAGAAGCCGGCGATATGTTCGGCCGCGTCGCCTATGGCAATCGCATCGCCCATGGCATTGCCCTGGCCGATCCAGATACCCAGTTCCAACTCATAGTCCAGGCGTGCGCAGGGGCCGAACGTCGGTTCGGCTTGGCCGGCGGGCAAGGTCTGGCCTTTGGGGCGACGGACCTCGGTGCCCGAGGGGCGAATGGTTGAGGCACGGCCGTGGTAACCAATCGGCACGTACTTGTAGTTGGGCAACAGCGGGTTGTCGGGACGGAACAGTTTGCCGACGTTCTGCGCGTGTTCGATGCCAACATAGAAGTCGGTGTAGTCATTGATCCTGGCCGGCAGGTGCATCCGGCAATCGGCGGCACGGTGCAACACCTGCGCCTCACGGGTTTGCAGCGGGCTGCCTTCGGCCAGCAATTGCAGCAGGCGCTCGCGTAACGCCACGCGGGGGCCGCGGCCAAGTTCGAAAAAGGCATTCAATTGGCCACCGGCGGTCGCTTCCACTGCTCGCCGGGCTTCACCGTCAAACTGGTCCAGCGCCGCGTGCAGGTCGAAAACCGCGTCGCCAATCGCCACGCCACTGCGCGGCGCCGAGCCATTGAGGCTGAACACCCCCAGCGGCAGATTTTGCAGGGGGAAGTCCGCGTGACCGTTGGCCGAGGCCACCCAGCTGCGGGTCTGCGTTGGTTGAGTCATGGGCTATCTCCGATTCGGGTTGAAGGTGGCGGGCAGTGCGGCCCAGCACGCGTCGTAAGAGGGCTGCAGTTGCGGGCATTGCAAGGCGAACTGTGTGGGCCGCAGCACTTGGCTGGTCTCGAACATGAAGGCCATGGTGTTGTCGATCTTGTGCGGTGCCAGCTCGGCATTGATCGCCCTGGTGCAGGTCTCGCCATCCGGTCCATGGGCGCTCATGCAGCTGTGCAGCGACGCGCCGCCGGGCAGGAAACCCTCGGCCTTGGCATCGTAGGCGCCCTGGATCAGGCCCATGTATTCGTTCATCAGGTTGCGGTGGAACCACGGCGGCCGGAAGGTGTTCTCGGCCACCATCCAGCGCGGCGGGAAGATCACGAAGTCGAGGTTGGCCAGGCCATGCACGCTGGTGGGCGAGGTCAGGACGGTGAAGATCGACGGATCCGGGTGATCGAAGCTCACCGTGCCGAGGGTGTTGAAGCGGCGCAGGTCGTATTTGTACGGCACGTTGTTGCCGTGCCAGGCGACCACATTGAGCGGCGAATGGTCGAGTTCGCACGCCCACAGCTCGCCGAGGAACTTCTGCACCAGGGTGGTCGGTTGCTTGAGGTCTTCGTAGTGGGCGACCGGCGTCAGGAAGTCGCGCGGGTTGGCCAGGCCGTTGCTGCCAATCGGGCCAAGCTCCGGCAGGCGCAGCGGCGCGCCATGGTTCTCGGCGACGTAACCGCGTGCCTGGGCGTCGAGCAGTTCGACGCGAAATTTGAGCCCGCGTGGCAATACCACAATGTCCAGCGGCTCGACTTCCAGCACGCCAAGCTCAGTGGTGATACGCAAACGGCCCTGTTCGGGCACGATCAACCATTCGCCGTCGGCATTGAAAAACACCCGCTCCATCGACCGATTGGCGCGGTAGTGGTAGATGCTGATCCCTGAGGGTTTTTCCGACCCGGAATTGGCCACCATTGCTGCGAGCCCGTCGATAAAGTCGGTCGGCTCACCTGGAACGTCCAACGGGTTCCAACGCAACCGATTGGGCGTCACCGCGCCCAGTGGCCCACCGGCCAATTGCCGCTCCAGCTTGATAAACGCCGGGTGATTGGCCGACGGCTGGATGCGGTACAGCCAGGTACGCCGCGCTTCGCTGCGCGCCATGGTGAACGCGGTGCCGGAGAACAGTTCGGTGTACAGCCCGTAGGGCGCTTTCTGCGGCGAATTCTGGCCAACGGGCAGTGCGCCAGGCAAGGCTTCGCTGGCAAATTCATTGCCAAAGCCCGACAGGTATTCGAGGTTCATGGAGCGTCCTCTGGGTCAGTTGTTTTTATCGTAATCCAGTTACGCATAACGTAATTTGATCGCCAGGGAGCGTCAAGCTATAAAGACGCCCACTCATCTCTCGGATTCTCGCTCTCCCATGGAAAAGCCCCGCGACACCGGTAAACAGAAAGTCCGCTCGGCTGAGGTGGGCACCGATATCCTCAAGGCCCTGGCGCAACTGTCGCCCTCCACGTCATTGTCGCGCCTGGCCGACCATGTGCAGATGCCGGCGAGCAAGGTACACCGCTACTTGCAGGCGCTGATCGCGTCGGGCTTTGCCGAACAGAACACGGCCACCAACCACTATGGCCTGGGCCGCGAAGCGTTGCGCGTGGGCCTGGCAGCGCTGGGCAGCATGGATGTGTTGAAGGTCGGCGCACTGCCGCTGGCGGAGCTGCGCGATGAGTTGAATGAAACCTGCTTTCTGGCGGTGTGGGGCAACCAGGGGGCGACCGTGGTGCAGATCGAGCCGGCGGTGCGCGCCGTCACGGTGGTGACGCAGTTGGGGTCGGTATTGCCGCTATTGAGTTCGTCCACCGGGCTGGTATTCAGCGCCTACCTGCCGTCGCGGGAGACCGTGGAATTGCGCGAGCGCGAAATCCAGGCCGGTATCGCCCACGCCCTGGCAGACGATGCGGCCTACGCCACCCTCTGCGAACAGATCCGCAGCCGTGGCCTGCACTTTGTGCATGGCTTGCTGATGCCCGGCGTGGATGCGTTATCAGCGCCCGTGTTCAACGCAACCGGGCACGTGGCGGCGGTCATGACCGTGGTCGGCCCCACCTCGCTGTTTCACGCCGACGAGGACGGCCCGGCGGCGCAGCATTTGCTGGCGGCGACCCGGGCCGTGAGTTGGCGCATGGGCTATCAGCCCTGAATCATGGGGCCCCGCGCGACAGCGCCACTGCCACGCGATCTTCCAGCGTCTTGACCTGTGCGCCGGCCACCACGTAGTGGTTGCTCAGCATCGAGAACACCAACTTGCGCCCTTGGGCGTCGGTCACGTAGCCGCTCAATGACGAAACACCGGTCATGGAGCCGGTCTTGGCGTGCAGATTGTTTTCGGCCGGGGTGCCGCGCAGGCGATAGCCGAGGCTGCCACCGGTCATGCGGTCGGTGTTGCCGGCAATCGGCAGGGCGTTGTACCAGGCGTTGAACCACGGCTGTTTGCTGGCGACCAGCAGCAGCTCGGTGAGGGTTTGCGACGACACCAGGTTGCGCCGCGACAGGCCGGAGCCGTCGACCTGGCTGAACGTGGTGGTGTCCAGCCCCTGGCGTTTGAGAAACCCGGCCACGGCCACCGCGCCCGCCGCGGCTGTGCCGCTGTTGGCCGTCTGGCGCCCCATGGCCTTGAGCAAGGCTTCGGACATGTTGTTGTTCGAGAGTTTGAGCAGTGGCGTGATCAACGCCTGCAACGGCGCCGATTGGTGCTCGGCCAGCACCGTCACCGCCGCCGGGCTGGCCCCGCCCATCACGCGACGCCCCTGCACCGTAATGCCCTGTTGCGCCAAGGCGTGTTCAAACAGATTGGCTACCAGTTGCGTCGGCTCCCACACGCTGATCAGTTGCTGGCTCTGCCGTCCCGGTGCCACCGCGCCGCTGAGCTGCAACAGGTTGGTGCCATGCCGGCGATTGATCCCATAGCTGTTGCCCGGCCCACTGACGGCGCGGTTGCTCAGTTGCAGGTAGTCGGTGGGCGGAAAGATGTCGACGCTGACAGGCTGACCAACTTGCACCGGCGCCTTGGCGGTGACCAACACGCTGCCGGCATCAAAATCGCTATTGGGCGACACCGTCAGCGCTGAAATCTGCGCGCCGTAGTAGGTGGTTTCATCATCATGGGACCAATCGACCCCCAGCCGCTCGGCATCGAACCAGGTGTCGTCGAATACCAGGTCGCCCTGCACCTGGCGCACGCCCTGACTGGCCAATTGCGCCGCCAGTGCCTGATAGTCGGCGTATTGAAGGGTCGGATCCCCCAGGCCGCGCAGGTAGAGATTGCCGGTAAGACGATCGCCCTGGCGGATGCCATCGCTCAACAGTTGCGTGGCGAAGCGGTATTGCGGGCCCAGCACATCCATCGCTGCGGCGGTGGTCAGCAGTTTGAGGTTGGAGGCGGGCACCAACCGTGTACGGGGGTTGTGCTGGTAAAGCGTGGCGCCAGTGCGGGCGTCGCGCACCATCAGCGAGACGGTGGCGCCCTGCAGCGCCGGGTCGGCCAGCAGCTTGTCGAGCGTTGCGGGCGTGGAGGTCTGTGAAACGCCGGCGCAGCCGCCCAGTAAAAGGCTCAAGCCGACCAGCAGGGTGCGGGTGTGTAACCATTTTCCAAAATACATCAGTCGCGTTTTCCGTAAGCATCCAATGCCCGCAACGCTAACAGCTCAGGTGTCATTGTGGGAGGGGGCTGGCCCCCGATAGCGGTGTGTGAACCAACATCAGTGTTTGCTGACACACCGTCATCGGGGGCAAGCCCCCTCCCACATTTGATCTTCGCTGCTTCAAGCATTTCGTTCGCTTAACTGACTGGCATCAGGGCAAGCCCCCTCCCACACAAAGCGAACCGCGTCAGAACGTCAGGGTGCTGGACACCGATACCTGCCGTGCATCGCCCATGGACACGAACTGCGTGTTCACCGAAGAGGTGTAGTAGGTGCGGTCAAACAGGTTCTTCACATTGAGCTGGAACTTGACCTTCTGTCCGTCAAGCCGTGTGTCATAACTGGCGAACACATCGGCCACGGTATAACTCGGCAGTTCGAAACTGTTGGCCGCATCCCCTGCCCGCTCACCGACATAACGCGCGCCGGCGCCAACGCGCAGTTGATCACCGCCCAGGATACTGCCGAAGTCATACACCGCCGACAGCGAGCCGGTGCTTTTCGCCACGTTCTGCAGGCGATTGCCTTTGAGGCTCGGGTCTTCGGTGACCTCGGCATCGGTGTAGGCGTAACTGCCGATCAGGCTCCACTTGTCGGTCAACTGACCGCTGGCATCCACTTCCAGCCCACGGGATCGCACCTTGCCCGCCACACTGTAGACCGAGGTCAAACCGTCGCCAACCTGCACCAGCACATTGCGTTTATCAATGTTGAACAGCGCCGCGCTCGCGGTGATGCGCCCCGGCAGGTCGAACTTGGCGCCCACCTCCCACGCCTTGGATTCTTCAGGCTCCAGGCTGCCATCCAGTACGGTCTTGTTGGCCAACGGCGCGATGGTGGAGTTGGGTTTGAACGACTCGGTATAACTGCCATAGAACGACAGCTCATCGGTGTAGCGATACACCAGCCCGGCACGCGGCACCCATTTCTGGCCGTTGCCATCGGTGTTGGCGGTGAACGGCACGCCTTTGCCGGCGTATTGGTCGTACATCTGGTAGCGCGCGCCGCCGACCAGGATCCACTGGTCATTGAGGTGGATCGCGTCCTGGAAGAACAGCGAGTCGCTGCGCAGCAGGTCGGTCTGGTTGCTGTCCGGGGCGCTGACTTTGGAACCCGCCACTTCGTTGCCGTACACCGGGTTGTTGTAGTCGAACGCGCCACGCGGCGTCTGGCGGATCAGGTCGGCGCGGTAGATTTTGCGGTATTCGTCGTCCAGGCCGAACACCAGGTCGTGCTGCATACCCGCCACATCCACCTTGCCTTCAAGGCTGGCGGTGGCGAAGCGGTCGGTGGTCAGCGCGCCCTGGGTGCCATCCATGCTGCGGGTCAGGGTGCCGTTGGTGTTGACCTTGACCACGCGTACCTGGCTGGCATCGTAGGTTTCGCGGTTCCAGCTGTAGCCGACGTGAGCTTTCCAGTCGTCGTTCAGATCGTGATCGACGGTGAGGCGGTACAGATCGGAGCGGCCCTCCATGTTGTTGAACGGCTCATCCAGACGGCGGGTGGCGGGGATGTTCAGCGGGTGGTTGGTCTTGGGATCGATGGCGGTGCCACGGTCGAACGGCGAAAGAAATTCGCGGTGCTCATAGGCCAACACCACTTGGGTGGTGTCGCCGTACCATGCCAGCGAGGGCGCCACCAACGTCTCGCGGTGGGTGCCATAGTTGCGCCAGTAGTCTTCATCTTCATGGTCGACGATCAGGCGATAGGCCAGGCCGCTGTCACCCAGCGGGCCGGTGGTGTCCAGGTTACCGCCGCTGCCGTTCTTGCCGCTGCCGAACGTCGAGCCGCGCGCGGTCAGGGAGGTGGACTGCACCAGTTCGGGCTTTTTACTGACGATATTGACCACGCCGCCAGGGTCCTGGATGCCATACAGCAACGACGACGGGCCCTTGAGCACTTCGACACGCTCGGCCGTCGCGTTCAACGCACGGCCCTGCACCACCGGCATGCCGTCCTTCATGATCGAGCCGTTACGGTTGTCGCCAAAACCGCGCAACATCACTGCGTCCTGGGTACTGCCGAGGGTGTTGGACTGGGTGATACCGCTGATATTGCCCAGCGCGTCATCCAGATTGCGCGGTTGTTGATCGCGCAGTACTTGAGCCGGGACCACGTTGACGGTCTGCGGGGTTTCCAGCAGCAGGCCACGGGAGCGCATCACTGAGCTGGTCGGCGGCGGCTGGTAGCTGGTGCTGTCCTGGGCGAGGTTGGCGCCGCTGATGGTGGTGGCGCCGAGATTGACCGCGCCGTCGGTTGGCACAGGCTCCAGGGCCAGGGTGCGGGCGTCGATCTGGCGGAAGGTGAAGCCGGAGTGGCTCAACAGGCGTTGCAGGGCTTGGGTCGCACTCATCGGCCCGCTCAGTGCCGGGGCATTGAGCCCATAGGGTGCGTCATCGGTATAGATCACGCTGATGCCGGTCACCCGGCTGAAATCGCTCAGGGCCTGGGGCAGCGGTTTGGCTGCCAGGTCAAAATTGAACTGGGCGCTTTGCTGCTCCTGCGCCTGCGCCACCGCCAGGGGCAGCAATGCCAACCCCGACACCATCAGTACCGAGGCTCCCAGCCACTGTTTGACCCAACCGCCCGCCGTAGACTTCATGCTGTGAGAACCTGTGTAGAAAGCGCTGTTAATGCGAATAGATCGCAGTTTCATGCACTACACGGATGAGCCGCGGGTTTACCTCACCGAAATCGAAAAATAATGTCGAGTATCCGCCGTTAAACCGATAAGCCACTCGCCGCCAGGCACTCCTTGGCGCTCTTCTTCAATTTCTTGATCAAGCGCTCCTGGCGCAACGCTTCAGCTTTGCTCGCGCATTGCTCGGTGTACACCAGCGCTATGGCCGGGCTGGACAGGAAAAACCGCGCACCCTTGCCGCTTTGGTGCGAAGCGAATCGGCGCACCGGGTCGTTGCTGACGCCGCAATACAGCGCGCCATTGGCGGCGCGCACCAGGTAGACGTACCAGGGCTTGGGTTCAGGCGTGCTCACGGACGGATTCGGCAAGGCAAAGGGGCGCGCAGTTTATCAACGACTGGCCTGGAATGCCTTCAAGCCTTTGTTCGCCTGGGCGCGCACGGCGTTTCGCACCAGCGGTGTCCACCCCAGCAGCAGGCCCTTGGTGCCCAACGCCTGGCGCGACCAGCGCCACAGGTCGAACTGATCGTGGTGCTCGCAGATCTTGCCATCGCGAAAGACGAAGCGCGCTTGAATATCGTTGACCACCGTATTGCCGGTCGCGCTGAACACATAGGTGGCCACCCAGTGTGCACTGCCGGTGCGTTCGTCACTGCTTACCTGGTTGAAGGTCAAGGAAAAATCCTTGGCCCGTGTGGTGAGCATCCGCCACATATCCCCCGCGTCACGGCCTCGCAGTTCACCAAAGGCCGGATCGCTGAACACCACGTCATCGCTGTAGCAGGCGACCATGGCTTCGGCATCCAGACGCTGGAAGGCGCTGTAGAACCGGCTGATCAAGGTGTTGTGGGCATCACTCATGGGCAGGCTTCCGCAGGGGTCAAAAGAGTAGGCGCACGATAAGCTGCCCACGCCGCCATGGCTACTGTCATTCGCCAGGCAAATGGGCGGGCTACGGCGCTATGCCTGTACTGCGGGCGTAGGCGAACAAGTCAACGTCGGTGGAAATACTCAAGCGCTGCATGGCCGTGCTCTTCTGCTTGCTGATCGTGGAGACGCTGCGGTTGACCTGGGCTGCGATCTGGCTGACGGTCATGCCGCTGGCCAACATGCGCACCACCTCGCGCTCCTTGCCCGACAGCTGAGGTTCCTGGGACTGGTCACCGGTGCCGGCCTCCACCAGCTGCATGCGCAGGCATTCGCTGACGAAGGTCTGTCCGGCCTGTATCGCCTTGATCGCCAGGGGCAACTCCTTGGCCGACGCGCTTTTGGCGACCACCGCTCTCGCACCATGGGCAAAGGCGGCGCGCAAGGTGGCGACATTGGCGAACATCGTCACCAGAATCACCGGCAAGTGCGGATACTGGCGGTGCAGCAGGCCCAACAGGCAATAACCATCGGCCTGCTGGCCGCCGGGCATGGCGAAGTCTGTGACCAGCACGTCGCACGGTGTATGACTCAGCACGCCTAACAGCTGATCGGGGCCGTCAGCTTCACCGACCACCTTGCACTTGCCATTCGCCTCGATCACGACTTTTTGCCCGACTCGGACAATGGGGTGATCGTCAGCAATAATTACTCGAAGCATAGGCACCCACGAATGATGGCAACTTGAATCCGCGCAAAATACCTCTGCCTGCGGTCATCAACAACTGCTAACAAAGAGCTGCTTGAGGCCGAACCCAATGTTCAGTAGCGGCTGCTTTTTGGACTACAACACAATAGGAAAGCACCTACAGTCAAAACAAGATCTGTGCATAGATGAAGTGCTCTGCATCAGCATTCTTCAAACGTCGGACAAGTAGTCGAGATAGGTGCACAGCTGTGCCTCGAACCCTTCCAACTGCGCCTTATGTGCAGCAACGCCATCGGACTGGACCTGCCTGATCACGCTCACGGCGCTGGTTTCCAGGCCCGTACCCCCCAAGAACACCAGGCTGCCGATCAACCGATGCAAATGCTCGGCGGTCAGTGATGCGTTCAACGTCGCACGCGCATGACGTAACACACGCAGGTCTTCCCAAGCCTCCACCAGCAGGCTTTCCAGCAATTGGTCGACAATAACGTCGCTGCCAAACGTGGCGACAAGCGAGGCACGGGTCGGCCAATTCATAACCGGCACTGCGGCTTCTTTTCCGGTGCGAGGGCCGTCATCGCCCGGCAACCAGCGCACCAGTACGGCGTGCAATTGTTCAAGCGTCAGTGGCTTGACCAGCCAGGCATCCATACCGGCCTTGCGGCAACGTTGCGGGCTGTCGTTTTGCAGATTGGCGGTCAAGGCGATGATCGGCACTCGCTTCAACCCGTTTTTGCGCTCGTGCCGGCGAATGGCGCTGGCCATGCTGTAACCGTCCATGAGGGGCATCCGGCAATCGCTGATGACCAGGTCGAAGGGCCTATGGGTAAAGGCGTCCAACCCCATGAGACCATCGGCGGCCAACTGATGGCCGAGTCTCAGCTTTTGCAGCAGCCAACCCAACAACAGGCGATAAGCTGAATGATCCTCCACGACCAGGACATTCAGGTGCTGCCAATGAGGCGGGGGGGCAAAAGGCGGTTTGACTGTGCGGTTCGCTCCTGCGGTTGAACCTCCTGGCGAACCCATCAGTACCTCTTCGTGGTGGTTAATTGGGCAGCCCTTTGCGGCATTGACGCAGTCGCCAGGGCGGCCTGTCATGCAGCAGCGCCAGACATACTCTTTCGAAGGTTATCGACACAAAACCTATAACCTTTCAAGTACATTCAAGCCGATACAACAACTACGAAAAGCACCGCGAAACAGCCCTCCGAATAGCGTGCCGGCCTCGTCTCGCCAATGTCGTATTAGTTGTATTTCCCCCTCGCAGCCCCCTCGCTAAATTGTGCCCACCCCAAAAAGAGGGAAGGTTTGCCACTCCCCGGCAACCGCAAAAAACATCGAGACCGCCGCCAAGCCAACCCCTCGCTCATTCAAGACCGGGCGTTGACCTGCACGCGTTTCAATCTGCCGGACTGCAATGGAATGATTTGAAATGAAAACCCCTGTATCCCTGTTGGGCAGTGCCCTTCTGCTCGCCATGACCTCCTCGGTGTTCGCCGCCAGCAGCGTCGACCTGAGCGTCACGGGTTTGATCACCCCCAGCGCCTGTGCAGCCAGCCTGCCGGGCGATGTCGATTTTGGAAAGATCGCGGCAAAAGATCTGAATCTCGACACCCCCACACAGCTTGAACGCAAGACGCTGCAACTGAGTGTGAATTGCGACGCGGCAACGCTGTTCGCCATCGACCTTATCGACAACCGAGCAGGCTCTTCCATCTATAGCTACGCCTTCGGCCTGGGTTTGATCAACGACAACCAGAAACTTGGCCAGTACAGTTTCACGTTCAACAACCCCATCGCCGAAACACCGTCCACCCTGCTGGCGATGTACAACAACGACGGTAAGTGGATAAACATTTATCCGGACGATGGTATTGGGCCAGGTGAGTTTGTCGCACTGGGCAGTCGTGGCGATAACGGTTGGGCGCCGCACCCGGTCAAAGACGCAACGATGGACATCACCCTGTACGGCTCCATTGCGCCTGCAAAAGACCTGACCTTGACCAGCGAAGTGGCCATCGACGGCTCCGCGACCTTTGAAGTGAAGTACCTGTAACCCCCAACCCCACAGGATGTGACTCATGGTTAGCCCCCTCACTGCCCTTACCGCGACATTGTTGCTGATTGGCGCCGGCCCGGTCTTGGCCGCCAGCAGCCAGGACCTGAGCGTCAAGGGGAGCATTACCCCCAGCGCCTGCGCACCCGTAGTCTCAGGTGGCGGCACCATCGATTTTGGCAAGGTATCGGTCAAGGACCTCAATACCGACACCTACACCGATCTGCCCAGAGAAACCATGCTGTTGAGCGTGCGTTGTGAAGGGCCGACCATTTTTACCCTGAACACCATCGACAACCGCGCGGGCACCGCCGCCAGCCACTTCACCTGGCATGGCCTGGGCGTGACACCCAACGATGAAAAAGTCGGCGATGCCGGGCTCGGCCTGTATCTGCCAGTGGCCGATGGCGTGCCGGTACGCACCATCACCTCCAGGGATGGCGGCGTGACCTGGATGCCCTCGGTGATGCTCAGCCATACCCTGTTGACGGCGGTCGCCGACAACGACGGCCTGGCGCCGATTGCGGTGCAGGCGCTGGACGCCGAAATACGCCTGATCACCCACATTGCCCCCGCCAGCAACCTTACGCTGACCGACGAAGTGCCCATCGACGGCCACGCCACTGTGCAAGTCAATTACCTCTAAGGAGCTCCCCCGATGAAAACCCGATTGACCACCCTGGCCGCCAGCGTGCTGCTGCTTAACTCGGCCACCACCTTCGCCGCGTCCAGCGTGGACCTGACCGTCAAGGGCCTGATCGTGCCCAGCGCCTGTACGCCGAGCCTGTCTGGCGGTGGCGTGATCGACCATGGCAAGATTTCCGCCAAGGATTTGCACCCGGACAGGGCAACGGCGATCGGCTTGCATACCCTGTCGATGAGCGTCAACTGTGACGCGCCGATCCAGTTCGCTCTGCACCCCATCGATAACCGCGCTGCCTCGGGTCTGACCACGGACTTCGGCCTGGGCTTTATCAACGAAACCCAGAAGCTGGGCCACTTCTCCCTTACCTGGCGCGGCATGGTTGCCGACGGCGTGACCGCTCAACCCATCGCATCGACGGACCAGGGTAAAACCTGGTACGCCGAGAAATTCTGGGAGCCGAGCATGTACATGGCGGCGGCATCGATGAGCGACGACACCCAGCCGCTGCCGATCAAAGACCTGAGCGTCGATCTGGAAGTGCTCACTATCATCAACCCCGCAGACGGCTTGGACCTCAGCAATGAGGTAACCATCGATGGCTCGGCCACCCTTGAAGTGAAGTACCTCTAACCCATGGCCGCCCATCCTTTGACCACCTGCAGGCATGGGCTGCGCCTTACGTTGCCCGTGCACTGTAGATGGATGCGCATCTTCATCACCGGGCTTTGCCTGGCCACGATGACCGGTGCCCACGGGGCTTCGGTCGTCGATCTGACGGTCACCGGCCGGGTAACCCCGGATGCCTGCAATATCGTGCTGAGCCATGACGGCACCGTCGATCACGGCAAGATTGCTTCCCACAGCCTCAATGCCGACGAATTCACCGTGCTGCCGATCCAGACGCTCGAACTGCGCGTGCAGTGCGCCAGGCCCATGCTGTTTGCGCTGGTGGGCATCGATAATCGCGCCGACTCTTCGTCGGCTCCCGATTATTTCTACGGGCTCGGCAGGAACATCCACGTCCCCGAAGAGCGCCTGGGCTCGGTGGCGCTGGCCTATCGCAATGCGGTGGGCGATGCGCAGCCCATGCAGGTATTGGCCTCCACCGACAACGGCGAAACCTGGTCGCAAGAGCCCAATGCCTACCCGCGTACCCATATGGCCTTTGCACCGACAGGTGACCGTCAACCCGACTTCATCAGCCAGTTGATCGTCCAGCTTCAAGTGAGCACCGCCATCAACTTCTCGCGTTACCTGACCCTGGACCAGGAAGTCCCGCTCGACGGAGCCATCGTTCTGGACCTGCGCTACCTCTGATCGATCCTCCTTTTCGGCCTAATGGAAACCCGTCATGACGACGACATTCTCAAACACCGCTGTGGGCCTCATTGCCTTGTTACTCGTGCTCGGCAATCAGGTAAAGGCCGACGGCATGGTCCCGGACACCTCCGTGGTGATCGTGCATGAAGAAGACGGCGAAGCGTCCGTGTCGGTGACCAACACCGACAGCCAGCTCGCCCTGCTGCATGTCACCTTGCAGGATATTCCGGAGGACACCGAACCGCTGCTGGTGGTGACGCCGCCGCTGTCACGGGTCGAAGCGTCCAAATCCCAACTGGTGCGTTTCATTTTGCAAAACCAGCAGCCACTGCTCACCCAACGGCTTAAACGCGCGGTGTTCGAAGGCATGCCCCAGGGCCGCGCAGCCACCGCCGCCGGGCATGCCCGCGTGGGCGTGACCGTGCGCCAGAACCTGCCGGTGATCGTGCACCCCAAGGGCCTGGCACCCAATCGCACGCCCTGGACCGACCTGACCTGGACACTGCGCGACGGCCAGTTGCAGGTGCGCAACGACACGCCGTATGTGGTGCGGCTGGCGCAGGAGCTGCAACTGCTGCCGGGCGACGGCAAAGCCATACTGCCGCGCACTTACGTACTGCCGGGCGAAGCCTTGAGCGTCCCGGCCAGCGGTAGCCAGGCCCGGACGGTAAGGCTGCAACCGGCCACCGTGTACGGCTTTGCGGTCAAGGCCTACGACGCACCGATCAGTTTCTGACGGAACACCCAGGCGGCATAACCCACCGCCGCCTGAGTAACGCAGTGACAGCTCATTGAGCGTCACCAGAACGCCTGGACCACAAGCCCCGGGCGTTCACCACTCGAGTACCTTGCGTGAAAACAGTATTGAGTTACCGTGACGGCGAAGCCGTGCCCGATCCCTCTGCCAGCGCGGCCCTGCCGCTGGTGCTGCTGCTGTGTGCGCTCCTGCCCGCCAAGGTGTGCGCCGAGGATTCGAGCCCGTCCGGCTTCGATGCACAGACCTTGCATCAACGTGGCATCGATCCGCAGTTGGCCAGACTGTTGCTGGCCGCACCGCGCTACGCGGCCGGGCAACATACCGTCAATCTGCGCGTCAACGGCCAGCGCCGTGGCCGGTTGGCGGTGAATTTCGATCAGCAGGGCAATCTGTGCTTCGACCGCACCTTGTTGGACGCCGCCCACCTGATGAGTGCCGATGACGCGGCCGGGTGCGAGGATTTCCTTGCCCACTATCCGCAAACCCTGGTGGAGCCGGACCCGGCAACGCTGACGGTGTCGCTGGTGGTACCCACCGAAGCCCTGCGTCCCATGCAACAGGATATCTCCGGCTACGAAACCGGTGGGTTTGCCGGACTGCTCAACTACGACCTCAGCGGCTTCTACAACCGCTTCGGCGATGACGCCAGTCGCTTTGGCTCGGCCAATACCGAGGTGGGGTTCAATGCCGGCGACTGGATTGTGCGCAGTCGCCAGGTGCAGACCTGGCAGGATGGCCTGTCACGCAGCACCCACGTGCAAGCCTATGCCCAGCGCACCTTTGCCAGCCACCAGGCGGTGCTCCAGGCCGGGCAAATCAACCTGTACAACCCGGTGCTGTCCGGCGCGCAGATCACCGGGGTGCAGGTGCTCACCGAGCACGCCCTTCAAGAACAGGGCCAGGGCGCGCTGATCCAGGGCATCGCCAACAGCCCGGCCCAGGTGGAGGTGCGCCAGAACGGCGCGTTGATTCATTCCACCGTCGTGCCTGCCGGGCCCTTTACCCTCACCGATGTACGTCGCTTGAACACGCGCTCGGACGTCGAAGTCACGGTCAAGGAGAGCGTCGGCGGCGAGCGGCGTTTTACCGTGCCAGCGGCGATGCTCGGGCTCGGGCTGCCAGCGCCGGGTTACTCCGTGGCGGCGGGCCGGGTGCGCAATGTGGGCGATGCCAAAGGCGACGATCCGTGGGTAATCAGTGGCGGCTGGACCGGCGCCCTGCATCCGCAGTTGACCCTGGGCACGGGCATGCTGGCGGCCAGTGAATACCGTTCGGTGGGCGCGAGCCTGGGCTGGTTGCCCTGGGTGGACAGCCAGATTCAGTTGTCCACTCAACTGTCCAACACCCAGGCACGGGAAAAGGTGTCCGGCCTGCAGACTGACCTTTCCTGGTCCCAGCGCCTGGGTGAGCAATGGTCGATCAGCGTGGCCAATTCGTGGCGCAGCATCGGCTACCGCGAACTCGAGGAAAGCACTTACGCGCGCGACGACAGCAACCGCGATTCGCGCTACCGCGACCAGCAAAGCCTCAACCTGGGCTGGTCCCATCCACAATTGGGTGCATTCAGCGCCGGGGTGTCGCGCTCGGCCAATTTTGCCGGCGACAGCAGCAGCCGTGCACTGGCCTCCTGGGGCACAAGCCTCGGCGCAGTGTCGTTGTCAGCCAGTGCCGAGTGGCAAATGGGCGGTCGCCAGCAGCAGGACAACACGGTTTACCTGACTATCGGCGTGCCGTTGGGCGAGAGTCGCCGGCTACGCAGCTGGGTGCGTAATTCCGGCGGCGAGAACCGCACCGGCCTGGGCGTCACGGAACAGATCGACGACCAACTCAGCTATCGCGTCAGCGCCGAACACGACAGCAGCGACCATCAAGTGGAAACCACCCTGGGCGTGTCGGCATTGCCGCGCTACAGCCAGCTCGACGTGAGCTACAGCCGCTCCGATGCCGAGCGTTCCAGCTACCAGGGCAGTGCACGCGGCGGCGTGGTGCTGCACGGCGGCGGCGTGACCTTCTCCCCCTACCCGGTGCGTGACACCTTCGCCCTGGTGTCGGTGGACGCCATGAGCGGCATCAAGCTCAGCACCCCCAGCGGCCCGGTGTGGACCGACTGGCAAGGCCAGGCCGTGGTGCCGCAAGTGGCTGCCTACGGTCGCAGCCCGGTGGAGGTGCAGACGCGTTCATTGCCACGCAACGCCGATATCAATAACGGCCTGGCAATGATCTCGGCCGGACGCGGTGCCGTGGAACGCGTCGAATTTGGCGTCGGCCTGACCCGCCGCCTGTTGCTCACCGTCAGCACAGAGCAGGGCACACCGCTGCCCGCAGGCGCCTCCGTCAGCAACGCTAACGGCGAGTTCATCACCCTGGTGCAGGAAAGCAGCCAAGTGTTCCTGCCCAATGTGCTCGCCCCATCGACACTGTGGATAACCACGCCCCAAGGGCGCCGTTGCCAATTGCGCTATTCACTGCCGGAAAAAGCCGACCCCTCGGTGTACTTCGAAACGGCCCCCGCACGCTGTCACGCACCTTGAGGATTCCCGCCATGCCCTTTGCAACCTGCTTGCGTCAACTGTGCCTGTGGCTGTTGATCGGCGTCGCCGGCACTGCCCAGGCCGTGGACGAATGCCAACTGAACGTCAGCGAACCGGTGCTGGACTTCGGCCTGATGAGCCGCCTGGCACAAAAAGACAGCGCACCGCTGCGCCTGCTCGGCGAACGCCGCCTGAGTGTGACCGTCAACTGCCCGCAGGCCGAGGACCTCAGCCTGTTCTACCGTGCGCAGGCCGCCAGCCCACAGCGCCTGCAGTTTACCGAGCACGGCAGCTATGCCATTGAGGTCGGTAACGCCCTGCTCGATGGCAGGGCGGTGGAGCTGGGTTTGCTGCCCGCCGTGGGTCAGGCACCCGCCGCCAATGGCAGCGTCGTGCAATGGCGACCCGGTCATGGCATCGCGCCGGTCGAACAGGGTGCTGTGCTCATGGGAAAAACCCTGGCGCTGCAATTGACCCTGCGCGCCTGGGCTGACCCTGCCGCCACTCAAGTGCGCGATGCCACCACCTGGGAAGTCTCCGGCCTGCTGTACGGCGCACGCCACGGCCGCTACCGGGAACTGACACTGCGGGCGCACTTCGCCCCCATCGCCTGCCTGCCAACGTTATCCGACCAGGGTGTGGTGGACTACGGCACTTTGTATGCCAAAGACCTCAACACCAGCACTGAAACCCCCTTGCCCACCCGCACCCTGCGCCTGAACGTGACGTGCGACGCGCCGATCCGCTTCGCCCTGCGCATGAAGGACAACCGCGAAGGTTCGGCCACCGGCGGCACCGATGAAACCGCCTATGGCCTGGACCTGGATGCGAGCCGTGGCAAGATCGGGCGCTTTTACCTCACCCTCGATCCGGCGGAGTTCAGCGCCGATACCTTCCCCACGTTGTACCGCACCGACTCCACCAGCAATGGCGTGGCGTGGAGCAGTTCCACCGCGCGGCAAATCCCCATGGCCGCCAACAGCATCATGGGTTTTACCGATAAAACCGGCGTCATCACCGGGCCAGTGGCCCTGCAAACCCTGACCGGCACGATGCGCATCAAGACTTACCTGGCGCCCATGCAAACCTTGGACCTGAGCGATGTCGTGCGTATCAACGGTTCCGGCACGCTCGAAATCGTCTATCCCTGAGCCTTCACTGTGAGGAGTTCGTCCCATGAAAACCCGCCTCTTTTCCAGCCTGTTGCTACTGGTCAGCGCCCCCTCGGTGCTGGCCGCCTCGACTGTGGACCTGAGCGTGCACGGCCTGATCACTCCCGCCGCCTGCGTACCGCAGCTTTCCAGCGGTGGCCTGATCGACTACGGCAAGATCGCCCAGCAGGACCTGAACCTGGAAACTGGCACGCGCCTGCCACTCAAGACGCTGCATATGGGCATCGCCTGCAATGGCCCCGTCCGCTATGCCTTGCGCATGCGCGACAACCGTGACGGTTCAGCCATGGTCAACAGCGAGATTTATTACGGGCTGGGGTTCGATAACAGCGGCAATCGCCTGGGGGTTTACTCCATGACCTTCGACCCAAGGCAAACCCAGGCCGGCAACACTGCGCAGGTCTATGGCACCGAATCCACCACCGGTGGCCTGGCGTGGCGCACCTCCAATCTCAACCCCATTGATATCGGCTCCAGGAGCTACCTGGGCTTTACCGCCATCGAGGGCAGCGTCAGCGGGCCTACGGCCATCGATAGCCTGGCCGGCATCGTCACGGTGCAGACCGTGATCAATGCCCGGCAGAACCTGGACTTGAGCGTGGAGACCGCGCTCGATGGATCGGCCACGCTGGAAGTGGTGTACCTCTAGACTTGCTCGCTGGTGACGTGCACGTAGCGCGCACGCCCGGCCCCGAGGCCGGCGACGATGGCGCCCAGGCCGATCACGGCGAAGATCCAGCCGATGGCCGTCCAGCCGCCGGTCCAGTCATGCACCAGGCCGACCGCGAAAGGGCCGAGAGACGCCAGGGTGTAACCGATGCCCTGGGCCATGCTCGACAGGTTGGCTGCAACGTGGGAATCGCGCGAACGCAACACGATCAAGGTCAGCGCCAGGCTGAAGGTACCGCCCTGCCCCAGGCCCAGCACAATCGCCCAACCCCATAAGCCATCCAGCGGGGCGTAGAGACAACCGAACAAACCGCCCAGGGTCAGCAGCATCACCACCACGATTGCCAGGCGCTGATCCTTGCCGCGGGTGGCGAGCCAGGGGGCGGCAAGCGAGCTGAGCAGTTGCACGATAATCGAGCCGGATAATGCCAGCCCGGCCTCCGTGGCACTCAAGCCGCGACCGATCAGGATCGACGGCAACCAGCCGAACACAATGTAGGCCAGCGACGATTGCAGGCCCATGTAGAGCGTGACCTGCCAGGCCAATGGGTCGCGCAGCAAACCCTTTACGCGATAGGCAACGCGGTGGGTGCCATGCTGTTGGCCGACCTGCGGCAACCAGACCAACGCCGCCGCCAGCGCCGGCAGCATCCAGAAGCCCAGGCCCATGTTCCAATTGTCACCAAAATAGTGGCTTAACGGCACAGTAGCGCCCGCTGCCATCGCGGCGCCCAGGCACAACGCCATGGTGTAGACCCCGGTCATGGTCCCGGCCTGCCTGGCGAAATCACGCTTGACGATGCCCGGCAACAGCACGCCGATAATGCCGATGCTCGCACCGGCAATCAGGCTGCCGACGAACAGGCCCACTTCGCCGAACGAACTGCGCAAAATGATCCCGGCGGCCAGGGTCAACAGAATGCCCAACACCACGCGCTCGGCGCCAAAACGTCGCGCCAGCATCGGCGCGGTCGGCGCGAAGAGGCCCAGGCACAGCACCGGCAAGGTGGTCAACAAGCCGGCCTTGGCGGCCGACAAGCCCAGGCTGCTGGAGACTTCAGCCAGCAGCGGCGACAGGCTCGACAACGCCGGGCGCAGGTTCAGCGCCACCAGGACCAGGCCGAGCAACAGCAACCAGGGTCGAGCCACGCTCGGTTGCGCGTGTTGCACAACCTCGTCGTCGGCCTCGGCGTCAATCAGCAGCTCTTCAAGTTCAGTCTTGCGTTGAGTTTCAGGGTTCATTGATCAACTGCCGGCAGAGGGATTTGGCGCGTTGCGGATCTTGCCGAGCGCAGTGCCTGCAAATCGCCTGCAGTACGGCCAATCATGGGATGAATTTCCCCACAGGCTATTCGCAGCTGCCTACAAAGGCAACGCGTCAGGTGTGCAAGGAGGTGGAATTCGATTACGACGATGACAGCGCAGAACGTTATGCCGATGCCAGCGACCAATTGTTAATTGATGCCAGGGCAATCATCGCCGCAAAAATGAAAAGAATCCGCCGAAAGCTGCACCTGCTGGCCGAGATACGGGTCCTTGATACAGGCGAAGACCTGAATCGATTGCGCATGGCAAAAGACGAACAACCATTTGCGGCTCAATCCTGCGCATAAAACCAACAGGCAAAAATAAACCCGGCACCAGGCCGGGTTTATTTTTCACCCATCGATCAATGCAAGATCTGACTCAGGAACAACTTGGTCCGATCATTCTGCGGATTGTCGAAGAAGTCATTCGGCGCCGCCTGCTCCACGATCTCGCCCTTGTCCATGAAGATCACGCGGTTGGCCACGGTGCGCGCAAAACCCATTTCATGGGTGACGCACAACATGGTCATACCGTCTTCGGCCAGGCCGATCATGGTGTCCAGTACTTCCTTGACCATTTCCGGGTCGAGTGCCGAGGTCGGCTCGTCGAACAGCATGATTTTGGGCTTCATGCACAGCGCGCGGGCAATCGCCACGCGCTGTTGCTGGCCGCCGGACAGTTGCCCCGGAAACTTGTGGGCCTGCTCCGGAATGCGCACGCGTTCCAGATAGTGCATGGCAATTTCCTCGGCCTTGCGCTTGGGCATCTTGCGCACCCACATCGGCGCCAGCGTGCAGTTCTGCAGAATGGTCAGGTGCGGGAACAGGTTGAAGTGCTGGAACACCATGCCGACTTCGCGGCGGATCGCTTCGATCTGCTTGAGGTCGTTGGTCAGCTCGACACCGTCGACAACGATGCGGCCCTGTTGGTGCTCTTCCAGGCGGTTGAGACAGCGGATGGTGGTGGACTTGCCCGAACCCGACGGGCCGCACAGCACAATACGCTCGCCCTGCTTGACGTTGAGGTTGATGTCTTTCAACACGTGGAACTGGCCGTACCACTTGTTGACGCCCTGCATCTGGATAATGCCTTCAGGGCTCACAGGCTGTTTGATCGCTTCGCTCATAACAACAACTCCTAACGCTTGTGGCCTGTGTCGAGCTTGTGTTCCAAATGAATGGAATAGCGCGACATACCAAAACAGAAAATCCAGAACACCAGGGCGGCGAACACGTAGCCTTCGGTGGCCATGCCCAACCATTTCGGGTCGGCGGCGGCTTGCTTGACGCTGTTGAGCAGGTCGAACAGGCCGATGATGATCACCAGGCTGGTGTCCTTGAACAACGCGATAAAGGTGTTAACGATGCCGGGGATCACCATCTTCAGGGCTTGCGGCAAAATCACCAGGCCCATGCTGCGCCAGTAACCTAGCCCCATTGCTGCGGCCGCTTCGTACTGACCTTTGGGAATCGCCTGCAACCCGCCGCGCACCACTTCCGCCACATAGGCCGACTGGAACAGGATCACGCCGATCAATGCGCGCAGCAGCTTGTCGATGCCCATGCCTTCAGGCAGGAACAGCGGCAGCATCACCGAGGACATGAACAGCACGGTGATCAACGGCACGCCGCGCCAGAACTCGATGAAGGTCACGCAGACCACTCGAATCGCCGGCATGTTCGAACGCCGCCCCAACGCCAGCATGATGCCCAGCGGCAACGCGCCGGCAATGCCCACGGTGGCAATGACCAGGGTCAGCATCAAGCCGCCCCATTGGCTGGTGGCCACGTTGGTCAGCCCGAACGCGCCGCCGTGCAGCAGGAAGAACGCGATGATCGGGTACAGCACCAGAAAGCTCAGGCCATAGACCGCCTTGCGTTGAAAACGCGAGATGAACAAGGGTGCCACGCCAACGATGGCCAGCCATACGGTGAGGTCTACGCGCCAGCGCAGGTCGCCAGGGTAGTAGCCGTACATGAACTGGCCGAAGCGCTGTTGGATGAATACCCAGCAGGCGCCTTCCTTGGTGCAATCGGCACGCGTGGTGCCAACCCAGTTGGCATCGATGATCGCCCAGCTGAGAATCGGCGGCACTACCAGGTAGATCAGGTAGAACGCCAGCAACGTCAGCAGCGTGTTGAGCCAGCTGGAGAACAGGTTGGCGCGCATCCATGCCATCGGCCCGAAGACTTTGTTCGGCGGCGGCATATCAGGTTTGAACGTATGTGAACTCATGGGCGTTTCCTCACCGCTCGATCAGCGCAATGCGCTTGTTGTACCAGTTCATCAGCAGGGAAATGCTGATGCTGATCGCCAGGTACACGCTCATGGTGATGGCAATGACTTCGATGGCCTGACCGGTCTGGTTGAGTACCGTGCCGGCAAACAGCGAAACCATTTCCGGGTAACCGATACCGGCCGCCAGCGAGGAGTTTTTCGCCAGGTTCAGGTATTGGCTGGTCAGCGGCGGAATGATCACCCGCAGGGCCTGCGGGATGATGACCTTGCGCAGCGTTGGCCCAGGGCGCAGGCCCAGGGACCGCGCGGCTTCGGTCTGGCCGTGGCTGACGGACTTGATGCCCGAACGCACGATCTCGGCGATAAACGCTGCCGTATAAACGGTCAGCGCCAGGGTCAGTGCCAGCAGTTCGGGGATGAGTACCCAGCCGCCGACAAAGTTGAAGCCCTGCAGCTTAGGCATTTCCCAGTGCAGCGGTGCACCGAAGATCAAGGCGCACAACGCCGGGATCACGATGATCAGCGCCAGGCCCGCCCAGAATTTGTGGAACGGTACGCCGGTCGCTTCAAAGCGCTTGTTGGCCCAGCGAGCCATCAGCACGATTGCGACAATCGCCACCACCCCACTGACCACAAACGGCCAGAAACCGTCGGCTGCAAGCGCTGCCGGCATGTTCAGGCCACGGCTGCTGACAAAGAAGGTGTCGCCGAAATTGTGGCTGTTACGCGGCCCCGGCATGGTCAGGAACACCGCGAAATACCAGAACAGGATTTGCAGCAGCGGCGGAATGTTGCGGAACACTTCCACATACACGGTTGCCAGCTTGTTGATCATCCAGTTCGGCGACAGTCGCGCCACGCCGATGATGAAGCCGAGCAGGGTCGCCAGGACCACACCGATCACGGTCACCAGCAAGGTGTTGAGCAAACCGATCACAAACACCCGGGCATAACTGTCCGACTCGGTGTAATCGATCAGGTGCTGCGCGATGCCGAAGCCGGCACTGCGCTCAAGAAAGTCGAAACCCGAGGTAATGCCCCGGTGCTGCAGGTTGGTCTGGGTATTGTTGAAGAGGTACCAGCCCAGCGAGACCACCGCCACAATCGTGATGATCTGGAAGAGCCACGCACGCACTTTGGGATCGCTGAAGCTGAGCTTCTGCTTGGGTGCGCCGATTTGATTTTGCATGAAGTGCCCCGAAAAGAATGGAACAGAACATCACCCGGCGGTTGGCCCACCGGGTGACAGAACCATCAGCGATCAGCGCACAGGCGGTGCGTATTGAATGCCGCCGTTGTTCCACAGCGCGTTCAGGCCACGGTCGATTTCCAGCGGGGTGCTCTTGCCCAGGTTGCGCTCGAACACTTCGCCGTAGTTACCGACTTGCTTGACGATCTGCACGACCCAGTCTTTCTTCACTTTCAGGTCTTTGCCGTATTCGCCGTCAGCACCGAGCAGACGAGCGACGTCCGGGTTCTTGGTGGACTTGGCTTCAGCTTCGACGTTTTTGGAGGTGATACCGGCTTCTTCAGCGTTGAGCATGGCGTAGCCCACCCAGCGTACGATGGCCAGCCACTCGTCGTCGCCGTTACGCACGACCGGGCCCAGGGGCTCCTTGGAAATGGTTTCCGGCAACACCACGTAGTCCTTCGGCGCGGCCAACTTGCTGCGCTGGGCGAACAGTTGGGACTTGTCGGAGGTCAGCACGTCGCAACGCCCGGATTCCAGCGACTTGGCGCTTTCATCGGAGGTGTCGAAGGTGATCGGGGTGTACTTGAGGTTGTTGCCACGGAAGTAGTCGGAAACGTTCAGCTCGGTGGTGGTACCGGCCTGGATGCAGATGGTTGCACCGTCCAGCTCCTTGGCACTTTTCACGCCCAGCTTGTTGTTTACCAGAAAGCCGATGCCGTCATAGTAGGTGATGAAGCCCGGGAATTTCAGGCCCATGCCCGCATCGCGGGAGCTGGTCATGGTGGTGTTGCGCGACAGGATGTCGACTTCGCCGGACTGCAGCGCGGTGAAACGCTCCTTGGCGTTCAACTGGCTGAACTTGACCTTGGTCGCGTCACCGAAAACGGCGGCGGCTACGGCGCGGCACACGTCAGCGTCGATCCCGAGGATCTTGCCGCTGGCATCCGGCACCGAGAAACCCGGCAGGCCGTCACTCACGCCACACTGTACAAAGCCTTTCTTCTGCACGGCGTCCAGGGTGGCGCCAGCCTGGGCAAAACCACTGACACCCAATACAGCGGCCGTGGTCACGATGGCCAGGGTGGATTTCAATACCTTCATTCAAACCTCCAGTTGCTCTTGTTGTGTCGGAGCTCCAACCTCAGCGCACCCTTATGAGGCGATATCGACCCGTGTTGGCTTTTTTTGGGGTCGAGCAGCATGAGATCTTTGCGGTAATTCCAGGTGCTTTCCTACAAGCGGCAGTCACTGATAGTGTTACCGCCCTAGGAGAGTTCTGACATCGACCTACACATAGCAAGGCTCGTACCAGAGTACTGGCTGAGTCGTTGAGTGCCCTGTTCAATGGCAAAAGATTCAGCCTTGCGACATTCTCTTAACAGATCAACCTGTCGCGCACCGTTGCGACGCACCCAATCGGAGCGCCTGCACATCTATGGAGCAAACATGACCGAACCCTTGATTCTAGAGCCCGCCAAGCCTGCAGATGCCTGCGTTATCTGGCTGCATGGCCTGGGCGCCGATCGCTACGATTTCCTGCCGGTGGCCGAAATGCTGCAGCAAACGTTGCTGACCACCCGCTTCGTTTTGCCCCAGGCGCCCAGCCGCCCGGTGACGATCAACGGTGGCTACGAGATGCCGAGCTGGTACGACATCAAGGCCATGAGCCCGGCCCGTTCGATCAGCCTGGAGGAACTGGAAGCGTCGACCGACAGGGTCACGGATTTGATCGAGGCGCAGAAGAGAACCGGGATAGACGCTTCGCGTGTTTTCCTGGCAGGTTTTTCCCAGGGTGGCGCAGTGGTTTTCCACACAGCGTTTAAAAAGTGGCAAGGCCCGCTGGGTGGCGTGATCGCCCTCTCCACTTACGCGCCGACCTTCGACGATGACCTGGAATTATCCGCCAGCCAGCAACGCATCCCTGCCCTGTGCCTGCACGGCCAGTACGACGAAGTGGTACAGAACGCCATGGGCCGCAGCGCCTATGAGCATTTGCAGACCCGTAGTGTCACCGTGACATGGCAGGAATACCCAATGGGCCACGAAGTGTTACCCGAAGAGATACGCGATATCGGCACTTGGCTGGCCGAGCGCCTGCGCTGACCTGCGCGTTTATGTAGTTGTATGACAGACGCACTACGCCGCGCCCGATTCTTGCATTACACTGGCCGGCGTACATTCCTTAACCAATTAATGAGATGACCGTGCTCAAAGCACTCAAGAAGATGTTCGGCAAAAGCGAGGCTGAGCCGCTCGCGCCTGTTCCCAGTGCTCCCGTCCCGCCAACCGGCAGCCGCAACGACGGTAAGCAGCCCGCCCGGACGGCACCTGCTGCCCAGCCGAAAGTGACCGCGCCTGAACAGACAAAACCGGTCGAAGTCGCTGCCGCGCCAACCGCGCCAAAGCCTCGCCGCGAGCACGCCCCGAAGCCGGTCGTCATCCCGTGGAAACTTGAAGACTTCGTCGTCGAGCCCCAGGAAGGCAAGACCCGCTTCCACGACTTCAACCTGGCCCCGGAACTGATGCACGCCATCCAGGACCTGGGCTTCCCGTACTGCACACCGATCCAGGCGCAAGTGCTGGGCTTCACCCTGGCCGGCAAAGACGCCATTGGCCGCGCCCAGACCGGCACCGGCAAGACCGCCGCGTTCCTGATCTCGATCATCACCCAGCTGCTGCAAACGCCGCCGCCCAAAGAACGCTACATGGGCGAACCGCGCGCGCTGATCATCGCCCCCACCCGCGAACTGGTGGTGCAGATCGCCAAGGACGCCGCCGACCTGACCAAGTACACCGGCCTCAACGTGATGACGTTCGTCGGCGGCATGGACTTCGACAAACAGCTCAAGCACCTCGAAGCCCGCCACTGCGACATCCTCGTCGCCACGCCGGGCCGCCTGCTGGACTTCAACCAGCGCGGCGACGTGCACCTGGACATGGTCGAAGTGATGGTGCTGGACGAAGCCGACCGCATGCTCGACATGGGCTTTATCCCGCAAGTGCGCCAGATCATCCGCCAGACCCCACCGAAAAACGAACGCCAGACGCTGCTGTTCTCCGCGACCTTCACCGAAGACGTGATGAACCTCGCCAAGCAATGGACCACCGAGCCGTCCATCGTCGAGATCGAGGCACTGAACGTCGCCAGCGAAAACGTCGAGCAGCACATCTATGCCGTGGCCGGTGCCGACAAGTACAAGCTGCTCTACAACCTGATCAACGACAACGGTTGGGAACGCGTGATGGTCTTCGCCAACCGCAAGGACGAAGTGCGCCGCATCGAAGAACGCCTGGTGCGCGATGGCGTCAACGCCGCGCAACTGTCGGGCGATGTGCCGCAGCACAAGCGCATCAAGACCCTGGAAGGTTTCCGCGAAGGCAAGATCCGCGTGCTGGTGGCCACCGACGTGGCCGGGCGCGGCATTCACATCGACGGCATCAGCCACGTGATCAACTTCACCCTGCCGGAAGTGCCGGACGACTACGTACACCGCATTGGCCGTACCGGGCGTGCCGGGGCTGCGGGCGTGTCGATCAGCTTTGCCGGGGAAGATGACTCGTATCAGTTGCCGTCGATCGAGACGCTGCTGGGGCGCAAGATCAGTTGCGAGACGCCGCCCACGCATCTGCTGCGCGCTGTAGAACGCAAACGCCCTTAAAAGCTGAAACGCGGTCAAACATGTGGGAGGGTGCTTGCTCCCGATAGCGGAGCATCAGTCGATATCTTCATAGACTGACACACTGCAATCGGGAGCAAGCACCCTCCCACATTGCTGATGTTGTTGGCTGAGCATCAGCCTCTTGCAGCGCCCGCTCCTACCCTCGGTACACCTCACTCAAGATTGACTGACGGACTCGCCTACCCTCCTCCCTGGACGACTGGTAATAATTGCTGGCGCTGGCCGGCATGTCGATGAGTGTCGCCAGCACCGGTTGTGGTTGCGGCTGTTCCTGATGCCGTCTTGGCGACGCGCCGTCATCAGGCTCATTCAAGAGTGCGTCCACGGCGTCATAACGTCCCTTTGATGAGCGCACTAAATTAGTCAGCCTGAGAAGACTTCGAGTAGTACCAAATGCCTTGCTGAAAGAGGTTGGAGCTTTAGCGGTACCAAATTTAAAGGTTCTGCCCAAGGCGAGCCTGGTTCCACTTCTAAGGGCCGCACTCATGGCGGGAGTACCATAGTTCATCGGACGCATCGCAAGTTTTCCAGCGGCCGATGCTATTTTTGCCGCTTTATACGCATCGGTCGCCGCCTTCAAAGCGCTGACACCGGTCGTCGCCCAGGAAGCTATCAAGAAGCCGAAAGACGCCCACTGCAGTTTTTTAACAAGGCTGGAGCGGTCCCATCCGTTCGCGTGATCCACCGCCGCCACAGCCAACCCGGCGGTACCAAATGCACCACCAACGATACCCAATGCGGCGGTGGCCGCCGTCGCTACTTGCAGTGCGCTGGCCGCAGCCCAACCAACCGCCGCAATGCCCACCAGGCTACTTCCTAGCGACACAACCGCCAGGGCCAATGCTGCCCCCGTCAGAGCCCATTGCAACCAGTTCGGGAACAGCCCGCTGGGGTCCATCATATTGACCGGGTTACCCGCACAGTAGGCATAACCGTTGATTCCCCCCTCATCAAAGGGACTCAACGGATCGGCCTGCAGAAAAATCATCAGGTCAGGATCGTAGGCCCGCTGGCCATTGCCCAGGAAATAGAGGTTAACCGCCGCATCCAGCCGCTGACCATTGAACGCCAGTAGTTGCAGGTCGGCCATGGTTCGGGCCTTGCCGTCATTCAGGTTTATATGAGCATCGCCGTAAGGTGTGTAGTGCCGCCGAACATGCACCTGCCCGGGTGCCGACACGCCGCGCACACTGCCGCTGGCATCGGTGACATGCAGTTGCGGCCCATCCACGCCCCCACTGCGCGCAACGACCTGATCTTCAGCGACGTGATAACGGACCTTTCTGTCGCCTTCAACCAGGGTCTCCAGACGCTCGCCGGAATATGCCAGCATCACTGGCCGCTCTTCGGCGCGGCGCGCGAGCACTTGCCGAGCATCCGCATCGTATTGATAGCTGTAGGTAAAAGGACCGGCCTGCACCTCGACCAGTTGCTCCAACGCATTGAACCTGTAGACCTGCCCCGAAGGCCCTGTCAACAGGTTACCCGCCGCATCATAGGCCAGGGCGAAGTCCTGCACCGGATGGGTGTGGGTGACACGGGTAAGCTGGGTCGGATCCGTACCGGTGAAAAAACGCTCGCAGGTATCTTGCGTGCCATCGGCAAAGGACGTCACCACTTGCGTGATGTTGTTCAGGCTGTCAAAGCTGAAATCCTGCCCGACAATGCCGCGCCCCCGGTGATCCTTAGGATGTTCAAGGCCCTCGCAGCGATAGGCGGTCAGCCGCAAGTAGGCGTCGTAGGTAAACGTCTCGCCGATCACCAGCTGTGCATTGGCATCACGAAGAAATCGCGTGGCCAGCATGCTGTTGGGGTGATACGTGCTGGTCATTACTTGCAACGATGCGCCGTTTTGCTCGAAACGGCGCTCGGCTTCTCGACCCTGAGAATCATAGGAAACTCGAGTGATCACCTGCATATTTTCATGGGTGGTGGTCAGTGTACGGGGCCGGCCAAACGCATCGTAGTCCTGCTCGATCACCAGGTTACCGGTGGTCATCCGCTGAAAGCGTCCCTGCGCGTCGTAACAGAGCTGGCTGCGCTGGCCATCGGCGCTGGTTTGATGCAGCAAGCGTCCGCCAGGGGAATGGCCGTACACTGAGGTGGCGACCGAACCATTGGCCGTTTGGACTTCCTTCTCCGGATAGCCGTACGCGTCGTGAAACACCTCATGAATCAGGCCACCGGTCTCGGAGCGGGTCAACGCGCCGGAGGTCAAGTCATATTGGTAATTGCGCACGGCAAGCGCTGCCACTTCACTACGGCAGAGCACGTCCAGGTGTTTATCGTAAGTCAGCTCTTGACGCGCGCCCTGCGCAGAAACCATGGCGACCGGTTCCATCCAGTCCGCTTCATACTCCCAAGTGACAGCCTGCCCTGTGCCACGTGCCTGGCTGGTCATCCGGCCCAAGCTGTCGAACGTACGAGCCCCTAACCGCTTGCCATCGACAAGGAGTGCGCTGACCTCCTCGCTGCTTGTGCCAGGCGCATACTCGTTCGTACGCAACCGCTGCGGCGTGCCGTCTGCCGGAGTCTGCAGGGTAGTGAGCAGCCGGTTGTGCGGGTCATAGGTAAATTGGGTGAGGTTTTTATCGATATCCAGTACAGACAGGCAGCGACCCAGGCCATCGTAGGTGCGCGACTCCACTTCAACGCGATTGTCATCAGCGTCGAGGCGCTCCGTCTCTATCGGCTGATTGTGTTCGTTAAAACAGGTTTTCAGCCGCTCCCCGCCTTCAACGCCCTCTATTTTCAGATTCAGATACGGATCGTACTCATCGACCTCCACGCTGCCATCGGCACGGACCACACGACTGGCATTGCCCCAACGATTGTAGGTGTGGGTAGTCTTCAAAAACCGCGGCCCGTCGGGCAGATAGTCGATACTCACCACCTCCACCGTCCGCCCCTGCGCGTCATAACGCCAGTTTCGGGTGGGACGCTCCTGGTCATCGCTCATCATCTGGGCTTCGGCAACCTGGCGTCCCAGGCCATCGTAATAAGTGATTACCCGGTTACCCTGCGCATCGGTAGTGATCAGGTGAGCACGCTGACCTTGCGTCGCGAAATGGTAGGCGTAGCGCCGTACCGCTTGTTGCGGCTCGCCGGGCGACGCCGTTTCCGCAATCAATCTGCCACTGACGTCGTATGACAGCGCCAAGGTGATGCCTGCGTCTCGCGTCATCGACAACAGGCGACGGTTGACCAGTGAGAGGGTGCGTACCGACTCCAGCCATTGCCCCTCCCGTGCCTGTAAACGTCGGGTTTCGCTTAACGTATCGCCGTTGATGGTGTAACTGAAATGGCTGGCCAACGACAGCCCGTCAATGATGCTGGTGGTACTCCTCAAACGGCCGGCCAGCTCGACAGGTGCTTCGTAATACGTTTGCTGCAAGCTGACGATGCCGGCCTGGCTAATCGATTGCTGAAGCACAAAATAACGGCCGTCAGTGGACGGCACAGCTGTGTGGGTGTACTCGGTAAGTCGAGCTGTCGGCGTGCCCCCGGCCGGGATGAGGCGCTCTTGTTTCAGGTAGCGCTGGAACAATTCATGTGGGTCGGCGGGGCACTTTCCGGGCTCGCCTTTAATCGGGTAGTAGCTGTATTCGGTGCGTACGCCGGAAGGTTCGGTGCGACTTAGCTCGTTGCCGTAGTCGTCGGTTTCGATATGCTGGGTCTCTTTGCGAGGGTCTCCACCGGCAACCAACTCATAGGACTTGATGATCGTTTTTGGAAGATTCAAATTGGCGGGCTGGTCGGAAAAGTCGCCAGGCTTTGTATTATAAATAATGCTTGTCGTGGTCCGCGTGCCCTCACGCACGACTCGCTCTTCGGTCAGCAAGTGAAACTTGTTGTAGGTGGTCTGGATAGCACTCAACTGGGTGTGGCTCACGGGGTCGATCGATAGCTCTTCAGTCCAGTATTCGTAATCCCCAGAAATTTTATACAGATTATCTTCACCTTCGCGAAAGCCACCAGAAAACGGGTACCCCGTAAAATTCCGGCTTGGGCTATAGATATAGGTCTGCAACAGGGCGGGCTGATGACTTCCAGGGGTACGTTCCCAACTGACAACGCGCGGAATATAGAGATTATTTGCATACTGATGACCCTGTTCAGTATAGGTAATCAGTTCTTCACCGCCCATCGGGGTGCACACCTGCAGCAACGGTACCAAGCCATTGCGAAACGCCGCTCTGTAAACAAACATATAGGACGCGACGCTTGGCGGCTCACGACGGTCATAAGGAGCCGTGACCGATGTCAGTCGTTTGTTTGTATAGGTGAAAAGAATACGGGCATAACGCCCGTCCTCCACCCGCGTGTCTGCCGCCGACAACCGTCCGTCAGAGTAACTCAGCGCAAGCAGTTCCTCTTGTTCATGACTGAGGATGCGCTCCAGGAAATCTGCCGTATTGTAGTGGAACGTCAAACGTTCACCATTTTCAAACAGTATGGCGTCAATCCGATACAACCGGGTCGAACCACTATTCTGCAGGATCTCGACAGTGCCATCCTGATAAATCACGTGCAATGTACTGACATCCGGGTGTTTGACCACCACATCTTTCAACTTACGATCTTTTATCACCATCGTGCCGCCGACGGGCGGCAAACCGTCAGTCTGGTATTCCTCTCCACTCAATAATTTAAGCTTGAAGTTGCTCGCATCAAATTCAGTATTACTCAAACGCCAACCAATTCCAGCGCCGCTTTTTTCATCCTGCGTAAACATGGAGAACGACAACGCGATATCCCTGCCGTCCGCCAATGGCCCTTGCGAAAACAAGGTAGCCAAACGCAGGCGAACGCCATACTGGCCTGTGCGCCGATCTACGGAACCGCTGAGGTAAGAATCAAAATTAAAGGCATTGGAATAGAGGTTCATAAGCGCCCCCTGACTGGCGAAACTTCAGTAAAGATACCGACTCGTACGCTGATACTGACGCCGGTCAGCGACGATTAACAATCTTCACACACGCCTTAGCCGTCCATTAACTTAGGATAATACAGCCCCTCGGTGTCCAGCCAAAAAACATGCTCACACCCAAAGTTATCCCACAAGCGCCACCGGCTCTTCGAGTTCTCGCTGACGACGAGATCGGCTTTAGTTTCCAGCCAGACAGCACGCATGGGCGTAGCTATCCGAGAGAATTCGACTATATTATTATCGCCATAGGCGTGCCATCTATAAATACTCGATATAAATAGTTTAGCGATAAGATTATGGTTTTTATTCACGCCAAACTTGTACCCACGTTTGCTGGAAGAATCCCAACTTTTGGAATGACTTGTTTGAAATCCATCCCCCTCACCCGGGACACTTAACGGATTGTCAAGCCCTAAAGTCTCGACAAAACGGAGATTACCCTTAGGGTACCAATAGTACACATATACCTTCCCATAGACGTCGCTAAAAGCGTCCCGATCAATATAGGAATTAAGATCAGCGACTCGCAGCACATAGGGTTTTGTGGGTGTAATAGAGACCGACGAATCATAAGGCCTACCGTTAACAACGGAGTTAGTTGTGTAAACCACGCCCCCTACGACAATTCTCGCCATCAGCCTGACGGGGTCACCGCTCCCGCCGGTGCCACAACGCATGTATCGCTCAACGACTTCTATTCCTGCGTTTTTTTCGTGCTCGTTTTCGTCACGTGTATCCCCTTCATTGATGAGTTGCCCCAAAATCCCGCCATCATATTGATTCTTTCCGTTATCACAATGCCAGCCATTAGGCAGCGGTGGGTTCATGTCGCTCGAATAGAGCGTCACGCTCAAACTGTCACGTTCCTCAGGCGTCAACATGACACTTTCCCATCCGCCCGCGCTTGTCTGCCGATCAACAGCAACCTCAACCAAGACCTTGCACTGGTGGCGACCATTCGCGTAAAGCGCATTCGTAGAGGGCTGACCACCGGGCAGCTTTATCTCGAAATGTCTCAGCCTGAATTCACGCTCGCCCAGCGCGTCCTTTAGTAAAAACCCCGCTTTATTTGGTTGTTTTTCCAATATGAACTTATGCTCATTTCCAAAATTATCCAGCAGACGCCAATACCCTTGTGATTCTCCAGTGGGTAATTCTTCCAAGGCATCTAATTTCACTGCACGCATAATAGTTGGATACTTATCAAATGCCACCGGATGATTCTTTACAGGCAGCACGACAAGCGGATAAATCTCACGCACATCAAGCGGGGCATCCACGGTATTTTTATTAGTAGGTACACCCATCATCGCCCACCAGATCGTTTCCGCGACTACATAAGATTTCACACCGTGAAAATCTTTACCCCCACCGGTTAGATTCGCCGGTTTATCAAGCCCTTTATTGACAAGAAAGCGCACCCCGGAGGGAGGCACCCAATAGAAAACATCCACATCAGCAAAGCCAGGAGAACCCGAATAAGTGAATGCCTTATCATCTATATATGCAACTAAATCACGCACCCCCAGATCAAAAGGTCGTACAGGCTCGACAAAAACGCACGATTTAAATGACACACCATCATAAGAGTAATTGGTAGTATACAAACACCCATCTACAATAGCTTTCGCCATAAATATCCTGGGGCCTACAGCCGCATCCGGATCGCAACGCAAATAACGGCGAACGCGTTCGGTGAGAGCGGAATCATTGGAGTGTGCAACATCAGGGGTTGGAATTCTGTTTCCAGTAGCCTGTTTTTCCCAAAGCCCAAAACTGTAAATATTTTTCTGCTCATCACAACTCCATCCCGGGGGAAGCGTGGAGCTCTCTTGCGCACTCCACTCGACAACAGTAATGCTGGCGCGTTCTTCTTCAGTCAGTACCGCGCTGGCCCATATGCCGTTGCTATCGAGCACCTCTTTGAGAATATCAACGACCACAAGACATTGATGGCGGCCGTTGGCATAGAGCCCATTCGTGGCATTTGAGCCATCGACACCGCTGATACTGAAGTTGCTCAATCTGATGCGCGACTCATGCCTATCCATATTCCGTCCGCCTGTAAAATTCCTGTCGCGATTAGTATCAGCGAGTCGTCGGCGCGCATACATGCGTCTACCGTCGTACTTTCCGATGTAATAAGAACAGAGTCAGGACACATGGAGCCACTGTCACAATTGACAGTTTTATAGACATATTCGAAATAACATCCGCAACTGAAGCGCGGTTTGGACTTACTTTTTCCAGCGGTCGGCAGCGTTGTGATCGCTGCACCGCCCTTCCACCCATCGCGGCCCTTCAGGCGTGTTTTCTTTCTTCCAGAACGGCGCCCGCGTTTTCAGGTAATCCATCACAAACGCACAGGCATCAAACGCCGCCTGGCGATGCGCACTGGCCACTCCAACAAACACTATCGGCTCCCCCGGCTCCAGCGCGCCAATGCGATGCAGCACTTCAAGCTTGAGCAACGGCCAGCGCTGCTCGGCTTCCACGGCGATCTTGGCCAGGGCCTTTTCGGTCATGCCGGGGTAGTGTTCCAGGAACATCCCCGACACCTCGCGGCCGTCATTGAAGTCGCGCACATAGCCAACAAAACTCACCACCGCGCCCACGCCGACATTGGCCGCGTGCATCGCGTTGACTTCAGCACCGGGATCAAAGGCTTCGACCTGCACACGAATGGCCATGCTCAGCCTCCGGTCACGGGCGGGAAAAACGCGACTTCGTCACCGGCTTGGACCGGCTCGTCGAGATTGCACAGCTCTTCGTTGCGCGCGCACATCAGACTCGCCTCGTTGAGTACTGCGAACTCCGGGTCAGCGGCCAGGGCCAGGCGCACGGCATCAACGGTGGCAAACTCACCTTCCATCTCCAACGAATCAAAGCCCACCGCTTCGGCGTAACGCGCAAAAAACAGTACGTTGATGCTCATTGCTGATCCGCCTTGAAATGCCCGCTTTTACCGCCCAGCTTCTCCAGCAGGCGAATGTTTTCGATGGTCATGCCACGGTCCACCGCCTTGCACATGTCGTAGATCGTCAGTGCCGCGACGCTGGCGGCGGTCAGGGCCTCCATTTCCACGCCGGTCTGGCCGGAGAGTTTGCAGCGCGCCAGGATATGCACGGCATCCACACCGTCGGCACGCAGCTCGACCTTGACGCCGGTGAGCATCAGCGGGTGACACAGGGGGATCAGATCACTGGTTTTTTTCGCCGCCTGGATCCCGGCGATGCGGGCCACGGCAAACACGTCGCCCTTGGGGTGGGCGCCGTCGACAATCATTGTCAAGGTGTCGGGCAACATGCGCACCCGCGCTTCGGCCACCGCCTCACGGAACGTCACGGCTTTGTCGGTGACGTCGACCATATGGGCGCGACCTTGGGAATCGAGATGAGTCAGCACAGGGATACTCCTGATCAGGAGCGGCAATTGTAAACCCGTGGGTCAAATTTGCGCAGGGCTGTTTATCCCATAAATAAAGGGGTGCAATGCACCCCTTTACCCACAACTTCCAGGGTTAGAAACGGAAGGTAAACCCGGCGTTGATGCCGTTGTTGTTACCGCGGTTGGACAGCAAGCCGCTGTAGTTCAACGACACCAGGGTGTCTTTGGTCAAGGCCATTTGCGCACTGGCCTTGATCACCGCCCCGTCCCTCGCCACCGGCACGCTGTTGACGGCGAAGGCCGTGTCGCTGCCGGCAAACTTCAGCGAGGCTTCGCGATCGGTATCACCGAACTGATGCTCCCAACCCAATTCACCGCGCAAGGTCACCGCCGAGGTGGAGCTGATCGGCAATTGCGTATGTGCACGCAGGCCCAACGTAGAAAGCGTCGCGTCCTGGCTTTGCTTGCTGGCGTGCAAGGCCGCAGCGCCGCCTTTCTCCTTGAGCGAGTCGCTTTGATAGTTCAGGTACGTGAGGTTGGCGAAAGGTTCGAACAGATTCCACTGGGTGTAACCGATCTCGGCGAACACTTGGTCGGTGCGCGCGCTGTAGTCGGCCTTGGCATAGTCCGACTGATTGGCGTAAGCCACCCGTCGCGAAGTGTCCAGGCGGTGCCAGGTGGTAGCGCCCCCCAGGCACAGGGCAATGGCTTCGAAACGTTTGCCGCCATAGATCGACAGGTGATAGTTGTCGCTGTCCGCCGAAGCCGACCGGCCGTTGAGGTGGCTCTGGGTATAACCGGTCGCCGCCCCCACCCGCCAGCCATCACTCACCTCGGTATCCAGGCCCAGCAGCACGCCGCTGGTGGACGAGGAATAACCACTGGCGTTGTTGTCACCGCTGACGTTGTTGCGCCCACCCAGCAGTTGCACCCAGCCGCCGTTGTCGCCGGCCTGGATCTGCGCGCTGGAATCCAGCGCCTGGGCCTGTTGCAGGCGACCGTTGACCGCTTCACGCAGGTAGCGGCTGTCGGCCATTTGCGCCGCCGCCACATCCGAGTGCAATTGCCCCGACAGTTGTTTGAACGCGTCCCGTGCCTGGGCGGCGGAATCCGAAGCCAACAGGCTTTCGTAGACCGGGCTGCCGGCGCCCAGTGTCTCGGCCGCCGTCGCCACCGCCCGCTCGTTACGGGTTTGCGCGACGCTGGCGAACGTGGTCTGGTTACGCGCGATCGCCAGCGTCAGTTGGTTCGGTTGGTAGTTGAGTTGCGTGCCGATAAACAGGTAGTTGGGCGCGAACGCCGCAAACTGGCCATTGATGCCCTGGCTGGCGCTGAGGATGCTGAACTGCTGGCCCAGCAAGCTGCGCGCCTCGCTGGCGGACAGCAGGTTGGGGCTGTTCTCCAGGGACACGTTCACCACACCGCCATTAAGGGTCGCCACGCCGCTGCTCTGAATCTGGTCGCTGCGCCCATTGGCGCCGACTTCAACGGCATACACCGAGCCCGGGTTGAAGGTGACATCGCCGGTGTGCAGCGTGCCAATCGAATGCCCCGGCGCTACACGTCCGCCATTGTTGACGGTCAAGGCGCCTACCGTGCCGTTGCCGGCCAGGGTACCGCCCAACGTGGTGACCACGCCGTTGTCCGCATTGCGCGTGCCCGCGGCGCTGCCATCCACCATCACGGCAGAGGTCAACACGCCGTCCACCGACAACTTGCCACCGCGCACCCAGGTGCTGCCTGAATAGCTGTTCTGGCCTTCCAGCACCAGTTCGCCGTCCCCCGACTTGACCAGGCTGCCGACGTAGGTGGCGCCTGTGAGCAAGTCCTGGCCACGGGTAAGCGTCGCCTGCTCCCGGGCATGGCCGATCTCGTATTCAAACTGGTCGTCGGCCGAGGCATTGGCGGGCAGGCCATTGAGCCAGCCCTTTTGCTGCTTGGTGGCAGTCCAGGTCGCCTGCTCGGCAGTATCTTCCACGCGGCGAGCGCGAATGGCCTCATCGGAAATCGGGTTGGCCCAGATATCACGGGTGCCGCTAGGCAAGGCCACCGCCACCGCACCGAGGAACTGCCCCGGCCCTTGCATGGCTTTTTGCAGGTTGGGCAAGCCCCAGCCACTGACCACGCCGGGCACTTGCGGCGTACCCGGCGCGGCATCGTGCACCGGTTGCAGGTTGTCGTAGGTGCGGCCACCCGTCAGCTCGCCGACGGGTGTGTCCGGGCCATCCGGCGCCTGCAAGCTGGAGGTGGTCAGCAACACGTCCCGCGCCTGGCTGGCGGTCATGTAGGGAAAGCGCTGGATTACCAGCGCCAAGGCGCCGGAGACGCTCGGCGCAGCGGCGGAGGTGCCGTTGGCGTTCGGGATGATTTCACCCTCAGGCCCGGTGGACGGGATACCCGACACGCCCATCACGCACCACCACTTCGAGGTACCACAGCGGTTGTAGACCTGGGCGCTGGTCTCGTCGTAGCCGGTGATCGCGAGGAATTTGCCTTCGATGTCCGGCTTGAAAAACGGCAGGTTGGCGTTGGTGTCCGGGTTGGCACCGTGGCTGTCGTTGCCCGCCGAGATGATCTGGATAAAAGTGTTTTGCCGTGCGGCGTCGGCCATGGCGTCCATCCAGGTTTTGCGCCCGGCGTGGGCCTTGTCCCAGAACGGGCGATAGGCCGCGGTCATGTCGCGCAGGTTTTGCGCTGCGCTGTCGCCGACATTGCCGAAGTGGTTCTCCACATCATCGCGTGAACTTTGCCCCCAGCTCTGGTTGACGATCGACACGTTCTTCGCCGCCAGGGCGTTATAGCTGGCCATGAACGCGTTGTAGTCGAGGTCGTTGGAGCCCTGGTACCGATCGTTGTCGCTGCCGCCTGTGTTGGCGACAAAAATATTCGTATCGAAGGCGATTCCGTGCATACCGGTGCCGTTGCGGCTTGCCCCGAGCACACCGGACATTTCCGTACCGTGGCCATCGTTGAACGCCGGGTCATATTCACCGGAGATACTGAAATGTTCACCCTGCTTGAACTCGCCGCTGGGCACTTCAAGACGGTAGCGTGGATGGGTGGCGTAATACTCGCCGGTGGAGGTCACCGCCTGCACACGGTCCTGGCCCTGGGCATTCTTGCCCTGGAACTCGAAGTGTCTGGTGAGAATGCCCGAGTCCAGTACACCGACATTCACGCCTTTGCCGGTGATGCCCAGAGCATAGGCGTAGTACGCGTTGGTGCGGTCCAGGCCGGAGTTGACCTGGGCTTCCGGGGTCTTCCAGGTTTGCGCGTTGGCGCTCCAGTCACGGGTCGCGCCCGCCCACGACTGGCCGGCGTTCAGTTGCCCATTGAGATTGCTGCTCACGCCCGGTTCTACGTAGGTGTAAGGCTTGGCAGCCGGCAGGTTGGCGATGATGGCCTTGGAGAAATCAAGAATATTGGTGGTGTAGCGACCGTTGTTGCTGAACAGCCGGCTGCGGTAGTAATCCAGGCGCGAGGCGTAGTCCAACGGCCGTGTGGTATCGCCGAGCATGGCGCCGATGGTGAGGTTCTCCGGTTGCAGCTCGTAGTTTTGCTTGAGGGCCGAATCGAACTTGCCGGACTGGGCGGCGAAATCCTTGGCCGCCAGGTCGACGATATCCGCGTAGGCAAACCGCAGGTTCTTGTAAACGTCGGTGTTGGGCCCGAATGACGCCACGGCTTTCCTGAACGCCGATTCCAATACGTGTGACGTGTAAGGGTTGTCATCGGCCCAGGCCATGGAGCCCTGCCCCAGCCATAGGGCCAGGCCGAGTGCGATAGGTGTCAGGGGGATCTGCTTGAAACGAGTGGCGCGGGTGCGTTGTGACAAAGTGAAGCCATTACCTGCTACGTCCATTTTCCTTTCCCTTTGGATATGTGCGTCGTCAATGAGCGATGTTTCGGGCTTTTGTAATAGGCAGGGTCACGGAGAAAACCTTAAGGCAGGTGTTCTGAATATTCGTCGAATCAAGGAGGTGGTGTTCCGACGGGGTCACGCAGTGTTCTTATGATGTTGACCGCGGAAAAATGTAACAAAATAATTACAAATACCACAAGCACCCAGGGCGCGTTATCGCAGGCAAATGTCGCACACAACAAAAACCCCGGATTTCGTGAAAAATCCGGGGGGTTTCGTGGCATTTAGCCACTTGTTGGATTACCAGTAGTTAGAGGTGCGACTCGGCGTATTCAGCCAGGATCGAACGAGGCACCCCTTGCAGCGCAATATGTACACCGTTGGGGAAGTCCTTGAAGCGCTCCGTCAGGTAGGTCAGCCCGGAGCTGGTCGCGGACAGGTAAGGGGTGTCGATCTGTGCCAGGTTGCCCAGGCACACCACTTTGGAACCGGCGCCGGCACGGGTGATGATGGTTTTCATCTGGTGCGGGGTGAGGTTCTGGCATTCGTCGATCAGGATCAGGCTCTGCTGGAAGCTGCGGCCTCGGATGTAGTTGAGGGATTTGAACTGCAACGGCACTTTGCTGAGGATGTAGTCGACGCTGCCATGGGTGTTTTCGTCATCCATGTGCAAGGCTTCGAGGTTGTCGGTGATTGCCCCCAGCCACGGCTCCATTTTTTCCGCCTCGGTACCCGGCAGAAAACCGATTTCCTGGTCCAGGCCCTGCACACTGCGGGTGGCGATGATGCGGCGATAGCGCTTGGTCACCATGGTCTGTTCGATGGCGGCGGCCAGGGCGAGGATGGTTTTCCCCGAGCCTGCGGCGCCGGTCAGGTTGACCAGGTGAATGTCCGGATCGAGCAGCGCATACAATGCCAGGCTCTGGTAGATGTCACGCGGTTTCAGGCCCCAGGCTTCCTGGTGCAACAGAGGCTCCTGATGCAGGTCGAGGATCAGCAGCTTGTCGACCTGAATCTCTTTGATCCAGCCTACAAAGCCCTGCTCGTCGACAATGAATTCATTGATATGCACCGCCGGCAGGTTGTCGGTCAGTTGCACCTGATGCCAGGTGCGGCCGTGGTCCTGGCGGGTTTCGACCTTGCTGACACGGTCCCAGAACGAGCCGGTCATCATGTGATAACCACGCGACAACATCGACACGTCGTCGACCAATTGGTCGGTACTGTAGTCCTCGGCAGCGATCCCACACGCTCGTGCCTTGAGGCGCATATTGATGTCTTTGGTCACCAGCACCAGGCGCAGGTCCTTGTCGCGCGCGTGCAGGTCGATCAATTGGTTGATGATTTTGTTGTCGTTGAGGTTTTCCGGCAGCAGGCTGCTGGGCTCGCTGCGTTTGTTCATCAGGATCGACAGCAAGCCCTTGGGCCCGCTCTTGCCACGCTGGATCGGCACACCGACTTCAACGTCCTCGGGCGAAGCTTCGCCCAGGGTCTTGTCGATCAGGCGGATGGCCTGGCGGCATTCGGCAGCGACGCTGTGGTGGCCGCTTTTGAGTTTGTCCAGCTCCTCCAGCACGATCATGGGGATGGCGACGTGGTGCTCTTCAAAGTTAAGCAGTGCGTTTGGATCGTGAATCAATACGTTGGTATCAAGCACATAAAGGATTGGCTGGTCGGAAGAAGGGGTGCGTCCATGATCATCCATACTCGGTCACCTTTGTGGGAGCCAGTCGACGCAATACCTGGGCGGTGCTGCGCCTCGATTCGACCACCGACTGCACCTTGTGTGACGTCAAGTGCAGTGCCCACATGAGGAGTCTTGGAAGACGCCACCTGTGCTGCAGGTTTCGGCGGTCTGACTTCGTAATACCGCAAAACCCATGACAGGAAAAAGCACTTTGACGCTTTTTTGAAGTTTATTTTTCAGGATGACGAATAGCACTAGCCGAGTGCCATGCACCCCGTTAAAGTCGGAAGTCCGCCTGCATCGAAATGTCGCGGCAAATCACCCCAAAAATCCCCCTCAACCAACAGGGCCGGGCATTTCATCGAAATGCTTCACGACAGTCCTGCCAACCCAAGCCACTCTGCGCCGTCGACTGCAACACCATTGGCAGTGCCACCCGCGCCTTGTCCTGGGTGTCGTGAAACACAATCACCCCTTTGCGCCACAGCAGCATCAGCGTCAGCACCCGTTGCGCCGACTCCTCGGCCTTGAGCTTGCCCGGCTCGTCCTGGGAATCGATGTCCCATAACGCCACTTGCAGGCCCTGGGCCTGGAAGAATCCCTGGCTGTCCGCGCGCCGTTGCCCGTAAGGCGGCCGGAACAGCGGCACATAGTTTTCCGGCAGCAGGTTTTGCACCAGTGATGCACTGCGGGTGATGGAATCCTGCCAGTCGACCCAATGGCTGTGAGAGCGATACTGCCACCCCTGGATACCCACGCACTGCCCCTGGTACAGCGCCTGCACATCCGCTGCGGAACTGCGCTCCACGCGGGTTTGCAAGCTGCTGCCGAGGGCAAAGAACGTAGCGTCGATCTTTTGCTTGCGCAGGTAATCGGCGAGCCAGTCGGTATTGCCGCCGACCGTTGCCGGGCCGCCGTCGAACGTCAGCAGGAACATGCGATCGTTGAGTTCGTCGCCATTGCGTTCGTGGTCGCCAAAGCGCGCCACTTCGCTGCTGATCTGCGGCAGCAGCGCGGCCTTGCGCAGCAGTTCATCGAGATAGCGTTCATGGAAGTGCCGGCTGGGGGCGGCCCAGCCTATATAGAACGAGTCGTCACTGACGTCGAACTTGCCGGCCTGCTCGCGCAGGTCGTCCATGTTTTCCACCAGATAACAGAACGAAGCGTCTTCTGCGCAGCTTTGCTGGGCGAACGTGTAGTTCTCCAACAGCCGTTGCCAGAGTTGACGGCGCAGGTCGTCGATGGCGGCCAGGTTGATGATCTTCAATCCCAGGCGCTGCTTGAGCGCGGTTTCGTCCAGGGCTTCGCTGGTGATCAAACCATGGGCAAACATCAGGATTTCCGCCCGCGAGGCCACGTCGAACAGCGCCGGGCTGGCGAGTTTTTCCGGCCAGGTGGCGCGGTCGAGGCTGGCGACGTCAACCGGCGCGGCCTGGACATTCAGGCACAGCAGGCAAGCCGACAATAAAAGCGCTAATCGCACACGGGGTCTCCCTCTCCAGAGTTACCGCCCATCATAGCGGATCGCATCTATCGCCATCATAGGTGGAGTCAAAACGCCCCAACCCCTAGAATCTCGCCCACGATTACAGGAGCCAACTCAAATGCTGATGGTGATTTCCCCCGCCAAAACCCTCGACTTCGAGTCAAAGCCGGTGACTGCGCGCTTCACCCAGCCGCAATACCTGGACCATTCCCAGGAACTGATCGAGCAACTGCGCGAACTGAGCCCGGCGCAGATCAGCGAGCTGATGCACGTATCCGACAAGATCGGCGGCCTCAATGCCGCCCGCTTCGGCAGTTGGACGCCGGCCTTCACCCCGGCCAACGCCAAGCAGGCGTTGCTGGCGTTCAAGGGCGACGTGTATACCGGCTTGAATGCCGAGACTTTCAACGATGCCGATTTCAGCTACGCCCAGGACCACTTGCGCATGCTCTCGGGACTCTACGGCCTGTTGCGCCCGCTGGATTTGATGATGCCGTACCGCCTGGAGATGGGCACCAAGCTGGCCAACACCCGTGGCAAGGACCTTTACGCGTTCTGGGGCACGCGCATCAGCGAGTGGTTGAACGAAGCATTGGCTGCACAAGGCGACGATGTGCTGCTCAATCTGGCTTCCAACGAGTACTTCTCGGCAGTCAAGCGCACGGCCCTGAAGGCGCGGATCATCAACACCGAGTTCAAGGACCTGAAGAACGGCCAGTACAAGATCATCAGCTTCTATGCGAAAAAAGCCCGGGGCATGATGAGCCGCTTTGTGATTGAAGAACGCATCAACGATCCGGCGAAGCTCAAGCAGTTCGATGTGCAGGGCTATCGCTTCAATGCGGAGCAGTCCACGCCGGACAACCTGGTGTTTTTGCGCGATCACGCACCGGAATAAGGCCTTGCCCGACTCATCCAGGCAATGAGTTCCAAATGTGGGAGGGGGCTTGCCCCCGATGACGGAGTGTCAGTCAGTGAAGTATTGACTGATCCACCGCTATCGGGGGCAATCCCCCTCCCACATTAGTTTTGTATTTCAAATCATAGAATCGTCATTTATTTGGCGCCATAAAAAAACCCAGACACAACCCTAACGATTTATTCACTCGACATTCATCGTTTTTTTTCGTAGTGGCACCAGTTTTTTTATTCAGTAGTGGCACAAAACTATCCCCGCGTACCAACTCCCCATAACTACGGGTCTAAATAGCAAGTGCTATCAATATAATACCAGTGCCATCTTCGCTAATATTTCAAGAAATTTCCGGAAACAGGATGAGCGGCCAGGAACTTCGTCCTGAAGCACCGCTCATACCACCGGTAACGAAATTCTCTGCTTCTGTAAGAGATGACTTACATAACGACCAATGGAAGTAGTCGAGTTGTCATAAAACACTTTGACTCTATGGTCACAACATCAACTGATCGAGTTAAGGGTGGCGATAAATACGCATTGCTATCCCCTACAGGCCAAGGCAGCGCTGACCTAAATGAGCCCGTGCAATGACCCAAGGCATTGATAAAAAAGGCATTTTGCCTGCATCAAGACCTTGCAGCACCGGCGTCGGAGCCTTCCTCCAAGGAAGCCCGACTGCATTTCAGGGCAAGCCCCAATAATAAGGCCTGATTGCGCACAACTTGAGTGCAATAGTTAGTCACTCGTTATTCAACATGCCTGTACGCGGTAAGTCGGCGTCTATTCGCCTAACTTTCGCGGCATCAGTGACGCTTGCAAACATGAACTCCGGCCATCTAATGGCATGATTTAAATACAGAGGTAATTGCGATGCGCATCAGCATATTCGGTTTGGGTTACGTTGGCGCAGTATGTGCCGGTTGCCTGTCTGCCCGTGGCCATGAAGTGGTCGGCGTAGACATCTCCAAGGAAAAGATCGACCTGATCAATGCGGGTAAATCGCCGATCGTTGAACCGGGTCTGGGCGAGCTGTTGAGCCAGGGTATCCAGACCGGCCGACTGCGTGGCACCACCAACTTCGCCGAAGCCATCCGCGATACCGACCTGTCGATGATTTGCGTGGGCACGCCGAGCAAGAAGAACGGCGACCTGGAACTCAACTACATCGAATCGGTATGCCGCGAGATCGGTTTTGTCCTGCGTGACAAGACCACCCGCCACACCATCGTGGTGCGCAGCACCGTACTGCCGGGCACCGTCGCCAACGTGGTGATCCCGATCCTCGAAGACTGCTCCGGCAAGAAAGCCGGCGTCGACTTCGGCGTTGCGGTCAACCCGGAATTCCTGCGCGAATCCACCGCCATCGCCGACTACGACCTGCCACCGATGACCGTTATCGGCGAGTTCGACACCGCCTCCGGCGATGTCCTGCAGTCGCTCTACGAAGAACTCGACGCGCCGATTATCCGCAAGGACATCGCCGTTGCCGAGATGATCAAGTACACCTGCAACGTATGGCACGCCACCAAAGTCACCTTCGCCAACGAGATCGGCAACATCGCCAAGGCCGTCGGCGTCGATGGTCGTGAAGTGATGGAAGTGGTCTGCCAGGACAAGACGCTCAACCTGTCCCAGTACTACATGCGCCCGGGTTTCGCCTTCGGCGGCTCGTGCCTGCCCAAAGACGTGCGCGCCCTGACCTACCGCGCAGGCTCCCTGGACGTGGAAGCGCCGCTGCTCAACTCGCTGATGCGCAGCAACGAGTCCCAGGTGCAGAACGCCTTCGACATCGTCTCCAGCCACGACAAACGCAAAGTCGCCCTGCTGGGCCTGAGCTTCAAGGCCGGTACCGATGACCTGCGCGAAAGCCCGCTGGTGGAACTGGCGGAAATGCTGATCGGCAAGGGCTACGACCTGAGCATCTACGACAGCAACGTCGAGTACGCCCGCGTGCACGGTGCGAACAAGGACTACATCGAAGGCAAGATCCCGCACGTGTCGTCCCTGCTCAACTCGGACTTCGACGAAGTGATCAACAACTCCGACGTCATCATCCTGGGTAACCGCGACGAGAAATTCCGTGCCCTGGCGCACAACGCGCCGCACGGCAAGCAAGTGGTCGACCTGGTGGGCTTCATGTCCAAGGCCACCAGCGTCAGCGGCCGTACTGAAGGTATTTGCTGGTAAGGAGCAGCGGCTAGTTTCAAGCGGCAAGCTGCACGTTAGAAGCGCTGGTTTTCGGCTTGTAGCTTGTAGCTTGCCGCCCGACTTCTCTGTGACGGACGCGAATATGCAACGGTTAAACCAAGCGACTGGCTGGCTACTATTTCTGGGGCTTTTAGCGCTTCTAGCGCTGGCTCTGCCAGCCAGCACCTTCGATTCGCAATCGAAGAATTTTATTTTCCTGATTGGCGCCGTCGGTATCTGGCGCTACTCGATGGGTGCAACGCATTTCTTTCGCGGCATGCTGTTCCTCTACGTGGTCTACCCGCACCTGCGCCGCAAAGTGCGCAAGCTGGGCAAGGCCGCCGACCCATCCCATGTGTTCCTGATGGTCACAAGCTTCAGGATCGATGCGCTGACCACCGCGCAGGTCTACAGCTCGGTGATTCGTGAAGCCATCGAATGCGGCTTCCCCACCACCGTGGTCTGCTCGCTGGTGGAAATGTCCGATGAGCTGCTGGTCAAGAGCCTCTGGGAAAAAATGAACCCGCCGGCTCACGTCAAGCTCGACTTCGTGCGCATCGCCGGTACCGGCAAGCGCGACGGCCTGGCCTTCGGTTTCCGTGCCATCTCGCGCCACCTGCCGGATGACCGCGCCGTGGTGGCCGTGATCGATGGCGACACCGTGCTGGCCGAAGGCGTGGTGCGCAAGACCGTGCCGTGGTTCCAGCTGTTCGGCAATGTCGGTGGCCTGACCACCAACGAATTCTGCGAAGTGCGCGGCGGCTACATCATGAGCGAATGGCACAAGCTGCGTTTCGCCCAGCGCCACATCAACATGTGCTCCATGGCCCTGTCCAAGCGCGTGCTGACCATGACCGGGCGCATGTCGGTGTTCCGCGCCAGCGTGGTGACTGACCCGGGCTTTATCGCCGACGTGGAAAGCGACTCGCTGCAACACTGGCGCCTGGGCCGCTTCAAGTTCCTCACCGGTGATGACAAGTCCAGCTGGTTCAGCCTGATGCGCCTGGGCTACGACACTTTCTACGTGCCGGATGCCGCGATCAACACCGTGGAACACCCGCCGGAAAAGAGCTTTATCAAGGCCAGCCGCAAACTGATGTTCCGCTGGTACGGCAACAACCTGCGCCAGAACTCCCGCGCCCTGGGCCTGGGTATGCGCCGCCTCGGTCTGTTCACCAGCGTGGTGCTGTTCGACCAGCGCGTATCGATGTGGACCTCCCTGCTCGGCCTGACCGTGGCAATCATCGCCACCTTCAAATACGGCGGCGCCTTCATCCTCGCGTACCTGCTGTGGATCGGCATCACCCGTCTGATCCTCACGCTGCTGCTGTCGTGCTCCGGCCACAAGATCGGCCCGGCCTATCCGCTGATTCTCTATTACAACCAGATCATGGGCGCGCTGGTGAAGATCTACGTGTTCTTCCGCCTTGATCAACAGTCCTGGACCCGCCAGGACACCAAACTGACCCGCGATTTGGCCAGCTTTCAACGTTGGTTCAACACCTGGTCGTCTCGGACCATGACCTTCTCCGCCGGCAGCATCTTCGTTGCCGTGTTGCTGATGATGGTCTGACCCTGCCAAGCCTGAATTAACTCAAGGAATGCCCTGATGAACAGCCAAGTAAACGCCAACGTAGTCCACGAATCCGAAGCCCAGCGCCAGCACGCCCGGGTCAAAATCCCGGCCAAGCTGCGCTTTTTCAACACCGACCGCACGCAGACCGAAGCACGGGTGATCGACCTGTCCGCCGGCGGCCTGGCGTTCACCGCGACCCAGCCGCTCACCGTCGGCGAAGTGCACAAGGGTCGCCTGCAATTTGTGATCGACAACCTTGGCCTGGCGATGGACGTAGAGCTGCAGATCCGCTCCTACGACCGCCAGACCGGCCGCACCGGTTGCCAGTTCCAGAACCTCGATGCCCAGGATATTTCCACCCTGCGCCACTTGATCACTTCGCACTTGTCCGGCGACATCGTGACCATGGGCGACGTGTTGGCCACCCTGCAACGCGACAACTTCACCAAGGCGCGCAAGGTCAAGGACGGCGGCAGCGGCATGACCGCATTCGGTCGCCTGCGCGCCGTGGTGTTCAGCGCAGGCATTTTCATCGTCGGCCTCGCCGCGTTCGGTTTTGTCTTCAAGTCGGTGTACGGCATGTACTTCGTCAGCCACGCCCAGGCGGGCCTGGTGAGCGTGCCGGGGATGAACGTGACCATGCCGCGCGACGGCACCGTGCAAAGCCTGCTCAAGGGTGACGCGGTAGCGGCCAAAGGCGCGCCACTGGCGACCTTCAGCACCAGCATGCTCGATGTGCTCAAGGGCCACCTGGACGAAGACCAGTTGCAACCGGCCAAGGTCGAAGAGCTGTTCGGCAAGCAAATGACCGGCACCCTGACCTCGCCGTGCGATTGCGTGGTCGCCCAGCAACTGGTCGCTGACGGCCAATACGCCAGCAAGGGCGATGTGATCTTCCAACTGGTGCCACGCGGCAGCCAGGCCAATGTGGAAGCCCGCTTCACCTATCGCCAGTTCGGCGACGTGCGCCCAGGTACGCCGGTGAGCTTCCAGGTCGCCGACGAAGAACAGGTGCGCACCGGCACCATCGTCAGCAGCACCAGCCTCAACAGCGCCGACCTGTCTTCGGACATCCGCGTGCAGATCAAGCCGGACGCCCCGCTGGACAGCACCTACGCCGGACGCCCGGTGGAAGTCATCAGCGACCGCGGCCCTTCGCTGAACTGGCTGATCGATAAAGCCATGGCTCACGGTCTGTAAGCGAGGACATGCCTGTGAACCCTATTTCAAGAACAACACAATCCCTGTGGGAGCGGGCTTGCCACAAAAACCTCTCCCGCAGGGGTTCGGTGGCGTTGCTGGCGGTTGCGGTGAGCCTGGCCGGTTGTGCCGGCTTGCCCGACCAGCGTCTGGCCAACGAAGCGCTCAAGCGCGGCGACACCGTCACCGCCCAGCAGAATTACCAGCAACTGGCGGACCTGGGCTACAGCGAGGCCCAGGTGGGCCTGGCCGATATCCAGGTCGGCACCCGCGATCCGGCGCAAATCAAACAGGCCGAAGCCACCTACCGCGCAGCGGCAGACACTTCGCCCCGCGCCCAGGCGCGCCTGGGTCGCCTGCTGGTGGCCAAGCCCGGCGCCACCGAAGCCGAACACCATGAAGCCCAAAGCCTGCTGAAAAAAGCCTTTGCCAATGGTGAAGGCAATACCCTGATCCCGTTGGCAATGCTGTACCTGCAATACCCGCACAGCTTCCCAGAGGTGAACGCCCAGCAGCAGATCAGCCAATGGCAGGCCGCCGGTTACCCGGAAGCCGGCCTGGCCCAGGTGCTGCTGTATCGCACCCAGAACACCTACGACCAGCATCTGGATGATGTGGAGCGCATCTGCAAAGCGGCGCTGAACACCACGGATATCTGCTACGTCGAACTGGCTACGGTCTATCAGAAAAAAGCCCAGCCGGAACAACAGGCCGAGCTGCTCAAGCAGATGGAAGCAGGCTACAGCCGTGGCACCGTTACCGCCCAGCGCGTCGACAGCGTCGCCCGCGTACTCGGCGATGCCACCCTGGGCACGCCGGACGAGAAAACCGCCCAGGCTTTGCTTGAAAAAATCGCCCCGGGTTACCCGGCGTCCTGGGTCAGCCTGGCGCAACTGCTATACGACTTTCCCGAGCTGGGCGATGTCGAGCAGATGATGAAGTACCTCGAAAACGGCCGCGCCGCCGACCAGCCGCGCGCCGAGCTATTGCTGGGCAAGCTCTACTACGAAGGCAAGTGGGTGCCGGCCGACGCCAAGGCTGCCGAGGCGCATTTCGAGAAAGCGGTGGGCCGTGAAGTGGCCGCCGATTACTACCTCGGCCAGATCTACCGCCGTGGCTACCTGGGCAAGGTCTATCCGCAAAAAGCCCTGGACCACCTGCTGACCGCAGCGCGCAATGGCCAGAACAGCGCCGACTTTGCCATCGCCCAACTGTTTTCCCAAGGCAAGGGCACCAAGCCAGACCCGCTCAACGCCTATGTCTTCAGCCAACTGGCCAAGGCCCAGGACACACCGGAAGCCGTTGAGCTGGCCACCCAGCTCGAAGCCCCGCTGACGCCTGAGCAACGCGCCGACGGCCAACGCCTGGTGCAACAGGAGCTGGCCGCCCGCGGCACCCTGGCCCAGAGCACGCTGCAACTGCACGCCCTGCAAGAAGAAGACGGCGAGGAATCCCTATGAAGCTCAACCCATTCGTCAAGGCCGGCATCGGCCTGTCCTTCGCCCTGCTGTGGTCGTGCCCGACCCTGGCCGCGCTGACCGAAGCCAAGAACTTCGGCCTGGAAGTCAAAGCCACCGCGCAGTCCGAAGACGACCGCGACCTGGGCACCCAGAAAGGCGGTGACGTCAACGGTATCGGCCTCGACCTGCGCCCGTGGATCTACGGCGAAAGCGGCGCGTGGAGCGCCTACGCCATGGGCCAGGCGGTGGTGTCCAGCGACATCATCGAGACCGACACCCTGCAACCGTCGGCCGATGACACGACCGAACAATCGAGCAACGACGACCGCAAGGCCAAGAAAAACTACCTGGCCCTGCGCGAGTTCTGGGTCGGCTACAGCGGCTTCACGCCCTACCCCGGCGAGATCCTCAAGTTCGGTCGCCAGCGTCTGCGCAATGACGACGGCCAATGGCGCGACACCAACATCGAAGCACTGAACTGGACCTTCGACACCACCCTGCTCAAGGCCAACATCGGCGCCGCCGAACGCTTCAGCGAATACCGCACCGACCTCAAGGAACTGTCGCCGGTCGACAAGGACCGCCAGCACTTCTACGCCGACGCCGCCTACCAGTGGACGCCGGGCCAGTGGATCGGCCTGCGCGGCCACCATACCCATGACGACGGCAAGCTCGACTACGCCGAACCGGGCGTGGCCAGCGACCCGTTGGACAAGCGCGAGAACGGCGACCTGACCTGGCTCGGCATCGAAGCCAACAGCGACGCCTACAACTGGCGCAACACCAACACGGTCAACTACTGGGCCAGCATCACCGGCATGAAGGGCGACCGCGACACGGTCAACGCCTTGAACGCCGATGGAACCCGTCCGACCAACGCCAAGCGCAATGATGACGTCAGCGGCTGGGCCACCGATATCGGCGTGCGCCTGCGCCTGGACCCGCAGTGGCAAGTGGGCGCGGCCTACTCCCGCGCGAGCGCCGAGTACGAGCAGAACGGCCTGCAAAGCAACCGCTCGAACTGGACCGGCACCCAGTCCCGCGTGCACCGCTTCGGTGAAGCGTTTCGCGGTGAGATGAACAACATGCAGTCCATGAGCCTGTTCGGTTCCTGGCAGTTGCGCGAGGACTACGACGCCAGCCTGGTGTACCACAAGTTCTGGCGCGTCGACGGCAACAAGCCGGTGGGCAGCAACGGCATCGACGCGGTGCAGAACAACGCCGACGACGTCACCGGCGCGATCCTCTCCAGCACCTCGCTGCCCCTTGAAGACGGCAAGAAGGACCTCGGCCAGGAGATGGACCTGGTCGTCACCAAGTACTTCAAGAAAGGCCTGCTGCCCGCCGCGCTGAGCCAGTCGATCGACGAGCCATCGGCCCTGGTGCGTTTGCGCGCCGGCGTGTTCAAGCCGGGTGACGCCTATGGCAACCAGGTCGACTCCTATATGCACCGCGCCTTTGTCGACGTGGTCTGGAAATTCTGATGGGAGCCTGCGCAATGAATGCTCAAAGCCTACTCGTCGCGGCAATGCTGGTGGCCAGTGCCCCAGCGTTTGCCGACACGGCGGCCAAGGCGCCGACCATCGCCAAGGAACTGCAACAGGCCAAGACCTACACCATTTCCAGCCCGCCCACCGCGCCGCTGGAAATGGCCAAGCCGGCGCTGCCCGACCTGTCGGGCTACACCGCCGCGGCCATGGAAAAGAAAATCGTCACAAGCAAGCCGGGCAAAATCAGCATCCGCCGCATGATGCAGGAAGACGCGCTCAAGGACTTTATCGGCGGCGATAACAAGATGGCCGAATGGGTGGTGCGCCAGCACGGCATTCCCCAGGCGATCTTTGTCGACGACGGCTACATGAACCTCAAGGACCTGCTGGGCAAGGTGCCCAAGCAGTACTTCAGCGAGACATCACCCGGCGTGTTCCTGGCCAAACTGCCGATCGTGGTCGGCCGTAAAGGCATCCTCGATATCGACAAGCAGACCCAGGAATTGCGCCTGTCCCAGCAAGCCGGTTCGTTTTTGATCAACGACGGCCAACTGTTCGTGCGTGACACCAAGGTCACCGGCTGGGATGAAAAAACCAACGGCCCGGCGCTGTTCAAGTCGCCCAAGGAATTCCGCCCGTTCCTGCTGGCCTGGGGCGGCACCGAGACCTATATCTCCAAGACCAAAATGGCCAGCTTCGGCTATGCCAACAGTAAGTCCTACGGGGTGAGTATTTCCCAGTACACGCCGAACATGGCCAAGGTGCTCAAGCGGCCCGAGCCGACCGGCTGGATCATCGATTCCGAGTTCTCGGACATGTGGTACGGCTTCTACTGCTACGAGACCACGGGCTTTGTGATCAAGGGCAATACCTACAAAGACAACATCGTCTACGGCATTGACCCCCACGACCGTTCCCATGGCCTGATCATCGCCGACAACACCGTGTACGGCACCAAGAAGAAGCACGGCATCATCATTTCCCGGGAAGTGAACGACAGCTTCATCTTCAACAACCGCAGCTACGACAACAAGCTGTCGGGCCTGGTGATCGACCGTAACAGCGTGAACAACCTGATCGCCGACAACGAGATCTACCGCAACCACACCGACGGCATCACCCTCTATGAGAGCGGTGACAACCTGCTGTGGGGCAACAAGGTGATCAGCAACCGTCGCCACGGTATCCGCGTGCGTAACAGCGTGAACATCAAGCTCTACGAAAACACCGCCATGGCCAACGGCCTGACCGGCGTGTACGGCCACATCAAGGACTTGACCGACACCGACCGTGACATCGCCCTCGACCCGTTCGACGCCAAGGTCTCGCTGATCGTGGTCGGCGGCGAACTGGCGGGTAACGGCAGCGGGCCGCTGTCCATCGATTCGCCGTTGAGTATCGAGCTGTACCGCGTGTCGATGCTGGCGCCGACCAAATCCAGCGGCATCAGCTTCTCCGGCATTCTGGGCGAGCGCCAGGAAGAGATTCTCGACCTGCTGGTGCGCCAGCAGAAAGCCGTGCTGATCGACCCCGTCGAACGCCAGACCGAACTGCAGGACTGAGGATGACCCTTATGCACCCACACATGATCAAACTGCTGAGCCTCTCGGGTCTGACCCTCGGCCTGCTCGCGGCCAGCCAGGGCGTGCGCGCCGACGAGGTGAAGGCGCCGACCTTCACTGCCGAACCGTGCTGCAGCCTGTGCCCCGCCGCCCATGACGCGAAAAACTACACCACGCGCTACCAGCAGAACTTCACCACCCTGGTGCAAGCCCAGGGCGACTGGCTGTTCCGTACCCAGGAAGACCTGCGCACCGAATTCGACACCACGCCGGCAGGCTACAAGCGCATGCAGCAGTTGCACGATGCGTTCAAGGCCAAGGGCGTGGAACTGGTGGTGGTCTACCAGCCGACCCGTGGCCTGGTGAACCGCAACAAGCTCAATCCCGCAGAGAAGGCTTCGTTCGATTTCGACAAAGCCCTGGGCAACTACAAGACCATGCTTGGCCGCTTCGCCAAGATGGGCTATGTGGTGCCGGACCTGTCGCCATTGACCAATGAGCAACTGCCCGATGAATTGCCGGCCCACGATTTCTACTTCCGTGGCGACCAGCACTGGACCCCGTACGGCGCCCAGCGCACCGCAAAAATCGTCGCCGCCAAGGTCAAGCAGATGCCTGAGTACGCCGAAATTCCCAAGCGCGAATTCGAGACCAAGCGCTCGGGTCGCATGGGCAAGACCGGCACCCTGCACAACATGGCCGGGCAACTGTGCGGCACCAGCTACGCGATCCAGTACATGGACCAGTTCACCACCGAGCCCAAGGGCGAAGCCGGTGACGGTGACCTGTTCAGCGATTCGGGCAACCCGCAGATCACCCTGGTGGGCACCAGCCACAGCGGCAAGAACTACAACTTCGCCGGTTTCCTTGAAGAAGAGATCGGTGCCGACATTCTCAACGTCGCCTTCCCCGGCGGCGGCCTGGAAGGCTCGATGATCCAGTACCTGGGCAGTGACGAATTCCAGAAGACCCCGCCAAAGATCCTGATCTGGGAATTCTCGCCGCTGTACCGTCTCGACCAGGAAACCATCTACCGCCAGATGATGGCGCTGCTCGACAACGGCTGCGAAGGCAAGACCGCGCAGATGTCGGCCAGCACCACGCTCAAACCGGGCAAAAACGAACTGATGGTCAACAGTGCGAACAAAGACCTGCGCAACGCCAACCATCAGGTCGATATCCGCTTCGCCGATCCGTCGGTGAAAACCTTGCAAGCCACCCTCTGGTACATGAACGGGCGCCACGAGGACATCAAGATCGAGAAACCCGAGACATCCGATACAGACGGGCGTTTCGCCTTTGAACTGCGCACCGATGAAGACTGGGCCCCGCAGAACTTGCTGGCCGTGGAAGTGCAGGGCCCGGAAAAGGGTGCTGCCGCGCAGAAAGTCGAAGCGAAAATTTGCACACGCAACGTATTCCCAAGCGGTGGTCAGCAGACCGCCCAACTCGGGAAGTGAGGTTACTTATGCAAAAGCTATTGCTCCCTACCCTGCTGGGCCTGGCCATGTTTGCCGGCTCCGTGAATGCGGCCGCACCACTGCGTCCGCCTCAAGGCTATTTCGCACCGATCGAAGCGTTCAAGACCGGCGACTTCAAGGAAAACTGCGACACCATGCCGACGCCCTACACCGGGCCTCTGCAATTTCGCAGCAAGTACGAAGGCTCGGACAAGGCTCGCTCGACACTGAATGTGCAGTCGGAACAAGCCTTTCGCGACAGCACCGCCGACATCACCAAGCTGGAAAAAGACACCAGCAAACGCGTGATGCAGTTCATGCGCGACGGCCGCCCACAGCAGCTCGAATGCACGCTGAACTGGCTGGTGTCGTGGGCCAAGGCCGATGCCTTGATGTCCAAGGACTTCAACCACACCGGCAAGTCCATGCGCAAATGGGCACTGGGCAGCATGGCCTCGGCTTATGTGCGCCTGAAGTTCTCCGAGTCGCACCCGCTGGCCAATCACCAGCAGGAATCGCAACTGATCGAAGCCTGGTTCAACAAACTGGCCGATCAGGTAGTGAGCGACTGGGACAACCTGCCGCTGGAAAAAACCAACAACCACTCCTACTGGGCCGCCTGGTCGGTGATGGCGACCTCCATCGCCACCAACCGCCGCGACCTGTTTGATTGGGCCGTCAAGGAATACAAGGTCGGCGTGAACCAGGTCGACGACCAGGGCTTCCTGCCGAACGAATTGAAGCGCCAGCAACGCGCCCTGTCGTACCACAACTACGCCCTGCCGCCGCTGTCGATGATCGCCAGTTTCGCGCTGGTCAACGGCGTGGACCTGCGCCAGGAAAACAACAGCGCGCTCAAGCGCCTGGGCGACAAGGTGCTGGCCGGGGTCAAGGACCCGGACATCTTCGAACAGAAGAATGGCAAGGAGCAGGACATGAAGGACTTGAAGCAGGACATGAAATTCGCCTGGCTTGAACCTTTCTGCACCCTCTACACCTGTGCCCCGGATGTGATCGAGCGCAAGCATGGCATGCAACCGTTCAAGACCTTCCGCCTGGGCGGCGACCTGACCAAGGTCTACGACCCGACGCATGAAAAAGGCAAAAAAGGTTCCTGACCAGACGCGGTAAAAAAAATGTGGGAGGGGGCTTGCCCCCGATGGCGGAGTAACAGTCGCCATCTGTGTTGAATGACACACCGCTATCGGGGGCAAGCCCCCTCCCACATTTAAACCGCGTTTTGCCAGATGGAATTGTTGTACCGCCCTCCCCGAATCTCGTGGGGGGTTTGGGGGGGCTCCGGCCCTTGACTGTTGGTTTAAACATGGAGAGATCGGGATGGTTTTCTCGTCCAATGTGTTCCTGTTTCTGTTCTTGCCGATCTTTCTCGGCTTGTACTATTTGAGCGGGCAACGCTATCGCAATCTGCTGCTGCTGATTGCCAGCTACGTGTTCTACGCCTGGTGGCGAGTGGACTTCCTGGCGCTGTTCGCGGCCGTGACGCTGTGGAACTACTGGATCGGCCTCAAGGTCGGTGCCGCCGGCGTGCGCACCCAGCCGGCGCAGCGCTGGCTGCTGCTCGGCGTGGCCGTCGACCTGTGCATCCTGGGCTACTTCAAGTACGCCAACTTCGGCGTCGACAGCATCAACCTGATGATGAAGTCGGCGGGCCTGGAGCCGTTTATCCTCACCCACGTACTGTTGCCGATCGGGATCTCGTTCTACATCTTCGAGTCCATCAGCTACATCATCGACGTGTATCGGGGTGATACCCCGGCGACCCGCAATCTCATCGACTTTGCGGCGTTCGTGGCGATCTTCCCGCACCTGATCGCCGGCCCCGTATTGCGCTTTCGCGACCTGGCCGACCAGTTCAACAACCGCACCCACACCCTGGACAAATTCTCCGAGGGCTGCACGCGGTTCATGCAGGGTTTCATCAAGAAAGTCTTCATCGCCGATACCCTGGCCGTAGTGGCGGACCACTGCTTCGCCCTGCAAAACCCCACCACGGGTGACGCCTGGCTCGGCGCGCTGGCCTACACCGCGCAACTGTACTTCGACTTCTCCGGCTACAGCGACATGGCCATCGGCCTGGGCTTGATGATGGGTTTCCGCTTCATGGAAAACTTCAAGCAGCCGTACATCAGCCAGTCGATCACCGAGTTCTGGCGGCGCTGGCACATCAGCCTGTCGACCTGGCTGCGTGACTACCTGTACATCACCCTGGGCGGCAACCGCAAAGGCACGCTGACCACCTACCGCAACCTGTTCCTGACCATGCTGCTCGGTGGCCTGTGGCACGGTGCGAACATCACCTACATCGTGTGGGGCGCCTGGCACGGCATGTGGCTGGCGATTGAAAAAGCCATCGGCCTGAACACCGCGCCGCGCAGCTTCAACGTGCTGCGCTGGGCCTTCACCTTCCTGCTGGTGGTGATGGGTTGGGTGATCTTCCGCGCCGAGAACCTGCACGTCGCCGGGCGTATGTACGGTGCGATGTTCAGCTTTGGCGAGTGGTCGCTGTCGGAACTCAACCGCGCCAGCCTCACCGGCCTGCAAGTGGCGACCCTGGTGGTGGCCTACGCAACGCTGGCGTTCTTCGGCCTGCGCGATTTCTATCGCAACCGCCCTGCCGAGAAATCCAAGCAGAGTGATCCGAGCCTGATCAAGGCCGTACCAGGCGACAACCCCGGCAGCATCCACGAGCCCGGTTTCAGCGTGGGCCGTGACGCCGCCGTGCAACCGGCCTACTGGACCGCTGACTGGCCACGCTACGCCATGCGCGCGGCCGTGCTGCTGCTGTTCGTGGCGTCGATCCTGAAACTGTCGGCGCAGAGTTTCTCGCCGTTCCTTTACTTCCAATTCTGAGGGAGCCGACCATGACCCGTTCATTACGCGTCCTCTACATAAGCCTGTTCCTGGTGCTGTTGCTGGCACTGGGCGCCTGGTCACTGCGCAGCTTCCTGGGCTTTAGCACCAATGCCGATGCAACCGTGCTCAACGGGCGCTGGACCAAAGCCGTCGAGACTCACTACGACGACGAGTTCCCGATCAAACGCCTGGGCACCAACCTGTGGGCGGCGCTGGACTACAAGCTGTTCAACGAAGGCCGCCCTGGCGTGGTGCTGGGCCGCGATCACTGGCTGTACAGCGACGAGGAATTCAACCCCGCCGTCAACGAAGACCAGAACCTGCAAGGCAACTACGCACTGGTCGAAGGCGTGCGCCAGAAGCTCAAGGCCCAGGGCATCCAGCTGGTGATGGCAATTGTGCCGGCCAAGGTGCGCCTGTACCCGGAACACCTGGGTGAAGTGAAACCGGCAAGCATCCACGCCAACCTGTACCAGGACTTCCACGCCCGTGTCGCGGCAGACAACATCCCTGCCCCGGACCTGCTTGGCCCGCTGCAACAGGCCAAGCTCGCCGGCAAGCAAGTGTTCCTGCGCACCGATACTCACTGGACCCCGGACGGTGCGGAAATCGCCGCCAAGCAGTTGGCCAAGGCGATTGCCGACAAGACCCCGCTGAGCGGCGAGCCGCAGCGATTCGTCACCGAAGCAGAAAAGACCGAACCGCATAAAGGCGACCTGCGCCTGTTCCTGCCCCTGGACCCGCTGTTCGAAAACCTGATGCCACCCAAAGAGCCGCTGCAAAAACGCGTCACCCACCTGGCCGAAGAGAAAGGTGACGACGCGCTGTTCAGCGACAGCGAAACCCCGGTGGCCCTGGTGGGCACCAGCTACAGCGCCAACCCCAACTGGAACTTCGTCGGCGCCCTCAAGCAAGCCCTGGGCAGCGACGTGGTCAGCTACGCCGAAGATGGCCATGGCCCGATCCTGCCGATGCTCAGCTACCTGAAAAGTGACGACTTCAAGAACAGCCCGCCCCAGGTGCTGATCTGGGAGTTTCCCGAACGCTATCTGCCCGTCAACAACGAAATCGGTGATGCCGACCCCGCGTGGGTTGCGCAGCTTAAACAAGCCGGTTCGCGCCAACAGAACATGGCAATCAATACATCCAAATCCGAGACGCCCGACCGGGCGCAAAACTGAAAGAGAGGTAACTCACATGACTTTCACTACAACTCCTCGTCGTCTCGCCAAGACCCTGGCTATCGCCGCCGGCCTGAGCGTCGCATCCATGTCCGCCTTCGCCGGTGGTGACGCCGCGCTCTACGGCCCAACGGCGCCGAAAGGTTCGAGCTTCGTGCGCATCTACAACGCCAGCAACCAGGAAGTCAGCGCCACAGTCGGCGCCACCAACCTCAGCGACGTTGCGCCACTGGCCAGCAGCGACTTCAGCTTCATGCCGGGCGGCGACTACAGCGCCAAGGTCGGCAGCCAGACCGTACCGGTCAAGCTCGCCGCCGATCACTACTACACCCTGGTCAACAGCGGCAGCGGCCAGCCTCAGTTGATCGAAGAACCGCCGTTCAAGAACAAGCAGAAATCCCTGGTACGCGTGCAGAACCTCAGCGACAAGGCCCTGACCCTGAAGACCGCCGACGGCAAGACCGACGTGGTCAAGTCGGTCGCCGCCAAGGGCCGCGGCGAGCGTGAGATCAACCCGGTGAAGGTGAGCCTGGCGCTGTATGACGGCGACAAGAAGGTCGGCGATGTGAAGCCGGTAGCCCTGGAACGCGGTGAGGCAGCGGTGCTGTACGTCACCGGTTCCGGTTCGAGCCTGTCGCCAGTCTGGGTGAAACGCCCAGTGTCGACCCGCTGATCGCGTGAGTAATGAGCGACAAGCTTCAAGCTGCAAGTGAAAAGCTGTTACTTGCAGCTTGTGGCTTGCAGCTCCCAACTATCTTTAGGAGAAACACCCATGATCCCAGTAATCCTTTCCGGTGGTAGCGGCTCACGTCTTTGGCCGCTTTCGCGTAAACAGTTCCCCAAGCAATTCCTGGCCCTGACCGGCGAGCACACGCTGTTCCAGCAAACCCTGGAGCGCCTGGTGTTCGAAGGCATGGACTCCCCTATCGTGGTCTGCAACAAGGACCACCGTTTTATCGTCAACGAGCAACTGAGCGCGCGCAAGCTTGAGTGCCAGCGCATCCTGATGGAACCGTTTGGCCGCAACACCGCGCCGGCGGTCGCCCTGACCGCGATGATGCTGGTCAATGAAGGCCGTGACGAACTGATGCTGGTGCTGCCCGCCGACCACGTCATCGACGACCAGAAAGCCCTGCAACGCGCCCTGGCCCTGGCCACAGTGGCGGCCGAGCGTGGCGAAATGGTGCTGTTCGGCGTGCCGGCAACCCGTCCGGAAACCGGTTACGGCTACATCAAGTCCACCAACGATTCGCTGCTGCCCGAAGGCGTGAGCCGCGTACAGCAGTTCGTGGAAAAACCCGATGAAAAACGTGCCATCGAGTTCGTCAAAAGCGGCGGCTACTTCTGGAACAGCGGCATGTTCCTGTTCCGCGCCAGCCGTTTCCTGGAAGAGCTGAAAAAGCACGATCCGGACATCTACGACACCTGCGTGCTGACCCTGGAACGCAGCGAGCAGACCGCCGACACCGTGACCTTCGACGAAGCCACCTTCGCCTGCTGCCCGGACAACTCCATCGACTACGCCGTGATGGAAAAAACCCAGCGCGCCTGTGTGGTGCCGTTGAGCGCCGGCTGGAGCGACGTGGGTTGCTGGGCATCGTTGTGGGCGGTCAATGACAAAGACGCCAACGGCAACGTGAGCAAAGGCGACGTGGTGATCCAGGACAGCCGCAATTGCATGGTGCACGGCAACGGCAAGCTGGTGTCGGTGATCGGTCTGGACAACATTGTGGTGGTAGAAACCAAAGACGCGATGATGATTGCCCACAAGGACAAGGTCCAGGGCGTCAAGCAGATGGTCAACACCCTCAATGAACAGGGGCGCAGCGAGACCCAGAACCACTGCGAAGTCTATCGTCCGTGGGGCTCCTACGACTCGGTGGACATGGGCGGGCGGTTCCAGGTCAAGCACATCTCGGTCAAGCCGGGCGCGTGCCTGTCGCTGCAGATGCACCATCACCGCGCCGAGCACTGGATCGTGGTCAGCGGCACCGCTGAAGTCACCTGTGACGACAACGTGTTCCTGCTCTGCGAGAACCAGTCCACCTACATCCCGATCGCCTCGGTGCACCGCCTGCGCAACCCGGGCAAGATCCCGTTGGAGATCATCGAAGTGCAATCGGGCAGCTACCTGGGCGAAGACGATATCGAGCGCTTCGAAGATATCTACGGGCGCTCCACGCCGATTGAACGTGGCGTGTCGGTGAAAACTATCGCGCAGTAAAACAGTCGTACAAGAAGCCCTCACCCAGCCCATTGCGTCCCCTATCCGCAGTGGGCTGGGTGGGGGCTTTTTGTTTGGGCCTTGCGCTGACTGTAAGGGCCTCATCGGGGGCAAGCTCCCTCCCACACTAGCGTTGTGAATACATTCAAAGGTGGGAGGGGGCTTGCCCCCGATGGCGTCCGCCCAACCAACACACCTCTGAAGGTAAGCAATCCCACCTGCGCTTAAGTTAGGATGCTCATTCCCTATTCGAGGTGGCCTCCATGTTCTTCGGCGTTCTCCTGATCATCACCTGGCTGATCCTGCTGCTGCGCTACCCGGCCAAAGCCCTGCCGGTATCGCTGGCCGCCGCCGTCGGCCTGGGTCTGGTCGCCGTGTGGGTAGTCTGGCTGGACAACCGTGAAGCCGCGCAACTGGCCCGCCTGGAACTGCGCATCACCTACGCCCCGCAGGAATGCCCGGCCGACCGGCCGCTGAAGCTGACCCTCAATAACGGCAACAACGTCCCCCTTGCCGAACTGCGCTGGCGCGTCGCTGCTTATGCACCGGGCGACACGGTCAACCTGGCCGACAACGTCTACGCCGCCCCACGCTATCGTGGCCCTGGTGAACTACAAGCCGGCGCCACCTGGGACGACTGCCTGCCCACGCCACCGCTGCGCCCCGGCTACCGCCCGCAAACCCTGGAATTTCGTGCCGAGCACCTGCAAGGCAGTTTCTCGGACTGACAAAGGATTGATCCATGCCCAACGTACTGATCACCGGTTGCTCCAGCGGCATTGGCCGCGCCCTGGCCGATGCCTTTAACGCTGCAGGTTTCCAGGTGTGGGCCAGCGCCCGCCAACCCGATGACGTCGCCGCCCTTACCGCCGCCGGTTTCAATGCCGTGCAACTGGACGTCAACGACAGCGCAGCCTTGCAGCAACTGGCCGCGCAGTTGGGCGAGCTGGATGTGCTGGTCAACAACGCCGGCTACGGCGCCATGGGCCCGCTGCTCGATGGCGGCACCGACGCCATGCAACGTCAGTTCCAAACCAATGTGTTTTCCATCGTCGGCGTGACCCAGGCGCTGTTCCCCGCACTGCGTAAGCGCAAGGGCCTGGTGGTGAATATCGGCAGCGTTTCCGGTGTACTGGTCACGCCGTTTGCGGGCGCCTACTGCGCCTCCAAAGCCGCCGTGCATGCCTTGAGCGATGCGTTGCGCATGGAACTGGCGCCGTTTGGTGTGCGGGTCATGGAAGTACAGCCCGGCGCAATCAATACAAGCTTTGCAAAAAATGCCGGCGCCCAGGCCGAATTGCTGATCAACGAACACTCGCCATGGTGGCCGTTGCGCGAAGGCATTCGCGCCCGCAGCCAGGCCTCTCAAGACAAACCAACCCCGGCCAGTGAGTTTGCGGCGGATGTGCTGAAGGCCGTGCAACAAGCGCAACCACCGCGCCTGCTGCGCTCGGGCAATGGCAGCCGGGCGTTGCCGTTGATGGCGGCGCTGTTGCCCAAGGGATTGCTGGAGAAGGTATTGAAGAAGCGCTTTGGGTTGGGTGGTGTGTTGTAAGCAGGCGTGAAGCCTACCTGCCAAAACCCCGGATGAGTGCCATAATCGCCGCCTTCCTCTTGAAACTGACTGACCCCACAAGGGTAATGCGATGGAAATCAGAAAAATTCGACTGAATAACGTCGGTCGTTTTACCGACTTGGAAGTCGCCTTTGCGCCGACCGAAAAACATGCGTCGAAGGTGACGGTGTTTGTGGGGAATAACGGGGCGGGGAAGACAACGATTTTGAAATCCATCACAACGTCGTTAAGTTGGCTCGTCGCGAGAATTAGAACTGAAGGAGGAAGTGGCACCTCAATTCCAGAGGACCTGATAACCAATTCGACCCCAACAGCGTCTATTGAAGTAGACGTCGTCGACACAACTCACCCTGGAAGCTCGAAGCCTGCTTCTTACTCCTGGACTCTGGCGCGTACGCGTAAAGGTCGTATCTCCAGAGCGAGTAGCGAGCTTGGCGGCTCCACGAAACTCGCTGATCACTATCGCATCCACTTCAATATCGTGGATGAAACCGCATCTCTACCTCTGATCGTCTCTTATGCTGTGGAACGGTCGGTGATTGATGTACCGCTGGCTACAAGAAGGTCAAAATTGCCTCTTGATCAGATTGATGGGTACGACAACGCGCTCAGTGGCAGTGTGGATTTCGGTCGTTTTTTTGAATGGTTTCGTGAAAAAGAAGACACCGAAAACGAAACCACAATTCCATCAGCTGTTTTAGAACACCTGCAAAAAATAGTTTCCGCGCCCAACGACTCTTTGCTTTCCGAACTGAAAAATATGCACGTCGCGTCCCGTGACACGCAACTGACCGCTGTAAGATCGGCGATCACTGCATTTATGCCAGGCTTCAGTAATCTTCGTGTACAACGCCAGCCTCGACTGCACATGGCCATTGATAAAGGTGAACGCACGCTAAACGTCTCGCAGCTTTCCCAGGGCGAAAAATCAATGATGGCGCTGGTTGGCGATATCGCTCGCCGGCTGTCAATGATGAACCCGGCACTTGCAAATCCGCTCGAAGGCACGGGTGTCGTGCTGATTGATGAAGTGGACCTGCACCTTCATCCAAAATGGCAGCGCCGTCTCATACACCAACTCACCGATACCTTCCCCAACTGCCAATTCATACTCACAACGCATTCTCCGTTGGTGATCAGCGATACAAAGGACATTCTGTGCTACGTCCTCGACGACGGTGAACTGGAAGAGCGAAACGGCCTCTATGGCCTGGATGCCAATCAAGTACTGCTCAGTGTTATGGACACCGACGTTCGCAATAGCAAGGTTCAAGCCCGTCTTGATCGCATGCTGGAATTACTGCAAGACAAAAAGCTGAAAGAAGCCAAGGCCCTGTTCGAAGAGCTCTCAATCGATCTGCCTCCCGGCCATATCGAGCTCATCAAAGCCGCCCTTCTGATTCGCAAGCTGGAGTTGCGCAGTGCGTAAGATCACGAAAGGAGATGAGCCGGCAGCACTGACGCAATGGAAACGCGCCAACCCAAAGGGTCGCTACCCGGACTTGACACAAGAACCCAGTCAATCCATTCGTCAGGCATGTATCGAAGAACAACATGGCCTGTGCGCTTACTGTTGCCATCAAATCACCGCAGATAGCGCTCGCAACGAGCACGTCCAAGCTCAAAAGCTCGCGCCGAACCGTACAGTGGACTTTTCCAACATCGTTGCCAGCTGCGACAGGTCCAAACAATGCGACAAAGCCCACGGGCATCAGGTATTGCCACTTACACCGCTGATGGATGAATGCGAAACTGAACTTAAGTTTTATATGTCCGGACGGGTGGAGGGACTGACAGCCAGGGCAACAGCCGCTATTAGAGTGCTCAACCTGGGCGACAGCCATGAAAACAACCGAGCACTGGTTAATGCCAGGAAAACGCTGGTGGAAGCCCTCCTGTATGAGGGCGGCGTAGAACTTGAAGTAGAAAATGTCGAGTTGCTTAATCTCTTGATGGAAGAGTTGAGCATTCCAGACGTCAACAACCGACTGAAACCTTTCGCGCCTGTCCTCGTAAATGTGATCCGCCAACTAACCACCTGACATTACCCCTTCATAAAATCCATAAACGCCCGCACCTTCAGCGGCAAATGCCGGGTATCCGGATACACCGCGTAGACCCCTTGCGGGGCGAAGCGATGGTCCGCCAGCAAGCGCACCAAACGTCCGGCCTCCAGATCGTCCTGCACCAGCCATTGCGGCAACACCGCCACGCCGTGGCCGCGCAGGGCAAATGCCTGAAGGACTGCCGCGCTGTCTGCCATGAGCGCAGCGGGGCCGGCGCGGTAGGAATGCTCGCCGCCCGACGGATCGGTTACAGTCAGTTCCGTAAGGCGGCCATGCCCCAACCTGGGCACCTGTTCCAGATCTTCCAGATGGCGCACCCCGACAAACTGTGGCGCCGCCACCGCGAACACCTCGAATGTGGATAACTGTAACGCCCGATGATTGGAGTCCAGCAGGCGCCCCAAGCGGATCGCCACGTCAAAACGCTCGGAAATCAGGTCGGCATGGGTGGAGGATGTGGACAAGTGCACATTGAGGTCCGGGTGCAGGCGACGGAACGCTTCAACCGCCGGGGCGACCACGGCCAGGGCGTATTCCACGGTGGTGGTAATACGCAATGTGCCTTTGAGCTGGGCGTGTTCGCAGCGGGCTTCTTCCACCGCCAAACACGCCTCTTCAAGCATGCGCGTGCAGCGCAGGTAGAAGCGTTCGCCCGCGTCGGTCAGTGCCAACTGGCGGGTGCTGCGCGTGAGCAGGGTAACCCCCAGCTCTGCCTCCAGGCGCTTGAGGTTGAAGCTGACTACGGCGCGTGTTTGCCCGAGCAAATCGGCCGCCGCCGTCAGTGAGCCGGCTTCGACCACGGCCTTGAAGGTGTCAAAACGGTCCAGGCTGACCATGGGCCGCGCCCTCCTTTGTCAAAATATTTTTGACAAACTAGCAGGCAAACCGACGTAGCCCAAGCCACTTATCCCGCCTACCCTGCCCGCTTCATTCGCAGGATCGCCTTCATGACCTACCGCTCGAAAGTCGCCTGGATCTTTTTGCTGGGCTTTGCCCTGGACCTGGTGAACATGTTTGTCGCCACCGTCGCCTACCCGGATATCGCCCACGAACTGCACGCCTCGGTCACGCAGTTGGCGTGGATCAGCAACGCCTACATGCTCGGGCTGACCCTGATCATCCCCTTGAGTGTGTGGCTGGCGGCGATCATGGGGGAGCGAGCGTTGATTGTTATCAGCCTGCTGGTGTTCGCCGGGGCATCGATGATGGTCGGCCAGGCCGATTCGATCGATGCGCTGATCGGCTGGCGTGCCCTGCAAGGGCTGGGTGGCGGCTTGCTGATTCTCGTTGGGCAAGCCATGGCTTACCGGCACTTTCCTGCCGCCGAGCGTAGCCAGTTGACGGCGCGGGTGATGTCGGTGGCCTTGCTGGTGCCGGCGTTATCCCCAGCGTTGGGCGGGCTGATTGTCGACAGCCTGTCCTGGCGCTGGATTTTCTACGCCAACCTGCCCCTGGCCTTGATCACCCTGGCGCTGGCATTGCTGTGGATAAAACCTGACGTGCCCGTGACGGCGCGTCCGACCCTGGACCTGGGCAGCATCGTCAAACAACTCGCCAGCCCGTTGCTGCGCGTAGCGATGCTGGTCTACCTGTGCATCCCCGGCGTCTTTATCGGCACCAGCCTGATCGCCATCCTTTACCTGCGCGGACTCGGTTATGACGCAACCCGGACCGGCGCATTCATGTTGCCGTGGGCACTGGCCTCGGCAGTGGCCATTTACCTGAGCAAAAAGCTCTTCAACCGCTGTGGGCCCAAGCCTCTGCTGCTCATGGGCATGGCCTTGCAATGCGTCGGCATCTTGCTACTCAACCAGCCGATGCTGATCATTCCCGCCTATGCGTTGATGGGCCTGGGCGGCAGCCTGTGCAGCAGCACCGCGCAGACCCTGGCCTTTCTCGACATCCCCGCCGAGCACATGGGGCACGCCAGTGCGTTGTGGAATATCAATCGGCAATTGAGCTTCTGCATAGGCGCCGCCGTGCTCGGCGCAGTGCTGTCGGCCTTGGATTCTTTCGCCATAACCTTCACGATGGCCGCAGCCCTGACCCTGTTGCCCGTTTTCGCAGTGCTGCGCCTCGATGCGTCCCGGGTTCACGCACTGCTTCACCCCTCCAGCGAGCCTGACCGATGATTGACTACAGCGATTTTTTTGAAGAAGTAATCCAGACCCACGTCGAGATCGAGCAATGGTTTTCCGGCGTCGCCCCTGAGGGCACCTTGCAGAATTTACTGGCGCGTTTCTCGCCTGAGTTCAGCATGGTTGCACCCGCCACCGGCACGCGGGTCAATGCGGCAGGGGTCAATGCACTGTTCACGCGCCTGGGCGGAATGCGGCCGGGCTTGAAAATCACCTTGAGTGAAATGGCCGGGATTGATCGCCATGCGCGGGGCGCCACGGTGACTTATCGCGAGCATCAGGTGGACGACAGCGGCACCCGGACAGATCGCCGCGCCACGGTAGTGTTCGAGAAGCAGGCCAGTGGCGCGCTGCTTTGGCGGCACCTACATGAGACCTTTATCAAGGCCTGACGCGGTCAAAAAATGTGGGAGGGCGCTTGCTCCCGATAGCGGTGTGTCATTCACCAGATTGATTAACTGAACCACCGCTATCGGGGGCAAGCCCCCTCCCACGGGGGATCTGCGCTAACTGACCGGCATTAGGGCAAGCCTCGCACATTTTTAGTTTTGCGTTGGGTTGACGATCACCGTGCAGGTAATACCCGCCGCCAACAACACCCCCTCCGGCACTTCATCAATGTGAATCCGCACCGGCACGCGCTGGGCCAGGCGCACCCAGTTGAAGGTCGGGTTCACATCGGCAATCAGTTCGCGGCTCTCGGGGTTGTCGCGGTCGTAGATGCCACGGGAGATGCTTTCCACGTGGCCCTTGAGCGTCTCGCCGCTCATCAATTGCATATCGGCTTTGTCGCCGACCTTCACGTGGGGCAGCTTGGTCTCTTCAAAGAAGCCATAGACCCAGAACGAGTTCATGTCCACCACGGCCATTTTCGCCTCGCCGATGCGCGCATAGTCGCCGCGATGCACATTGAGGTTGGTGACATAACCGTCGACAGCTGCCACGACGTGGGTGCGTTTCAAGTTCAGTTCAGCCGCTTCCAGTTGCGCCAGCGCATGCTGGTAATCGGCCAGGGCCGAATCGGCTATGTTGCTGGCGTCGTCGCGGTTTTCCCTGGAGATCACCAGGGCATCCAGGTCGGCGCGGCGATGGGCATTGAGCTTGCGCATTTCCCAGGTGGCTTTGCGTGAAGCCACCAGCGACTGCGCCTGCTTGACCGCGATGCGGTAATGCTCGGGGTCGATCTGCATCAGCAGGTCGCCTTTTTTCACCAACTGGTTGTCGCGCACCGGCACGTCCACCACTTCGCCCGTAACATCGGCCGCCACGTTGATGATATCGGCACGCACGCGGCCGTCGCGGGTCCAGGGCGTCTGCATGTAGTGCACCCACAAGGTGCGGCCAATCCAGATCGCCAACGCCAGCACCAGCAGGGTCGCGAGCAGGCTGAAAAACTTTTTCATCAGGGCATTCTCAACGGTAGACGCTCAGCGCCAGGGCGCCGAACAGGCAAACGAACAGGCTCAGGCGCAGCAGCGCCGGGTGCCAGAAAAACCGGTACAGGTCGAACCCGGCCAGGAATCGATCCAGGGCCCAGGCCAGGACGGCCGCGATCAGGAACATCAGGGTCATGGTCGGCATGTAAAGGCCGTGGAAGGCGATTTCACGGGGCATTTGCAGATCCTTTGAGCGCCGCCAGCGGCGATTGCGGGTCAAGCAACGAGGTGCGGATAAAGTGCAGGTAGCTTTTCACCCGGCGCAGGGCCGAGGTGTCGAAGTGCGGGGCGAAGGGTTCGTCGGTGGCCTGCACGCGGCTGAGCGCATGGTCGACGGCGATCAGTCCGCGCTCCAGGTTGCTGGCGCTGGGTTGCAGGAACAGCCGCACCAGCGAGCGCCCCATGACGCGGATGGCCTGGCGCCACGGCTGGGATTCGGCATACGCCGGATGCACCGGCAGGATCGCCTGTTCCTTGCGCAATTCGATGATCGCGTGACCGACCTCCAGCACCACGAACATCCAGCGCAGCAGGTCGCGCTGCACCTGCGGCTGCCCGGCGGCGAGGCCATAGGCCTGGTGCAGCAGGTCACGGGTGCGGCTTTCAAAGCTCGACGCCAGGCCCTTGAGCTTGCCGCTGATTGCGTACACCACTTGCTCGCGCAGGTCCTGCTCCAGACGCCGCCACAGCCAACGGCTGTTGGGCGGCAGGATGATCGCTCCGGCTGCCGCGCACACCAGCATGCCGATGACCATGGCGATGTAGTCGTTGATAAAGGTGTAGGGGTTATAGACCGTCAGGTTATCCGGCACCGAGCCCGTGCTGAAGAAGATCAACAAGCCCACGCCGACCCCGGCGTATTGCGGACGTGAGGCGAGGAAAGCGCCGAAAATGATCACCGGCGCGAGCATCGTGCAGAGCAATGGGAAGCCGTCGATCCAGGGAAACACGAAGAACATTTCGACAAAGCCCACCAGCGCACCGATCAAAGTGCCGCAGGCCATCTGGAAGGCCATGCGCTTGGGGTTGGGCGTGGCGGCGGACAGGCCGACGGTGGCGGCTGCGATCAAGGTCATGGTTGCACCACTGGGCCAGGCAGTGGCTACCCAGTAACTGCCGAGCACGATCAGGATGAACGAGGCGCGCAGGCCGGCGGCAGCGCAGGCCAGCCAGTTGGTTTTCGGCGTATAGACCTCGTTCCAGTCTTCCCGGGCGTGGCGGTGATCGGCCAGGGACGCGTGGGTTTGCGCGTAGTTGTGCAGGTCGTCGACGAAGCGGTACAGCAGCTCGTAGGCGGTATGAAAGTCCAATTGCTCGGCTTCGGTGGGGTTGCCTTCCTGGAAGGTCGCGCGCAGGTGGCGCACCTTGGCGGGCAAGCTGTCCCGGTAGGCGCTGAGCACGTTGACCAGCCGCGCCGCGTCGGGGCTGGTCAGGGCACGTCCGGAGAAACCGTCGAGCACCTCGGCCAGGTCCTGCAGGCCGGGCTTGATCGCCGCCGCCACATGATCGGCTGCGTCGGCGCGCAGTCGTGCCAGCAACTGATGCAAGGCGTTGAAGCGTGTGGTGATGCCCATGAACTCGCTGTTGAGGCGACTGAGCCGACCGTTACGCCGGCGCATATGCGGGTCTTCGAACACGGTGATGCTGCGCAGGCCCTCCAGGCCGACAGCCTCGGCGATAAAGCGCACGTTAGCGCTTTCAAAGCCTTCACGCTGACTGCGACCTCGCAGGCCGTCGGTGACGAACAGCGCGAACACCCCGAAACGTTGATAGAGCGCATTGCGCATCGCGGCGCTGGAGGTCTGCGGCAGGATCGCGGCGCTGACCAGCGTCGAGCAGAGAATCCCCAGGGAGATTTCCAAGACCCGCCACACCGCCGCCATAAAGGCGCCGTCCGGGTGCGCCAACGCCGGCAAACCGACCATCGCCGCCGTGTAGCCGGCGAGCACAAACCCGTAGGCGCGAAAGTTGCGATTACGCGTGGCGCCAGCGGTGCAGATGCCCACCCAGATAGCCAGGGCGCCGAGGAACAGTTCGGTGTTCTGCGCAAACAATGCGATCAGCAACACCATCACCGCCGATCCGGCCAGCGTGCCGAGAAAGCGGTAAAAGCTCTTGGCAAACACTTGGCCGCTCTGCGGTTGCATCACGATAAACACCGTGATCATGGCGGTGCGCGGCTGCGGCAGTTCCAGGCGCATCGCCAGCCACAAGGTGAGGAATGCGGCCAGCAGCACCTTGAAGATATACACCCAGGTCACGCCATCGCTGCGTGCCCAGTCGAAAAAACCACGGCGCCACTCAAGTGAGTGCAGCCAGCGCAGGGGTGCAGGCAAGGGAGTCATCGCCATTTACTCAGTGATCGAACACGGCCAGCGCCGCCGGAGTCTTGCTGGGGAGGGATTGGTTGTCGCGCGGTACATCGTCGCCGGCACCAAGGCCGCCGCCCAGGGCGGTCACCAGTTCGGCGTGGGCGCTCAGGCGCGCGGCCTGTACCTGTTGCGCTGCCTGCTGCTGGCGAAACAGCAGGGTCTGGGCGTTCAGCACATTGAGGTAGTCGGTCAGGCCGCGTTGGTAGGCGATGGTGGCGATGTCGTAGGTTTTCTGCGCCGACGCCACCGATTGCGCGGCAAATGCCGCCTGCTTGTCCATGGACTCGCGGCGGATCAACTGGTCACTGATGCCCTTGAGCGCATTCACCAGGGTCTGGTTGTAGTGCGCCACGGCAACGTCATAACCGGCGCTGGCTTCACCCAGCGCGGCACGCAGACGCCCGCCGTCGAAGATCGGCAGGGTGATTGCCGGGCCGACGTTGTAGTTGAATTTCTGGCCCGCGAGAAACGCCAGCATGCCGCCACCGGTGGCCATGTAACCGAGGCTGCCGACCAGGTCGACGTTGGGATAGAAGCCCGCGTGGGCGACATCGATACCCCGCGCCTGGGCCGCCACCTGCCAGCGGCTGGCGACGACATCAGGGCGCTGGCCGAGCAACTGCGCGGGCAAGGTCGAGGGCAACCTCAACGCAGCGCCAAGCGACAGGCTCGGGCGCTGCAACTGCGCGCCTGCCCCCGGACCTTTGCCGGCCAACGCCGCCAGTTGGTTGCGGCTCAGGGCGATTTGCTCATCCAGCGCGTCCAGTTGCCGGTGGGTTTCCGGCAACGGGGTTTGGGCCTGGCTGACGTCCAGCTGTGTGCCGATCCCGGCGCTCAGGCGCTTGTTGGCCAGGTCCAGGATCTGCTCTTGCTGGGCCAGGGTGGCCGCGGCGATATCGCGCTCGGCGTAATGCAAGGACAGCTGGATATAAGCGCGCACCACGTTGTTCTGCAGCTCGAGCTGGGCCTGGCGCGCCTGGGCGACGCTCATGTGGGCCAGGTCGACGGCACGCTCGGTGGCATTGCGCTCGCGCCCCCACAGGTCGAGGGCGTAACTCAAACCCAGGGACGCATTGTTGTCCCACGTGTTCGCACCGCTCAACTCGCCGGGGCCATAGAACTGATCCTTTGGCCAGTTGTGGCGCTTGAGGGTGGTGTCGCTGTTGATCTGCAGGGACTCTGCCGACTCGACCTCCCCGGCCATCGCCCGCGCTTCACGCACCCGTGCGGCGGCCATGGCCAGACTGGGGCTGCCTTGGGTGGCGAGGTCGACCCAACGGTCCAGTTGATGATCGCCGTAGGCCTGCCACCATTGGACGCTGGGCCAATGGGCATCGCTGGCGGCGCTCTGGATCGCTTCGTCGGTGGCCAGTTGGTTGACGTTCAACGACTGGCCCTGGGGGCCGATTCTTCCGGTGCCGATGCAGCCGCTGATGGCGAGCGTAAGGGCCCAAACACTGAGAGTCTTCAGCTCTCTGCTGATGCGACGCGGCACGGCTTGCGAATTCCTGAGGTGGTTGACGCGGGGAAAGTGGCGCAATTCTAGGGGGCACGACCGGGAACGATAAGCGGGCATTCCTGTGAATCTTTATTACCGTTCCGACGATAATCCAGGCGGGGCGCGCACGCTTCAGACAGTTTTCCAGAGTCCCCGGAACTCTTCCTACATCGCCCGGCCTTACCAGCCTTCACAATCGTGAGCCCTCTCCGTCTCAGGAACACCCGATGCTTCGCGTCTCCAGCCCAGAGTCGACCCATCCGCCCCTGTATGACACCACCGCAGTGCTGCAACGGCAGCTGCACATGACGCCTTGGCCTTTGAGCCCCGGCACGCTTCCTCTGCAAAGAGATGTGCGCTGGATCGCCGACTACATACTGGAAAAGCTGGAGCCGCTTGGCGGCGATCAACGCCAACGGCTCGCCATCGAGGCGCTGCACCACCGCCTGTGCAACAGCCAACAGCGGTTGGAACTGTCGGCCGATGAGCTACCGGACTTCTACGCCTTCTTCAAAAAGGCCGAACACCTGCTCAAGCAACATCGCACCCGCCGACACCCGGATGTCGAGGCGGACTACACACTGTGCCGCGCCCTGAAATGGCAGTTTCGCGCAGTGATCAGCGACGGCCGGCATCAACGCCTGACGCAACGGTTACTGACTTCACTGGCCTACGTTCGCGAGGGTGGGGAGCGCAGCAACCATCGTCATCTCGGCATTGACTACCCGTTGGGGTCAACGCGCCAGCTCAGTGCAGGGCCGCATCTGGCCATCGACTCGCACCTGCACACCGGCCCGGACCAACGGGTGCAAAGCACTCGTGTGATCGCCCTGCAAGGCAAGCTCAAGTCCACGCTGACGGATCTGAGTGAAGGTCAGTCTCAGCAGCAACTCAGCCTGGGACATGTGATGTCCCGCACGTACGCCAGCCTGGAGCATTACGCCGACAGCCGCAGCAGCTCGATACGCACGTCGCTGAGCGAAAGCATCGCAGGCACGATCGGGCAACTGCGCGAGCTGGTGAGCGACCGTCGCCACCTGCATCGACACCGGGCCTATTCGGCGCTGAGTCAGCCCTACGTTCGACAGGCACTGGACCGTGCAGGCCTGGCCGGAGTGGAATTACCCGTGTTGCACAACGCCTGTGCGCCGGTCATCAGCGAAAAAGGCGTCGCGCTGAATGTACACAGCCAGGTCGCGATGGATTTTTTCAGCCTATTGAACGTGAATTCCACCCTGACGCTGACTCTGCAATGCACCCGCTTGAGCAAAGAGCTGGATATCCTCGGTCTTCACGACATGGCGCCGACACTGGCGCGGCAACAAATGGCCGATTCCAAACGCCGGGACGACGATGCAGTGACGCTGCTCACTGCGATGAAAACCCACGTGGCCGACAGCAGCCGGCGGTTCACCCTGCGGGCCAGCGCGTGCCTGCCGGCTTTCGAACTGAACCGCTGCCTGAGCACAGACCACCGACACGCCTGCTCGCTGCTGGAACGCTATGTACGGCTCAAGGCCAACTCGCGTATCGATCCCGAGCAGGACAGCGCCATACGCGCCCTGATCGATCAACATCGCGCATTGCTTCGACCCGATTCGTTGAAGGTGTACACGCTCACAGCCCCATCCCGGACGCTGAGCGGCTCGTCCGGCATCACGGCGTCGTCACAGGCAGGGAGCGGCAAAGGGGTGACGATTGAGATCAGCCATCGCAAACGGGATGACCCGCATCTGAGCGGTGATTACCTGACGATCGACATTGCCCCGATCAAATCTGCCGATGCGCTGAAGAAAAGCCTGCGCCAGGCGCTGTCGGCGATTGGCGAGCAGACCTTCGAGTGGGACCACCTGATCCGCTCGATCAGCGAGTCGCTGCTCGACCCCGCCAAACCGTCGCACACTCAGGTGCTGGTTAAAATCAAGCACGGGGAGCCGGTGGTGCTGCTCACCCGTCATACGGTGAGCAAAGCGCGTGACCTGACGCTGCCGCCTCCGGTCAAGCAGCACAGCGGCCTTGACCTGCAGTCCTTGCGCACCCGGCAGACCTTGCGCACGGAGCACGTGGGCAACCAGTCCCTGGACCATCTGTTGCCAATCGCCCGAAACTGCCTGCAATCGTGCGAACAATCACACGCCTGGGACGCGTACCTGCACCAGCATGCCGATGATGTTCAAGCACTGCTCGACAGGATCGGCGAACAACACCCTGGCACGGTGCTGACTAGCGAACTCGACGCGCTCAAGCGCATCACTGCGGCGCTCGCTTCGGCGGTTGAAACACTGACCCGGCAGGCGCACACCGCTACTGCGGCCCCCACTGCTGAAAACCGCAGCCAGGCGCTGGCGGCATTCAATCATGTGCTGGTGGCCTACCTGCCGCACTATGAGGCGAAAGTCAGTGAAGCCTGGACCCTGTCCTGACGCGCCAGGCCGAGCGGATACACACCTGTGCGCAACTTCATGTCACAATTTGCCATCTCCCTTGAGAACACCCCATGGACACCTTGCAAAACATGCGCGCGTTCAGTTGCGTTGCAGAGGCCGGCAGCTTTACCGCCGCCGCCGCGCAACTGGACACCACCACCGCCAACGTTTCGCGCGCGGTCTCAAACCTTGAGGCCCACCTGCAAACCCGCTTGCTCAACCGCACCACCCGCCGCATTGCGCTGACCGAGGCAGGCAAGCGCTATCTGCTGCGCTGTGAGCAGATCCTCGCCTACGTCGAGGAAGCCGAAGCAGAGGCCAGCGACGCCCACGCGCGGCCCGCCGGGCAACTGAAAGTGCACACCATGACCGGTATCGGCCAGCATTTCGTGATCGACGCCATCGCTCGCTACCGCCGCACCCACCCCGATGTGACCTTCGACCTGACCCTGGCCAACCGCGTGCCGGACTTGCTCGATGAGGGCTACGACGTGTCCATCGTACTGGCCAGCGAACTGCCGGATTCGGGTTTCGTCTCGCAACGCCTGGGCATCACCTACAGCATCGCCTGCGCCTCGCCGGAGTACGTCAAAGCCAAGGGCTGCGCACAGCGGCCCCAGGACTTGCTCAACCATGCCTGCCTGCGCCTGGTCAGTCCGGTGATCCAGTTGGACAAATGGACCTTCAACGGCCCTGAAGGCCAGGAAAGCGTGGCGATCAACAGCTCGCCGTTCCTGGTGAATTCGGCCGATGCGATGAAAACCGCCATCACCAGCGGCATGGGCGTCGGCCTGCTGCCGGTGTACGCCGCCATCGAAGGGCTGCGCAACGGCACACTGGTGCGCGTGATGCCGACCTACCGCTCCCAGGAGTTGAACCTGTACGCCATCTACCCGTCGCGCCAATACCTGGATGCGAAGATCAAGACCTGGGTGGAATACCTGCGCGGTTCGTTGCCGGAAATCCTCGCCGCGCACCAGGCGGAGCTGGTGGCGTATGAATTGAGCGGTGGTTTGGGTGGCGTGCGGATGGCGAATTGATTCCTGTCTGACAACACGGATCAACTGTGGGAGGGGGCTTGCCCCCGATAGCGGTGGGTCAGTTTGAGCATCTTTGACTGACACACCGCAATCGGGGGCAAGCCCCCTCCCACATTAAGAACCTGCCCACTTTAGAACTGCGGTGTCCTGACAATTAACGGCGGGAATGTTAGCGTGCCTGGCATTCTTTCGTCGTCGATGAGCCCGCCTGCCATGAAAAAGACTGTCCTCGCCTTCAGCCGTGTCACGCCGCACATGATCGAGCGCCTGCAACAGGATTTCGAGGTGATCGCGCCCAATCCCAAGCTGGGGGACATCAACGCGCAATTCAACGAAGCCCTGCCCCATGCCCATGGGTTGATCGGTGTGGGCCGCAAGCTGGGCCGCGAACAGCTTGAAGGCGCGCGCCACCTGGAGGTGGTGTCCAGTGTGTCGGTGGGCTACGACAACTACGATGTCGGGTACTTCAATGAGCGCGGGATCATGCTCACCAATACCCCTGACGTGCTCACCGAAAGCACCGCCGACCTGGCCTTCGCCCTGTTGATGAGCAGCGCGCGCCGCGTGGCCGAACTGGATGCCTGGACCAAGGCCGGCCAGTGGAAAGCCAGCGTTGGTGCACCATTGTTCGGCTGCGATGTGCACGGCAAGACCCTGGGCATCGTCGGCATGGGCAATATCGGCGCGGCCGTGGCCCGGCGTGGGCGCCTGGGCTTCAATATGCCGATCCTGTACAGCGGCAACAGCCGCAAGAGCGCGCTGGAACAGGAACTGGGCGCACAGTTTCGCAGCCTCGATCAGTTGCTGGCCGAGGCGGATTTCGTCTGCCTGGTGGTGCCCTTGAGCGACAAGACCCGTCACCTGATCAGCCGCCGGGAGCTGGCGCTGATGAAGCCCGGTGCCATCCTGATCAACATTTCCCGTGGCCCGGTGGTGGACGAGCCGGCACTGATCGAAGCCCTGCAAACCCAGCGTATTCGTGGCGCCGGGCTGGATGTGTATGAGAAGGAACCGCTGGCCGAGTCGCCACTGTTCCAACTGAGCAATGCGGTGACCCTGCCGCACATCGGTTCGGCGACCGGTGAAACCCGCGAAGCCATGGCCAACCGCGCGCTGGACAACCTGCGCAGCGCCCTGCTCGGCCAGCGCCCGCAGGACCTGGTGAACCCGCAAGTATGGAAAGGCTGACAGCGATCCAAGGTGGGTGGGAGGGGGCTTGCCGCCGATGAGGGAGTGTCAGTCAGCGCATCTGTGACTGACCCACCGCCATCGGGGGCAAGCCCCCTCCCACATTGGGACTCGACACAAAATCAGGTTAAAGCCCAGGCCCCCCAAGTCGATAACCTTCCATAGAAGATCGTCTTCCCTGATCCACAGAAGGTTTTTATGTCCACCACCAAAGCCCGCGCAGACTCACTCTCGCTTCTGCTCTTTACCTTGCGCAGCGGCAAGCTGATGGCGATCAACCTGCTGAAAGTCAGCGAAATCATCCCCTGCCCTCCGCTGACCAAACTGCCGGAGTCGCACCCCCACGTCAAAGGCATTGCCACGTTGCGCGGTAACTCGTTGGCCGTGATCGACCTGAGCCGCGCCCTGGGTGAGATGCCGTTGCTGGACCCGAACGGCGGCTGCCTGATCGTCACCGATGTCAGCCGTTCCAAGCAGGGTTTGCATGTGCAGGCGGTGAGCAAGATCGTGCATTGCCTGACCACCGATATCCGTCCGCCGCCCTATGGCTCCGGCGGCAATCGCGCGTTCATTACCGGGGTGACCCAGGTGGAAGGTGGCCTGGTGCAAGTGCTGGATATCGAAAAAGTCATCCATGGCATCGCCCCGGCGCCGATCGAAGCCGCGCCGACCGACCTGACCATGGAGGAAGCCGAAGTCCTCGGCAACGCGCGCATTCTGGTGGTCGACGACAGCCAAGTGGCGCTGCAGCAATCGGTGCACACCTTGCGCAACCTCGGCCTGACCTGTCACACCGCACGCAGCGCCAAGGAAGCCATCGATGTATTGCTGGAGCTGCAAGGCACCGGCGAGCAGATCAATGTGGTGGTCTCGGACATCGAAATGTCCGAGATGGACGGGTATGCCCTCACCCGCACCTTGCGCGAAACCCCGGACTTCCAGCAGCTCTACATATTGCTGCACACCTCCCTGGACAGTGCGATGAACAGTGAGAAAGCGCGCCTGGCCGGTGCCGATGCGGTGCTGACCAAGTTTTCCTCCCCTGAGCTGACCAAGTGCCTGGTAGTCGCTGCGCAAACCGTGGCGCAAAAAGGATTGTAAGCCTTGGCTGAATATTTCCAGCTGCTGCGGCGCGACCTGAGCGCAAGCCTGCCTGCCCCGCAGTGGCCGGCCGGTACGCAACTGGATCACTACCGCGATGAATTGGCCCCGGCCATTCACGCGGTAGTGCGCATGACTCAGGATCAGGGCGGTGGCCGTGTGGTAAGCCTTGAACAGTGGCGCCGGCAATTCATTACCGATGCCGAATTCGACCCGCGTCTGTGCCTGGTGGCCAGCAATGCTGATGGCATTCTCGGCGTGGCGGTCTGTTGGACCAGTGCCTTTATCAGGAACCTCTCGGTACACCCCTGCGCGCAAGGCCAGGGGCTGGGCCGGGCGTTGTTGCTGCATGCCTTCCACGTGTTCAAGCAACGTGGCGAACCTTATGTGGATCTCAAGGTGCTGGAGCGTAATCTGCGCGCGCGGCAATTGTATGAAAGCGCAGGCATGGGCTTCGTGCTGCGCGACGTGGTGGCCGAGGACTGACGCTCACTGGCGCATAACTTGCTTCCAGATAGGCCAAGCGGTGGACAGAGGTCAAAACCCGTCACCGCTCTCGCTTGCCTTCTGACCTTGCCTGGTGACAGATCCGCCATGAACACTCACTTTTCCTGCGTAGGTTGCGGCAAATGCTGCTCCGATCACCACGTGCCCCTGACCCTCGAAGAAGCCCGTCACTGGGCGGCGGACGGCGGCAACGTGATCGTGCTGGTCGAAGGTTTTCTCGCCAGCGGCCTGGGGTTGCCCCAGCAGCAGCGTGAACATGCCGAGCGCCGTTCAGTGGTGGTCCCCAGCGGCAATACCGAGGCCTTTGTGGCAATCACCTTCGCCGCGTACAACGCCGGGCGCTGTCGGAATCTTGACGAAGACAATCGCTGCGGCATTTACGAACGACGCCCGCTGGTGTGCCGGATCTATCCGATGGAGATCAATCCGCATATCCCGTTGAACCCGAGCGCCAAGGATTGTCCACCGGAGTCCTGGGAACAGGGGCCGGCGTTGATCGTTGGCGGTGAGTTGATGGACGCTGAACTGGCGGAACTGATCCGCCGTTCACGCCAGGCCGACCGTGATGATGTGCAAACCAAGGAGTCCGTGTGCGCCCTACTGGGGATTCGTACCACGGCGCTCAAGGGCGACGGGTTCACGGCGTATCTCCCGGATATGCAGGCGTTCGCCCAGGCCATTGACACGGCGACTGCCCAGCCGATGACGGCCAATCAGTGGGTGTTTCATGTGTCCGCCATGGACATTGCCGAACAACTGCTGGACGCCGGGGCGCAGATTGCCACCGAGGTGCCGGCCAATTACGCGTTTATCCCGTTGCGGGCGGCCTGAGTGTTGATGGATCAGTGGGCGCTGTGTCGAGGCGGTAGGGCTGGAGAATCCGCTGGTATTCGCCGTTTTGCTTGAGTTGCTCCAGGGCGCGGTTGAGTTCGGTACGCAAGACGGTATCGGTCTTGCGCAACGCAATCGCGACACTGCTGCCCAACAGCTCGGACGACACCGGGGGGCCCATGAAAGCGAAATCCATACCTTCGGGCTTGTCGAGCAACGCTTCGCGGATTTCCACGGTGCCTTGCAGGGTTGCATCGATCTCGCCCGCGAGGAGGCTGCCCACCAGTTGGTCATTGAGCCAGAAACTCTTGATGTACACGCCCGAAGGCGCCCAGCGGGACAGGGCAAAGGCTTCACGGTTGCTTCTTAACCGAACCCCGACGCGCTTGCCCTTGAGTGACTGCCTGTCCGGTCTCAAGCCTGAATCCTTGCGTGCCACCAGGCGGGTGGTGATCGGGTAAAGGTCATCGCTGAAATTGACCCATTGCTGTCGGATCAAGGTCGGCGCCATCCCCATGATCGCGTCAAATTGCCTGGCGTCGAGGGCGGGAAAATTTTCCATGACGACCTGGTCGACCCAGGTGCAATGCACGTTGAGCTGCACGCACAAGGCGTTACCCAATTCGATATTGAGCCCCACCAATTGCCCTTGCGGGTTTCGGCTTTGAAAGGGAGGGAAATGCGCAGCGACAGCGAAGCGGATTTCGCGTCGCGGCGGCTCGACGGCGACCACGGCCTCCACCGACAGCAGGAGAGCGAGCGCCACACAAAGGTGTATCAGGGCCACGGGAAACGTCCTTTTCCAGAGAGGGCGGCATCGCCATATCCCGACAGCTGATCAGGGCATGGCGATGCTGGGCAAGCTTTCAAGAAACGGTCGCGGACCTACAAGCAGAAATATCGACGCGAGTTGTAGGCAAATGCCTATACGGCGTGCACCGGTATTACTCTCAACGTTTACCCATCGAACGGCGTGTGCCCGGCGGCGCCATACCAGGGGTCTTGGTATGGCCGTTCCTGGCGCCACCTTTGTACCAAGGCTGGCCGGCCGGCCTGGCCCCGGCCAGTTCTCCCGGCTTGAAGGGAAACTTGAACGCCGGGATTTCGGCTTTTTCAACGCCGTCGGCGTCGACCGCTTCAACGGGGGGTTGGATCGGGGAAGTCATAAGGGCTCCGGCGCAGCAATGTGTGTAAAGGCGTGAGTATACGGGGCTGGAGCTGTCAGCGGTAAGCTTCAAGCCGCAAGCCAAATAGCTCAGCTGTCACGGCTGTCAGTTTGCAGTCACCGTGCTGACCGGTTTACCGAGTTATAAGCCATTGACACAAACTTGCAGCTTGCAGCTTGAATCTTGCAACTGCACCTGCGGCGTTCATCCTATGCACCTAAAACGAAACACGGCCCTGCTGGTGGGCGCCCTTCTGGTTCTGGCAGTGACAGCCTGGACGATGACTCGGCCCGCCAAGGCCAGGCTGGCGGCACCCAGTGCGATTCCAGTACGCGTGGTGAGCGTGGCGCAACAGGATGTACCCCGGTTCGTCAGCGGCATCGGCTCGGTATTGTCGTTGCACAGCGTGGTGATCCGCCCGCAGATCGACGGCATTCTCACTCGGTTGCTGGTCAAGGAAGGCCAGCCGGTGAAGGCCGGCGACTTGCTGGCAACCCTCGATGACCGCTCGATCCGCGCCAGCCTCGACCAGGCCAAGGCACAACTGGGGGAGAGCCAGGCGCAGCTGCAAGTGGCGCTGGTCAACCTCAAGCGCTACAAGGCCCTGAGTATCGACGACGGCGTGTCGAAGCAGACCTACGACCAGCAACAAGCACTGGTCAATCAGCTCAAGGCCAGCGCGCAGGGGAACCAGGCAGCGATTGATGCGGCTCAAGTACAACTTTCCTACACGCAGATTCGCTCCCCCGTCAGTGGCCGCGTGGGCATTCGCACGGTGGATGAAGGAAACTTCCTGCGCATGAGCGATACCCAGGGGTTGTTCTCGGTCACCCAGATCGCCCCGATTGCTGTCGAGTTTTCCCTGCCACAGCAGATGCTGCCGAGCCTGCAAGGCCTGATCGCCGCGCCCCAGAGAGCCAGCGTGAATGCCTACCTGGGCGCCGACACCGATGGCCAGACCGGCGACTTGCTCGGCGAAGGCCACTTGAGCGTGATCGACAACCAGATCAGTTCCAGCACCGGCACCCTGCGCGCCAAGGCCGAGTTCGCGAACAGCGCGCACAAGCTGTGGCCGGGACAACTGGTGACCATCAAGATCCAGACCGCGCTCGACAGAAACGCCCTGGTGGTGCCGCCGACCGTGGTGCAGCGTGGCCTGGATTCGCATTTCGTGTACCGGCTCAACGCTGACCACGTCGAAGTGGTGCCGGTGCAGGTCCGCTACCAGAACAGCGAGGTGAATATCATCGAGGGCGTGCGGGCCGGGGATGTGCTGGTCAGCGACGGCCAGTCGCGGCTCAAGGCCGGCGCCCGGGTGGAGGTGCTCAAGGAGCCGCCGCCAATCATCCAGACCGCCGATGCCAAGGTGCAGCCATGAGTGGCAGTCGCTCGCCCTCGGCCTGGTGCGTTGATCATCCGGTCGCCACCCTGCTGCTGACGTTTGCCCTGGTGCTGCTGGGCATCATTGCCTTCCCGCGCCTGGCCGTTGCGCCACTGCCGGAAGCGGAGTTTCCGACGATCCAGGTCACCGCCCAGCTACCCGGCGCCAGCCCGGACACCATGGCCTCATCGGTGGCGACGCCGCTTGAGGTGCAATTCAGCGCCATCCCCGGCATGACCCAGATGACGTCCAGCAGCGCCTTGGGCTCAAGCCTGTTGACCCTGCAATTCACCCTGGACAAAAGCATCGACACCGCCGCCCAGGAAGTCCAGGCCGCGATCAATACCGCTTCCGGCAAGCTGCCCGGCGATATGCCGAGCCTGCCGACCTGGAAGAAGGTCAACCCGGCCGACAGCCCGGTGCTGATCCTCAGCGTCAGCTCCGCCAGCATGCCCGGCACCGAACTGAGCGACTACGTGGAAACCCTGCTGGCGCGCCAGATCAGCCAGATCGACGGTGTCGGCCAGATCAACATCACCGGCCAGCAACGCCCGGCGATTCGCGTGCAGGCCTCCCCCGACAAACTCGCGGCGGTCGGCCTGACACTCGCGGACATTCGCCTGGCCATCCAGCAGTCGAGCCTGAACCTGGCCAAGGGCGCGATCTACGGCGCCGACAGTGTGTCGACCCTGTCGACCAACGATCAACTGTTTCACCCTGACGAATACGCCCAGTTGATTGTGTCCTACAAGAATGGCGCGCCGGTGCAGTTGCGTGATATCGCCAGGGTCATCAACGGTTCGGAAAACGCCTACGTGCAAGCCTGGTCCGGCGATACACCGGGGGTCAACCTGGTGATTTCGCGCCAGCCGGGCGCGAATATCGTCGACACGGTCGACCGCATCCAGCAAGCACTGCCACGCCTGGAAGCCATGCTGCCGGCCTCGGTGCAGGTCAGCGTATTGACCGACCGCACCAAGACCATCCGCGCCTCCCTGCATGAAGTGGAAATGACCCTGCTGATCGCCATCCTGCTGGTGGTGGCGGTGATGGCGCTGTTCCTGCGCCAACTGTCGGCGACGTTGATTGTGTCGGCCGTGCTCGGTGTTTCGCTGGTGGCCAGTTTCGCGCTGATGTATGTGATGGGCTTCAGCTTGAACAACCTGACCCTGGTCGCCATCGTGATTGCCGTGGGCTTTGTGGTGGACGATGCGATTGTGGTGGTGGAAAACATCCATCGGCATCTGGAGGCCGGGCTGGACAAGCGCGAGGCCGCGATCAAAGGCTCGGGCGAAATCGGCTTTACCGTGGTGTCCATCAGCTTCTCGCTGGTGGCGGCATTCATTCCGCTGCTGTTCATGGGCGGCGTGGTCGGGCGGCTGTTCAAGGAGTTTGCGCTGACAGCCACCTCGACCATCCTGATTTCGGTGGTGGTCTCGCTGACCCTGGCGCCCACCCTCGCGGCACTGTTCATGCGTGCGCCGACCCATCCTGCCCATGCCAAACCCACGTTCAGCGAGCGTCTGCTGGCCGGCTATGCGCGCAACCTGCGCCGCGCCCTGGCCCACCAACGCAGCATGGCGATGATCTTCGTGGTAACCCTGGCCCTGGCCGTGGTCGGCTACGTGTTTATCCCCAAGGGATTCTTCCCGTTGCAGGACACCGGTTTTGTGCTCGGCACCAGCGAGGCGGCGGCCGATGTGTCGTACCCGGACATGGTCGCCAAGCACAAGGCCCTGGCCGAGATCGTCAAGGCCGACCCGGCGGTGCAGGCCTTCTCCCACTCGGTGGGCGTGACCGGCAGCAACCAGACCATCGCCAACGGCCGCTTCTGGATTGCCTTGAAAGACCGCGCCGACCGCGACGTGTCCGCCAGCCAGTTCATCGACCGCATCCGCCCGCAGCTGGCGAAGGTGCCGGGCATCGTCCTGTACCTGCGCGCCGGCCAGGACATCAACTTGAGCTCCGGTCCCAGCCGCGCCCAGTACCAGTACGTGCTCAAGAGCAACGACGGTCCGACACTGAACACCTGGACCCAGCGACTCACCGAAAAACTGCGCACCAACCCGGCGTTTCGTGACCTGTCCAACGACCTGCAACTGGGCGGCAGCATCACCCACATCACGATCGACCGCCAGGCCGCCGCGCGTTTTGGCCTGAGCGCCACCGATGTCGATCAGGCGCTGTACGATGCCTTCGGCCAGCGCCAGATCAACGAGTACCAGACCGAAATCAACCAGTACCAGGTGGTGCTGGAGCTGGACCGCCAACAGCGCGGCAAGGCCGAGAGCCTGAACTACTTTTACCTGCGCTCACCGTTGACCAACGAGATGGTGCCGCTGTCGGCGCTGGCCAGGGTCGACCCGCCTACGGTGGGGCCGCTGTCCATCAGCCATGACGGCATGTTCCCCGCCGCCAACCTGTCGTTCAACCTGGCGCCCGGGGTGGCGCTGGGCGATGCGGTGATCATGCTTAACCAGGCCAAGAACGATATCGGCATGCCCGCTGCGATCATCGGCAATTTCCAGGGCGCGGCCCAGGCGTTCCAGAGTTCATTGGCCAGCCAGCCGTGGTTGATCCTCGCGGCACTGGTGGCGGTCTACATTATCCTGGGCGTGCTGTACGAGAGTTTCGTGCACCCGCTGACGATCATTTCCACCCTGCCCTCGGCGGGCCTGGGCGCGTTGATCATGCTGTGGCTGCTGGGCCAGGACTTCTCGATCATGGCCTTGATCGGCCTGGTGCTGCTGATCGGCATCGTCAAGAAAAACGGCATCCTGATGATCGACTTCGCCCTGGAGGCCCAGCGCGTGCGCGGCCTGCCGCCTGAGGAGGCGATCTACGAAGCCTGTGTCACGCGGTTCCGGCCGATCATCATGACCACCCTCGCCGCCTTGCTTGGCGCGGTGCCGTTGATGCTCGGTTCCGGCCCCGGCGCGGAGCTGCGCCAACCGCTGGGCATCGCGGTGGTCGGTGGCTTGCTGGTGAGCCAGGCGCTGACGCTGTTCACCACGCCAGTCATATACTTGTACCTTGAACGTTTTTTCCACAGGCCCAAACCGGCGCTCGCGCTGGCGACCACACACTGAGGCCAAGGCCCCGCCCTGGAACAAAAGGCTGATGCGCGTCCTGATTATCGAAGATGAAGAAAAAACCGCGGACTACCTGCACCGCGGCCTGACGGAGCAAGGCTACACCGTCGACGTGGCGCGCGAAGGCGTCGAGGGTTTGCACCTGGCACTGGAGAACGATTACGCGGTGATCGTGCTGGACGTGATGCTGCCGGCGCTCGACGGCTTTGGCGTGTTGCGCGCCTTGCGTGCGCGCAAACAGACCCCGGTGATCATGCTCACTGCCCGCGAGCGCGTGGAAGACCGCATTCGTGGCCTGCGCGAAGGCGCCGACGACTATCTGGGCAAGCCGTTTTCCTTCCTGGAACTGGTGGCGCGCCTGCAAGCGTTGACCCGGCGCAGCGGCGGGCATGAGCCGGTGCAGGTGACGGTGGCCGACCTGTGGATCGACCTGATCAGTCGCAAGGCCAGCCGCAACGGCGTGCGCCTGGACCTGACCGCCAAGGAGTTCTCGCTGCTCAGCGTATTGGCGCGGCGCCAGGGCGAAATCCTGTCCAAGACGGCCATCGCCGAGATGGTCTGGGACATCAATTTCGACAGCGACGCCAATGTCGTCGAAGTGGCGATCAAGCGCCTGCGCGCCAAACTCGACGGGCCCTTCGAGCACAAGCTGCTGCACACCATCCGCGGCATGGGCTACGTGCTGGAGAACCGCAGTGCCGGCTAACTCCATCGCCCTGCGCCTGAGCGGCATGTTCACCCTGGTGGCGCTGCTGATCTTCGTGCTGATCGGCGGCGCGCTCTACCAGCAAGTGGACCGCGGCCTGGGCCTGTTGCCGGGGGCCGAGCTGGATGCGCGCTACAGCGTGCTGGAATCCTCGGTGAACCGCTTCGGTACGCCGGAGCATTGGGTCAAGATAAAGGCCAAGCTCAAGCTGCTGGGCGAAGAAGACAAGCGCATCCGCTTCTGGGTGGTCAGCAGCGACCCGGGTTACGAATACGGCGAGCCCGATGCGCAGATTCGTGCGTTTGCCCAGGGCCCGACCGGGAAACGCGACCTGCGCCTGCCCGGCCACGATTACCCGTTCAAGGTGCTGGTCAGCCAGTTTGCCGCCAAGGAGCAACGCCCGCCGCTGCGTTTCATGATCGCCATCGACACCGAGAATTTCCGCGCCACCCAGCACCATCTGCTGGTGGCGCTGGTCAGCCTGGCGCTGGTCGGCGTGGTCATGGCCTCGTTGCTGGGTTTCTGGGTGTCGCGCATCGGCCTCAAACCTCTGCAAAAGCTCTCGGCCGAAGCCCGCAAACTCGCACCGCCCAAGCTCTCCGGGCGCCTGCAACTGTCACCGCTGCCGCCGGAACTGAGCCAGTTCGTCAACTCGTTCAACGCCACCCTCGACCGCGTCGAACTCGCCTACTCACGCCTGGAATCCTTCAACGCCGACGTCGCCCATGAACTGCGCTCGCCGCTGACCAACCTGATCGGCCAGACCCAGGTCGCACTGACCCGCGGGCGCTCGGCCGAGCATTATTTCGAGGTGCTGCAATCGAACCTGGAAGAACTGGAGCGGCTGCGCTCGATCATCAACGACATGCTGTTCCTCGCCAGTGCCGACCAGGGCAGCAAGGCCACCAAGCTGATCGAAAGCGCCCTGGCCGATGAAGTCGCCACCACCCTCGACTACCTGGACTTCATCCTCGAAGACGCCCAGGTCGAAGTACGTGTGCACGGCGATGCTCGGGTGCAGATCGAAAAGGCCCACCTGCGGCGCGCGCTGATCAACCTGCTGAGCAATGCCGTGCAACACACCGCACCGGGGCAGGTCATCGACGTGCATATAGAAGTGCAGGGCCAACAGGTAATGATCGGCGTGACCAATCCCGGTGAGGCAATTGCCGACGAACACCTGCCGCGCCTGTTCGAACGGTTTTACCGAGTGGACGCGTCACGCAGCAACAGCGGCGCGAATCACGGGCTGGGGCTGGCCATCGTCAAGGCGATTGCGTTGATGCATGGCGGGGATGTGTTCGTGCGCAGCGAAGGTGGCGGCAATACCTTCGGCATGACCCTGCCTGTCTGAGTCTGGAGAACACCTCCCACAGTTAGGTTATGTGCATATCTCCTGGAAACTGTTGCGATTTGGGCAACAGTCATTATCTTGTTACACTCTGTATCACAGCGCTCACCTGCGTTACTTTGACGCATCGATGAGCGCGCCGGCAAAGGCAGCTGACCACTCACCCGAATTTCCCTCGACTTATTTCCAGGGCTCTACACTGGGAATCTGTCTTAAAGCCGCTGACTTCAGCGGCTTTTTTTTGCCGTAAAAAAAGGCCGGGCACCCCCACGACACTGGCCGTTCATGCTTGACCAAAGGAGCTCCACCGGTGAAGAACTCGCTGACGTTCACCCCGTTATTCCTCGCAATCGCAGCAACGATCACCCCTCTTGCCCACGCGGCAGACACTGCACCCGCCGACGGTTTCGTCGAGGGTTCGCACCTCACGATCAACACCCGCAACTACTACATGAACCGCGACCGCCGCGACATTCACACCGATGACAGCAAAGAGTGGGGCCAGGGCTTTATCGGCACCTTCGAGTCCGGCTACACCCAGGGCGCAGTCGGTTTCGGCCTGGACCTCAACGCCATGCTCGGCCTCAAGCTCGACGGCGGTGGCGGCACGGACGGCTCCAGCATCCTTCCGTACGGCAGCGGCAACGGCAAGGCGCCCGATGCGTTCTCCACCGCTGGCGGCACCCTGAAAATGCGGGCGCTCGACACCGAGTTGAAGGCCGGCGACCTGTTCCTCAACAACCCGGTGATCGCCGGCGGCATGACGCGCATGCTGCCCCAGACGTTTCGCGGTGTGAGCCTGAGCAACCACAGCCTCGACGGCTGGATGTTCGAAGGCGGCCAGGCCAGCTTTACCAAGCTCTACAACCAGAGCGGCCACCGGCGCATCGGCACCAGCTACGGCGCGTTGCCGGCCAACGCCGACAGCCAGCACCTGAACTGGGCCGGTGTATCGTTCAGCGCGATCCCGGGGCTGACCAGCAACCTGTACGCCGCCGAACTCAAGGACGTATGGCACCAGTACTACTACGACCTTGAATACACCTACGCACTGAATGACCTGGTCAGCCTGACCCCCGGCCTGCACTACTACCACACCCAGGACACCGGCCAGGCGCTGCTCGGCGATATCGACAACAACACCTACAGCCTGCATGTCACCGTAGGCGTGGGCAACCACAGCGTCACCGCCGCGTATCAGCGGGTCAACGGCAACACGCCGTTCGACTACATCACCCAGGGCGACAGCGTGTACCTGGACAACTCCCAGCAATATTCGGACTTCAACGGCCCCAACGAGCGTTCGTGGAAGCTCAAGTACGCCTACGATTTTGCCGGTGTCGGCCTGCCGGGCCTGACGTCCGCCGTGTCCTATATCAGCGGCAAGACCGACCTGACGCGCGTTGACCCGAACAGCCGCGGCTACGGCAGCTGGTACAGCGCCGATGGCAAGAACGCCAGGCACTGGGAGCGGGACATCGACTTGAAGTACGTGGTGCAAGGCGGCAAGGCCAAAGACCTGGCGGTGCGCCTGCAATGGGCGACCAACCGAGGTGGCAATGGCTATTCGGCGGTGGATCGGGATGTGGATGAGTATCGGGTGATCGTGGACTATCCGATCAACGTGTTCTGATCACGATCGTGCTGACGATTAAGATCCAATGTGGGAGGGGGCTTGCCCCCGATAGCGGTGGGCCAGTCAACATATCATTTGCTGACACTCTGCTATCGGGGGCAAGCCCCCTCCCACATTTGGTTCTGCGCCATATTCCAGAGTTGCTACTACGCTAAGGGCATCTCAACGCAGAAGTACGCCCGATGAGCCCAAGCCCTGCCCGCCCTACCCGCCGCCCGGAGCGCTTGTTGATCCTGGGCAGCACCCTCACGGTATTGCTGATCGTGGGTATCGTCACCGCTCTGTTGATTCGTGAACACGCCAACACCTTGCAGACCGCCAAGCGCACCGCCAATACCATCACCCAATTGATCGACGCCGATGTGCTACGCAACGTCGAGCTGTATGACATGGCCCTCGAAGGCCTGATCGCCGCGACCGCGCGCAACGACCTGCAGGGCCTACCGGCAAGCATCCGGCACCTGGTGCTGTTCGACCGCTCCAACGCAGCGCCCTACAAGGGCGACATCCTGCTGCTGGATCCAAGCGGCGAAGTGATTGCCGACTCTTCCCTGCTCACACCCAAGACTGGCAACTTCGCCGACCGCGACTATTTCCAGGTCCACCGTGGCAACTCCGATATCGGGTTGTATATCAGTCGACCGTTCATGGCCCGCTGTGAATGCGAAGCCCCATGGCGCATTGCGTTCAGCCGCCGGGTTTCTTCAGCGCACGGAGGCTTTCAAGGGGTGGCGGTCGCCTCCATGCGCCTTTCATACTTCCACCAACTGTTCAGCAGCCTGAATATCGGCGCCGGCAGCACCATCAATCTGCTCAACCATCACGGTATCCTGCTGGCCCAGGAGCCCTTGCTGGAAGTGAATATGATCAACAAGGACCTGAGTTCGCGGCCCAATGTGGCACGCATGCTACGCGAGCGGGACGGTAATTTTCGCAGCGTCTCCAGTGTCGATCATCAGGGGCGGCTCTACAGTTTCTCCAGCGTGGGCAATTTGCCGTTGATCGTCGCGGTGGCCCTGGCCAGCGATGAAGTATTCGCGCCCTGGCGACGCGCAGCGTGGTTGGTCAGCCTCGCAACGGGGGTGTTATGCATTGGCCTGTTATGGCTGACCTGGGCGCTGTGCAAGGAGCTGCGACGGCGCCACGGGGTCGAGCAGGTGCTGTCAGAACTGGCAGGGACCGATGCCCTTACCGGTCTGGCCAACCGCCGCACCCTGGACGAGCGCCTGCGCCTGGAATGGGACCGAGCACAACGCTCGACCGAACCGCTGACGGTGCTGATGATCGACGTCGACCACTTCAAGGCGTTTAACGACCGCCATGGGCATCATGGTGGCGATGAGGCTCTGCGAAACGTGGCCCAGGTGATCGGTAGCAATATTCGCCGGCCGGCCGACTTGGCGGCGCGTTACGGCGGGGAGGAGTTTGCGGTAGTACTGCCGCACACCGACGCCAAGGGCGCCTGGGTGATTGCCGAGCATATCCGCAGTGGCGTCGAGTATTTGCCAAGGAGGGCGGGAGACGAACAATCGGTCACCGTGAGCATCGGCATGAGCACCTGGACCAAGCGCAGCCGTGTGTCGTTAGAAGCACTGCTGTTGAGCGCGGACCAGGCGCTGTACGAAGCCAAGCATACGGGGCGTAATCGGATTGTGGACAGCGCTCCGCTGTAACACCGCAACCCGCACGTATCAATCGAGCCAGGGTGCATGCATCCCGACACGGCGCCCCGCATGGCGCTAAGGATAGGCGTTATGCCTTGTCATCCTTCCTCACGGCGGCCTCCATGTAGTTATTCGAGAAAAAGTGCCTGGCGACTTTTATTTCTGGACGATAGAGGCCGTTAATCAGCTTATTGATTTCCACCTCACCCGTGCAGCTCAGTAGACGATGATTGGTCGTCGGTGAAAGCTTACGCAAATCCCGGATAAGCGATAATCCAATACCGGCCTTCATATCGCCCCCGGAAAAAACCGTCTCAAACGGTTGAAGTGTGCGCTTTGAAAGATTCGCGTATTCAGTACTGTTCAGGCCGTCAATATGCCGATCCAAATTAGGCGTCTTCGCAAAACGCATTTCAACCAGGCTTAACCACGCGGACTCCTTGAAGGCAGTCGCGTCAAAATCAAATCGGTACGTCGTGCCGCCAAACCGACTACTTGGCTTCTTCGGCTCACTGCCTGCCTCCAAGGCAAAGAACACAAAATCATCATTGCCCAACAGTTTTATATCTTCCTGAGGTGAGTTTTCAGTATTAAAAATAATATGACGATCAATAAGTTTCTGCCGCGAAAACAATGCAACGCTGTCATCGTCGCGCTTAACCGGCGCAGCTGTACTATGTGTCGCATACAGCGGCACTTTGAAGAAATTCTGCAGAAAACTACTCTCTTGTGCGGACAACCCACCGAGCTCTTTACGCAACGTATGAAGGTTGCTTCTGGAGAGGTCATCAATGTGACTCTTCTCCGTACCCGCCGCCGTGGCCTTCCAGATCGCTCCGTTGTGAATCATTCGCTCACGGCATTTGCCACTGATAAACCCCCGAAACGCCTTCACAATTTGTCGCGCCGCGACATCCTCGTGAATTCCGGAGCCTTTACCCGATGAACCGGGCAATGATGCGCTTAACGAGCCATTGACATCACCGGCGGTGACACGGCGTTCTATACCGCTGCTTTCCCCACTGCGTGATGCCTGCCCTTCGGCGAAAACTGGCAGGTTATTGGGGACATTGGTCGGGCTGATACTAGGCATAGTGACCTCTGCTCAGGCAGTTGAAAGACGTCTGCGCGACGGATGGCAAGCTGACGGGCACCTGCTGCGATCTCGAGGAAAACTGGTGAAAACATTCCAGCACCCATTCAATCAATGCATTCAGGTTACTACCGAGCAGTGACAGCGACAGTTCGTCGTTAGCGATGTGCTTCATCGCAACCAGGGCTTCTGACGCAGCGCTGAACCCGATAACAGCTGTGTTTTCATGCAAGTACTTAAACTGGTATTCGAGAAGAAACTTGTGCCAGTCTTCGATTTGCGCACGGTTTTTCGACGGGTCCGAGAGTTCACACAGAAGCGTCATACTCTTTCTGGCGCGATTATCATAAAGCGCCAATCTGAGACCCTCCACGCGCAGCTGACAAACACGTGAAGTATCAAACATGAGTCCGGGTAATCCGAGCATCATCCCAAACGCCTGTAAAATGCCGTCTTCCTTATTCATATTCGGACACTCCGGGCATAGCCGTTGAAGTCAAACTGAACACTCTTTCCAGCAGAAAAATCATCAACATAACTATTACTCCGAAACTCGAAAAAATTTCAATCCGAGCATCCATGCGGCCAACCACGTACGTTGTTACATTACTCAGGTCTCAGACGTGAAGAAAACCGACTAACTATTGCAAGAAGATTCTGTGCATTCCTTCTGGAACTGATCTGCTCGCCGGGCCACCCATATTGCCAGACCCGATATTCATGCAGGCCGAACAGTCACGAGGTCGTTAGATTCAAGCCAAAAAAAAGGCCACCCGAAGGCAGCCTTTAAAAACTAAAGAAAGAGAGTTGTTACTTACACCGCCGCAACGGGACGCATGTAAGAGATCGGTGCGGTGCTGGCATCTTCGAAGGTCACGACTTCCCAAGCGTCTGTCTGCTCAATCAACTTGCGCAGCAGCTGGTTGTTAAGGGCGTGGCCCGACTTGAAGCCTTTGAACTCGCCTATCAGGCTATTGCCCAGCAGGTAGAGGTCACCGATTGCATCGAGGATCTTGTGCTTGACGAATTCGTCTTCGTAGCGAAGGCCGTCTTCGTTCAGTACACCATCCGCGTCGACCACAATGGCGTTTTCAACGCTGCCGCCGAGTGCGAGGTTGTGCTTGCGCAGGTACTCGATGTCACTCATGAAACCAAAGGTACGGGCGCGGCTGACTTCTTTTACGAACGAAGTGCTGGAAAAATCCACGCTTGCACTTTGGGTGCGGTCACGGAATACCGGGTGATCGAAATCGATCTCAAAGCTCACTTTAAAGCCTTCGAACGGGACGAAGGTGGCGCGCTTGTCGCCGTCTTCCACTGTCACTTCCCGCAGAATGCGAATGAACTTCTTGGCTGCGTCCTGTTCTTCCAGGCCGGCAGATTGAATCAGGAATACGAAGGGACCAGCGCTGCCATCCATGATCGGGACTTCGGACGCGGAGAGCTCGACGTAGGCGTTATCGATGCCCAGGCCAGCCATGGCCGAGAGCAAGTGCTCCACCGTATCCACTTTGACGTCACCGTTGACCAGTGTGGTCGACATCGTGGTTTCGCCAACGTTTTCCGCGCGAGCAGGAATCTGCACCACAGGGTCCAGGTCGGCACGCACAAACACGATGCCGGTGTCGACAGGTGCAGGCTTGAGGGTCAGGTATACCTTCTCCCCGGAGTGCAGACCTACACCTGTGGCACGAATAATATTCTTCAGGGTGCGTTGTTTAATCATGGCTTGGACCGCTTCAGCGCAAATTGCGAACTGGTATCAACAAAGGCTGGCGATAATAGCAGACCAGACCTTTGCTGAACACCAATCACCTTCATAGCCCTGATACATTCCATTAATCGGCCTGACGACGCAGGAATGCCGGGATATCCAGATAGTCCAGATCGTCTTGCGGATTCGGGCTACGGGACGCCGCAGCACCGGCCTGAGCCTGGTTGCGCATCACGGTCGGACGGTCCAGGTCACGGTAGTTCACCGACGGCAATTCCTGGCGCGAAGGCGCTGGAGCAGCAGTCGACTGGCTGGCGTGGCTGGCCTGGCTGTTGTGCAGGGTGTTGTCGATGACCTTTACAGGCTTCTCGATTTTCGCACCCAGCCCGGTCGCAACCACGGTTACGTGCAGCTCGTCGCGCATGTCCGGATCGATAACGGTGCCGACCTTGACCATGGCATGCTCGGAAGCGAAGGCTTCGATGATGCTACCCACGTCGGAGTACTCACCCAGGGACAGGTCAGGGCCGGCGGTGATATTCACCAGGATGCCGCGTGCACCCTGCAGGTTCACGTCTTCGAGCAGCGGGTTGCGGATGGCCGCTTCGGTAGCTTCGCGTGCACGGTTCGGACCGCTGGCGCAGCCGGTGCCCATCATCGCCATGCCCATTTCGCTCATGACGGTACGTACGTCGGCAAAGTCGACGTTGATCATGCCTGGGCGCTTGATGATGTCGGAGATACCGCGAACGGCACCGGCCAGTACATCGTCAGCCTTGGCGAACGCGGACAGCAGGCTTGCGTCCTTGCCCAGGATGGTCAGCAGTTTCTCGTTGGGGATGGTGATCAACGAGTCGACGCTTTCAGACAGCAGACGGATACCTTCGTCGGCGATCTGCATACGCTTGCGGCCTTCGAACGGGAACGGACGGGTCACGACAGCGACGGTCAGGATCCCCATTTCCTTGGCCACTTCGGCAATGATCGGCGCTGCACCGGTACCGGTACCGCCGCCCATGCCGGTGGTGATGAACACCATGTTGGTGCCTTGCAGCACTTCGGCAATACGCTCGCGGTCTTCCAGGGCAGCTTGACGGCCGACTTCCGGATTGGCGCCAGCGCCGAGGCCCTTGGTCACGGCTGTGCCCAATTGCAGGATGGTCCGCGCGCCGATGCTTTTCAGCGCCTGGGCATCAGTGTTGGCGCAGATGAATTCAACGCCTTCAATGTTGCTCTTGACCATATGGTTGACAGCGTTGCCGCCGCCACCGCCGACACCGATTACTTTGATAACCGGGCTAGCGGGGATGTTGTCTACGAGTTCAAACATGTTCCCTCTCCTTTCGTTTTCTCTAGTTTTTTCGCCTACTGCTTTACTGCAGCTCCAAGTTGCAAGCTATTAGCTGCAAGCCTGAAGCGTGTTACTTGAAACCTAAAATTCGCCGCTCGAAGCTTGAAGCTTGAAGCTTGAAGCTTGAAGCTTGAAGCCTGAAGCTTGCCGCCTGAAGCTAACTTCGTCAGAAGTTCCCCTTGACCCACGCCTGCAGCCGCTCGAACAACGGCGCTTTGGCTTCGTCATCACTGCGGTAGCTGTCGCGGATACTCGGGCCCGACAGGGAAATGCCGTCGGTCTGCTTTTGCAGCCCGTACAACAGCAAGCCCACACCGGTGGAATAAATCGGGTTGCGCACAACGTCGCCCAGGCCCTTGACACCATGGGGCACGCCCAGGCGCACCGGCATGTGGAAGATTTCCTCGGCCAGTTCGACCGCGCCTTCCATCTTCGAGGTACCACCGGTCAGCACAATGCCGGCCGGGATCAAATCTTCGTAGCCGCTGCGGCGCAGCTCGGCCTGGATCAGGGTGAACAGCTCGTCGTAACGCGGTTCGACCACTTCGGCCAGGGCCTGGCGCGACAGTTCGCGCGGTGGACGGTCGCCGACGCTCGGCACCTTGATGGTTTCACCGGCACCAGCCAGCTTGGCCAGGGCGCAGGCGTAGCGGATCTTGATTTCTTCGGCGTACTGGGTCGGTGTACGCAACGCCATGGCGATGTCGTTGGTGACCTGGTCGCCGGCAATCGGGATCACGGCGGTGTGACGGATCGCACCCTCGGTGAAGATCGCGATGTCGGTGGTGCCGCCGCCGATGTCCACCAGGCACACGCCGAGTTCTTTTTCGTCGTCGGTCAGTACCGAATACGCGGACGCCAACTGCTCAAGAATGATGTCGTCGATTTCCAGGCCACAGCGGCGCACGCATTTTTCAATGTTCTGTGCCGCGTTGACGGCGCAGGTCACCACGTGGACCTTGGCTTCCAGGCGCACGCCGGACATGCCCAGCGGCTCGCGAACGCCTTCCTGGTTATCGATCACGTAGTCCTGCGGCAAGGTATGCAGCACGCGCTGGTCAGCCGGGATCGCCACGGCCTGGGCGGCGTCGAGGACGCGCTCGAGGTCGGCCGCGCTGACCTCACGGTCGCGGATCGCCACGATGCCGTGGGAGTTCAGGCTGCGGATATGGTTGCCGGCCACGCCGACGAACGCCGAGTGAATCCGGCAACCGGCCATCAGCTGCGCTTCTTCGATGGCGCGCTGGATCGATTGCACGGTGGACTCGATGTTCACCACCACGCCCTTCTTCAGGCCCCGGGACGGATGCGTGCCAATACCGACGATTTCGATCGTGCCGTCTTCACCGACCTCGCCGACCAGCGCCACCACCTTGGAGGTGCCGATATCGAGACCGACGATCATTTTGCCGCTTTGCACGTTTGCCATGGGTCCTGCCTCTTCTTAATTCTTCGCGACAGCGGGTTGTGCTGCCGTGGGCGCCGCCGGTACACGCCAACCGACGGCCAGGCCGTTGGCGTAACGCAGGTCGACGCTCGCAATGTTCGTGATCTGTTCTTTCAAGGTTTTTTCATAGATGGCAATAAAGCGGCGCATCTTTTCCACCAAGCGGTCGCGTCCCAGCAACAACTCGATGCCCGGGCCGGAACTGCCTGCCCCGGTCGTCAGAAACCAGCTGCCCCGCTCACGCAATTCCAGGCGTGCAATGGAGAAGCCCAGTGGCCGCAGCATCTGGCTCAAGGCCTGGTACTGCTGCATCACTTGCTGCTGCGCCCGCTGCGGCCCGAACAGCTGCGGCAGGTGCTCATAGTTCGCCACTTCACGCGGCGCAAACGCCTGGCCCTGGTTGTTCAACAGAGCCCCGTCGCCCCAACGGGCCACGGGCAGTTGTTCTTCCAGGCGGATCGTCACCTGGTCCGGCCATACGCGGCGGACTTCGGCGTGGGCGATCCACGGCATCTGTTCCAGCTCGGCGCGCATGCCGGCCAGGTCGATGGTGAAGAAGCTCGCCGCCAGGAACGGGCTGATGCGCTGCTGCACCGCTTGCTGGCTGATGTAGCTCAAGTCGCCCTGCACGCTGATCTTGGTGATCGGCCGGTCGGCATACGGCAACAGGCGCTGCGCGCCCTCGTAGGTGCCGAAGCCCAGCACCACCAGCAACACCGGCCAGAACAGCGCTTTGACGAAACCAAAGTTGGCTTTGGGCAGGCGCGCCGACATCGGCTCTTTGGCCACCATGCGGCTGGCACCCCGTGGCACCGGCTTGCGGCTCGGTGCTTGTGGGGGCTGATGACGAAGCGATGCGCCTTTCATGTCTTAGCCTCTTGGCTCGATGCTGGCGGCCAGGATCGCCAGCACCAACTGCTGGAAATCCAGGCCGGCGGCACGGGCGGCCATAGGGACCAGGCTGTGGTCGGTCATGCCCGGTGCGGTGTTGACTTCCAGGAACCAGAAATTGCCCTGGTCATCCTGCATCACGTCTGCCCGCGCCCAACCGGCGATACCCAGCGCCTCACAGGCTTTCGCCGTGAGGTCCATCAACTGTTGTTCCTTGGTTGCGTCAAGACCACAGGGAATCCGGTACTGGGTATCGGAAGCCACGTACTTGGCGTCGTAATCGTAAAAAGTGTGGGGCGTGCCCAATGCGATGGGCGGCAATACCTGGCCACGCAGGGTGGCGATGGTGTACTCGGGACCCTGGATCCACTGTTCCACCATCACTTGCGAATCGTAGGTGCTTGCCGCTTTCCATGCGTCGATCAATTCGGCGGCCGAGTTCACTTTGGCCATGCCGATACTGGAGCCTTCATGGGCTGGTTTGACGATCAAAGGCAGGCCCAGTTCCTTGGCCGCAGAAATACAATCGTCTTCGCTGCACAGCACGGCGTGACGCGGGGTCGGAATCCCCAGGCTGTGCCACACCTGCTTGGTGCGCAATTTGTCCATGGCCAGCGCCGAGGCCAGCACGCCGCTGCCGGTGTAAGGGATGCCGGCGCATTCGAGCAGGCCCTGCATGCTGCCGTCTTCACCGCCACGGCCATGCAGAATGATGAAGGCGCGGTCGATCTTTTCGGCCAGCAGACGCGCGAGGAAGTCATCGCCCACGTCGATGCCGAAGGCGTTCACACCCGCGCCTTGCAGGGCTTCAAGCACAGCATTGCCAGACTTGAGCGACACTTCGCGCTCGGCGCTCTTGCCGCCGAACAGCACCGCGACGCGACCGAAGTCGGCCGGCGCGACCGTGGAGAACAGGGAGGCGTAATCAGTGATCATTTCGACTTCCCCTTCTCGGCGGCAAACAGCGGGCTGGCCAGCAATTTAGGCGCAAGACCACCGATATCACCGGCACCCTGGCACAGCAGGATGTCGCCGGCGCGCAGCAGCGGCTTGACGATCGGCGCCAGGTCCACGCCACGCTCAATGTAGATCGGGTCCAATTGCCCGCGCTGACGGATGCTGTTGCACAGCTTGCGGCTGTCGGCGCCCGGGATCGGTTCTTCACCGGCCGGGTAGACCTCCATCAGCAGCAGCACGTTGGCATCGGCCAATACATTGACGAAGTCGTCGTACAGGTCGCGGGTACGGCTGTAGCGGTGCGGCTGGTAGACCATCACCAGGCGGCGCTCCGGCCAGCCACCGCGCACGGCCTTGATCACGGCGGCGACTTCGGTCGGGTGGTGACCGTAGTCGTCCACCAGCATCACGTCACCGCCTTCGACCGGCAGGTGGCCGTAGACCTGGAAGCGCCGGCCGACACCGGCAAAGCGCGACAGGCCTTCGACAATGGCTTCATCGCTGACGCCCTCGTCGGTGGCAATGCAGATGGTCGCCAGGGAGTTCAGTACGTTGTGGTTGCCCGGCATATTCACCGAGACATCCAGCGGCTCGCGGTCCGGGCGCAGCACGGTGAAGAAGGTCTGCATGCCTTGCTGGCGTACGTTGATCGCGCGTACGTCGGCGTCTTCGCTGAAGCCGTAGGTCACGGTCGGGCGCTTGACCTGCGGCAGGATTTCGCGCACCACCGGATCGTCCAGGCACACCACCGCCAACCCGTAGAACGGCAGGTTGTGCAGGAAGTCGACGAAGGTTTTCTTCAACTTATTGAAGTCACCGTCGTAGGTCGCCATGTGGTCTTCGTCGATGTTGGTGACGACGGCGACCAGCGGTTGCAGGTGCAGGAAGCTCGCATCGCTTTCATCGGCTTCGGCGATCAGGTAGCGGCTGGTGCCGAGCTGGGCATTGGTGCCGGCTGCATTCAGGCGGCCACCGATGACGAAGGTCGGGTCCAGGCCGCCGGCGGCGAACACCGAGGCGATCAGGCTGGTGGTGGTGGTCTTGCCGTGAGTACCGGCGACGGCGATGCCGTGGCGGTAGCGCATCAGCTCGGCGAGCATCTCGGCGCGCGGCACCACGGGGATACGGCGCTCGAGGGCGGTGGCCACTTCCGGGTTGGAGGTGTTCACAGCACTGGACACCACCAGGACATCAGCCTCGGCGGCGTTCTCGGCACGGTGGCCGATAAAGATCTGCGCGCCAAAGGACTTCAGGCGCTCGGTGATCGGCGACTCTTTCAAATCAGAGCCGGACACCTGATAGCCCAGGTTCAGCAATACTTCGGCAATGCCGCACATGCCCACGCCGCCGATACCGACGAAGTGGATGCGACGGATGCGGCGCATTTCCGGTTGCGGCATGGCTTTCTGATTCTCAACCATGGGCCACCTCCAGGCAGATATCGACCACTTTTCGGGTTGCGTCTGGTTTGGCCAGGCGGCTTGCGGTGCTCGCCATGCTATTGAGTCGTTCCGGTTGCATCAAAACCTCGGTCAGGCGTGCGGCCAAATCGGCGGCGCCAGTCGTTCTTTGCGGCAGCAGGAAGGCAGCGCCCTCCCCGGCCAAATATTCGGCGTTGCGGGTCTGGTGATCGTCGATTGCATGGGGCAGAGGCACCAGCAACGACGGCAGACCGGCGGCGGCCAGTTCACTGACGGTCAGCGCACCAGCGCGACAGACCACCAGGTCGGCCCAGCCATAGGCTTGGGCCATGTCTTTGATGAAGGGCTGTACATTCGCCTCGACACCGGCTTCGCAATAGCGCGTGGCGGTGACTTCATCGTGGTGCTTGCCGGCCTGATGGAAGATTTCCGGGCGCAGCGCTTCAGGGAGTTGCGCAACGGCTTCGGGCAGCAATTTGTTCAGTGGCTCGGCGCCCAGGCTTCCACCGAGGATCAGCAGATGTGCCTTGCGCCCGGCCAGCGCCTCACGGGCAACAATGTCCATGAACAGCTCGGCACGCACCGGGTTGCCGGTGGTGCGGCGTTTGTCCGAAGCCGCGAAGGTGTTCGGGAATGCTTCACATACCCGCGCGGCCAGGGGCACCAGCAAGCGGTTGGCAGTACCGGCGACGGCGTTCTGTTCGTGCACGATCACCGGCACACCGGCGAGTTTTGCCGCCACCCCACCAGGGCCGGTCACATAACCGCCAAAGCCGAGCACACACACAGGCTTCAACTGACGAATGATTTTTCGCGCCTGCATGACCGCCTTGAGCAACACGAACGGCGCCTTGAGCAGGGACAATTTGCCCTTGCCACGCAAGCCGGTGACGTTGATCAGGTGCAGCGGCAAACCGGCATTCGGCACCAGCTCGTTCTCGATACCGCGCGGCGTGCCCAACCAGTGCACGCTGTAGCCACGGCTCTGGAATTCGCGCGCGCAGGCCAGGGCCGGGAACACATGGCCCCCGGTGCCGCCAGCCATGATCAGCACGTTAGCGCCCATGAGTCGGCTCCTCGGCGAAGTCGCTTTCGCTGAACTCCATCTCTTCGCTGCCCAGGTGCGTGCGACTCTCCCACTCGATGCGCAGCAACAAGCCCAGGCAGGCGCAGCAAATCACCAGCGAACTGCCGCCGTAACTGAGGAACGGCAGGGTCAGGCCCTTGGTCGGCAACAAGCCGACATTCACGCCGATATTGATCAGGAACTGGCCGATCCACAGGAACGACAAGCCGTACGCCACATAAGCGGCGAAATACTGTTTGGCTTTCTCGGCCCACAAGCCGATGTACATGCCGCGCACGCACACAAACACGAACAGCGCGACGGTGCACAGCGAACCGACCACGCCCAGTTCCTCGGCGAGTACCGAGAACACGAAGTCGGTGTGCGCTTCCGGCAGGTAGAACTGCTTCTGCACGCTGTTGCCCAGGCCCACGCCCAGCCACTCGCCGCGCCCGAAAGCGATCAACGCCTGGGTCAACTGGTAGCCGGAACCGAACTGGTCGGACCACGGGTCGGTAAAGGTAATCAGGCGCGCCATCCGGTAGGGTTGCGCCTGCACCAGGATCGTCACGGCCGCGACAGCCAGCACCACCATCAAGGTGAAGCGGAACAGACCGACACCGCCGAGGAACAGCATCGCCGCTGCGGCGCCCATCATCACCACGGTGGCACCGAAGTCGGGCTCCATCAGCAGCAGGCCGGCCATGGGCAGCAGCACGATGAACGGCTTGAAGAAGCCCATCCAGCTTTCGCGCACTTCTTTCTGACGGCGTACCAGGTAGCCGGCCAGGTAAATCACCACGAACACCTTGGCGATTTCCGACGGCTGTACGTTGAACGCACCGAAGCCGATCCAGCGCATCGAACCGTTCACCTCGCGACCGATGCCGGGCAGGATCACCATGACCAGCAAACCGAACGCACCGATCAGCATCAGCCAACCCAGGCGCTGCCAGGTGGCGATCGGAATCATCATGGTGACGATGCAGGCGCCGAGGCCGATCACCAGGTACACCAGGTGACGGATCATCATGTACAGGGTATTGCCCGACTGCACGGCGGCCACTTCGGAAGACGCCGAGGTAATCATCACCAGGCCCAGGCCGAGCAGCGCCAGGCAACCGGCGAGCATTGGGAAGTCAAGGTCGATGCCGCGCCCAGTGATGATCGGCGACGGGTACGGCTTGATGATGTTCTTCAGGTTGAGGCTCATGCCAAAGCCTCCACGGCGCGGGCGAACAGCTGGCCGCGCTCTTCATAGTTCTTGAACATGTCGAAACTGGCGCAGGCCGGCGACAGCAGCACCGCATCACCCGGCTGGGCCAGGGCCTTGCACCGGGCAATCGCGTCATCCAGGGAAGTGGCGCGCACGTGCGGCACGGCGTCACCCAGGGCGGCGGCGATCAGGTCCGAATCGCGGCCCATCAGCACCACGGCGCGGCAATGCGCAGCCACCGGGCCTTTAAGGTCCTTGAAGTCGGCACCCTTGCCGTCGCCACCGGCAATCAGCACCAGCTTGCCGTCGATATCGGCACCCAGGCCTTCGATGGCCGCCAGGGCAGCGCCGACGTTGGTGGCCTTGGAATCGTTGTAATAGCTGACGCCATCGAGGTCGCGCACCCACTGGCAGCGATGCTCAAGGCCGGCGAACGTGCGCAGGCTGGCGAGCATGGCGTCGAATGGCAGGCCAACCGCGTGGCCGAGGGCCAGGGCTGCCAACGCATTGGATTGGTTATGGGCGCCACGGATTTTCAGTTCGCGCACCGGCATCAGGTTCTGGAATTCGAAGGCCAGGTACTTCTCGCCGTTCTCTTCGCGAATGCCGAAACCCTTGAAGTCGGGTTTGCCCAGGCCGAAGGTCCAGCACGGCATGCCCTCGCCTATCAGTGGACGGCTCAGGGCATCCTGGCGGTTGACCACAAATTGCCTGGCCCCCCGGAAGATCCGGTGCTTGGCCAGGTGATAAGCCGGCAGACCACTGTAGCGGTCCATATGGTCTTCGCTGACGTTCAACACGGTCGCCACTTCGGCGCCCAGATCGTGAGTGGTTTCCAGCTGGAAGCTCGACAACTCCATCACGTACAGCTCGACGTCATCGCTGAGCAGGTCCAGCGCAGGCATCCCCAGATTGCCGCCCACCGCCACGCGCTTGCCGGCAGCCGCCGCCATCTCGCCGACCAGGGTGGTCACGGTGCTTTTCGCGTTGGAACCGCTGATGGCCACGATCGGCGCCTTGGCGTTACGCGCAAACAGGTCGATATCGCCCGACAGCTTCACGCCGCGCGCCGCAGCGGCTTGCAGGGCCGGTGTGGCCAATGCCAGGCCGGGGCTCACGTAGAGCTCATCGGCGCGGCACAGAAATTCGACATCCAGCTCGCCACAACGCACTTCCACGTGCGGGTAGTCACGGCGCAGCGTGACCAGCTCCGGTGGATTTTCCCGCGTATCGGCCACGGCGAACGACGTGCCCCGGTTCGCCAGGAAGCGAACCAGGGACATGCCGCTCTTGCCGAGGCCGACAACGATGCGGAAGTGGTCTGAAGCGATCAGGGACACTCGTTTCTACCTCAGTTTCAGGGTGGCAAGGCCGACCAGTACCAGAATCACGGTGATGATCCAGAAGCGGACGATCACGCGTGGCTCGGGCCAGCCCTTGAGTTCAAAGTGGTGGTGAATCGGCGCCATGCGAAATACGCGGCGCCCGGTCAACTTGAAGGAAGCCACCTGGATGACCACCGACAGGGTTTCCATCACGAACACACCGCCCATGATGAACAGCACGATTTCCTGGCGCACGATCACCGCGATGGTGCCCAGTGCCGCGCCCAGCGCCAGAGCGCCGACGTCGCCCATGAACACCTGCGCCGGGTAGGTGTTGAACCACAGGAACCCCAGGCCGGCGCCGATCAGCGCGCCGCAGAATACGATCAGCTCACCCGCGCCCGGTACATAGGGAATCAGCAGGTATTCCGCGAATTTCACGTTACCCGACAGGTAGCAGAAGATGCCGAGGGCACCGCCCACCATCACCGTCGGCATGATCGCCAGGCCGTCGAGGCCGTCGGTCAGGTTCACCGCGTTGCTGGAGCCGACAATCACGAAATAGGTCAGCACCACGAAGCCGATGCCCAGTGGAATGCTGGCGTCCTTGAGCATCGGGATGATCAAGGTGGTCTCCACGGCGCTTGGCGCGGTGGTGTACAGGAAGATCGCCGCCCCCAGGCCGAATACCGATTGCCAGAAGTACTTCCAGCGGCTTGGCAGGCCCTTGGAGTTTTTCTCGATCACTTTACGGTAGTCATCCACCCAGCCGATGGCGCCGAACAGCAGGGTCACCAGCAGCACCACCCACACATAGCGGTTATGCAGGTCAGCCCAGAGCAAGGTGCTCACGCCGATGGACGACAGGATCAACGCACCGCCCATGGTCGGGGTGCCGGACTTGGACAGGTGCGACTGCGGGCCGTCATTGCGAACCGATTGACCAATTTGCAGGTTCTGCAGGGTGCGGATCATCCACGGCCCCAGGAACAGCGACAAACACAGCGCGGTCAGCACACCCAGGATCCCGCGCAGGGTCAGGTACTGGAAGACCGCGAAGCCTTTGTGGAACTGTTGCAGATACTCAGCCAGCAGCAGCAGCATTAATGTTTCTCCGTACTTGAGCCACACAAGGCTGCGACGACGTTTTCCATCACCGCGCTGCGCGATCCCTTGATCAAAATGGTTGTGTGTGTGTCGTGCTCGGCCGCAGCCAACGCCTGGATCAATTCGGCCTGGGTCGCGAAATGTCGCGCGCCGGAGCCGAAGGCGTTTACCGCGTGAGCCATGTTCGGGCCGACCGCGTAGAGCGCGTCGACTTTACCGGCGGCATAGGCGCCGACTTCGCGGTGGCCTTGCTCGGCCCAATCGCCCAGTTCGCCGATATCGCCAAGCACCAGCACTGTGCGTCCATCGAAGCCGTTGAGCAGATCCACGGCGGCATTGATGGAAGACGGGTTGGCGTTGTAAGTGTCATCGATCACGCGCATGCCATTACTGGCCAATTGCGCCACGGTGCGCCCCTTGACCGGCTGCACCGCGCCCAGGCCTGTGGCGATGCCGAACAGCGACACACCCAGGGCGTGAGCGGCAGCGGCGGCGGCCAGCGCGTTGGCGACGTTATGGTTGCCCAGCAGGTTCAGTTGCACATGCTCATTGCCTTGCGGGGTATGCAAGGTGAAGGACGGGCAACCCCGCGCATCGACAGTAATAGTGGAGGCGTGGAAATCGGCCGCGGCGTTCAGCACGGCAAACGTCAGCACCTTGCGACCGGCGGCACGTGCACGCCAGGTCTCGAAAGCCTTGTCATCCAGATTCAGTACAGCGGTGCCCGAAGCGTCGAGGCCTTGAAGAATTTCACCCTTGGCTTCGACGATTTTTTCCGGGCCGCCGAACTCACCGACGTGGGCGGTACCGGCGTTGTTGATAATCGCGACGTGGGGCTTGGTCAGCGCCACGGTGTAGGCAATCTCGCCGATGCGTGAAGCGCCCAGCTCGATCACCGCCGCCGTGTGTTCCGGGGCCAGTTCGAGCAGGGTCAGCGGTGCGCCGAAATCATTGTTCAGGTTGCCACGGGTAGCGAGCACCGGCCCGCGCGTGCGCAGTACACCGGCCAACAGCTCTTTGACAGTGGTCTTGCCACTGGAACCGGTGACGGCGGCAACCGACTTGTCGAAAGCGGCGCGATTCAGCGCGCCCAGTTGGCCCAGGGCCAGGCGCGTATCGGCGACCAGCAACTGCGGCAAGGTGGCGTGCGCCACTTCGCGTTGCACCAGGGCACCCACGGCGCCTTTGGCGGCGACTTCGTTGAGGTAGTCGTGGCCATCGAAGCGCGGGCCTGCGAGGGCGACGAACAACTGGCCCGGCTTGATATTGCGGCTGTCGATACTGACGCCGTTGAACGTGCAATCGCTGGACAGCACACGGGCGGACAACGCCTGGGCCAGTTCGCTGAATGTCATCGCCTTAAGCATGGGCGACCTCCCAGGCAGTCAAGGCGCGATCCGCCTCGACCAGATCGGAAAAGGCATGGCGCTCGCCGTTGATTTCCTGGTAATCCTCATGCCCCTTGCCGGCCAGCACGACCACGTCATCCGCGCTGGCGCTGGCGATCAATTGAGCGATGGCTGCACCGCGACCGGCCACGAAGGTGACGTTGGCGGTGTTTTTGAAGCCCTCGCGGATATCGTCGAAGATTCGCCCCGGGTCTTCGCTGCGCGGGTTGTCGTCGGTCACCAGCACGCCGTCAGCCAGGCGCTCGACAATCTCGGCCATCAACGGGCGCTTGCCGCGATCGCGGTCGCCGCCGCAGCCGAACAGGCACAACAGCTTGCCCTTGGCATGCGGGCGCAGCGCCAGCAGGACTTTTTCCAGTGCATCAGGGGTGTGAGCGTAGTCGACCACCACCAGCGGTTGCGTACCGCCACCCAGGCGCTGCATGCGACCGGCCGGGCCTTCCAGCTTCGGCAGGACCTTGAGGATTTCGTCGAGGGCGTAATCCAGGCCGAGCAGCGCGCCGATAGCAGCGAGCACATTGCTCAGGTTGAAGCGACCGAGCAAGGTGCTGCGCAAATGGTGTTCGCCCTGAGGCGTGACCAACGTTCCGCGCACGCCTTCGTCATTGAATCGAGCCTCACGGCAATACAGGTAAGCACTGGAATCTTCCAGGCTGTAGCTGATCAGGCGCGCTTCGCTGTCTTCGGCAGCCAGCTGGCGGCCGAACGCGTCGTCGAGGTTGACCACCCGACACTTCAGATCATTCCAGGCGAACAGCTTGGCCTTGGCGGCGGCGTACGCCTCCATGGTGCCGTGGTAGTCCAGATGATCCCGGGACAGGTTGGTCATCACGGCCACGTCAAACGCCAACGCCGTGACGCGACCCTGGTCCAGACCATGGGAGGAGACTTCCATGGCAACCGCCCTGGCACCGGCCTTTTTCAGGTCGGCCAGGGTCGCTTGCACGGCAATCGGATTCGGCGTGGTGTGCAGGCCGCTTTGCAATGCCCCATAAAAGCCGGTGCCCAGGGTACCGACGATGCCGCAATGCTGACCCAGCAGGTCCAGCGCCTGGGCGACCAGCTGAGTCACGCTGGTCTTGCCGTTGGTGCCGGTCACGCCCACCAGGTTGAGGTGGCGGCTCGGCTCGCCATAGAAGCGCCCGGCAATGTCGGACAGTTGGGCAGCCAGGTTCTTCACCGGAATCAACGGCACATCGGTGATTGGCAGCACGGTGGCGCCGTCCACTTCATAAGCCACGGCGGCGGCGCCACGCTGCAGGGCATCGGCGATATGCGCACGGCCATCGAATTTGCCACCGGGCACCGCCAGGAACAAGTCACCGGCGCGTACAGTACGGCTGTCCAGGCTCAACTCGCGGATCAACAGATCGCGGCCGGCATGGGCAAAAATCTTGTTCAGGCTAAGAGACATCAGCCGCGCCCTCCATTGGCTTTTACGGCGGCTACCGGCGGTGCGGCGTTCGCCTGCTGGGTCGGCGGCAGATTGTCCGGCGTGATATTCATCAGGCGCAGGGTGCCGGACATCACTTTGCTGAACACCGGCGCCGAGACCAGGCCACCGAAGTAACCGGCTTTGCTCGGTTCATCGATCACCACGACGATGGCGTAGCGTGGGTCGCTCATCGGGCCGAAACCGGCGAACAGCGAGCGATAGGAGTTTTCCGCATAACCCTTGGTGCCGACCGAGGTTTTACGCGCGGTACCGGATTTGCCGGCCACGTGATAGGCCGGCACCTGGGCGCGGAATACGCCACGCGGCGCCTCGATCACTTGTTGCAGCATGCCTTGCATGGTCTTGGCGACTTTTTCCGGAATTACCTGGGTGGCTTTCGGCGCTTCGTCGACATGGATCAGGCTCAGCGGAACCATGCGGCCGTTATTGGCCAATACAGAGAAAGCATGGGCCAGCTGGATCGCGGTCACCGACAAGCCGTAGCCGTAAGACAGCGTGGCGGTCTCGGCTTTTTTCCAGTCGCGGTAGTTCGGCAGGTTACCTACGCGCTCACCGGGGAAGTCGAGCCCGGTGGGTTGACCCAGGCCGATTTTTTGCGCCAGGTGGTAGATGGTCTCGCCGCCGATATCGAAGGCGACCTTACTCATGCCTACGTTACTGGAGTTGATCAGGATGCCTGTCAGATCCAGCACCGGGCCCTCGGTGCGAGACACGTCACGAATGGTGTACTTGCCCAACTGCAGCGTACCTGGATACACCTCGACCTTGTCGCTGGGCTTCCAGCGTCCGGTTTCCAGGGCGGCACTCATGGAGATGGCTTTCATGGTCGAACCGGGCTCGAACACGTCGATCATGGCGCGGTTGCGCATCATCGCCGGTTGCAGGTTGCGACGGTTGTTCGGGTTGTACGTCGGCTGGTTGACCATGGCGAGGATCTCGCCGGTCTTCACGTCCATGATCACCAGGCTGCCGGCTTTGGCGCCGTTCTCGATGATCGCGTTACGCAGTTCGCGGTTGGCCAGGTATTGCAGGCGCAAGTCAATCGACAACGCCAAGGGCTTACCGGCCTTGGCGTTTTTGGTGACCTGTACATCCTTGATCAGTCTGCCGCGCCGATCCTTGATGACCTGGCGCTTGCCGGGCACCCCGGCCAGCCATTCGTCATAGGCCAGCTCGACACCTTCGCGGCCATGGTCATCGATATCGGTAAAACCGACCATGTGCGCAGTGGTTTCCCCGGCCGGGTAGAAACGACGAAATTCCTCGATGCCATAGACGCCGGGGATTTTGAGGTCGAGCACTTGCTGACCCTGCTCAGGGGTGAGCCCGCGAACCAGGTAGATGAATTCTTTATTGGCCTGGGCTTCCAGGCGCTCGGTCAGCGCTTTGCGGTCCTGCCCCAGGGCCGCGGCGAGTTCGGGCCACTTGTCCTTGGCAACCTGCAGTTCCTTGGCGTTGGCCCACAGGGTGGTCACCGGCGTGCTCACGGCCAGGGGCTCGCCGTTACGGTCAGTGATCAGGCCACGGTGCGCGGGAATCGGAATATGTCGCAAGCTACGGGCATCGCCCTGGCCGATCAGGAAGTCACGGTCGACGACCTGCAGGTCGAAGATCCGCCAGACGATCGCGCCCACCATCAATGCCAGCAAGCCGAGCATCAGGCGGAAGCGCCATGGATAGAGTGCGCCCTCGAGCTTCATCATGGCGCCACCATGCGAACGTCGGCAGCGCCCGGAATGTGCATCTTCAGCTGTTCGGTGGCCAGCACTTCGATACGGCTATGGGCCGTCCAGGTGCTCTGCTCCAGGATCAACCGACCCCATTCCGCCTGCGCCTTGTCGCGCACGCTCAACTCCCCATAGAGGGTATTGAGCAACTGACGATTCCAATGCGCGCTGTAGGACACCGCAATCGCGGACACCAGCACGCCGACAAACAGCAGCAACATAAAGAAGCTGCCGCCCGGCAGGGGTTTGGCGAAAAGCTTGCTCACCGCAACTTCTCCGCGACGCGCATGACGGCGCTACGGGAACGTGGGTTGGCCTTGAGTTCGGCTTCGGAGGCGAACTGCGCTTTGCCATGGATTTTGATTTTCGGCACAAAGGCTTCGAAACGCACCGGCAGATTGCGCGGCAGGTTGTCCGATTCGCCCTTGACCAGGCGACGCATGAACAGCTTGACGATGCGGTCTTCCAGGGAATGGAAGCTGATCACCACCAGGCGACCGCCCACTTCCAGCGCCTCGAGGGCAGCCTCGAGGCCGGCCTCCAGATCGCCCAATTCGTTGTTGACGTGAATGCGCAAGCCCTGGAACGCACGGGTCGCCGGGTTCTTGCCCTTCTCCCATGCCGGGTTGGCGACCTTCAGCACTTCGGCCAGGTCAGCGGTGCGTTCGAATGGCTGGATCTCGCGGCGCTCGACCACGGCGCGGGCCATGCGGCCGGCGAAACGCTCTTCACCGTATTCCTTGAACACCCGGGCGATTTCTTCCACTGGCGCGGTGGCGATGAACTGCGCGGCGCTGACGCCACGCGTCGGATCCATGCGCATGTCGAGGGGACCGTCGTTCATGAAGCTGAAGCCGCGCTCCGGGTCATCGAGCTGCGGCGAAGACACGCCCAGGTCGAGCAGAACCCCGGCCACCTTGCCCGCCATGCCGCGCTCGGCGACTTCGGCGCCAAGCTCCGCAAAGCTGCGCTGCACAACGACAAAGCGGCCGTCTTCGGCCGCTAGCGCTTGCCCGGTGGCAATCGCTTGAGGGTCTTTGTCGAACCCGAGGAGTTTACCGTTGGGCCCGAGCTGGCTGAGTATCAACCGACTGTGCCCGCCCCTGCCGAAGGTGCCATCCAGATAGCAGCCATCCGCGCGTACGGCGAGAGCCTCAACGGCTTCGTCAAGCAGTACGGTGATGTGGTTAAAGCCGCTATCAATAGTCACAGGATCAAATCACGCAGTTCATCAGGCATGGCGCCCGGTTGTTGAATAGCAGCCAGGTCAGCTGCAGAAACAGCATCCCAGGCATCTTCGTCCCACAATTGGAACTTGTTCAGTTGGCCTACCAGCATGGCGCGCTTGTCGAGCCTGGCGTATTCGCGCAAACGCGGAGGTACCAGGAAGCGACCGCTGCCATCGAGTTCAAGGTCGACGGCATTACCGATCAGCAAACGCTGGAGGCGGCGGTTTTCTTCACGCAATGAAGGCAGCGCACGCAACTTGGTTTCGATCAACTCCCACTCGTCGAGGGGGTAAACACATAAACAAGGGTCAACAGCGTCAATCGTGATGATTAACTGCCCTGAACTTCGCGAAATGAGCTCGTCACGATACCGGCTCGGCATGGCGAGACGGCCTTTTGCATCGAGACTGATAGCGTTAGCTCCGCGAAACACAGATGCGTTTCTCCAAATTTTAGCGTTTTACGTTCAAAAAACCCACTTTGTGCCACTTTCCGCCACTTGCGCACACTATAGGAATGCGCCCACCACACCGTCAAGGCGCGGATAGCAGGAAAAGCCTTACAGAACGGAGATTTACGAGCGTAAAGAGAGGAGAAACCCGACTTCAGCGTTGTTTTTGACTCAACAAGCGCAGATAACTCAAAGAGCTGAGGCTCAAAGTTAAAGTGATTTATTAAGAGTAAGATTTTTTTGGTATTACGAAGACGCATCTGCCAATGATTTGGCAGGGAGGGATTCTTGCGTTACTACCGGTTTCTGCCCGAGGTTCGGACGGAAGGAAAAAAGGTGGAGAGTCGATCTGTAAGCCGGGTTCTGTCTTGAACAGTCATTCGTCTACGATGGCCATCACTGGACATCTTTAGCAACCTACCCGGTCCCAGCGCGGGCCACGCCTTGGGACCCTATTTGGTCTTGCTCCAAGTGGGGTTTACCTAGCCACGAACTGTTGCCAGTCGTGCGGTGCGCTCTTACCGCACCTTTTCACCCTTACCGGCACCGAAGTGCTTAGGCGGTTATTTTCTGTGGCACTTTCCGTAGGCTCACGCCTCCCAGGCATTACCTGGCACTTCGCCCTATGGAGCCCGGACTTTCCTCCCCCCCCTAATTTTCATAGAGGGCAGCGACTGTCCAATCGACTCTCCGCCGCGCAGGTTAACGGCACCACGGCCTCAGGACAAGTATTAAAAGCGCAGCATTGCCATCACGTTCGGACGAAACACCGGCCCGGCCCCGGAACTATTCGGCTTTCTGTTTATCGAGCGCGGCTTGATACAACACATTCTTGCGCACCCCGGTAATTTCCGCCGCGAGGGCGGCAGCGCGTTTGAGCGGCATTTCCTTGAGCAGCAAATCTAGGATGCGCATGGCTTCGCTGCCGACCGCGTCCTCACTCTCTGGAGCGGTCCAACCGGCCACCAGCACTACGCACTCCCCACGCTGCTGATTGCTGTCGCCTTCGACAAACCCACGCAGTTCTTCCAGGGGCAGGCCCTTGAGGGTTTCAAAGGTCTTTGTCAACTCACGCGCCAGCAGCGCCAGGCGTGCGCCGCCGAACACCAGCTCCATATCCTGCAGGCATTCCAGGATGCGGTGCGGAGCTTCGTAGAAAATCAGGGTGCGCGGCTCTTCCTTCAACGCCTGGAGACGGGCGCGACGCCCTACCGTCTTGGCGGGCAGGAAGCCTTCGAAGATAAAACGGTCCGACGGCAAGCCGGCTGCAGATAATGCGGCGATCAGCGCGCACGCGCCCGGAACAGGCACTACATTGATACCAGCGGCGCGCGCCTGGCGGACCAGATGGTACCCAGGGTCGGAAATCAGCGGCGTGCCCGCGTCGGAGATCAGCGCAATATCATCACCTGCCAGTAAACGGGTGATAAACCGGCTGCCCTCCTCGCGCTCGTTGTGTTCATGGCAGGCCGCCAGTGGCGTGCTGATTCCAAAATGCTGCATCAACCGTTGGGAGTGCCGCGTGTCTTCCGCCGCGATCAATTTAACCTCGCGCAACACCTTCAATGCCCGGGCACTGATGTCGTCCAGGTTGCCAATGGGCGTCGCCACGACAAAAAGCGAGCCTGCAGTGGAATTCAAAGGACCTGGAGCAGTCAAAACGCACACCTCGATGATTGGCAAAAGCCACATTGTAGCGCGTCGACGCGCTGAAAATATGCCGTCACGGCGGATGTCGTTTCAGCCATTGTTAGCAACTGGCAACAATTGCACGATCTAAATCCACGGTTTCACGCCACGAACATCGCGCCTGAGCCAGTGCTTGGGTACACTTCCACGCTAATTTGATCGGTATCAGGAACACTTACATGATCGCTTGCCTGCGGCTGCTCTCCGCCCTCTGCCTCGCTGCCTTGCTGGCCGCTTGCGCCAGCTCGCCCTCGTCCAGCCTTGGCGACCTGCCACGCACGCCGGACGCCAGTATCGAGCAACTGCTCGAACAGGCCACCTCCGCCAGCACGCCGGAAAAGGCCGCATTGCTGCGCCTGAGTGCGGCTGACCTGGCCTACCGGCAGAACAATCCTGGCCGTTCCTCGCAGATCCTGGCCCAGGTCCCCCTGAATGTTCTGAAGCCGGCCGCGCAAATATTTGCCAGCACCCTGGCGGCGGAACTGGCGATGACCCGCAACCAGCCCAAGGCTGCCTTGACGGCGCTGGACCACCCCAGCCTGCAAAGCCTGAGGGAGCTGCCGGCCGATCAGCAGGTCCGCACCGGCACCGTGCATGCCCGCGCCTATGAAGCCGACGGCCAGACCCTGGCTGCGGCGCGCGAGCGTGTCGCCATGGCGCCTCTGCTCAGCGGTGACGCTGCCAACAGCAACCACGAAGCGATCTGGGCGCTGATTGCCGCACTGCCGGCCGAGCAGCTGCAAGCGACCGGCAACCCGACGCTGGACGGCTGGATCACCCTGGCCCAGGCGGTCAAGGGCGCCGGCACACTGGAACAGCAGCAAACCGCCATCGACACCTGGCGTGCGCGCAACCCGGGCCATCCGGCGGCTGTGCAATTGCCGACGCCGCTGACCAAACTCAAGGAACTGGCCAGCCAGCCGCTTAACAAGATCGCCCTGCTGCTGCCGCAGGAAGGCGCCCTGGCGTCAGTCGGCAAAGCGTTGCGTGAAGGCTTCATGGCCGCTCACTACCAGGCCGAACAGGCCGGGCAGAAGCCGCCGGTGATTGAGTTTTACGACAGCTCGCGCCTGACGTCCATCGACGACTTCTATGCCAAGGCCCAGGCCGCCGGCGTGCAACTGGTCGTCGGTCCGCTGGAAAAGCCGCTGGTCAAACAGCTCAGTGCTCGCCCGCAGCTACCGATCACCACCCTGGCGCTGAACTACAGCGAAACCGATCAAGGCCCGGCGCAACTGTTCCAGTTCGGCCTGGCAGCTGAAGACGAAGCCCGTGAAGTGTCGCGCCGCGCCCGTGCCGACGGCCTGCACCGCGCCGCCGCCATGGTGCCCCGTGGCGAATGGGGCGAGCGCGTGTACAAAGCGTTCCGTCAGGATTGGGAAGCCAACGGCGGCACCGTCATGGGCGTCGAGTATGTCGATCAGCCGGTAGCGCTGGCCCAGCAGATCGCTGACCTGTTCCAGCTGCGCAAAAGCGAAGGCCGCGCCAAGAGCCTGCAAAGCACCGTCGGCACCGACGTTGCCGCCCAGCCGTCGCGTCGCCAGGACATCGAGTTCATCTTCCTGGCCGTTACCCCGCAACTGGCCCAGCAGATCAAGCCGACCCTGAACTTTCAATACGCCGGTGATGTGCCTGTCTACGCAACGTCCCACGTATTCAGCGCCAGCGGCGACCGCAACCAGTACCTGGACATGACTAACGTGATGTTCTGCGAAACCCCTTGGTTGCTCAACACCACCGACCCGCTGCGCAACCAGGTTGCCGCACAGTGGCCGCAAGCCAATGGCAGCCTGGGCCGCCTCTACGCGATGGGCGTCGATGCCTATCGCCTGGCGCCACGCCTGGGCCAGCTCAAGGCGTTGCCGGACACCCGGGTCGACGGCCTCTCCGGCAACCTGGGCATCGGCGCCAACCAGCGCGTTGACCGCCAGATGCCTTGGGCGAAGTTTGTCGGTGGCGAAATCCAGCGACTGCCGGACACCCCACGCTGATGCCCGAGCGGTCCAGCGCACAAAGCGGCAAGGATGCCGAACACCAAGCGTTGAGCTACCTGCAACAACAGGGTCTGCGCCTTCTGGCGCAGAACTGGTTATGTAAACGCGGTGAGCTTGATCTGGTCATGCTTGACGGCGATACAGTAGTATTCGTCGAAGTCCGCTACAGAAAACACGCACAATGGGGTGGCGCGCTCGCCAGTATCGATGGGCGCAAGCGTCAGAAGCTGATACTCGCCGCGCAGTTTTTCCTGCAAAAAGAGCATCGCTGGGCCAATTCCCCCTGCCGTTTCGATGTGGTTGCCATGGAAAGCACACCGTCGGGCCCTGCTGATCTGAACTGGCTCAAAGATGCCTTCGACAGCTGACTCACCCGGCACCTTCACCACACACTTTTGCTCTTTGCTTTGCGGGCTGCACATTTCCGTGCCAAACAGCCGCGCTAATTAAGGTCACACAGATGGACATGCAATCCCGAATTCGCCAGCTTTTCCAGGCCAGCATCGACACCAAGCAACAGGCGATGGACGTACTTGCACCGCACATCGAGCAAGCCAGTCAGGTCATGGTCAATGCTTTGCTCAACGAAGGCAAAATGCTTTCGTGCGGTAACGGCGGCTCGGCCGGTGACGCCCAGCATTTTTCCTCCGAGTTGCTCAACCGCTTCGAGCGCGAGCGCCCGAGCCTGCCGGCGATCGCCCTGACCACCGACACGTCGACGATCACGTCGATCGCCAACGACTACAGCTACAACGAAATCTTCTCCAAACAGATCCGCGCCCTCGGCCAGCCGGGCGATGTGCTGCTGGCGATTTCCACCAGTGGCAACTCGGCGAACATCATTCAAGCGATCCAGGCCGCACATGATCGCGAAATGATTGTCGTAGCCTTGACCGGGCGCGACGGCGGCGGCATGGCCTCATTGCTGCTGCCTGAGGACGTGGAGATTCGCGTCCCGGCCAATGTCACTGCACGCATTCAAGAAGTCCACCTGCTGGCGATCCACTGCCTGTGCGATCTGATCGACAGCCAACTGTTCGGGAGTGAAGAATGACCGTTAACCGCCTCAGCCTTTTGGCCATCACGCTGTGCCTCGCCATCAGCGGTTGCAGCACGGCAATCACCGCAACACGGGACACGCCCATCCAGGACGACCGGGGCACACGCACCTTCGGCAGCACCATCGATGACTCGCTGATCGAAACCAAGGTCAAGGTCAACGTCGCCAAAGCGGCTACGGACCTGGGCAACGGCGCATCGCGCATCGTCGTGACCAGCTTCAACGGCGTCGTGTTGCTGGCCGGTCAGACTCCGCGCGAAGACCTCAAGGCCCAGGCTGAACAGGCTGCCTCGGCGGTGCAGCGGGTCAAGAAGGTGCACAACGAACTGCAGGTCATGGACCCTATCACCCTGCTGGCAATCAGCAACGATGCGTTGCTGACCACCAAGATCAAGGCGCAGATGCTTACCGACAGTGCCGTGCCGGGCTCGCGCATCAAGATCGTCACCGACAACGGCATCGTCTACATGATGGGCCTGTTGACCCAGGCTGAAGCCACTCGCGCGGCCAACCTGGTACAGGGCGTATCCGGTGTGCAGAAAATCGTGAAGGTGTTCGAATACATCGACTGATGTAACCGCCAGCCACAAAAAAGGGCGCCGAGCAGTCAATGCACGGCGCCCTTTTTTGTAGCAGTAGTTTACTGGTATTGCGAGTACGGGTTGCCCTGGAACTGGTTGTTCTGTTGTGGCGCCTGTTGCTGGGCGCCCGGCTGACCGTACTGCTGGCCAGGGATCGGGCCAAGGTTCACTTCTACGCGACGGTTCTGGGCACGGCCATTGACGTCAGCGTTACTGGCAATCGGATTATCCGGGCCGGCACCGCGTGCGCTCAGGTTGGCGGCGCTGACACCCTGGGAGGTCAGGTAATTGGCCACGCTCTGCGCACGGCGCTGGGACAGGTCCATGTTCAACTGGCGGCTGCCGGTGCTGTCGGTGTAGCCAACGATCTGGATGGTGTTCTGGTTGAACTGCTTGAGGGAGTTGGCCAGGTTGTTCAGCGGCTGATAGAAGCTGCTGGAGATGGCGTCGGAGTTGGTGGCAAAGGTGATATTGCCGGGCATGATCAACTTGATCTGGTCACCCTGGCGCTGTACTTCAACCCCGGTGTTGGCCATGCTTTCGCGCAGTTTTTTCTCTTGCTGGTCGGCGTAGTAGCCATAGCCGGCAGCGCCGGCACCCGCAACCACTGCGCCAATCAGCGCACCCTTGCCACGGTGGTTATGGTCGATGGCCGCACCGGCCAGTGCTCCGGCCAGCGCGCCGAGGCCGCCGTACTTGGCGGTCTTGCTCATGCCGCTCTCGGAACCATTGCCGGCCTGTCCCTGGCTGCCATCATAAGGATTAGGTGAAGCGCAGCCGGACAACAAGGCTACAGCGGTAGCAACAACAAGCAGACGACGCGGAGTGAACATGAAGGAAGCTCCTACTTATGCATTCTGTGATGCAGAGGACGTGGGCAACGGACCTGTGCCGGGTTTGGAACACGACAGGCGGTAAAAATTCCGTGAGCGAGGCGCAAACCGGAGTCAGCCAGGCTATGGACCATTCACGTGTGGGAGCGGCGTGCTCCCGACCGCGGTGGATCAATCGATTCAACTATAGCTGACACACCGTTATCGGGAGCAAGCCCCCTCCCACAGAGGCAGCGTCCGCCCGCCGCATCAGGCACGCACAAAGGATGATCGAGCCGGCGGACTGCTAAGCTACCCGAACTGAATCCCACGGCAATGACCACACCGCAGTCAGTCGTATCTGGAGCAATATGTATGGCGAATCAACAGGTCATCTGTGAACACTGCGACTGCGTGTACCAGAAAGTCACGCTCGCCAGGCATCAAAAAGCCCTGTGCATACGCTGCGACGGGGTACTGCAGCGCTATAACGGCTTGTCGGTGCAGCAGCGCCTCGCGTTGACGGTCACCGCTGCGGTGCTGTGGGCGTTCGCCAATTTCTATCCGGTGATGAGCATCAGCCTGCAGGGCTTGAAGAACAGCGCGACGCTATGGGATTCAGTGGTTGCGCTGAGTCTGGGGCCGATCACGTTTATCGCACTGGTGGCGGCGATTTCCATCATTATCGCGCCGGTGTTCCAGTTGCTGCTGCTGATCTGGGTATTGAGTTTCGCCCTCACCGGCAGGCGCTCGCCGGCCTTCAAACTGTGCATGCGCTGGCTGGAAGCACTCAGGCCCTGGAGCATGCTGGAAGTCTGCCTGCTGGGCGCGATGGTGGCTGTGTTCAAGCTGGCCGGCATGCTCGATGTGATACCCGGCATCGGCCTGTTCGCGCTGGCCGTCCTCAGCCTTTTGCTGATCCGCATCGCCGGGCGCGATGTGCGCGACCTGTGGGACACCCTATGAATTCCCCCCCCACCGCCCGCCAGCTCAACCTGTGCCTGTGCCATACCTGCGGCCAACCTTGCGACATGCGCTTGGAGCCCACCGAGTGTGACCGCTGCGGCGCCCCCTTGCACCGACGCAAGGTCCAGTCCCTGACCCGCACCTGGGCCTACCTGCTCACCGCGCTCGCCTTTTATGTGCCGGCGAACGTATTGCCGGTGATGAAAACCACCATGCTCGGCTCCGGGGCGGACAGCACCATCATGAGCGGCGTGCTGGAATTCTGGCAGCATGGCGCCTGGGACATTGCCCTGATCATTTTCATCGCCAGCATTGCCGTGCCGGGCATCAAGTTCGTGTCGCTGGGGTTGCTGCTGATCACCGTGCAGCGTAAAAGCCGGTGGGCGCGCAAGGAGCGCTCGAAGCTGTTTCGGTTCATCGAGCTGATCGGCTACTGGTCGATGCTGGATGTGATCGTGGTCGCGCTGGTAGCCGCGCTGGTGAAGTTTCAGGCCCTGGGCAACATCGAGCCGCGCCTGGGCATTCTGTTTTTTGGTCTGGTGGTCGTGTTTACGATGTTGGCCGCCATGAGTTTCGATCCCCGGCTGATCTGGGAACATCCACACAACGAGGAGACCTCGGATGAGCTCATCCAAGGCTGACAACACGGCGGGGCAACCCGCGATCAAGACACGTCGCTTCAGCGTTTCGCTGGTATGGATAGTGCCGATTGTCGCCGTACTGGTGGGTCTCTCGCTGGTGGTCCACAGCATGCTTCAGGAAGGGCCGGCCATCACCCTCAACTTCAAGACCGGCAGTGGGCTGATCGCCAACAAGACCGAGGTGAAATACCGCAACGTGGTCATCGGCCAAGTGACCGGTGTCGCCTTGAGCGATGACCAGAAAAGCGTCAACGCCACTGTCGAATTGACCAAGCAGGCCGAAAGCTTCACCCGTGAAGACTCCAAGTTCTGGGTGGTGCGGCCGCGCATCGGCGCCGGCGGCGTGTCCGGCATTGATACCTTGCTGTCCGGCGACTATATCGGTGCCGATATTGGCCAGTCCGATACCCGTGCCAAACAGTTCAAGGGCCTGGAAAACCCGCCGCCCATCACCTACGGCGAGCCTGGCAAACGCTTCACCCTGCATACCCAGGGCCTGGGGTCGCTGGATATCGGCTCGCCGGTGTATTACCGCAAGATTCCGGTCGGCCAGGTCGTTGCCTACGCATTGGACAGCGAGGGCAAGGGCGTGAATATCGAAGTGTTCGTGCATGCACCCAATGACGCGTACGTCACCGAAAACACACGCTTCTGGAATGCCAGCGGTGTCGACCTCAGCGTCGGTGCCAATGGCTTCGAGATGAAGACCGAATCGGTGTCGTCGATGTTGATGGGCGGGATCTCCTTTTTGGCGCCGCCCTACAGCCCCAACGACAAACCGGCCGAAGAGAACCGCAACTTCGAACTGTTCGAAGACCAGCAAAGCGCCCTCGCCCCACCCAATGGCCGGGGGCAATACATGGTGCTGCGCTTTGATCAGGCCCTGCGTGGACTGAAGGTCGGCGCGCCGGTGGAGTTCCTCGGGGTCGAGTTCGGCAAGGTGGTCTCGATCAATCTGGATTTCGACGCCCGCAAACGCAGTTTCCCGGTCAATGTCGGCATCGTGATCTACCCGCAACTGCTCGGCCAGGCGCACACCAAGTTGCTCAAGGCGATGAACAACAACCCTGACGATGAGGCCGCCGGCGTGCGCCTGATCGGCAGTTTCATCGAAAACGGCCTGCGCGCCCAGGCCCGCAGCGGCAACCTGCTGACCGGCCAGCTGTACATTGCCCTGGACTTCTACCCCAAGGCCGAGAAAGTCGCGTTTGACCCGAACCAGCGCCCGGTCGGCATCCCCACCATTCCCGGCAACCTGGAACAGTTGCAGGAGAAATTCGAAGGCATCGTCAACAAGCTCAGCCAACTGCCTGTCGAGCGCATTGCCGGCAACCTCGACGCCAGCCTGGTCGAGCTGCGCAAGGGCCTGGCCCAATTCAACGCCAAGACCCTGCCCGGCGTGCAGACCACCCTGGGCGACGTGAGCAAGACCCTGCAATCGGCCAGTTCCACCCTGGCCGAAGACTCGCCGCAGCGCGAGCAACTGACCCAGACCCTGGATGAACTGGCGCGCATGTCGCGCTCCTTGCGCGAGCTTTCGGATTACCTGGGCCGACATCCGGAATCGCTGATTCGCGGTCGCGCCGATAACGCCGCGCCCCTCGACCTGCAAGGGCCACCCCGCAAATGACTATTGGAGCCGCCATGACGTTGCCGTTGAAAATCACCTGGGTGACCGCCCTCTTGCTGCTCGCGGCGTGCCGCAGCGAGCCGATTGCATTCCACACCCTGACCCCGGCGCACGGGAGTAACGCCACGCGCGCGGATGCCGGTGGAATACGCATTGAAAGCATCAGTGTGCCGCCTCAGGTCGACCGTGCGCAGATCGTGATCCGCGAGGGCGACAGCGGCCTGGCGATTCTGGAAACCCAGTGGTGGGCGGCGAGCCTCGCCGATGAGCTGAGGAGTGCGCTGGTGGACCAGTTGGCCAGCAGCGATGCCCGACAAGCCGTGTCGTTGCGTGTCGAGGTGCAGCGCTTTGACTCGGTGCCTGGGCACTACGCGCTGCTCGACGTGCGTTGGCGCCTCAGGCCGGTCGGCGGTGGTGATCGCCCTGGGCTGACCTGCCGCTCGACCTTACAGTCACCCGCCGGCCCGAGCATCGATGACGTGGTAGTGGCGCACCAGAACAACCTCAAGCGCTTCGCCGCGCTGATCAACAGCGCCGCAGGCTCGTCCCTGACGCAGTGCCCGCGCGCGCAATGAGCGGTTCAATCAGCCCAGCAGCCCCATCGACTTGGCCCGCGCCACCGCCTGAGTACGGCGCTCCACGCCGAGTTTGCTGTTGATATGGCTGGCGTGGGTTTTCACGGTGTGCAGGGAAATGAACAACTGGTTGCTGATCTCCTGGTTTGAACAGCCCTGGGCGATCAGTTGCAGTACCGCCAGTTCCCGTGTGCTCAGGGTCTCATGATGAGGCGCGCTCTCGACACAGGTGACGGCCGGTAGCAGCGTCAGCAAGGCCTGATTCAGCGGAACGTGCGGATGCTTGCCCAACTGCTCGCGCATCCACTGCGGGTATTGCTCCAGCAACCGCTGGAACGGTTGCAGTGCGCCCCCCGCGCCGGCTTCAAGGGCGCGGGCCAGCACCGGCCCGGCCTTGGCTTCCTGACCACACGCCAGCAGCACCTGCGCCTGCTGGGCCAGGGCGATCAGGGCAATCATCTGGCGCCCGCTATCGAGCGCCTGTTGCGCCAGGTCCTCAAGCCGTTGCAGCGCCTTGTCGGGCTGATGGCGAATGACATCCAGCGCGGCCTGTTGCAGCTCCACATGTTGCGGCAAGTGCGGGTGAAACTCCGGTGCGGCGGCAGCCTGCTCACCGGTGTAGGTCTGTCCCAGCCGGGCCAGCCAGGCCTCGGCCAGGTCGGTACGGCCCTGGGCCAGCCACAGCTCGCATTTGATCAGGGTGATCATCGCCAGGTAGTAGATCGGCGGCACGTCCCAGATATGCATCAAGCGTTCAGCCTCGGCCAGCTCGGCAAAGGCAGTGGAAAAATCGCCACGCCGGCCTTCGAAGCTGGCGATCACACAATGCCCGATCAGCACGCTGATATCCCGGCAGGCGCGCGCCTCAGTCAGGCCGGCCCGCAACCGCGCAAGGCCGGCTTCGGACTGGTAACGCAACAGCAACAGGTAGCCTTCATAGAGCGACAATCGCGCACGCACGGCATACAGCCGCTGAGCCGCCAGCCCGTGCAGGCGCTGCAGGCCCTGGCGCACTTCGTCCAGGGCACGCAGGACCTCACCCCGCGCCTGCAGCACCCGGGCCCGGTCGTAATGGGCCAGGGCTTCGAACAGCGGATTACCGACACGCTGCGCCAACTCCAGGGACTCGCGATTCAGGCCACGGGCGCGCCACAGATCGGCATCGACAATCGCCAGGTTAGACAAGGTCGACAGGCACATCAGGCGCTGGCCATAACGCTTATGCGGCAGGCTTTCCAGGGCCTCGCTGCAATAGCGCTGGGTCAATTCGCGGTCCCCTCGCCCACGGGCGATGATCCCGCTCAGTGCCAGCCATTGGGCCAGCATGGATTTCTGCGCGGTGGCCGACGGCGCCGGCAGGAAGCGACTGAGGTAGCTGGATAATTCCTGCGCCGCGTCCAACTGGCACGCCAGCCCCAGCGCCCAGCTGTAGAGCACGATCAAGCGCGGTGTGCTGATCAACAGGCTGTCGGGCAAGTCCATTTTCCAGCGCAGCAACATGCCGACATTCTGTTCCGCCAGCAGCTGCTCCTCTGACAGGTTCTGCACCAGGTTCGCTGCCACATCCAGGTGACCGGCCCGCAGCGCCTGCTCCACCGCCTCATCGATCAAGCCCTGGGCGTTGAACCAGCGACAGGCGCGCAGGTGCAGACTGGCCAGGGGTAACGTGGCGCTCTTCTCGCGGCGCGCGCGCAGCAGGTCGGAAAACAAATGGTGATAACGGTACCAGCGACCGTGTTCATCCAACGGCACCAGAAATACCTGATGGGCCTGCAGGTAGCGCAGGATTTCCGGGCTGTCGTGGGCCTCACGGACCGCGTCGCACAGCTCGCTGCAAAAGCGCTCCTGGGGCGCGGTGTCGTACAGAAACGCCTGGACGTGTGCAGGCAGGCAGTCGATCACTTCTTCCAGCAAATAATCGCGAATCAGTCCTTCGCCGCCGTTCAGGCCTTGGGGCAAGGCACCGTCGCTGCCGGCTTCGGAGGCTGCCAGCAACCAGAAGCGCAGGCCGGCGACCCACCCCTCACTGCGACGTATCAGGTTCTCCAGGGCCTCACCGCGCAGCGAACTGCTGTGCCGGTGCAGCACGGCCAGGGATTCGTCATGGGTCAGGCGCAGGTCGTGCTCATGCAATTCCAGCAGGTGCCGCGACAGGCGCAGGCGTGCCAGATGCCAGTCCGGACGCTGGCGGCTGGTGACCAGCATCACCAGGCCATCGGGCAAATGATTGAGGAAAAACTGCAGGCAACGGTCCAGCACCGGGCCCTGGGCCAAGTGGTAGTCATCGAGTACGAGCAACAGTGGTGCCTGGACGGATAAGTGCACCGTCAGCTCATCGAGCAGGCCATCGAGCCATTCTTCAAAGGCGAAGGGTTGGTGACGCTGACGCATTTTCAGCAGGCCCAGGGACTGGGCACCGAGGTGCGGGAAATACTCGCGCAAGCCTTCGAGCAGGCGCTCGAGAAAACGGCCAGGATCGTTGTCCCGTGGGCTCAGGCCCAGCCACAGGTTTTGCCAGTGGGCCGGCAGGCTCTGACAGAACTCGACCGCCAGGGAACTCTTGCCGAATCCCGCCGGCGCGCTGACCAGCAACAGTCGCCCTTCCAGGCCGGCGCCCAGGCGCTCGCACAGGCGTGGGCGCAGCACGTAGCCGTCAGGCAGCGGCGGCCTGTAGAAACGGCCTTCCAGGCTCGGAATCACCGCGCCGGCAGGCCCCTGGATTCGGGACAGATCATTCATCGCCGGGCTCTTGTAGAAGGCTGTTGTCGGCACTGCAGATGTGCGCAGACTAGCGGTAAAAGCGGCGCGATTGTAGATCTTTGCAACAATTGTCTGAAAAAGAACTGCGACAAAAAATATCCCTACAGACACCCCAAACTAAATGTGGGAGGGGGCTTGCTCCCGATGGCGGTGGATCAGTCAATACATGCATCGACTGTCGCGCCGCCATCGGGGGCAAGCCGCCTCCCACATGGGGGTATCAGCGCAGGTTAGCGAACGCCGTCCTGGCGCAGCGCTGCCGGGGTGAAGTCGCTGGTGGTGGCGGTGAAGCCGAAGTCATACGCCTGCTTCTCTTCGTTCTTCATGCCCAGGGCCAGGTAGCGGCCGGATTGCAGATCGTAGAGGGTTTCCAGGGCGTACCACGGTACTTGCTTGTCGTAGTAGTTCTCGGCATGGGCTTCGGCAACGCGCCACAGTTGGCCACGGCCGTCGTAATGGTCGATCACCGCTGCTTGCCAGGTGTCCTCGTCAATGTAGAAGTCACGTTTGGCATAGATGTGGCGCTGACCTTCCTTCAAGGTGGCGACCACATGCCAGACGCGGCGCAGCTCGTAGCGCGTCAGGTCCTGGTTGACGTGGCCGGCCTTGATGATGTCGGCGTATTTCAACTTCGGATCGTCGATCTTGTAGCTGTTGGAGGCGATGTAGATTTCCTTCTTGCCTTCCAGTTTCCAGTCGTAGCGGTCCGGCGCGCCGTTGTACATGTCGAGGTTGTCGGAGGTGCGCAGGCCATCGGCGGCCGTACCCGGCCCGTCATAGGAAACCTGCGGCGCCCGACGCACGCGGCGCTGCCCGGCGTTGTAGACCCACGCCGAACGCGGTTCCTTGACCTGGTCCAGGGTCTCGTGAACCAGCAGCACACCACCGGCCAGACGCGCCGGAGCGGTGACTTGCTGCTTGAAGTAGAACAGCACGTTGCCAGGGTTTTTCGGGTCGAAGTCCTTCATTTTGTCGCGGAACACGAACTGATCGCGAAAGTACACCAGGCTGTAGGAACCGTTGGTTTGCGGGGTGGCCTGGGTCACCAGACGGGTGACGCTGCCGCCGCGATAACGGGTGATGTGGTTCCAGATCACCTCGACGCCGCTTTTCGGAATCGGGAACGGCACCGCCGTCTCGAAGTTTTCCAGGCCGTTGCCGCCGGACACCAGGTTGGTCGTGGTGGCGTTCTTCTTGATGGACGCGAACACGTCAGCCGGCACCGTGGCGCCGCGATGGGTAGCGTACACCGGCATCTTGAAGCTGTCCGGGTAACGCTTGAACATCGCGTACTGCCCGGGGGCCAGTTTGTCTTTGTATTGCTCGACGTTCTGCGCGGTGATAGTGAACTGCGGTTGTTCGCTGGCATAAGGGTTGGCCAGGAAACCCTTGGCATCCACCGCCCCTGCGTTAACCGGCATCGGTGACCATTTGGGAATGGTGCCGGCCGCGTTCCCGGCCATTTCGGCGCCCATCGGGGTCAGGGTGGTGCCCAGCTTGGCGGCTTCATCCGCCGACACTGCCGCCATGACGTTGCTCGCCAGGATCGACAGCCCAAGCACACCCACGTGCAACAGACTTTTAGTTATTTTCATGTTCTGGACTTCCTGAATACATACCACTTGAAAAGAGCGTGCTTAGAAGTTGGCGCCAAAGCTCAACGCGACAAAGTCGCGGTCATCCACGGTGCTGAACTTGCCACCAAAGAAGTTGGTGTAGGCCAGGCTCGCGGTGTAGGTGTTCTGGTATTCGGCATCCAGGCCCAGGCTGACCGCCTTGCGCCCTTCTTCGAAGTTGCCGCCAGGGCCTGGCGAGTAACCTTTGACGTCATGGGACCAGGCTACGTTGGGCTTGAGATTGACCCCGGCGAACACGTCCGGGTATTCCCAGATGGCACGGGCGCGGTAGCCCCAGGACGTTGCAGTGGTGTAGCCGTCGTTATTGCAGTTGGTGTTCAGGCCGGCTGCGTTGGGCAGGCCGGCACCGGTTGCGGTCGAGTTGTTGAGGGCGTTGCAGAACCCGCCTGGCAAGGTGCCGGGACCAAATACCGGGTCGCGGCCATAGCGGGCCTGGGATTTGCTTTCGAGGCCGCCCACATGGGTCACGCCGATTTCACCGACGGTGGTCAGGCGGCTGGCGCCCATCACCTGGTCGAAGAAGTGCGTGAAAGTGGTCTGGAACTGGGTCACTTCCTTGCGGTTGTAACCATGCAGGTCCTGGCCCGGCGAGCCCTTGAGCACGGACGCATTGCCAAAGCCCGGGATCGGCGTCACCCCGGCGAACAGAATGTCGGTGGTGCTCAACTGCACCGGCGCATTCGGCCGGTAGCTCAACTCACCGCTCCAGGCGGTGCCGGTGGGCAAGGTGGTGGAGAAGCTCAGGCCGTAGAGGCGGATATCTTCGGGGTACTCGACGAAGTAGTTCGAACTGCCCGCCACGATCAGCGGACGCAATGCCCCCAGCGGCCCCAACGGACGGGTGTAGGCCGCCGATGGCGCGCCCTGTGCGCTGAAGATCGGCGCACGGCTGTGGTAGTTCATGAAGTAAGCGCCGAATTCGGTGTCCAGCGGCTCGAAGTTATAGTGCATGGCCACGCCAAACTGGCCGCTGTCGCGGGCATCACGGTCCGGGCCACGGCGCACGAGTACGCCTTCACTGTTGACGTCCACACCCAGCGCGCCCAGGGTCGGCAGCGCCGCGGCAGGGATGGTCGAGCGCTTGTTCAGTACTCGCAGGTTGTTGCTGCAGCCGTCGGAAATCACGTCCGGCTGCGAGAAGAAGGTGCCGCAGTTGTCGGTGACGGTCTGGTCCCATTCCAACTGGTAAAACGCCTCGGCCGACAGGTTGTCGGTGAGGGTCTGGGACACGTAGAACATGTTGACCGGAATCAGGCCTTCCTTGATCTCGGCCCCCGGACGACGAAACGCCGAGACGTCGATCGGGTTGATGGAGTTGATACCGCCGCCAATGAAGGTACTTTCGCCCCAGCTCACCACCTGCTTGCCGAAACGCACGGAACCCGGCGCATCGGCGATCGAGTAGTTGTGGTAGACGAACGCATCGAGGATCTGCCCGCCGGAGGACTTGGCGCCTTCCTTGCGGTTGTTGTCGCTGATGTCCTTGAACGGACGGCTTTCGTCCTTGAGTTCAAAGTCGTACCAGTACTTGCCACGCACAAACACACCGGTGTCGCCGTACTTCAGTTCCAGGTCGTGGATGCCCTTGAAGATCTTCGAAAAGGTTTCTCCGCGCTTGAAGTTCAGGTGCCCGTCGTCGGAGGTCTGGGACAGGCCCCTGCCGCCGTTGTTGGCACCGATCAGGTCACGATTGGCCTTGGACGTGCGCCAACTGGCGCCTACCGACAGGGATGAGTCGAAACTCCCTTCGATTTCACCAATGTTGAAACTGACGCCGAATGCGGGCCCGGCGAGCGTAGAAGCGAGACTGACGGCCAGAGGCAGACGTGCCCGGCGCCAGAACTGGTTTACTGAGGTCATCGACGCTACTCCATGTGCATTTTATTGTTATGGCAGTGAGCTCTTTCGGAGGATGCATGTAACGGCCGGGATACAACGATTCCAATGCCGAGCGACAACCGGGCCACCCTCACCCGAAGCGCAACATCCACGAAAAACTCTGGAAGGGACTATAGCCAGCAGGGGGTAGTGCTTGATCCCTCTAAAGTGTGATTTGCATCACCAACCCGTCTGCCCCAACCCTTTCGCCACGCCGACGAAGGTCGACGCGGCAAGGATGGCTGAAATTTGGCAAATCACAAGTAAAGGCCTGAGATAGAGCATTGCCGCCCGCGAACGGGCACGGCACGCGGCGTCAGAGGGTCGATAGGAAGGTGCTGTTGTTGGCCTGCCACTCGATGATGTCGATACGGATACGTTTTTTGTCGAGCTTGCCGACGCTGGTCTTGGGAATTTCCGTAACAACCGCAATCTGGCTCGGAATCGCCCACTTGCTCAAATGGCCCAGCTCAACGAAGGGCTTGAGGTGTTCCTTGAGCTCGCGAGCCCCTATCACATGGCCATCACGCAACACCAAGAGGGCAAACGGGCGCTCACCCCACTGCGGGTCGGCAATCCCCACCACCGCTACTTCGCGTACCGCCGGGTGGCGGCTGACCAGGTCTTCCAGGGCCAGGGAGGAGATCCACTCGCCTCCGGTCTTGATCACATCCTTGATGCGGTCACGGATATCGATCACGCCGAACGCGTCCAGGGTGGCGACATCACCGGTGTGCATCCAGCCACCGGCCCACAGCTCGGCGCCCTTTTGCGGCTCGTTGTAATAACCCTCGGTAAGCCAGGGCGCGCGCAGTACCAGCTCACCCTGGGATTCGCCGTCGGCAGGCAAGAAGTTGCCGTCGGTGTCCATGATCGCCGCTTCCACCAGCGGCCCGGGCACCCCGGCCTTGATGCGATAGGTGGTGCGTTCGTCTTCGCTGCCGGCCATCAGTTCGGCGTTGAGGTGGGCACAGGACACCAGCGGCCCGGTCTCGGACATACCGTACGCGGCCGTCAACTGGATGCCACGAGCCTTGGCGGCTTCGTACAGCGAACGGTTGAGCGCGCTGCCGCCGATGACGATTTTCCAACCGCCGAAATCCATGTCCTGGGCGGCCTTGGCATTGAGCACCATTTGCAGGATGGTCGGCACACAGTGGGAAAAGGTGACCTTTTCCTTGCGCCATAGCTCCACCAGGTATTCGGGGTCGTAGCGGCCGGGGTAGACCTGCTTCAAACCGAGCATGGTCGCCACGTAGGGCAGGCCCCAGGCGTGCACGTGAAACATCGGTGTGATGGGCATGTACACGTCGTTGGTGCCCAGCAAACGCACGCTGTCAACGCTGCCCATGATGGTCGCCACACCGATGGTGTGCAGCACCAACTGGCGGTGGGTGAAATACACGCCCTTGGGATTGCCGGTGGTGCCGGTGGTGTAGAAGGTGGTGGCGACGGAATTTTCGTCGAAATCCTCGAAGTGGTACGTCGGGCTTGCCGCCGCCAGCAGGGTTTCGTACTCGCCCACCAGGTTGGGCAGGTCGGCCGTCTTGCTGTCGCCGTCGGTGATCAGCAAGGTCTTGGCAACGCTGGTGAGCTGCCCGGCGATCGCCTGGTAAAGCCCCACGAACTCGCTGTTGACCAGCACAAAGCGGTCGTCGGCGTGGTTCATGGTGTAGAGGATCTGTTCCGGCGACAGGCGCACGTTGATGGTATGGATCACCGCGCCGATCATCGGGATGGCGAACATGCACTCCAGGTAACGATGGCTGTCCCAGTCCATCACCGCCACCGTGTCACCGGCCTTGACCCCGGCTTCGGTCAGTACATTGGCCAGGCGCGCGACGCGCTCGATCAAGGTCGGATAGGTGTAGCGCAGCTTGTCGCGGTAGATGATTTCGCGGGTCTTCTCGTAGCGCGTCCCGGACATCAACAGGCGTTTGATCAACAGCGGGTATTGGTAAGCGCCTTCGGCGGGTGGGATAACACGGGTCTGCAACATACGAATCCCTTTTATGACTGCGCGGTCTTGGCGTGAAGACCTGCACTGTAGAGACGTTATGTTTCAACCAAATCAGCCAAAGGAATGATTTGCAGCATCCAGCAAATGCTAGCTTTTAGCCATGATCCTGGGCTCATGAAGATCCAATGTGGGAGGGGGCTTGCCCCCGATGGCGTTATTTCAGCCAAGTATGTATTAGCTGATCCAACGCTATCGCGGGCAAGCCCCCTCCCACATTTTTTACCGTGCCCGCTCAAGGGCAGCGATTACTTCATGCTCGTGAACGCCAACTTCACCCCAATTGCAATCAGCACCGCCCCCATGGTGCGATCAAACCAATGCCCCATCTTCGCAAACCCGGCGCGCACGCGCTGCTGGCTGAACAGCATGGCCACCAGGCAAAACCACAGCGCCGTCGCTACCGCCAGGTACACGCCATAACCGGCCTGCACCGCCAGCGGTGTGTGCGGGTTGATCACCACCGTGAACAACGACAGGAAAAACAGCGTGGCCTTGGGATTCAAGCCGTTGGTCACGAAACCTGCGGTAAACGCGCCCCGCGGGGTGCGCTCGCCCGCCTCGCGATGCAGCTCGCCTTCCACCGGCGGCTTGGCCGGCTGCGCGCGCAGCGCCTTGAAGCCGATATACAGCAGGTACGCCGCTGCCGCCCATTTCAGTGCATTGAACAGCACGATGGATTGGGACACGATCAAACCAATGCCCAGCAACGAGTAACCGACGTGGAGGAAAATCGCCGAACCGACGCCCAGCGCAGTCCACGTGCCGGCGCGACGGCCATGGGTCACGCTTTCACGCACCACCACGGCGAAGTCCGGCCCTGGGCTGGCCACCGCCAACAAGTGAATCAAGGCCACGGTCAAAAACTCGGCGACGTACATGCTCACTCCAATAAGTAACGGATTATTTCATCTGATAGGCTCAACAGATTACGCCTTCGAACCCCGCCGCAAAAGGTACAGTTGATGATGAACAAGCGCCGCGCCGTCTTCCTCGATCACCCCTCCCTGGACCTCGGCGACCTCGACCTCAGCGGGTTGCGTGACTGCTTCAGCGAGCTGCAGCTGTTCGAGCAGACCACGCCGCAGAATCTGCTCGAACGCTTGCAGGGTGCCCAAGTCGCCATCAGTAACAAAGTCCCGCTCAGCGCCGAGATCCTGGCGGCCTGCCCCGAGCTCAAGCTGATCCTGGTGTCGGCCACCGGCACCAACAACATTGATCTGCAGACCGCCCGCGCCCGGGGCATCACCGTGAGCAACTGCCAGGGCTACGGCACACCCTCGGTGGCGCAGCACACGATCATGCTGCTGCTGAATCTGGCCACGCGCTTGAAGGACTATCAGCGCGATGTGGCCGCGGGCAAGTGGCAGCAAGCCCGGCAGTTCTGCCTGCTGGACTATCCGATTGTCGAGCTTGAGGGTAAGACTTTAGGCCTGCTCGGCCATGGCGAACTGGGCAGCGCCGTGGCACGTCTGGCTGAAGCCTTCGGCATGCGCGTGGTGCTGGGCGCGATTCCCGGGCGCCCTGCCCGCGCCGACCGCGTGCCGTTGGATGAACTGCTCGGGCAGGTCGATGCGCTGACCTTGCACTGCCCGCTCAACGAGCACACCCGTGACTTTATTGGCGCACGCGAACTGGCTCTGCTCAAGCCCGGCGCTTTTGTGGTCAACACCGCACGCGGCGGCTTGATCAACGAACAGGCCCTGGCGGATGCATTGCGCAACGGCCACCTGGGCGGCGCGGCCACCGATGTATTGAGCGTGGAGCCACCGGTCGATGGCAACCCACTGCTGGCCGGTGATATTCCTCGGCTGATCGTCACTCCACACAACGCCTGGGGCAGTCGCGAAGCGCGCCAGCGCATCGTCGGCCAGTTGACGGAAAACGCCCGAGGCTTTTTCAGCGGCGCCCCGCTGCGCGTCGTGAGTTGTTAAACTGCGCCCCTTTTCAAGGAGCAGACCATGGATCCGCGCAGTGAAGTACTGCTTCGCCAGGCCGAACTTTTTCAAGGCAACCTGCTGCTGGTTGGTTTGCCTGCCGACGATTTGCTCGGCCGCCTGCCCAATGCCCACGGCTGGAGCTGGCATGCCGGCGATCAGGCGGCGCTGGAGGCGCGTTTTCCCGAGCGCAGCCAGTTCGGCGTGACTGTGCCCGAGCGCGCATTTGATGCAGCGGTGATTTTCCTGCCCAAGTCCAAAGACCTCACAGACTACCTGCTCAACGCCGTGGCCGCGCGCCTGCCCGGCGCCGAGCTGTTCCTGGTGGGCGAGAAAAAGGCCGGCATCGAAAGCGCCGCCAAGCAGATGATCCCCTTCGGCAAACCGCGCAAGCTGGATAACGCGCGGCACTGCCAGCTCTGGCAGGTCACCGTGGGCAACGCGCCGCAGGCGCCCGACCTGGATAGCCTGGCGCAGACCTTCGAGGTACCGCTGGTCGACGGGCCGCTCAAGGTGGTGAGCCTGCCGGGCGTGTTCAGCCATGGTCGCCTGGACCGTGGCACCGAACTGTTGCTGGAACACCTGGACAAGCTGCCCAGCGGGCATTTGCTCGACTTTGGTTGCGGCGCCGGCGTATTGGGAGCTGCGGTAAAACGTCGCTACCCGCACAACACCGTGACCCTGCTTGATGTGGACGCATTCGCCGCCGCCAGCAGTCGCCTGACCCTGGCAGCCAATGGCCTGCAAGCGCACGTGTTGACCGGTGACGGCATCGACGCCGCGCCAATGGGCTTGAACGCGATTTTAAGCAACCCGCCGTTCCATGTCGGGGTGCACACGGATTACTTCGCTACGGAAAATCTGCTGCGAAAAGCAGGCAAACATCTGGCAAAAGGCGGCGAACTGCGTCTGGTTGCCAATAGCTTCCTGAAATACCAGCCGCTGATCGAAGAGCACCTGGGCATCTGCGCGATCAAGGCCGAGGGCAATGGTTTTCGCATCTACCGGGCCAAGCGTCCCTGACGGGCTTTTGAAAAAGAAGGCTTGCCGAATGGATTTTGCCTAGGCAAAATCCGCTCCGTCCTAGGGGAGTAGTCTCCCATGAGCGCCACGCTCATCCGGCATACGTCAACATACTTGGTCAGCAGACCATGGCGTATGCGACCCAGGAGTCCGCACAGACGGACCGGGGTTTGACAAGACCTATGACACGCACACCTTACCCGGGGCGGGAAGGCTGTACGTGTCATAGCCGTGTCGACCCGCCCCTGGAAACCTACCTGATGCTGGATTCACTGCTCGTACCTACCGCAATCGTTGCCTTGGCCGAAATCGGCGACAAGACGCAACTGCTCGCGCTTATTCTCGCTGCTCGTTTTCGCAAGCCCTGGCCCATCATCGCCGGCATCGTCGCCGCGACCCTGGCCAACCATGCGGCTGCCGGTGCGGTGGGGGCCTGGTTCGGGAGTTTCTTCTCCGACGCGGTGCTGCACTGGATTCTCGCGGCGAGCTTCTGCGCCACGGCGCTGTGGACACTGGTGCCGGACAAACTCGACGATGACGAAGCCAGCACCACGCGCAAGTTCGGGCCGTTCCTGACCACGCTGATTGCGTTCTTCCTCGCGGAAATCGGTGACAAGACCCAGATCGCCACAGTGATGCTGGCGGCCCAGTATCCGGAGTTGTGGCTGGTGATTATCGGTACCACCTTAGGCATGTTGATTGCCAACGTGCCGGTGGTGCTGGCGGGGAATTTCGCGGCAGAGAAGCTGCCGCTGACCCTGATTCGGCGACTGGCGGCTACGGCGTTTTTTGTACTGGCGGTGGTGGCGGTGTACAAGGCCATGCAGAGCAGCGGCTGGATTTAGCTAAAAGCTGCAAGCTGCAAGTTAAAAGCTGCAAGAAGAAGCATTGCTTTTTCTTACAGCTTGAAGCTTGCCACTTGCAGCTCAAGCCCTAGGACTTCTTGGCCTGTTGGTAAAGCGGCATGACCTTCGGAATCGCCGCCTGCAACGAGGCGATACGGCTGTCCGAAGCCGGGTGAGTACTCATGAACTCCGGCGGTGCGCCTTCGGAAGCCTTGGCCATCTTGTTCCACAGCGTGATGGCCGCGTTCGGGTTGTAACCGGCGCGGGCGGCCAGCTCAAGGCCGATCAGGTCGGCTTCGTTCTCATTGCTGCGGCTATTGGGCAAGGTCATGCCATAGTTGGCCACGGTATCGGCCAGCGCCAGGCTGTCCTGGCCGAGTCCGAATATTGCCCCGGCGCCCTGCTTCGCCATCTCGATACCGTAGGCCTTGGACATGGCTTCGCGGCCGTGCTCACGCAAGGCGTGGGCGATTTCATGGCCCATCACGGCGGCGAGTTCATCATCGGTGAGCTTGAGGTTATCGATCAATGCGCTGTACACCAGGATCTTGCCACCCGGCCCGCAGTTGGCGTTCATCTCATCGCTCTTGATCAGGTTCACTTCCCACTTCCATTGCGCCGCATCCGGGCGGAAGGTCGGTGCCTGGGCGATCAGGCGATTGGCGATGGCCTGCACGCGCTTGGCGTTGGCGCTGGTCTTGTCCAGAACCCCTTTGCCACTGGCCTCGCCCAGGGTCTGCTGGTAAGACTGGGCGTACATCTGGTCGACTTCCTGGCTCGACAGCATGCTGAACATGTACTGCTTGCGCTCAACCCCAACCGCACCGCCGCTGGTGGTGTTGACCGACTGACACCCGGCCAGCAACATCGCTGCAACCAACCCGCTTACCGCCAATGACTTCTTCATGAACACACTCCCTGGAAACATGGCGCGTATCGTAGGCGCACATTTGTATCGGCGCCAGATACATCAGACGTTTAACGGGTGTATTTCGGATCCCTCTCACGTTCCGGCCGATACGCTCAGGCTCAAGCCGGGGTCAGGCACTCCGGCCCATTGAGCTTGGGATCGTTGACCATATTGGCCAGTACCCGCTCGCGCAAAGCAGCGGGTTCGGCGGCCAGCAGACTTTGCAGCACATGCAGCGGCGTTTCGGGATCCAGCCAGGCGGCCTGCCCCGCCTGGTCCAGAATCAACGGTCGGCGCTGGGCCTGCGCAGCTTGAGTGATGACCGCCGTGCTCAACCACACCTGCTCCTGCACCGGATACGCTTCCCAGATCGCCGCGAAAAACAGCGTGGAGCCTTCCCCCGGCGTCAGCCAGTACGGGCGTTTGCGCTGGGTGCCGCGCCATTCGTAAAACCCGTTGGCCGGCAGTAGGCAGCGGCGCTGGCGGAACGCTTCGCGAAACATCGGCTGCTCGGCCACGGTTTCGGCGCGGGCATGGGCCGGCGTGCGGGACAGGTCGGTGAGCCAAGGTGGCGTAAGGCCCCAACGCGCGCGCGCCAGGGTGAGCTGGCCGTCGATGGCGCGCTGGATCAGCACCGAATCATTGGGGGAAATATTCCACTGGGCCTGCTGGTCGGCCGGGAAACCCGGCAAGGCAGCAAAGGCGGGGTTCCAGCGAAACAGGGCATAACGTCCACACATGGGGCAACACGACTCTTGGGGTAAACCGACCGACAGCCTAACAGACCAGTACGTCGGGCAAGCTGTCGGCGTCATCAAAGGGCAACGGCTGCGCGTCGTTATAGGCGGTAATGAGCTCGCGGGCGCAGGCGGCTTGATCATTATCGACCTCCAGTCCCAGCAAGCCGAAGATCGGCAGCTCACCCGTGCCACCAAGCAAATGGCGGCCCACCAGGTGCGCCTTGATGCCTTCGCTGGCGAGCATCTGTTGCAGCAGCTCGCCTTCCATGAGGTTTTCCGGTTCGTAGATTCGCTGCATGGATATTCCTGTCAGTCATTCTCGCTGCGGGTTTCGAGCATCCACTCTTCACCATGGACCTGCAGGTTGAAAATGATCGGTCGGCAACACACCTGGCAGTCCTCGATATAAGTCTGATCACCGCCGGACAAATCCACCGTCGTTTCGACCGTTTCCCCACAATAAGGACAATCGTACAGCGCAGTTTCCAGCATCGCGGTCTCCTAGGTGACTTGTGCGTATAATCGCCGGTCTATTCACAGGGCTATTTCCGGCTGAGCCCGTTTACTCACGCCGCCCCTGGTATTTCCTTTACTTACCCTAGCCGTTTCTAACAAGAGAGCATGATGGGCGAATTCGATACCATCCGACCTTACAACGACAGCGAAGTCCCGGCAGTGCTGGATCGGCTGTTCAGTGACAAGGCCTTTCTGGACATCCTGACCCACTTCCGCTTCCCGCGCTTTGCCGGCGCGCTGGGCTGGCTGCTCAAGCCGATGATCGCGCGCAAACTGCGCCGTGAGTTCGCCGGCGTCACCACCGTGGCGACGCTGCAGGATAAAGTCGAGTATTACGTCGACCATACCATCGACCGCGCGACTGACGGCGTGACCTACACCGGCGTCGAGCAACTGAAATCCGGCACCGCCTACCTGTTTCTGGCCAACCACCGCGACATCGTGATGGACCCGGCCTTCGTCAATTACGCCGTGTACCACGCCGGCCTGCCGACGCCGCGTATCGCCATCGGCGACAACCTGCTGCAAAAACCGTTTGTCAGCGACCTGATGCGCTTGAACAAGAGCTTCATCGTGCACCGCTCGATCACCGGGCGAAAGGAAAAGATGGCGGCCTACCAGTTGCTGTCGGCCTACATCAACCATTCGATCCGCAACGACTGCCAGTCGATCTGGATCGCCCAGGCCGAAGGCCGGGCCAAGGATGGGGATGATCGCACCGAATCGGCAATCCTCAAGATGTTCCACGTCAGCCGCAAGGACGAGCCGTTCGCCGAAGTCATCCAGTCGTTGAACCTGACGCCGGTGTCGATCAGCTATGAGTATGATCCGTGCGACGCCGCCAAGGCCCGCGAGCTGTATATCCGCGCCACCACCGGCACCTACAGCAAAGCGCCGGGCGAGGATGACGTGAGCATTGCGCTGGGCATCACCGGCTACAAAGGCCGGGTGCACGTGAATTTCGCGCCACCGATTACCGAGCGCTTCGAAGACACCAAGTTGCTGGCGGCCGAAATGGACCGGCAGATTCTGGGCGGTTATCGGCTGTTCCCGGTGCACTACCTGGCGTATGCCCAATGGAACGATGCCGACCCGCAACTGGATGTACCCAAGGCCCAAGACGTATTCCCGGCCGATGAGCTGGCCAAGGCGAAGGCCGAGTGGCAGCGGCGCTTGAACGAATGCCCGTCCGAACACCGCCCATACCTGGTGGTGCAGTATGCGACGCCGGTGCGCAATCAATACCGGGTCAAGGCCGGGATCCCTCTGTAAACATCGAACAAAATGTGGGAGGGGGCTTGCCCCCGATTGCGGTGTTTCAGCTCAGTATTTATCGGCTGACCCACCGCTATCGGGGGCAAGCCCCCTCCCACATTTGAATCCCAAGTGTTCTTAGACGTGAGTGCTGAGCCAGGACATGGCCAGCGCCACTCCCAGGCAGGCGAACCCGACACGGTAAGCCTGGCGATGCGCCCGTTCGGTGCGCGTGTCCAGAAACAGCATCGGCTGGTCAATCGCGCGTTCCTCACTTTGCGCGGTGAGTTCGGCCATCGCCCGTTGCGCCAGCAGGCGAGTGATAAACAACAGTATGGCGCCGCAGCAGGCAACCATCAGGGCAATAGCATTAATCAGCAGCGCCATCGCAAAACCTCGGCGAGACAGTATTCGGGTATCGGTCCAGGTACGAACCTGAACGATAGTGGCTCCCTGCGCCTTAAATGTTCCCTCCCCGTTGACGGCTAATGTATCCAGTAATTTACAGCGTCACCTGAACGTCACCTTAACAGGCCACTCTGTTGCCCTTCGACGCTTGAGGAGCTCGTCATGCTGCATGCACAAAACCAGGACCGGCTGTATCTGATCGCCCAGAGCGATGAACAGGAAGCACTGATCGGCGGCCTCGCGTTCAATGTTCAGGACCGCCATTGGCTGGTGTATTGCGCCCTCGCCGGGCACCCGCATGCCGACTTGCCGGAGCTGGACTTACTCACCGGCGTGAGCATGCTGGATTTTTACGTCGATACCGCCGCCTGAAAGCGACAGGCAAAAAAAACCGGGCTCTGCGATGAGCCCGGTTTTCCTTGAACAACTTATTGCGAACTGAGCAACTGGCCGATGCTTGGGTCTTTGAACAGCCGGGTCAAGGCATCGCTGAGCACGTCGCTGACCAGCTTGGTGTTGGTTTCCTGATTCGGCGACATGCCAAAGCGCTGGTTGAGGGACGCCGCGTAGCGGCCACTGTAACGACGGGTACCGGCGCTGACGTCGGACTTGAAGGTTGCGCCGATGGACGCTTCGGTCACATACAGGCCTTCCTTGGGCGACTGGTATTTCAGTTCGGCCAGGGTAACGGTCAGTTGCGGCGCACCTGGCGAATTGGTCGGGGTGAAGCCCAGCAGGCGCACAGCGGCTTCAGCCTGGGCCTGCAGCTTGGGCAGCACGTCCTGGCCAGTCACCGAAATCAGTGCGGTCTCCGGGTACAGGCCGCCACGCGAACCAAGGGTCGGTGACGGGCGACCATCCACCACACGTACCGACACGGGCTGGCCATGCCCGACCGGCGCCAGCTGCGCCGTGACTTTGGGTTGCGGGCTGAGTTGTTGCGGGCTGTTGGCGCAGCCAACCAAAGCCAAACTGGTCACAGTGATCAAACCGAACAACAGGCGTTGCAACATACTCATTTCTCCAGGACTGGGCGCAGACAGGTCGCCAGTATAACGGTGCACGCGCATCACTCACCAGCGATCCTGAACCGCAGCTGAAGGCATCGGCAAATTACAATTTCCCATAAAAGCGTCATTCCAATGTCATGCCAGACTGACAACCTTCAAGCATGTAACGCAACCGGTACACCGCCATGCGCCTTCTCAAGTCACTGTTCCTGTCACACAGCCGCCACCGCCACTTTGCCCTGCTCGATGCCCACGGTCATTGCCTGGCGTTCAAGCAATGCAGCTTGCCGCCCGTCGGCGAAGGCTGGGTCGAAGTCGCGGAGACCCATCTAGGCTGGATGCACCGTCCGCTGCCGGCCAGCGCCAGGGTCAGCCCTCAATTTGTACGCGCACAATCGCGGCAAGCGTTGGCCTCCTGACCGGCGCACTAATAAAAGTCATAAAACACGCCCATTTCCCTGGCGTTCTTCGCTACAATCTCCCCCCGATTATAAGGACGTCTCCTGATCGGGCCCCGCAGCATCGTTATTGCCTTGGCATTAACCTCCAAATCGCCCACAGAGAGCCGCCCACACAGATCGAGTGAAGCTGGCGTGCTTGCTGTTTCCTGTGCAAACCACCCGTCTTTTACCGAATCTGCCAGAGCTGCCATTGCGCTCGGCCACTTGAGTTGTTTGCCCGTTTCGCGGGCCAGGTGCCAGGCTGGGGCAGCCCTTTTTTGAGGTTCACGTCTTCAAAAGAGCGTGAAAAAAACGGGTTTTCACAACTTCACAAGAGTGTGGCGAGCAAATGAATAGTTTGGCGTTTGTACAAGCACCATCAGCGTCTGAAACAGCCCAACACAGGACCGAGCGTTCCTCAATAACCGGAGCTTGAGCCTGTCCGCTACGGATTGGTTGCACGAATCGCACGCTTTGACCATAAGTCGAATTGCCACAGGCGCCCATGAATGCGTTCATAGGCGCATTAGCCGGGCAGGAAGCGTGCGCTGAAGTTGCAAAGAATTGCGAAACGGACATGGCGATCCTGGCCATGGGTAACCTGGGGCACACGTGAACCGCCCTGTCACTCCTGGCAGCCATGCCGTCAATTTGGTGCTGCAGATTTTGGAGACGCGTTAAATGGCGCATAACGAAGCAGTCGACGTAGTTCTGGTAGGGGCCGGCATCATGAGTGCCACCCTGGCCGTTCTGCTCAAAGAGCTCGACCCCGGCCTCAAGCTGGAAGTCGTTGAGCTGATGGACTCGGGTGCCGCGGAGAGTTCCAACCCGTGGAACAACGCCGGTACCGGCCACGCCGGGCTCTGTGAGCTGAACTACACGCCGCAGGCCGCCGATGGTTCCATCGACATCAAGAAAGCCGTGCACATCAACACCCAGTTCGAGGTGTCGAAGCAGTTCTGGGCGTACCTGGCCAAAAAAGGCACCTTTGGCTCGTGCAAGTCCTTTATCAGCCCGGTCCCGCACTTGAGTTTCGTGCAGGGCGACAACGGCGTTGCCTTCCTCAAGAAGCGTTTTGAAACCCTCAGCCAGCACCATGCGTTTTCGGACATGCATTACACCGAAGACCGCAGCGAGATGGCCGAGTGGATGCCGCTGATGATGCCGGGTCGCCCGCTCGATGAAAAAATCGCCGCAACCCGCGTGATGAATGGCACTGACGTCAACTTTGGCGCCCTGACCAACCAGCTGCTCAATCACCTGACCAGTTCGCCCGATGCCCAGGTCAAGTACTGCAAGCGCGTCACCGGCCTCAAGCGCAATGGCGCCGGCTGGACCGTCAGTATCAAGGACGTCAACAGTGGCAACAGCCGCGAAGTGGATGCCAAGTTCGTATTCCTCGGTGCCGGCGGTGCGGCCCTCCCGCTGCTGCAGGCGTCGGGCATCGAAGAGAGCAAAGGCTTCGGCGGTTTCCCGGTCAGCGGCCAGTGGCTGCGTTGCGACAACCCGGAAGTGGTCAAGCAGCACCAGGCCAAGGTCTATAGCCAGGCTGCCGTGGGTTCGCCACCGATGTCCGTGCCGCACCTGGACACCCGCGTGGTGGATGGCAAGAAGTCGCTGTTGTTCGGACCGTACGCCGGGTTCACCACCAAGTTCCTCAAGCACGGCTCGTTCCTGGACCTGCCGATGTCGATTCGTGCCGGCAACATCGGCCCGATGCTGGCAGTGGCTCGCGACAACATGGACCTGACCAAGTACCTGGTCAGCGAAGTGCGCCAGTCCATGGAGCAGCGCCTGGAATCCCTGCGCCGCTTCTACCCTGAAGCGAAAGCCGAAGACTGGCGCCTGGAAGTGGCCGGCCAACGCGTGCAGATCATCAAGAAGGACCCGAAGAAAGGCGGCGTGCTGCAATTCGGCACCGAGCTGGTTGCCGCCGCAGATGGTTCGCTGGCGGCGCTGCTGGGCGCTTCGCCGGGCGCTTCGGTGACGGTGTCGATCATGCTGGAGTTGATCGAGCGCTGCTTCCCGCAGAAGGCTGCCGGTGAATGGACGACCAAGCTGCACGAGATCTTCCCGGCGCGCGAAAAAGTGCTGGAGACGGATGCCGAGTTGTATCGCAGGATCAACACGCAGAACAACATCAGCCTGGAGCTGGTGGAACCTGTAGGAGCGAGCTCGCTCGCGAAAAACGTCAACGATAACGCAGCGCAAGTGGATTAACGCGGCGCTCTCAGGTTCTTCGCGAGCAAGCTCGCTCCTACCGTTAAAAGCGAAACGCCCCGGACTCAATGAGGCCGGGGCGTTTTTTTATGGCTGGAATAATCAGCCGCGCGCGTTGTCGATCAGCGCGATGTACTCGGCGGCGTTGCGCTGGTCCTTGATCAGGTCGACAAAGGTCTGGCCATGCTCGTCCTGGCCATCAAGGTCCAGGCCAGCTTCCTTGAAGAACCCCAGGAAGCGCTCGAAGTCATCGATGCGCAGGCCGCGATAGGCCTTGATCAGTTTATGCAGGGACGGAGAAGTCGCATCGACCGGTTCGAAGTTCAGGAACAACTTGATCTGGTCGTCGCCGATCTCGTCACCGATCACCTGTTTTTTATCTTTACGCATTACCGACTCCAGCCTGCAGACATTGACACGGGGCTTGAAGTCTACCTGTGGTGCACGGGCTTCGAAAGCGTTGAAGAGCCCCCTCCCACATTTGGATTTCAGCCGACTCAATCGAACTGGGCGAGCATCCAGCGTTGGTAGTCGGCCACGCCGGCATCGCCTTCGCGCGGCGCCCAGGCGGCCTGCTCACCCTCACCCACCGGCCGATAAGGCCCGGCCTTGCATTCGAACATCACCGTATCGGGCTCCAGCACTGCCAGGCCATGGAATACACCCGGCGGCAGGTCGACGCCGGCGCACTCACCACCCGCCTGCATGACGCGCTTGGCGATGACTTCGCCGGTTTCGCTGAATATCAGCAAACCCAGCCGGCCCTTGAGCACCAGCAAGGTTTCCGCCTTGTCCGCGCTCAGGTGCCGATGAGGCGGCACGTAGGTACTCGGTTGCAGGGCCACGGCGAGACGATGACACGGTTCTTCCATCTGGTGGAAGTTATGATGGTGCCGGCCACGGGGGCTGTCGCCCGCTTTCTCGGCCAACTCTGCAAATAAGGTCTGATCAAGAAAACGGGCCATCGATTACATTCCTTTAACGGCGTAGATGCCATTGGCGTTACGCCAGTAGCCCTTGTAGTCCATGCCATAACCGAAGATATAGCGGTCGATGCACGGCAACCCGACGAAATCGGCTTTCAGCTCGGGGCGCGCCTTGCGATCGTGGTCTTTGTCGATCAGCACGGCGGTGTGCACTTTACGCGCGCCGGCATGTTTGCAGAAGTCGATGATCGCGCCCAGGGTATGCCCTTCGTCGAGAATGTCATCAATGATCAGCACGTCACGGTCGATAAACGAAACTTCCGGCTTGGCCTTCCAGAACAGATCGCCGCCACTGGTTTCGTTGCGATAGCGGGTGGCATGCAGGTAAGACGCTTCCAACGGGAATTGCAGATGGGTGAGCAATTTGCCGGCGAAGATCAGGCCACCGTTCATCACGCAGAAAACTACTGGGTTTGTGTCGGCCATTTCGCGGGTGATGTGCGCGCCAACCTTGGCGATCGCTGCTTCGACTTGCGCTTCGGTGTACAGGCAGTCAGCCTCGTGCATGATTTGACGGATATGCTCGAGATCAGCGGACATGGCGCTCTCCAAGGGGTGCTGTGGCAAGAAAAGCGGGCGAAGGTACGCTTCTCGTGCGCTCCAATCAAGCCTTTATGGACTAACGTACTTGATGTCTATAGGACAACACCCTCGGATAGATTAATCTAGGCCGGTTTTTTTGCCCGCCGCCGGAGCCTTTCCCATGCCCACTCGCGAGATCCGCCACCCGCTGATCCGACACAAACTCGGCCTTATGCGCCGTGCCGACATCAGCACGAAGAATTTCCGTGAGCTTGCTCAGGAAGTCGGAGCGCTGCTCACTTACGAAGCCACCAAGGATTTGCCCCTGGAAACCTACGAGATCCCCGGTTGGGCCGGTCCCGTACAAGTGGAGAAAATCGCCGGTAAGAAAATTACCGTGGTGCCGATCCTGCGCGCCGGTATCGGCATGCTCGAAGGCGTGCTCAGCCTGATCCCGGGCGCCAAGGTCAGCGCCGTGGGCGTGGCCCGCAATGAAGAAACACTGCAGGCCCACACCTACCTGGAAAAACTCGTCCCGGAAATCAACGAGCGCCTGGCCATGATCATCGACCCGATGCTTGCCACCGGCAGCTCCATGGTCGCCACCATCGACCTGCTGAAAAAAGCCGGCTGCCGCGACATCCGCGCCATGGTGCTGGTTGCCGCCCCCGAAGGTATCGCCGCCGTCGAGAAAGCGCACCCTGACGTGCAGATCTACACCGCCTCCATCGACGAACGCCTGAATGAACACGGCTACATCATCCCAGGCCTGGGCGATGCCGGTGACAAGATCTTCGGCACCAAGCAGAAGGACGCGTGAGCATGCAGGATGAATTCAACGACCCGCTTTGGCGCCAGATCCTGTCTGGCGCACAGATGCTCTTCGTAGCATTTGGCGCGCTGGTGTTGATGCCGCTGATCACAGGTCTTGATCCAAACGTCGCACTGTTCACCGCAGGCCTGGGCACGTTGTTGTTCCAGGTGGTGACAGGGCGGCAGGTGCCGGTGTTCCTGGCATCGAGCTTTGCGTTCATCACCCCGATCATTCTCGCCAAGGGCCAGTTCGGCCTCGCGGCGACCATGGGCGGGGTGATGGCGGCGGGTTTCGTCTATACCTTCCTGGGCCTTGCCGTGAAGGTCAAAGGCACCGGTTTCATCGACCGACTGCTGCCGCCGGTAGTGATCGGCCCGGTGATCATTTCTATCGGCCTGGCCATGGCGCCGATTGCCGCCAATATGGCCATGGGCAAGTCCGGCGACGGCGCCGAGTTGATCCACTACCAGACGGCCATGCTGATCTCGATGCCCGCACTGCTGACCACCTTGATCGTGGCGGTGTTCGGCAAGGGCATTTTCCGCCTGGTGCCGATCATCTCCGGCGTGCTGGTGGGTTTTGCCATGTCGTTCTACTTCGGCGTGGTCGACACGGCGAAGATCGCCGCCGCACCGTGGTTCGCCCTGCCCCACTTCACCGCGCCGGAGTTCAACTGGCAGGCGATCCTGTTTATCGTCCCGGTGGCCCTGGCCCCTGCGATCGAACATATCGGTGGCGTGATTGCGGTAGGCAGCGTGACCGGTCGCGACTACCTGAAGAAGCCCGGCCTGCACCGCACCTTGCTGGGTGACGGGATTGCCACGACGGCCGCCGGTCTGTTTGGCGGCCCGCCCAATACCACCTACGCCGAAGTGACGGGCGCGGTGATGCTGACCAAGAACTACAACCCGAAAATCATGACCTGGGCTGCGGTGTTCGCAATCAGCCTGGCGTTCATCGGCAAGTTCGGCGCGCTGCTGCAAAGCATCCCGGTGCCGGTGATGGGCGGGATTCTGTGCCTGCTGTTCGGCTCGATTGCGGCGGTGGGGATGAATACGCTGATCCGCCACAGGATCGACCTGGGTGAGGCGCGCAATCTGGTGATTGTGTCGGTGACCCTGGTGTTCGGGATTGGCGGTGTACTGGTAGGCACCGGCACCGGCCCGGACGATTTCGGCCTCAAGGGCATCGCCCTGTGTGCGGTGGTGGCGATTGGTTTGAACCTGCTGCTGCCGGGCAACGACGGCTGGAAGAACAAGAAGCCTGACGAGCCGCTGCTCTAACTAACACCCTGGAACCCAATGTGGGAGGGGGCTTGCCCCCGATGGCAGTGTGGCAGTCAATACATCTGTTGACTGACACTCCGCTATCGGGGGCAAGCCCCCTCCCACATTGTATTGCGGCGTCTGTCAGAGCTCGCCCAGGCCATCAACCAGCGCCTGGTTCTGCTCCGGCGTGCCGATGCTGATCCGCAGGAACTGGGCAATCCGCTCCTGCTTGAAGTGCCGCACGATCACGCCTTGCTCACGCAACTTGGCCGCCAGGCCGGCAGCGTCATGTCGTGGGTGACGAGCGAAGATAAAGTTGGCGGCGGACGGCAGCACTTCGAAGCCTTTATCTTCCAGTTGTGCCACCACTTTGTTGCGGCTGTCGATCACCCATTGGCACGTCTTCTCGAAGTACTCACGGTCCTCGAACGCGGCGGCCGCGCCTACAATCGCCAACCGATCCAGCGGATAAGAGTTGAAGCTGTTCTTGACCCGCTCAAGCGCCTCGATGAGGTCCGGGTGACCCACGGCCAGGCCCACCCGCAAACCGGCCAGTGAGCGCGATTTGGACAGAGTCTGTGTTACCAGCAGGTTGGGGTAACGGTCCACCAGCCTGATGGCCGTCTCGCCGCCGAAGTCAATATAGGCTTCATCGACCACCACCACCGAGTCCGGGCTGGCCTTGAGGATCTGCTCCACGGCGTCCAGCGCCAGCACGCAGCCGGTCGGCGCGTTCGGGTTGGGGAAAATGATCCCGCCGTTGGGCCGCGCATAGTCGGCCGCGCGAATCTGGAACTGCTCATCCAATGGCACCGCGTCGAACGTGATGCCATACAGGCCGCAATACACCGGATAGAAGCTGTAGCTGATATCCGGGAACAGCAGCGGCAGCTCGTGCTGGAACAAGCCGTGAAAAATGTGCGCCAGGACTTCGTCGGAACCGTTGCCGAGGAACACCTTGCCCGCATCGATCCCGTAATGGCTGGCTACGGCCTGCTTGAGCAGGTCGCTGTTAGGGTCCGGGTACAGACGCAAGTTCTCGTTCAACTCGGCCTGCATCGCCGCCAGTACCTTGGGCGATGGGCCGTAGGGGTTTTCGTTGGTGTTGAGCTTGACCAGCTTGGTCAGCTTCGGCTGTTCGCCGGGCACGTAAGGCACGAGATCCTTGACGAAAGGGCTCCAGAATTTACTCATGCCTCATTTCCCCTCTTCAAGAATGCGGTATTCAGCGCTGCGCGCGTGGGCGCTCAGTGACTCGCCACGGGCCAGCACCGACGCGGTCTTGCCCAATTCGGACGCGCCCTGGGGCGAACAGAAGATGATCGACGACCGCTTCTGGAAGTCATACACCCCCAGCGGCGACGAAAAGCGCGCGGTGCCGGAGGTCGGCAATACGTGGTTCGGGCCTGCGCAGTAGTCGCCCAGGGCTTCACTGGTGTGGCGCCCCATGAAGATCGCCCCGGCGTGACGAATCAACGGCAGCCAGGCTTGTGGGTCTGCGACGGACAGCTCAAGGTGTTCCGGCGCGATACGGTTGGCCACGTCGATGGCTTGCTCCATGTCGCTCACCAGAATCAGTGCGCCACGCCCGTTGATCGATTTTTCGATGATCTCGGCGCGCTCCATGGTCGGTAACAGCTTGTCGATGCTGGCGGCAACCTGGTCGAGGAAGTCGGCGTCCGGGCTGACCAGGATCGCCTGGGCGTCTTCGTCGTGCTCGGCCTGGGAGAACAGGTCCATGGCGATCCAGTCCGGGTCGGTCTGGCCGTCACACACCACGAGGATTTCCGAAGGCCCGGCGATCATGTCGATACCGACCTGGCCGAATACATGGCGCTTGGCGGTGGCGACGTAGATATTGCCCGGCCCCACCACCTTGTCGACCTTTGGCACGCTTTCAGTGCCATAGGCCAGGGCAGCCACTGCCTGGGCGCCGCCGATGGTGAACACCCGGTCGACACCGGCGATGCAGGCGGCGGCCAATACCAGTTCGTTGAGTTCGCCACGCGGGGTCGGCACCACCATGACCACTTCGGTCACGCCCGCCACTTTGGCCGGGATCGCGTTCATCAACACCGACGACGGGTACGAGGCTTTGCCGCCCGGCACATACAGGCCGGCGCGGTCCAGCGGCGTGACCTTCTGACCCAGCACGGTGCCGTCGGCCTCGGTGTAGCTCCAGGAATCCTGCTTCTGTTTTTCGTGATAGCTGCGCACCCGCGCCGCCGCCACTTCCAGCGCTTCACGCTGGGGCGCGGTGATACGCGTCAGCGCCAGTTCCAGGCGTTCACGGGGCAGGATCAAGTCAGCCATGGACTTGACGTCCAGGCCGTCAAACTGACGGGTGAAATCCACCAGTGCCGCATCGCCGCGCTCGCGCACGGCTTTGATGATGTCGAGCACCCGCTGGTTGACCGAGTCGTCGGACACGCTTTCCCAGCTCAGCAGATGATCCAGATGATGGGCGAAATCCGGGTCGGCAGCGTTGAGTCGGGCAATTGCAGTGGACGTGGTCATAGCGAGGGCCTCAATGGATTGGCAAAAAACTCAGGCGCCCTAAACTACCGTTCGCTCCGCTTGGGCACCTGAGAATTCTGGCTATGAGGCGGATAGACGGGCGCAGCTTTTCAGCTACGCAGGTGAGTCAACCGCGGTGTCGAGACTCCACTGCCTTGCGCAGGGTGTCGATCAACGCCTGGATACGGGCGTGCTGCATCTTCATCGATGCTTTGTTGACGATCAGGCGCGAGCTGATGTCGGCAATGAAATCCTGGGGTTCGAGACCGTTGGCACGCAGGGTGTTGCCGGTGTCGACCACGTCAATGATCTTGTCGGCCAGGCCGATCAGCGGCGCCAGCTCCATCGAGCCGTAGAGCTTGATGATATCGACCTGACGACCTTGTTCGGCGTAGTAGCGTTTGGCGACATTGACGAACTTGGTCGCCACTCGCAAGCGGCCCTTGGGTTCGACGTCGCCGACACGGCCGGCGGTCATCAGCTTGCACAGCGCGATACGCAGGTCCAATGGCTCGTAGAGGCCCTGGCCACCGTATTCCATCAGCACGTCCTTGCCGGCGACACCCAGGTCGGCGGCGCCATGTTCAACATAGGTTGGCACGTCGGTAGCCCGCACGATCAGCAGGCGCACATCGTCCTGGGTCGTGGGGATGATCAGCTTGCGGCTCTTGTCCGGATTCTCGGTCGGCACGATGCCCGCTTCAGCCAGCAGCGGCAACGTGTCGTCAAGGATGCGGCCCTTGGACAGTGCGATGGTCAACATGGGAAATGTCAGTCCTTCATCAGGCTATTGCTGTCCGGTCGCAAACGGCGCCAGACACAGATCGAGGCCGTTACAGCCTCGATTTGAAACAAACCAGTGTGTGTAGGAGCGAGCTTGCTCGCGAAGAACGTCAACGATAACGCGTTCACTCAGAGTCAACGCGGTGTACATGAGTTTTTCGCGAGCAAGCTCGCTCCTACAATGCAGCGGGGACTAGCCCGGTACGCGGCGGATTTTAGCGCCGAGCATCTGCAGTTTTTCTTCGATGCACTCGTAGCCGCGGTCTATGTGGTAGATGCGGTCGATCAGGGTGTCGCCGTCAGCGCACAGTGCCGAAATCACCAGGCTGGCCGAGGCACGCAGGTCGGTGGCCATCACTGGCGCGCCCTTGAGCTTGTCGATGCCGGTGACGATGGCGGTGTTGCCCTCGACCTGGATCTTGGCGCCCATGCGGTGCAGTTCGTACACATGCATGAAGCGGTTTTCGAAGATGGTCTCGATCACGGCACCGGTGCCTTCAGCGATCGCGTTCAAGGAAATGAACTGCGCCTGCATGTCGGTCGGGAATGCCGGGTAAGGGGCTGTACGCACATTGACGGCTTTTGGCCGCTTGCCGTGCATGTTCAGCTCGATCCAGTCTTCACCGGTGGTGATTTCAGCGCCGGCTTCCTTGAGTTTTTCCAGGACGGCTTCAAGGATGGTCGGATCGGTGTCCTTGACCTTCACGCGGCCACCGGTGACGGCAGCGGCAACCAGGTACGTGCCGGTCTCGATGCGGTCGGGCATGACTTTGTAGGTGGCAGTGTGCAGACGCTCTACACCGTCAATAGTGATGGTGTCGGTGCCAGCGCCGGAAACCTTCGCGCCCATGGCGTTGAGGAAGTTGGCCAGGTCGACCACTTCCGGCTCGCGCGCGGCGTTCTGCAGGACGCTGCGGCCATTGGCCAGGGCAGCGGCCATCATGATGTTCTCGGTACCGGTCACGCTGACGGTATCAAAGAAGAAGTTCGCGCCACGCAGGCCGCCTTCCGGCGCCTTTGCCTTGATGTAGCCGCCTTCGACGTCGATGATCGCGCCCATGGCTTCCAGGCCACGGATGTGCAGGTCAACCGGACGCGAGCCAATGGCGCAACCGCCAGGCAGGGCCACTTCGGCTTCACCGAAACGTGCGACCATCGGGCCGAGTACCAGAATCGACGCACGCATGGTTTTCACCAGCTCGTACGGGGCGATCAGGGTCTTGATGGTGCGAGGGTCGATTTCGACGGACAATTTCTCGTCGATCACAGGCTCGATGCCCATGCGGCCGAACAGCTCGATCATGGTGGTGATGTCGTGCAGGTGCGGCAGGTTGGCCACAGTCACAGGGCCGTCGCACAGCAGGGTCGCCGCCAGGATCGGCAAGGCGGAGTTTTTTGCCCCGGAAATGCGGATCTCGCCATCGAGGCGGGCACCGCCGGTAATAATCAATTTATCCATAAGAATCTCGACGCCTTGGGGGCTCAGGTGCGCTCGGCCCAGGCCGCGCGGCTGAAAAATTTCATAGTGACCGCATGGATGCTGCCATCGGTGATCCATGGGTTCAAATGGGCATAGATCTGCTGCTGACGCTTGACCGGGCTCAATGCCGCCAGTTCATCGCTAATCACGTTCAGCTGGAAATTGCAGCCTTCGCCTTCAACTTCAACAGTCGTTTCCGGCAGCTTTCCTTCAAGGAAGCTCTTAACTTCTAGGGCCTGCATGCTCAACCTCTATCGGCGCCCAGTGCGCACGGGTCGCACATCATACAAAAAAGCCCCGCGCCTGCGAACCCCGCATAGCAGGACTCTGACGGGGGGCTTTGCGATAAATGTGTATTAAGGGTGTGCCAGCAGTTCGGTCAGACCGGAAACCTCGGCAATCTCGCGCATGTCTTCAGGCAACGCACGGATACTGAGTGGCTTTTTTGCCGCTTCGGCATCACGCATAAAGCACAGCAGCAACGACAGACCGACGCTGCTGGACTTGGTCACCGCCGAGCAATCGACCACCAGCGCGGGCGCGCTGCTGGCGTTGATCAGAGCCTGGCCCTGCTTGCGCAGGTCAGGCCCGGTGCGGTAATCGAGCACGCCGCTGAGCAACAGCTCGCCGGCGTTGCCGATACGAACAGCCGACTCGGTCATTGCGCTGGCTTCCCGGCTTCCTTATCGGAAGTTTCCTTGGCCTTGGCGACTTCACCGGCCCAACCATCGATGGTCTTGTCCAGGTTGTTGCCGTTGCGCTGCATCGCGTCGGCGAACTGATCACGGAACAGTTTGCCGATATTGATGCCATTGATGATCACGTTGCGCAGTTTCCACTCGCCGTTGACCTTCTCCAGCGTGTACTGCACAGGGTACACGGCGCCATTGTTGCCCTTGACGCTCATGTTGACGCTGGTGCGGTCACCCGACTCATCACCGGCCGGAGCCACGGTAATGCCCTGGTTGTTGTATTCAAGCAAGGCGTTGCCGTAGAACTGGAACAGCCCGCGCTTGAAGTTTTCCTGGAAACGCTGCATCTGCGCAGGCGTGGCCTTGCGCGAATACTTGACGGTCATGATGCTGCGAGAGATGCCTTCGGCATCCACCACCGGACCGACAATGCTGTTGAGCGCGTTGTAGAACAGGCTCGGGTCCTGTTTGTACTTTTCCTTGTTGGCCGACAGGTCAGCCAGCATTTTGTTGGTGGTGTCCTGCACCAGTTCGTGGGCAGAACCGGCTGCGTTGGCCATCAACGGCAGCGCTGCAAGCAGCACCAGAAGGCCGCGTCGCAAGGTAGAGATCATGAACAGATTCCTCATTTGGCGTCTTTATTGACGGTGTTGAGCAGGAATTTACCGATCAAGTCTTCAAGTACCAACGACGACTGTGTGTCGTGGATTGTCGAACCATCCTTGAGCAGGGCTGTTTCCCCGCCAACGCTGAGACCGATGTACTTCTCGCCCAGCAGACCTGCAGTGAGGATGGATGCGGTGGAGTCCGTCGGCAGATTATCGACCTTCTTGTCCACTTGCATCGTCACTCGCCCGGTGAAGCTGTCGCGATCCAGATCGATTGCCGTGACCTTGCCGACGGTTACGCCAGCCATGGTCACTTTAGCTCTGACCGTCAAACCGGCGATATTGTCGAAGTACGCATAAAGCTTATAAGTGTCGGCGGTGGGGCTGGCCGACAGGCCACTGACCCGCAGGGCCAGCAACAGTAAAGCCAGGATGCCAGCCAGCAAGAAAAGGCCGACACCGATTTCCACAGTGCGGTTTTGCATCAGAAATCTCCAAACATCAAGGCAGTCAAAATGAAGTCAAGGCCCAGTACCGCCAGCGAGGCGTACACAACGGTCTTGGTGGTGGCGCGACTGATCCCTTCTGAAGTGGGTTCACAGTCATAGCCTTGGAATACGGCGATCCAGGTCACTACAAAGGCGAAGACGATGCTCTTTATGATGCCGTTGAGCACGTCGCCCGTGAAGGTCACGCTGTTTTGCATGTTGGCCCAGTAGGAACCGTCATAGACGCCCAACCAGTCCACCGCCACCCACGAACCGCCCCAGATCCCGACCACGCTGAAGATCATCGCCAGCAGCGGCAGGGAAATGAAGCCGGCCCACAGGCGCGGGGCAACAATGTACTTGAGCGGGTCCACGCCGATCATTTCCAGGCTGGACAGCTGCTCGGTGGACTTCATGTTGCCGATTTCGGCGGTCAGCGCCGAACCGGCACGCCCGGCGAACAACAACGCGGTGACCACCGGCCCCAGTTCACGCAACAGGGTCAGGGCGACCATCTGCCCTACCGCCTGCTCGGAACCGTAGCTGGACAGAATGTTGAAGCCTTGCAGCGCCAGCACCATGCCGATGAACACCCCGGAGACCACGATGATCACCAGGGACATCACACCAACCGCATGCAGTTGCTTGAGCAGCAAGCCGAAGCCGCCACCGATGCCGCCGCGGCCGAGCAAGGCGTGGAACAGGAAAATAGTCGAACGCCCGAGGACTTCGACGATGTCGATGCCCGAGCGACCGAAAAGGCGGACCTTCTCGATAATAGATGTTTTGCGCATCAGCGCTTCCCCAGAAGATCTGCGCGGTAGTCCGCTGCCGGAAAGTGAAAAGGCACCGGGCCATCGGGATCGCCGGTCATGAATTGGCGAATGCGCGGGTTATCGGCGTTCATCAGTTCTTCCGGCGTGCCCTGCCCCAGCACCTGGCCATCCCCCACGACATAGAGGTAGTCGGCGATGCTCGCGGTTTCGGCCAGGTCGTGGGACACCACGATGCTGGTGATGCCCAGTGCGTCGTTGAGCAGGCGGATCAGGCGCACCAGCACGCCCATGGCGATCGGGTCCTGGCCCACGAAAGGCTCGTCATACATGAGGATCTGCGGGTCCAGTGCGATGGCGCGCGCCAGGGCGACACGGCGCTTCATGCCGCCGGACAATTCGTCAGGCATCAGGTCGATGGCCCCGCGAAGCCCTACGGCCTGCAGTTTGAGCAGCACAATGTCACGAATCATCTCATCGGACAGCTGGGTATGCACCCGCAGCGGGAACGCCACGTTTTCGAACACATCGAGGTCGGTGAACAGCGCGCCGCTCTGGAACAGAACCCCCATGTGCTTGCGCGCATCGAACAGATCGCTGCGCGACAATGTCGGCAGGTTCTGGCCGTTGACCCATACTTCGCCGGCACTGGGGCGCAATTGCATGCCCATCAGGCGCAGCAAGGTGGTCTTGCCGCAACCGGAAGGCCCCATGATGCCCGTGACTTTTCCGCGAGGAATGCGAATATCGACGTTATTGAAGATGCTGCGCGTACCGCGCTTGAAGGAAAGGCCCTTCAGCTCGACCGCGTAGGCGTTATCGGCACTCATCTAATCTCCTTGGGATGCAGCCTTTCACTCAGACACCATGTATGCGACTTTCGTTTACCGCGGATGCGCAAATGTTTGCGCCATGGGTTGGGCGGACCGAACTGGCCGCGAACTATATCACTGCTGGTACAGCGCCCCCAAGGCCGGAACAGTGCTTGTTCAGATTCAGGACAGCGAAAAAAACGCAGCGGGTTGTGATATTGCGACGAATCCGCAAGACCTTCGGAATAAAGCCTGACGAACTTGCGTGAGGGAATTGATCATTACCGCTATAATCGCCGACTTTTCGTCAGGCTATACGATTTCAGACATGAGCCAATCCAGCGACCTCATTCAGTCCGCACAACGCACCATCCGCCTCGAGCTGGAAGCCGTAGAAGGTTTGCTGGCCCATATCGACGCAGATTTCGTACGCGCCTGCGAGATGATTCTGGCCAGCAAGGGCCGCGTTGTCGTGGTTGGCATGGGCAAATCCGGCCACATCGGCAACAAGATCGCCGCCACCCTGGCAAGCACCGGGACCACCGCTTTTTTCGTGCATCCGGCCGAAGCCAGCCACGGCGACATGGGCATGATCACCAAGGATGACGTGATTCTGGCGCTGTCCAATTCCGGCACCACCAACGAAATCGTGACCCTGTTGCCGTTGATCAAGCGCCTGGGCATCCAGATGATCAGCCTCACCGGCAACCCGGAATCGACCCTGGCCAAGGCCGCCGACGTCAACCTCAACGTGCACGTGGCCCACGAGGCCTGCCCCTTGAACCTGGCACCGACTTCCTCCACCACCGCCGCACTGGTCATGGGCGATGCCCTGGCGGTGGCGCTGCTGGAGGCCCGTGGGTTTACCGCAGAAGACTTCGCATTTTCCCATCCAGGCGGTGCCCTCGGCCGTCGCTTGCTGCTGAAAGTTGAAAATGTCATGCATTCGGGCGCAGAACTTCCAAGCGTTCCACGCGGTACCCTGCTCAGGGACGCGCTGATGGAAATGACCCGCAAGGGCCTGGGCATGACGGCAATCCTGGAGATCGACGGACGCCTGGCCGGGATATTCACCGACGGTGATCTGCGCCGCACCCTGGACCGCACCATTGATATTCACACCGCGACCATCGACGCGGTGATGACACCTCACGGCAAGACCGCCCGCGCTGAAATGCTCGCGGCTGAAGCGCTGAAAATCATGGAAGACCATCGGATCGGTGCGTTGATCGTCGTCGATAACGATGATCGTCCGATCGGAGCCCTTAACCTTGGCGACTTGCTGCGCGCAGGAGTGATGTAAATGACCAGCGATCTGTTGCAACGCGGTAAAAACATCAAGCTGGCGATTTTCGACGTTGACGGCGTGCTGACCGACGGCCGCCTGTACTTCCTCGAAGACGGCAGCGAATTCAAGACATTCAATACGCTCGACGGCCAGGGCATCAAGATGTTGATGGCCGCAGGCGTGCAAACCGCGATTATCAGTGGTCGAAAGACACCCGTTGTGGAACGCCGCGCACAAAACCTGGGGATTGCTCACCTGTATCAGGGCCGCGAGGATAAACTGGTGGTGCTGGACGAGCTTCTTGGCCAACTCAACCTAAGCTATGAACAGGTCGCCTATCTGGGTGACGACCTGCCCGACCTGCCGGTGATCCGCCGCGTAGGCCTGGGCATGGCCGTCGCCAATGCCGCAGCGTTTGTGCGTGAACACGCCCATGGCATTACCACGGCCCGTGGCGGCGAGGGTGCCGCCCGCGAGTTCTGCGAATTGATCCTGCGTGCCCAGGGCAGTCTTGAAGCGGCCCACGCCGCCTACCTATAGAGCCTTATATGCTGAGCAAAAAGATTCGCAACTTCCTGTTATTCGGGGTCATCGCCGCGCTGTTCCTCGCGGTGGGCTACTGGAATATCAGTCCGGAGCGCTTTCTCGACAAACCTGTCGTGCAGGTTGATGAAAGCATCATCGATAACTTCGCTACCAACACCCACACCGTGCAGTTCCTGCCCGATGGCAAGGTGCAGTACGTGCTGGCCTCCGACAAGGTCGAGCGCTTGAAGGCCTCGGAAGTCAGCCTGCTGACCAATCCGGACCTGAACCTCTACCGTGGCACCGAACTGCCGTGGCATGTCACCAGCCTGCGGGGCGAGGTCAATCCGGACGGCACCCAGATCGAACTGATCGACTCGGTGCGCGTCGCACGTACAGACGCGCAGAAGCGTGACACCATCATTACCAGCAGTCGCATGACGGTATTCCCACAACAGCAATATGCGCAGACCGAGCAAGACGTTAGAATCGACGGCGCTGGCGGTGTATCGACTGGCAAGGGAATGAAAGCGTATTTGAAAGAAAGCAGGATACACCTGCTATCGAACGTAAGAGGACAGTATGAGGCTCGTTAAAACCCTCCCTATTTTGCTCGGTCTGGGCGCAGCACTGGGAAGCGTGAGCGCCTGGGCTCTGCCGAACGATAGCCAGCAACCGATCCACATCTCGGCTGACGATGCGCAGCTGGATGACAAACAAGGCGTCGCGACCTACACCGGTGGCGTCATCATCACCCAGGGCTCGATGAAGATCACCGGCAACACGGTGACCCTGACCCGCACCCAGGCCGGCGATATCGATGTCGTGACCTCGGTGGGCAACCTGGCTTACTTCGAACAGAAGCAAAAGGCAGAAGACCCAGGCCCGATGAAAGGCTATGGCAAGACCATTCAATACCATGCCCAGCAAAATCGCATCGTATTGATTGACCAGGCCAAGGTACTCAGCGCCGACGGTAACTCTACCGAAGGCGAGAAAATCGTCTACAACACCAAGACCCAGGTCGCCCAGGCCGGTCGCGCCAACGGCAACAAGGTCACCGCGCCGCGCCCACGTATCGACATGGTCATCCAGCCGAAGAAGAAGGCCGAGTAATGGCAACCCTGAAAGCCCAGCATCTGGCCAAGGCCTATAAAAGCCGCCAGGTGGTACGCGATGTGAGCCTGTCGATCGACAGCGGCCAGATCGTCGGCTTGCTCGGCCCCAACGGCGCCGGCAAGACCACCTGCTTCTATATGATCGTCGGGCTGGTCCAGGCGGACCAGGGACGCGTATTGATCGACGACCTGGACGTCAGCCACCAGCCCATGCACGGCCGTGCGCGCGCAGGTATCGGCTATCTTCCGCAGGAGGCGTCGATCTTCCGCAAACTGTCGGTAGCCGACAACATCATGGCGATCCTCGAGACCCGCAAGGAACTCGACCGCGACGGCCGCCGCAAGGAGCTGGAAAGCCTGCTGCAGGAATTCCACATCAACCACATTCGCGACAACCTTGGCATGAGCCTGTCCGGTGGTGAGCGTCGTCGTGTGGAGATCGCCCGCGCCCTGGCCACCGCGCCGAAATTCATCCTGTTGGACGAACCGTTTGCCGGTGTCGATCCGATCTCGGTGGGCGATATCAAGCAGATCATCCATCACCTGAAGGCCAAGGGCATTGGTGTGTTGATCACCGACCACAACGTGCGTGAAACCCTGGATATCTGCGAAACCGCTTACATCGTCAACGATGGGCAACTGATCGCCGAAGGTGATTCCGCGACGATCCTGGCCAACGAACTGGTGAAAGAAGTTTATCTGGGTCACGAGTTCCGCCTGTAGACACGGTGATATCGGGCCATTGGTGAGAGTGCGAGCGAGTCAATGAAAACCTCGGTTTTTTTATTGTTACCGCGCTCTAGGCAAAGGCCCTGATTTCAGGCATATAATTTGCTTATGTTTGGCGCTCGCGCGCCCTGTCGTGGATGGCGCATTGCGCCGGCGAATAAGGTGTTAAGCCCCTGCCATGAAACCATCGCTAGTCCTGAGAATGGGCCAGCAGCTGACGATGACACCGCAGCTGCAACAGGCCATCCGCCTGCTCCAATTGTCGACCCTGGACCTGCAACAGGAAATCCAGGAGGCCCTGGAGTCCAATCCGATGCTCGAACGCCAGGAAGAAGGCGACGACTTCGATAACACAGACCCTTTGGCCGACAACATCGAGCAAAAGCCCAATCCCGACGTACAGGAACCGTCCTATCAGGAAACCGCCCCGACGGTGGACAACCTCGAGGACGGCGAGTGGAACGAACGCATTCCCAACGAGCTTCCCGTGGATACCGCCTGGGAAGACGTCTACCAGACCAGCGCCAGCAGCCTGCCCAGCAATGATGATGACGAATGGGACTTCACCACCCGTACGTCCGTCGGCGAGAGCCTGCAGAGTCACCTGCTGTGGCAACTGAACCTGGCGCCGATGTCCGACACCGATCGACTGATCGCCGTCACCCTGATCGATTGCATCAATAACCAGGGTTACCTGGACGAGACGCTGGAAGAAATTCTTGAGGCGTTCGACCCGGAGCTGGATATCGAGCTGGACGAGATCGAAGCCGTCCTGCACCGCATCCAGCAATTCGAGCCCGCCGGGATTGGCGCCCGTACGCTCAGCGAGTGCCTGCTGCTGCAACTGCGCCAACTGCCGGCCAAGACACCCTGGCTCGCTGAAGCCAAGCGCCTGGTCAGCGATTACATCGACCTGCTGGGCAGCCGCGATTACAGCCAGCTGATGCGTCGCATGAAGCTCAAGGAAGACGAACTGCGCCAGGTCATCGAACTGGTCCAGAGCCTCAACCCTCGCCCGGGCTCGCAGATCGAGTCCAGCGAAGCCGAGTATGTCGTGCCTGATGTGATCGTGCGCAAGGACAACGAGCGCTGGCTGGTGGAATTGAACCAGGAGTCGGTGCCACGCCTGCGGGTCAACCCGCAATACGCCGGTTTCGTGCGCCGCGCCGATACCAGCGCCGACAACACGTTCATGCGCAACCAGTTGCAGGAAGCGCGCTGGTTCATCAAGAGCCTGCAAAGCCGCAACGAAACCCTGATGAAAGTCGCCACCCAGATCGTCGAGCACCAGCGCGGCTTTCTGGAATATGGTGACGAAGCCATGAAACCGCTGGTACTGCATGACATCGCCGAGGCGGTCGGCATGCACGAATCGACGATTTCGCGGGTGACCACGCAAAAATTCATGCATACCCCACGGGGTATTTATGAGCTGAAATACTTTTTCTCCAGCCACGTAAGCACCTCCGAAGGCGGCGAATGCTCGTCCACGGCGATCCGCGCGATCATCAAAAAACTGGTTGCCGCGGAAAATCAGAAAAAGCCGTTGAGTGACAGCAAGATCGCTGGTTTACTGGAGGCACAAGGCATTCAGGTCGCCCGTCGAACCGTCGCCAAGTATCGCGAGTCCCTTGGGATCGCGCCTTCCAGCGAGCGTAAGCGTTTGATGTGACGGGCGGGGCACAGCGTTCCAGTGGCGGGTATTCCTACCCGCCGCTTTATGCACTGGCAACGAAGGAGAAGCTGTATGCAAGTCAACATCAGTGGACACCATGTAGAAGTCACCCCTCCAATGCGCGAATACGTCGAACAGAAGCTGAAGAAGCTTGAAGGACATTTCGACAAGATCACCAACGTGCAGGTCATCATGAAGGTCGATAAGCTTCAGCAGAAAATCGAAGCGACCCTGCAGATACCCGGTGGCGAAGTGGTTGCTAATGCCGAGCATGAAGACATGTATGCATCGATCGACTTGCTCACCGACAAGCTTGACCGCCAACTCAAAAAGCATAAGGAAAAGAATCTGCACCTGATGCAAGGTACAGGTCGTTAACCCTCCCCCATGATCCAACTTCAAACTATCCTGACCCCCGGCCGTTCCCTCGTGAACGTGCCGGGCGGCAGCAAGAAGAAAGCCCTCGAACAAATTGCCAACCTGATCAGCAGCCAAGTGCCTGAACTGGAAATGCAAGATGTCTTCGAGGCGTTGATCGCCCGTGAAAAACTCGGCTCGACCGGTTTTGGCAACGGCATCGCCATCCCCCACTGCCGCCTCAAAGGCTGCGAAACACCGGTCAGTGCTTTGCTGCACCTGGATCACCCTATCGATTTCGATGCCATCGACGGCGCCCCGGTCGACCTGCTGTTCGTTCTGCTGGTCCCACAAGCAGCCACCGATGCACACCTGGAACTGCTCCGGCAGATTGCTAGCATGCTCGACCGCAAGGAAGTGCGCGATAAATTGCGCAGCGCCAGCAGTAACGAAGCGCTGTATCAGGTCGTTCTGGATGAGCAAAACGGGCAGTAATCATGCGTTTGATCATCGTCAGCGGCCGTTCCGGCTCGGGTAAGAGCACTGCTCTTAACGTTCTTGAAGACAGCGGCTTCTATTGCATCGACAACCTGCCCGCGGGCTTGCTGCCGGAATTGGCGGAACGCGCCCTGATCCACACCGAACTGGCGCAACCGTTGGTCGCCGTGTCGATCGACGCCCGCAATCTGCCCAGCCACCTCTCACGGTTCCCCGAACTGCTCGAGGAGGTGCGCGCCAAACATATTCATTGCGACGTGCTGTACCTGGACGCCGACGAAGAAACCCTGCTCAAGCGGTTCTCCGAAACCCGTCGCCGCCACCCGCTCAGCAGCGCCAACCGTTCCCTGGCCGAAGCCATCGAGGACGAGACCAAACTGCTGGGGCCGATCATCGATCTGGCCGACCTCAAGATCAACACCACCAACCTGAACCTGTACCAACTGCGCGATGCGATCAAGCTGCGATTGCTGAACCAGCCGGAGCCTGGCACGGCGTTTCTGGTCGAGTCGTTTGGCTTCAAGCGCGGCATGCCGGTGGATGCCGACCTGGTGTTCGACGTGCGCTGCCTGCCCAACCCGTATTGGAAACCGGAGTTGCGCGATCAGTCCGGGCTTGACCAGCCCGTGATCGACTACCTGGCGGCACAACCGGATGTGGAAGAGATGTTCCAGGATATCTCCACCTACCTGCTCAAATGGCTGCCGCGCTTTGCTGCAAGCAACCGCGCCTATGTCACCATTGCCATCGGCTGCACCGGCGGCCACCACCGCTCTGTCTACCTGACGGAGCGACTGGGCCAGGTGCTGCAACAAACCCTCAAGAACGTCCAGGTTCGCCACCGCGACCTTAGCTGAAAGGAACACCATAGCGATGCCGGCTCGGGAAATTGAAATCATCAACAAGCTGGGCTTGCATGCCCGCGCATCAGCCAAGTTTGTCGGTGTCGCCGGGCAGTTCCCCTGCCAGATCCGCGCCGGGCGTACCCCTGACTCGATGGTCGACGGCAAGAGCATCATGGCGATGATGATGCTCGCCGCAGGCAAGGGCACTAAAATCCATCTGAAAACCGAGGGTGAACAAGAGCAGGAAGCGATGGACGCGTTAGTCGCGTTGATCAACAACTACTTCGACGAGGGTGAATAACGCCTTCCTCTTGCAGGAGCGAACGGGCTCGCTCCTGCTATCCCAGTGCCGTATCCATCACCATCATCAAGCAAAACCCGATGCACAATCCCAGGCTGGCGAGTTTGTCGTGACCGTTGCGGCGTGACTCAGGGATCACCTCATGGGTCACCACCAGCAGCATCGCACCCGCAGCGAGTGCCAACCCCAAGGGCAACAGCACTTCGGCAAGGCTCACCAACCACGCGCATAACACTGCAAAGACCGGCTCGACCAAACCCGAGGCAGCGCCAATCAGAAACGCCTTGATCCTCGACATCCCCGCCCCAGCCAATACCAGCGCAATCACCAGGCCTTCCGGTACGTCCTGCAGGGCAATGCCCATGGCGAGACTGTCGGCATCCGCCATGCCGCCGCCGGCAGAAACACCCACGGCCATGCCTTCCGGGATGTTGTGGGCAATGATCGCGAACACAAAAAGCCAGATACGCGGCGGGATAACCGGCTTATCCGGCGTGCCCACCAGCATTTCCGGGCTGGCGCCTGAAACCTGGCGGTCCACGAGATACAACCCGAATGCACCGAGCATGATGCCGAAGCTGATCAAACCACCCGCGCCCCAGGGTGTGAGCCCCAGCTTTTCTGCGGCAGCGATACCCGGCACCACCAGCGAAAAGGCGGTCGCCGCCAACATGACCCCCGCGCCAAAACCCAGCAGGGTATCGCTCAACGCCGCCGGCATACGGCGAATCACCAGCACGGGCACCGCGCCCAGCGCAGTACCGAGGGCACAGATCGCCCCGCCCTGCAGCGCTCGCAAGATGCGCGGTTCCAGGTCGAGCCAGGCCAGGCCATGAGCCACCAGTAATGCCGTACCGGCTAACAGAAGCAGGGAGCCAAGCGCATAGCGAAATAATCGCACGCTGCTAATCGCCAGTGTTTCAGTGCCCATGGTCGGCCTTAGGTCGTGTGTTGGAGTGAGTGTCAGGCCAATGCAGCCTGGTAGCGTGTGGCAACCTCGGGCCAGTTGATGACGCTATAGAATGCATTGATGTACTCCGGTCGTCGGTTTTGATACAGCAGGTAGTAGGCATGCTCCCAGACGTCCAGGCCGAGAATCGGCGTATTGCCGCTCATCAACGGGCTGTCCTGGTTACCGCTGCTTTCCACCACCAAGGTCTTTTGCGGGGTCACACTCAACCAGGCCCAGCCGCTGCCGAAGCGGGTCAACGCCGCCTTGGTAAACGCTTGCTTGAAGCTGTCGAAGCCCCCCAACTGCTCGTCGATGGCCCGACCCAGAACACCTTCGGGTTTTCCACCACCTGTAGGCGACATGACCGCCCAGAACAGCGAGTGGTTGGCATGGCCGCCTCCTTGGTTGACCACGGCAGCGCGTAATTTCTCCGGCAAGTTTTCAACGCTGGAAACCAGCTTCTCCACCGGCCAGCCCGCGAACTCAGTGCCCTCGACCGCAGCATTGAGATTATTGATATAAGTCTGGTGGTGCTTGGTGTAGTGAATCTCCATGGTTTGCGCATCGATATGGGGCTCGAGCGCGTCAAAGGCGTAAGGCAACGGCGGCAGGGTGTAGGTCATATCAATGTGCTCCATATTGAGAAGGGGTCGGTTGCGTCGCAGCACTGCCCAGCAAGCGATGGGTGCGCGGGTATTCGCCGTGATCGCTGATGAAATTCAACAGTTCGACATAGGTTTTGCTGCTCTGGCGCAACGCTGCCTCACGCAACGGCGGACTGAGCCGTGGGTCCTGCATGGTCTGCAGCAGCCGCTGGTGAATGGCGCAGAGGTATTCCGCGCTTTCCTCAGGCTGGTTGAGACGCAGGTGCAGGTCGGCCAGGTTGTGATGGGAGATGACGCAAGCCGCCACGGCTTCGTCGGCATCCGCCCAGCGCTCAAACAACACTTGGGCCAGGGCCAGGGCTTGCAGGTAGGCCTCGCGGGCGTCAACCAGCTCGCCCGCCATAAAGCAGCGATTGGCCCGTTCGATCGTGCGTTTCCAGTGCTCCATGGTGAACCTCCAAAGCGGGGTCGATGATCACACGCCGCCAGCCGTGAGCTTTTCCGGGTCCAGCAGGACTTCCAGTTGGCTGCGAGGCAAGTCGGTGTGTTCGAGGGCGACATCGATGACCGGACGGCCCTGCTGATAAGCCTGTTTGGCGATTTCGGCGGCCTTTTGGTAACCAATGATCGGATTGAGGGCGGTGACCAGAATCGGGTTGCGCGACAATGCTTCCTTGAGCTTCGCTTCGTTGACCTTGAAGCTGGCGATGGCCTTGTCCGCCAGCAAACGGCTGGCGTTGGCCAGCAGCTCCAGGCTGCTGAGCAGATTCTGGGCGATGATCGGCAGCATGACGTTCAGTTCGAAGTTGCCCGATTGGCCGGCCACGGTAATCACCGTATCGTTGCCGATGACTTGCGCGGCCACCATGGCCGTGGCCTCGGGAATTACCGGGTTGACCTTGCCCGGCATGATCGAAGAACCCGGTTGCAGCCCTTCCAGCTCGATTTCGCCCAGGCCGGCCAACGGACCGGAGTTCATCCAGCGCAGGTCATTGGCGATTTTCATCAGCGACACCGCAGTGGCTTTCAGCTGGCCGGAGACGGCGACGGCGGTATCCTGGGAGCCAATCAACGCAAACAGGTTCTTGCCCGGCGTGAACTTCACCTTGGTCAGGTGGCTCAGGTGCCCGCTGAAGCGTGCGGCAAACTCAGGATGGGCGTTGATGCCGGTGCCCACCGCCGTGCCACCCTGGGCCAGCGCCTGCAGTGCCGGCAACAGGTCCTGCAAGTGGCCGATATTGGCCTTGAGTTGCTGCGCCCAGCCATTGAGCACCTGGCTCATGCGCACCGGCATGGCATCCATCAAGTGGGTACGCCCGGTCTTGATGAACGGGTGGACCGCTTCGGCTTTTTGCTCGATCACCTGCACCAGGTGCAACAAGGCCGGCAGTGTCTGCTCGTGCAGCACCAGCGCGGCGCTGACATGAATAGTGGTAGGAATGATGTCGTTGCTGCTTTGCCCGCAGTTGACGTGGTCGTTGGGGTTTACCACCTCGCCCAGCAGCCGACTGGCCAGGGTTGCAATCACCTCGTTGGCGTTCATGTTGGAACTGGTACCGGAGCCGGTCTGGAAAATATCCACCGGGAAGTGCTGCATGTAGTCGCCTTCCAACAAGCCCTGGGCGGCATCGACAATGGCCTTGCCCTGCCCTTCACTGATTTGCTTGAGGTCGACGTTGGCCCTGGCTGCGGCGGCTTTGGCCAGAATCAGCGCGCGAACGAATGGCGCCGGCATGCGCTGATGGCTGATCGGAAAGTTGTTCACCGCGCGCTGGGTTTGTGCACCGTACAAGGCCTCGGCGGGGACTTGCAGTTCGCCCATGCTGTCGCGTTCGATACGGGTGTTACTCATCATTTGATCCTTGCACCAGGTCGGAGAAAGAGAGGGATGGCAGCAATTGGCAGGTCGCCAATTGCCAGGCAAAGGCCTGCCAGCGTTTGAGCCGGCAGGCGCAGTGGGAGAGTTTTTCCAGATCGCGCAGCGGGCGCCAGGCCTGGTCCAGACACAGGGCACGCCAATGCCACGGCAGCGCGATATCGTTGGCGGTGTCGATGAGCAGGCGAAATGAGGTTTCGGCGATTGTCCACGGGTGAGTCGCGGTGCAACACGCCAGGTAACGCCCCTCATTGAGGTAATGTTCGATCAGGCGAGGTTCATTGGGGTCGAGCCCGCAGCGGATCTGACGACTCATCCACCGCCAACTTTCCAGGTACGGGTCCTCATGCAAGACAGAACTCATGATCCACACTCATCCAGTAATGATATTCATTATTAAATGATATTGAGAATCAAAACAAGAACAGCAGATCGATCCTGTCTCACACCGCCACAAAAAAAGGCGCGCCATCATCACTATGGCGCGCCTTTTGGTGGAACGTCGCAGGTCAGCTGCCGGCGACAGTCATCCGTTCAATCAACACGGAGCCGGTGCGGATATTACTGCGCAGTTCAAGATCGTTACCCACGGCAACGATCTGCTTGAACATATCGCGCATGTTGCCGGCGATGGTCACTTCCTGGACGGCGAACTGAATCTCGCCGTTTTCCACCCAGAATCCCGCCGCGCCGCGGGAATAGTCCCCCGTCACCATGTTCAGGCCGTGGCCCATCAATTCGGTGACCAGCAGGCCGCGCCCCATGCGTCGCAACAGCGCCGCCTGGTCTTCATCGCCGTGGGTCACGAACAGGTTATGAACGCCGCCGGAGTTGGCGGTGCTGGGCAGGCCAAGCTTGCGCCCCGCGTAGGTGCCCAATACATAAGACACCAACTCGCCTTTCTCGACGAACGGCTTGGCGTAAGTGGCCAGGCCATCGCCGTCGAACGAGGCGCTGCCCATGGCGCGCATGAGGTGCGGACGCTCATCGATGGTCAGCCATTCAGGGAACAGCTGCTGACCGATCGCGCCTTCCAGGAAGGACGATTTGCGATAGAGGTTGCCACCGGAAATAGCCCCGAGGAAACTGCTGAACAAACCACCGGCCAGTTCAGCGGAAAACAGCACCGGCACTTCGCAAGTAGGTACCGGGCGCGCGCCCAGACGACTGGCTGCACGCTGCGCGGCGCGCTGGCCGATGCTTACCGGGTCTGCCAGCAACTCACCCTGACGATTCACGTCGTACCAGTAATCACGCTGCATCTGGCCGTTGGCTTCAGCGATCATCACGCAGCTCAGGCTGTGACGGGTGGACGCATAGCCCCCGATAAAACCATGGCTGTTGCCGTAGACACGGCAACCCTGATGGGTACTCAGCGTAGTGCCATCGGCGTTCTTGATGCGAGCGTCGGCGTCGAACGCTGCCGCTTCGCAGGTCAGCGCCTGTTCGATGGCTTGCTCAGGCGTGATGTCCCAGGCGTGAAACAGATCGAAATCCTGCAGATCCTTGGCCATCAGCGCCTTATCGGCCAAGCCTGAGCTTTCATCCTCAGAAGTGTGTTTGGCGATGGCCAAAGCAGCGGCGACGGTCTCGCGAATCGCCTCCGGGCCACTGGCCGACGTACTGGCCGAACCTTTGCGCTGGCCCACGTACAAGGTAATGCCGAACCCCTGGTCGCGGTTGAATTCGACGGTCTCCACTTCCCGCTGACGCACCGACGTCGACAGCCCCTGTTCCAGCGACACCGCTACTTCACAGGCGCTGGCCCCCTGGCGCTTGGCCTCGGCAAGGATCTGCTCGACTTGTTCCTGCAGTGCCGGTAACGCTTGCGGACCGACGCTTTGGGCTGCACTCATGGTTTTCTCCACTCAAATTCTGCTCTCGGTTAAGGCCATCGAGCGACCGGGCCGGACAAGCGGCCCCCGACTGGTTATCATGGCGGCGTTTCTTTGCGGACTGCCACCATGGTTGATTCTTACGACGACTCCCTCGATGGGGAGAAAAGCAAAACCCAGGTCAAACGCGAGCTGCATGCTCTGGTTGACCTTGGCGAGCGCCTTACAACGCTCAAAAAAGACTTGATTGCCAAACTGCCACTGACCGACGAAATGCGCCGGGCCTTGGCCGATGCGCCTAAGCACACCGCGAATATCGCGCGCAAACGGCACATCATGTTCATCGGCAAGCTGATGCGCGATCAGGACACTGACGCCATTCTGGCCTTGCTCGATCAAACCGATGCCTCCACTCGCCAGTACAACGAACGCTTCCATAACCTGGAGCGCTGGCGTGATCGCCTGATCTCGGGCGATGACGCCGTGCTGGAAAAATTCGTATTGGACTATCCGGAAGCGGACCGCCAGCAATTGCGCTCCCTGATCCGTCAGGCCCAACACGAACAGGCGCATAACAAGGCGCCGGCCACCAGCCGTAAAATCTTCAAATACATCCGTGAGCTGGACGAGACTCAACGCGGTCTGCGCTGATCCTCTTCCCCGGGTGGCGACCTTCGCCACCCGAAGCTCTCGCGTTTACGACCCCGTGCCACCCACGGTGATCGCATCGATTTTCAAGGTTGGCTGGCCTACGCCCACCGGCACCGACTGCCCATCCTTCCCGCACGTGCCCACGCCGCTGTCCAGCGACAGGTCGTTACCGACCATCGACACCTTGCTCATGGCCTCCGGCCCATTACCGATCAATGTCGCGCCCTTGACCGGAGCGGTAATCTTGCCGTCTTCGATCAAGTACGCCTCGCTGGTGGAGAACACGAACTTGCCGCTGGTGATATCCACCTGCCCGCCACCGAGGTTGGCGCAGTAGATGCCGCGCTTGACCGAAGCAATGATTTCCGCCGGATCGCTTTCACCACCGAGCATGTAGGTGTTGGTCATGCGTGGCATCGGCAGGTGGGCATAGGATTCGCGGCGACCGTTGCCGGTGCGCGCCACGCCCATCAGACGGGCGTTGAGCTTGTCCTGCATATAGCCCTTGAGCACGCCGTTTTCGATCAGGGTGGTGCACTCCGTTGGCGTCCCTTCGTCATCCACACTCAACGAACCACGCCGACCGGCCAAGGTGCCGTCATCGACAATGGTGCACAGCTTGGATGCGACCATCTCGCCCATGCGCCCGCTGTAGGCGGAACTGCCCTTGCGGTTGAAGTCGCCTTCCAGCCCATGGCCCACCGCTTCATGCAACAACACACCGGACCAACCCGAGCCCAGCACCACCGGCAAGGTACCGGCCGGCGCCGGAATCGCTTCCAGGTTGACCAGTGCCTGGCGCAACGCTTCACGGGCATAGCCCATGGCGCGGTCTTCGGCGAGGAAATAACGATAGTCGGTACGCCCGCCGCCGCCATGGCCACCGCGTTCGCGGCGACCGTTCTGCTCGACGATCACACTCACGTTGAAACGCACCAGTGGCCGCACATCGGCCGCCAGCCCGCCGTCGGTGGAGGCGACAAGGATGCGTTCCCACACACCGGCCATGCTCACGGTGACCTGCTGGATACGCGGGTCCAGGGCACGAGTAGCCGCGTCAACACGCTTGAGCAGCTCGACCTTCTCCGCGCGGCTGATCACTTCCAACGGATTATCCGGCGCGTACAGCTGAGCCACGTCCTGGGTACTGAACGCCTGCACCGTGCCGTTCTGGCCCGCGCGGGAAATCGAGCGCGCCGCACGCGCCGCCAGGCCCAGGGCCTCCAGGGTAATGGCGTTGCTGTAGGCAAAACCGGTTTTCTCGCCCGATTGCGCGCGCACGCCTACGCCTTGGTCAAGGTTGAAACTGCCTTCCTTGACGATGCCGTCTTCCAGCGCCCAGGACTCGGAAATCTGCCCCTGGAAATACAGGTCGGCCGCGTCGATCCCGGGCCCGGCCAGATCGCCCAGCACGGTTTGCAGATTTTCGATGGTCACGCCACCGGGTGCCAGGAGATGTTCACTGACTGAGGACAACAACTCGCTCATAGGTTTGGCCTTAAATTCATCGTTCTGAAGCAGGTCGCTGTGCGCCCTGCGAGAAAAAGCGCCGATGGTTGACCACCGGCATGCGCGCCCGTATCGACGCCTGTTCACTGCTGTCGCGTTCGGCCACCAGCACCGCTTCGCCTTGATCCTGCCGGGCCAGCACGCGCCCCCAGGGGTCGATAATCGCCGCGTGCCCATGGGTTTCCCGTGGCCCCGGGTGCACACCGCCCTGGGCGGCCGCCAGCAGGTAACACTGGGTTTCGATGGCCCGAGCGCGAATCAGCACATCCCAATGCGCAGCCCCGGTCACCGCTGTAAACGCCGAGGGCGCACTGATCAACTCAGCCCCCGCCGCACGCAGCTCGCTGTACAACTCGGGGAAGCGCAGGTCGTAACACACCGTCAGCCCCAAGCGCCCCACGGGCGTATCTGCCACGACCACATTGCTTCCGAAAGCATAGTCGTCGGATTCGCGATAGCGACCTCGAGCGTCCGCTACGTCCACATCGAACAAGTGCAGCTTGTCGTAACGAGCAACGATTTCACCTCGGTCGTCGATCAGCAGCGAGCAGGCGTTGGGCTTGGCGTCCGGTTGATCCCTGGGTGGCAACGGTATTGTGCCCGCCACTATCCATAAGGTGAGGTCGCGAGCGGTCTGTTTCAACCAGGGCAGGATCGGGCCTTCACCCAGTGCCTCGGCGCGACCGATATCGGCCATGTCACGGCGGCCCATGGCGGCGAAGTTCTCCGGCAGCACCGCAAGCCTGGCGCCATCCGCCGCCGCGCGTTCCAGCAGGCGGCGTGCCTGGGCCAGGTTGGCCAGCACATCACTTTGGCTGACCATTTGAGTTACCGCAAAGGACATGGGCCGACACTCCGTAAAGGGCATGCGGCCATGCTACTCCACAGCCTCTCAGTTTGGCTTTTCAAATGGCTTGTCGAAGGTGATTTTCGGGTCTTTCCATGGGCCTTGCACGGTGTACTGCACGCTGGCGAAGCGCGATACCCGGTCGCCGATCAACTTGTCGATCAGGAACAACGCACCGCCAATGGCCGGCGCGCCGACGATCAATGCGGCGATGGGCAGGTTGTTGGTGACCGGCAGGGTCACCAGCAACTTGGCATCGACGCGATCCGCCACCAGGTCCAGGGTGCCATTGAGCTCCAGGTTGGTAGACGGCCCGGTCATGGTGATGGGCTCACGGGTCACGAACACACCATCACTGGCCGCCAGCAAGCCCTTGACCCGGTCATAGCTCAAGCCCTTGCCGAGCAAGTCGGAGAAGTCCAGGCGCAAACGGCGGCCAATGGAATTGAAGTTAAGCAGGCCGAACACCCGCAGCGCCTGGGCGCCACCCTCCACTTCCACGAACTGGCCTTTGCGGAACGCCGCGTCCAGGCTACCGGAGAACCGCTTGGGCCCGACCCAGGCCGGCGAACCCGGCCAGCGACCATCCACGTCCAGATGAAAGTCCTCGCTGGTCACCGTGGGCGCAAACCCCCAACCTTTGAGCACGTCGGCAATGTTCTTGCCGTCCAGTCGCCCTTTGTACCAACTGCTGCTGGCCCCCGGCGCGCCTTCCCAACCACCGGCCCCGTTGAGTTGCATGCCTTTGAGGCCCAGGTTCAGGTTGTTGAAGGCCAGGCCCTTGGCGGTCGGCCGGATTTTCAGCGACCACGCGCCCACCAGGTCCGGGCCCTGGAACAGTTGGTCGATGGCGATATCCAGCGCGGGAATATCCTTGGGGTCGACATCGGCCAACGGGTCCGGCGCGTTCTCGTCAGCCTGCACAGTAGGGTCCACGGCGGGCAGCTTCACGTACTGCAGGTTGACGGCAATGGGCGCGCCCTTGGCATCCGGCAGACTCACCGTGCCCTTGGCTTGCTGGCTGTCGAACTGCAGGCCCCAGGCCACAGGCTTGCGATCCAGCTGCAGTTTGACCTGGTCGAACCGGGTACCGAAACCGGTCAGCTTGCCCACCTTGAAGTCGGCGCCACTGAGCAGTTGCTTGGCACTGCCGCCCGGATCGTTACCCGCGTAACGGTTCGCGAGTTTTTTCCACGGGTCGATATCCAGCTCGGAGAGCACCCCGCGAACACGCAGCCCCTTGGCGCCGGGCAATATCGCATCGCCATTGCCGAGAAACAATTCGCCGCGGCCATCATTGAAGTTATCCGGCGGCGCCGCGAAGGTGAAATTCGCCAGCTCTGCGTAATCAAACCAGTACCGGCGCTCAGCACCCTGCAAGGTCATGCGGAACGTACTGTCACGGCCCTGGCTCGCCGGCATGCCGAACGGCGCCGGCAAATCCACCGCAACGCCCTTGAGATTGGAGTCGACCATCAACTGACTGTCCGCGCCGTCCAGGATGACTTGCAACTGGTACGGGATATCGCCGGTCACAGGCAGCGGCTGGCTGATGTTCAACCAGTCCGTGAGCCGTTTGACCGTGACCTGCCCCTTGGCGGTGACGCGGGTGCTGACAGCGCCGGGCTTGCCTTCGGCAAAAATCTGCGCGGTGATCGGACGGTCAAACGCCTGCGCCGAAATATTCTGGCCGCTCAAGCCTTTGGCGCTGTCGAAACGGAAGTCGCCCTTGAGCTGGGTCAGGTCCAGGGTGGGCTCCGCCAGTTGCAGGCGCGCCTTGTCGGTCTTGAAGTCGACCACGATTTTGGGTTCGGTGCCCTTGGCCAAGGGCACATCCAGGTCCAGGCTGCCTTGCAGGTTGCCCTCGCCCTTCCAGCCCGCGAAGGTGGAGGCGGTGCCGATAGGGGCTTCCTGAAGGATTTTCAGCCCATCGCCCAAACCACCGGAGAATCCGCCGGTGAGCAGCAGGTGGCTGTCTTGGCCGGCCGGCGCGTGAGGGATATTGACGTAGACGTCCTTGACCTGGGTATCGAGCAACTGCCCCTTGCTGGCCAGGATGCGCACGCCGCTCTCCTCGACAAACACCTCACCCTTGACCTTGCTCACATGGGGCCAGCCCGGCTGGAACGCCAGCTCGGCATCATGCACCTTGAAGAACAGGCTGATATTGCGTGAAGCCGGCAGCGCGTTGTGGCTCAGCGAGCCCTGGTACTGGAAGAATCCTTCGTCTACCGCGCCTTTGAGGATCGCCGTGCGCAACCACTCATCCAGCGCCGGGCTCAACACGGCGGGCAGATACTTGGGGGTGAAACGACCATCGCCATCGACCATGCCGACCCGCAGGTCCATGTAGTCCTCCTGGCTATGGTCGAAATGCAGGCGAATCAGGAAGTCCGCAGCGACCTTGCCTTCCTCCCCCAGCACCTTGATATACGGTGCGATGAGGGTGAAGCCCTGTTTGTCCAGCGTCCAGGTCAGGCGCGCATTGGCCTGGATGTACTGCCATGGCTTGGCGAAGATCGGCGACAGATGCAGGGAAAAGTCCTTGCTGTCCATGCGCAACTCGCCATGGCCCAGGTCGCCGCTGATGCTGCCGGACACATTGCGCGCGGCTGGCGCGCCAAAGTAAGCGTCAAAACCGACCCGCTCAAGGTTGGCGGCAAAACTGACTTTCTGATCGGTGCTGTCCTGTGGGCGGAAGTCCACGAGCACATTGCGCAACAGGCCGGTGGCTTTGAGGTGCTCGACGGCCTGGGCGAAACCTTCCGGCAGCGGTGCCAGGGCATTGAGCAATGGCGTGATGGGGGTCAGGTCGAGCCGGTCGGCTTGAAGTTTCCATACTTCCTGATCTTTCTCGGTCGCCAGGCTCTGCTGCAGTTGCAGGCGTGATTCCCAGCGGGTTTCGCCGATATTCATCGCCAGCGAATCAAACAGCACCTTGAGGCCGCCGTCGCTGCGTTGCACATAAGCGGTCAGGGCCAGGTTCTCGATGTGTACCGGCTTACGCTCGGCGTAGCTGCCCTTGACTTGCGGTGAATCGAGGCGCACCACGGCGCTTTGTACGGTGCCGTTGGCCCAGTTGAGCCAGAACTCACCGCCAGCCTTGAACTGGGTGAGCTTCCATTGTTGGGTCAGCCGGGACGGAATCCACTTGGCCCAGTCGCTTTGAGGCAGGCTCAGGTAGGCCTCGACCTGGGCGTCTTTCCATTGGCTGGCGCGCATACGGCTGCGCAGGGTAAAGGCGAGCGGTTGGCCGTCGGGTAATGTCAGGCGTGCGTCCACACGTTGCCGGGTCGTACCGGTGTGCAGGTTCAGGCCGACATAAGTCACGGTCACCGGCGCCCGGTCGAACGGTTGCAGCGTCACCTGGCTGTCCAGCACCGATACGCGCTTGACCATTTGCATGCGGGTGAGCAGTTGCTCCGGGTCCAGTGGCTGGTCGTCCTGTATCGGCAAGCCTTGCAGCGCCCAGCGACCGTCCTTGTCTTCCTTGACGCTCAACTGCAAGCCGCTGACTTGCAGATGGGCGATGCGCACTTCGCGGGCCATCAGGCTGGCCCAAAGATCGGGCACCACCTCGACCTGGTCCAGACGCAACGCACTGCTGCCCTCGCCGACCATCACGTCATGGGCCAGCAATATTGGCGCAAAACCGCTCCAGCGGCCTTCGAGGCTGCCAATATGAACAGGCATCTGTACCGCTACCTGGGCCTTGGCTTCGACTTCAGCGCGGTATTCGGCCACCAGCGGGGTCAATTCACGCCCCAGGCTCACGTATACCGCCGCCACGACCAGCAGCAACGCACACAGGCCCAGTCCCCAACGGGTCAAAGTGGCAAAAAAGCGTATCAGACGCTCCATGTCAGGCGACCCTCAAAGCAGTAGTCGGACCACAGATCAGCGCCTGTCGGTCTCGAAAAGAGAAAACGAAAGGGGATCAGAGCAGCACCACGTCGTATTGTTCCTGGGAGTACATGGTTTCAACCTGAAAACGAATGGTGCGCCCGATAAAGCCCTCCAGTTCAGCGACGTTACCCGACTCTTCATCCAGCAGGCGATCCACCACTTTCTGGTTGGCGAGCACTCTATAACCTTCGGCCTGGTAGGCGCGCGCCTCGCGCAGGATTTCGCGGAAAATCTCGTAGCAAACCGTTTCCGGGGTCTTCAATTTACCGCGGCCCTGGCAACTGCTGCAGGGTTCGCACAGCACTTGCTCAAGGCTTTCGCGGGTGCGCTTGCGGGTCATCTGCACCAGGCCCAGCTCGGTGATGCCAATGATGTTGGTCTTGGCGTGGTCGCGCTCCAGCTGCTTTTCGAGCGTGCGCAGGACCTGGCGCTGGTGCTCGCCATCTTCCATGTCGATGAAGTCGATGATGATGATGCCGCCCAGGTTGCGCAGGCGCAGTTGGCGCGCAATCGCGGTGGCCGCTTCGAGGTTGGTCTTGAAGATGGTTTCTTCGAGGTTGCGGTGACCCACGAACGCGCCGGTGTTGACGTCGATGGTGGTCATGGCTTCCGCCGGGTCCACCACCAGATAGCCGCCGGATTTGAGCGGGACCTTGCGCTCCAGGGCTTTCTGGATTTCATCTTCGACGCCATACAGGTCAAAGATCGGCCGCTCGCCCGGGTAGTGCTCGAGGCGGTCGGCAATTTCCGGCATCAGCTCGGCGACAAATTGCGTGGTGCGCTGGAAGGTTTCCCGCGAGTCGATGCGAATTTTCTCGATCTTCGGGCTGACCAGATCGCGCAAGGTACGCAACGCCAGGCCGAGGTCTTCATAGATAACGCTTGGCGCGCCAATGGTCTGGATCTGCGCCGCGATCTGGTCCCACAGGCGCCGCAGGTAGCGGATATCCATCAGGATTTCATCGGCGCCCGCCCCCTCGGCGGCGGTACGCAGGATAAAACCACCGGCTTCCTTGATGCCTTCGGCGGCCACGCAGTCGCTGACCACCTTCTTCAGGCGCTCGCGCTCGGCTTCATCTTCGATCTTGAGGGAAATACCGACGTGGGCGGTACGCGGCATATACACCAGGTACCGCGAAGGAATCGACAATTGGGTGGTCAGCCGGGCGCCCTTGGACCCGATGGGGTCCTTGGTGACCTGCACCACCAGGCTCTGCCCTTCGTGCACCAGGGCGCTGATGCTTTCCACCGCCGGGCCTTCGCGCAGGGAGATTTCCGAAGCATGGATAAACGCGGCGCGGTCCAGGCCGATGTCGACGAAGGCCGCCTGCATGCCCGGCAATACGCGCACCACCTTGCCTTTATAGATATTGCCGACGATCCCGCGCTTCTGGGTACGCTCCACATGCACTTCTTGCAGAACACCGTTCTCTACCACCGCCACGCGCGATTCCATCGGCGTGATATTGATCAGAATCTCTTCACTCATGGCTGGGTCTCGTTCAGGCGTTTTCACAATAGTGACCGATCGCTTATGGCTTGGCGCGAAAGTAAAGGCGCTCAGCGCGCGGTAAGGTTTTGCCAACAGGGTATGCCGAATTGGCCCAGCAGTTGCGCGGTTTCGCACACCGGCAGGCCGACCACGGCGGAATAGCTGCCATTGAGTCCGGTCACGAACACCGAGCCAAGCCCCTGGATAGCATAGCCGCCGGCCTTGTCCTGGGGTTCGCCGCTGTGCCAGTAGGCCGTCGCCTCTTGGGCACAAATGTCGCGAAAAATTACACGGCTGCTGACACACCGGGTTTCACAGCGTTGGCCGTCGGTCAGGGCAATGGCCGTGAGGACTTCATGCTCACGCCCTGCCAGGGCCATCAACATCGCCAGCGCATCGGCCTGGTCCACCGGTTTGCCAAGAATCTTGCCATCGACGACAACCGCCGTATCGGCACCCAATACGCAGATGCCTGGGGTTTGCTCGAGCGCAGCCAAACCCGCCGCGGCCTTGCTTCGCGCCAGGCGCTCGACATAAGCCACAGGGGTTTCGTGTGTGAGAGGCGTTTCATCGATGGCGGCGCTGACCACGGTGAAAGGCACACCGATCTGGGTCAACAATTCACGTCGCCGCGGGGAGCCCGAGGCCAGATAAAGCACATTCATTGCAGACTCTCCCTGTAGGGTTCGATAACCAGGCAGAGCCTCGCAATCCATCAATTGATTTTATAGCGACGACGTAACCCACGCAGGCCGAAACTGATCCAGGGCCACAGCAATGCGCTGACCAGAGCCGGCAACACCAGCGCCAGGGTGGGCTGGCGATTGCCGGTCAAGGCACTGAGCCAGAGTTGAACAAGCTGCGCCAGGCCGAAGATCACCAGGATCACCAGGCACTGCTGCCACATCGGGAACATGCGCAAGCGCTGCTGCAACGACAGCACCAGGAAGGTAATCAGGGTCAGGATCAGTGCATTCTGGCCCAGCAAGGTGCCATAGAGCACGTCCTCTGCCAAACCCAGGCACATCGCCGTGACCATGCCTACTTTGTGCGGCAGGTTCAACGACCAGAACGCCAACAGCAGCGCCAGCCACAGCGGGCGCAGGATTTCCATGAATTGCGGCAGCGGTGAAACGCTGAGCAGCAAGCCGATGGCAAAGGTCAGCCAGACAATCCAGCCATTGCGCGAATGAGTGCTGGCCATTATTCCTCCCTCTGCCGCGTCGTGGCCGGGGCGGTTGTCGCGGGCCTCGCGGCAGGCGCGGTGGTCGCCGACGGTTTCGCCGGGCGGGCGCTGTGTGCTGCGGGCTTGGCCGGTGTGGCGACAGGCGCTGCGGTTGCGGGTACGGCCGCAGGCGCGGGTGGCCCCACGAACGCCGGTTTCGGCACGGTGGCGGGAATCACGGGGGCGGTGCCGTTCTGCTTGTCTTCCGCCTCCTGAGCCTGCGCCGCGTCATTGGCGCGCTCTTCCGGCGTGCGGTTGTCGCTGAACACCAATAGCAGGTAGCGGCTGCGGTTCAATGCGGCAGTCGGGACGGCACGCACAATGGCAAACGGCTGGCCGGAGTCATGGATGACCTCCTTGACCGTCGCCACCGGGTAGCCGGCCGGGAAGCGCTGACCCAGGCCGGAGCTGACCAGCAGGTCGCCCTCCTTGATGTCAGCGGTATCGGCCACGTGCCGCAACTCCAGGCGTTCCGGATTACCGGTGCCGCTGGCAATCGCCCGCAAGCCGTTGCGATTGACCTGCACGGGGATGCTGTGGGTGGTGTCCGTCAACAGCAGGACCCGCGAAGTGTAGGGCATCAGCTCGACCACCTGGCCCATCAGGCCACGGGCATCGAGCACCGGCTGGCCGAGCACCACGCCGTCGCGCTCGCCCTTGTTGATGATGATGCGATGGGTAAAGGGATTGGGGTCCATGCCGATCAACTCGGCCACTTCGACCTTTTCATTGACCAGCGCGGAAGAATTGAGCAACTCGCGCAGCCGAACGTTCTGCTCGGTGAGGGCTGCGAGCTTTTGCATGCGGCCCTGCAACAGCAGGTTTTCGGTCTTGAGTTTTTCGTTCTCGGCGACCAGCTCGGTGCGGCTGCCGAATTGGCTGGCCACGCCCTGGTAGAGACGTTGCGGCAGGTCGGTGATCCAGTAAGTCTGCATCAACACCAGCGACATCTGGCTACGCACAGGCTTGAGCAACGAAAAGCGCGCATCGACCACCATCAGCGCGACCGAAAGCACGGTCAGCACCAACAAGCGCACGCCCAATGAGGGGCCTTTGGCAAAGAGCGGTTTAATAGGCCGCTCCTCCCAGGCAAATGTTCTCTTTATTCATACGGCATCAAACCGGCCTGGATGCAGATTGAAGAAGATAAACGCCAACAGGCAGCACTGCAAAGTGCTGCCTGCCGACCCAGCATGAACCGTCCAGGCGATCTTATTCGCTGGAGAGCAGGTCCATGGTGTGTTTATCCATCATTTCCAGTGCACGACCGCCGCCACGGGCAACGCAGGTCAGCGGGTCTTCGGCGACGATCACCGGCAGGCCGGTTTCCTGGGCCAGCAACTTGTCGAGGTCGCGCAGCAAGGCGCCACCGCCGGTCAATACCAGGCCACGCTCGGCAATATCGGAAGCCAGTTCCGGTGGCGACTGCTCCAGGGCGCTCTTCACCGCCTGGACGATGGTGGCCAGGGACTCTTGCAGCGCTTCCAGCACTTCATTGGAGTTCAGCGTGAAGGCACGTGGCACACCTTCGGCCAGGTTGCGACCGCGAACATCGACTTCGCGAACTTCGCCGCCCGGGTAGGCGGTACCGATTTCCTGCTTGATGCGCTCGGCGGTGGATTCGCCGATCAGGCTGCCGTAGTTACGACGCACATACGTGATGATCGCTTCGTCGAAGCGGTCGCCGCCAACGCGTACGGATTCGGCATACACCACACCGTTCAGGGAAATCAGGGCGATCTCGGTGGTACCGCCACCGATATCCACCACCATCGAACCACGGGCCTCTTCAACCGGCAGGCCGGCGCCGATTGCGGCGGCCATCGGCTCTTCGATCAGGAACACTTCGCGGGCACCGGCACCAAGGGCCGATTCACGGATGGCACGACGCTCCACCTGGGTGGACTTGCACGGGACGCAGATCAGCACACGAGGGCTGGGCTGCAGAAAACTGTTTTCGTGAACCTTGTTGATGAAGTACTGCAGCATCTTCTCGCAGACACTGAAGTCGGCGATCACGCCGTCTTTCATCGGACGAATGGCAGCAATATTGCCGGGTGTACGGCCGAGCATGCGCTTGGCCTCGGTGCCAACGGCAACGACACTTTTCTGATTACCATGGGTCCGAATGGCCACAACCGATGGCTCATTCAGAACGATACCGCGCTCGCGCACGTAAATAAGGGTGTTGGCAGTGCCCAGGTCAATGGAAAGATCGCTGGAAAACATGCCACGCAGTTTCTTGAACATGGGAAAGGGACCCTAGGCAACGCGTGGGTAAAAAAGTGCGGCAAACTCTAACAACGACAGGGATTTTGGGCAAGGCGCCAATGTGCTAAATTGGCCGACTTTCTGTGCACCAACCCCCACAATCGCGGCCTTATGACCGTAGAAATGCGGTAGTGTTCCGACAATCTAACACACGGACGCCCTCCGTTCTGTTTTCCACTGGAGAATCCCATGGCGCTTGAACGCTCCGACGTGGAAAAAATCGCGCATCTGGCCTCGCTTGGCCTCAATGACGCCGATCTTCCACAGACCACCGCAGCCCTGAACAGCATTCTCGGGCTGGTTGACCAAATGCAGGCCGTCAATACCGACGGCATCGAGCCCCTGGCTCACCCGCTGGAAGCCAGTCAGCGCCTGCGCGCAGACGTCGTGACCGAGCGCAATAACCGCGAGGCCTACCAGTCCATCGCGCCAGCGGTCGAAAACGGCCTGTACCTAGTTCCGAAAGTCATCGACTAAAGGGAAAGAGCCTTTCATGCATCACATGACTCTGGCCGAGATCGCCCGCGGTCTCGCCGACAAAACGTTTTCTTCCGAAGAGCTGACCAAGACCCTGCTGGCGCGCATTGCCGAGCTGGACCCCAAGGTCAACAGCTTCATCAGCCTCACCCAGGAGCTGGCCCTGAGCCAGGCCAGGGCCGCCGACGAGCGGCGCGCCAACGGTGAAGACGGCGCACTGCTGGGCGCCCCGATCGCCCACAAGGACCTGTTCTGCACCCAGGGCATTCGCACCAGTTGCGGCTCGAAGATGCTCGACAACTTCAAGGCGCCCTACGACGCTACCGTGGTCGCCAAGCTGGCCGCCGCCGGGGCCGTGACCCTGGGCAAGACCAACATGGACGAGTTCGCCATGGGTTCGGCCAACGAGTCGAGCTACTACGGCGCAGTGAAAAACCCGTGGAACCTGGCTCACGTACCCGGCGGTTCCTCCGGTGGTTCGGCTGCGGCCGTGGCCGCACGCTTCCTGCCCGCCGCGACGGCAACCGACACCGGTGGTTCGATCCGCCAGCCGGCAGCCTTCACCAACCTCACCGGCCTGAAGCCGACCTACGGTCGCGTTTCCCGCTGGGGCATGATCGCCTACGCTTCGAGTCTCGATCAGGGTGGCCCTCTGGCACGTACTGCCGAAGACTGCGCAATATTGTTACAAGGCATGGCAGGCTTCGATAAACAGGACTCCACCAGCATCGATGAGCCGGTCCCGGACTACAGCGCCAGCCTGAATGACTCGATCAAGGGTCTGCGCATCGGCGTGCCAAAAGAGTATTTCAGCGCCGGCCTCGACCCGCGTATCGCTGATCTGGTGCACAACAGCATCAAAGAGCTGGAGAAGCTTGGCGCGGTGATCAAGGAAGTCAGCCTGCCGAACAACCAGCACGCGATTCCCGCCTACTACGTGATCGCGCCGGCAGAGGCGTCTTCGAACCTGTCGCGTTTCGACGGTGTACGCTTTGGCTATCGCTGCGAAAACCCGAAAGACCTCACCGATCTGTACAAACGCTCCCGTGGCGAAGGCTTCGGCGCCGAAGTGCAACGCCGGATCATGGTCGGTGCCTATGCGCTGTCCGCCGGCTACTACGACGCGTACTACCTCAAGGCGCAGAAGATCCGTCGCCTGATCAAGAACGACTTCATGGCTGCCTTTGAAGAAGTCGACGTGATCCTCGGCCCGACCACGCCGAACCCGGCGTGGAAGATCGGCGCCAAGACCGGCGACCCGATCGCCGAGTACCTGGAAGACCTCTACACCATCACCGCCAACCTCGCGGGCTTGCCGGGCTTGTCCATGCCCGCCGGTTTCGTCGATGGCCTGCCGGTCGGCGTGCAATTGCTCGCCCCGTATTTCCAGGAAGGCCGCCTGCTCAATGTGGCGCACCAGTACCAGTTGCACACCGACTGGCACACTCGCACCCCTACCGGCTTCTGAGGAGAACACTATGCAATGGGAAGTTGTGATCGGGCTGGAGATTCATACCCAGCTCGCCACCCAATCGAAGATTTTCTCCGGCAGCGCCACCACGTTCGGCGCAGGGCCCAACACCCAGGCCAGCCTCGTAGACCTGGGCATGCCCGGCGTGCTGCCGGTGCTGAACCAGGAAGCGGTGCGCATGGCGGTGATGTTCGGCCTGGCGATTGACGCCGAGATCGGCCAGCACAACGTGTTCGCGCGCAAGAACTACTTTTACCCGGACCTGCCCAAGGGCTACCAGATCAGCCAGATGGAGCTGCCGATCGTCGGCAAGGGCCACCTGGACATTCCCCTGGAAGACGGCACCATCAAGCGTGTCGGCGTCACCCGTGCGCACCTTGAAGAAGACGCCGGCAAGAGTCTGCATGAAGAATTTCCCGGCGCCACCGGTATCGACCTGAACCGTGCCGGCACGCCGTTGCTGGAAATCGTCTCCGAACCGGACATGCGCAGCGCCAAGGAAGCCGTGGCCTACGTCAAGACGATCCACGCGCTGGTGCGCTACCTGGGCATCTGCGACGGCAACATGGCCGAAGGCTCGCTGCGCTGCGACTGCAACGTGTCGATCCGTCCCAAGGGCCAGACCGAATACGGCACCCGTTGCGAGATCAAGAACGTCAACTCGTTCCGCTTCATCGAGAAGGCGATCAACAGCGAAGTGCGTCGCCAGATCGAGCTGATCGAGGACGGCGGCAAGGTCATCCAGCAAACGCGCCTGTACGATCCGAACAAAGACGAAACCCGCGCCATGCGCAGCAAAGAGGAAGCCAACGACTACCGTTACTTCCCCGACCCGGACCTGTTGCCGGTGGTGCTGGAAGATTCGTTCCTCAACGATATCCGCGCCACCCTGCCGGAGCTGCCGCAGCAAAAACGCGAGCGCTTCCAGGCGCAGTTCGGCCTGTCGGTCTACGACGCCAGCGTGCTGGCCTCCAGCCGCGAGCAAGCCAACTACTTCGAGAAAGTCGTGGGCATTGCCGGCGACGCCAAGCTGGCGGCCAACTGGGTCATGGTCGAACTGGGCAGCCTGTTGAACAAGCAAGGCCTGGAAATCGACGAAGCTCCGGTCAGCGCCGAGCAACTGGGCGGCATGCTGCTGCGCATCAAGGACAACACCATCTCCGGCAAGATCGCCAAGACCGTGTTCGAAGCGATGGCCGCCGGTGAAGGCAGCGCCGATGAAATCATCGACAAGCGTGGCCTCAAGCAAGTGACCGACAGCGGCGCAATTTCGGCCGTGCTCGATGAAATGCTCGCGGCGAATGCCGAACAGGTCGAACAATATCGTGCGGCGGACGACGCCAAGCGCGGCAAGATGTTCGGCTTCTTCGTCGGCCAGGCGATGAAAGCATCCAAAGGCAAGGCCAACCCGCAACAAGTCAACGAACTGCTCAAAAGCAAGCTCGAAGGCTGATGGTAGAAAACGGTCCGAGTAGGCTTTGATGCTCGGCTCGGACCAATGTGGGAGGGGGCTTGCCCCCGATGAGGGTGTGTCAGTCGGCACATGCATTGACTGCTGCACCGCTATCGGGGGCAAGCCCCCTCCCACATTTGTGATTGGGGACATTTGAAATGAAGCGTCTACTCGGCCTGCTGGCCCTGTCTTCCCTGCTGAGCGGTTGCGCCAGCGGCCTCATCGACCCCAAAGGCTATGACGAAACCGGCACCGCCTCCTACTACGGCGCCAAGCACCATGGCCAACGAACTGCCAGCGGCGAAGCCTTCAACCAGAACGCCATGACCGCCGCCCATCGGCGCCTGCCCTTCGGCACCCAGGTCAAGGTGACCAATCTCGCCAACAACCGCTCTGTGGTGGTACGTATCAATGATCGCGGCCCGCATAGCCGCGGCCGCCTGATCGACCTTTCACGCAAGGCCGCCGAGCAACTGCGTATGCTGGGCAGCGGCACCGCACGGGTGCGCGTGCAAGCCCTGAACAACTGATCGAGGCCGCCTTGAGTATTTTCGGATTGAACGCCCTCTCGCCCTGGAGCCTGCTCCAACTGGTCAGCGGCTTGCTGCTGCTTATCGTCGGCGCTGAAATCCTGGTGCGGGCTGCGGTGCGCCTGGCTGCCAGCCTCAAGGTGCGCCCCTTGATCATCGGCCTGAGCATCGTCGCCTTCGGCAGCAGCGCGCCACAGATGGCCGTCAGCCTGCAAGCCACCCTGGCCGGCAACACCGATATCGCCGTAGGCAGCGTGATCGGCAGCAGCATCTTCAATATCCTCGTCACCCTGGGCTTGTCGGCGTTGATCATTCCGTTACGGGTGTCGCGACAACTGGTGCGCCTGGATATCCCGGTGATGATCGTCGCCGGCCTGCTGGTGCTCATCCTCGCCGCCAATGAGGCACTGACGCCGCTTGACGGCCTGGTGCTGCTGGTTGCGCTGGTGGCCTACCTCGGCGTACTGCACTACCAGACGCGCCACTCACGGCGTCCGCGATCGCTGGCCACCGTGACCAGGGCGCCCTGGCTGAGCAGCGTGCTGTTAATGCTTGGCGGGTTGCTCGTGCTGGTGCTGGCCGGGCACTTGCTGCTGGGGGCGGCCGTGGAGGTGGCGAGCGACCTGGGCTTGTCGGAGCGCATTATCGGCCTGACATTGATCGGCGTCGGCACCTCGCTGCCCTGCCTGGCCACGTCGCTGATCGCCGCCTTGCGTGGCGAGCGGGAGATTGCCGTGGGCAATGTGATCGGCAGCAACCTGTTCAACCTGCTGGGCGTGCTGGGTTTTACCGCCCTGGTGGCGCCGTCGCCGCTGTCGGTGTCGCCCAACGCCCTGGACTTCGACCTGCCGGTCATGCTCGGCGCCATCACCCTGTGCCTGCCGGTGTTCTATACCGGCTACCGCGTCACCCGCGCCGAAGGGCTGGTGTTGCTGGGGCTGTACCTCGCGTATGGCCTGCATGTAATGGCATTTACTACCGGCATGCCCCTGGCGACCAAGCTTGAACAATTGATGCTGTTTTACGTCCTGCCGGCGTTAGTGGTGGTGCTGTTGTTCACGTCGCTGCGCGCCTGGCACCGTCAACACAAGAGGGAATCGCAATGAGCGCTCAGAAAAAGCCAGGGGTTGAAGTGCGTCGCCAGGTCATGGGCGATGTATTCGTCGACCGCGCCCTGGGTAATGCCACCGAGTTCAGCCAGCCGCTGCAGGACTTCGTCAATGAACACGCCTGGGGCAGTGTGTGGAATCGCGAGGGCTTGCCGCTCAAGACGCGCAGCCTGATTACCCTCGCCGCCCTGACCGCGCTCAAATGCCCGCAGGAACTCAAGGGCCATGTGCGCGGCGCGTTGAACAATGGCTGTACGGTTGAAGAGATTCGCGAAGCACTGCTGCATTGCGCGGTGTATGCCGGCGTACCGGCGGCAATCGATGCGTTTCGTGCGGCGCAGGAAGTGATTGAGGCGTACCAGGCGGATCAGCGGTAACGGTCAGATCCAGCCGCCCGCCTGCAACACAAAGATGCCGATGTTCGTGGTCACCGCCGCCATCAGGGTGGTGATCACGATAATCGCCGCCGCCAGTTCATGATTCCCCTCGGCCGCCCTGGCCATCACGAAGCTCGCCGCCGCCGTCGGCGCGCCGAAGTACAGAAACAGAATCCCCAGCTCCGGCCCACGGAAACCCAGCAGCCACGCGCCCAGTGTGGCGATCACCGGCAACCACACCATCTTCATCAGGCTCGCGCTCAAGGCCATGTTGCCGCTCTTGCGCAGCGCCGCGAGGGACAAGGTGCCGCCTATGCAGATCAGCGCCAGGGGCAGTGTCGTGTCCGCGAGGTAGCCCAGGGATTTTTCCAGCCAGCCGGGCAGGCCGATCTGGAAGTACGCAAACGGCGCGGCAACGATCACGCTGATGATCAGCGGGTTGGCCACCACACTCTTGAAGATACTCCACGGGTCGGACTTGATCACCGGGCTGTATACCGCCAGCACAATGGTCGACAGGGTGTTGTAGAACAGGATCACCAACGCCGCGAGAATCGCACCGAGGGAAATCCCATAGTCGCCGTACATGCTGGCAGCCAGCGCCAGGCCGATCACGCCGTTATTGCCGCGAAACGCGCCCTGGGTGTAGATGCCCCGGTCTTCGCGCTTGCAGCGAAAAATCGCCCAGCCCCACGCCATGGCAAAGCTCACCAACGTGGCCACGGCGAAGTAAATCAGCAAACCCGGCTTGAGCGCCGAATGCAGGTCGGCATGCAGGATGCCCAGGAACAGCAGCGCCGGCATGGTGACGTTGAACACCAGGGATGAGGCGGTGTGGATAAAGTTGTCGTTGATCCAGTTGATGCGCTTGAGCAGCACACCCAGAAACAGCATGGCGAACACCGGCGCGGTGATGGTCAGGGTGGTGAGGAAGATTGCCAGCATGCCGGGGAGAACCTTGGGGCGTCATTAGATGGCTAATGATAAGCCATGGAGGCCGTGTCGTCTGGTCTACCGCTATCGGGGGCAAGCCCCCTCCCACACTTGACCGAGTTCTCACGTTGAAATGCGGTCGACTGTGGAAGGGGGCTTACCTCCGATTGCAGGCAACTCAGTCTCAGGTAATCGGCGCCGGGTTGAACAACGTAATGTCGTTATGCAGCTTGTGCCGCTCCGCCCACGTCTGCTTCCTGCCGCTGGCCACGTCCAGGTAGAAGTGAAACAGCTCCCAACCCAGTTCCTCGATACTCGCGCGCCCGGTGGCGATGCGCCCGGCGTCGATATCGATCAGGTCCGGCCAGCGTTGCGCCAACTCAGTACGCGTCGAGACCTTTACCACTGGCGCCATCGCCAACCCATAAGGCGTGCCGCGCCCGGTGGTGAAGACATGCAGGTTCATCCCCGCCGCCAGTTGCAAGGTGCCGCATACGAAGTCACTGGCCGGGGTTGCGCAAAAAATCAGGCCCTTGGTTTTGAAGCGCTCGCCTGGGCCGAGCACGCCGTTGATCGCGCTGCTGCCGGACTTGACGATGGAGCCCAAGGACTTCTCGACGATATTCGACAGCCCGCCCTTCTTGTTACCCGGCGTGGTATTGGCGCTGCGATCCGCCTCGCCTTTGGCCAGGTAACGGTCGTACCAGTCCATTTCCCTGACCAGCTCCTGGGCCACTTCCTGACTTTGCGCCCGTGAAGTCAGCAGGTAAATGGCGTCGCGCACTTCCGTCACTTCGGAAAACATCACCGTCGCGCCAGCGCGCAGCAACAAATCGGATGCATAACCCAGCGCCGGATTGGCGGTGATACCGGAAAACGCGTCACTGCCGCCGCATTGCATGCCCAGGATCAGCTCGGACGCGGGTACCGTTTCACGGCGGCGCTGGTCGAGTTTTTTCAAGCGGACTTCGGCCAGCGCCATGATCTGCTCGATCATTTCGGTAAAGCCGTGGCTGGAATCCTGCAACCGGTACAGCCAGGGCTCGCTCAGGTCGACGGAGCTGTCGTTGTCGTGCATCACTTGCCCGGCCTGCAATTTCTCGCAGCCCAGGCTGATCACCAGGGCTTCGCCGCCCAGGTTCGGGTTGCGCGCCAGGTTGCGCACGGTACGGATCGGGATGTAGGCATCCGTGGCCGTGATCGCCACGCCGCAGCCGTAGCTATGCGTCAGCGCCACCACATCATCGACGTGCGGGTACTTGGGCAGCAATTGATCCTTGATGCGCTTGACCGCATGATCCAGCACGCCGGTCACGCACTGCACCGTAGTGGTGATACCCAGGATATTGCGCGTGCCCACGGTGCCGTCAGCGTTGCGATAGCCCTCGAAGGTGAACCCCTCCAGCGGCGCCTGCGTTTCGGGTACGTCGGTGGACAGCGGGAGGCTGTCCAGCGGCGGCGCGGTGGGCATGCGCAACTGGTCTTCCTGCACCCAGCTGCCACGCGGGATCGGCGCCAGGGCATAGCCGATCGTCTGGCCGTAGCGAATGATCCGGCCGCCTTCGGGGATATCTTCCAGGGTCACTTTGTGGCTTTGAGGGATGAAATCCACAGTGACCAGGCCGTCCGGGAATTCGGTCCCGGCCGGTACGCCCTGGTCGTTCACCACGATCACCACATTGTCGCGCTCGTGCAAACGAATCGAGCGCGGCGAGTCGGCATGTTCAATCAACTGCATCACACGAACCTCAGGAATGCGCTTGGGAAAGGTGGGTCAGCTCAGGGCCTTTGCTTGGCGGTTCCTTGAGCACCACACGCTTGATCGGGCCGACGATCACCAGGTAGCTGAATACCGCCACCAGCGCGTTGGCGCCGACGAACACCAGGGCCCATTTGAATGAGCCGGTGGTGCTGATGATGTAGCCGATGACAATCGGGGTGGTGATGGAGGCCAGGTTACCGAAGGTATTGAACAAGCCACCACTGAGGCCGGCGATTTGTTTCGGTGAGGTGTCGGACACCACCGCCCAGCCCAGTGCGCCAACGCCCTTGCCGAAGAAGGCCAGCGCCATGAAGCCCACCACCATCCATTCAACGTCGACGTAGTTACACGCAATGATACTGCTGGACACCAGCAGGCCCGCAATGATCGGCGCCTTGCGGGCGAAGGTCAGGGAATGGCCCTTGCGCAGCAGATAATCGGAAATCACCCCGCCCAGCACGCCGCCGATAAAGCCGCAGATCGCCGGCAGCGAGGCAATGAAACCGGCCTTGAGGATGGTCATGCCACGGTCCTGCACCAGGTACACAGGGAACCAGGTCAGGAAGAAGTACGTGATGCCGTTGATGCAGTATTGACCCAGGTACACGCCAAGCATCATGCGGTTGGTCAGCAACTGGCGGATGTAATCCCACTTCGGTCCATCGGTTTTCTTACCCTTGCCCTTGTCCTGGTCCATATCCACCATGGCGCCATTGGCGGCAATGTGATTGAGCTCCGCTTCGTTGATCATCGGGTGCTGGCGCGGGCTGTGGATAACTTTCAGCCAGATCAGGGAGAACACGATGCCAATCACGCCCATCACGATAAACACGTGCTGCCAGCCGAAGCGATAAACGATCCAGCCCATCAGCGGCGCGAACAACACCGTGGCGAAGTACTGCGCCGAGTTGAAGATCGCCGACGCCGTACCGCGCTCGGCCGTAGGGAACCAGGCCGCCACAATCCGTGCGTTACCGGGGAAGGATGGCGCTTCGGCCAGGCCCACCATAAAGCGCAGCATGAACAGTGCAACCACGGCGGTCGAGACACCGAACTCACCGACGTAGCCTTGCAGCACGGTGAACAGTGACCAGGTAAAGATGCTCAGGGCATAGACTTTTTTCGAGCCGAACCGGTCGAGCAGCCAACCACCAGGGATTTGCCCGGCTACGTAGGCCCAACCGAATGCAGAGAAGATGTAGCCGAGGGTGACCGCGTCGATGCCGAGGTCTTTTTGCAGGCTGGAACCGGCGATGGCGATAGTTGCACGGTCGGCGTAGTTGATCGTGGTCACCAGAAACAGCATGAGCAGGATCAAATAGCGGACGTGAGTCGGCTTGGTCGCTTGCATGTAGAAGTACTCCCACTAATTATTTTTTTTGCGGGTAATGGTTATGTCTTACTGGGTGCCACCCCTGTAGGAGCGAGCTCGCTCGCGAAAAACTCACAGGCACCGCGGGCATCCTGAATGCCCGCGTAAGCGTTGACGTTCTTCGCGAGCAAGCTCGCTCCTCCAGTGAAACGGGGGCTACGACCCGATATAGCTAGTCTTTACTACGGTGTAGAACTCTTGTGCATAGCGACCCTGCTCACGCGAACCGTAGGACGAACCCTTACGGCCACCGAACGGAACGTGGTAGTCCACCCCGGCGGTCGGCAAGTTGACCATGACCATCCCGGCCTGGGAATGGCGCTTGAAGTGGTTGGCATACTTCAGGGAAGTGGTGGCGATACCCGCCGAGAGACCGAACTCGGTGTCGTTGGCCATGGCCAGCGCCGCCTCGTAGTCGGCTACACGCACCACGTTGGCCACCGGGCCGAAAATCTCTTCACGGCTGATGCGCATGGCCGCTTCGCTGTCGGTAAACAGCGTCGGCGCCAAGTAGTAGCCCTCGGTGTCGCAGGTCACCAGAGCGCCGCCGCTGACCAGCCGTGCGCCTTCGTTCTGGCCGATGTCGATGTACTTCATGTCCTGGTCCAACTGAGCCTGGGAAACCACCGGGCCAATGTCGGTGCCGCTGTTGAGTGCATGGCCGACCTTGATCGACTTCATGCGTTCGGCCATGGCTGCGACGAACTGGTCATGGATGCCGGCAGTGACGATCAGGCGGCTGGACGCGGTGCAGCGCTGGCCGGTCGAGTAAAACGCGCTCTGCACCGACAGCTCGACGGCCTGCTTGAGGTCGGCATCGTCGAGAATGATCTGCGGGTTCTTGCCGCCCATTTCCAACTGCACCTTGGCCTGGCGCGATACGCAGTTGACGGCGATCTGACGGCCCACACCGACGGAACCGGTGAAGCTGATGCCATCGACTTTCGGGCTGTTGACCAGCACATCGCCCACCACGCGACCGCTGCCCATCACCAGGTTGAACACACCGGCCGGGAAACCGGCGCGGGAAATGATGTCGGCCAGGGCCCAGGCACAACCGGGTACCAACTCGGCCGGTTTGATCACCACGCAGTTGCCATAGGCCAGGGCCGGGGCGATTTTCCAGGCCGGGATGGCGATCGGGAAGTTCCACGGTGTGATCAAGCCGACCACGCCGAGGGCTTCACGGGTGACTTCAACGTTGACGCCTGGGCGCACCGACGGCACGTAGTCGCCAGACAGGCGCAAGCACTCACCGGCGAAGAATTTGAAAATGTTACCGGCGCGCGTGACCTCGCCGATGGCTTCGGGCAGGGTCTTGCCCTCTTCCCGGGCCAGCAGCGTGCCAAGCTCTTCGCGACGGGCAAGGATTTCGCTGCCGACTTTATCCAGCGCGTCGTGGCGCGCCTGAATACCGGACGTGGACCACGCCGGAAATGCCGCGCGGGCGGCTTCGATAGCGGCGTTGACTTGGGCGACGTCAGCCTTGGCGTATTCGCCGATCACATCGGAAAGATCCGACGGGTTGATATTGGTGCAGTAGTCGGCGCCGGTTACCCATTCACCGTTGATGTAGTTGTCAAAACGCTTGGCTTGAGACACGAATCTTCTCCTGACGCAAAAGGCCGCTGATTGCTCAGCGGCCTTGTTGATAAGTTATTGCGCGCCTTGCTTGTCGATCAGCGCAGCCAGGGCTTCGTATTCTTCCGGCAGCAGATCGGTCAGCGGAGTGCGCACCGGGCCGGCGTCGTAGCCGGCGATTTTCGCACCGGCCTTGACGATGCTCACGGCATAACCGGCCTTGCGGTTACGGATGTCCAGGTAAGGCAGGAAGAAATCGTCAATGATCCTGGAAACGGTGGCCTGATCATCCTTGGCAATCGCGTGGTAGAAATCCATCGCGGTTTTCGGAATGAAGTTGAACACCGCCGAGGAATACACCGGCACGCCCAGGGCCTTGTAGGCAGCGGCGTAAACCTCTGCAGTCGGCAGGCCGCCGAGGTAGCTGAAACGATCGCCGAGACGACGGCGGATCGACACCATCAACTCGATGTCACCCAGGCCATCCTTGTAGCCGATCAGGTTCGGGCAGCGCTCGGCCAGGCGTTCCAGCAGCGGCGCGGTCAGACGGCAGACATTGCGGTTGTACACCACCACGCCGATCTTGACCGATTTGCACACCGCCTCAACGTGGGCGGCAACGCCGTCCTGGCTGGCTTCAGTCAAGTAGTGCGGCAGCAGCAGCAGGCCTTTGGCGCCCAGGCGCTCGGCTTCTTGAGCGTACTCGATGGCCTGGCGGGTCGCGCCCCCGACACCGGCCAGAATCGGCACACTGGTGGCGCAGGTATCAACAGCGGTCTTCACCACTTGGGAATATTCGCTGGCGGCCAGGGAGAAAAACTCACCGGTGCCGCCTGCGGCGAACAGCGCTGTGGCGCCATACGGCGCCAGCCATTCCAGGCGCTTGATATAGCCCGCCTGGTGAAAATCACCCTGGGCAGTGAAATCGGTCACCGGGAAAGACAGCAGACCGTGGGAGAGGATGGACTTCAGTTCTTGTGGATTCATTATTCGAACACCCTGGGCGAAGACTTTCTGAGGAAAGCGTTGTTGTTGGTTTAAATGATGTCGTACGTCATCGTACAACTATAAAAAGATTCGTCAACTGCAATTCTCAGCAGTCATCTCAAGCTCGCCGCTGCAAAAGGTTTCTTGACGTAAGAAATTTCCGACCTATGATCCTTTTAACTGTATGGATATACAGTTTTCAGCCAGAATCTTACGACATAAGCAAGGAGCTAACATGTCAGGACTTGAATACGCTGCACCCACAAAGAAGCCCCCGACCCTGCGCTTCGAAGGCGCTGAACATACCGCCATAGGCGACGACACGCTGTTGCGTTTTGCCAGGGATGCCGCATCCATCCCTGCCCGAGAGGTACAACTGCATTTGCCCAACGGGCTGGCGCTGACCTATGGCCAAGTGATTGCCCTGGGTGGCGATTTCTACGCAATTCCCGGCCAACCGATCAGCGATGGCGCCTCCCCTCCCGACCGCGTGCAACGCTTCATCGCAGCCTTTGATTCACTGGCAGTCCTGCCTGCTTCGCGGGAAGAAGCAGGCAAGATCCTGGCGGTGATGCAAAAAGAGATCAACGCGGTGAATCAGGCGATCAAAGAAGGAAAGCAACCCCATGAAGCCTATGACGCCTTGGGTGATACGTTGTCCGAGGAGTGGAACCGTATCACCGGTGGCGGCAGCGCCGTTTCTGCGCTGATCCCACTGGGGCGCTACCTGAAACTGGCGGCGGACAATGCCGACCATTTTGGCGAATGGGCATTGTCCGCCTACCTGGCCGGTCATACCGCGGCCCTGCAACAGGCCGTGGTCGCTCATCAAACCGGCACCGACCAGGCATTGGAATTGGCGTACGCCATGAACGGCTTTGCCGACCACTTCCTCACCGATCTGTTTTCGGCCGGCCACCTGCGCGTCCCACGCAAGCAACTGGCGGCGGTGGTCACGCCTGGAGAGCTGGGGTCGCTGATTAGCCGCTTCATGCATGACGAAGACAGCAAATTCGGGCTCAAGGTGCGCAATGCCTTGGGGGATCAGTGGCACGCGTATGGGGATAAACGCTATTTCGACGCCATTGATGCGGACAATCGGGCGCAGGTCAAACGTGCGGTGCAGGCTTCGGCGGATGAAATTTTCGAGACGTTCATCAGCGGTGTAGCGCCCTCCCCGGCCAGCTTCAAGGCGCCGTTGTCTGTTCCGGATCTGAACGCTGTGCAGAACCCGGCCAATAACTTCTCGCCGTTGTTCAAGATGGAAGGGGACAAGGTACTGCGCCGTAAGGATGTGAATGACCTGAACGACAAGCGGTGGACGAATGATTGGTGGGGATGGAGTACGTATTTGTTGCTCAAGGATTACAAGCCGAATAACCCGCAGTCTTGAGATAACCATAGCCCATGCATGCAATCGCATGCATGGGCCCGTTCGTCGACACTGTTAATTCTGACAGTATCGCAGTGAGCCAACGGCCGTTAGTTTGCATTAGACCGCCGGGGCTCTCTCAGCAGCAACAAGCAATGCAGTCACCTCGGAGGTCGCAACTCATCCTGAAATTAATGAGGCTTATCATGGCTACTAAAAAGTGCACCTTCAAATCCCGCTCCAACAAATCCAAAGCTGCCACTCATGACTTTGACGTCGCCCTTCTGCCCAACATCGGAGATACCATTGAACTTGAGGGTGATCCGGCTCAGGAGGTCGTAGCCAAAAACTTCGTAATCATCGGGGGCGACGTTGTGCAAATCGACTTCACCTTCGCCTGAACGAGTTAATCGCTGTTACCAGAATTACCCCCGCTGCGCTTCCGCCTCCTCATGGGCATGGCGCAGCCTCTCCCGACTGTTGGTCAAATGCAAGCGCATCGCCGCACGCGCCGCGTCCGAGTCCTGACGCGCGATCGCCTCATAAATCTCTTCATGCTCACGGCTCAAGCGCCCCATGTAATGCTGCTGGTCGTCATGGGCCAGGCGCGCCGAATTCAGGCGGGTACGCGGAATGATGCTGGTGCCCAGGTGGGTCATGATGTCGGTGAAGTAGCGGTTACCGGTGGACAGCGCAATTTCCAGGTGGAATGCAAAGTCTGACGCCACCGCATCACCGGCATGGGCCGCGCTTTCATTCAGCGCATCGAGGGCGGCACGCATGGCTGCCAGTTGCTCGTCACTGCGGCGCAAGGCAGCCAGGCCTGCGGACTCCACTTCCAGGCTGATGCGCAATTCGAGAATCGCCAACACATCGCGCAGCGTCACCACGGTGGCCGGGTCGATGCGAAAACCACTCGGGCTCGGCGTGTCCAATACGAACGTACCGATACCGTGCCGCGTCTCCACCTGTCCCGCTGCCTGCAAGCGCGAAATCGCCTCGCGCACCACGGTACGGCTGACGCCATGGGCCTCCATGATCGCCGATTCGGTGGGCAGCTTGTCGCCACGCTTGAGCTGACCGTCGCGGATTTGTTCGGACAACACCGTGACCAATTCCTGGGCAAGGCTGCGACGCTTGCGGGGAAGACGGGGGACGGCGTTGGCGTTTTCCATGATGAGTCATCTTTCTCGGTGAACTGAAGACGCATCATAGCCCAAGGCGGTTGTACGATCACCGTTCCTGTCGCGACTTTCATGCCTGTGCGGCAGGCAAAAAAAAGCCCCGGCAACCGCCGAGGCATTTTTCAGGCTGGCCCGAAGGCGGCAGCCGCTTACTTCACCACTTTCAAGCTCGGCCGGCCAGTAGGGCGCGGCGGCTCGTTATCCGGTGGGGGTACATCATCGCCGCCTTGTCCTTCGATCGTTTCGTCGTCCTCGAAAGGCGACTCCAGATCGAACACCATGCCCTGGCCGTTCTCACGGGCATAAATCCCGAGGATGGCGCCGATCGGCACGAACAGCGTATGCGGCACACCGCCGAAGCGCCCTTCGAAACTGACCGCTTCATTGTCCATGTGCAGGTGGCGCACGGCACTGGGCGATACGTTCAATACAATCTGTCCGTCACTGGCAAAACCCTGCGGAACCTGCACCGCAGGAAATTCGGAGTTGACCAGCATGTGCGGGGTGCAATCGTTGTCCACAATCCACTCATAGAGCGCGCGGACCAAATAAGGTCGACTGGAGTTCATCAGCGGCTCCTTAAGCCTTAGCGCATATCGCGTTCGACACCAGACAGACTCGCCTGGAAAGCCTCACGCGCAAATTGGCGCTCCATGTAATCAAGCAACGGCTTGGCCGGCCGTGGCAGTTCAATGCCCAGAATCGGCAAGCGCCAGAGTATGGGTAATAGGCAGCAATCGACCAAACTTTGTTCCTCACTGAGGAAAAAAGGTTTGTCGGCGAACAGCGGCGAAACGCCGGTCAGGCTCTCGCGCAACTCCTTACGCGCCTGTACGCGCGCGGCCTCTTTACTGCGGGTATCCAGAATCACATCCACCAGCCCGCACCAGTCACGCTGGATCCGATGGATCAGCAGGCGGCTGTTGGCACGCGCCACCGGGTACACCGGCAGCAAAGGCGGATGCGGGTAACGCTCATCCAGGTATTCCATCACCACGGTTGACTCCCACAACGCCAGGTCACGATCGACCAGGGTGGGCAAGCTGCCGTAAGGGTTCACTTCGATCAGCTTCGGCGGCTGACGGCCCGCCTCCACACTGATGATCTCGGCGCTGACACCCTTCTCTGCGAGCACGATGCGTACTCGGTGGGAATAGTGGTCGGCGGGGTCGGAGTAACAGGCCAACCGGTTGGTCACGCCCATGGCGGTCCTCCTCGCTTGTTGAAATTATCGAAAGCTCAAAAACGAGCGCGCCCAGAGAGCATCTCTGTAACGTCCGGTAAAACCGGCGCTACGTGTTCAGAGATGCCGCTGGGCGCGCAAGATTAACAGCAATTGCTTACGGTTGGATCAATGCACATCCTTCCAGTACTCGCGTTTGAGCAGATAGGCGAATACGAAGAAGAAAGCCAGGTACAGCAAGACGTACGTACCGATGCGCTGGTGCTGCAGTTTGACCGGGTTGGCCGAATAGGCCAGGAAGGTCACCAGGTTCTTGACCTTCTCGTCGAACTGCTCGTCGTTCAGCGTACCGGTCTTGGGCACGATGGTCAGTTGATCGCACGCCTCATGGGTCAGCGGCGTGCCGGTCAACGGATCATATTGCTTCTTGCCGTCTTCAACGACCTGAACCTGCTTGCATCCTACCACCTGGCGACCCTGCAGGCCGACCAGAACGTTAGGCATGCCGACGTTCGGGAACACTTTGTTGTTCACGCCCCAGGGGCGGGCCGGGTCTTCGTAGAAGGACTTGAGGTAGCCGTAGAGCCAGTCGGTGCCCCGCACCCGCGCCACCAGGGTCAGGTCGGGCGGGGCTGCACCGAACCAGGCCTTGGCGTCCGCCGGCTTCATGCCGATGTTCATGTGGTCGCCGATCTTGGCCCCGGTGAACACCAGTTTTTCCAGCATCAACTCATGGGGGATGCCCAGGTCGTCGGCCACCCGCTCGTAGCGCTGGAACTTGGCGCTGTGGCAGCCCATGCAATAGTTGGCGAACGTGCGTGCACCATCCTGCAAAGCGGCTTTATCGGAGACGTCGATGTCGACCTTTTCCAGTTGCGCGCCATGCTCGGCGGCCAAAGACAGGAGCGGCAGGGCCGCAAACACTAATGCAACGAATAATTTTTTCATCAGCCAGTCACCCTTTCCGGAACCGGTTTGGTCTTCTCGAGCCGGGTGTAGAACGGCATCAGAATGAAGTAGGCGAAGTACAGGAAGGTGCAGACCTGCGACAGCAACGTGCGCTCAGGGGTCGGCGCCAGTACGCCCAGCACGCCCAGGATCACGAACGAAATGCAGAACACCCACAGCCAGATCTTGCTCAGCCAGCCCTTGTAGCGCATGGACTTGACCGGGCTTCGGTCGAGCCACGGCAGCACGAACAGCACCGCAATCGCCGCGCCCATGGCGATGACGCCCATGAGTTTGTCGGGGATCGCACGCAAAATGGCGTAGAACGGCGTGAAGTACCAGACCGGGGCAATATGCTCGGGCGTTTTAAAAGCGTTGGCCTGTTCGAAGTTGGGCTTCTCCAGGAAATAACCGCCCATCTCCGGGAAAAAGAACACGATCGAGCAGAACACGAACAGGAACACGACGACGCCGACAATGTCTTTCACGGTGTAGTAAGGGTGGAATGGAATGCCGTCCAGCGGGATGCCGTTCTCGTCCTTATGCTTCTTGATATCCACGCCATCCGGGTTGTTGGAGCCGACTTCATGCAGCGCCAGGATGTGCAATACCACCAGGCCCAGGATCACGATCGGCAAGGCCACGACGTGTAAGGCAAAGAAGCGGTTCAGGGTGATACCCGAGATCAGGTAGTCACCACGGATCCATTGGGTCAGGTCGTTGCCGATGACCGGGATGGCACCGAACAGCGAGATGATCACCTGGGCGCCCCAGTACGACATCTGGCCCCATGGCAACAGGTAGCCCATAAAGGCTTCGGCCATCAGCGCCAGGTAGATCAGCATGCCGAACACCCACACCAGCTCGCGGGGCTTCTGGTACGAGCCATAGAGCAGGCCACGGAACATGTGCAGGTAGACGACGATGAAGAACGCCGATGCGCCGGTGGAGTGCAGCAGGCGCAGGATCGAGCCGTACTCGACGTCGCGCATGATGTATTCAACGGAAGCGAACGCCTCTTCCGCCGAAGGCGTATAGCTCATCGTCAACCAGACACCGGTGACGATCTGGTTGACCAGCACCAGCAGTGCCAGGGAGCCGAAGAAGTAGAAGAAGTTGAAGTTTTTTGGCGCGTAATATTTGCTGAGATGGTCTTCCCACATTTTGGTGGCGGGGAAGCGCGCATCCACCCAATCCATGAACTTGCTCATCACGCGTTCTCCTTATCGAGGCCAATGACAATAAGGTCGTCAGTTTCGTAGGTGTGCGGAGGAACCGGCAGGTTCAAGGGTGCAGGCTGGGACTTGTAGACACGGCCGGCGAGGTCGTAATGGGAACCATGGCAGGGGCAGAAGTAACCACCCACCCAGTCCTTGCCCAAGTCGACGGGCGCGACTTCCGGGCGAAACGTAGGCGAGCAACCCAGGTGGGTACACAGACCCACCAGCAGCAGGATCTCCGGCTTGATCGAACGTGCTTCGTTCTTGGCGTAGGCGGGTTGGTCGGATTTCTCGGATTTGGGGTCAGACAACTGGCCTTCAATCTTCTTGAGATTTCCCAGGATTTCCTCGGTACGACGAACAATGAAAACCGGCTGGCCGCGCCATTCAGCAATCATCTGCTGCCCTGGCTCGATCTTGCTGACATTCACCTTCACCGGTGCACCTGCGGCTTTCGCCTTGGCACTGGGAAACCATGACCCCACGAACGGGACCGCAGCCCCCACCGCTCCTGCAGCACCCACCACGGATGTGGCTGCTACCAAGAAGCGACGCCGGCCTGCATTCACGCCGTCATTGCTCATTCAGTCCTCTCCCATCAGCTTTTTGGCCTGTTAAATCAGGCGTCTACTAAGTATTGAATCTTTACTTATAAAAATTTTGACGGATGGTAATGAAAAGCCCCACGTATGACAAGGGAATTGCCCGGGCCACTACCCCCAGGCCTTGTAGTATAGGGGGTCTACGGATGTGGCAAGTTGTCACGGCGAAAAATCTGCATAAATCCCAGGCAATAAAAAACGCCCAGCTCCGTGAGGAGGCTGGGCGTTTTTGTGGAACGTAAAGCGAATTAACGCTTCGAGTACTGCGGACGCTTACGCGCTTTACGCAGACCGACTTTCTTACGTTCAACTTCACGGGCATCGCGAGTCACGAAGCCAGCTTTGCGCAGAGCGCCACGCAGGGTTTCGTCGTACTGCATCAGAGCGCGAGTGATACCGTGGCGGATTGCGCCAGCTTGACCACTTACACCGCCACCGATAACGGTGACGTAGATGTCGAACTTTTCAACGGTCTCGGTCAATTCCAGCGGCTGACGAACTACCATGCGGGCAGTTTCGCGGCCGAAGAAGTTGTCCAGGGAGCGGTTGTTGATCGAGATGTTACCAGTGCCCGGACGCAGGAAAACGCGTGCGGTTGCGGTTTTGCGACGGCCAGTGCCGTAATTTTGAGTCGCCGACATAATGAACTATTCCGTTAAAACTTCAGTTCTTGGGGCTGCTGAGCAGCATGAGGGTGTACAGCGCCCGCATAGACTTTCAGCTTGCGAAACATATCGCGACCCAGTGGGCCCTTAGGCAGCATGCCTTTGACCGCGATTTCGATCGGGGCTTCAGGCTTCTTGGAGATCAGGCCTTCAAAGTTGGAAGACTTGATACCGCCTGGGAAACCGGAGTGACGGTAGTACATTTTGTCTTGCGCTTTGTTGCCGGTAACACGTACCTGCTCAGCGTTGATGATGACAATGTAGTCACCGGTATCAACGTGCGGGGTGTATTCAGGCTTGTGCTTGCCACGCAGACGGCTGGCGACTTCAGTGGCCAGACGACCCAGGGTCTGACCAGCGGCGTCGACGACAAACCAGTCGCGCTGAACTGTTTCCGGTTTTGCAGTAAAAGTTGTCATTCTTTAATAGCCTCAGGGGCCGCCCTGTAAATTAGACGGCGGATCTTACTGAATAGTGCGTACTTTGACAAGGTCAAAGGCAGCCGGATACAGACGCTATCGGGGGCTCGGGTCAGCGCGTCCGTTCAACGGCAAGATTCTTCGGCAGGCGGCGCATCACTTCCACTGCAGAAAGAGGTGGGCAATTATGCAGATTGCGAAAAAAAATTCAACCTGCTTTTATGATTGTTTTCCCCTGAAGGAGTACCCGATGGATTATCGACAGCTGGGCCGGACCGATCTGAACGTAAGCGCGATCGCCCTGGGCACCATGACCTGGGGTGAGCAGAACAGCGAGGCAGAGGCCTTCGCCCAGATCGAACGGGCCAAGGCCGCGGGCATCAACTTCCTCGATACGGCGGAAATGTACCCGGTACCGCCCAAGGCCGACACCTATGCCACGACCGAGCGGTATATCGGCAATTACTTCAAGAGCCGTGGCGACCGCGCCGACTGGATCCTCGCCAGCAAGATCGCCGGCCCCGGCAACACCATCGATTACATCCGCGACGGCCACCTGCGTCACAACCGCAAGCACATCATCGAGGCACTGGATGCCAGTCTCAAACGCCTGCAAACCGACTGGATCGACCTTTACCAACTGCACTGGCCGGAGCGCAGCACCAATTTCTTCGGCCAACTGAGCTACACGCACAAGGACGAAGACGACCTCACGCCACTGGAAGAAACCCTCGAAGCGCTGGATGAGCAGGTCAAGGCCGGCAAGATCCGCCACATCGGCCTGTCCAACGAAACGCCGTGGGGCACCATGAAATTCCTGGCCCTGGCCCAAGCCCGTGGCTGGACCCGCGCGGTGTCGATCCAGAACCCCTACAACCTGCTCAACCGCAGCTTTGAAGTGGGCCTGGCGGAGATCGCGATTCGCGAACAATGCGGCTTGCTGGCCTACTCGCCGCTGGCGTTCGGCATGCTCAGCGGCAAGTACGAGGGCGGCGCGCGCCCGGCCAAGGCGCGCCTGACGGAGTACAGCCGCTTCAGTCGCTACTTCAATCCGCAGTCGGAAGCGGCGTGCAGCCGTTATGTGGCACTGGCGCGGGAACATGGCCTGGACCCGGCGCAGATGGCATTGGCGTTTGTGACGCAACAGCCGTTTGTGACCAGCAATATCATCGGCGCAACCAGCCTGGAGCAACTGGACAGCAACATTGCCAGTGCCGAGCTGAAACTGTCGAAAGAAGTGCTGGAAGGGATTGAGGCGATTCAGAAGGATCATCCGAATCCGGCGCCCTGATTGACCTTCAGGCCGCCATCGGGGGCAAGCCCCCTCCCACACTTGACCGTGTTCACAGATCAACATGTGGGAGGGGGCTTGCCCCCGATGAGGCCATCAGCCACACCACAAGATCAAAGCGCCCGCGCAATGATCTCCTTCATGATCTCATTGGTCCCCGCATAAATGCGCTGCACCCGCGCATCCGCCCATGCCCGGGCAATCGGGTATTCCCACATGAAGCCGTAGCCGCCGTGCAGTTGCACGCACTCATCGAGCACCTTGCATTGCAGGTCCGTCGCCCAATATTTGGCCATTGCCGCCGTGGGCACATCCAGCTTGCCTTCCAGGTGCAGTGCCAGGCATTTATCCACGAACACGCGGCCGATCTGAATCTCGGTGGCCATCTCCGCCAGCTTGAACCGGGTGTTCTGAAAGTCGGCAATCGCCTTGCCGAACGCCTTGCGTTCGCGGGTGTATTCCAGCGTCCACTGCAAAGCGGCCTCAGCAGATGACAAGGCACCAATCGCCACGGTCAATCGCTCCTGAGGCAACTCCTGCATCAGGTACGCAAAGCCCATGCCCGCCTGGCCCAGCAGGTTTTCCTTGGGCACTCGCACATCCTGGAAGAACAGCTCAGAGGTGTCTTGGGCCTTCATGCCGACTTTCTCCAGGCGCTTGCCCTTGGCGAAGCCCGGCGTGTCGGCTTCCACCAGGAACAGGCTGGTGCCCTTGGCACCGGCCTTGGGGTCGGTCTTGGCCACCACGATGACCAAGTCGGCCAGGTAGCCATTGGTGATAAACGTCTTGGAGCCGTTGATCACATAGTCATCACCGTCCAGCACCGCCGTGGTCTTCACCCCTTGCAGGTCGGAACCCGCCCCCGGTTCGGTCATGGCAATGGCCGTGACCATCTCGCCGGAGATCAATTTCGGCAGGTATTTGTGCTTCAGCGCCTCACTGCCGTAATGCAGGATGTACGGCGCCACAATGTCCGAGTGCAGGGAAAAACCGATACCGGTGAGACCCAGCCGGCTGATCTCCTCGATCACCACCGCGCTGTACAAAAAGTCCGCGCCCAGCCCGCCGTATTCCTCCGGCAGATGAGAACACAGCATCCCTGCCTCCCCCGCCTTGTCCCAGAGACTGCGGTCGATATAGCCCTGTTTCTCCCATTGCCCATGGAATGGCGCCGCGTCCTTTTCAAGAAAGGTGCGCACGCTCTCGCGAAAGAGTTCGTGCTCCGGGCTGAACAAGGTTCTGGCAATCATGGGTCACCTGCGTGGATTGTCGGACAAAAACGCTGCCACAGAGCCTATGCCGTGAATGCGTCACGGGACACTGGACACATGCGACAAAAAATAAGACGATCCAGCCGTCTGGTGACCACTTTCCCCTATAAGAATAAATGAAATTATGTCTAACCAAATCTCCACGCCGTTGCGGCGCGTCAGCATTTTGGCCATTGATCGGGTATTTGCTTCAACCCTCATGCAAGCCAAGGATTTCTTCCATCTCGCCAGCCTGCGTTACGGCAAGCAGCTCGGCCAGGGCCTGACCCCTGGGTTTGAGACACGCCTGGTCAGCCCCGACGGGCAATCAGTGCGAAGCTTCAGCGATGTGATCATGCCGGTGGACGGTGGCCTGGAAGACGCCGACATCATCGTGCTGCCGGCCTTCTGGGACGACTTCGACGCCATGTGCACCCGCTACCCCCAGGTGCTGCCGTGGCTGCGCGAGCAGCACGCACGCGGCGCTGTGTTGTGCGGCGAAGCCACCGGGGTGTTCTGGCTGGCCGAGGCCGGCCTGCTCGATGGCAAGGAAGCGACCACTTACTGGCGCTTCTTCACTGTATTCAGCGAACGCTTCCCCCAGGTGCAGCTCAACCAGGACAAGCACCTGACCGACGCCGACAACCTGTACTGCGCCGGCGGCACCACCTCAGCCTGCGACCTCTACATTTATCTGATCGAACGCTTCTGCGGCGCCAACATCGCCCAGGCCGTGGCCCGCGACATACTGTATGAAGTGCAACGCAGCTATTCGCCAGGGCGCATCGGTTTTGGCGGGCAGAAGCTGCACCAGGATGTGATCATCCTGCAGATCCAGCATTGGCTCGAAGAACACTTTGCCGACAAGTTCCGCTTCGAAGACGTCGCCAGGGAGCACGGCATGAGCATCCGCAACTTCATGCGGCGCTTCCAGGCCGCCACCGGCGACAAGCCACTGCATTATCTGCAACGGTTGCGCATCGAGACCGCCAAGGGCCTGCTGTCGGCCAGTCGCAAAAGCATCAAGACCATCAGCTACGAGGTGGGTTATGACGATGCGAGCTTTTTTGCGCGGTTGTTCAGGCAGCACACCGAGTTGTCGCCGAATCAATATCGACAACAGTTCCAGCAAGCGGCGTAGCCACGCCCCACAGGAGTGCGCGAAAGACCCTGCGAACCCGCAATGGCGTGGGGTCCTGCAAAAATCGCTACGATCGCATTCACTAATTCAGACACAAGATAGTTCGCAGCTCTTACGGCAGAACAGGAAAAAAACGAATCCACTCCAGGCTGTGAGCGTGCACGCTATCCGTTGAAGCGCCCTTAGCCAAGGGCTGCTCTTCCATAATCGCAAAGGCTCTTACAGGCCATTCAGCTCATATTTACACTGGAGCCTCACTATGCTTCCCGTCACAGGCAACAAACCCTACATGCCCATAGAAATGGACCAAACGGCCATGGGTAAAGAAGACAAAATGAAGAAAGAAAACAAGGATGAGGAAAAAAAGGACGAAGGTGAGATTAGAGTTGGCGACGACGGTGCAACCTATCAGCTCATTGAGGGTAAATGGCAACAGATAGCTCCCCCACCCAAAAAACAATATGATTAGTTTCTGATCAGGACTACCCCACGAAAAAGCCTGCAAATCCGCAGGCTTTTTCACTTACTCACCAGCCTAAGGTTTGTGACCGCGCGACAGAAACTCGTGGGACTGCATCTCAAGCAAACGACTCAGCGTGCGCTGGAATTCAAAGTTCAAACGCCCGCCGGTATACAGGTCCTTGAGTTCGACTTCCGCCGAGATGATCAGCTTCACGTTACGGTCGTAGAACTCATCGACCATGTTGATAAAGCGCCGCGCGATGTCGTCGGTGGTCACGCCCATCTGCTCTACACCGCTCAAGATCACCGCATGGAAAATCTTGCCCAACTCGATGTAGTCATTCTGGCTACGCGGGCCGTCGCAGAGTTGGCGGAATTCGAACCAGGCCACGTCATCGCAGGTACGCAAGGCGATGATTTCGCGGTTCTCGATCATCAGCTTGTCGTTTTCCACCGCTTGGGTGCATTCCGGCGTGAGGGCGCGGAAGCTCTTTCTCAGGCTTTCGTGGGCCGCTTCGTTCAGCGGGAAGTGGAACAGCTCCGCTTGCTCGAGGTGACGCAAACGATAGTCGACGCCGCTGTCGACATTGACGATATCGGTGTTCTGCTTGATCAAGGCAATGGCCGGCAGGAAGCGTGCGCGCTGCAGGCCGTCCTTGTAGAGGCCATCGGGCACGATGTTCGAGGTGGCGACCAGGGTCACGCCGTTCTTGAACAACTCTTCCATCAAGGTGCCGAGGATCATGGCATCAGTGATATCGGAAACGAAGAACTCATCGAAGCAGATCACCCGCGCTTCGTCGGAGAAACGCTTGGCAATGATCGTCAGCGGGTTCTTTTCCCCCGGCAGGGTCTTCATCTCTTCGTGCACACGCTTCATGAAGCGGTGGAAGTGAGTCCGCACCTTTTCCTTGAACGGCAGCGCTTCGAAGAAGGTGTCCACCAGGTAAGTCTTGCCCCGGCCGACGCCACCCCAGAAGTACAGGCCCTTGACCGGCGTGTGGTCTTTTTTGCCAAACAGCTTGCTGAACATCCCCGGCTTGGTTTGCGAGGCCGCGACCAGGTCGTCATACAGGCGCTGCAAATGACGCACCGCATTTTCCTGGGCCGCGTCATGGAAGAAGTCAGGGCGTTTCAGATCAGCTTGATATCGTTCTAGGGGCGTCATAATTTCGTTAGCAAGGCAACAAAAACGGGCCGTCACTGTAACGACGGCCCTGAATAATGGCAATCAACCCTTGGTCGGGTTAATCCTCGGAAGGGGCCAACGCGACGCGCAACGCGGCGATGGCGGCATCGCGGGAGGCGCTGTCGGCGAACTCGGCGCTGTCGGCCACAGCGGCGGCGTCCAGCCATACGCTGAAGCGCTGGGCCTCGGTGCGTACGTCCAGCGCATCGCCGCTTTGCAGTTGCTTGGTCACCGCGCCCGCCGCTTTGCCGTCGGCGAAGTTGCGCGACAGCAGCAGTTGCTCGCCATCGGCCGCCAACAGGCGGAAGCGGAAGCTGCCGTCGTCTTCACGAAAGCTCACGAAGCGCGCAGCCTTCGCTGTTTTCTTCTTGGTTGCGACCGGCGCCGCCGCCTGGTTGACGAACGAGCGCAGGCCCACCGCTTCGCGCAGCTCAGCCAGGAACGGCGCCGCCACGGCTCGGGCTTTTTTCGCGCCGATCAGCAGCAGGTCTTCCATGTCCGAGGGGCGCGACATCAGTTGGTGGTAGCGCTCGCGCGCTTCACTCAGTTGACCGTCCAGCAGCTGGAACAGACGATTCTTCGCTTCACCCCAGCCCAGGCCTTGCAGCAGGTCGCCACGGAATTCTTCCTCCTGGGCCTTGCTCGCAAACGCCTGGTACAGGGTGAACAAGTGGGAATTGTCCGGGTCCTTCGCCTCGCCGGGCGCGCGCGAATCGGTGACGATCCGCGAGATCGCGTCCTTCATGTCCTTGGCGCTGGTGAACAACGGGATGGTGTTGTCATAGCTCTTGGACATCTTGCGGCCATCCAGGCCCGGCAAGGTGGCGACGCTTTCTTCGATCAACGCTTCAGGCATGGTGAAGAATTCTTTACCGTTGCCGAACAGGTGGTTGAAACGCTGGCCGATGTCGCGGGCCATTTCCACGTGCTGGATCTGGTCGCGACCGACCGGCACCTTGTGCGCGTTGAACATCAGGATGTCCGCCGCCATCAGCACCGGGTAGCTGTACAGGCCCATGCTGATGCCCGCGTCCGGGTCTTCGCCGCTCTCCACGTTTTTGTCCACCGACGCTTTGTAGGCGTGGGCGCGGTTGAGCAGGCCCTTGGCGGCCACACAGGTCAGCAGCCAGGTCAGTTCGGGGATCTCGGGTATGTCGGACTGGCGATAGAACGTCACTCGGTTCACATCCAGGCCACCGGCCAGCCAGGTCGCGGCGATTTCCATACGCGAGCGCTGGATGCGCTGCGGGTCATCGCATTTGATCAGGGCGTGGTAGTCGGCCAGGAAGTAGAAGGAGTCGGCATTGGCGTCCTGGCTGGCAAGGATCGCCGGGCGGATCGCACCGGCGTAGTTGCCCAGGTGCGGCGTGCCGGTGGTGGTAATGCCGGTGAGGATGCGGGTACGGGTCGTCATGGGTGATCGCTTGTCGTCAATTCGAAAGGCGTGGCAGCACCAGATCCTTGAGATCGGTCAGCTTGCCATGAAAAAAGTGTCCGCATTCTGCCACTTTCAGCAGCTCATGGGGGCGATTCAAGGCGGCGGACCAGTCGTAGACGATTTGCGGGTCGACCACTTCATCGGTTTCCGGCTGGATCAGGGTCAACGGGCAACCCTGTGGCAGCACATCGGTCTCGCGCAGACGCATCACGGCAGCGGCGACCATAAACAGGTGCGCAAGCTTTTCACCCTTGGCTTCCAGGCGGCCACCCAGGCTTGCGGCCACATAGCCACCGAAGGAAAACCCCAGCAGGGTCAGCGGCAACTGCGGGTGTTTTTCCCGCAACCAGGTGGCGGCCGCTTCGGCATCGTCGACTTCACCGCTGGCCATATCGTGGGAACCGGCGCTGGCGCCGACGCCACGATAATTGAAACGCAACGTAATCAAACCGGCATCGCGCGCGGTGCGCTGCAGGGTCGACACCACTTTATTGAGCATGGTCCCGCCCTGCACCGGGTTGGGGTGGCAGATCAGCGCCAGGCCACGTGGTTCGGGGTGATCCAGATACAGGGCTTCCAGTTGACCCACCGGGCCATCGATCAAAACGGGGGTTTCACGCATGAGCAAGGATGAACTCCGTGACCTCTCAAGGGGTCGACTCGTCTAGCTAAAAGTCTGTGCATGGCATCATTGCGAGCTTAATCGCGGTATACAGCGCAGGTTTGAGCCGTTAACGTAAAGCAAAGCCGTTTATAGAGGAAGGACTCGTGGAACACTCGCTCTTAGTTTGGTTGTTGCCGACTCTTGCCCTGGTTGCCGGTGTCGCCATTGGATTCCTGGTTGCTCGCCTGCTGCCGAATGCCGCGCCTAACCGCACGCAACGTCAGCTGGATGACATTCAGGAACGTTTTGACAGTTATCAGAACGAGGTTGTTACCCACTTCAACAGCACCGCGACCCTGGTCAAGAAGCTCACCCAGAGCTACCAGGAAGTACAGGATCACCTCGCCGATGGCGCAAACCGCCTGGCCCTCGACGACATCACCCGCCAGCGCCTGCTGGCCGCGCTGCATTCCGATGCACCGCAAACCCCGCGGGAACGCCTGACCCCGCCCCGGGAAAACCAGGAACCGCCGCGGGACTACGCGCCAAAAACGCCGGACGCTCCAGGTATGCTGGATGAGCATTACGGCTTGAAGAAGTAATACATCTTCAAACCATTAAAAAGCCCGGCTGATCGCTGATCAGCCGGGCTTTTTGTTGGGGCTCGGTTTGTTGGGGCTCGGTTTTCCTGACACTGGGAGATTCAATGTGGGAGGGGCTTGCTCCCGATTGCAGTGTGTCAGACCCGAATCAGGTGACTGACAGACGGCCATCGGGGGCAAGCCCCCTCCCACACTGACCGAGTTTGTCCTCAGGCCGGTTGCTGCTCCTGCAACCGCCCACCCTCGATCCGCACATGCCGCCCGTGGAAGCGCTTGAGGCTGCTGCGATGACCCACGCTGACGATGCTCAGCCCCGGCAGCTCATCGATCAGCGCCTGATACAACCTTGCCTCATCCTCTTCATCCATGGCCGAGGTGGCTTCGTCCATGTACAGCCATTGCGGCGCGAACAACAAGGCGCGGGCAAAGGCCAGGCGCTGCTGTTCGCCCGGCGAGAGCATGCGCTGCCAGTGATTGGCTTCATCAAGGCGACCAACCAGATGCGGCAAGCGGCAGGTTTCCAGCACCTGTGCATAACGTTGCGCCGGGTAAGCGTTGTCGTCCTGTGGATAACTCAACACCGCTTTCAACGTGCCAATCGGTAAATACGGCTTCTGCGGCAGAAACAGATAGCGCGTCGCCGGTAGACGAATGCTGCCATGGCCTGCCGGCCACAAGTCGCCCATTGCGCGCAGCAGCGTACTTTTACCGCTGCCGGAACGCCCGCTGAGCATCACGCGCTGGCCGGGTTCCACAGTCATGTCGGCATCGGTGAGCAAGTGACGGCCATCAGCCAGGTCCATGCCCAGATCCCTGATCACCAGACGCTCGCCTTCAGGGCGCACATCAATGGCCGGGGCCCGTTGCTCGTTGTCGCTCATCGCCTGCTGGAAGCTCAACAGACGATCGCTGGTGGCGCGCCAGGTTGCCAGTTCCGAATAGGCGTTGATAAACCAGCTGAAGTTCTCCTGCACGTTGCCGAACGCCGAATTGATTTGCATCAGCTCGCCCAGCTCGATCTTGCCGGTGAAGTAGCGCGGCGCGGCGACGATAAACGGGAAGATGATCGCAATCTGGCTGTAGCCGGAGGTGAAAAAGGTCAGGCGCTTGGACACTTTCATGATGTCCCAGAAGTTGTGACAGACCTGGCCGAAACGCGTGCTCAGGCGTTGCCTCTCGTTCGGTTCACCGTTGTACAGGGCGATACTCTCGGCATTCTCACGTACCCGCACCATGGAAAAGCGCAAGTCCGCTTCGAAGCGCTGTTGCTGGTTGCTCAGGCCGATCAAGCGGCGGCCGATCAAATGCGTCAGCCAACTGCCCACGGCGGCATACAGCAGCGCGCACCAGAACATGTAGCCGGGAATGGTGAGGCCGAACACCTCGATGCTGCCCGACACGCCCCACAGGATGATCGAGAACGACACCACGCTGACCACGTTGCGCAACAGCCCCAGGCCCAGGCTCAAGGTGCTGGAGGTGAACGTATTGAGGTCTTCGGAAATCCGCTGGTCCGGGTTATCGGTGTAGCCGCCCTGCTCCAGCTGGTAGTAGTTCTTGTGGGCGAGCCAGCGTGCGAAGTGCTGTTCGGTCAGCCAGGCACGCCAGCGGATGGTGAGCATCTGGGTCAGGTACAAGCGGTACACCGCGCCCAGGATCGCCACGGCCGCGATGCCGCCGAAGTAACCGATCAATTGCCAGAAAGCCGCCGTGTCCTTCTTCTCCAGCGCGTTGTAGAAATCCTTGTACCAGTGGTTGATCCACACCGAGATCGCCACGCTGAACAGCGACAAACCAATCACGGCGGCCAGCAGCAACCAGGCCCTGCCCTTCTCTTCACTGCGCCAATACGGCGTGATCATCGCCCAGGTTCGGCGGAAGAATTGCCCGCGCACCGCATCATTGACCGCGGAGTACTCAGCGTTCTGATTCATCGTTCAGGCTCGGTAGGGAAATATGACAGGCGTTTGAACCGATCAGAGGCGATCGGTTCAGGGCTCCGTGCGGCCTGAAGCAGCTTGTTCAGTGTTCGTTCAGCGCCGTACCGGGCGCTTCTGCAATTTACGTTGCAAGGTACGGCGGTGCATGCCCAACGCCCGAGCAGTGGCGGAGATGTTGCCTTCGTGCTCGGTCAGCACGCGCTGGATGTGTTCCCATTGCAGGCGGTCCACCGACATGGGGTTTTCCGGCACCAGGGTATCGAGGTCGGCGTGCTCGGAAAGCAGCGCGGCGAGCACGTCATCGGCATCCGCCGGCTTGCACAGATAGTTGCAGGCGCCACGCTTGATGGCTTCGACGGCAGTGGCGATGCTGGAATAGCCGGTGAGGATCACCACGCGCATTTCCGGGTCAAGTTCGAGCAGCTTGGGCAACAACACCAGGCCCGAGTCGCCGTCCATTTTCAGGTCGAGCGCGGCGTAGTCCGGCAGGTCGGCCTGGGCGATGGTAAAGCCCTCTTCGGCTGAGCCTGCGGTGCTGACGCGAAAGCCGCGACGGCTCATGGCGCGCGCCATCACGCGGGTAAAGGTGGCGTCATCATCTACCAGCAACAGGTGCGGCAGTTCTTCGCCTTCGACTTGGATCTCGTCACTCATCGATATCTCCTCGTGCGACACGGGGCAGGCGCAGCTCGGTGAGCGTGCCGCCTTCCTCATGACTATAGAGCTTCACTGAGCCGCCCGCGCGGGTCACGCTGGCCTTGCTCAAAAACAGGCCGAGGCCGAAACCTTTGCCCTTGGTGGTAAAGAAGGGTTTGCCGATCTGCTCGGCGATGGCCAGCGGCACGCCCGCGCCGTGGTCACGAATGCTGATGGTGACGTTTTCCGCGTCCCAGTCCAGCTGCACGCCAAGGCCTTCAGGGCAGGCATCGGCGGCATTGTTCAACAGGTTGAGCAAGGCCTGGGTGAGATCCGGCGGCGGCGCCATGCGCGGCACACTGCCCTGGCCCAACAGGCTGAAACGGTAACTGGCTTCGGGGCGCATCAAGTGCCAGCGGTTCAGGGCTTCGTCAAGCCACTGGGTGACATCCTGTATCTCTACCGCCAGACGCCGATTGGCTTCGGCGGCGCGTACCAGTTGCTGCAGGGTCAACTTGCACTGCTTGACCTGTTCCTGCAGCACGCTCAGGTCATCCTGCAACGCCGGGTCGTGATGGTCCTGGGTCATTTCCTTGAGCAGCACACTCATGGTCGCCAGCGGCGTGCCCAGCTCATGGGCGGCACCTGCCGCCTGCGTGGCGACCGCCAGCAATTGCTGGTCGCGCAGGCCTTCTTCGCGGCGAATCGCGCGCAGCTCTTCCTGACGGCGCAACTCTTCGGCCATGCGCGCGGCAAAAAACGTGATGACGGCGGCAGACAAGGCAAAGCTGAGCCACATCCCGTAGATCTGCAGATTTTCCCGAGCGATCGGAAAGGTTTGCAAGGGATAGAATTGCGCCAGCAGCAGCGTGTACAGCGTCAGCGCAATGCCCGACAGCACCACCGAATAGCGCCAAGGCAAGGTCACGGCGGCAATGGTCAGTGGCACCAGGTAATAAGACACAAACGGGTTGGTGGAACCGCCGGAGAAGTACAGCAACACACTGTGGATAAACAGGTCGCAGGCCAATTGCAGCGCGTATTCCAACTCGGTGACCGGCCAGGTGGTACGCAAGCGGATGGCGGTAAACGCACACAGCACGCTGGAGAAGCCGAGGGTCACGGCCAGTTGCAGCCAGGGCAGCGGCAGCAGGTCGAACCAATAGGCAAGCCCGACGGAACCGGCCTGTGCGGCCAATACCAGGGTGCGAATGAACGTCAGGCGCCAGAGGTTCTGGCGGGTGGCGGAAGTCAGTTTTACGGCGGCGAGCATGAGCTCTCCCGATGAGCGCTGCAGGCGGATCGGCACGAGTATAAACGAAGCAGCGCCCCGGCATTGGGTGTGTGGCTCTTTGACGCAGTGGGCGCTGCAGCTATAAGACACAAGCTGCAAGCTGCAAGCTACAAGCTGCAAGTCAACTTCGCTTTCACTTGTAGCTTGCAGCTTGCAGCTTGAAACTTTTTACAAATCCCTAAACCCGAAGAACCCGATCCCACCGTCTACAGTCATACCGAACACGACAATCTCAAGGAGCTTTCATGTCCCGTTTCATTCGCAGTGCCGCTGTCCTCACCCTCGGCGCCAGCGCCCTGGCCAGCCTGCCGGCCATGGCCGCCGATGAACTGCATTACAACCAGATCTCCCTGCGGGCCGAAGTCAGCCAGGAAGTGGCGCGCGACAAGATGATCGTGACCCTCTACACCGAATCGCAGAACGCCGACCCGGCCAAGCTCGCCGCCGAAATCACCACCAGCATCAACACTGCCCTGGGCCAGGCCCGCGAAGTCAAGGCCGTGACCCTGCGCCAAGGCAGCCGCAACAGCTACCCGATCTACGACAGCAAGAACCAGAAAATCACCGGCTGGCGTGAACGCGCCGAACTGCGCCTGGAAAGCGCGGACTTCCCGGCGCTGTCCAAACTCACCGGCGAGCTGTTGAACACTCTGAAAATGGACAGCATGGACTTCGCCATCGCTGACAGCACGCGCAAGGCCAGCGAAGATGCGATGCTCAAAGACGCGGTCGCAGCGTTCAAGGCCCGTGCGCAACTGGCAACCGATGCACTCGGCGGCAAGGGTTACAAAATCGTCAACCTGAATTTCAACACCAACGGCTATCCGATGCCCTATGCACGCGGCGCCATGATGATGAAAGCGGCGATGGCCGATTCAGCGCCCACGCCTGAAGTGGAGGCCGGCACCAGCCAGGTCAACATGAGTGCAGACGGCGTGATTGAAGTGCAGATGCAGTGACCCCTACCTGACAACCCTGAACGGCGGTAACCTCGGTGACCGCCGTTTTCATTTGCGCAGCTTTTACAGGGTTGCGATTTCAGGGGTCTCCATGGACAGAATTGCCTTCAAACCGCTCCTCCTTGCCGCAGGCCTGCTGGCCTTTATGCCGCTGGCCAACGCCTCCACCACCCTGGTGTACTGCTCCGAAGCCAGCCCCGCCGGCTTCGACCCCAGCCAATACACCAGCGGCACCGACTTTGACGCCTCCGCCGAAACCGTGTTCAACCGCCTCACCCAGTTCAAGCGTGGCGGCACCGAAGTCGAGCCCGGCCTCGCCACCCGCTGGGATGTGTCCGAAGACGGCCTCACCTACACCTTCCACTTGCGCGATGGCGTCAAGTTTCACACCACCGACTTCTTCACCCCGACCCGCGACTTCAACGCCGATGATGTGGTGTTTACCTTCACCCGCCTGCTGGATGCCGAGAGCCCGTTTCGCAAGGCCTACCCCTCCGAATCGCCCTACTTCACCGACATGGGCCTGAACACCACGATCAAAAGCGTCGACAAACTCGACGACCACACCGTGCGCTTCAACCTGAACAACGTCGATGCCTCGTTCGTGCAGAACCTGGCCATGAGTTTCGCCTCGGTGCAATCGGCCGAGTACGCCGCCCAGCTCCTCAAGCAAGGCAAGGCCGAGGACATCAATCAGAAACCGGTGGGCACCGGACCGTTCGTGTTCAAGCGCTACCAGAAAGACTCGCAGATCCGCTACGCCGCCAATAAACAGTATTGGAAACCCGAGGATGTGAAACTCGACAACCTGGTATTCGCCATTACCCCGGACGCCGCCGCGCGCCTGCAGAAACTCAAGGCCGGCGAATGCCAGGTCAGCGGCTACCCGCGCCCCGCCGACATCGAGGTGATGAAGCAGGACCCTGACTTGCGAGTGCTCCAGCAGGCTGGCTTCAACCTGGGTTTCCTGGCGTACAACGTCACCCATGCGCCGCTGGATCAGCTCAAAGTGCGCCAGGCCCTGGATATGGCCATCGACAAGCCTGCGATCATCAAGGCGGTTTACCAGGGTGCCGGACAATTGGCGCAGAACGCACTGCCACCGGCGCAGTGGTCTTATGACCCGGCCATCAAGGATGCGCCTTACGATCCAACCAAGGCCCGGGCGCTACTAAAAGAAGCAGGGGTTGCACCAGGTACCACCATCAATCTCTGGGCGATGACCGTGCAACGCGCCTCCAACCCGAATGCGCGCATGTCGGCACAAATGATCCAACAGGATTGGGCCAAGGTCGGCATCAAGGCCAATATCGTCAGCTATGAGTGGGGCGAATACATCAAGCGCGCCAAAAATGGTGAACATGACGCGATGATTTATGGCTGGACCGGCGACAACGGCGACCCCGATAACTGGCTCGGCGTGCTCTACAGTTGTGCCGCGGTCAAGGGCAGCAACTACGCAAAGTGGTGTAACCCGGCGTATGACAAGCTGGTGCAGCAGGCCAAGGTCAGCAACGATCGCGAACAGCGCATCAAGTGGTATCAACAGGCGCAAAAAATCCTTAAGGAACAAGTACCTATAACGCCTATTGCGAACTCGACGGTTTTCCAGCCAATGCGCAAGCACGTGCGCGACTTCAAGATCAGCCCGTTCGGGCTGACACCGTTCTATGGTGTGAGTCTAGATAAGTAACAACAACGCCCCAATCGAGTGCACTAGACGCCTCGATTGGGCTTTTCCGGTGCGCCCGACGCACCGAAAAAACCCGTCAAACAGACAAATTATGTCGAAACTTTCATAAATGCGACATTCTTGTACGCCCGTCCCACTGTTTGGCGCTTGCAACCGTTCAACATCTTGCAATGGGTATGGCGCCTGCATAAGTATCCGCAGGCCGACTCACGAGGTCGCCCTCACCACCAAAAATGACAACAAATCATGAGGCCAACATGCTTAAACACGCAGTCCTTCCGTTATTAGTGAGCGCTGGCCTTATGGCCGCAGCCCCATTTGCCCAAGCGGCAACTAACCTGGTGTTCTGCTCCGAAGGGAGCCCGGCCGGTTTTGACCCAGGCCAGTACACCACCGGAACAGACTTCGATGCCTCGGCCGAAACCATGTTCAACCGCCTGAGCCAGTTCGAACGCGGCGGCACCGCCGTGGTGCCTGGCCTTGCCACCAGCTGGGACGTGTCCCCTGACGGCCTGACGTATACCTTCCACCTGCGCGAAGGCGTCAAGTTCCACACCACACCGTACTTCAAGCCGACTCGTGAATTTTCGGCCGACGACGTACTGTTCACGTTTAACCGGATGATCAATAAAGACGATCCATTCCGTAAGGCCTACCCTACCGAGTTCCCGTATTTCACGGACATGGGGATGGACACCAACATCAAGAACATCGAGAAAATCGATGACCACACCGTCAAGTTCACCCTTGGCACCGTGGACGCCGCGTTCATTCAGAACATGGCAATGAGCTTCGCCTCGATCCAATCCGCCGAATACGCCGCGCAATTGTTGAAGGAAGGCAAACCCGCCGACATCAACCAGAAGCCGGTCGGTACGGGTCCGTTCGTGTTCAAGAGCTACCAGAAAGACTCGAACATTCGCTATACCGGCAACAAGGACTACTGGAAACCTGATGACGTGAAGATCGATAACCTGATCTTCGCCATCACCACTGATCCGTCGGTGCGTATCCAGAAGCTCAAGAAAAACGAATGCCAGGTCACCCTGTTCCCACGTCCGGCCGACCTCAAGGCGCTGGGTGAAGACAAAGACCTGAAACTGCCGCACCAGGCCGGTTTCAACCTGGGCTACGTGGCCTACAACGTGATGGACAAGGTCAAGGGCAGCGATCAGCCAAACCCGCTGGCGGACCTGCGCGTACGTCAGGCGCTGGACATGTCGGTGAACAAGCAGCAGATCATCGACTCGGTGTACCAGGGTGCCGGTCAATTGGCCGTCAACGCCATGCCGCCGACCCAATGGTCCTACGACACAACCATCAAGGACGCCGCCTACAATCCTGAGAAAGCCAAGGCGCTGCTCAAGGAAGCCGGCATCAAGGAAGGCACCGAGATCGTGCTGTGGGCCATGCCGGTTCAGCGTCCGTACAACCCGAACGCCAAACTGATGGCCGAGATGCTGCAGAACGACTGGTCCAAGATCGGCTTGAAGGTCAAGATCACCAGCTACGAATGGGGCGAATACATCAAGCGCTCCAAGGGCGGCGAGAACCAGGCCATGATCATTGGCTGGAGCGGCGACAATGGTGACCCGGACAACTGGCTGAACGTGCTGTTCGGCTGCGACTCGCTGTCGGGCAACAACTTCTCCAAGTGGTGCGACAAGAAATTCGACGGCATCGTGAAAGAAGCCAAGAAAACCTCGGATGTCGCCAAACGCACCGAGCTGTACAAGCAGGCGCAACATGTTCTGAAAGACGCAGTTCCGATGACACCTATCGCGCACTCGACGGTGTATCAACCCATGCGCAACACCGTGCAGGACTTCAAGATCAGCCCGTTTGGCTTGAACTCCTTCTACGGCGTCAGCGTAAGCGGCAAGTAAGGATCAATAACGGCGACGTGTCACAACGTCGCCGTTATTTCATCCGCCTGGACCGTAGGAAACAGACCACATTTTAAGCGCTGCTGTCCTACAGTAATGAACTGCGCTTCATGTCTCCGTTACCTACAAGGTCAATCCGATTTGGCGTATTTACTGTGAAGTCCGCGACCCATAACGTCGTAGGACAGCAGAGGCCCAAATTTGAGAAAGGAACTCGCTGTGTGTGGGATCAGTGATGTCTCCCTGGCTGTGGCCAGTGGGATCGCTCGCTGTTGATAACTACAAACAAGGATCGGGATCGTCATGCGCCATACCACCGTTCTATCCGCACTGTTTGCCACCAGCCTTCTGGCCGTGGCCACCATGGCTCAAGCCGCCGACAAGAAGAGCCTGGTGTTCTGCTCCGAGGGCAGCCCGGCAGGCTTTGACACCGCGCAATACACCACCGCCACCGACAACGATGCCGCAGAGCCGTTGTACAACCGCTTGGTCGAGTTCGAAAAAGGCGCAACTGACGTAGTGCCTGGGCTGGCAACCAAATGGGATATTTCCGAAGACGGGCTGACCTACACGTTTCACCTGCGTGAAGGGGTGAAGTTCCACAGCAACAAGGAATTCAAGCCGACGCGCGACTTCAACGCCGACGACGTGCTGTTCACCTTCAACCGCATGCTTGACCCCGACCATCCGTTTCGCAAGGCCTACCCTACCGAGTTCCCCTACTTCAACGGGATGAGCCTGAACAAGAACATCGCCAAGGTCGAAAAAACCGATCCGCACACCGTGGTGATCACCTTGAACACGGTCGACGCCGCGTTCGTGCAAAACATCGCCATGAGCTTCGCCGCGATCCTCTCCGCCGAGTATGCCGAGCAGTTGCTCAAGGAAGGCAAACCCAGCGATATCAACCAGAAGCCGATCGGCACCGGCCCGTTTGTGTTCCAGCGTTACCAGAAAGACTCGCAGATTCGCTACGTGGCGAACAAACAGTACTGGGACCCGAGCAGGGTCAAGCTCGACCAACTGATCTTCGCCATCAACACCGACGCTTCGGTGCGTGTGCAGAAGCTCAAGGCCGGCGAGTGCCAGGTCACCCTGCACCCGCGCCCTGCCGATGTCGACGCGCTCAAGGCCGACCCGAACCTGCAACTGCTGACCAAGCCGGGCTTCAACCTCGGCTACATCGCCTACAACGTGCGCCACAAGCCATTCGACCAGCTTGAAGTGCGCCAGGCGCTGGACATGGCGGTGAACAAGCAGAGCATCCTCAACGCCGTGTACCAGGGTGCGGGGCAACTGGCAGTGAACGCCATGCCGCCGACCCAGTGGTCCTACGACGACAGCATCAAGGACGCCGCCTACAACCCGGAAAAAGCCAAGGAACTGCTCAAGGCCGCCGGTGTGAAGGAAGGCACCGAGATCACCCTCTGGGCGATGCCGGTACAACGTCCGTACAACCCCAACGCCAAGCTGATGGCTGAAATGCTGCAGAACGATTGGGCCAAGATCGGCCTGAAAGTGAAGATCGTCAGCTACGAATGGGGCGAATACATCAAGCGCACCAAGAACGGTGAGCACGATGTCAGCCTGATCGGCTGGACCGGCGACAACGGTGACCCGGACAACTGGCTGGGCACCCTCTACAGCTGCGACGCCATCGGCGGGAACAACTACTCCATGTGGTGTGACCCGGCGTACGACAAGCTGATCAAGCAAGCCAAGGTCGTCACCGACCGCGAACAAAGGACTGTTCTGTACAAACAGGCGCAGCAACTGCTCAAGCAGCAGGTGCCGATCACGCCAGTCGCCCATTCGACGGTCAACCAGCCGTTGAGCGCCAAAGTCGAAGGTTTCAAAGTGAGCCCCTTCGGCCGCAACGTGTTTTCGGGCGTCAGTATCACCCCATAAAAAAAATAACCGGATTGCGCAGGGCGACGTAGGCCCTGCGGCAAACGTGCAGCCTTTTGTTGGGATTTTTCCTACGGCAAACGTTTGCAATAGCTTGAACGAGTTACACACCCAATAGCCGGTTCACCTAAAAAGACCGGCATAAAAAAGAGAACCAAAGGAGCTTCACCCATGAAACTGAGCAGCAAAGCGCTTCTGGCCCTGGCCATCAGCAGCATCACGGCCACCGCCTACGCTGAAACGCAGAGCCAGGACTTCGTTCCTACCACTCTGGCCGGCACCAGCGCCCAAAGCGAGGCCAAGGGCTTCATCGAAGATTTCAGCCTGGGCGGCACCACGCGTAACTGGTACTCCCATGAAAGCAAATACCGTGGGGGCACCTTCGCTTACCAGAAGCATGGCCAAACCCTGACCGACCGCAACCGTACCAACTGGGTGCAGGGCACCATCCTCAACGCCAGCTCGGGTTTCACCCAGGGCACTGTCGGCGTCAAGACCGAAGTGGCGGTGTACAACGCGCTGGTCCTGGACCGCAGCAAGCGTGATATCAAGGGCGGCTCCAACCGCACCCTGGCCGATTCCAACGGTGACGCCGTCGACCAGTGGAGCAAACTGGGCCTGGCCAACGTGCAGTTCCGCGTGTCCAACACCACACTGACCGCCGGTCGCCAGAATTTCAGCAGCGGCATCGTCGACACCATCGGCAACCGTGCGCTGCCTTCAAGCTTCCAGGGTGTGAGCTTCAACAGCGAAGAGTTCAGCAACCTGTCGTTCCAGGGCGGCGTGTTTGACCGCGTTTCCCCGCGTAGCGAACAGAGCCTGTCGAAATTCCGCAGCGAATACGGCAACGGCGCAGAAACCGACAAAGTCTCCACCCTGGGTGTGAACTACCAGCCGCTGAAAAGCCTGAAGACCAGCTTCTTCGCCGCCAACGTGAAGGACTTCTGGAACCAGTACTACTTCGGCGCCACCCACGAATTGGGCGACGCTCAACAACTGGGCCTGACCACCGGCTTCAACTACTACAAGACGGTCGATGAAGGCAAAAAAGAGATGGGGGAAATCGACAACGATACCTTCTCCCTGTCCCTGGGCCTGACTCACCAGGCCCACAGCCTGACCTTCGGCTACCAGCAAGTGAACGGTAACGAGTACTTCGACTACCTGCACGAAACCAACGGCATCTACCTGGCCAACTCCCTGACGTCTGACTTCAACGGCCCGAACGAGAAATCGCTGCAGATCGCCTATGCCATCAACATGGCCGAATACGGCGTGCCAGGCCTGAAGTTCAACGCCTACTCGGCCCGCGGCTGGGGCATCGACGGTACTCACTACACCGGCAACAACGGTCGCGCCAAGTTCGCCTACGACGGCATTCAGTCCCAGGACGGCGAGAAACACCAGGAATACGGTGTAGGCGCCTCTTACGCCCTGCAAAGCGGCCCACTCAAAGCCACTACCGTGCGCGCAACGTATGTTGAGCACCGTGGCAGCGAGTTCCAGTCCGACGGCAGCATCAAAGAGTTCCGTCTGGTCACCACCATCCCGTTCAACATTCTTTAATTAGCGCCAGGTAAGCGGCGGGCTCAGGACGAGCCCGCCGTCTTCGCGTTTCTGGCTCCATCGATTGCAGAGGGCTCTGAATGAAAATGCTCCCGTTACAAGCTGCCATGGCCGCTGCGCTGCTGAGCGTGGCGATCGGCGTTTCGGCCAAACCGCTGGTGGTCTGCACCGAAGCCAGCCCGGAAGGTTTCGACCCGGTCCTGTACACCACCGCCGTGACCGCTGACGCCGCTGCCGAAACCATGTTCAACCGCCTGGTGGACTTCAAGCCCGGCACCACCGAAGTGGTTCCAGCGCTCGCCAAGTCCTGGGACATCAGTGATGACGGCCTGACCTATACGTTCCACCTGCGCGACGACGTCAAGTTCCACACTACCGATTACTTCAAGCCCACGCGCAACTTGAATGCCGACGATGTGCTGTGGAGCTTCCAGCGCCAGTTGGACCCGAAACACCCGTGGCATAACAAGTCCACCACCGGTTTCCCTTATTTTGAAAGCATGGGTTTCAAGGAACTGCTCAAGAGTGTCGAGAAGGTTGACGACCACACCGTGGTCTTCACCCTGACGCGCCCTGAGGCACCGTTCCTGGCCGATGTCGCAATGCCGTTCACCGCTATCCACTCCGCCGAATACGCCGACAAGCTGCTCGCCGCCGGCAAGACCGACGAACTCAACAGCAAGCCGATCGGCACCGGCCCGTTCATCTTCATCCGCTATCAGAAAGACGCTCAGGTGCGCTTCAAGGCCAACCCGGAATACTTCCGTGGCAAGCCGCCGGCCGACCCGTTGATCCTGGCCATTGCGGTCGACAACAATGTGCGCCTGCAAAAGCTCAAGGCCAACGAATGCCAAATCGCGCTTTATCCCAAGCCGGATGATCTGCCGAGTATCAAGAAAGATCCGAACCTGAAAGTGGATGAGCTGGCGGCCATGACCACCAGCTACACCGCCCTGAACACTACCCACAAGTACATGAGCGACCCACGGGTACGTCACGCGATCAACATTGCGTTCGACAAGGCCGGCTACACCGACGCCTTGTACGGCAAAGGCAACGCAGTCGTCGGCACCGGCCCGTATCCACCGACCTTGCTGGGCTTCAATGACAAGCTCAAGAACCCGCCCCGCGACCTCGACAAAGCCCGCGCCCTGCTCAAGGAAGCCGGCGTACCGGAAGGCACCGAGTTCACGCTGTTCACCCGTAACGGCGGTGGCCCGACCAATCCCAACCCGATGCTCGGCGCGCAGCGCATGCAGGCGGATCTGGCGCAGATTGGCCTGAAGGTCAATATCAAGGTCATGGAATGGGGCGAGATGCTCAAGCGCGCCAAAGCCGGCGAACACGACATGGTTTCCGCCGGCTGGGCCGGGGATAACGGGGACCCGGACAACTTCCTCACCCCAAACCTGAGTTGCGATGCGGCGAAAAACGGCGAAAACTACGCCCGCTGGTGTAACAAAGAATTTCAAGGCTTGATCGACAAGGCCCGCGCCATCGCTGAACCCGCTGAGCGCGCCGCACTCTATGAACAAGCCCTGGATGTGTTTGAAAAGGATCAGCCATGGATTCCAATGGCTTACCCGAAAATGTTTACCGCCATGCGCAAGAACGTCGAGGGTTATACCCAAAGCCCTCTGACGAACAATAACTTCGCCACCACCCAGGTGAAGTAAATAAGAAAAACGCTCGGCGCCGTCGCTATTGACGGCGCCGAACCTGCCTAACCGGCTGATTGAGGTATACACCAAGATGTTTAGTTTTATTGCCCGCCGACTGGGGTTATTGATCCCCACGTTCTTCGGCATCACGTTGCTGACCTTTGCGTTGATTCGCATGATTCCAGGCGACCCCGTAGAAGTCATGATGGGCGAGCGGCGGGTTGACCCCGAAATGCATGCCCAGGCAATGGAACGCCTTGGCTTGAACAAGCCGTTGTATGCGCAATACCTGGACTATGTGGGCAAACTTGCCCAGGGCGACCTCGGCGAATCCCTGCGCACCCGCACCAGCGTGTGGACCGAGTTCACCGCACTCTTTCCGGCGACCCTGGAACTGTCCATGGCCGCCCTGTTGTTCGCCGGTATTCTGGGCCTGCTGGCCGGGGTGATCGCGGCACTCAAGCGAGGGTCCCTGTTCGACCACGGGGTGATGGGCATCTCCCTGGCGGGCTATTCGATGCCGATCTTCTGGTGGGGCCTGATCCTGATCATGTTCTTCTCGGTGAGCCTGGGCTGGACCCCGGTTTCCGGGCGTATCGACCTGCTCTACGACATCGAGCCACGCACCGGTTTCATGCTGATCGACACGTTGCTGGCCGATGAGCCGGACGCGTTCTGGGACGCCTTGCACCACTTGATTCTGCCGGCCATCGTGCTGGGCACCATCCCGCTGGCGGTGATCGCGCGGATGACCCGTTCGTCGATGCTCGAAGTACTGCGTGAGGACTACATACGCACCGCCAAGGCCAAGGGCCTGTCGCCGGCGCGCGTGGTGTTCGTGCACGGCCTGCGCAACGCGCTGATCCCGGTGCTGACCGTGGTCGGCCTGCAAGTCGGCACGCTGCTGGCCGGCGCCGTACTGACCGAAACCATCTTCTCGTGGCCCGGCATCGGCAAATGGCTGATCGAAGCCATTGGCGCGCGGGACTACCCGGTGGTGCAGAACGGCATTCTGTTGATCGCCTGCCTGGTGATCCTGGTGAACTTCGTGGTGGACATCCTCTACGGCTTCGCCAACCCACGCATCCGTCACCAGCGCTGAGATCATGACCATGACTACCTCTACTCCAGTGTCAGCAGTCGATCAGAGCCTGCTGTACCCGTCCCCGTACAAAGAATTCTGGCAAGCCTTCTCCAAGAACAAAGGCGCGGTTGCCGGCCTGCTGTTCATGCTGCTGATCGTGTTCTGCGCAATCTTCGCACCGTGGGTTGCACCGCATAACCCGAGCGAGCAATACCGCGATTTCCTGCTCACCCCGCCCGCGTGGCTGGAAGGCGGGCAGATGCAGTTCCTGCTCGGCACCGACGAACTGGGCCGCGACCTGCTCTCGCGCCTGATCCAGGGTTCGCGCCTGTCGCTGCTGATCGGCTTGTCGTCGGTGGTGATGTCGCTGATTCCGGGCATTCTCCTTGGCCTGTTCGCCGGGTTCTTCCCGCGGCTGCTCGGCCCGACCATCATGCGTTTGATGGACATCATGCTGGCCCTGCCCTCGCTGCTGCTGGCTGTGGCGATTGTCGCGATCCTCGGCCCTGGCCTGATCAACACCGTGATTGCTATCGCCATCGTGTCGCTGCCGTCCTACGTGCGCCTGACCCGCGCTGCGGTAATGGGCGAGTTGAACCGCGACTACGTGACTGCCGCGCGCCTGGCCGGTGCCGGCCTGCCACGCCTGATGTTCATCACCGTGCTGCCCAACTGCATGGCACCGCTGATCGTACAAGCGACCCTGAGCTTTTCCTCGGCGATTCTCGATGCCGCGGCCCTGGGCTTCCTTGGCCTTGGCGTCCAACCGCCAACGCCTGAGTGGGGCACCATGCTGGCCTCGGCCCGTGACTACATTGAACGCGCCTGGTGGGTCGTGAGCCTGCCGGGTCTGACCATTTTGCTCAGCGTGCTGGCAATCAACTTGATGGGTGACGGCCTGCGCGACGCGCTGGACCCGAAACTCAAGAACGCCGCCTGAGGAGATTCCCATGTCACTGTTAGAAATCAAGAATCTCAATGTGCGCTTCGGCGACAAGACCGCCGTGCCGGTGGTCGATGGCCTCGACATTTCGGTCGACAAAGGCGAAGTCCTGGCAATCGTTGGCGAGTCGGGCTCGGGTAAATCCGTGACCATGATGGCGCTGATGGGCCTGATCGAGCATCCCGGCATCGTGACGGCCGATGCGCTGAATTTCGACGGCAAGGACATGCTCAAGCTGAGCAACCGCCAGCGCCGCCAGATCGTCGGCAAAGACCTGGCGATGGTGTTCCAGGACCCGATGACCGCGCTGAACCCCAGCTACACCGTGGGTTTCCAGATTGAAGAAGTGCTGCGCCTGCACCTGAAAATGTCTGGCCGGCAAGCGCGCAAACGGGCCATCGAACTGCTGGAAAAAGTTGAAATCCCGGGCGCCGCCAGCCGTATGGATGCCTACCCGCATCAACTCTCCGGCGGTATGAGCCAGCGCGTAGCCATCGCCATGGCGATTGCCGGCGAGCCGAAACTGCTGATCGCCGACGAACCGACCACTGCCCTGGACGTGACCATCCAGGCGCAGATCATGGACCTGCTGCTGGCCCTGCAGAAAGAACAGAACATGGGCCTGGTGCTGATCACCCATGACCTCGCGGTAGTGGCTGAAACCGCCCAGCGCGTATGCGTAATGTATGCGGGCCAGGCCGTGGAAGTTGGCCAGGTGCCGCAACTGTTCGACATCCCGGCGCACCCGTACAGCGAAGCGCTGCTCAAGGCGATTCCGGAACACAGCCTGGGCGCCACGCGGCTGGCCACCCTGCCGGGCATCGTGCCGGGCCGCTATGACCGTCCGCAGGGTTGCCTGCTGTCGCCGCGTTGCCCGTACGTGCAGGAAAACTGCCGCACCCAGCGCCCAAGCCTTGATCCGAAAACCAACAGCCTTGCGCGCTGCTTCTACCCCTTGAACCAGGAGGTGGCGTAATGGCCGTCGTTCTTACCGCCCGCGACCTGACCCGTCACTACGAAGTGTCCCGTGGCCTGTTCAAGGGCCACGCCACGGTGCGTGCCCTTAATGGTGTGTCCTTCGAACTCGAAGCCGGCAAGACCCTCGCCGTAGTGGGCGAATCGGGTTGCGGCAAGTCCACCCTGGCCCGCGCCCTCACGCTGATCGAAGAACCGTCTTCGGGCTCGCTTAAAATCGCTGGCCAGGAAGTCGCCGGTGCCGACAAGGCCCAGCGCAAGCAATTGCGCAAAGACGTGCAGATGGTGTTCCAGAGCCCCTACGCCTCGTTGAACCCACGCCAGAAGGTCGGTGATCAGCTCGGCGAGCCGCTGCTGATCAACACCAACCTGTCCGCCGCCGAACGCCGCGAAAAAGTGCAGGCGATGATGAAGCAAGTGGGCCTGCGCCCCGAGCATTATCAGCGCTACCCGCACATGTTCTCCGGTGGCCAGCGCCAGCGTATCGCCCTGGCCCGGGCGATGATGCTGCAACCCAAGGTGCTGGTGGCGGACGAACCGACCTCGGCGCTGGACGTGTCGATCCAGGCCCAGGTGCTCAACCTGTTCATGGATTTGCAGCAGGAATTCAACACCGCCTACGTGTTCATTTCCCACAACCTGGCGGTGGTGCAGCACGTCGCCGACGACGTGATGGTGATGTACCTCGGCCGCCCGGTGGAAGTGGGCCCCAAGGAAGACATCTACGCCCGTCCCCTGCACCCTTACACCCAGGCGCTGCTGTCGGCCACCCCGACCATTCACCCGGACCCGAACAAGCCGAAGATCAAGATCGTCGGCGAATTGCCCAACCCGCTGAATCCGCCACCTGGCTGCGCGTTCCACAAGCGCTGCCCGTATGCGACGGCGCGCTGCAGCACCGAGGAGCCGCTGTTGCGGCCGTTGGATAATCGGCAGGTGGCTTGCCACTACGCAGAGCAGTTCGTGGCCTGAATCATGTAGGAGCGAGCTTGCTCGCGAAAAACGTCAACAATTACGCGGGCATCTGGTTAATCACAGTGCCCTTGCGTTCTTCGCGAGCAAGCTCGCTCCTACAGGGGTGATGCGGCGTCAGTGAGTTCTACAGCCCTTTCCGTCAGGTTGCGCATCAGCCTGGCGGGAGGGGCTTCTTTTTTTCGGGTTAGCGCGGCGTCTCAGGTTTCGCCGTCATCAAAGGTTTCACTGTCTTCCCCTTCGTTGATGGGGTTTTCCGGATCCCTGACATCTGTGGGCTGGGGCTGCGGTTTCCAACTGCCGGAATTGACCTCGTTGGCCTTTCTCTTGGTGACAGGGCCGGTGTCCTTCCACTGGGGGGTGCCATCGCCGGCCAGTGCCGGGACGGTCGTCAGCAGTGGGCCTGCCAATAGCATCAGACAAATAACGTATCGAACCTTTCGCACGGTGGACTCCTTCGCAGTCAGTGTGTGAACGCTAGACCCGATGCAGGGTTCTCGCCAATTCCCAGCCTTACAGAGATCAGAATGTGGGAGGGGGCTTGCCCCCGATAGCAGTGGGTCAGGACGTTACATGTCACTGATAGACCGCCATCGGGGGCAAGCCCCCTCCCACATTTGATTGTATTTCACAGCCAAAAAAGGGCGAAGCCATTACAGCTTCGCCCTTCTCTCAACCGCCAAGATCTTATGGTGCTCACCTTCCATCATCACCTGATTGCCCAATGCTGGAACCAGGCGAGAGAACCTTTCGAGACTATAATACAGTAACGTTCTGCTTCAATATAAAGAACCCTTCGACGCGCCTCGGCGAGCCCTGAACATCCACATTGAGATCAAACTTAAAAAATCCGGATTTCTCTGAGGAATTTATCATTCCAGTCACAGAACCGGACGTAACTTCAGTACGCCCCCCTACTACATAATGATCCACACGGAATCCCTGACCGACAGGAATATCGACACCCCAAAAGTCATACGAGTCGAATGTAAAGGTAAAGCCCGTTTCACGAATACCGTTCTCAGTATCCCGACCTTTGAATATCGGTAGAATCGGTTGCGGCCCCTCTGCAAGATATACGTACTTAAACGGCGGGATTACCAGCCCCCCGTTTTCAAAACGATATTCAAAGTATCCAGTGGCATTCTGTATCTGTTCTTCCTCATGACTGACCATGATCCAATCTCCATGCCAGGTAACTGATAGAAAGATCTGTGCGTTCAAATCCCAAACCAAAAACATGCTGTTGAACGTCTACTTACAAGCACTGACGGTAGGCCACACGACCTTGCCTGTTCAAGAAGCAGAACCGTTCTTACATTCTTCTCCTGGTCTATCTAACGGCTGAACACGATAAGAATCTACTGTCAAACTTCACAGTTGACTTATAGGCGCTTACGAAGTCAAAAAAAAAAACCCTAAAGGTAAAATCTTTAGGGTTTTTAATTAGTTGCTCAAGATGAGAGCCCTGAATCAATGGTGCTCGCGGGTCGCGCGGAATTTTACATCCGGCCAGCGCTCTTCCATCAGCGCCAGGTTGACCCGGGTCGGGGCCAGGTAGGTCAGGTGACCACCGCCATCCACCGCCAGGTTTTCCACGGCCTTGTTGGAAAACTCTTCCAGTTTTTTCTTATCGCTGCACTCGATCCAGCGCGCCGAATACACGGTGATCGGCTCGTAGGAGCATTCAACCTTGTATTCCTCTTTCAAGCGGCTGGCGACCACATCGAACTGCAGCACACCGACGGCGCCGAGGATGATGTCGTTGCTGCGCTCGGGGAAGAACACCTGGGTGGCGCCCTCTTCCGCCAACTGCTGCAAGCCCTGGCGCAGTTGCTTGGATTTGAGCGGGTCGCGCAGGCGTACACGGCGGAACAGTTCCGGAGCGAAGTGCGGGATACCGGTGAAGCCCAGCGCTTCGCCTTCTGTGAAGGTGTCGCCGATCTGGATGGTGCCGTGGTTGTGCAAACCGATGATGTCGCCAGCGTAGGCTTCTTCGAGCTGTTCACGCTCGGAGGAGAAGAACGTCAGGGCGTCGCCGATGCGTACGTCCTTGCCGGTGCGCACGTGGCGCATCTTCATGCCCTTTTCGTAGCGGCCGGAGCAGATACGCATGAAGGCGATACGGTCGCGGTGCTTGGGGTCCATGTTCGCCTGGATCTTGAACACGAAGCCGGTGAATTTCTCTTCGACCGGTTCCACGGTGCGCTCGTTGGCGACACGGGCCAAGGGCTTCGGTGCCCAATTCACCACGGCGTCGAGCACGTGGTCGACGCCGAAGTTGCCCAGGGCGGTGCCGAAGAACACCGGAGTCAACTGACCGTCGAGGAATTCCTGCTGGTTGAATTCATGGCAGGCGCCCTGCACCAGTTCCAGCTGGTCGACGAAGCGGTCGTACTCGTCGCCCAGGTGGGCGCGGGCTTCGTCGGAGTCGAGCTTTTCGATGATTTTCACATCGGTGCGCTCATGCCCGTGGCCGGCGGTGTAGACGATGATGTAGTCATCGGCCAGGTGATACACGCCCTTGAAGTCGCGGTAGCAACCAATCGGCCAGGTGATCGGCGCGGCCTTGATCTTCAGGACGGCTTCGATTTCATCCAGCAGCTCGATGGGATCGCGGATATCGCGGTCGAGTTTGTTGATGAAGCTGACAATCGGCGTGTCGCGCAACCGGCACACGTCCATCAACGCGATGGTGCGTGGCTCGACGCCTTTACCGCCGTCGAGCACCATCAGCGCCGAGTCCACTGCCGTCAGGGTGCGGTAGGTGTCTTCGGAGAAATCTTCGTGGCCCGGGGTATCAAGCAGGTTGACCATGTGGTCGCGATACGGAAACTGCATGACCGAGGTGGTAATGGAAATACCCCGTTGCTTTTCCATTTCCATCCAGTCGGATGTCGCATGGCGGTCGGATTTACGCGATTTCACCGTGCCGGCCACCGCAATTGCCTTGCCCATCAGCAACAGCTTTTCGGTGATGGTGGTTTTACCGGCATCGGGGTGGGAAATAATGGCGAAAGTGCGGCGTTTCGCGACTTCGGCGGCCTGGTGGGTCATGGGAAATCGCCTGGCAGGTGAGTCAAAAAAGGGCGGCGAGTATAGCGCAAACGCGAGGGCACGGACCACCGTTGAGCCCATTGGGGGTGGCTAAATGCTCCCAAGTGTGGAACCTTTTAAAAGGTAGAGACGTCCACTCCCCTGCTTACGCACTCGGAACAGGGGCTGGAAAATCAGCAAGTTAGCCTGACGAGGCTGCGCTTATGGCTCGAACTCATGCCGCTTTTGACGGCATTGGCGAGCTGCATTTCGCGATCACATTTCGCTGACAGCCAGCAATGGCGTGCCACGCGTGAATGTGTTCGTCGACAGAAGAAAAAAGGAGTCCGCCTGTGGCTATTCGCTATGGCAAAGGGCTTATGGGAGCAGCGGTTGTCGTCGCGCTCCTGGCCCTGCTGGTCCATTGGATCGGCATCAACACGATCGAATTGTACCGCGACGATTTATTGTTTTACCTGCAAGCTCATTTGATTCTCGTCCTGGTCTCCATGCTGGCCGCCCTGATTGTGGGGATCCCCGCCGGTATCCTGCTCAGTCGACCGAACATGGTCGGGCGCGCAGAACGTTTCATGCAGATTTTCAACATCGGCAACACCGTCCCTCCCCTGGCCGTACTGGCCATCGCCCTCGGCGTCCTCGGCATCGGCAGCGGCCCGGCCATCTTCGCGTTGTTTCTCGCCTCTCTCCTGCCCATCGTGCGTAACACCTACGAAGGCCTGAAAAATGTGCAGGGCTCACTCAAGGAAGCCGCCACCGGCATCGGCATGACCCCGCGCCAGGTGCTGTTTCGCGTGGAATTGCCCAATGCCGTGCCGATCATCATCGGTGGTGTACGGGTGGCCCTGGCGATCAACGTCGGTACCGCGCCGCTGGCGTTCCTGATCGGTGCCAACAGCCTGGGCAGCCTGATCTTCCCCGGCATTGCCCTGAACAACCAGCCGCAACTGCTGCTCGGCGCCGCCTGCACCGCGCTGCTCGCATTGCTGCTTGATGGTCTGGTGACCATGGCCAGCCGCCTCTGGCTGGAACGCGGGTTACGTCCGTCTTGAGGCTTGGCCACGTTTTAGGCCTGAAACAGGAACTCACATGAAAACACTAAGCTTGATATTAGGCTGCGTCCTGCTGTTTGCAGGTACTGCGCAAGCCGCTGAAAAACCGGTGATTCGCATCGGCGCCCGGGTATTCACCGAACAGACCCTGCTGGCCGAAATCACCTCCCAATACCTGCGCACCAAGGGCTACGACGCCCGCGTGACCGGCGGCCTGGGCAGCAACCTGGCGCGCAGCGCCCAGGAAAGCGGGCAACTGGATCTGATCTGGGAATACACCGGCGTGTCGCTGGTGGCTTACAACCACATCGACGAGAAGCTCGACAGCGAACAGTCCTACGCACGGGTCAAGGAACTCGACGCGAAAAAGGGCCTGGTCTGGCTGTCGCCATCGCGCTTCAGCAACACCTACGCCCTGGCGTTGCCGGAGAAGGTTGCTCAGGAACATCCCGAGATCAACAGCATCAGCGATCTCACCCAAGCCATGGCCGAAGACGCCAAGGATTACCGCCTGGTCGCCCTGGACACCGAGTTCGCCAACCGCTCCGACGGTCTGGCGGGCATGGTCAAGCTCTACGAGATGAACCTGACGCGCAAGAACACTCGGCAGATGGACGCGGGCCTGGTCTACACCGCGTTGCGTAATGGCCAGGTGTTTGCCGGCCTGGTCTACACCACCGACGGTCGCCTGAACGCGTTCAAGTTGAAGCTGCTCGAAGACGACAAACACTACTTCCCGGACTACACCGCTGCCCCGGTGATCCGCCAGGAATACCTCGACCAGCACCCGCAACTGGCCGCCGAGCTCAAGCCTTTGGCCACGCTGTTCGACGACGAAACCATGCGCCAGCTCAATGCACGGGTCGACGTCGACCATGAAAGCCCGTCCGCCGTTGCCGCCGATTTCCTGCGCCAACATCCAATCAACTAACGAGGAGAAGACATGGAATTTTTGAACGCCTTTTCCCATCTTGATTGGGCCCAGGTCCTGCACCTGACCTGGCAGCACATCACCCTGGTCGGTATCGCTGTGATCCTCGCGATTGTCGTCGGTGTGCCCCTGGGCGTGCTGATGACCCGCTACCCGACACTCGCCGGCCCCTTGCAAGCCAGCGCCACGGTATTGCTCACAGTGCCCTCCATCGCCCTGTTCGGCCTGCTGCTGCCGTTCTACTCCAAGTTCGGCCAGGGCCTGGGGCCGATGCCGGCGATTACCGCCGTGTTCCTCTACTCCCTGCTGCCGATCATGCGTAATACCTACCTGGCGCTCACCGGTGTCGAGCCGGGCATTCGCGAGGCCGCCAAAGGTATCGGCATGACCTTCGGCCAGCGCCTGCGCATGGTCGAACTGCCGATTGCCGTACCGGTGATCCTCGCCGGCGTGCGCACCGCCGTGGTGATGAACATCGGTGTGATGACCATCGCCGCCACCATCGGCGCCGGTGGCCTGGGTGTACTTATTCTGGCTTCCATCAGCCGCAGCGACATGTCGATGCTGATTGTCGGCGCCGTGCTGGTCAGTCTCCTGGCCATCTTCGCCGACCTGCTTCTGCAATGGCTGCAACGCTCGCTGACTCCAAAAGGATTGCTCAAATGATCGAACTTCAAAACCTGTCCAAGACTTTTCAAAGCAACGGCAAGACTGTCACCGCCGTCAACGATGTAAGCCTGACCGTCAACGAAGGCGAAATTTGCGTATTCCTCGGTCCTTCGGGCTGCGGCAAGAGTACGACGCTGAAGATGATCAACCGTCTGATCAAGCCCTCCTCGGGCAAGATCCTGATCAACGGCGAAGACACCACCGACCTGGATGAAGTGACCCTGCGTCGCAATATCGGCTACGTGATCCAGCAGATCGGCCTGTTCCCGAACATGACCATCGAAGAAAACATCGTGGTGGTGCCCAAGCTGCTCGGCTGGGACAAGCAGAAATGCCACGACCGCGCCCGCGAACTGATGAGCATGATCAAGCTCGAACCCAAGCAGTACCTGCACCGCTACCCACGTGAGTTGTCGGGTGGCCAGCAACAGCGCATCGGTGTGATTCGCGCCCTGGCGGCCGATGCACCGTTGCTGCTGATGGATGAACCGTTCGGCGCGGTCGACCCGATCAACCGCGAGATGATCCAGAACGAGTTCTTCGAAATGCAGCGGGCGCTGAACAAGACCGTGATCATGGTCAGCCACGACATCGACGAGGCCATCAAGCTGGGCGACAAGATTGCGATCTTCCGCGCCGGCAAGCTGCTGCAGATCGACCATCCCGATACGCTGCTGGCGCACCCGGCGGACGAGTTTGTCAGCAACTTCGTCGGCCAGGACAGTACCCTCAAGCGCCTGTTGCTGGTGAAGGCCGAAGACGCGGCGGACAACGCGCCGTCGGTGAGCCCGGAAACCCCGGTGGCCGATGCGCTGGAGCTGATGGATGAGCACGACCGCCGCTATGTGGTGGTCACCTGCGCCGAGAACAAGGCGCTGGGCTATGTACGCCGTCGCGACCTGCACCGTCAGACCGGTACCTGCGGCCAGTACCTGCGCGAGTTCAACGCCACGGCCGCGTATGACGAGCACTTGCGCATCCTGCTGTCGCGCATGTACGAGTTCAACCGTTCATGGTTGCCGGTGATGGATGCCGAGCGGGTGTTCCTGGGTGAGGTGACCCAGGAGTCGATTGCCGAGTACCTGAGTTCCGGCAAGTCCCGTGGCGGCAAGACCAGCATCGTCTCCCCGGCCGAGACCGCCCTGGCCTGACCTGACGCGACACAGGTCAAAATGTGGGAGGGGGCTTGCCCCCGATGAGGGAGGGTCAGTTGATAACTATTTAACTGACCCACCGCTATCGGGGGCAAGCCCCCTCCCACATTTGCCCCACGGTGAGTCAGGGAAATGTCCTCAATTCCCACTCAGCGGGGAACATCAATCCGTCACACCGGTCGGTTACATAAGTAGCTGCACGGGGTCGCGCGACGAACGCGTGCAAAAACGCGACATTTTTAGTTGATCCCACGCCCGTCAAGCCCTAAAGTTCGCGCCGAACGTCCATGCTGGAAACGATCCATCCGGCTCAAGTACTGACGACGAGACAGCAAGGCCAAGGGACGCGTATCCCATGGCCTTTTTGCTTTCGGCGACATGCCTTGGGAAGTAGGCGAACCAAAGTGGGGATACGGAGGACGTTCATTTGCGCCCATTGATTAATACAGTTTGCCCTTAGGAGTTCCCAGCATGTCGATCAACGTCGAAGATTATTTCGCGCGCGCCACCTTTGACAAAATGAAGGCGTTCGCCGACAAACAGGAAACCCCGTTCGTGGTGATCGACACCGCGATGATCAGCCAGGCCTACGATGACCTGCGCGCCGGTTTCGAATTCGCCAAGGTGTATTACGCGGTCAAGGCCAACCCGGCCGTCGAGATCATCGACCTGTTGAAAGACAAGGGTTCGAGCTTCGACATCGCCTCGATCTACGAGCTGGACAAGGTCATGGACCGTGGCGTCAGCGCCGACCGTATCAGCTACGGCAACACCATCAAGAAATCCAAAGACATCCGCTACTTCTATGAGAAGGGCGTGCGTCTGTTCTCCACCGACTCCGAAGCCGACCTGCGCAACATCGCCAAGGCCGCGCCGGGCTCGAAAGTCTATGTGCGCATCCTCACCGAAGGCTCGACCACGGCCGACTGGCCTTTGTCGCGCAAGTTCGGCTGCCAGACCGACATGGCCATGGACCTGCTGATCCTCGCCCGTGACCTGGGCCTGGTGCCGTACGGCATCTCGTTCCACGTCGGTTCCCAGCAGCGCGACATCAGCGTGTGGGACGCGGCGATCGCCAAGGTCAAAGTGATCTTCGAGCGCCTGAAAGAAGAAGACGGCATCGAGTTGAAGCTGATCAACATGGGCGGTGGCTTCCCGGCCAACTACATCACCCGCACCAACAGCCTGGAAACCTACGCTGAAGAAATCATCCGCTTCCTCAAGGAAGACTTCGGTGACGACCTGCCGGAAATCATCCTGGAGCCGGGCCGTTCGTTGATCGCCAACGCCGGTATCCTGGTCAGCGAAGTGGTGCTGGTAGCGCGTAAGTCGCGTACCGCCGTCGAGCGTTGGGTATACACGGATGTGGGCAAGTTCTCCGGCCTGATCGAAACCATGGACGAAGCCATCAAGTTCCCGATCTGGACCGAGAAGAAAGGCGAGATGGAAGAAGTGGTCATCGCCGGCCCCACCTGCGACAGCGCCGACATCATGTACGAGAACTACAAGTACGGCCTGCCGCTGAACCTGGCGATTGGCGATCGTTTGTACTGGCTGTCGACCGGTGCCTACACCACCAGCTACAGCGCGGTTGAGTTCAATGGGTTTCCGCCGTTGAAATCGTTCTACGTGTAAGACGGCTGCAACTAAAAAGCCCATGACGTTTCATGGGCTTTTTTGTGCGTGCTCCGCAGTTTCAGCGCCCGGGACAGTGCCTGCACGGTGCGCGCGGCAGCTTGGCGGTTCACCACAGAGAGGAAGTCGTACAATCGAGCCAAGTCGGATAAGGCTTTACTTGTCCACTTCAGCGCCATCAGCGCGGAACCGGTAGCGGCGAGTCCATGCCCAGGCTATCGGCCCAGGCCTGCACTGCCTGGTGATCAATCACACGCCCCCCATCGGCAACTCACGGCATAATGCGCGCCGTGATACCTCTATCCAGCTAAGCGAGGCGCTTTGACGTGTTGAAGAAAACCCTGTTCCAGTTGCATTGGTTCTTCGGCATCACGGCCGGGCTGGTGCTGGCCTTGATGGGGATCACCGGGGCTGCTTACTCGTTCCAGGATGAAATCCTGCGCGCGCTCAACCCCACGGTACTGAACGTGCAGAAACGCGAAGCCGGCGTGCTGCCGCCCGCCGAGCTGGTGCGCAAGCTGGAAGCCGCCGAAGGCAAGCGCGTAGCCATGCTGTGGGTGGAAGACCACAGCGGCAAAGCCGCCCGCGTGTCCTTTACCCCGCCGCCTGGCGAGCAGCGTGGCCCGTTGCGTTACTTCGATCCGTATACCGGCGACTACCTGGGTGACGTCGTCGGCCAGGACGTATTCGGCTTCATCCTGCAGCTGCACCGCTTCCTCGCCATCGGCGAAACAGGCCGTAACATCACCGGCGCCTGCACCCTGATCCTGCTGTTTTTCTGCCTTTCCGGCCTGTACCTGCGCTGGCCGCGCCAGGTCAGGAACTGGCGTGTGTGGCTGACCCTGGACTGGCGTAAAAAGGGCCGCAGCTTCAATTGGGATTTGCACTCGGTGTTCGGCACCTGGTGCCTGCTGTTTTATCTGCTGGCAGCGCTGACCGGGCTGTTTTGGTCCTACGACTGGTACAGCCGTGGCGTGACCCAACTGCTGTCCGATGCGCCGCAGAACGAGCGCCTGCGCAAGCGCGGCCCGCCGCCCGCAGGCCCTGCGCCGGTGGCCAACTACGAGACCAACTACGAGGCCATCTGGAGCAGCATCTACAGCAACGCCGGCCCTGGCTTGAGCGCCTACAACATCCGCCTGCCAGCCGTCGCCGGGCAACCGGCCACCGTGTATTACCTGCTCGACAGCTCGCCCCATGACCGTGCGCTGAACCAGATCAACCTCGACCCGGTCACCGGCGAGGTCACGTCCCATGAGCGTTACGCCAGCAAGAGCCTCAAGGCGCAGTTGCTGACCAGTGTCTATGCGCTGCACACCGGCAGTTATTTCGGGCTGGTCGGGCGAATTGTGCTCACGGTGAGCGCGCTGCTCATGCCCTTGTTCTTTATCACCGGCTGGCTGCTGTACCTGGACCGTCGCCGCAAAAAACGCCAGGTGCGTGACGCGCGCAAAGGCCTGGTGGACAGCCACAGCGACGCACCGGCCTGGTTGATCGGCTTTGCCAGCCAGAGCGGCTTTGCCGAACAGTTGGCCTGGCAGACCGCCGGGCAATTGCAGGCCGCAGGGCTTGGGGTGAAGGTGCAGCCCCTGGGCAGCATCAGCCGCGATGACCTCAGCCAGGCGCAACAGGCGTTGTTCGTGGTCAGCACGTTCGGCGACGGCGAAGCGCCCGACAGCGCCCGTGGCTTTGAGCGCAGCGTGCTCGGCCAGGATCTGTCCCTCAAAGGCTTGAACTACTCGGTGCTGGCCCTGGGCGACCGCCAGTACGCGCACTTTTGCGGCTTTGCCCGACGCCTGAATTTCTGGCTGACCCATCAGGGCGGTAACCCGCTGTTTGCGCCGGTGGAAGTCGACAGCGGCGACACAGAGGCCTTGCTGACCTGGCAACAACAGCTCGGCCAGCTTACCGGACACGCGCCGGCGGCGGCCTGGCAGACGGCCCAGTTTGAACACTGGACCTTGAGTCACCGCACCCTGCTCAACCCTGACAGCGTCGGTGCCCCCGTGTACCTGTTGGGCCTCACGCCGCCCTCGCCCAGCGGTTGGCTGGCCGGTGACCTGGTGGAAATCCTGCCGCGCAATTGCCCGTGGGCCATCGCACATTTCCTTGACGGCTTGGGGTTGGTCGGCAGTGACGGTGTGCTGATCGACGGCGTAGCGCATACCCTCGATCAAGCCCTGGCCACGCGCCAGTTGCCGCACAACCGCACCCACCTGGTCGGCCTGCATGCCCAGGCACTGGTGGATGCGCTGGTGCCGCTGGGCATGCGCGAATACTCGATCGCCTCGATTGCCAGTGATGGCGTGCTGGAGCTGATCGTGCGCCAGGAGCGTCATCCGGACGGCAGCCTGGGCCTGGGCTCCGGTTGGCTGACTGAACACGCCGTCATCGGCTCGGGCATCAGCCTGCGTCTGCGCCGCAACAGCGGCTTCCATCTGCCCGATGCGCCAGTGCCGCTGATCCTGCTGGGCAACGGCACCGGGCTCGCCGGCCTGCGCAGCCTGCTCAAGGCGCGCATTGCCGACGGCCGGCAGCGTAACTGGCTGCTGTTCGGCGAACGCCATATCGCCCACGACTACCTGTGCCGGGAAGAACTGCAAGGCTGGCTGGCCAGTGGTGACCTGGCCCTGCTGGACCTGGCGTTCTCGCGGGATCAGGCGGAAAAAATCTACGTGCAGGATCGCCTGCGTGAGTCCGCCGATGTGCTGCGCAAATGGCTGGCCGATGGCGCGGCAATTTATGTATGCGGCAGTTTGCAGGGCATGGCCACGGGTGTGGACCAGGCGTTGGTGGACATCCTCGGCAGTGAAGCAGTGGAGCGCCTGATCGAACAAGGCCGCTATCGCCGGGATGTGTACTGATCCTTTACCGACACTGAAGACCAAATGTGGGAGGGGACTTGCCCCCGATAGCGGTCTGACAGTCATTGATCAATGACTGACCCACCGCCATCGGGGGCAAGCCCCCTCCCACAGTTTTAACCGCGTTCCAGGTCAAGCGGGCTGCAGTTTTTGCTCGAACACCGAGATGCCATCCAGATCGCGCAAAATAACGGTCAACTCCGCCGTCTGCCCATCAATCTGCACCTCGCCGAAAAACTGAAAACCGGCAAACGGCGAGGTGTTCTGCGCCGGTGGTGCCTTCTCGAACACCACCTCGGGTCCGAAGGTCTTGTCCAACGGATTGGGCCCGAAGCTCCCCGCATTCAACGGCCCCGCGACGAACTCCCAGAACGGTTCGAAATCCTGGAACGCCGCCCGATCCGGGTGATAGTGATGCGCCGCGCAGTAGTGCACGTCAGCGGTCAGCCATACGTGGTTGCGCACCTTGTGTGCGCGCAGGAACCCAAGCAGTTCGGCAATTTCCAGCTCACGCCCCTGGGCCGGGCCGGGATCGCCGTTGGCAATCGCTTCCCAGCGCGGCACGCCGGGGCTGACTTCACCGTCGGGCACGCCCAGGCCGATAGGCATGTCGGCTGCGACCACTTTCCACTGCGCCCGGAACGCCTTGAGTTCGCGCTTGAGCCAGTCCAGTTGCTCGCGGCCGAGGAAAGGCTTTTCGCCGCCCAGGTTGTCGTCGTTCGGGCCGCGATAACTGCGCATGTCCAGCACGAACACGTCCAGCAGCGGACCATAACCGAGCTTGCGATAAATCCGCCCGCCCGCGTCGGCGCTTTGCCGGCGCATCGGTGAATATTCCAGCCAGGCCTGGCGCGCACGGCCGACCAGGGTGTTGATGTCGCGAGTCTGGTAGCGCTCATCCAACTGTTTACTCGACGACCAGTTGTTGATCACTTCGTGGTCGTCCCACTGCCAGATCTGCGGCACCTCGGCATTGAAGCGGCGCACGTTTTCATCCAACAGGTTGTAGCGGTAATTGCCGCGGTATTCATCCAGGGTTTCGGCGACTTTGCTCTTGGCTTCGGTGGTGATGTTGCGCCAGATGCGTCCACCTTCGGTGGCCAGTTGCGCCGGTACCGGGCCGTCAGCGTAGATGGTGTCGCCACTGTGGATAAAAAAGTCCGGCAGGCGCAGGCGCATGGCTTCATAGATGCGCATGCCGCCGATGTCCGGGTTGATGCCGAAGCCTTGCCCGACGGTGTCGCCACTCCACACAAAACGGATGTCGCGCCGCTGTTGCGGCACGCTGCGCAGGTGGCCGAACCACGGCTCGCTGGCGATGCCGGTCTGGGCGTCTTCGAAATGCACGCGGTAGAAAATCGCCTGGTCGGCGGGCAACCCGGTGAGTTCGACGCGGGCGGTAAAATCGCTGCGGTTATCGGCCAGCGGCGAGACGAGTCGGCGTGGGTTGCTGAACACACTGCGGGTGTCCCACTCCACCACCATCCGCGCCGGGCGGTCGCTGCGGCTCCAGATCATTGCGCGGTCACCGAGCACATCGCCTGATTGCACACCGTCGGTGAGCAGCGGGCGGTCCTTGACCGACGCAATCACCGCCGGCGCCAGGCCCGGCAGCAGCAGGCCGGCACCGACAGCTTGCATCACGCGGCGACGTCCGAGATCGAACTGGCTCATGCGAGTGCCCTCTTGAGTATCAAAAGGGCCACTTAAGCATGGCCGGATGAAGCAGATATGACACCGCCCTTACCGCCAATGCAAATCCAAATGTGGGAGGGGGCTTGCCCCCGATGGCAGTGTGTCAGGCACCAGATGTACTGGCTGACACACCGCTATCGGGGGCAAGCCCCCTCCCACATTTTTTTACCGCATCAGGCAGTGACGGCCAACTCCGCCGCTTCCGGCCGCTTGATCAGCGCATACACCACACCGGTCAGCACACTGCCGGCTACAATCGCCAGCAGATACAGCAGCGCATGATTCATCGCATTCGGAATCACCAGCACAAACAACCCGCCGTGAGGCGCGGCCAGTTTGCAGCCGAAGTACATCGACAGCGCCCCCGTCAGCGCACCACCGGCAATGCTGGCCGGGATGACCCGCAGCGGGTCCTTGGCCGCAAACGGAATGGCGCCTTCGGAGATAAAGCACAGGCCGAGAATCATCGCGGCCTTGCCGGCTTCGCGTTCAGTCTGGGCGAACTTGCGCCGGGCCAGGAACGTCGCGATGCCCATGCCAATCGGCGGCACCATGCCGGCGGCCATGGTCGCAGCCATCGGCGCCCCGCTTGACGCCGCCAGCAGGCCGACGGAAAACGCATACGCCGCCTTGTTGATCGGGCCGCCCAGGTCGACGCACATCATGCCGCCCAACAGGATGCCCAACAGCACCGCGTTGGTGGTGCCCATGGTGCTGAGGAAATCCGTCAGCCCGGTCAGCAAGCGGGCCACCGGTGGGCCGACCAGATAGATCATGGCAAGGCCGGTGAACAAACTGGCCAGCAACGGGATGATCAGGATCGGCTTGAGCGCCTCCAGGCTTTGCGGCAAGCGCACCGCCCGCGAGATCAGCTTGACGCTGTAGCCGGCCAGGAAACCGGCGAAGATCCCGCCAATGAACCCGGCACCCAGCGTGCCCGCCAGCAGGCCGCCGATCATGCCTGGCGCGAGGCCGGGACGATCGGCAATCGAGTAGGCGATGTAGCCCGCGAGCAACGGCACCATCAGCATGAACGCCTGGTCGCCGACGGTTTTCAGCGCCGCCGCCAGGGTGCCTTTTTCCTCGAAGGCATGGATGCCGAACACAAAGGACAACGCAATCAACAAACCGCCCGCCACCACCATCGGCAGCATGAACGACACCCCGGTGAGCAGGTGTTTGTACACGCCGGTTTTCTCCGACTTGGCCACTGCGCCGCTGCCGGCGCTTTCCACCGCGCCTTCGGCCAGCGCCTTGTTGAGGGTGGCTTCCGATTGCTTGAGGGCAATGCCGGTGCCGCAGCGGTAGATTTTCTTGCCGGCAAAGCGCTCGGTGGCGACTTCGATATCCGCCGCCAGCAGCACCACGTCGGCATCGGCGATGGCCTGCGGACTCAGCGGCGTGCGCGCACCGACCGAGCCCTGGGTCTCGACCTGCAAGTCGTAGCCCAGGCGCTTGGCGGTCTGCTGCAAGGCCTCGGCGGCCATGAATGTATGGGCAACGCCGGTCGGGCAAGCGGTAATCGCGACTATGCGCGGGGCCTTCCCAGCCGGCGCCTCGGTCGCCACATACACCTGCGCCTCCTCGGCGCCCCGACGCAACACCGCGTCGACATCCGCCAGCGCCTGGGCCGGCGTGCTCTGGAACACCCGTTTGCCGACAAAACGGTGCATATCCACCGGCGTGCTGCTGACCAGCAGCACCCATTCGGCGTCATCGAGGGTCGCCTGGGACAACTGGCTGTCCGGGCGTTGCACGTCCACCACTTCGACCCTGGTGCTCCAGCCCTGGCGCTGTGCGGCGGCGTCCAGCAAGCGCGCGCACAGCACACTGGTGACCATGCCGTTCGGGCAGGCGGTAACAATGGCTAACTTCATCACAAACCCTCTTATTGTTCTGTCAGCGTGCGCACATCGACGCCGCCTTCGAGGCGCGCCAACTGCGCGTCATCGCTGATGCCGAAACCGATTTGCGTCACCGCCATCGCGGCAATTGCCGTGGCGCGGCGCAGGGTCTGCTCGGGCGCTTCGTCGCGCAGCAGGCCGTGGAGCATGCCCGCCAGCAGCGAGTCGCCGGCGCCTACGGTGCTGGCAACCGTCACCCTGGGCGGCGTGGCCTGCACGGTCGCACCCGAGCTGTACCAGCTCACGCCGGCAGCACCGTCCGAGACCACCACATGTTCCACACCCTGTTGATGCAACTGACTGATGGCATCCGTGGCGTTATCCAAGGCCTGGGCAAGCTCTTCAGTATTGGGCTTGACCATCCAGGGGCCTGCCTTCAAGCCGGCGCGCAAGGCTTCGCCGCTGGTGTCCAGGGCCACTTTCAAACCGAGGTTTTTCAATTGCTCGATCAGGGCCTGAAACCATTGTGGGCTCACGCCACGCGGCAAGCTGCCGGCGACCACCACCGCATCGAATTCGGGGCCGACGAGCGTGATCATCTTGAGCAGTTCTTCCTGCGCCTGCGCGCTCACCAACGGCCCCGGAGCATTGATGTCGGTGACCCGGCCATCCTGCTCGGCAATCTTGATATTGCTGCGGGTTTCGCCCGGCACGCGGATGAACGAATCGCCAAACCCACGGCTGGCGATCAGCGCCTCGAACGCCTGGGGGTTATCCGCGCCGAGAAAGCCGCCCACACTGACCTCGTGGCCGAGGTCCGCCAGCACCTGCGCCACGTTCACGCCCTTGCCGGCGGCATGGGTGATGAGCGTTTCGCTGCGGTTGACTGCACCGGGTTCCAGGCGCGCCAGGCGTACCGTGAGGTCCAACGCCGGATTCAGCGTCAGGGTCAAAATCCTTGCCATTTACACGGCCTCCACTAGAGCACGTACTTCGGCGGGCGAACCCACCGCGAGTGCCTGTTGCGCCAGGCCCTGGGCCTGGCTCAGGCTGAATTCACGCACCCGCGCCTTCACTTCGGGGATGCTGCGCGCCGACACGCTCAACTCGTCCACACCCAAGCCAATCAGCACCGGCACCGCCAGCGGGTCCGCCGCCAGCTCACCGCACACGCCGACCCATTTGCCATGGGCATGGGCGGCACGCACGGTGATGTCGATCAGTTGCAGCACGGCCGGGTGCAGGCCATCGGCCTGGGCCGACAGCGTCGGGTGCCCACGGTCGATGGCCAGGGTGTATTGGGTCAGGTCGTTGGTGCCGACGCTGAAAAAGTCGACTTCCCGGGCGAGTACCGGCGCCAGCAGCGCGGCCGAAGGCACTTCGATCATGATCCCCAGTTGCAGGTCGGCCACCGGGATTTCCAGGCGCAGACGCTCGGTCATGTCGCGGGCCGCGCGCCATTCATCCACGCTGCCGACCATGGGGAACATGATGCGCAACGGCCGGCTGTCTGCCGAACGCAACAGCGCGCGCAGTTGCGCTTCCATGATCTGCGGGCGTTGCAGGGTCAGGCGAATGCCGCGCACACCGAGGAACGGGTTTTCTTCCTCGGCAATCGGCCAGTACGGCAGCGGTTTATCGCCGCCCACGTCGAGGGTGCGCACCACCAGCGGGCGCCCGTCGAGGCCGTCGAGTACGCGCCGGTATTCGGCTTCCTGGGTGGCTTCGTCCGGGGCTTGGGGGTGGGCCATGAAAATCAGCTCGGTGCGTAACAGGCCGATGCCCTCGGCGCCCTGCTCCACCGCCGCGGCCACTCCGGCGCTTTCGCCGATATTGGCGAACACTTCCACCGCGTGGCCGTCGCGGGTCAGCGCCGGTTCATGGCGTTGTGCGGAGGCGGCTTGCAGGCGTTGTTCGCGGGTGTCGCGCTCAACGGTCGCGCGTTGCAGGGTGGCGGCATCGGGGTCGACGTGCAGGCGGCCGCGCTGGCCATCGAGCAACAAGGGTGTACCGGCGCTCAACAGCAATACCGCCGCGCCGGCCCCGACCAGCGCGGGAATGCCAAGCGCGCGGGCGACGATGGCGCTGTGGGCCGTGGCGCCGCCACGGGCCGTGAGGATGCCGGCGACACGGGCCGGGTCCAGGCGCGCAACGTCCGAAGGACCGACTTCGTCCATCACCAGAATGTAGGGCTCATTGGGCTCCTGCGCGGTGTCGACACCACACAGTTGCGCCAGTACGCGGCGACCGATGTCGCGCAGGTCGGCGGCGCGCTCGGCAAGCAGGGCATCCTGCAACGACTCCTGCTGCCTGGCGGCCGCTTCGATCACGCTCATCCAGGCCGCTTCGGCGCTTTCGCCTTGCTTGAGGCGGGTGTCGACTTCGTCGGTAAGCTCCGGGTCGTCGAGCATTTCCTGGTGGGTGATGAAGATCTCGCGAATCGCCTTGGACTGGCTGCGTTCGATCAGGCCCTCGATATCGCGACGAACATCACTCAGCGCAGCCTGCAGGCGTTGGCGCTCGACACCGCAGGACTCACCGCGCAGTGGATAGTCGAAGACCTGTTGCACCTGGATATGCGCGGGGCCGATGGCGATACCGGGCGCGGCGGCAATTGCCTGGATCTGGCTACCGGACAGCGGCGCGCTGATGACTGGCTCGATGTCGACGGTGGCGGGCTGGGCGCTGACGGTCGGCAACGGCTCGACCTCTTCGCCCAGGCCTTCTTCAATCGCGGTCAACAGGGCTGGCAGCGCATCGCCAGCGATCGCCGGCTCAGCGACGAATTCCAGCACCTGGCCACGCCGCGCGCCGAGGCTCAACAGCTTGCTCAGGCTTTTAACCGACACCGCACCGACCGGGCCATCGACAATGCGCACGCGAATATCGCCGTCGAAACTTTTCGCCAGTTGCGCGAGGATCTTCGCCGGGCGTGCATGCAGGCCGTGGGCGTTGGCCAGGGTGATGCGGGCACTGGGCCAGTCGGGCGGCAGTTCGCCACCCAGCACTTCAAGCACGGCACGGCTGCTGGTGGCGCGGCCCAATTCCTGGCCGCGCCCTTCGATCAGCAAGGCACACAGGCGCTCGAGCAACGCCTGATGCGCTTCGCCCAGGCTGGCCAGGCAGAACAGGCCATTGAGCGGCTGGCCCAGATAGCGCATGGGTTTGTCCGGCGTGACGAACGCCAGGCCCGGGCGCTTGACCGTCTGCTCGCTGTGCAACCACCACAGGCCATCGCCCAGGGGCAGTGCATCGACTTGCTGCAACACGGCGGCAAACCCGTTGCTCACGCAATCGGCCTGGCGTAACAGGCGCGCGCCTCGCCACACCAGTTCCTCGAAATCATCGGCCGACACGCCGAGGCTGATCATCTGTGCATCCAGTGCCAGTTCCTGCGGCGCGCCTTGCAGCAGTTTCAGCAACGCCTCGGCGGAACCGGCGCGGCGCAGCGCCTGGCCGAGGTCGGTCTCACCCAGGGCGCGGGTCAGCAATTGCAGCAGGCGCAAGTGTTCATCGGATTTGGCGGCAATCCCGATCGCCAGGTACACGACCTGGCCGTCGCCCCAGTCCACGCCTTCGGGAAACTGCAACAGACGCACGCCAGTGGAAAATACCTGGTCGCGGGTTTCCGGGGTGCCGTGAGGAATGGCGATGCCTTGGCCAAGAAAGGTCGAGCCTTGGGCTTCACGGGCTTGCAAGCCACTGAGATAACCCTCGGCAACCAGGCCATCGGCCACCAGTTTTTCAGCGAGCAGGTGCAAGGCCGCAGATTTATCCACTGCCACCTGGCCCATGGATATCTGCTCTACAGTGAGCTCGAGCATGCCGTTCTCCTAGTTAGTGCGAGGTGCGCACTAGGTATTGTTTTGAATAAATCAGCTTAGCGGTGTTCAAAATTAACTGACTGAGCGGTCAGTTGGCAGTAGCCACTCAGCGGCGAACATCGTAAAAATACCCTTGCTGAAACGTTTAATCTAGAATTTATGGCAGATTACGCGTTAATTGCGCAAGCTTGAAGGGCCACTCGGCGCCTGCTGTGGGACATTGGTCGTATGCTGGAATCGGTTACGATTGGACAAAATGTCGGGGCACGCTCAAAAAAACAAGGAAACCCGGTTTGAAACTCAGTGATATCGCACGTCTGGCCGGTGTGTCCGTGACCACCGCCAGCTATGTCATCAATGGCAAGGCCGAACAGCAACGTATCAGCAACGCGACGGTGGAGCGGGTGCGGGCCGTGGTCCAGGCCCACGGGTTTACGCCTAACCCCCAAGCGGCCGGATTGCGCAGCCGGCACACGCGCACCCTGGGCTTTATCCTGCCGGACCTGGAGAACCCCAGTTACGCACGCATTGCCAAGTTGCTCGAACAAGGCGCACGGGCGCGCGGCTATCAATTGCTGATCGCCAGCTCCGACGATGAAGCTGACAGCGAGCGCCAGTTGCTGCAACTGTTCCGCGCGCGGCGCTGCGATGCGCTGTTCGTTGCCAGCTGCCTGCCAGCCGAGGATGACAGCTATCGCGAACTGCAGGCCAAAGGCTTGCCGGTGATCGCTATCGACCGGGTCATGGAGTCCAGCCAGTTCTGTTCGGTGGTCAGCGACGACCGTCAAGCCTGTCACCAGCTTACCCGCAGCCTGCTGCAACCGTTGCCCAAGCAAATCGCGCTGATCGGCGCACATCCGGAGCTGAGCATCAGCCAGGAACGTGCCGCGGGTTTCCGTGAAGCCCTGCAAGGCTTTACCGGTGAGGTGATCATCGAACAGGGCGAAGCCTTCAGCCGCGACTGCGGGCGACAGCTGATGGAGCAATTACTGCAGCGCCTGGGGCATCTGCCTGACGCTCTGGTGACCACGTCCTACGTGCTGCTGCAAGGCGTGTTTGACGCCCTTCACGACTTCCCGCTCAAATCTCGGCCACTGCGCCTGGGCACCTTCGGCGATACGCAGTTGCTGGACTTCCTGCCGCTGCCGGTCAACGCCATGGCCCAGCAGCATCAACTGATCGCCGACACCGCCCTGCGCCTGGCCCTGGCGGCCATTGAAGAAGAACATTACCAGCCCGGTGTGCACGGCATCAGCCGGACCTTCAAGCAGCGTATTCACGAGGCCTGAGCGTGGAGCTGATCGACACCCACACCCACCTGGATTTCGCGGACTTCGACGATGATCGTCCGCAGGTCCTCGCCCACAGCCGTCAACTCGGTGTGCGGCGCATGGTGGTGCTCGGGGTTTATCAGCGCAATTGGCAGCGGTTGTGGGATCTGGTGGTGGAGGATGAAGGCTTGTTCGCCGCTTTCGGCCTGCACCCGGTGTATCTGGATGAGCATCGCCCTGCCGACCTGCTGGAATTGGGCGACTGGCTGGCGCGCCTGCAGGGCCACCGGCAACTGTGCGCCGTGGGTGAAATCGGCCTGGATTACTTTCTTGAACACCTGGACCGTGAGCGCCAGCAAGCGCTGTTCGAAGCCCAGTTGAAACTCGCGGTGGATTTCGCCCTGCCGGCCTTGCTCCACGTACGCCGCAGTCACGCGGCGGTGATCGCCACGCTCAAGCGCATTCACCTGCCGCGTGGCGGCATTATTCATGCGTTCGCCGGCAGCCGGGAAGAAGCCCGCGAGTACATCAAGCTCGGCTTCAAGCTGGGCCTGGGCGGTGCCGCCACCTGGCCGCAGGCCTTGCGCATGCACAAGGTGCTGGCTCAATTGCCGCTGGAAGCCGTGGTGCTGGAGACGGACGCGCCGGATATGGCCCCCGCCATGTACCCGGGCCGGCGCAACAGCCCACACCACTTGCCGGCTATCTGCAGCGCCCTGGCCGAGCGGATGGGCATCAGCGCTTCACGGCTGGCTGAGGCGAGCACACGCAACGCGTGCGAGCTGTTCAAGTGGTAACCGGCTGACGGCTTGCAGGTTCAAGGTCATCCTTCGCCGATGACGCACGTAGCGCAGCACCAGGAAGTGGATCAACAGCGTCGTCAACGAAATGTTGAATTGCCCGATCACACTGAGCAGTCCCAGCCACTCTGCAAACAGCGCCACCAGGAGGGTCGCGCACGTCAGCATGATCATGCCGGGCGGCACCAGCGCCCATTGGTCCAGGGCACGAAATCGACGCAGCTGTTTTCGACAACACAGCTGCAGGCACGCATGGCAATAGGTACAGACAAAGGGCTCGTCGATGGCAATGGCGTTCAGTTGCCAGGGTTTGAGTTCAAACGTCATGTCGCAGTGGGCGCAATGCCCTTTGATGCCGATGACAGCGGCCATCGCCGTGCCTCCTTGAGACCGTGACCAGATGATACAAATTCCACCTATTCACGGCGCATTGAAAGGCCATCAGCGAAATCAGGACAAGTGCCACGCCCTACCGAGTTAAATCCCACCGAGAGTTCCTACACGCGAAACGCGCCAATCAATAGCTTCAATTGAGTGACCTGCTGCGACAGCTGATGGCTGGCCGCTTCGGTCTGGTCGGCGCCCTGGGCGGCGTGCTCACCCGCACGATTGATCGCGACGATATTCTGATCGATCTCGTGGGCGACGGCCGTTTGCTGCTCCACGGCGGCGGCGATCTGCTGGTTCTGATCGACGATCATTCCTACCGCACCGAGAATATTCTCCAAGGCTTGCTGGACTTCTTCGGACTGCCCTACCGTGCCATTGGCCATGTCATGGCTGGCGCCCATGGCCTTGACCGCTGCGCCGACGCCACTGTGCAGGCGCGCGATCATCTGCTCGATTTCTTCGGTGGACTGCTGCGTACGCCGCGCCAGCGTACGCACCTCGTCGGCCACTACGGCAAAACCGCGCCCCTGCTCACCGGCGCGCGCGGCCTCGATCGCCGCGTTGAGTGCCAGCAAATTGGTTTGCCCGGCGATGCTTTTGATGACGTCCAACACGCTGCTGATGGACTGGCTGTCGACAGCCAACTGGTTGATCACCCGCACCGACTCATCGATCTCCGACGCCAGGCGCGCGATGCTGCCTTGCTGGGACTGCACCAGTCCGCGGCCGTTGACGGTTTCATCGTTGACACTGTGGGCGCTGCTGACAGCGGCTGCGGCGCTGCGCGCCACCTCTTGGGCGGTGGATGACATCTGGTTCATCGCTGTGGCCACTTGCTCGATCTGGCTGCGCTGGCCGGACACCGCCTGGTTGCTCTGTGCCGAGACCGCCTGGACTTGCCCGGCTTGCAGCTCGACCTGGCCGACCGTGTGCCCGACGCGCTCGATCAGGTCGTGGATCTTGGCCACGGTGCCATTGAATACCTGGCCCAGATCCCCCAGTTCATCGCGACTTTCTGCAACGAAACTGACCGTCATATCGCCGGCCGCCACTTTATCCATCATCGCCCCAAGGCTGCGCAAGGTCGCGCGCGTGGAAGCATAGAAGCCTGCATACAAATAGAAAATCAGCGCAAATACCGCCACCAGCGCCGTGACCAACAGCATCATGTGCAGGCGCTTTTGCGCCAGGCGTTGTTCCAGTTGCTGCTTGAGGAATGCCAGGGAGGCGTCATCGAGTTGATAGGTCTTGGCCATCAGTTGACTGACGTCGTCATAAAAGCCCTGCCACGGTGTGTCCAGGGTTTCAGCCACCACCACCCGTTCTTCGAACAATTCAGCGCCCTGCTTGAGGCTGGCCTGGCTGGCTTGCGCTACGGTATCAAGCGCCGCCTGCGCGGCACTGCTGGCGCCGAGCGCATCCTGCAGCTTCAAGCCGTATTCGCCCTGGAGTTTTTCCAATTGCTGCAGCAGCTCGTCAAAGCGTGTGCTGGAAGATGAATTGATAAAGCCCTGGCCCAGGGAGTACGCGCCCATCGCACGCCCTTCCCCGAGCAACTGCGTAACGTGTGGGGTGACGGCGGTGATCAGTTCGCTGAGTTGGCGCAGATCGCTCTGCGAATCTCGGCTCAAGCCGGATTGACTGGCGATGATCTGGCTGAGTATCTGGGCCTGGTTGAGCAATTTGCCGATCAATGCAGTTTTGTTGAGCAGTGACGTTTCCTGTTGCTGAGCCTTGAACGCAGCGATCAGCTCATCACGCTTGGCATCGAAAGCTGCAACCTGTTCGGGCTGGGTCGCCATCGCGCTGAGTCCCTGCACACGGCCGAGCACACTCTGCTCCAGGGCGCCGATCCTGGCTTCAAGGTCGCCGGCCTTGCCGGACTGGCCGAGGGTCGCGTTGATCTGCACCTGGTTATTGAGTGCTTCCAGCTCGCGACGCACCACCAGGCTGCTGCCCAGCAGATCGAGGCTCTGCAGCTCAATACGGGTGCCCTGGAACTCAGCCCAGGCGTCACGCACCAGAAAATAGTTGGTCGCCAGCATCGGCAGCAGGAACAGCACGCTGATCAGACTGAACTTCAGGCCGAAACTCAGGCGATTCATCAACGCGACGGCGGGATAGAGCAAGCGCTTCACAGGTGATCTCCCTTACTTTTATTTTTATTGAGGCGCAGGGCGGCGGCAGATAGCCACTATTTGGCATTCTGTCTGTATAGCTCAATTTGAAGGGGAGTTTTGTAACGTAAGGTTAACGGCAGGGGGTGCCCCTGCCGGCTGTCTCAGGGCAACACCGTCCAGATTGCAAAACCGGCATACCACAGCACCGCCGCACGCAGCAGCAATTCCCACAGCTGATCAAGACTGGTGATACCTTCGGCGCCCACCACCGGAGGCGGTATCTGCGCAGCGGCCAGGCCGACTTTTTCCACCAGCTGTGCAGCGCTGATATCCCAACTGAGCAATTCGTGGAGCATGACCCGGCTGACCCCGACAAAATTGCCCACCAGGGCAAAGCTCGCCGCCAGCAGGCGCACCGGCAGCCAGTCAAAGGCGTGGCGCATGTGCGTGGCGCGTTCGGCCACCAGGGGATTCTGGCTGTGCTCACTGGCCAGCGCCAGCAGGCGATAGGCCAGAGCGGCCACCGGGCCCAGCAGGAAATACCAGAAAATCACCGCGAAAAAGCTCTGGTACGCCTGCCACAGCAAATGGCCTTGAACCCGCTCGAGCAGTTGCTCGCCACTGTCGGCACCCAGGTTCAGGTCACGTTCGGCCACATGCTCGGCGGCTTGCAGATCACCCCGCCGCCAGGCATCACGAAACGGCCCCAACGCGGCCAACAGATCGCCACGGCCCAGGCTGTAGATCACCACCAGCACATGCACCGGCAACGCCAACAAACCATAGGCCACGGGCTCCAGCACCAGCAGCAACAAGCCCAGCAGCGCCACGGGCAGCACCACCAGCGCCAGCAGGATCAGCCAGGGCCGCTTGGCCATGCGCGGGCTCGATTCAAGCCTGGCCAGCTCGCGCAGCCAGCCGCCGTCGCGCTGCAACCGCTGGCGCAAGGCCGAGAACTTCTCGATCCACACTGCCAGTACCAGCACCAGAAAACTCATAGTTTGTGTCCTCCATCCTGCAGCGCGCTACGAAAGCGCTTCCAATCAAAAGCCGGGCCCGGATCGGTTTTGCGGCCTGGGGCGATGTCGCTGTGACCGCAGATACGCTGGGGGGTAATCGCAGGGTAAGCTGGGAGCAACTGGCGCGTCAGCTCAATCAGCGCCTGGTACTGGGCGTCGGTGAACGGCAGATCGTCTGTGCCTTCCAGCTCGATTCCCAACGAAAAGTCGTTGCAGGTATCCCGGCCTTCAAAGCTGGAAACGCCCGCATGCCAGGCCCGGTCCTGGCACGCCACAAACTGCGTCACTGCACCGTCGCGTTCAATCAGAAAATGCGCAGAAACCCGTAGGTGGACGATCCCCTCAAAGTAGGCGTGTTCCGTTACATCCAGGCGATTCTGGAAAAACTCATGCACTTTACCGGTGGCAAACTGCGCCGGGGGCAAGCTGATGTTATGTATCACCAACAACGATACCTCGCCTGCCGGGCGCTCGTTGAAGTTGGGCGAAGGGCAATGACGAATGCCCTCGAACCAACCGCTGACGGGGTCCAACTGCATACAGGCTCCTTGACTGAGACAAAGTGTTACCAGTATGCCGCGTTCCGCCCTGCGGTTGCGATCACTTGCCGCGATTGAGTTGACGCAGGTTGCCAATCACCGCCGCCAGCGCGCGGTCGAACAGCAAACCCTCGTCCAGGCTGCGCAGGGCGCCGCGCTTAAAAGCCGCAGCCAATTGCCCGGGGGTTTGCTCCAGGACCTTGAGCCCCGTGCGGCTGACGAAAATATAACGATGGTTCGGCGCCATGATCGCCGTGAGCTTGCACCGCAATATCGTGTCGTCGTCCTGCTGGAACTCCACCCAACCACCGACCCGTAATGGGCGAACCTTGAGCAGGTCCGGGTCATCATGCGGCCAGGCTTCGATGGCGTCCGACAGTTGGGTGCCGAGAACGAAGGGCTCGCGGACTTCAATCAGCCCGTCGTCGCCCTCGCCTTCGCATGTTTGAACATGTACGGTCTGCAATCGTAAAAAAAATTCCCGAGTGCTGAAAGGATCGAACGCCGCACCGGCCAACCCGGCGCGCAACGACTTGAGCAACCCTGGCAATTGCTCCAGCAGATGCCGGCCCGCCTCGGTGTCTTCGTGCAGGCCGACGCTCCAGATCAATTCATCCATGGTGCGCAGCCCGGCCTGCCACTGCACCGAGTGTTCGCCGTGCTTGAGATTGGCCAGCAACAGCACCTGGCTCCAGGTGTGTTGCAGAAACTGCACCACGAATGGCGGCAGGACCTTGCCCGATAACCGCCGGTTCAGCGCTTGTGCCACGCGCTGGCGCGCGACCTCGGTACGCAGGCGCCCTTCCTCGACGTCACGGGTGTGCTGTTCGAGCAACGCACTGCGCTGCTGCTCTTCATTGATGAACGTGCTGAATGGCGCCAGTAACTGCGAAAAAATCGCCGGATCTTCGACGAACTCATTCAACAAGCGCTGGATGACCTGCTCGATACGCAGGTACAGGCTGTCGTTCTGATAGCCATTATGCGGGCTGCAACCCATGGCGGCACTGGCGATCTGATTGAGCAAGCGGCGTGCCGGGTGCCCGGGGTAACTGAACAGGCTCTTGTCCAGCAGGGCGACTTTCAGTATCGGGATCTGCAAGCGAGCGATCAGGGCTTTGAAGGCGTGGGGCACACTGGCGTCATTGAGGATGAACTCAAAAAGCAGCGCGACAAGGTTGATCACATCCTCGTCAGCCGCCTCCACCACCCGCGACTTGCCGCTCTTGACGCTGACTCGGGTCAGCAACTGTTCGAGCTGGTTGCGCAGGTCGAAATCGTCCTCAGCCCCAGGCTCCGGTACGTATTGCTGCAAATGCGACAGCAGGCGCAGCAGGTCTCGGCTGGCGATGGGTTGCGGTTGCGCACTGGCTTCAAGGGTCGGCGCGACGCTGCCGCGCACCGCCACCAGCAAGGCTTGCAAGGCGGTAAAGGCTTGCTGGCCGCTTTCGTCACAAGGAGGGTCGGTGGCCGGCGGACGAGCCTGGTGCTGAAGCTCACGCGACGCGCGTCCACCCGCACGACGGGAGGGCACGCTCTTGAGTTCAGGCAGGACCCCGGTGGCAACCAGCAGTTGATTGGCTTCGCCATAGAGTTGGTCGGCATCGCTGAGCACGTATTTCTCGAAGAGCTTGAGCATGATCAGCTTGACCCGGATCTCCACCCCCAGGCTGCGGCCCGCCTGCAGAAAAAACTGGCAAAGCCGTGCAGGGCCCAGAGGGTTCTCATGGTCGGTCAAAGGCCTGCCCAACACTTCACTCAAGCGCGCGCTCAGTTGCCCGAGCGCCAGGCCATCACGGTGCCGTACCCGACCGAGCATTGCCTCCAGTGCCACGGCCTTTTCCCGGTCATCAGCCCGGGTAGCGCCGGCCATCTCATAGGACACCACAGGCACCGGATGCAACCCGCCGCTATCGACCTGGCTCAGATTGGCGAAGGCGGCAAACAGTTGCTCCATGAGCACGCGCTCGAAGTTCTTGCGCTTGAGGCGCAGGTCGCGCATGGCCTGAAAGAAAATATGCTGGTCAACCGTGCTGCGGGCCTTGTCGGCCATTTCAAACAGGGTGTCGTCGGCGTTATCGAACAGTTCCTGCAATCCCTGTTGCAACTGCTGCGCCGCTTTGTCACGCACCTGCAGCACCACCACCGGTAGACGTGCGAGCGGCGATGGCGTGGCCTGTGCCTGTTTGATAGGCACCACCTTCCCGTCATTGTGCATCCTGGCCTCCTGAAACGGCGGGTGTTGAGATGGGCAAGGAACGGAAGCAGGCCTGCTGGGCGCTGCGAGTACCGGCCACCATCAGGACGTCAAAGCTATGACGCCAATCGCAAGGCGCGAGATTATCGGCAAATCAGGGCCGTTGCGCCAGTAAACTCTGCCCTGCGCGGTAAATGAGTGACGAGTCTGGGTTCCAGTCCACACAGCCCCTATAATCGCGGCACTTTGTCTGTGGAGACTGTTATGCCGAACCTGCGTCTTGCCGACCTCGCCGCTGAAATCGAAGCCAACGTGCGCCGCGCACTGCTGGAAGACGTCGGCAGTGGTGATATCACCGCACAGCTGATCCCGGCCGAACGGCTGGCCAAGGCCACGATCATTACCCGCGATGCGGCCGTTATTGCCGGGACCGCCTGGGTGGATACGGTCTTCCGCCAACTGGACCCCCGCGTCGCCGTGCATTGGCAAGTGGCCGATGGTGAACGTGTCAGCCCCAACCAGCCGCTGTTTCACCTTGAAGGGCCGGCGCGTTCGCTGCTCACCGGTGAACGCAGTGCGCTGAATTTCCTGCAGATGCTGTCAGGCGTCGCCACCCGTGCCCGATACCTGGCGGATTTCGTCGCCAGCACCCAGGTCAAGCTGCTGGACACTCGCAAGACGTTGCCGGGCCTGCGCCTGGCGCAGAAATACGCAGTGACCTGCGGCGGTTGCCACAATCATCGCATCGGGCTGTATGACGCCTTCCTGATCAAGGAAAACCATATCGCCGCATGCGGGGGCATTGCCCAGGCCATCAGCGCGGCCCACAAAATCGCCCCGGGCAAGCCGGTGGAGGTCGAAGTGGAAAGCCTGCAGGAGTTGCGCGAAGCATTGGCGGCGGGCGCCGACATCATCATGCTCGATGAACTGAGCCTGGACGACATGCGCGAAGCCGTGCGGTTGAACGCAGGCAAGGCCAGTCTGGAAGCCAGCGGCGGGATCAATGAAAGTACCCTGCTGCCCATCGCCGAGACGGGCGTGGACTACATCTCCATTGGTGCGCTGACCAAGGATGTGAAGGCTGTGGATTTGTCGATGCGGTTGAGTATTTGAGCAGCTGCAAGCTGCAAGCTGCAAGAGGGTGTCGCGTCCCTTGCGGCTTGAAGCTTGAAGCTGATCTCAAACTACAAGATTATTCATCTCGCAGTACTCTTCCCATTCGACACCCAGCACTTCGGCGGCCTCCTTGTGCAAGACCAGGCGTGCGACTTCGAACTCTTCCGGGGTAGAGGTGTACTTGAGGGTCAGTTCCCAAGGCTGGAGGTTCTGGCTCTCCGCCTCGTCCTCGAATGCCCACTGAATCTGATCACGCTGGTCGTCAGCGCTCAGGTCCTTGATCTCTTCTTTAAGCTGCGGCATATCATCAAGATACTTCTTGAGCGCTTCTTCGTGCCGTGCTTCCTGGGTCATCTCAGTCGTGGTCATGTCGTTCTCTTAGATCGAGGAATGGGGATGCATCTGGGTCATCAAGGTTGCGCAGATACAAAGAGCAGGCGCGAATACCGGCTCGTCTGGCCTTCAGAACCATTCTGTGGATCATCTGAAAACAGTGCCTTTGAAACATGCCTTTGAAACAGTGTTGCCTTGGTGCCCGAGACAGGAATCGAACCTGCGACCTTCGCGTTACGAGTGCGCTGCTCTACCGGCTGAGCTACACGGGCAGTGGGCTAAAGCTAGCACCGCATTGGGCATGCGGCAACCGGCTCGCTCACCGCCCGGCAGCCGTCATGCGCCGTTGGCGCCACAACCCTTGGCGACGTATTGCGCCTCGGCCGTGGTGACACAGGTCCAGCCGCTGGTGGCGCTGCGCGTCAAGGTGATGGTCTTGCCCAGTACGGGCGCAGGTGCATCAAGGATTTCACAGCTGATGGAGCCGCTGCCCGTGGTGACATCTGCTGTCACATCGACCTTGCAATTGGCAGTGGGACTCTTGCCGCCAATCAACGGCACCGTGGGCACAGCGCCCTGGTTAATGACATCTTCGTAGCCGGCCTTCAACGCGCTGATTTCGGCCAACCCCGCCGTGAACTTGGCCTTGGCCTGGTGCTTGGTGTACATGGGCAAGCCAATCGTGGCCAAAATGCCGATGATTGCCACGACGATCAACAACTCGATCAAGGTAAAGCCTTTCTGACGCATCACTTTCACTCTCCAGAATAGAACCATGACAAGGCGCATCCTGCGCCCCGTATTGTGCAGCGGCGCCAGTGTACTCATCCCTGAGCGGCCAATCGCATACCAGAAGCACAATCTGACATTTTATCGCCCAACACCCGCCTGCCTGTATCCGCCCGCTGGCTAAGCTGTAAATTCTTAATCTGCATGTGCGAACGCGACATGAACGACACCTCGACGATCTATGCCTGGCAGGGCATCAACCGCAACGGCCGCAGGGTGTGCGGGAAAATCTCGGGGCATGACCCTGCATGGATCAAGGCACGACTGCGCCAGCAAGGAATCTGCCCCGAACATGTGCGCAAGCAATCGTCAGGCCTGCCAAGCCTGGCGGCGCCGATACTGCCGGCGGATATCGCGCTGTTCACCCGCCAGCTGGCGACGCTGTTGAAGGCCGGTATCCCGCTGCTGCAAGCCTTCGACATCATCAGCGAGGGCGTCGAAAACCGCCCACTGCGCGAGCTGGTCAAGGGGCTGAAGCAACACGTCGCCGCCGGTAACAGCCTGACCAGCACGCTGCGCCAATACCCCCTTTACTTCGATGACCTGTACTGCCACCTGATTGCCGCCGGTGAACAGGCCGGAGCCCTGGAAACACTGCTGGAGCGCGTGGCCATTCAGCTGGAAAAAAGCCAACGCCTCAAAACCAGAATCAAAAAAGCCCTGACCTACCCTCTTGCAGTGCTGGTGGTGGCCGGCCTCGTCAGCGCAGTGTTGTTGATACAGGTGGTGCCGCAGTTCCAGCACCTGTTCGCCGGAGTCGACAGTCAATTGCCCGGTTTTACCCTGGGGGTCATCGCCCTCTCCGATTTTCTGCAACGGGCCTGGTGGATACTGGTGCTGGGCCTGGGCACGGCCATCGGCGGGCTGCGCCACGCCTACCGTGGTTCTGCGCAGTTTCGCTACCGGCTGCAGGCAGGTTTGTTGAAAGTACCCCTGGCAGGCAAACTAATGAACAAAGCTGCCGTCGCCCGCTACGCCCGCACGCTTTCAACCACCTTTGCAGCAGGTGTTCCCCTGGTGCAGGCGCTCGGCTCAGTGGCCGGCGCCGTCGGCAATGACCCTTTCAAACAGGCAATCGAACATATGCGCCACGATGTATCCACAGGCATGCAGTTGAATCAGTCCATGGCCGCCAGCGGCCTGTTTCCAGGCATGGCGATCCAGATGACGGCAATCGGCGAAGAGTCCGGCACCCTGGACCACATGCTGGAAAGAGTCGCGGACCATTACGAGGCCGACGTAGAGACCCTCGTCGATAACCTCACCAGCTTGATGGAACCGCTGATCATGGTAGTACTGGGGAGCATCGTCGGCGCGTTGGTGATTGCAATGTACCTGCCGGTGTTTCAACTCGGTTCGGCATTTTGAGCGCGTTGCTGGGCGAGCAGCCCTGGGCATTTGTCGGCATGGCGCTGGTGCTGGGCCTGATCGTTGGCAGTTTTCTCAATGTGCTGGTATGGCGCCTGCCCAAGATGCTCGAGCGCGAATGGCGCGCCCAGGCCCATGAGATCCTCGGCCTGCCTGCTGCGCCAGCGGGGCCGGTCTATAACCTGATGCGCCCGAATTCGTGCTGTCCACACTGCGACCAGCCGATTCGCCCCTGGGAGAATATCCCCCTGCTCAGCTACCTGATGCTCAAGGGACGTTGCACCCACTGCCGTGCAACCATCAGCGCGCGCTACCCCCTCACCGAACTGGCATGTGCGCTGATATCCGCCACCGTTGCCTGGCACTACGGCTTTGGCTGGCAGGCGGGTGCGGTGATACTGCTGAGTTGGGGGCTGCTGGGCATGAGCCTGATCGATGTGGATCATCAACTGCTGCCGGATGCCATGGTGCTGCCGTTGCTATGGTTGGGGCTTGTCCTCAACAGCCTGGGCCTGCTCGTAACATTGCCCGATGCGTTATGGGGCGCGGTGCTGGGCTACATGAGCCTGTGGAGCGTGTTCTGGCTGTTCAAGCTGGTCACCGGCAAGGATGGCATGGGCCATGGCGACTTCAAGCTATTGGCGCTGTTAGGTGCCTGGGGCGGCTGGCAGATACTGCCGATGACGCTGCTGATGGCGTCACTGCTCGGCGTGTCTGCCGGGCTGCTGCTGATGCGCTGGCGCAAGACGCACGTGTCGGCACCCATCCCATTTGGACCCTGCCTGGCAATTGCCGGCTGGATTGCATTGCTCTGGGGTGGTCAAATAACCGACTTCTATTTGCAGTCTGTCGGTTTCACATGACCACTCCTGTTGCAACACCCTGGATTCTCGGCCTCACCGGCGGTATCGGCAGCGGTAAAAGCGCTGCAGCCGAGCACTTCACCAAGCTGGGTGTCGACCTGGTCGACGCCGATCATGCCGCCCGCTGGGTGGTCGAGCCCGGCCGGCCGGCGCTGGCGCGCATTGCCGAGCATTTCGGCAGCGGTGTGCTGCAGGCGGACGGCCAACTGGACCGCGCCGCGTTGCGCAAATTGATTTTTGAAGTACCCGAAGAACGTCGCTGGCTCGAAGGCCTGTTGCACCCGCTGATCGCTGACGAAATTCGCGATCACCTGGCACGCGCCCAGTCGCCTTACGCGATTCTGGTGTCACCGCTGCTGATCGAGTCCGGCCAATACAGCATGACCCAACGCATCCTGGTGATCGACGTGCCGCAATCACTGCAGATTCAGCGTACCCTGCAGCGCGACGGCATCAGCGAGCCACAGGTGCAGGCCATTCTCAAAGCCCAGTCGAGCCGCGAAGACCGCCTGAACCATGCCGATGACGTACTGGTCAATGACCAGGACCTTGCCTGGCTGCACGGCGAGGTCGAGCGACTGCACCACTTTTACCTTACTTTGCGTGGAGGCCGATCATGAGCCAACCCTTGACCGTCGATTGCCCAACCTGCGGCGCACCCGTGGAATGGAAAGCGACCAACCTCAACCGGCCGTTCTGCTCGGACCGTTGCAAACTCATCGACCTGGGTGCCTGGGCCGCTGAAGAACACAAAATCCCGGTGGCCCCGGACGCCGAAGACGAGTTGTTTTCCGAAGACCTGCCGCCGCGCCATTAAGGCCGCATAAAGGCGTACGCCTGCTGGTCGTCGAGGTTTTCCGCAAGGTATTGCAACTCGTCGGCCAAGTCTTCAAAGCTGCGAACGCCCTTGCTCTGCTGCACCACCGCGCTGAGCATGGCGCGCAGGGTCAAGCCCGGATCAAAACCGATTTCCTGCGCTGCATCCTGGCTTCTGCGCAACTCCTGCCGTGCCCATTCGTACACACTCATGATTGGTGCTCCTGAAGTTTCGCAGAGCATGGGCCTGTGCACTCATGCGCTCTTTGATCTGGATCAACGCCGCGAATCGTCGTCTTTCCACGGCGCCGAGAGGTAGCGGGTGCGGTTGAAAGTCTCCAGCCATTCAGGGCAGAACACCACCAGGGCACTGATCACCATGCCGTTGATAAAGGCTTCGGGAAAGATGATCAGCCACAGGTAGCCGACAAAATCGCCCAGCCATTGCGGCATCGCAAATCGCCCGTCCAACCACAGCAGCCCCAGCCCGACCAACAGGCAAAGCAATGCCGACAGCGCCGCAGCGAAAAAGCCGGAACAGAAGATATACACAAAGGGGTTTCGCGGTTGCGCCCGCTCCACAAGTCGCGCGCAAAACTCGGTAATGAGTACCGGAAGACCAATCAGCAACAGACCATTGATGCCGACAGCGGCGAGGTCCTGCCGCCCCAGCCATACCAACCCCGACTGCGCGACAAACCCACCAACGATTGCCAGCGGCCAATCCAGCAACAGGGTCACTGCGGTCATGCCGATAAAGTGGTAGGACACCCCCGTATCGAAATCCCGTCGCACCAGCCACAACATGAACAGCGCGAACACCGTGCCGAACAGCAAATGCTGGCGCCGTCGATCAGCAAACAGTTCGATCCAGGGCGCACGCAAAATCGCCCAGATCACCACCGGGGCATACAACAACCAGCCGATGCCGAGCGTTTGCGGCGCCAGCACCGCCGCGCCGATCACCGTTTCACCTGCCTCACCGCCTCGCGACCTGTCACGGGCCTGGCTGCGTTGATCCTGCGCATAAACGCCTCGTTTCCAGAGTCATTGCCGGGTGGTCAGTCTACATCGCCAACGTTCGAGTTGCCGAGTAACGAGTTAGAGGCAGGCACGTGAAAAAGCCGGCACCGCATTGCGCTATGGATCGATAGAGAAACTAATACCAGCCGTAGTATTACTCCATTGCAGCCGCTGTCACCTTCAAATAAAACCTTGAGGTCTTTTAAACCAATCGAAGGAGCAGGAAAACAAGGCCTCTTGTGAGTACTGGGCGCATCTATGACAGACAGCATTACTTACCCGCTTTTAATCGATAAACACGTGGTAGCGAGTGACCGCGGCGCGCCGAAACTCGATGCGACTTTAAAACACACACTGATGAAGCGCACACCGCTACGCACCTCGCTCATTTATATCAACGCGGTATTGATCATTGCACTCGCCATGACCGGGCTACTGCTGGAAGAAAATGGCACGATTGATCTGCCCTGGTATGCCGCAAGCTTGAGCATGATCATCCTGGGGTTGGTTTACGCTCACTTTACCGAGCTACAACATGAACTGCTGCATGGACACGCCTTTAAATCACAACGGTTGAACCGGGGGTTGGGGTTTATCTGCGGCCTGTTCATGCTTAACTCTTTTTCCCACTATAAATATCACCATCTTCGCCATCACCGGCATCTGGGCACTCCACAAAACAGTGAGTTTTTCAATTACCCGGAAAAAGGCATGGACAGCCCCTGGAAGCTGGCAAGTGCGGCCCTCAATCCAGGCAGATTCATTCGCGTGGGCGCGCTCATGTTCAAAAGCCTCACCGGAGCAAAATTGCAGGACATAGAAGACAGCAAAGCGCAAAAGCATACGAGGCAGGAATATTGCGCGTATTTTTTCATCGTTGCTGCGGCCGTCGTTTTCACCTTATTGACCGGCTCATGGTTTCTTGTGCTGGCCTGGCTCATCCCAATGGTGTTGATTGCCGAGCCCGCCCACTACCTGATCGAGCTACCGGAGCACTTCGGCCTCGATGCCTACACCGAACCGAACTTCAACAGGAATACCCGAAGCATCGAAGCATCCCGGTTGGCCCGTTGGTATACAAATGCAAACAACCTGCACACCGCACACCACAGTCTGGCGAGCGTGCCCATGGGTCGTTGCCAGACGCTACATGACTGCTCTCGTGCCAGCATGGAGGTGATCGAGCCGGATTATTGGACGTTTTATCGCAAGGTCATGTCCGGCGAGCTCAAGCCATTCAACCGCGCCAGTCAATGACCGCCCGACCTGGCTGACGGGCGTCGCAGGGAAACATAGATTATTTCCGATACCCGAAGACATAGATCATCCCTGCGCTCGCCAGGATTACGCCGACGACTTCAAGTGTGCTGGGCACCTCGGAAAGAACGAAGATTCCCAGCACACTGGCGATGCACGGGACCAGCCCACCGAAAATAGAGCCGCGTGTAGCGCCCAACACGGTCACGGCCTTGGTATAGAACAACAGCGCGACAATGGCGGCAAACACGCCTTGAAACAGTCCCTGGAACACGATTTCGGACAACGGAGCAGCCAGAATACCCGGCGTTCCCCACAGGACATACAGAGGCAGGTAAAGCAGCATGGAGACTACGGACACCAGCGCCGTGGCCTGGAAGGCATCGACATCCCATGCGCGCGAGGCAATGGTATAACCCCCCCACAACGCGCCGGCCGCAATGAACAACAGATCCCCCAGCCAGACCTGCCCTCCACTGTCCGTCATACTCCGCCAGCCCGAGAGAGCAGCTCCCGCCATGACCACCAGAATTCCAATCAGTACGGCCTTCTCTGGTCGGTCGCGCAGTATGAACCAGCCTCCAAGGGTGGAAACCGCAATCATCGCACTGGGAATAAGCACACCGGCATGCCCGGCTGGCGCATAAGCCAGCCCGATGATACCAAGCAGTACGTGGGGAATACCCTGGCCCACCGTAAGAACCAGCGTCTTCGGCAAACCGAGGGTTCCGGTTCCTTTCTTCAGAACAAAAGGCAGCAGGATCAACCCGGCAACCATGAAACGCAGGGCGGCTATGTCATAAGCCGACAGCGTTTTTTGCACACCAAAACGGGAAAGGACAGGCCAGGCGCCCCAGATGAACGCTGACAGGAGCCCAAAGCAGACTGCGACGTAAAGTGTTTTTCGATCGACTGCATGCACGCTGCTCATGGCCTGTCCTTTTTCACTCACGCTGACTTTATGGAACGATCGGGTGCTGCGCTTTCAACCACATGCAGACCGTGGGTGAAATTCGAAAAGCCGTAAGGGTTCATAGGGTCATCACAACCGGCTTCAATCAGAATGTGCTGGCCCAGTCCGAGCGCCTGCGCCTGGTCGATCAAGACTTCAGTCATGATCTGATCCGCCAACGAAACGCCGGTGCTGTCGAAAATGGTTGGCTTCATCTGGTAGTGAGCATAGTCCTGCGGCGCTTTGACGATCTTGTGTAATTCAGGACCGATACAACCGTATTCCTCCTCAGTCAATTGCTGACATTCACCCTCGTTCAACGCCTGCTCCAGGTAATCAGGAACCAGGAACGAGCTTTTCAGCAATTGCGTCGATAACTCATATTTTCTTGGCGTGTCGGCCCCTACGGCATTGATATGCACATGCGGTTTCATGCCGCCCGCATGGACAACCGGCCCGGCATCAAGCCCGATAGAGGTCGCCACGCAAATAATGTCGGACTCGGCCAGCACCCTTTCCTTGGAAGCAATGGTCGGGGTAATGCCCAAGGCCGCTACGCGCTTGGCGAACGTAGCCTCCACTGTCGGATCTATGTCGTGTACCAAAACCGCGTCAAAATCATACATTCGGCTGAGCGCATGGGCCTGGGTCACGGCCATGGCGCCGGCGCCGATCAGTCCCAGCGTTTTACTTTCAGGATGGGCCAGCAATTTTGATGCAACGGCCGATGACGCCCCCGTCCGCACCGCTGTCGCGAATACGCCGTCAACCACAGCGATAAGGTGACCGTCCCTGACGTCATATAAGGAGTTGGTCGCCATGACCGTCGGCATGCCGCGATTGAAGGGATTGCCCGGATGGTAGCCAACCACTTTGAGCGCAACGTTCTGGTCGCGGCGGTAAGCGGGCATGAATTCAATCAGGCCCATCTCCGGCGTTTCATAGACAAATCCGGTACGCGGTTGGATCTCCACTTCGCCATTACCAAAAAGCGTAAGTGCATGACGTAACCTGGCAATCGTTTCGTCCATCAAGGTGTCGAGGCCGACTGCGGCGGCAATTTCACCGATATTTTCCTCCGAGAGGATAATGGTTGCTCGTTGTGCCACGGTGTCGCTCCTATAGGCTGCAAGCGTTGATTCAGAACTTAGGCGGGCGCCAAATGCTGTCGAGTGATTGATTCAACGAAAACGCCGAACGTTATTTTAAATAGAGGGATAGGCGGTGTATGGCATGCACACCCGCACACTGTTGACGCGATTTGATTCAGGCGATCACGCAGGTAAGTCAAAGGCTATTTAATCAAGCCTACGCCTGTTTCAAAAAATACGAGACTCTTGGAACGGAGTCGATGGAGTATTTCTTCAGGGGGCATTAGATTTACTAAAGGGCTAACGGCAGCGGATCCGGGCGGCCAATACCCTGCGCTGCGGCCCTGGGTTCATAAGCTTCTCAGCGAACCGGCCAGCGAACGGGTCAACCAGGCTTCGAACTTGTCCAGTGCCTGCATTTTCTGAGAGTACTCGGGTTTCAGGAAGGTATAGCAATTATTGCCAGGAAAGCGAGTCCCCAAGACTTTTTCCAACTGACCACTGCGTAACTCATGTTCGACCAGGATAGATTCTATTAACGCCAATCCCTGTCCATGTATGGCCGCGGTTAACGCCATATGCCCCTCGGTAAAGATCAATGCGGTCTTGCTGAGGTCCAGGGATAAACCCAGTTCACTGAAGACGCCCCTCCAGCTTTTATGCAGTTTTCTGTGGTCCTCAGTTTTTGATTCGTAACTGATTAACTTGTGCTCATACAGATCGGCATGATGATTGATCGCCGGTGATTTATTTATATAGGCAGGGCTGCCAACAATAATAATATCTGAACAGCCAAGCACCGTGCTGTTGGGTGGGAGGTTCTCACCCTTGCCAAACCTGATTGAGGCATCGATTCCATCACTGCGAAAACTCCTCACCTCGCAAGACGCATCAATCACAACATTGAGATCCACATGTTGTTCGTAAAACTTGTTCAAGTTTGGAATGAGCCACTTTACGGCGAATGAAGGCGGGGCGGAGATGGAAAGCGTCGTTCTTTGAGTACCGATAATTTCTTCGGCGACAGCGGCCAATTCGCCCAGTGCTTTCTGCGCTACGCCAGCGAGCCGCTGTCCGGCGTCAGTCAGCGTCAGCCCCTTGGCATCCCTAATGAACAGTGGGCAGTTTACGTAGTTTTCAAGATTCTTGATCTGCTGGCTGGCCGCCCCTTGAGTGACGCATAGCTCCACTGCAGCCTTAGTTACACTCAAATGCCGAGAGACTGCTTCAAACGCTTTTACAGCATTCAGTGGCGGGGTCTTCATGGTCGTTTCTTATCTATCCATAGAAAATTCACTGTCTCGACTCTAACCCAAGCCACCGGTGTTGCCTAGACGTCCCCAAACTAAGTTCATCGCCAAACGCACAGGCGCCGTTATGCGATATACGCAGTGGTCTTTTATCTCTCTCATGCAACTTCGCGCACTGTTTAAGTGCATGACGTAATGCCTTGAATACTTGCGCCAATGCGCCGCACCATCGCCGCGCACCCGGTGCATCGCCTGCCAGGCATCGGCGGTGTCGCAGCGAGTCTTCCTGCGGTCATCATTTGAACGCTAAGCTACGCAGATGGACGACTCAGATTATTTGCGGTTGCTCACCGTAGCAGCCGAACAAGCCAACGCGTTCCTGTCCAATGCCCGCAAATGGGAGCGTGAGCGTTGGGTCTGCCAGCGCCTGCTGCAAGGCTTGAACGTGCCCTATCGTGTCGAAGAGTTCCACGCCGCAGGCACCGAGCCGCCGGACGTGCTGTTTCGCGACGCCAGTTTTGAAGTGTTCTTTGTATTGGACGAAGGCCGCCGCCTGAACGACGAATGGCGCGACGAATTGCTGCGCAGGCGCAGCGCTTTCTCCTTGAGCCAACTGGTGCGGCGCGAAGCCAAGCCAAGGCGGATACCCGCCCATGAGTTCCTGTTGCGCCTGGCACCGACACTGCGCAAGAAAGCGCATAACTACAAAGAACGCGGCATGGACCTGGGGGAGCTGGACCTCATCGCCTTCACCAGCCTCAAGCGCGAAGTGCTGGACCTCAACAGCCACTTTCCGCCGCCAACCGAATATCTGCGCCAGGGCTGGCGCTCCCTGTCACTGGTGGGGCCTACCTTTGCGCGGGTACTGTTCGCTCATCCGGACGCGCCGGATTTCTTGCGCAACAACCTGGGCCGCAGCATAGTGTTCGATGTGGGCATCAGCCTTTGATCCACAGGCTGTAACGTGGCGCCCTTTTGCAACGTCTACCTGACGAGGCCTTTATGACCAGCCGCCTGAAACCCGATGACCAACAGCATGTCGAAGAGTACCTGCAACTTTCCCAGCACAGAGTCGAGCGCAAGCCTTTCAGGCCCTGGCTGCTCCTCTGTGTGGTGCTGGTGGTGGTGATCGGGCTCGGTTTGCTGAGCCGCCTTTTGAGTTACCTGACGCTATGAGCTGCCTGGCGCTCGCGGGGGTAACTGCTCCGATTTCTTTTAGCCTTGCGAGATATCCCCATGACCCATCGTATTATTGTCGTCGGCGGCGGTGCCGGCGGCCTGGAGCTAGCGACCCGCCTGGGTAAGACTCTGGGCAAACGCGGCAAAGCCAGCATCACGCTGGTGGACGCCAACCTGACGCATATCTGGAAGCCGCTACTGCACGAAGTAGCGGCCGGCTCGCTGAACTCTTCGGAAGACGAACTCAATTACGTCGCCCAGGCGAAATGGAACCACTTCGAGTTCCAACTGGGGCGTATGAGCGGGCTTGACCGCGAACAGAAAAAAATCCAACTGGCCGCCACCCTCGACGAAGAAGGCCGGGAACTGGTGCCCGCGCGCGTACTCGGCTACGACAGCCTGGTCATTGCAGTGGGCAGCACCACTAACGATTTCGGCACCGAGGGCGCCGCGCAACATTGCCTGTTCCTTGACACCCGTAAACAGGCCGAACGCTTTCATCAACAATTGCTCAACCACTACCTGCGCGCCCACGCCGGGCAGACCGACACGGTTGAACAGATCAGCGTCGCCATCGTCGGCGCCGGCGCCACCGGCGTTGAACTGGCCGCTGAACTGCATAACGCCGCCCATGAGCTGGCGGCGTACGGCCTGGACCGCATCAAGCCGGAAAACATGCACATCACCCTGATCGAAGCCGGCCCACGGGTATTGCCCGCGCTGCCGGAGCGGATTGGCGGGCCTGTGCATAAAACCCTGGAGAAACTCGGGGTGACCGTGCTGACCAACTCGGCCGTCAGCGAGGTGACCGCCGACGCGCTGATCACCAGCAGCGGCCAAGTGATCCCGGCCAGCCTCAAAGTCTGGGCCGCCGGGATCCGCGCACCGGGCTTTCTCAAGGACATCGATGGCCTGGAGACCAACCGCATCAACCAGCTCCAGGTGCTGCCGACGCTGCAGACCACCCGCGACGAAAACATCTTTGCCTTCGGCGATTGCGCCGCCTGCCCGCAACCGGGCACCGACCGTAATGTTCCGCCACGCGCGCAAGCCGCTCACCAACAGGCTTCGTTACTCGCCAAGTCGCTGAAGCTGCGGATTGAAGGCAAGGAGCTGCCGACCTACAAATACACCGACTACGGGTCGCTGATCTCGCTGTCGCGCTTTTCTGCGGTGGGTAACTTGATGGGTAACCTGACCGGCAGTGTGATGCTCGAGGGCTGGTTGGCGCGGATGTTCTACGTGTCGCTGTACCGGATGCACCAGATGGCGCTGTATGGTTTTTTCCGCACGGCGATGCTGATGCTGGGCAGCAAGATCGGACGCGGGACCGAGCCGCGCCTGAAACTGCACTGACAACATAAAACAGTGTGGGAGGGGGCACGCCCTCTCCCACATTTGATCTTCACCGTTAATAAGTTTTGCGCAGGCAAAAAAAATCCCCGTATCTTTCGATACGAGGATTTTTAATATGGTCGGGGTAGGGGGATTCGAACTCCCGACATCCTGCTCCCAAAGCAGGCGCGCTACCGGACTGCGCTATACCCCGGTAATAAAAAGGCGACCTTTCAGTCGCCTTCCTCGATCAGCGCTTTTGGCCTCTGATCTTAAGATCTGATTCCAGCGTGAGCTGGTCTCAAAAATGGTGGGTCGTGTGGGATTCGAACCTACGACCAATTGGTTAAAAGCCAACTGCTCTACCAACTGAGCTAACGACCCAAATATGGTCGGGGTAGGGGGATTCGAACTCCCGACATCCTGCTCCCAAAGCAGGCGCGCTACCGGACTGCGCTATACCCCGGTTTGAAATTGGCTCCGTGACCAGGACTCGAACCTGGGACCCAATGATTAACAGTCATTTGCTCTACCGACTGAGCTATCACGGAACTACATATTTCAAAGTACAACATTTACCGCCATGTAACCTTCTCTTCGACCCTGTCCGTATCGCTACGTTAGCGTCTCTGAGGCGCGCTATTCTACAATCTTAAAAACCCCTGTCAACCCTTTAAATTGCTTTTAAGACAATGATTTGCGCTTCTTTCTGATTTCTTCTTGGGGAGAAGAAACCCGTGGGCTGACGTTGCTGCGGGGCGCACTTTACAAGCCTTTGCCTTACAGTTCAACGCCCTATCGAAAAAAAAGGCCCCGCAATGCGGAGCCTTCTCTTATGGCACTGGCCGCGGGGCTTAATGGAAGACGATTTCGTCGTTCTCCACCGTCGCCTCGACGCTGGTGCCCGGCATAAAGCTGCCCGACAGGATCAGCTGCGCCAGCGGGTTCTCGATCCAGCGCTGGATCGCACGCTTCAACGGCCGCGCGCCATACACCGGGTCGTAGCCCACCGCGATCAGCTTGTCCAACGCCTCGCTGCTCAGCTCCAGCGCCAGCTCGCGCTCGGCCAGACGTGCACGCAAGCGTCCCAGCTGGATCTCGGTAATGCCGGCTATCTGATCCCGCGCCAACGGCTCGAAGATCACCACTTCATCCACCCGGTTGATAAATTCCGGCCGGAAGTGCGTGGTCAGCGCATCCATGACAGCGGCCCGCTGGGCCTCGCGATCACCTACCAGCTCCTGGATCTGCGACGAGCCCAGGTTGGAGGTCATTACGATCACCGTGTTGCGAAAATCCACCGTACGTCCGTGGCTGTCGGTCAGGCGGCCGTCCTCCAGCACTTGCAGCAGGATGTTGAACACATCCGGATGCGCCTTCTCGACCTCATCCAGCAGGATCACCGAGTAGGGCTTGCGCCGCACGGCTTCGGTCAGGTAACCGCCCTCTTCATAGCCCACATAGCCTGGTGGCGCACCGATCAGGCGAGCCACCGAGTGTTTCTCCATGAACTCGGACATGTCGATGCGCACCATGGCCTCTTCAGTATCGAACAGAAATTCAGCCAAGGCTTTGCACAGCTCGGTCTTACCCACGCCGGTGGGCCCAAGGAACATGAACGAACCACTCGGGCGATTCGGGTCGGACAACCCGGCGCGGGAACGTCTTACCGCGTTGGACACCGCCACCACGGCCTCTTCCTGACCGATGACGCGTTGATGCAGCAGACTTTCCATCTTCAGCAGCTTGTCGCGTTCGCCTTCAAGCATCTTCGACACCGGGATACCGGTCCACTTGGAGACCACCTCGGCGATTTCTTCCTCGGTCACCTTGCTGCGCAACAGCTGGTTCTCGCTATGGCCATGCTGGTCGACCATCTGCAGGCTGCGCTCCAGGTCCGGGATCACCCCGTACTGCAACTCGGCCATGCGGTTCAGGTCGCCTTTACGGCGCGCGGCTTCCAGCTCCTGGCGCGACTGCTCGATCTTCTGCTGGATCTGCGCAGAGCCCTGCACTTCGGCTTTTTCCGAGGTCCAGATTTCTTCGAGGTCCGAATACTCGCGCTCCAGGCGCACAATCTCTTCCTGGAGTTTCTCCAGGCGTTTCTTCGCCGCCTCATCCTCTTCTTTTTTCAGCGCCTGGGATTCGACCTTCAGTTGAATCAGGCGGCGGTCCAGGCGGTCGAGCACTTCCGGCTTGGAATCGATCTCCATGCGGATGCGGCTGGCTGCCTCGTCGATCAGGTCGATGGCTTTGTCGGGCAACTGGCGATCGGTGATATAGCGATGGCTCAACTTGGCCGCCGCAATGATCGCGCCATCGGTAATCGCGACCTTATGGTGAACCTCATAGCGCTCTTTCAGGCCACGCAGGATGGCGATGGTGTCTTCTTCGCTGGGCTCTTCCACCAGGACTTTCTGGAAACGTCGCTCAAGCGCCGCATCCTTTTCTATGTACTGACGGTACTCGTTAAGCGTGGTTGCACCGACGCAATGCAACTCGCCTCGCGCCAGGGCGGGCTTGAGCATGTTGCCGGCATCCATGGACCCTTCGCCCTTGCCCGCGCCGACCATGGTGTGCAGTTCGTCGATAAACAGAATGATCTGCCCTTCCTGCTTCGATAATTCATTAAGCAGGGATTTCAGACGCTCTTCGAACTCGCCACGGAACTTGGCGCCGGCGATCAACGAGCCCATGTCCAGGGACAGCAGGCGCTTGCCTTTAAGGCCGTCCGGCACTTCACCATTGATGATGCGCTGGGCCAGGCCCTCGGCGATGGCGGTTTTACCCACGCCAGGCTCACCGATCAGCACCGGGTTGTTCTTGGTGCGACGCTGCAGCACCTGGATAGTGCGGCGGATTTCGTCGTCACGGCCGATAACCGGGTCAAGCTTGCCCTCTTCGGCGCGCTTGGTCAGGTCAACGGTGTATTTATCCAGAGCCTGGCGCGACTCCTCATGGTTGGGGTCATTCACCGCCTCGCCGCCACGCAGGTTGTTGATGGCGTTTTCCAGGGCTTTCTTGCTCACGCCCTGGCCCAGCAACAACTTGCCGAGCTTGCTGTTGTCGTCCATGGCGGCGAGCAGCACCAGTTCGCTGGAGATGAACTGGTCACCTTTTTGCTGGGCCAGGCGGTCGGCCTGATTCAGCAGCCGCGCCAGGTCCTGCGACATATTCACGTCGCCGGTAGGGTTCTGGATTTTCGGCAGTTGGTCGAGCTCTTTGCTCAACTCCTTGCGCAGGCTGTTGACGTCAAAGCCCACCTGCATCAACAAGGGCTTGATAGAACCACCTTGTTGCTCGAGGAGCGCCTGCATCAAGTGCGCCGGTTCAATCGCCGGGTGGTCGAGACCGACCGCCAGGGACTGGGAGTCCGATAAGGCCAACTGCAATTTGCTGGTTAAACGATCAATACGCATTAGTCACCTTCCTTTTGAGCAGGCCGGAGCTATGAACAAACACATCCTGAATGAAGAAACCTGCCAGATACCCCTATAGATGGGGTGGATTCTGCGGGATTCAAGCAGTGGATGGTTGATACAGATCAGGACAGTCTAGCGGTCAAGCCAGACAAGGGAGGCGAATCGGCCCGTACGGGGGCTGCGTCGATAGGAAAAGAAACGCGGGTCGGTCACGGTGCAGTAACCGCCACCGTAGACGGCGGTAATACCCCGCACGGCAAGGCGCAGGCGAGCGAGCTGATAGATGTCAGCCATGAACTTGCCGGGATTACCGCTGGGAACGAAGGCCTGGGCAGTCGCCGGTAGTTGCTGCATGAACGCGTCACGCACCTCGGGACCGACTTCAAAGGCCTGCGGGCCAATGGCCGGACCGAGCCAGACCAGAACGTCGGCGGGCTTGCTCTCAAGGCTTTCGAAAGCCTTCTCCAGCACCCCCGCCGCCAACCCACGCCAACCGGCATGAGCCGCCGCGACACGGGTGCCCGCTCGATTACAGAACAATGCAGGCAGGCAATCAGCCGTCATCGAGGTGCAGGCGATACCCGGCGTGCTGGTCCAACTGCCATCGGCTTCGGCGATCCGGCCCGGATCGGCCTCGACCACCGTGGTGCCGTGGACCTGGCGCAACCAGGCTGGCTGGATATCGAACGCTTCGGTAAGGCGACGACGATTTTCGAGCACGGCCTCAAGGCTGTCCTCCACATGATCGCCCAGGTTGAGGCTGTCGAACGGCGCCACACTGACGCCGCCCGCACGAGTGGTGACGCAGGCTTTGACCTGAGACGGCGCGGGCCAGTCAGGCAGCAGCCAGTCACTCATCCGACAAACGCCTCACGATCCTGCTTGAGCAGTGACAACAGCCAGACCAGATCGTCTGGAAGCGGAGATTCCCAGCTCATGCGCTTACCGCTCGTCGGATGATCCAGCTCCAGGAAGCGTGCATGCAGCGCCTGGCGCGGGAACGTCTTGAGCGATTCAACCATGGTCTGGCTGGCCGCAGGCGGAATGCGGAAGCGACCACCGTAGGCCGGATCGCCGACCAACGGGAAGTTGATGTGGGCCATGTGCACGCGGATCTGGTGGGTACGACCGGTTTCCAGCTTGACCCGCACATGGGTGTGGGAACGGAAACGCTCCAGCACGCGATAGTGGCTGACGGCCTGCTTGCCGCCCTCCATCACCGCCATGCGCTGGCGCTGCTGGCCGTGGCGACCAATGGGTGCATTGATCTTGCCACCCGCCACCACCACCCCGATCACGATGCATTCGTAGATCCGGCTGACGCTGCGACTCTGCAATTGAGTAACAAGTTGCGTCTGCGCCTGAATGGTCTTGGCCACCACCATCAAGCCGGTGGTGTCCTTGTCCAGACGGTGCACGATGCCGCAGCGCGGCACGTTGATGATGTCCGGCACGTGGTGCAACAGGGCATTGAGCAAGGTGCCATCAGCGTGCCCGGCCGCCGGGTGAACCACCAGGCCTGCGGGTTTGTTGATGACCAGGATGTCATCGTCTTCGTAGACGATATCCAGCTCGATGTCCTGGGCGACCCATTCTCCCTGGGCTTCCTGCTCGGCAGTCAGCTCAAGAATCGCACCGCCATGAACTATGTCTCGCGGGCGGATAACCGCTCCATCCACAGTCAGGCGGCCGTCTTTGATCCAGGCGGAAAGGCGCGAGCGCGAGTGCTCAGCGAATAATTGTGCGGCGACTTGATCGAGGCGTTGGCCGCCCAATTCGGACGGCACCTCTGCGCGAAGTTCAATTTTATCGGACATGCTCAGACTAGGCGTGGCACAGCCTTTGGTTTCGGCTGCGCGCTTGTGGTTAAATACGGCGTCTTTTGCCCCGAGGCTTTCAACGGGGCGCTCATCATAACAGGACGGCCCCGCCCAAGACAGCGGCCGTCATAGGGACGCAAGCCGCCATGCAAGTGAAACACCTGCTGCTGATCGCCATCCTCGCCATGACTGCTGCTTGCTCGTCAACAAAGGACGTCGTCGACGAAAACCTGAGCGAAGTCGAGCTGTACCAGCAAGCTCAGACAGACTTGGATAATAATAGCTACACCAGCGCCACAGCGAAGCTCAAGGCACTGGAGTCGCGCTATCCGTTCGGACGCTATGCCGACCAGGCCCAGCTCGAGCTGATCTACGCCAACTATAAAAACGCCGAGCCGGAAGCTGCCAAGTCCGCCGCCGAGCGTTTTATCCGCCTGCATCCGCAGCATCCGAACGTGGACTACGCCTACTACATGAAGGGCCTGACCTCGTTCGACCAGGACGTTGGCCTGCTGGCGCGCTTCCTGCCGCTGGACATGACCAAGCGCGACCCGGGCGCTGCCCGCGACTCCTACAACGAGTTCGCCCAGCTGACCAGCCGCTACCCGAACAGCCGCTACGCGCCGGACGCCAAGCAGCGCATGATCTACCTGCGCAACCTGCTGGCTTCCTACGAGATCCACGTGGCCCACTACTACCTGACCCGTCAGGCGTACGTAGCCGCTGCGAACCGTGGCCGCTATGTGGTGGAAAACTTCCAGGAAACCCCTTCCGTGGGTGACGGCCTGGCCGTGATGACCGAGGCTTACCAGCGCCTGCACCTGGATCAGCTGGCGACCACCAGCCTGGAAACCCTGAAGCTCAACTACCCGGACCACCCGAGCCTGAAAGACGGCCAGTTCGTGCCTCAGGTTGACGAAGCCGACAACCGTTCGTGGCTGAGCAAGTACACCCTGGGCCTGATCGAGTCCCGCCCACCGCTGCCGCCAGGCGAAACACGCGCCAACCAGGACGTGATCAAGCAATACCAGGACGCCAAGGACGCGATTCCTTCGGACCTCAAGCCGCACGACGAGAACGGCGATGTGATCGAAGAAGAAGAGCCGCAAGCCCTGGGTAACAACCAGGACCGCTCGTGGTTCAGCTACATGACCTTCGGTGTGTTCGACTGACCGTTTGACGCAACGCAAAAGGGAGCTCTCAGGAGCTCCCTTTTTTATGGGCGAGTATTTATTGCGCTGTGCGCCCACGGCGACCTTGGCTAAACTGGCGCATTCCTTATCGAGAAACTGCCCATCATGCTTCGTCTATTGTTCTGGATCGCCGTCATTGCCGCCGCGGTATGGCTCTGGCGCAAATTCAAAAGCCCTGCCGCCAGGCAACCGCGCACCGGCGAACCCAATGCCGCCTTGATGGTGCGTTGCGCCCATTGCGGTGTACACGTGCCGCAGGATCGGGCGCTGAGCTTGGGCCAGCAATGGTATTGCACCCAGGCGCATCTGCAGCAGGGGCCGAAGTCTATCCAGCGCTGACTCGACCGGCGGGCGCGTAAGGTGCCGGGTCGATAATCGGCGCATGCCCCAGCAGCAAGTCGGCAAACAGCTGGCAGGACGCCGGGGCAAGCACCAGGCCATTGCGGTAATGCCCGCAATTGAGCCACAGGCCCTTGAAGCCGGGTACCTCGCCGATATACGGGATACCTTCCGGCGAGCCGGGCCGCAACCCCGCCCAGTGCCCCACCACCTCAGCGTCCGCCAGGGCGGGAAGCAGCTCCTGCGCAGAGGCCTTGAGACTTTCCAGCGCGTTTTCAGTCGGCGTTTTGTCGAATCCCTCGTGTTCCAGGGTGCTGCCAATCAAAATATGCCCATCACGCCGCGGGATCGCATAGCGCCCTTTAGCCAGGACCATGCTCGACAAGAAGTCAGACGCGCATTTGTAGAGGATCATCTGACCCTTGACCGGCTCAACGGGCAGTGCCAAGCCTAGTTTTCCCAGCAAATCCCCGCTCCAGGCACCGGCTGCGAGCACGACCTGATCACCCGTCATGGCGCCGGCGCTCGTATTCACGCCTACCACGGTGTCGCCCTGCAAAATAAATCCATCGACTTCGCACTGCTCGTGAATCGTCACATCGGGCAGCGCCGACAACGCCGCCTTGAGGGATTTGACCAGGCGCGGGTTGCGCACATTGGCCACATCGGCCATGTAGATCGCCTGCGAATAACCGCCACCCAGCGCCGGAACTGCATCGTGGGCAGCCGATACGTCCACTTTGCTCAAGGGCCTGCCCTCACGCGCAGCCCAGGCCAGGGCATCGGCTTCGTCATCCAGATCGAGCCAATACAGACCAGTGGTGTGGAGCTCAGGATCGACGCCGGTCGAGGCGAACAGCCGCTGTGCCAGTTGCGGGTAGAAATCCTGGGACCAATGAGCCAAGGCGGTCACCGCCGGGCTATAACGCCATGGATACAACGGCGAAACGATCCCGCCGCCAGCCCACGAAGATTCCTGCCCAAGCCCGCCGCGCTCCAGCAATATGACCGCTTGCCCCCGGTCAGCCAGGTTGTATGCGGTCAACAAACCAATCACTCCGCCGCCGACAATCACTACTCGCTGTTGCTTAGCCATCATTTGATCCAGCCGATAAAAAGGGAAAAGCGCGCCCGGCGCCCATTCATCCAGCACTCTCATCACTGCCCCCAGCATGCCTTGAGCGGCATTTGCGGCGTCGCTCCCGGATTGCTTCGCACACCGGTGCTGGTCAAGCTGAATTGGCCGCAGGCGTCGTCCGCCATGACTGAGTCCGCGGCAGGCGTGGCGAGCAGGACAAAATCATGAGGGTTCAATACGGCGCTGATTCTATAGTGATCATTGCCTGTACTGACGCCGCTTGCATCAATAAAAGTGCCGTTGCGAGTGTAAAAACGCTCCAGATGTTGAGCGTGCTCGCTCAGCAGCGCGACGACTTGCACCCGATACACCTTTTTCACCTGGCCGGTATATCCGGGGTAAGCGATCCCGGCCAGCAACGCGATGATCGCCACCGCGATCAACAATTCGATCAGGGTAAAGCCCTGGCTATCCATGCCCATTGAATTGCTCCTTATTGAAGTTGCCGCCATAAGACTCGCCGAAACCTCGCGCCGTCGCCCTCCCCCACCCGCGCATACACGGTCTCAAGCACCGTGCGCGACTGGCCACCCAGCCCCACGGCCGTCACCCGGAAGAGCGCGGCCGGGGTAAGCGGCGGTAAATGCGCCAGGCCCATCCCCACCCCCAGGGATTGAACGCCATACACCCCGTCCTTGAACGCCACCCAATTCACCGCCGAGACCGGATTTGGCCCAGGGCCAACCACCGAAAATGCATCAGCGGGCGGCGCGCAGTTGATGATCGAGTGGCAAAGTGGCAGCGCAAGCCCGCCCCTGCGCACAGCCGACTCCCCCAGCCGCAGGCCACTTTCGGCCGTCTGGAACGATTGATTACGTTGCCACAGGCTACTGGCGACCTTCTGCTGAGAGATCGCGCCCTGCATTGATGACAACCCCACCAGTGACAACAACAGCAGAAATACCAGGCTGATCAGCAATACCATCCCGGCCTGGCGCACAGCGTTCCCCCCCATCGAGATCATCGTCCTACGCCAGCCGGTTGCGCAGTGCGGCCACGACGCTGTAGGCCTGATCCTTCACTCGTCCGGTCGGGTCACGCAGGGTCATGCGGATGCGCACGCTGCGGATCAACGATGCGTCGGCCGGGTGGCTGTCGTAGCGCGCCACGTCCGTCGATTCAGGCCTGGCCGCTACCCCGAAACTGATCTCGAAGGCCCGCACGTTATCTATCAGCACTGCCTTGGCCGGTACCGACGGGGTACTGATCTTCAACTGCCCCGCCTCATAGGTGTAGGTGAGCTCACGGATGGCAAACCGAATCTGGCCGGGCGCGATTACAGGCGGTGCGCCGGCGTGAGCCTGTGCCGCGTCCTTGCAGTCGGACACCACCGTCCAGTCTGGCTTGCCGGCACCGTCGCCGGCATTGGCGGTCACCAGCGTCAGTGACGTCGCGCTTGCCGACATTTCCCAGTCAATCGGCCGATCAAAGGTCGCCGGGGCATTGTCGATAAAAGCCGGGGCCAAACACCCCAGCATGCCTGCCTGGCGAATATCCAGGACCAACTTGCTCAGGACGAATCGGGCATCATCCTGCAGCACCATAGCGGCCTGCTGGCTGGCCTGGGTCAGCCGCGAACCGATCAGCACCTGGCTTGCGCCAAGGATCAGCACCAGCCCGACAGCCAGCGCCAGCAGCAACTCCACCAACCCGAAACCACGTGCAGGACGGATCATTGCAAGCTGCCTTGGCCATTGGCGATACGGCTGGTCAGGGTGAAGGTTTGCCGCGCACCCGGGCTGCTCGCCGCCCGGCTGTCCGCCCAACTGATGCTGATAGTGACTTCATTGCCGCTGACCGCCACGGCACCTTTGGCGTCCTTGCCGGCAAAACCTGTGATATTGGCTTCGAAATCATGCAAGTCCAGGTCGCGCACGCTGGCGGTCGAGGTGCTGGGCGGCGCGCGCTCGGCTTGGGCCCAGGCGTAATCGACCCCGGCATTGGCGCGAATTCGATCGAGCATGTCGTAGGCAATGAAACTGGCCTGGCTGGTCATCCGTGCACTGTCGGTGTATTTGAGCGCGTTGAGCTGGATAGCCGCGGCCCCCAGCAGCCCGAGAGCCAGGACCAGTACCGCTACCAGTACCTCGATCAGGGTCATGCCGGATTGAGGTCGAAGAACTGCGCGTAGAAATAAGGTGTTCCGGCAGAAAGGCATTACCGTCGTCATCCATGTCGAAGGCCTTAGAAAAACAGCAGAACCCTGCTGCACGCCCCCAAGACTAGCGCCGGTTTTTGGCGGCTGCCGCTATCGGAACAAAGGGAAATACATTGGACGTAAAGGCCATCATTCAACATCAGGGCCCAAACGCTATACCTATGCCTGTCACTTGAAGATCAACCCGCATCCACGGAGGGGCGCACATGACACAACGAGGGTTCACCTTGATTGAATTACTGCTGGGGCTGGTCGTGACGGGCGTCCTGGCGCAACTGGCCCTACCCGGCTTCAAGGGGTTGCTGGCAGCGCAGCAGCAACAAAGCGTGGCCCAGTCACTGGCCGACGGGCTGCGTTATGCGCGCACGGAGGCGATCACACGCAGTCGTGCAGTGGTCATCCACGCGCGGGAGCAAGACTGGAGCCAAGGGTGGCGGGTGATCCTGGATATCAGTGGTCGCGGCCATCTGGATGACGAGAATCCGGTGCTACTGGAGCGACAGGACAGCGGGCGGGTGCCGATGGCAGGTAATGGCCCGGTCAGCAGCCAGGTCCGTTTCAACGCTTTGGGAGAACCGGTGTTTGCCGGCGGCGGGTTTCGTGCCGGCACCGTGCATGTGTGCGACACGATGCACGCGCAGAGCCTGTATCAGGTAGTGCTGGCGCCGAGCGGGCGTGTCAGCCTGCGCAGTGACAAGACCGAGCAGGCGTTATGCCGCGGTTAATCAAGCCGCCAGGGGTTCAGAGCAGCGAGCGCACCCGCAATTCCTTGGGCATCGAAAACGTAATATTTTCTTCGCGCCCCGCCAATTCATCGGCGCCGGTGGCCCCCCAGGCGTGCAATTGCTGGATGACGCCACGCACCAGGACTTCCGGGGCCGAGGCGCCCGCCGTGATGCCGATGCGCTCGACGCCGTCGAACCAGCTACGCTGCATATCCTCGGCGCCGTCGATCAGGTACGCCGGTGTCGCCATACGCTCGGCCAGCTCTCGCAAGCGATTGGAGTTGGAGCTATTGGGGCTGCCGACCACCAGCACCACATCACACTCATCGGCCAGTTGCTTGACCGCGTCCTGGCGGTTTTGCGTGGCGTAGCAGATGTCGTCTTTGCGTGGGCCGCCAATGGCCGGGAATCGCGTGCGCAGCGCATCGATAACCCGACTGGTGTCGTCCATGGACAAGGTAGTCTGGGTAACGAACGCCAAGCGCTCCGGGTTCTGCACGTGCAAGTTGGCGACGTCTTTTTCGTCTTCCACCAGATAGATGGCGCCGCCATTGCTGGCGTCGTACTGGCCCATGGTGCCTTCGACTTCCGGATGACCGGCGTGGCCGATCAGAATGCACTCACGACCATCACGGCTGTAGCGCGCCACCTCGATGTGCACCTTGGTCACCAGCGGGCATGTGGCATCGAACACTTTCAGGCCACGGCCGGACGCTTCGGTGCGCACCGCCTGGGAAACACCGTGGGCACTGAAGATAACGATGACATCGTCAGGCACCTGGTCGAGTTCTTCGACGAAGATGGCGCCGCGAGCACGCAGATCTTCAACCACGAATTTGTTGTGAACGACTTCATGCCGCACGTAAATCGGCGGCCCGAAAACTTCCAGGGCGCGGTTGACGATTTCGATCGCCCGGTCCACACCGGCACAGAAGCCACGGGGGTTGGCGAGTTTGATTTGCATGCTGTGCCTCGTGTCTTGCCATGTAGGAGCGAGCTTGCTCGCGAAAATTTCACAGGCACCGCGATCATGCAGGATGCCAGGATTATCGTTGAAGACCTTCGCGAGCAAGCTAGCTCCTACAATAGGCTGAAATCGTCAGTTAGAGCGCTTTGACGTTGATGATCTCGACGTCAAAGGTCAGTGTCTTGCCGGCCAACGGATGGTTGAAGTCGATGGTCACTTGCGTGTCATCGAAGGCTTTGACCACACCGGGCAATTCCGTATTCGCCGCATCATTGAAGATCACCAGCAGGCCTTCCGACAGGTCCATGCCTTCGAACTGCGAACGCGCGATGATCTGCACATTTTGCGGGTTGGGCTGGCCGAAGGCGTTTTCCGGCAGAATCTGCAGGGTACGCTTATCGCCGGCCTTGAAGCCGAACAGAGCCGCTTCAAACCCCGGCAACAGGTTGCCGTCACCGACCTTGAAGGTAGCAGGGGCTTTGTCGAAGGTGCTGTCGACCGTGTCGCCATTCTCCAGGCGCAATGCGAAATGCAAAGTGACTTCCGTGTTCTGGCCGATGCGTTGCTCAGCCAATACCTGATCAGTCATTGACGGTCTCTCCGGTTTTCTTGCTCTTGAACATGTCCAGCGCCAGCATGATTGCACCGACGGTGATAGCGCTGTCGGCGAAGTTGAACGCCGGGAAGTAATGGCGGTTCTGCCAATGCACCAGGATGAAGTCGATCACATGGCCCAGGGCAATGCGGTCGTACAGGTTACCCAGCGCGCCGCCCAGCACCAGGGCCAGCGCGATCGCCAGCCAGGTGTCGTCCCGGCCCAGGCGCTTGAGCCAGACCACCAGCACCGCACTGACCACAACGGCGATCAGCGCGAACAGCCAGCGCTGCCAGCCACCGCCATCGGCGAGGAAGCTGAAAGCGGCGCCGGTGTTGTAGGCCAGGGTCCAACTGAAGTAATCCGGGATCACCACGATTTGCTGGAACATCTCCAGGCTGCCTTCGAAATGAGCCTTGCTGACCTGGTCGATGACCAGGACCAGCACGCTCAATACAAGCCAGCCAAGACGCCCGAAACGACTGGCAGAGTTAGGCATAGTGACGAACCTCGCCTTCGCCGCTGATGTTATCAACGCAACGGCCGCAGATTTCCGGATGCTCGGGGTTCACGCCGACATCTTCACGGCAGTGCCAGCAACGGGCGCATTTAGGGAAGGCCGACTTGACCACCTTGAGCTTCAAGCCCGGCACATCGGTCGCCACGGCATCTGCCGGAGCCTGGGCGAAGGGGGCCAGGCTTGCGGTGGAGGTGATCAACACAAAGCGCAGTTCGTTGCTCAGCTTGGCGAGGTCGGCGGTCAGGCCGTCCTCGGCAAACAGGGTGACTTCGGCTTGCAGGTTGCCACCCACGGCCTTGGCCGCGCGCTGCACTTCCAGCTCCTTGTTCACCGCAACCTTCACGGCCATCACGCCTTCCCAGTACTCGCGGCCCAGTTCGAAGTCGGCCGGCAGTTCGGTCAAGCCTTCGTACCAGGTGTTGAGCATGACGGACTCGTTACGCTCACCCGGCAGGTACTCCCACAATTCGTCGGCGGTGAACGCGAGGATCGGTGCGATCCAGCGCACCAGCGCTTCGCTGATGTGGTACAGCGCGGTCTGCGCCGAGCGGCGCGCCTTGCTGTTGGCACCGGTGGTGTACTGGCGGTCCTTGATGATGTCGAGGTAGAAACCACCGAGCTCCTGCACGCAGAAGTTGTGGATCTTGGAATAGACATTCCAGAAGCGGTACTCGCCGTAGTGTTCCTGCAACTCGCGCTGCAGCAACAGGGCGCGGTCCACGGCCCAACGGTCGAGGGCGAGCATGTCGTCGGCCGGCAGCAGGTCGGTGGCCGGGTTGAAACCGGTCAGGTTCGACAGCAGGAAGCGCGCGGTATTACGGATGCGACGGTAGGCATCGGCGCTGCGGGCCAGGATCTGGTCGGAGACGGCGATCTCGCCCGAGTAATCGGTCGAAGCGACCCACAGACGCATGATATCGGCGCCCAGGGTCTCGTTGATCTTTTTCGGCTCGATCACGTTCTTCAACGACTTGGACATCTTGCGGCCGTTTTCGTCGACGGTGAAGCCGTGGGTCAACAGCTCCCGGTACGGCGCGTGGTTGTCGATGGCGCAACCGGTCAGCAGCGACGAGTGGAACCAGCCACGGTGCTGGTCCGAACCTTCCAGGTACAGGTCGGCACGCGGGCCGGTCTCGTGGCCCATCGGGTGCGAACCGCGCAGCACGTGCCAGTGGGTGGTGCCCGAGTCGAACCACACGTCGAGGGTGTCGCTGATCTTGTCGTACTGCGGCGCTTCATCACCGAGCAGTTCGGCAGCGTCCATCTTGAACCAGGCTTCGATGCCTTCCTGTTCAACGCGCTGGGCCACGACCTCCATGAGTTCGACGGTGCGCGGGTGCAGTTCGCCGCTTTCCTTGTTCAGGAAGAACGGGATCGGCACGCCCCAGTTACGCTGGCGGGAGATGCACCAGTCCGGACGGTTGGCGATCATCGAGTGCAGGCGCGCCTGGCCCCAGGCCGGGACGAACTTGGTGCCTTCGACGGCCTTGAGCGAGCGTATGCGCAGGGTTTCGCCGCGGGTCGGCTCTTTGTCCATGCCGATGAACCACTGCGCGGTGGCGCGGTAGATCAACGGGGTCTTGTGGCGCCAGCAGTGCATGTAGCTGTGCTTGATAGTTTCGGTGTGCAACAGCGAACCGACTTCGCGCAACTTGTCGATGATCGGCTCGTTGGCCTTGAAGATGAACTGGCCGCCGAAGAACTCCAGCGACGGCGCGTAGACGCCATTGCTCTGCACCGGGTTGAGGATGTCGTCGTTGACCATGCCGTAGGCTTTGCAGGTCACGAAGTCGTCCACACCGTAGGCAGGCGCGGAGTGAACCACGCCGGTGCCGGAACCCAGTTCGACGTAGTCAGCCAGGTACACCGGCGACAGGCGGTCGTAGAACGGATGGCGGAAGTTGATCAGTTCCAGCGCGGAGCCGGTAGTGGTGGCGATCACCGAACCTTGCAGCTCGTAACGCGCCAGGCACGACTCGACCATTTCTTCGGCCAGCACCAGCAGGCGATCGCCAACGTCCACCAGCGCGTAGGTGAACTCGGGGTGCACGTTCAGCGCCTGGTTGGCCGGGATGGTCCATGGCGTGGTGGTCCAGATCACGATGGCCGCCGGCTTGGCCAGCGATGCCAGGCCAAAGGCCTCGGCGAGCTTGGCCTCATCGGCAACCGGGAAGGCCACGTCGATGGTCGAGGACTTCTTGTCTTCGTACTCGACTTCCGCCTCGGCCAGGGCCGAGCCGCAGTCAAAGCACCAGTTCACGGGCTTGAGGCCCTTGAACACGAAACCGCCCTTGACGATTTCGGCCAGGGCGCGGATTTCACCGGCCTCGTTCTTGAAGTTCATGGTCTTGTACGGGTTGTCCCACTCGCCCAGGACACCCAGGCGGATGAATTCGGACTTCTGCCCTTCGATCTGCTCGGTGGCGTAGGCACGGCACAGTTCGCGGGTTTTATCCGCGCCCAGGTTCTTGCCGTAGGTCACTTCGACTTTGTGTTCGATCGGCAGGCCGTGGCAGTCCCAACCCGGGACATACGGCGCGTCGAAGCCCGACAGGGTTTTCGAACGCAGGATCATGTCCTTGAGAATCTTGTTCAGCGCGTGACCGATGTGAATGGTGCCGTTGGCGTAAGGAGGGCCGTCGTGCAGGACGAATTTCGGACGATCCTTGCCAATTTCGCGCAACTTTCCGTACAGGCCAATACTGTCCCAGCGCTGCAGGATCTGCGGTTCGCGCTGTGGCAGGCCGGCCTTCATTGGGAAGGCGGTGTCCGGAAGGTTTAGCGTGGCTTTATAGTCGGTCATTTAAGGCTCTTCGGTTAGCGATGGGCGCTAGGTGCGGCTAGTGCACGGGCGGCGGCGACATCCGCATTGATCGCCGTTTTCAACGCCTCAAGGGAGGCGAAACGCTGCTCTTCACGCAGCTTCTGGTGGAAAACCACCGTTAAACGCCGGTCATACAAGTCACCGGCAAAATCCAAAAGATGAACTTCCAGGTGGGCCTTGCCATCACCTGCAACCGTGGGCCTGACGCCTATGTTGGCGACTCCCGGCCACGATTGGCCGTCGATATCGACACTCACCAGGTAAACCCCGGTCAGCGGCACACGACGGCGCTTGAGTTGCACGTTGGCGGTTGGCGTACCCAGTTGGCGCGCCAGCTTCTGGCCGTGCAGTACCCGCCCGGCAATGCGGAACGGGCGACCGAGCAAACGCTCGGCCAAGGCGAAGTCGGCAGCGGCCAGGGCGTTACGCACCTGGGTACTGCTCACGCGCAGGCCGTCCAGTTCGACGGTTTGCGCGGCTTCGACGGTAAAACCCTGGTTGACGCCGGCGTGTTGCAGGAAATCGAAATCGCCGACGCGGTCGCAACCGAAACGAAAGTCGTCGCCGACCTCCAAATGCTGCACGCCGAGGCCATCGACGAGGATGCGGTCGACAAACTCGGCGGCGCTAAGGCTTTGCAGACGCTGGTTGAAAGCCAGGCAGAGGACGCGGTCTACGCCTTCTTCAGCCAACAGTTGCAGCTTGTCTCGCAGGCGGGCCAGCCGGGCCGGTGCCGTTTCCGGGGTGAAGAACTCCCGCGGCTGCGGCTCAAAAATCACCACGCAGCTGGGCACGCCCAACTCGACCGCACGCTCGCGCAGCCTGGCCAGGATAGCCTGGTGGCCACGGTGAACACCGTCAAAGTTGCCAATAGTGGCGACGCAGCCCCGGTGCTCGGGGCGCAGGTTGTGGAGACCTCGAACCAGCTGCATAACGCGCTTCTTGCTCATAAAGTGGTCGATTATAACCACACCCGGCCCCGGACGACAGGCAACACCGCAGGCCAAATGGATCGATTCGATAAAACAGCCGTTTTATCGCGGCAAACTCTCTACCCCAGCGACTTGCGATTGAAATCGCGCAGGCGGAAACCCTGCAGCAGCAACATCCCGAAGTACACCACCACGCCAGCCACTACCAGCACGCCCAGGCGCATGAAGCGCTCCAGCATATGGCCCTGGTCCCAGGCCGGCATCACGTGCATCAGCCCAATCAACACGGCCGACATCGCGGCGACCGCCACCAGCAACTTGAGGGTGAACGCCCCCCAGCCAGGCTGCGGCTGGTACATCTGCTGCTTGCGCAGTTGATAAAACAGCAGGCCGGCATTGATACAGGCACCGGCACTGATCGCGAGCGCCAGGCCGGCATGGGCCAGCGGGCCGATAAACACCAGGTTGAGCAGTTGCGTGACGACCAGTGTGAAAATCGCGATCTTCACCGGTGTGCGGATGTTTTGTTGGGCATAGAAGCCCGGCGCCAGCACTTTGATCACGATAATGCCGAGCAAACCCACGGAGTACGCCACCAGCGCATGCTGGGTCATCAGGGCGTCGTGCGCATCGAATTGCCCGTATTGAAACAGCGAGACTGTCAGGGGTTCGGCCAGGATTCCCAGGGCCATGGAGCATGGCAGCACCAGCAGGAAGCACAGGCGCAGGCCCCAGTCGAGAATGCGCGAGTATTCCTGGCGGTCCTTGCTCGCATAGGTGCGCGCCAGGGTCGGCAGCAAAATGGTGCCCAAGGCCACCCCGAGCACGCCGGACGGCAATTCCATCAGGCGGTCGGCGTAGTACATCCACGACACCGAACCGGACACCAGCAACGACGCGAACGCCGTATTGATGATCAGGGAGATCTGACTCACCGACACGCCGAGGATCGCCGGCAGCATATTGCGCATCACGCGCCAGACGCCGGTGTCCTTGAGGTTCAGCCGGGGCAGTACAAGCATGCCGATCTTTTTCAAATGCGGCAGTTGGTAGAGCAATTGTGCCAGGCCGCCAGCCAGGACGGCCCACCCCAGGGCCATTACCGGCGGATCGAAGTACGGCGTAAGGAACAGCGCAAAGATAATCATGCTGACATTAAGCAGCGTCGGCACGAAAGCCGGCACCGAGAAACGGTTCCAGGTATTGAGAATCGCCCCGGCGAGCGATGACAGCGAGATCAGCAATATATAAGGAAAGGTCACGCGCAGCAGATCAGTGGTCAGTGCGAACTTTTCCGGGGTATTGGCAAAGCCGGGAGCCGTGGCCCAGATCACCCAGGGCGCGGCGAGCATGCCGAGCACGGTCACCAGCATCAACACCAGCGTCAGAAGGCCCGAGACATAGGCGATAAAGGTGCGGGTCGCCTCCTCCCCCTGCTGCGTCTTGTATTCGGCCAGGATCGGCACGAAGGCCTGGGAAAACGCGCCTTCGGCGAAAATCCGGCGCAACAGGTTGGGCAGTTTAAAGGCAATGAAGAAGGCATCCGTGGCCATACTGGCGCCAAAAATGCGTGCCAGCAGGGTGTCACGCACAAACCCCAAAACCCGGGAAATCATCGTGATAGAGCTGACGGCGGCCAACGATTTGAGCAGATTCATTGAAAGAGTTTGCGCCTATAGATAAAGAGCAGGCGAACAAAGCGCCTACTTATGCGATACTGCGCGCCTGCAACAGCACAGCGCCAAAGCTCGCGAGTTTACAGGTCAAGCGCCGGAAATAAATCACCCGCCTCTTCAGATCGACCACTCAGCAGTTCGCATCAGCCGCCCTTGACAACCCATCAAGTCATCGGCATGATTCGCGGCCTATTTTGTTTGCTATTTCCTAAAAAGTCTTTCGAGGAGCTCGACGGTGGCCAACACACCTTCCGCCAAAAAACGTGCAAAACAGGCTGAGAAGCGTCGCAGCCACAACGCCAGCCTGCGTTCCATGGTTCGTACCTACATCAAGAATGTAGTTAAAGCCATCGACACCAAAGACGCTGAAAAAGCTCAAGCTGCTTACGTTCTGGCCGTGCCAGTTATCGACCGTATGGCCGATAAAGGCATCATCCACAAGAACAAGGCCGCTCGTCATAAGAGCCGCCTGAATGGCCACATCAAGGCTCTGAACGTTGCTGCTGCAGCCTAAGTGGTAACAACTGCCACGCGACCTCAGGTTGCGTACAGTTAAGAAATGCCCCGTACCGAAAGGTCCGGGGCATTTTTGTTTTCTGGAATACACAGATCAAAATGTGGGAGGGGGCTTGCCCCCGATAGCGGTGTATCAGTAAGAAATACTTTGACTGACACACCGCCATCGGGGGCAAGCCCCCTCCCACATTTGGATTGCGGTGAATTTCAGATAAAAAAACGCCCCGAACCAGTCGGGGCGTTTTTGCTACCGATTGATCAAACCACAATCAATGGTGATGACCGCCTTCACCGTGGACGTGGCCATGAGCCACTTCTTCTTGGGAAGCGTCGCGAATGGCAACGATCTTCACCTGGAAGTTCAGGCGCTGGCCAGCCAGAGGGTGGTTACCGTCAACGGTCACGTCGTCGCCGTCCAGATCGCGGATGGTCACGATCTGCATTTGGCCGTCCGGCGCGGAAGCGTGGAACTGCATGCCGACTTCCAGCTCATCAACACCTTCGAACATGCTGCGGCTCAAGGTGCTGACCAGTTCGGCGGAGTATTCGCCGTAGGCATCTTCAGGTTCTATGGCAACGGTCAGTTCATCACCAACCGCCTTGCCTTCCAGCGCCTTTTCCAGGCCTGGGATGATGTTACCCGCGCCTTGCAGGTAGACCAGCGGCGCGCCGCCGGCTGAGCTGTCGATGACCTCACCAGCGTCGTTGGTCAGGGTATAGTCGATGGAGACAGCCTTGTTAGCGGCGATCGTCATGGGGCGAGACCTTTTGCATAAGAATGAAGAACGGACAAGTCTAAACAAGGATTTGCCCGAAAGCGAACAGAACCCGGACGGACGGGGCCGACCAACGGTCTCGACGATAACCGGATTCCACCAGGACGACGACCTGCACTGGGTCGCCGAGCTGTCCTGCGGCCACACTCAGCATCTGCGCCACCAGCCGCCGTGGCAGTCGCGCGCCTGGGTGCTCGACCCCGCGCTACGCCTTGAAAAAATAGGCCAACCCTTTGCCTGCGGCTGGTGTGCGCAACAGCACGAATAACGATAACCTTGGCGCCTGATTCGCGGTAGGCGCTCAAGCATAGAGCGCCACCCCAGCCATGCACCTCCAGAGAATTCGCATGCAGACTTTTTTTATCGCGCCCACCGATTTTGGTGTGGGCCTGACCTCCATCAGCCTTGGGCTGGTGCGTACCCTGGAACGAGCCGGGCTGAAAGTCGGTTTTTTCAAACCGATTGCCCAGCCACATCCTGGCGATACCGGCCCTGAGCGCTCCACCGAACTGGTGGCGCGCACCCACGGCCTGAAACCGCCCCACCCCCTGGGCCTGGCCCATGTCGAGCGCATGCTCGGCGACGGCCAGCTGGATGAGTTGCTCGAAGAAATCATCACGCTGTACCAGCAAGCCGCCGTGGGCAAGGATGTGCTGATCGTCGAAGGCATGGTGCCGACCCGCAGCGCCAGTTATGCGGCCCGGGTCAACCTGCACCTGGCCAAGAGCCTGGATGCCGAAGTAATCCTGGTCTCGGCCCCGGAAAACGAAGTGCTTACCGAACTGTCCGGTCGCGTGGAACTGCAGGCGCAATTGTTCGGCGGCCCGAAAGACCCGAAAGTACTCGGCGTGATCCTCAACAAAGTGCGCACCGACGAAAGCATGGAGGCCTTCTCGGCGCGTCTCAAGGAGCACTCGCCGTTGTTGCGCAGCGGTGATTTCCGCCTGCTCGGCTGCATTCCCTACCAGCCCGAACTCAACGCGCCGCGTACCCGCGACGTGGCCGACCTGATGGGCGCGCAGATTCTCAATGCCGGCGACTACGAAACCCGGCGCATGACCAAGATCATCATCTGCGCCCGCACCATGCGCAACACCGTGGAGCTGCTCAAGCCCGGCGTGCTGGTGGTGACACCCGGCGATCGCGACGACATCATCCTCGCCGTCAGCCTGGCTGCGATCAACGGCGTGCCGCTGGCCGGCCTGCTGCTGACCAGCGACACCCTGCCCGACCCGCGCATCATGGACCTGTGCCGCGGTGCGTTCCAGGCCGGGTTGCCGGTGCTGTCGGTGAGCACCGGTTCCTACGACACCGCCAACCAGCTCAATAGCCTCAACAAGGAAATCCCCATCGATGACCGCGAACGTGCGGAGATCATCACCGACTTCGTCGCCAGCCACCTCGATGCGCGCTGGCTGCACCAACGCTGCGGCACGCCACGGGAGATGCGCCTGTCACCTGCGGTATTCCGCTACCAGTTGATCCAGCGCGCCCAGGCCGCCAACAAACGCATCGTGTTGCCCGAAGGCAGCGAGCCGCTGACCGTGCAGGCCGCCGCGATCTGCCAGGCGCGGGGCATCGCGCGCTGCGTGCTGCTGGCCAAGCCGGCGGACGTGGAAGCCGTCGCTCGCGCCCACGGCATCGATTTGCCCGAAGGCCTGGAGATTCTCGACCCGGACCTGATCCGCCAGCGCTACGTAGAGCCAATGGTGGCACTGCGCAAGAGCAAAAGCCTGAACGCACCGATGGCCGAGCAGCAGTTGGAAGACACCGTGGTGATCGCCACCATGATGCTCGCCCTGGACGAAGTGGACGGCCTGGTCTCCGGCGTTATCCATTCCACCGCCAACACCATCCGCCCGGCCCTGCAGCTGATTAAAACAGCACCGGGCTGCACCCTGGTGTCGTCGGTGTTCTTCATGTTGTTCCCCGAGCAAGTGCTGGTGTACGGCGACTGTGTGATGAACCCGCACCCCAGCGCTGCGGAGCTGGCGGAAATTGCCTTGCAAAGCGCCGACTCGGCGGCCGCGTTCGGCATCGCCCCGCGCGTGGCGATGATCAGTTATTCCAGCGGCGATTCGGCCAGTGGCGAAGAAGTGGAAAAAGTCCGCGAGGCCACCCTGCTCGCCCACGAACAGCAAAGCTCACTGCTGATCGACGGCCCGCTGCAATACGACGCGGCCGCCAACGAAAGCGTGGCCCGGCAATTGGCGCCCAACAGCCAGGTCGCCGGCAAGGCCACGGTATTCGTGTTCCCCGATCTGAACACTGGCAACACCACCTACAAAGCCGTGCAGCGCAGCGCCGATTGCGTAAGCCTGGGGCCGATGCTCCAAGGCTTGCGCAAACCGGTCAACGACCTGCCACGCGGCGCCCAGGTGGACGACATCGTATACACCATCGCCCTCACCGCGATCCAAGCCGCCAACCGACCTATGGATATCTAAATGCTGGATTTTCTACCTGCCGCCGTGCGCGGGGTAATCGCTTCCCTGCTGCTGGCGCTGAACACGATCCTGCTGTGCTCGTTCCTGTTTATCGTCGCGCTGTTCAAGGCGCTGCCCTTCGCCAAGCGCTTCAGCGAATGGCTGATGAATCACACCCACGAGGCCTGGGTCACCAACAACAAGGGCTGGATGAACCTGGTACGGCGCACACGCTGGCACCTGAGCGGCCTTGCAGGCCTGGATTATCAGCATTCCTATCTGGTGACCAGCAACCACCAGAGCTGGGTCGACATCATGGTGCTGCAATACGTGCTCAATCGGCGGATTCGCCCGCTGAAGTTCTTTCTCAAACAGGAACTGATCTGGGTGCCGGTGATTGGCCTGGCGTGGTGGGCCCTGGGCTTTCCGTTCATGAAGCGCTACAGCAAGGCGTACCTGGAAAAACACCCGGAAAAGAAAGGCAAGGACCTGGAAACCACGCGCAAGACCTGTGCAAAGTTTCGCGACAACCCGGTGGGCATCTTCAACTTCGCCGAAGGCACGCGGTTCACGCCGGGCAAGCATGCGCAACAGAATTCACCGTTTCGCTATCTGCTCAAGCCCAAGGCCGGCGGAATCGCGTTTGTGCTGGATGCCATGGGTGAGCAATTGAAGTCACTGGTGAATGTGACCATTCACTACCCTGGCGGGCGTCCGGGGTATTGGGACTTACTGTGCGGGAATGTGAAGGACGTGGTGGTGCAGTTCGAAGAAGTGCGGATTCCGGCCGAGTTTATTGGCAAGAATTATGAGCAGGATGGGGAGTATCGGTTGGCGTTCCAGGGCTGGATCAACCAGCTGTGGGAAGACAAGGATGCATTGCTGGACAAGCTGCACACCGATTTCCCAGACAAAGGATAATCAAAATGTGGGAGGGGGCTTGCCCCCGATTGCGGTGTGCCAGTCAAAAGATGCAGTGACTGACACTCAGCAATCGGGGGCAAGCCCCCTCCCACATTTGACCGAGTACTGGCTTAGATCGCGCCACGCTGGCGCAACAGTTCCAGCACCTGCTTGACGCTGTCTTCCAGCGACAGGCTCTGGGTGTCGATCACCAGATCGGCATTCAACGGCACGTCGTACGGGAACGACTCGCCCGGGATGTTATCGCCACCGGCAGCGTACAAGCCTTGCGGATCACGCTCGGCACACACCAGCGGCGAAGTCTGCACATAGACGGTCAGCAGACGGTCAGCACCAATCAACGCCTTCGCCTGCTCACGGCCTTCGGCATCCGGGGCGACGAACGCAGCCAGGGTCAGCAAGCCAGCCTCGTTGAACTGGCGCGCCACGTGAGCGGCGCGGCGCCAGTTTTCGGTACGCCCGGCGCGGTCCTGCGGCAGACCTTTGTTCAGGTCGTGACGCAAGTTCTGGCCGTCCAGTACAAACACCGCACGCCCCATGTCGAACAGCTTGCGCTCGACCGCATAAGCCAAGGTGCTCTTGCCGGCGCCGGACAGGCCGCTGAACAACACGGTGGCCGGCTGCTGGCCGAAGCGCAGGGCACGTTCTTCGGTAGCCACATGCGCGAGGCTGCCGTGCTGCGCAGAACCGCCATGATTGACCGGTGGCGCGATGATCATGCCCGCAGCCACAGTGCCATTGGTCAAACGGTCGATGACGATGAAGGCGCCCGTGGTGCGGTTGCTGTCATAGCCATCCAGCGCAATGGCGGCATCGAGACTGACCTTGACCCGACCAATTTCATTCAACTGCAGGGAACTGGCCGGGCCTTCGGCCAGGGTGTTCACGTCCACACGGTGCACGATGCTGGTGATGGAACCCGGCACGTAGCTGGTGGCGCGCTTGATGTCGTATTTCTTGCCCGGCAGCATCGGCTCTTCGGCCATCCACACCAGCATGGCGTCGAAGGCGTCGGTCACTTGCGGCACGTTGTCGGCGTGTACCAGCAGGTCGCCACGGGAGATATCGATCTCGTCTTCCATGGTCAGCGTCACCGCCTGACCGGGACCTGCGTGCTCCAGCTCGCCCTCGAACGTGACGATGGATTTGACGCGGCTGCTCTTGCCCGACGGCAGCACCACGACTTCGTCGCCCTTGTGCACGATACCGCTGGCCAGGGTGCCGGCAAAACCACGAAAGTTCAGGTTCGGGCGGTTGACGTACTGCACCGGGAAACGCAGGTCGGTGTAGTTGCGGTCGTTGGCGATCTCGACGGTTTCGAGGATCTCCATCAGCGACTGGCCGGTGTACCAGGGCGATCGCTCGCTCTTGTTCACCACGTTGTCACCCTTGAGCGCCGACATCGGCACAAAGGCCAGGGTGCTCGGCTTGAAGGCGATGCCGTCGGCAAACTTCAGGTAATCGGCCTTGATCGACTCGAACACGCGCTGGTCAAAGCCGTTGATGTCCATCTTGTTGACGGCAACCACGATGTGCTTGATGCCCAGCAGCGAGGCGATGAAGCTGTGGCGCCGGGTCTGGGTCTGCACGCCGTAGCGGGCGTCGATCAGGATGATCGCCAGGTCACAGGTGGACGCACCGGTGGCCATGTTGCGGGTGTACTGCTCGTGGCCTGGGGTGTCGGCGATGATGAATTTACGCTTGGCGGTGGAGAAGTAGCGGTAGGCGACATCAATGGTGATGCCTTGCTCACGCTCGGCCTGCAGGCCGTCGACCAGCAAGGCCAGGTCGATGTCATCGCCGGTGGTGCCGGATTTTTTCGAATCGCGGGTGATGGCTTCCAGGTGATCTTCGTAGATCATCTTGGAGTCGTGCAGCAGGCGCCCGATCAGGGTGCTCTTGCCGTCGTCGACGTTGCCACAGGTCAGGAAGCGCAACATTTCCTTGCGCTCGTGCTGGCCCAGATAGGCGAGGATGTCCTCGCTGATCAAATCAGATTGATGGCTCATTGGGTTCAAGCTCCGAGCTGTAAGCTTCAAGCGGCAAGCTTGTCGGCGTACAGCTAGTCAGAAATTTTGTTGATCAGGGCGCAGAGCATTTTAGACAGCTCGCGAGTTTCTGTAATCCAGTTGGCAGCCAGCGGTTGAGCGATGTAAGCGATGTCGCTACCGATGAGAATCTGCGTACGCAACTCTCCACAAGAAGCCTTAGCAATCCAAAGAAAACGGACCTTCTCTTTGGCACTGCAACGCTCCATGCCTTCAGCAATGTTGGAGGGCACCGAAAGTGCCGAGCGGGTAATCTGATCCTTGAAACCAAAATCCCGACACTGCGCAAACTCTCGATAAATTCCCACCGCCAGACATTTGCTTCTCTGCCAAACAACCAACTTCTCGAAATCCATTACGAGTCACTCAATAGCGGCTCGCAACAACCGGCTGCAAGCACCAAACTGCAAAATTACGCATACCGCCTTTAACTTGCAGCTTGCCGCTTGTAACTCGAAGCTTAAAAGTACCCTTGACGTTTTTTATCTTCCATGGAGCCAGCGCCATCGTGGTCGATGACACGGCCCTGGCGCTCGGAAGTTCGCGTCAGGAGCATTTCCTGAATGATGTCCGTCAGCGTCTCGGCTTCGGACTCCACCGCGCCCGTCAACGGGTAGCAACCAAGGGTGCGGAAACGGACTTTCTTTTTGACGATGCGGGCTTTGTCTTCGTCGGACAGGTGCTCGAGGATGCGGTCGTCGTCGATCATGATCAACGTGCCGTTCTTCTCGATCACGTCGCGCTCGGCGGCGAAATACAACGGCACGATCGGGATGCCTTCCAGGTAGATGTACTGCCAGATGTCCAGCTCGGTCCAGTTGGACAGCGGGAACACGCGGATCGACTCGCCCTTGTTGACGTTGCCGTTGTAGACGTTCCACAGCTCCGGGCGCTGGTTCTTCGGGTCCCAGCGGTGCTTGCTGTCGCGGAATGAATACACGCGCTCTTTGGCACGGGATTTCTCTTCATCGCGACGCGCGCCGCCAAAGGCAGCGTCGAAACCATGCTTGTCCAGGGCCTGCTTGAGGCCTTCAGTCTTCATGATGTCGGTGTGCTTGGCGCTGCCGTGGGTGAACGGGTTGATGCCCTGCGCCACACCGTCAGGGTTGACGTGGGTGATCAGGTCCAGGCCCAGCTCCTCGACCATTTTGTCGCGGAACCTGTACATCTCCTGGAATTTCCAGCGGGTGTCGACGTGCATCACCGGAAACGGCAATTTGCCCGGGAAGAAGGCCTTGCGTGCCAGGTGCAGCATCACGGCGGAGTCTTTACCGATCGAGTAGAGCATCACCGGGTTGTCGAACTCGGCGGCGACCTCGCGGATGATGTGGATGCTTTCCGCCTCCAGCTGTTTCAGATGCGTCAGTTTGTCGACCATGGCTACTCACGGAAAAACGATCTTGTGGACGGCCAGCGGGCCGTGTTCGAGCGGGGCATGCTAGCACAGCACCTGCTTCTATTCAGGGCGCCAACTAGATCGAAACGGTATATGAATATACCCCTGAGTTTGGCCTCGAGTGTGGAAGGGGGCTTGCCCCCGATAGCGGTGGAACAGTGAAATAGGTGCTGACTGACACACCGCAATCGGGGGCAAGCCCCCTCCCACATTGTGCCCTTCGACAGGTTTAGATCGGGTTGGGGCAATCGATGAACAGATGTTCCAGGGCAAAGCGTCGCGCCAGGTAATCGCCCAGTGCCTGTACGCCATACCGCTCGGTGGCGTGATGGCCGGCGGCGATGAAGCTGATGTCGTTTTCGCGGGCGCTGTGGAAGGTCTGCTCGGACGCTTCGCCGCTGATGAACAAGTCGACGCCTGCGGCAATCGCGTTGTCGATGTAACCCTGGCCGCCTCCGGTGCACCAACCGACGCGGCGGATCATCTCGCCGCCTTCGATCAACAGTGGCTCACGGCCCATCACGTCCTGCACGCGACGGGCAAAGTCGCGCGGTGACAGCGGCTCGGCAAGCGAGCCGACCAGGCCAACGATTTTGGGATTGCCGGGGTCCAGCGGGCCTTCGACGGTGATGTCCAGTTGCCTGGCAAGCTGCACGTTATTGCCTACCTCTGGGTGCAGGTCCAATGGCAGGTGGTAGGCCAACAGGCTGATGTCGTGCTTGAGCAAGGTTTTCAGGCGGCGCTGCTTCATGCCGGTGACGCAGGGGTTTTCACCCTTCCAGAAATACCCGTGGTGCACCAGGATCAGGTCGGCCTGGGCTTCGACGGCGGCGTCCAGCAGGGCCTGGCTGGCGGTGACGCCGCTGACGATGCGCATCACCTGGGGCCGGCCCTCGACTTGCAGGCCATTTGGGCAGTAGTCGGCGATTTTCAGGCTGCCAAGGTAGCGGTCCGCTTCCTCGACGAGGGTGGTAAGGGGGACGGCCATAAAAGACTCCTAAATATCCGGTTCGCAGGCGTCACAGCCTCGTATAATGCGCGACATTATGGGCGCTCCCGCGCCCCCTGCAACCTGTCAGGACTTACTTGATGCTCAAGGCACTGCGTTTTTTTGGATGGCCATTGCTGGCTGGCGTGCTGATCGCGATGCTGATCATTCAGCGTTATCCCCAGTGGGTGGGCCTGCCCAGCCTGGATGTGAACCTGCAGCAGGCCCCGCAAACCAGTACCGTGGTGCAAGGCCCGGTGACCTATGCGGACGCCGTGGTCATCGCCGCCCCCGCCGTGGTCAACCTGTACACCACCAAGGTCATCAACAAGCCGGCACATCCCCTGTTCGAAGACCCGCAGTTCCGCCGCTATTTCGGTGACAACGGGCCCAAGCAGCGCCGCATGGAGTCCAGCCTCGGTTCCGGGGTGATCATGAGCCCCGAAGGCTACATCCTCACCAATAATCACGTGACCACCGGCGCCGACCAGATCGTGGTGGCCCTGCGTGACGGCCGCGAGACCCTGGCCCGCGTCGTGGGCAGCGATCCGGAAACCGATCTTGCGGTACTGAAGATCGACCTGAAAGACCTGCCGTCGATCACCCTCGGCCGCTCCGACGGCCTGCGCGTCGGTGACGTGGCGCTGGCCATCGGCAACCCGTTCGGCGTCGGCCAGACGGTGACCATGGGCATCATCAGCGCCACCGGGCGTAACCAACTGGGCCTTAACAGCTACGAAGACTTCATCCAGACCGACGCGGCGATCAACCCCGGCAACTCCGGCGGCGCGCTGGTGGACGCCAACGGCAACCTGACAGGCATCAACACGGCGATTTTCTCCAAGTCCGGCGGCTCCCAGGGCATCGGTTTTGCGATTCCGGTGAAGCTGGCGATGGAGGTGATGAAGTCGATCATTGAACACGGCCAGGTGATTCGCGGCTGGCTGGGCATTGAAGTCCAGCCCTTGACCAAAGAGCTGGCCGAGTCGTTCGGCCTGACCGGACGCCCGGGCATCGTGGTCGCGGGGATCTTCCGCGACGGGCCGGCGCAGAAAGCCGGCCTGCAACTGGGCGATGTGATCCTCAGCATCGACGGCGCACCCGCCGGTGATGGCCGCAAGTCGATGAACCAGGTGGCGCGGATCAAGCCGACCGACAAGGTGGCGATCCAGGTGATGCGCAACGGCAAGGAAATCAAGCTGTCGGCGGAAATCGGCCTGCGCCCGCCGCCGGCCACGGCGCCGGTGAAGGAAGAGGAATAAGCGGCAGCGCACCAGTGCCCGTCAGTGGGCGCTGGTGCATTGATATTACCTAGCAATCCCTCTCATTAGACATGTTATATTGTTTCAATATCGACATTGGAACGCTCTATCATGCCGTCTCGAAAGTTTACGCCCCTGGCCGGGCTGGCCCTGGGTTTGCTGCTCGACCCTGCCTACGCCGAAGAAAACACCCTGGAACTGGACACCATCAGCGTCACCACCGACGCCTATGAGGCGGCGACCGGCCCGGTGCAGGGTTACCGCGCGACCCGCTCCGCCAGCGCCACCAAGACCGATACCGCCCTGCGCGATATCCCGCAATCAATCAGCGTGATTCCCGCCACGGTGCTCAAGGACCTGGGCAGCACCAGCGTGGAACGCGCCCTGGAGTTTGCCGGCGGCGTCTCCAAGCAAAACAATTTCGGCGGCCTGACCCTTTACCAATACAGCGTGCGCGGCTTCACCACCTCCGAGTTCTACCAGGATGGCTTCAGCGCCAACCGCGGCTACCCGAGCACGCCGGACGCGGCGAACATCGAACGCATCGAAGTGCTCAAGGGGCCTGCGGCCAGCCTGTACGGGCGTGGCGACCCCGGCGGCACAGTGAACATCGTCAGCAAGAAACCCCAGCCCGAGGCCTTCACCACGTTGCAAACCAGCGCGGGCAGCTGGGATCGCTACCGCACCGCACTGGACGTGAATACTCCGCTGGACAATGAGGGCCGCGTGCTGTCACGCGTGAACCTGGCGGTTGAAGACAACCACAGTTTTCGCGATCACGTGGACGCCAAGCGAGTGTTCGTCGCACCGTCCTTCAGCTGGCAACTGGACCCGGACACCAGCCTGCTGGTGGAAAGCGAGTTCGTGCGCCACAACTCCACGTTTGACCGCGGCATGGTCGCCAACACCGGCATGTCCCGCTCCACGTTCCTCGGCGAGCCCGACGACGGCAATATCCGCAACCACAACAACCGCATCCAGGCGGCACTCGAGCATCACCTCAACGATGCCTGGAAGCTGCGCCTGGCCAGTCATTACAAACAAGGCAGCCTGTGGGGCGACGCTTCGGAAAGCCGTGCGCTGAACGCCGACGGTCACACCGTCAACCGCCGCTACCGCGAGCGCTCTACCGGCTGGCACGACAGCATCACCCAACTGGAACTGCGCGGGCTGTTCGATATTGGCAGTTGGCAGCATGAACTACTGGTCGGCACCGAGTACGAGGACTACCGCAAGAAGGAACGGGTGACCGCTATCGGCGGCAGCAACTACCCCATTGATCTCCACAACCCGGTCTACGGCCAGCCAAAACCCAATGGCACGCGCACCGGCACCGATTTCTTCGAGCAGACCCAAAGCCATGCGCTGAACCTGCAAGACCAGATCGTCTTCACCGACCGCCTGCGCGGCATGGTGGGCGCGCGCTTCGAGCATTTCGAGCAGAGCACCGACGACTTCACCCGCAACCATGCCAAAAGCCGGCAAACCCATGACGCCCTCACCCAGCGCGCCGGCCTGCTCTATCAACTCACGCCGCAGGTTGGGGTATTCGCCAACGCCTCCACCTCGTTCAAGCCCAACAGCGGCCTGGATGCCGGTGGCAAGACCTTCAAGCCGGAAGAAGGCGTGGGCTATGAAGTCGGGGTCAAGAGCGAGCTGTTTGACGACCGCCTCAGCGCCACCGTCGCCGCCTTCCATATCGAGAAGGAAAACGTGCTGACCCTGGACCCGGCGACCAACACCAACCGCGCCATGGGCAAGGCGCGCAGCCAGGGCCTGGATGTGCAACTGACCGGGCAGGTCACCGACGCCATCCGCGTGATCGGCGCTTTGGCCTACATCGACGCCGAAGTGACCAAGGGCGATAAGACCCTTCCTGCCGGCAGCCGCATCCTCGGCGTGGCCAAACGCAGCGGCAGTCTGTTGGGGGTGTACGAATTTCAGGACGGCGCGTTGCGCGGTTCCGACCTGGGGGCAGCGTTTACGTATGTGGGTGATCGCTCCGGTGAGGCGGGAACAGGTTTTGAACTGCCCGCTTACCACACCGTCGATCTGCTGGCGCATTACAAGGCGACGGAGAATGTCACCGTGGGGCTGAACCTCAACAACCTGTTCAATGAGAAGTACTACGAGCGGTCCTACAGCAGCTACTGGGTCAACCCGGGCGAACCGCGCAACTTCACCGTCAGCCTTACACTCAATCTATAAACGGGCACCGTACAAATGTGGGAGGGGGCTTGCCCCCGATGGCGGTGTATCAGTCAAACATGCTGAGGCTGACACTCTGCTATCGGGGGCAAGCCCCCTCCCACAATTGGATCACCGCAAGGCTTGATTGAGCCGCACAACGTCACCGTCAGCCTGAGCCTTAACCTTTGACAGACATGGGACTCAATGTGGGAGGGGGCTTGCCCCCGATAGCAGTATGTCAGTCTCAACATTTCTGACTGATACACCGCTATCGGGGGCAAGCCCCCTCCCACAATTGGATCACCGCAAGGCGTGATTACAACGTAACCGGCGCTCTTTCGCAGAGGGTATTGAGCGCCTCCGCCCACTGCGGGTCATCGTTCAAGCAGGGCACCAGCACCAACTCTTCGCCCCCCGCCTCACGGAACTGCTCCAGCCCGCGATCACCGATTTCCTCCAGGGTCTCGATGCAATCGGCGACAAACGCGGGGCACATCACCAGCAGTTTTTTCACGCCTTGCTGCGCCAGGGCCTCAAGACGCGCCTCGGTGTAGGGTTCGATCCATTTGGCGCGGCCCAGGCGCGACTGGAACGCCACCGACCACTTGCCGTCCGGCAACCCCAGCCGCTCAGCCACATCGCGGGCAACGCTGAAACATTGCGCGCGATAACAGGTGGCAAGCACCTCAGGCGAGGCATTCTTGCAGCAATCGGCATCCTTGAAACAATGCTGGCCGGTCGGGTCGAGTTTGGTCAGGTGACGCTCGGGCAAGCCGTGGAAACTCAACAGCAGGTGATCGTAAGCCTGTTCCACATGCGGCCGTACACTCGCGGCCAAGGCATCGAGGTACTCAGGCTGGTCGTAGAACGGCTGCAGGATGGAGAATTGCACCTTCAGTTTCTTGTCGCGCACCACACGCCTGGCTTCCTCTACCACCGTGGTCACGGTGCTGTCGGCAAACTGCGGGTACAGCGGCGCCAGCGTCACGTTCTGAATGCCCTGGGCAGCCAGGCGCGTCAGCACCGTTTCAAGCGAAGGCTCGCCATAACGCATTGCCAGTTCTACGGGGCCTTGGGTCCATTGCGCGGTCATCTGCTGCTGCAGGCGACGGCTGAGGACCACCAGTGGCGAGCCTTCGTCCCACCAGATGGACGCATAGGCATGGGCCGACTGCTCGGGGCGCTTGATCAGGATCAGTGAGACCAGCAAGCGACGTACCGGCCACGGCAGGTCGATGACATAAGGGTCCATCAGGAACTGATTGAGGTAGCTGCGCACATCGGCCACCGAAGTGGACTTCGGCGAGCCCAGGTTGACCAGTAACAACGCGTGATCGCTCATGCAACATCCTATTTCTAGAGGCGGCCGGACAAGTCGTCCAGGGCCGCACGCAACTCAGTGAACTGGAAAGTGAAACCTGCGGCCAGCAGCCGCTCGGGCAGTGCCTTTTGTCCGCCCAGCAACAAGCCCGATAACTCGCCCAAACCGACCTTCAGCGCAAAGGCCGGCATCGGCATGAACGCCGGGCGGTGCAACACCTGGCCCAACGTCTTGGCAAACTCGCGGTTGCGCACCGGGTGTGGCGCGCAGGCATTATAAGGACCACGGGCGTCAGCCTTGTGCAGAAGAAAATCAATCAGGGCGATTTGATCGCGGATGTGCACCCACGGCATCCATTGCCGGCCATTGCCGATCGGCCCGCCCAGCGCCAGTTTGAACGGCAGCAACAGGCGCGACAAAAAGCCGCCCTCGGCCGCCAGCACCAGGCCGGTACGCACCAGCACCACGCGAATGCCCAAGGCCTCGGCACGCGCGGCGGTTTCTTCCCAGGCGATACACAACTGGCTGGGAAAATCATCCTGCACAGGGCCGCTGTCTTCAGTCAATTCGCGCTCGCCGCCATCGCCATACCAGCCCACGGCGGAACCTGAGATCAGCACCGCCGGTTTCTGCTCCAGGCGTTCCAGCCACGCCAGCAGATTTTCAGTCAGGCTGATGCGACTGCTCCACAACAAGGCCTTGCGCTTGTGGGTCCAGGGACGGTCGGCAATCGGCGCACCGGCAAGGTTGACCACCGCATCCACCGCGCCGATCACGTCCTGCAGGCGCCCAACGCCCAGGACCTGCGCGCCGCAAATACGCGCAACGGATTCGGGTGTACGGCTCAACACGGTCAAGCGATGGCCCTGGGCAAGCCAGTGCCGGCACAGTTGACGGCCGATCAAGCCGGTACCGCCGGTCAGCAAAATATGCATGGGACTCTCCTCATGTAACGTTCGCCGCCGCTCACTGGTCTATTTTATAAGCAGGGATCGATTTTATATTCGAGCGTGACGATCGTTTAGCCTGTTGGCTTAACCATAGGTCACGTCACACAATCAGGCACGCCAAAACTTATACCAAAAAACAATATTGTACAGCTATTGGTGTCGGCGTAGTCTGTACCCAACGGTAAAACGAGGCCTCCCATGACTGTCCCCATCGCGATCATAGGTGCCGGCATCGCCGGTCTCTCCGCCGCCCGAGCGTTACGAGACGCGGGGCACGTTGTACAACTCTTCGATAAAAGCCGCGGCAGCGGTGGCCGTATGTCCAGCAAGCGCAGCGACGCCGGCGCGCTGGACATGGGCGCACAGTACTTCACCGCCCGCGACCGGCGCTTCGTCAACGAGGTGCAGCGCTGGCAAAGCCATGGCTGGGCCGAGCAGTGGAAACCCCAGCTGTATAACTTCAAGGCCGGCCAACTGACGCCCTCCCCCGATGAACAGATCCGCTGGGTCGGTACGCCGCGCATGAGCGCCATTACCCGCGCCCTGCTCGATGACCTGCCGGTGCAATTCGGTTGCCGCATTACCGAGGTGTTCCAGGGCACCCAGCACTGGAACCTGCTCGATGCCGATGGCGGCAGTCACGGTCCGTTCAGCCATGTGATCATCGCCACGCCGGCGCCCCAGGCCACCACCCTGTTGGCCGCCGCACCGAAGCTGGCGAGCGCCGTGGCCGGGGTGAAAATGGAGCCGACCTGGGCCATCGCCCTGGCCTTCGACACGCCGCTGGATACGCCGATGGAAGGCTGCTTCGTACAAGACAGCGCCCTCGACTGGCTGGCACGCAACCGCAGCAAGCCCGGGCGTGATGTCAGCCTCGACACCTGGGTGCTGCATGCCACCAGCACCTGGAGCAAGGCGCACCTGGACCTGTCCAGGGAAGCTGTGATCGAACACCTGCACGGCGCCTTCGCCGAATTGCTGCACTGCACCATGCCCGCGCCATCATTCAGCCTGGCGCATCGCTGGCTCTACGCCAGGCCGTCCAGCAGCCATGAATTCGGCGTGCTGGCCGATGCCGACCTGGGCCTGTTCGTCTGCGGCGACTGGTGTTTATCCGGACGCGTCGAAGGCGCCTGGCTCAGTGGCCAGGAGGCGGCGCGACGGTTGATCGAGCACCTGCAATGAACCGCTTGAATCCGGCCAAACTGCTGCTGTCGAAATGGACCGCGACATCTCCAAAAAACAAGGAAAAACACTTCCTCGTCACCGAGCTGTTCCGTGACGAGGAAGGCACCGTACTGGAAATCGAACTGCAAGCGGTGATGACCCGGCGCAGCGAACGCCTCCCATGGCAGGCCCTGCAGAACCCTGAAAGCTGGAAAATGGGCTGGACGTAAATCAGGGCGAAAATACCTATACAAAATTATTGACTTGTACAAGATCAAATCTATGATGAGATTAGTTGTACAGGGATAAAAAACTGTACAGGAATTTCGCAGAGGTTTACCCATGCCCCATTCCGTGAAACCCAAGATCGGCATCAGCGCCTGCCTGCTGGGCGAAAACGTGCGTTTCAACGGCGGGCATAAGCAATCCCTCCTGTGCACCCAGACCCTGGCCGACTACTTCGACTACGTGCCGCTGTGCCCGGAAGTCGCCATCGGCCTGGGCATCCCCCGTGAAACCATTCGCCTGGTCGGCGACGCGGCCAACCCGCAGGCCGTGGGCACCGTGCACCGCGAACTCAACGTGACCCAGCCGCTGGATCAATACGGCCAGCAGATGGCGGCCGAACACACCGACCTGTGCGGCTACATCTTTATGCAAAAGTCGCCCTCCTGTGGCCTGGAGCGGGTCAAGGTATACCGGGAGAACGGCGCCCCGGTGGATGGCGGCGGGCGCGGTATCTACGCCCAGGCGTTCTGCGCGCGCCACCCCAATCTGCCGGTGGAAGAGGACGGTCGCCTGAATGATCCGGTGTTGCGCGAAAATTTCCTCACCCGCGTATTCGTCTACGCCAGCTGGCAAGGATTGCTCGCCGAAGGCCTGACGCGTCACCGCCTGCTGGCCTTCCATTCGCGCTACAAATACTTGTTGATGGCCCACAGCCCGGCGCATTACAAAAGCCTCGGCCACCTGCTGGGCAGCATGACCAAGGACACCCACCTGGACGAATTGGCCAGTTGCTACTTCAGCGACCTGATGACCGGCCTGACCAAGTGCGCTACCCGTGGCACCCACACCAATGTGCTGCAACACATCAGCGGCTACCTCAAGCAGGCGATCAGCGCCGATGACAAACAGGAAATGCAAACCGTCATCAGCCAGTACCGCCAAGGCATCGTGCCGCTGGTGGTGCCGCTCACGTTGCTCAAGCACCACTTTCGTCAACACCCGGACCGCTACATTGCGCAGCAGGCCTACCTGCAACCGCACCCGGAAAACCTCAGCCTGCGCAATGCGATCTAAACCATGACAGCTGCCCTGCAAGACGAACCCGGCGAAGACATCGCCCAAGCCCTGCAAAACGGCTGGCTGCCGATCCGCGAAGTGGCGCGCCAGACCGGCGTCAATGCCGTGACCCTGCGCGCCTGGGAGCGCCGTTACGGCCTGATCGTGCCCCAGCGCACGCCCAAGGGGCATCGCTTGTTCAGCGCCGACCACGTGCAACACATCCATGCCATCCTCACCTGGCTCAATCGCGGCGTGCCTGTCAGCCAGGTAAAAGGCTTGATCGACTCCGCCCAAGCCTCCCCCGAACCGATGGAAAACGAATGGCACACCTTGCGCCAAACCTTGCTGACGGCCATCGCTGAGCTGGCTGAACGTCGGGTCGACGATGCCTTCAATCAGGCCATGGCGCTCTACCCGCCACGCACCTTGTGCGAGCAATTGATGCTGCCACTGCTCAGCGAGCTGGAACAGAAATGGCAGGGTCAGTTCGGCGCGCAGATGGAGCGGGTATTTTTCCTGTCCTGGTTGCGCAGCAAGTTCGGCGCGCGCATTTACCACAACAACCGGCAAGTCCACGGCGCCCCGCTGCTGTTGGTCAACCACTCCGACTTGCCCCTGGAGCCGCACCTGTGGCTCAGCGCCTGGCTGGCCAGCAGCGCCGACTGCCCGGTAGAGGTGTTCGACTGGCCGCTGCCCGCCGGCGAATTGGCGCTGGCGGTGGAGCATCTGCAACCGCGCGCGGTACTGCTGTATTCCAGCAAGGCGCTGCAGGTCGCGGCACTCACAAAACTGCTGGCAGGCATCCGTTGCCCGATATTGATTGCCGGACCGACGGTCTGCATCCACCACGCCGAGTTGGCCGTATTAACCCGTGACATCCCCGAGTTGTTCGTCGCCGAAGACCCGTTGGCGGCCCACCAGATATTGATCCAGCGTGGAATCGTCTAAATGCACTTGATCTGGCTGCGCACCGACCTGCGCCTTCACGACAACACCGCCCTGACTGCCGCCAGCCAGCGAGGCCCGGTCGCGGCCGTTTACCTGATCACCCCGCAACAATGGCTGGCCCACGATGATGCGCCGTGCAAGGTCGATTTCTGGCTGCGCAACCTGCACGCGTTGGAGCAGGCGCTCGCAGACGTGAACATCCCGCTGCTGATCCGCCACGCCGACACCTGGGACCAGGCGCCAGGCGTATTGAGCCAGCTATGCCGGGAGCTCAAGGTAGAGTCGGTGCACGCCAATGAGGAATACGGTATCCACGAGAGCCGTCGCGACCGCGCCGTGGCCCAGGCGCTGGAAGCAGACGGCGTGACCTTCCACAGCTACCTCGACCAACTGTTCTTCCAGCCGGGCAGCGTGTTGACCAAGTCCGGCACCTACTTTCAAGTGTTCAGCCAGTTCCGCAAGGTCTGTTACACCCGCCTGCACAGTGCTTTACCGCGCCTGGTGGAAGGCCCCAAGGCCCAGGCCAGGCTCGACCTGCAAAGCGATGCCATCCCCACCACCGTTAAAGGTTTCGCGCCACCCAGTGAAACCTTGCGCGCCCTCTGGCCCGCCGGTGAAAACGAAGCACGCCGGCGCCTCGACGCCTTCGCCGATGAGCAGATCAGCTATTACAAGGATGAGCGCGACTTTCCCGCCAAGCCCGGCACCAGCCAGTTGTCCGCCTACCTTGCCGCCGGGGTGGTGTCGCCGCGCCAGTGCCTGCACGCCGCGTTGCAGTCCAACCAGGGCGAGTTCGAAAGCGGTGACATCGGCACGATCACCTGGATCAACGAACTGCTGTGGCGCGAATTCTACAAACATATCCTGGTGGGCTACCCACGCGTCTCCCGCCACCGGGCGTTCCGCCCTGAAACCGAAGCCGTGGCCTGGCGCGACGCGCCCAAGGACCTGGCCGCCTGGCAACAAGCGCGCACCGGCTTGCCGATCATCGATGCGGCCATGCGCCAACTGCTGGAAACCGGCTGGATGCACAACCGCCTGCGCATGGTGGTGGCGATGTTCCTGACCAAGAACCTGCTCATCGACTGGCGCGAAGGCGAGCGCTTCTTCATGCGACACCTGATCGACGGCGACCTGGCGGCCAACAACGGTGGCTGGCAGTGGAGTTCCTCGACGGGCACCGACTCGGCGCCATATTTCCGGATTTTCAGCCCGCTGAGCCAGTCGGAAAAATTCGACAGCGAAGGTCTGTTCATCAAGCACTGGCTGCCGGAACTGGCCGCGCTGAATAAAAAAGAGGTGCACAACCCCGAAGCCGCTGGCGGCTTGTTCGGCGTGGCCGACTACCCGCGCGCCATTGTCGACCTGAAGAAATCCCGCGAGCGTGCCCTTGCTGCCTTTCGCAGCCTGCCTTCGCGTCAGGAGATGGCCGACCATGAGTGACTTCCTGCGCCATTTCGGCCACACCTTTGCCACGCTGGACAAGCACAACCTGCATCTGCTCGACAGCCTGTACAGCGACGACATCGTGTTTGCCGACCCGCTGCATGAAGTCCACGGCCTGCCCGAGCTGCATCGTTACTTCGCGCAGCTGTACAGCAACGTCAACCAGCTGAGCTTTGACTTCCACGGCTTCGACCAAACGGCCGAAGGCGAAGGCTACCTGCGCTGGACCATGAACTTTCGTCACCCGCGCCTGGCTGGCGGCGAGCTGATCAGGGTGCAGGGTTGTTCCCACTTGATGTGGCGCGCCAAGGTTTACCGACATCGCGATTATTTCGATGCCGGGGCTCTGCTTTACGAACACCTGCCGGTCCTCGGCGGCGTCATCAGTTGGCTGAAAAGGAGAATGGGATGAGCCTGACACTGCCCCGCCGCTATTGGTTGACCGGCGCCAGCAGCGGCATCGGTGCCGCGCTCGCCGTGGAGTTGCTCAACAGTGGCGCCCATGTGGCGCTCAGTTCCCGCACCAAGGGCCCGCTGGAAGCGCTCGCCCAGCGTTACCCGGGGCAAGTGCTGGTGGTGGCCGGCGACCTGACCAACAGCCAGACCGTGCGCGAAATCGGTGAGCGAATCAGCGCGGTCTGGGGTTCGCTGGATACGGTGATCCTCAACGCTGGCACCTGTGAATATGTCGACGCCAGGCAATTCGATGCGTCGATCATCGAACATGTGGTGCGCACCAACCTGCTGGCCAGCAGTTATTGCATCGAAGCGGCACTGCCGTTGTTGCGTGCCGGGCGTACGCCGCACCTGGTGGGCGTGGCCAGCGCCGTGACCTACCTGCCCATGCCCCGCGCTGAAGCCTATGGCGCCTCGAAGGCGGGGCTGCGCTATTTGTTCGAGTCTCTGCGCATCAGCCTGTCGCCCGAGAACATCGACGTCACGGTGATCAGCCCGGGGTTTGTCGACACGCCGCTGACCGAACGCAATGATTTCCCCATGCCCCTGAGCTGGCCGGCCGACAAGGCCGCCAGACATATCTTCGCCAAGCTGGAAAAGCGCCCCCTGGAGATCGCCTTTCCGGCCTTGTTCATCGCCACCCTGTGGCCGTTGTCGAAGCTGCCTAACCGCGCACAACTGATCATCGGCAAACGCATGTTGCGCAGCCCGCCGCCGCAAAAGGACGACCTGTGAAGATTGCCATTATCGGCAGCGGTATCGCCGGGCTGACCAGCGCCTACCTGCTCAGTCGTCGCCATGACATCACGCTGTTCGAAGCGGGCGACTGCCTGGGCGGGCATACCCATACCGCCAACGTGACGGTCGAAGGCAAGCGCTATGCGGTGGACACCGGTTTCATCGTGTTCAACGACTGGACCTACCCGAACTTTATCCGCCTGCTGGGGCAGATCGGGGTCACGTTCAAACCCACCGAAATGAGTTTTTCGGTGTGCGACCAAAGCACGGGATTGGAATACAACGGCAACAACCTCAACAGCCTGTTTGCCCAGCGCCGTAACATTCTGTCGCCGGGGTTCTGGGGCATGCTGCGCGATATCCTGCGCTTCAACCGCCAGGCGCCGCTGGATCTGCAAGAGCAGCGCATCAATGCCGACACGACCCTGGGCGACTATCTCGACGCCGGCGGCTATGGCCCGCGGTTTATCCGACATTACATCGTGCCGATGGGCGCGGCGATCTGGTCGATGTCGTTGGCCGACATGCTCAAGTTCCCGTTGCAGTTCTTCGTGCGTTTTTTCAAGAATCACGGCCTGCTTTCGGTGAGCAACCGGCCGCAATGGTGCGTGATTGAGGGGGGCTCCAGCAGCTATATAGAACCCTTGACCCGCAGCTTTCGCGAACAGATACGCCTCAACTGTCCTGTGCATAACGTGCAACGCACAGACGCCGGCGTGGTTATCCACAGCCCGGTCGGCCGCGAGACGTTCGACCGCGTGGTGTTCGCCTGCCACAGCGACCAGGCCCTGGCATTGCTCGCCGACCCCAGCGAGGCCGAACAGCAGATCCTCGGCGCCCTGCCCTATGCCGACAACGACGTGGTACTGCACACCGACACGCGACTGCTGCCCGACCGCACGCTGGCCTGGGCCAGTTGGAATTACCGGCTGGGCGGCAATCAACAGCAGCAGGCCGCCGTCACTTATGACATGAACATCCTGCAAGGCATCGACAGCGCCACCACCTTTTGCGTAAGCCTCAACCAGACATCAATGATCAACCCGCTGAAGATCCTGGCGCGCTACACCTACGCCCATCCGCAATACAGCCTGGCGGCGGTGGCCGCGCAGGCGCGCTGGGAAGAATTGCACGGCGCGCGCAACACGTTCTACTGCGGCGCCTATTGGGCCAACGGTTTCCATGAAGACGGAGTGGTCAGCGCGCTGCGCGTGGCCCAGGCGTTCGGGGAAACCCTGTGAACAGCGCCCTGTACAGCGGCTGGATCGCCCATCGCCGGTTTGCGCCCAAGGCCCATGCCTTTCGCTACCGCATCGGCCTGCTGTACCTGGACCTCAGCGAACAGGACGCCGTGCTCGGGCTCTCGCCCCTGGCAGGCAGCAGTCGCCTGGCGCCCTTCGGCTTTCGCCAGCAGGATTACCTGCGCGAGTTCACCCGCCACGGCATGTCCTTGAGCGATGCGGTGCGCCATGAAGTCGGCAACGCCCTGGGGCGCACGCCACAAGGCCCTATCTGCCTGCTGACCCAGGCCCGCAGCTGGGGCCTGGCATTCAATCCGGTGAGCTTCTTCTATTGCTTCGAAGCCGACGGGCAACTGGCGGCGATCCTGTGCGAAGTCACCAACACCCCGTGGCGCGAGCGTTATCACTACGTATTGCCGGCCCAGGCGCTGGGCGCCGATGAACACCAGCACTTCGCCGTGGCCAAGGCGTTCCATGTGTCGCCCTTCCTGCCGCGCGACCTGGAATACCGCATGAGCTTCAGCCCGCCCGCCGCCAGGCTCGGCGTGCACATGGCCGATTGGCAAGGCGCGCAGAAAGTCTTCGACGCCACCTTGAGCCTGCAAAAAGAAACCCTGAACCGCGCCAGCCTGCATCGCTATTTATGGCGCTTTCCCTGGATGACCGCCAAGACCTGCCTGGCGATTTACTGGCAGGCCTTGCGCCTGTTGCTCAAACGCACCCCGATTTTTTCCCACCGGGCCGCCGATGGCGCCTCCAGCACCGCCGTCGGGTACACCAAGGATCGCCGTCATGAAATCCCCTAGCTTATCGGTCAAGACCCATCGTCTGAACGTCAATGGCATGACCGCTGCGCTGCTGCGCAAGGGCGTGCTGCGCCAACTCGGCCAATTGCGCCACGGCCAATTGGTGATCGTCGAGGATGGCGAGCGACACGTGTTCGGCGCACGGGAAGCGCACCTGTTGGGGGAAATCCAGATCCTGGACTCGGCGGTGTGGGGCCTGGTGGCTGCCAACGGTTCGATCGGTGCCGGCGAAGCGTTTATCCACGGCTACTGGAGCAGCCCGGACCTGACCGCCGTGGTGCGTGTGATGGTCAGCAACCTGGAGGTGCTCGATGCCATGGAGGGCGGCCTGGCCCGCCTGGCGCGACCGTTCACCCAGGGCCTGCATTGGCTCAATCGCAATACACGCAAGGGCTCGCAGAAAAACATCGCAGCCCACTACGACCTGGGCAACGAGCTGTTCGAGGAGTTTCTCGACCCGACCATGATGTATTCGGCGGCGCAATTTCTCAGCGCCGACGACACCCTGGAACAAGCGCAACTGAACAAGCTGGAGCGCATCTGCCAGAAACTGTCGCTCAAGCCTACCGACCATCTGCTGGAAATCGGCACCGGGTGGGGCAGCATGGCGCTGTACGCGGCGCAGCATTATGGTTGCAAGGTCACCACCACGACCCTGTCCCGGGAACAGTTCGCCTACACCGCGCAGCGCATCGAAGCGGCGGGCCTGCAAGCGCAGGTGACATTGTTGCTGCAGGACTACCGCGACCTGAGCGGTAAATACGACAAGCTGGTGTCCATCGAAATGATCGAAGCGGTGGGCCATCGCTTCCTGCCCACGTATTTCAAACAGTGCGCGCAGTTGCTCAAACCCGACGGCCTGATGCTGCTGCAAGCCATCACTATCCGCGAACAACGTTATGAGCAGGCCAGGAACAGCGTCGACTTTATCCAGCGCTACATCTTTCCCGGCGGCGCCCTGCCCAGCGTGCAGAACATGCTGCAGATCGTCTGCCGCGACACCGACATGAACCTGCTGCACATGGAGGATTTCGGGCTGCACTACGCGCGCACCCTGCGCCTGTGGCATGAGAACTTTCGCCGCGCCCATGGCCGCCTCGCCGAGCTTGGCTACGACGAGTACTTCCTGCGCTTATGGGAATTCTACCTGTGCTACTGCGAAGGCGGTTTCATGGAGCGCACGATCGGTACCGCGCAGTTGCTGCTGGCCAAGCCGGCAGCCATCAACCCGCCGTTGCTCGGGCGCTTCAGTGCTTAAATCCCTGGCCAACGCCGCGCTGTTTCAATGCGGCTGGTTTGCCTGTGTGCTCGGCGGCGACAGCCTGTGGTTGCTGGTAGGGTTGGCGGTACTGCTCGTCCATTTGCTGTGGATCAGCTCATTGACCGATGAAGGCGCGCTGATCATCGGCGTGACACTCGCCGGTACGTTGCTCGACACGCTGTTGCGCACCCTCGGGGTTTTTCACTTCAGCGAGCCGGGGCCGTTGATTCCATTCTGGCTGATGCTGCTGTGGGCCTTGCTGGCCACCACCTTGCGCCATTGCCTGGCCTGGAGCGCCCGCCCCTGGTGGCGCGCCGCACTGTTGGGCGCGGTGGGTGGGCCGCTGTCATATTACGCCGGCAGCGAACTGGCTGGCGTGCAGTTCGGCTATGGGCTGGGCCCTACAATGGTCGGACTGGCGGTACTCTGGGCCATGGTTTTCCCGCTGCTGGCAGCGGCAGCCACACGTGGCGAACTCCCAACAACGCTTAAAAGATGAAGCCGGTCGGCTTCTGCTTGCAGCTTGCCGCTTAAAGCTTGAAGCTGCCGCCCTATGACCCACATCCCTCACATCCAGATCACCGAACCCGCCGTCACCTGCTCGACGTGCGCGGCCTGCTGCTGCCAGCTGGAAGTCATGCTGATCACCGACACCGGCGTGCCGCAGCGCTATATCGACACCGATGACTGGGGCGGCGAAGTGATGCTGCGCCTGGATGATGGCTGGTGTGCGGCGTTGGACCGGGACACGATGATGTGCACGATCTATGAGCTCAGGCCGTTGATATGCCGGGAATTCGAGATGGGGGCACCGGAGTGCCTTGAAGAGCGTGCAGGGATTGCCACGGTCTACCGTTGATATTCAAATGAGTACAGATCCAAATGTGGGAGGGGGCTTGCCCCCGATAGCGGTGGGTCAGTCACCTATAATTTGACTGACCGGCCGCCATCGGGGGCAAGTCGAATCGTCGCACCGCCCCTCCCACATTGGTTTTTCAGTGTTCTTTTACAGCGGCATGGTGTAGTGCAGCGCGTAGCTCTCTACCCCATCGTTATTGCTGCTGATCCCGGCGTTGGAATAATGCGTGGCACGAATACCCACTTCATGCCCGCCGGCAAACCGCAGGCCGAAACCCAGGCGGTCTTCGAACTGAAAGGACTGGCCGATGTTGTTATCTTCCAGCTTGGTGCGGGAGAACAACGCCACCCCGATCCCGGCCTCGATGTATGGCTTGACCGATTCCCCGGCAAACTCATACACAAACACGGGCGAGAACGACAGGCTGCTGGCGCCTGCACGGTCATCACCTTCCCAATACGTATAAGCGCCGCTCCAGTAGCCCGTCAGGCGACCGACATTGCTCTGCATCCAGCTTTTGTCCCAATCGGAGGTCAGGCCCAGACGGTAGGTCAGCGTTGAATCGCTGGTGCTGCCCAGCCCGAACTCCAGGCCGGCGGCCTGGGTGGTAATAGAGTGTCCCACCATCACAGCCGCAATAGCAGCCATACAGAACAAGCGCTTCATAGAAACTACCTTTGCGAACGAAGTTATTGATTATTTACAGGCCATCTCGCAATAGAAGCCAGCATAGAGCCAGAAGTTCAGCGAGATTTCACGAAATTTTCACGAGGCGAAGCTTCGCACAACTCCGGGATATTTCCAAAGTGTTGGTAGGATATTTCTGAGGTGACACACATCGCCGCTGGTCCAGAACTGCGCAGTCAGGGGTGCGCCGCCGGCCAGCAAGTCTCGCTCGCCCAGTAGACGCTTGAGCTGGCGCGCGACGGCGGCACCGGTGTCGATCAGGATGATGCTCGCGGGCAGCATCTGCGCCAGCAGTGGCTTGAGGAAGGGATAGTGGGTGCAGCCGAGGATGATGGTGTCGCAGCCGGCGCTGAGCAGCGGTTCGATATAGCCCTGCAATAACTGGCGCAGGGCCGGGCTGTTCAGGTCGCCGGTTTCAATCAGCTCCACCAGGCCCGGACATGGCTGGGTAATCACCCGCACGTCAGTGGCGAAGCGGTCGAGCAAGGCGGCGAACTTGGCGCTTTGCAGGGTGCCGGTGGTGGCCAGCACGCCGACCACGCCACTGCGCGTCGCGGCGGCCGCCGGTTTTACCGCAGGCTCCATGCCGACCAAGGGCCAACCGGGGTAGTCCTGGCGCAAATCGGCAACGGCGGCAACCGTCGCAGTGTTGCACGCAATCACGAACGCCTTGGCGCCCTGCCCGCGAAAAAACTCGGCGACCAGGCGCGAGCGCTCGCGGATGAAGGCCGGGGTTTTCTCGCCATAGGGGATGTGCCCGCAATCGGCCACGTACAACAGTGACTCATGGGGCAGTAACCGTTGGATTTCGTCCAGTACCGACAGGCCGCCGACCCCGGAATCGAACACACCGACGGGCGCGTCCTTAAGCATGGTGCGTCCCGCACACGCTGCAACCCGGGTCACGCTTGACGCGCAGCTCACGCAACCGCGTAGTCAACGCATCGATCAGCAACAAGCGCCCCACCAGCGGCTCACCAAACCCGGCCAGCAGTTTCAAGGCTTCCAACGCTTGCAGGCTGCCGACCAGCCCCACCAGCGGGCCGATGACGCCGGCTTCGCTGCAGCTCAGTTCGGTGTCACTGCCGTGCCCGTACAAGCAGTGGTAGCACGGGCTTTCGGGGCGCCGTGGGTCGAAGACCGACAACTGCCCTTCAAGGCGAATCGCCGCGCCACTGACCAACGGTTTGCCGGCGACAACACACGCGGCATTGACCGCTTCGCGGGTGGAAAAGTTGTCGCTGCAATCGAGTACCACGTCCACCGCCGCAACCGCCGCCGCCAACGAGTCGACATCCAGCGCGGTGCGGTGGGCGAGCAGTGTGACTTCGGGATTGATGGCGCCCAGCCGACGCATGGCCGAATCAACCTTGGTCTGCCCGACGCTGTCGGTGTCATGGATAATCTGGCGTTGCAGGTTGGTCAGATCGACGCTGTCGAAATCCGCCAGATGCAACTCGCCGACCCCAGCGGCGGCCAGGTACAGCGCGACCGGCGCCCCCAGCCCTCCCAGGCCGACGATCAACGCGCGGCTGTTTTTCAGGCGCAACTGGCCGTCGATGTCGACCTGCTGCAACAGAATCTGTCGGCTGTAGCGCAACAGCTCGTGGTCACTCAGCACGAGCGGCGTCCCAGGGTGATGCGTTCGTGGCCGCCGAGGTCGATACGGCTGTGCACCTGTTCAAAGCCTTCACTGAGCAGCAGGTCACGCACGGCCGAGGCCTGGTCGTAGCCATGTTCCAGCAACAGGCGGCCACCGGCATTCAAGTAGGCCGGAGCCTGTCGGATGATCAGGCGCAGGTCGTCCAGCCCGTCATGGCCGGCCACCAGTGCGCTGGCCGGCTCGAAACGCACATCGCCCGCGGCCAGGTGCGGGTCGTTGGCGGCGATATACGGCGGGTTGCTGATGATCAGGTCATAGGTACGGCCTTGCAGCGCGCCGAACCAATGGCTGTTGAGCACCACCGCATTATTGAGATGCAGCCGCTGGCGGTTGCGCTCGGCCAGGGCCACAGCCTCCAGTACGCGGTCGACGGCCGTGACCTGCCACATCGGACGCTCACTGGCCAGGGCCAGGGCAATGGCACCGCTGCCGGTGCCCAGGTCCAGGACCTTGGCGGGAATGGCCGGCAACAGTTCAAGGGCGGCTTCCACCAGCAGCTCCGTATCCGGACGCGGGATCAGCGTGTGGGGGGCGACTTCCAGGTCCAGCTTCCAGAAGCCTTGCTGGCCGAGGATATAGGCCACCGGTTCACCACCACGACGGCGCTGCAGGTAGTCGGCAAAGGTCAGGGCGTGCTCGCTGCTGACGATCTTTTCCGGCCAGGTGTGCAAATAGCTGCGGGACTTGCCCAGGGCAGCGGCCAGCAGCAATTCGGCATCCAGGCGCGCGGTGGGCGAGTCGGGCAGGTCGGCGGCGCGCAACAGGCTGGCAATAATGGTCATTTACTCACCTATCGCCGCCAATTGATCGGCCTGGTATTCGGCGAGCAGCGGCTCGATCACCGCGTCAACGCCACCGGCAAGGATTTCATCCAGGGAATACAGGGTGAGGTTGACCCGATGGTCGGTGACCCGGCCCTGGGCAAAATTGTAGGTGCGGATGCGTTCGGAGCGGTCGCCCGAACCCACCAGCAACTTGCGCTCGCTGGCAATTGCATTGGCGGCGGCGCTGGTCTGCTGGTCATTCAACTTGGCCGACAGCCAGGACATCGCCCGCGCGCGGTTCTTGTGCTGGGAACGCTCTTCCTGGCATTCCACCACGATGCCCGACGGCAAGTGGGTGATACGGATCGCCGAGTCGGTCTTGTTGACGTGCTGGCCGCCCGCGCCCGATGAGCGGTAGGTGTCGACGCGCAAGTCCGCCGGGTTGATCTCGATCGCTTCCTGCTCGTCCGGCTCGGGCAACACTGCTACGGTACAGGCCGACGTATGGATACGGCCTTGGGACTCCGTCGCCGGGACGCGCTGCACACGGTGCGCGCCGGACTCGAACTTGAGCTTGCCGTAGACGTTGTCGCCTTCGACCCGCGCGATGACTTCTTTATAGCCGCCGTGCTCACCTTCGTTCTCGGACAGGATTTCCACACGCCAGCCGCGCCGCTCGGCATAACGCGAGTACATGCGAAACAGGTCGCCGGAGAAGATCGCCGCTTCGTCGCCGCCGGTGCCGGCACGGATTTCGAGGAACACGTTGCGCCCATCGTTAGGGTCTTTGGGCAGCAACATCCGTTGCAGGTCGCCTTCCAGTTCAGCGAGTTTTTCCTTGGCCTCGCGCACTTCTTCCACGGCCATTTCGCGCATGTCCGGGTCGTTGTCCTTGAGCAGCGCCTGGGCGCCCTCAAGGTCGGCCTGCACTTTCAGCAGGTTTTTGTAGGTGGTCACGACCGGTTCAACGTCGGCGTATTCCTTGGAATAGGCGCGGAATTTGGTTTGATCGGAGATGACTTCGCCATCGCCGAGCAAGGCGGTCAGTTCTTCGAAACGGTCCTGGAGCACATCCAGTTTATTGAGCAGTGACGCTTTCATTGCAGTTTTTTATCCGAAGAGCTATCTGACGCGCCCTCACCGAGGGCAAAGAGTTCCTGGGCCATGGCCAGCGCATCGAGGCGGCCTTCGGCAGTAAGCTTTTTCAATTGTACGCTGGGGGCGTGGAGCAGCTTGTTGGTCAGGCCACGGGCCAGCTGCATCAACACGTCTTCGGCGCTGCTGCCATTGGCCAACAGGCGCTGGGCCTTGATCAGCTCCTCATCGCGCAGGCGCTCGCCCTGCTGACGATACGCCTTGAGCACATCCACCGCCGCCAGCTCGCGCAGGCGCACCATGAAATCCTCAGCGCCGATGCTGACCATTTCCTCGGCGGCCTGGGCAGCACCCTGGCGACTCTTGAGGTTTTCGGCGACCACTTCGTGCAAATCGTCGACGCTATAGAGGTAAACGTCGTCCAACTCGCCGACTTCAGGCTCGATATCCCGGGGAACGGCGATATCCACCATAAAAATCGGCTTGTGCTTGCGCAGCTTCAACGCGCTTTCGACCGCGCCTTTGCCCAGGATCGGCAATTGGCTGGCGGTGGAGCTGATGACGATGTCGCTGCGCACCAGCTCAGCCGGGATGTCCGACAGCAGCACGGCATGCGCGCCAAACTGCTCGGCAAGGATGCTCGCGCGCTCAAGCGTGCGGTTGGCCACCACAATACGCTTCACGCCCAGCTCATGCAGGTGACGAGCGACCAGGGTAATGGTTTCGCCAGCACCGATCAGCAGCGCCTGGCTGCGCTGCAGGTCGCTGAAAATCTGCTTGGCCAGGCTGACGGCGGCAAACGCCACGGACACCGGGTTCTCGCCGATGGCCGTATCGGTGCGCACTTGCTTGGCGGAGTTGAACGTGGCCTGGAACAGACGCCCCAGCAGCGGGCCGACAGTGCCGGCCTCGCGGGCTACGGCATAGGCTGACTTCATCTGGCCAAGAATCTGCGGCTCGCCCAACACCAGCGAGTCGAGACCGGCCGCCACGCGCATCATGTGACGAACGGCCGCATCCTCTTCATGCACATAAGCGCTGGCGCGCAGGTCGTCGAGGTCCAAATGGTGATAATCGGCCAGCCAGCGCAGGACGACATCCGCCGAGAGATGCTCCTGCTCTATATAAAGCTCGCTGCGATTGCAGGTCGAAAGGATCGCAGCTTCGCGACTGTCGGTGAGCCGGCAGAGCTGCTGCAAGGCCTCAACCAACTGCTCCGGCGTAAACGCCACGCGCTCGCGCACGTCTACTGAGGCAGTCTTGTGGTTAATACCGAGTGCGAGGAAGGCCATTCATTATCGCTGATGATGTCGGGAAGCCGACAATTGTCCTACTTCGAAAGATCCAGAACAACCACCGTCGTCTATTGTCCCTATACCTTGTGCCTATCAATGCACTCTGTAGGAGCGAGCTTGCTCGCGAAAAACGTCAACGATAACGCGGGAAGCCTGGCGCTCAGCGGCGCTCTCAGGTTTTTCGCGAGCAAGCTCGCTCCTACAAAGGCAAAAGGCAGCAATAGTCGTATTCCGAGTGCCCCGGTTATGTTTGGCCGAAGGCTTGTGTCATGATGATCCGACCGCAGGTTAGTCGTCCTCTTCCTATATGAATAGATCTTCCGCGTTGCTCCTTGCTTTTGTCTTCCTCAGCGGCTGCCAGGCTATGGCACCCGTGTCGCCGGACGCTGCACCGCCGGTGGAAGACAGCACCCCCGTCCCTGAAAAGCCCAAGGTTTATTCCTCGTTCAGCGAAGAAACGGTCTACAGCCTGCTGACCGCAGAACTGGCCGGCCAGCGTAATCGCTTCGATATTGCCCTGGACAACTACGTCACCCAGGCCATCAATACCCAGGACCCCGGTATCTCGGAGCGCGCGTTCCGCATCGCGGAGTACCTGGGTGCAGACCAGGCCGCGCTGGACGCCTCGTTGATCTGGGCGAAAAACGCCCCGGACGACCTGGAGGCTCAACGTGCGGCCGCCGTGCAGCTGGCACGCGCCGGGCGCTATGACGACTCCATGGTCTATATGGAAAAAGTCTTGCAGGGCAAGGGCGACACGCATTTCGACTTCCTGGCACTGTCGGCTGCCGATACCGACCAGGACACGCGCAATGGCCTGATGAAGAGTTTCGACCGCCTGCTGCAAAAGCATCCGAAGAACAGCCAGCTGATTTTCGGCAAAGCCCTGCTGCTGCAACAGGATGATGAAGCCGACGCTGCCCTCAAGCTGCTGGAGCAGAACCCGCCGGAAGAGGGTGAGATCGCACCGATCCTGCTGCGCGCACGCCTGTTGCAGAACCTCAACCGCGGCAAGGAAGCGATTCCGCTGCTGGAAAAAAGTATCAAGAAGTATCCAGACGACAAGCGCCTGCGCCTGACTTACGCGCGGATGCTGGTTGAGCAGGACCGCATGGAAGACGCCAAAGTGCAGTTTGCCAACCTGGTCCAGCAATACCCGGACGACGACGAACTGCGCTACTCCCTCGCGCTGGTGTGCCTGGAAGCCAAGGCCTGGGACGAGGCCAAGGGCTACCTGGAAGAGCTGGTCGCACGCGAAAGCCATGTGGACTCGGCGCACCTGAACCTGGGCCGCATCGCTGAAGAGCGCAACGACCCGCAGGCGGCTCTGCTTGAGTACGCCCAGGTCGGCCCGGGCAATGACTACCTGCCGGCCCAGTTGCGCCAGGCCGATATCCTGATGAGCAACGGCCGCACGGACGAAGCGGAGAAACGCCTGGCCGCCGCCCGCGATGCCGAACCGGACTACGCGATCCAGTTGTACCTGATCCAGGCCGAAACCTTGTCGGCCAACAACCAGGGCGAACGCGCCTGGAAATTGCTGCAACAGGCGTTGCTGCAATACCCCGACGACCTGAACCTGCTCTACACCCGCGCCATGCAGGCGGAAAAACGCAATGACCTGGCGCAGATGGAAAAAGACCTGCGCCTGATCATCAAGCGCGACCCGGACAACGCCATGGCCCTCAACGCCTTGGGTTATACCTTGTCCGACCGCACCACGCGCTACGCCGAAGCCAAGACGCTGATCGAACAGGCGCACAAGCTCAACCCGGAAGACCCGGCCGTGCTCGACAGCCTGGGCTGGGTCAATTATCGCCTGGGCAACCTCGACGAGGCCGAGCGCTTGCTGCGCCAGGCCCTGGAGCGCTTCCCCGACCATGAAGTCGCCGCTCACCTGGGCGAAGTGTTGTGGGCCAATGGCAAGCAACGCGAAGCGCGACAGATCTGGGAAAAATTCCTCAAGGAACAACCCGAAAGCCCTATCCTGCGCAGCACCATCAAGCGCCTGACCGGATCCGAGACCCTATAAGCTTATGTTTTTGCGCCACGTTATCGTTTTCAGTTTCATCGCCCTGCTCGCCGGTTGCGCGGGTGTTGGTTCCCGCGAATCCGTTGAAGGCCAGGGCAACCCGGCACAATGGCAACAGCACAAAGACCAGCTCAGCAGCATCGACGGCTGGCAGATCGAAGGCAAGGTCGGGGTGCGCGCGCCGAAGGACTCCGGCAGCGGCACCTTGTTCTGGCTGCAGCGCCAGGACTACTACGATATTCGCCTGTCTGGCCCGCTGGGTCGCGGTGCGGCCCGCCTGACCGGCCGACCGGGACAAGTGAGCCTTGAGGTGGCCAACCAGGGCCGCTACGAAGCGAGCTCCCCGGAAGAACTGCTGGAGCAGCAGATCGGCTGGAAACTGCCGGTCTCGCACCTGGTGTGGTGGGTGCGCGGCCTGCCGGCGCCGGACAGCAAAAGCCGCTTGAGCCTCAATGGCGACAGTCGCCTGGCCGCCCTGGAGCAGGATGGCTGGCAGGTCGAGTACCTGAGCTACGTGCAACAGAACGGTTACTGGCTGCCCGAGCGCATCAAGCTGCACGGCACCGACCTTGACGTCACGCTGGTGATCAAGGACTGGCAACCGCGCAAGCTGGGGCAATAACGTGACAGTCGCAAAACTCACACTGCCCTCTCCCGCCAAACTCAATCTGATGCTGCACATCCTGGGCCGTCGTGAAGACGGCTACCACGAGTTGCAGACGCTGTTTCAATTTCTCGACTACGGCGATGAACTGACCTTCGCCGTGCGCGACGATGGCGTGATCAAGCTGCACACCGAATTCGCAGGCGTGCCCCACGACAGCAACCTGATCGTGAAAGCGGCGAAAAATCTTCAGCAGCAATCCGGCTGCCCACTCGGCATCGATATCTGGATCGATAAAGTCCTGCCCATGGGCGGCGGTATCGGTGGGGGCAGCTCAAACGCCGCGACCACATTGCTCGGGCTCAACCACTTGTGGCAATTGGGCTGGGACCAGGATCGCCTGGCTGCGCTGGGCCTCACGCTAGGTGCTGACGTCCCGGTTTTCGTGCGTGGGCATGCCGCATTTGCTGAGGGTGTGGGGGAAAAACTGACCCCTGTAGACCCCGAGGAGCCGTGGTATCTCGTGCTTGTGCCGCAAGTATCTGTAAGTACAGCAGAAATTTTTTCAGATCCGCTGTTGACACGTAACTCTTCTCCCATTAAAGTGCGCCCCGTTCCCAAGGGAAACAGTCGAAATGACTGCTTACCGGTTGTAGCAAGGCGTTATCCAGAGGTACGTAACGCTTTGAATTTGTTAGGTAAATTTACCGAAGCAAAATTAACCGGAACTGGAAGTTGTGTGTTTGGGGGCTTCCCAAGCAAAGCTGAAGCTGATAAAGTCTCGGCCCTTCTTACAGAGACCCTTACAGGGTTTGTAGCAAAGGGAAGCAACGTTTCGATGTTGCATCGCAAGCTGCAAAGTCTGCTCTACAAAGGAATCGAGTGTTAGGCACTCGTTGCAACAGATACAGGGGCGTCGCCAAGCGGTAAGGCAGCAGGTTTTGATCCTGCCATGCGTTGGTTCGAATCCAGCCGCCCCTGCCATTTTCTAATACTCATCCAGGTTACCCTCAGCCTCTAGGTACTGCGCGTGTCCAAGATGATGGTCTTTACGGGGAATGCCAACCCCGATCTGGCTCGACGTGTCGTACGTCAGCTGCATATCCCTCTCGGTGACATCTCTGTCGGTAAATTCTCCGACGGCGAAATTACAGCCGAGATCAATGAAAATGTCCGCGGTAAAGACGTCTTCATTATCCAGCCGACCTGCGCTCCGACCAACGATAACCTGATGGAACTCGTCGTGATGGCTGATGCCTTCCGCCGCTCCTCAGCGACTCGAATCACAGCTGTAATCCCTTACTTTGGTTATGCCCGTCAGGATCGCCGTCCGCGCTCCGCACGTGTGGCCATCAGCGCGAAAGTCGTTGCTGACATGCTGACCGTGGTAGGTATCGACCGTGTGCTCACGGTTGACCTGCACGCTGACCAGATCCAGGGATTCTTCGATATTCCAGTAGATAACATCTACGGCTCCCCCGTTCTGGTGGATGACATCGAAGACCAGCGCTTTGAAAACCTGATGATCGTGTCCCCGGACATTGGTGGCGTCGTGCGTGCACGAGCGGTTGCCAAATCCCTGGGCGTGGACCTCGGTATCATCGACAAACGCCGCGAGAAAGCCAATCACTCTGAAGTGATGCATATCATCGGTGATGTCGAAGGGCGTACCTGTATTCTGGTTGATGACATGGTCGACACCGCCGGCACCCTGTGCCATGCGGCGAAAGCCTTGAAAGAGCACGGTGCCGCAAAAGTCTTCGCCTACTGCACACACCCTGTGCTGTCGGGCCGAGCGATCGAAAACATCGAGAACTCCATGCTGGACGAACTGGTGGTGACTAACACCATCCCGTTGTCCGCTGCAGCTCAAGCCTGTTCGCGTATCCGTCAACTGGATATCGCACCGGTAGTTGCCGAAGCGGTTCGCCGCATCAGCAACGAAGAATCGATCAGCGCGATGTTCCGCTAAGGGTCAGACCTGCGGACCACCCACTGACGAAAAGCGCCCCGCCCCAGCATTCCGCTGGGGCGGGGCTTTTTTGCCCATATCGAGTTCGGCGCTGGTCGCAAACGCCCCTCGATGATGGCTATTTTGGAGAAACAACATGAACGATTTTACTCTGAACGCCCAAGCGCGTACTGACCTGGGGAAAGGTGCGAGCCGCCGCCTGCGTCACGCCGCCAACATCCCAGCCGTTGTCTACGGTGGCAACAAGCCTGCTGAATCCGTGACCATTCTGGCCAAGGAAATCGCCAAGCTGTTCGAAAACGAAGCGGCCTACAGCCACGTTATCGAACTGAACGTCGATGGCGCCAAGCAGAACGTGATCGTTAAAGCGATGCAGCGTCACCCTTCCAAGCAGTTCATCATGCACGCTGACTTCGTTCGCGTTGTAGCTGGCCAGAAACTGACCGCTATCGTGCCTGTGCACTTTGTGGGTGAAGAAGCTCCGGTCAAGAAAGGCGGCGTGGTTTCCCACACCACCACCGAGATCGAAGTCAGCTGCCTGCCGAAAGACCTGCCTGAGTTCATCGAAGTCGACCTGTCGAACGCTGAAATCGGCACCATCATTCACCTCTCCGACCTCAAGGCGCCTAAAGGCGTTGAGTTCGTTGCACTGGCTCACAACGACGACAAGGCTGTTGCCAACGTCCACGCGCCACGTGTTGTAGCTGAAGATGAAGCTGAAGAACCCGCTGCAGAGTAATACGCTCTGTAACGAAGGAGCTTGAGGAAACATCGCGGACCGAAACGTAGCGAGAAAGCGGGCGATAACGCGGCGTTTACTCTTGAGTAAATGATGTAATGTTGTCCACTTTCGCCGCACTCAAGTCTGGCGATGTTATCCACAACTCCAAAGGAAGGGCCCCTGTCGTGACTGCCATAAAACTGATCGTTGGCCTGGGAAATCCAGGCGCCGAATACGAACAGACCCGGCATAACGCGGGGGCCCTTTTTGTTGAGCGTATCGCCCACGCCCAAGGCCTCAATCTTGTGGCCGATCGCAAATATTTTGGCCTGACCGGGCGCTTCTCGCACCAGGGTCAGGATGTTCGTCTGCTGATTCCCACCACCTACATGAACCGCAGCGGCCAGGCTGTCGCGGCGCTTGCGGGATTTTTCCGGATCAAACCCGAAGAGATCCTGGTGGCCCATGACGAACTGGACCTGCCACCCGGCGTTGCCAAACTCAAGTTGGGCGGCGGGCATGGCGGGCACAATGGTCTGCGCGACATCATCGCGCAGTTGGGTAATCAGAATAATTTCTACCGTCTGCGGCTCGGCATTGGCCACCCAGGCGTTGCCAGTATGGTTTCAAATTTCGTCCTGGGTCGTGCGCCACGCGCCGAACAGGAAAAACTCGATGCCAGCATCGATTTTGCCCTCGGCGTGCTGCCGGATATCTTCGCCGGTGAATGGAACCGTGCGATGAAAAACCTGCACAGCCAGAAGGCCTGACTTTTACCGAGGGGAAACACCATGGGATTCAATTGCGGCATCGTCGGCCTGCCCAACGTCGGCAAATCCACCCTGTTCAACGCCCTGACCAAGTCCGGTATTGCAGCGGAGAACTTCCCCTTCTGCACCATCGAGCCTAACAGCGGCATCGTGGCCATGCCTGACCCGCGCCTGGCGGCGTTGGCGGCCATCGTGAACCCCAAGCGCATCCTGCCGACTACCATGGAATTCGTCGACATCGCCGGCCTGGTCGCCGGTGCCTCGAAAGGTGAAGGCCTGGGCAACAAGTTCCTCGCCAACATCCGTGAGACCGATGCCATCGCCCACGTGGTCCGCTGCTTTGAAGACGAGAACGTGATTCACGTCTCCAACAGCGTCGACCCCAAGCGCGACATCGAGATCATCGACCTGGAACTGATCTTCGCCGACCTCGACAGCTGCGAGAAGCAACTGCAGAAAGTCGCGCGTAACGCCAAGGGCGGCGACAAGGATGCAGTGGTCCAGAAAGGCCTGCTGGAGCAGTTGATCGCTCACTTCACCGAAGGCAAGCCTGCGCGCAGCTTGATGAAGAACATGAGCACCGACGAAAAAGCGGTGATCAAGGGCTTCCACCTGCTGACCACCAAACCGGTGATGTACATCGCCAACGTTGCTGAAGACGGCTTCGAAAACAATCCGCTGCTCGACGTGGTCAAGGCCATCGCCGACGAAGAAGGCGCGATCGTTGTACCGGTGTGCAACAAGATCGAAGCGGAAATCGCCGAGCTGGACGATGGCGAAGAAAAAGACATGTTCCTCGAGGCCCTGGGCCTGGAAGAGCCTGGCCTGAACCGCGTGATCCGCGCCGGTTACGAAATGCTGCACCTGCAGACCTACTTCACTGCCGGTGTAGAAGAAGTGCGCGCCTGGACCGTGAAGGTCGGCGCTACCGCGCCACAGGCTGCTGGCGTGATCCACACCGATTTCGAGAAAGGCTTTATCCGTGCTGAGGTGATCGCTTACAACGACTTCATTCAGTACAAGGGTGAAGCGGGGGCCAAGGAAGCGGGTAAGTGGCGTTTGGAAGGTAAGGAGTATATCGTCAAGGATGGTGATGTGATGCACTTCAGGTTCAACGTGTAAGTATCAACTGCCGTACGCGCCGCAACTAAAAAGCCGATGTATTGCATCGGCTTTTTTGTGGGCGACAGATCACCCGGTCAAAAACATTTTTACTAAATTACCGATTTTTTCAGAATAACCCTACACACTTTATTCTTTTCTTGTTACAGCACATCAAATCCAAGTTAAACACAAACTTATCCTACGCAACACCGGCATCTGACTTCATCAATGACAAGTGACAACGCTTATAAATTTCGATTTACTAGGCTGAGCCTACACATCAATAGTGAAGCAGTAGCGATTATGGAGTAATCACTCAATGTCGGCCCCCGACCATATGGATAATGACGCAGATAGTTCACTGCTTGAAGGCCCTGATATTGAAAATATGTTGAGCAGTATTGCCCCGCTCAACATTGACATTCTGTTGCTGGGAGAAACCGGCACCGGCAAGGATACCCTGGCACGGCGAATTCATCGTTTATCAGGCCGACGGGGTAGCTTCATTCCTGTGAACTGTGCGGCCATTCCAGAGACGCTCGCGGAAAGCCAATTGTTCGGCGTCAATAGCGGTGCGTACACCGGCGCCGTGCAGTCCAGGGCGGGCTTTATCGAAGCTGCACACTTGGGCACCCTGTATCTGGATGAAATCGACAGCATGCCGCTGTCTTTACAAGCCAAGCTACTTCGGACACTGGAGTCACGTGGCGTAGAGCGCCTGGGCTCAACTCGATTCATCCCGGTAGACATGCGAGTCATCGCATCGGCCCAGCGATCGTTGTATGAAATGGTCGAGCGAGGGACTTTCCGGCGCGACCTGTATTTTCGTTTGAGTGTCGTCAACATCCAGCTCCCGTCGTTGCGAGAGTGCCGAGATCGAATAATCCCGCTTTTTTTGACCATGATCCGACAACAAGCAGAATCTTTTAAATGCCCCTCCCCCCAACCTCCAAACTCCTTGTTTCAACAGTTGTTATGCCATACCTGGCCCGGCAACGTTCGCGAACTGAGCTCCACCGCTAAACGCTTTGTATTGGGGCTTCCTCCGCTGTCGGTAAAGGGAAAGGACCATGAGGCATCTGAAGCAGGCCTCAAAGAACGCTTACAACGTATCGAGAAATCACTGATTGAAGAATCACTGCGTCGGCACAATGGCAATGTGGATCTGGCAGCGGTTGAGTTAAGGGTTGCCAAACGCACACTTTACTACCGAATGAAACAACTTAGGATTGGCTGAACGGATGTTGAAAACGCTCGCGCATCAGACACCTTCTGGGAACGTTAGGTTTTTTGTAAATGATGGGAACCACTTAACTACCGGCTGCCACACAGTTAGTGCCAGACATCATGTTGTAAATCGATGCAAAAAACATGGGGACTGTGCAACGCGATATTTTTCAACTAGCGAAGTGGAGAAGATCTATGAATCCAATTAACGGCAATTCCCCCTATTCATCCTACTACGGTGCCGGCGACACCGCCGGAAACCCCGCCCTTAACGCAGAGAGCGAGCGGACGAAGAAGATACAGGCTGACGGATTGAGGTTGAGCAACGACGCCCAGCAAGATACCAACGTTAAAGAGGCTGCTGGTAAAAGGCGTTAATGCAAGTACCTCCTCGGCTCACCAGCCGAGGAGGCGCTTCTCGTATTGAGCGGGTACTTCAAGCCAGCGTAAAACCCCATCACTCACTTATCGAGGTTACCCATGCTTGTGGAAAACAATAGCTCAATCGCGCCTACCGGCCTTATACGCGCCGTTCAAGCGTCTGATCGTTCACCATCAAGTACTGATGCGGACTTTTTTACTTCCCAACTTGAACGTTCTATTTCGACAGGGCCTGTAGCAGCACCACTCGAGACGATGAATGTGCTGACAAATGCAGCAGCGGCGCTCGAAACAACAAAAAACAAAATAACACGAGACCTCAGTAGACTTAGCAAAAATACCGACAGGGACGCGTTACGTAAGTACCCGGATGATCTTTCTAACGCATTGCTCATGTCACATTTGCTAGTAAAAACCCTCGGCAAAGCAACCCAGTGCGTCGACAAAATATGCAACCTGCAGTAGCAAACAGACGCTTCCCGCGGTTAACCCTGGTGGCGCTCACCTTTCTTTTTATGTTGAGTGGTTGCGGTGACCGTGTCGAATTGCATCGACAACTCTCCGAACAAGAGGCCAATGAAGTTATTGCAGAACTGGCAGACAAACATATTCGAGCTCAAAAAATTCCTGCCAAGGATGGGGTAACGGTAAGTGTCGATACAAGCGACCTAGGCCGAGCTGTTCGCACTTTGGAGGCCGTAGGCCTGCCCAGACTCGCTCGCGCCACACTAGGCGATACGTTTCGGAAGGAGGGCGTAATTTCTACACCGCTGGAAGAGCGCGCCCGCTACATCTACGCCTTATCCCAGGAACTTGAAGCCACCCTCTCGAACATCGATGGTGTGATCGTTGCCCGGGTGCATGTGGTGCTTCCCGAGCGCATTGCGCCTGGAGAACCGGTGCAGCCTGCATCCGCCTCCGTGTTCATCAAACACGATCCTCGCCTTGATCCCGATAATATCCGAGCCCGTGTTCGCAAAATGGTCGCAAGCAGTATTCCGGGAATGACGACAGCAGTGGACAACCCGCAAAAACTTACCGTCATATTCGTGCCCGCTACGGCTTACCAGGGACAAAGGCGACTGGTCTACTTCGGACCGTTCCTGATCCCGGCAGATGACCGCAGTTTTTGGTCGACCAGCCTCATCATTTTGCTGGGTGGTTTGATTTTGACGGTGGCCGGAACATTGTTCCTGTTAAACCGGCGGCAGCGGTCGAAGCAGGTAATACCTGCGCCTGACGTAACTGAAGGTTCTGCGCGTGGTCATTAACCATTCTCTATCAAGGAGTGAACATCTGGCTTGGGCTCAATGGTGGGCATTTCCTTGGAGAACCGCCCACGAAAGCTGGCGGTTTTTTTACCCTGAGATTGCTTTGATTCATTGCTGTGAGGCCTTGATGAAGAACGAACTTGCAGGTGCCGCCCCCTGCTTGCCTCCCCAACCTCAGTTTGCCGTGCTTCGACTGGCAATTGCCTCAACGGAACAACTCAACTTGGCGCTCCAATTGGTTCACCTGACCGTCATTCCCCAATCCGCACCTTCCTTGAGCGAAAGCCATGACCAATGGTGCAGGAGCCTCTCCAAAGCCCTCTCACCTGACATGCTTCTGCCCGAAGATGACCCTTTGCAATTACTGTGCAATTGGGTAGCGCCCACCGTCTGGCAGCGGCTTAGATTACGCTTTCCTTTTGAGCGAGTGCTCGCAGTGGAAAAAAGATCTCCCGTATTCGAAAACGCGTGCAGCCGATTGATCACACTCTGGCAAGCCGTGGTTTGGCGAGTCACATCAACGTCTGACCATGACACACGTCCTGATACGCACGCACCAGGCGACCGATAATGCTCCAACTGCGCAAAATCGAGTTACACCAGAACGCTGCCTGCGTTCCAACCCCCTTGGTTCCCCGAGAAGCGCTCGCAGATGTCGAAATTGCCAATCAGCACTTGGTGCAAGCACAAGCGAAGGCTGACGAGCTTATAAGAAAAGCGAGTGAACAATGTGAGGCCATGCAGGAAAAAGCTTCAGTGGAAATCTGGCAACGCGCCGATAAGCAACTCAAATGCTGGGAACAAGAGCGTGAGGAAATACTCGCAAGTCTTGAACACCGCGCGACCTTGGTCATTAACCAAGCCATCAGGTGCATTTGTGACGAAACTGTCGAGCCACAGCGCCTAAGCGCTCTTATAAAGCAGCTGCTGGCCAGTCAAATACCGCAGGTCAACGCGACGCTGCTCTGCTGCCCAAACGAATTCGAGTGCGTAAAGCGGAACCTCGTTTCTCACGGGGCGACACTCTGGAGGCTACAACCAGACGCCACTGTGCCCCCTCAGACCCTGACATTAAGGACAGATGAGGGAGATTTCCTTATCAACTGGCACTCGATGCTCGACCTGTTTCTCAAGCAGAGCCGATAAAACTAAAAGCGCGCCGCCTCATTGGTTTACCACGTATCAAATAGTTTCTTGTGTATGGAACTGACTGGCTACGACAAACCACAATACAAAAAACAATGAGGAATCATCATGCGATCTTTCAGCGACTTATCGCTTCGACTTGCGAGAAACAGCAGCACCGCTAACCACAAAGTCGAGCAGGCAGGTCAAGACCCTGCAACAGCTGAAGATATTGATGCGTTCTATGCCCTAATAATAAAACAAGACTTTTCCAACTTTGCCTATCTGGAGCAAGGACGGGTTGTACACGAAATGATCAAAACAACGATCGAGAGCTTTCAGTGATTTGAAAGACCTCATTATTCATTGGCTGAAGAGCGGCGAAGAACAAATCACCCTGATTGAAGGCCAAGATGAAATTGTCGTCAGCCTTCAAGGTAGTGGAGTGTTGGTATGCGCCAAACTTACTTCAACTTCACCTCACAACACCGAACTGCAATGCTGGGTGCGGCTCGGCGCTGCGAGTCTGACCCACTTTCAGGGCGCACTGGCGCGAGCATCCAGCAGTGGCGATCTCTGGATTACCCAGAGTCTGCAGGGTGCACCTCAAGCGGATCGCGTGCTCGGTAGCGTCGAATCGCTGCTCAATCAACGTGATACCTGGCGCGCCGTCTACGCACGCCTGAATAAGCAAGCCCATCAGCTCAAACCGACCTCGCTCCGTTCGTTGCGGCACTAATCAGGAAAGTCCTATGCACGAGATCTACAAGCACAGACGCTTGCACATTGACCCGCCCGAAACTTCATCCAGACGCGCAAACTGGCAATACCTGGCCCTGTTTTTGGCCTGCATACTGGCCCCGGTGCACAATCCCCTTGCCGCCACTCCCCCCGAATGGAAAAACACCGCCTACGCCTATGAAGCCGAACATAAACCGTTGCGCGAAGTGCTCGAAGACTTCGCCCAGACCTTTGGCACGCGGCTTCAGATCGAGGGTCTGCTGGAAGGCGACGTCAATGGCAAGATCCGTGCGAATACACCGCAGTCGCTGCTGGACAGGCTTGGCGTCGAACACCGCTTCCAGTGGTACATGTACAACAACACCCTGTTCATCAGCACGATGGACCAACAGGAATCCGCCCGCCTGGAGGTCTCGTCCGAAACCGTTTCCGACCTCAAGCAGGCGCTGACGGATATCGGACTGCTCGACAGTCGTTTCGGCTGGGGTGAGTTACCGGAAGACGGTATCGTTCTGGTTTCCGGTCCCAAAAGCTACATCGAGCAGATCAAGCAATTCAGCAGCCAGCGTCGCTCTGCGGATGAAAAACAGAGTGTGCTGACGTTCCCGCTGAAATTCGCCAATGCCGCAGACCGCCAGATAGAGTACCGCAGCGAAAAAATCATCATTCCAGGCGTCGCGACCATGCTGCGTGGGCTGTTGGATCCGCGCTCTACCTCAACGCTTTCCGGCCTGGCCCAACGTTCCGCGTCCCAGTCCCAGCCCGCACCTGTGACACCGAGTTTCCCGCGTCTGAGTAACCCGCTGCTGGGGCAAATGCTCACCCCACCTACGCCACCGGATTCCGGCATGTCGATTACACCTCGGGCGCCATTGAGCAGCAGCCGGATCCGCGTTGAGGCTGACGTACGCAACAACGCCGTTCTGATTTATGACTTGCCGGAGCGACAAGCGATGTATCACGAGTTGATCAGCCAACTCGATGTCGCGCGCAAGCTGGTGGAAATCGACGCGATCATTCTCGATATCGAGCGTACACAGTTGAATGAGTTCGGTATCAAATGGGGCTTTCAGAACAGCCGCTTCCGAGGCGGCGTCAACATGGCCCCCGGTACCGCATCGCAATTATCGATCGGAAGCCGTGACCGCTTCTACGCCGATATTCGGGCGCTGGAATCCCGCGGGCTGGCCACCATGGTGTCCAACCCTTCGGTGCTGACCCTGGAAAACCAGCCGGCAATCATCGACTTCAACCGCACTCAATACCTGACTGCCGGCACCGAAAACGCGACGATCCTGCCCATCACCGTGGGCACCAGCTTTCAAGTGGTTCCCCGAGTGATCACCAGTCGAGGCAGCCATCAGATCCACCTGGCGATAGACATCGAAGACGGTAACTTTGACGAGTCCAACCCCGAACGTATCGGCCCGGATGTACGCCGAGGCAAGGTCAGCACCCAGGCGGTGATGGCAGAGAAGCGCTCGCTGGTGGTGGGTGGGTTCCACGTCACTGAAAGCACCGACAAACAAAACAAAATCCCTGTGCTGGGAAACATACCGTTGCTGGGCAAGGCGCTGTTCTCTTCGACCGAACGACAGAACAACCGGCGTGAGCGGCTGTTCATTCTGACCCCGCGTGTAATCGGCGATCAGTCTGATCCTTCGCGCTATTTGCCCCAGGACGATCAAGTCGAGTTGCAGGCCGCGCTAAAACCCTTGGCCCGACGCTACGCTCCCCACCAGCCGGTGATTAACCGCAGCGACATCACCAGCACCCTGGCGCACCTGGTCAGTGGCGAAGTGCCCAAAGCGTTCAAGGCCGAGCCGATGCCCCTGGGACTGAATACTCTGTGCAGTACCCGCGACTTGCTGGCATTGAATACGGAACGCAGCCAGTGGTACGCAGGGCCGCAATACAACGTGGCGGTGGTGGTGCTGCGCAATCAGTTCAAGCGCAATGTTCGCATCGACGAAAAGGAATGCAGCAATTCGCAGACGCTGGCGGTCACCGTCTGGCCGCGCGCCTGGCTCAAGCCTGGCGAAGAAGCTGAAGTGTTCATCGCCATGCGCCCGGTCATCAAAGATGAACATCTGAGCGAGCCACGCCCTTCCCTGCTCACCCCAACCCGGACGACCTCACCATGAACCACAAACTGTTGTACGTCACAGTGCTGGGCATCGTATTGCTTGCCACTGGTTGCACGCCGACTTGCAAAGGCGATTCCTGCTCACGCCCGCAATCGACCAAGGACAAGATGGTGGTCTGGTGGCCACCCCAGATGCGCGTCGAACCCGGGCCCGCCGGCGAACGCTCGGACTATCAAACGATCTCTCTGGAACGATGAGCGTGAAGGGGTTGGCAGACGGTCACCTGAAGCGCCAGATACTCCTCGACGACCTGGTGAGCGGCCGCACCGCTCACCAGCAACTGTGCGCGGGAATCACATGGCGTTCGTGCGATGCCGGCGCGCGCAAGGGGGTGGCGTTACACATCGAGAACATGGCCCTGCAATCGGGCCAGTTGGAACGCGTATTGGAGCGTCGTTTTGAACAGGCGCTGGCGTTTGACGGCTGTTACATCTATCTGGACAAACAGGGCGCACTGGTTATCTGGCACGCCCTGCCCGCCCAGCCCCAGGTGCTGGACACAATCCTCAGCCGAATGCTGTCTCTGGCCAACTTGCACGCTCTGGACCTCTCGGTTACACGCTGATCAGCGCTGCTCGAGCTCCGGCAAAGTGAGGGTCTCACGTTTGGCTTCATCATCCAGCTCACGCAAGGTACGGTAGATCAACGCCACGGCCTGCAGCGTCTCGCGAGGAATCGGCGCCCCGAGTCTTTTCTCGTAAAGTGTGCGGGCCAGCCAGACGCATTGGATGACCGGCACGTCAGCGGCCTTGGCACGGTCGATGAGTCTACGCGCCTGCGCATCCGTGCCCTTGTCCACCAACTGCGGCAACGGCGTCTTGCCGCGACGGTAATACAGGGCGACGGCAAAGTGGGTCGGGTTGACGACCAACATGTCCGACTCTTCCAGCTTGGGCAACTTGACCTTGGGTTCTTCCTGGGCCAATTGATAGGCCAGCGAGCGGCGTTGGCCTTTGACATGGGGGTCGCCCTCCATATCTTTGTATTCCTTGGTGACCTCGACCTGGGTCATGCGCATGCGCTTGGCAAAGAAGTACTTTTGCATTGTCAGGTCGGTCAGTGCCAACACCAGCAGTAATCCGAGACAGGCGTGCAGCAGATGGCGGAACAGCGCAATCAGCGCCAGCAGGTAACTTTGCAGATCGCTGTTCGCCAGATTAATCAGAGCATCCAGAGAAGGCCAGACCACCAGATACACAATCAGTCCCAGGAGAAACGCTTTGGCCACGCTCATCAACAGGTTCATCACCGACTGCGCGGAGAACATCTGCTTGAGTTGGCTCATGGGGTTGATCCGATTGAAATCGAGCTTGAGCGCGTCCGGGGCGAACAGGAACCCGATTTGCATCCAACTGCTGATCAGTTTAGTGGCAATCGCAACCCCGACCATCAACAGCGCGAAGGATAAAAAAACCACCAGCCCGTCGAACAACACCTCCTCCAGCGCTCGCACAAAAGGCTGATTGATGCGTGAAATCGGCAACACCATCATTTGCTCAAACCGTTGCAAGCTGATTTGCGCGGTATACAGTGCGATTTCGCTGATGGCGGTCAGCACCAGCAACTTGCTCACATCCTGGCTTTGGGAAACCTGGCCTTTCTTGCGCTGATCGCGCAGTTTTTTGGCCGAGGCGGGGTGTTTTTTCTCCCCCGAGTCACTCATGGCATCCCTACCTTGAACAGCAGTCCGAGGGAATGCTTGAGATCACCCAGCAAGTTCATGCGCCCGACAATCAAATCCTGCAGCAACGCAAAATACAGCAAAAGGATGCCAATCCCCGCCAGGCTCTTGAGCGGCGGAGCCAGCGTACTCACCTGCAATTGCTGACTGTAGACCCCCAGCAGCGCGATGCCGAACTCCAGCAACAGCAGCACGGCGATGAAGGGTGCGGCGTAGAGCAGCATATGCGTGAACGTATCCCCGAGCAGGGCGATAAACACGCTGAACCCATTAGGCGACGGCAGCGGGAACCACACCGTTGGCGGCCAGATCAGATAACTGTCCCAGATCACCTGGGTCAATGCACCCAGCCCCAGCGTAACCATCAACAGAAAAATCGCCAAATGCTTGAGCAGGTGCCCGACAGGCGTCGCGTCCGGCCCCAGGGATGGGTTGAGCTGGCCTCCGGCCAATGCGCCTCGCTGGTTATCCAGCAGCGCTCCCACCGACTCGAACATCCAGAACGGCATAGACAGCAATACGCCCAGCAACACCCCAAGGGCCAGCTCTTTGAGCGCCAGGCCTGCAAGCATGAGCCCCGAATAATCCAGGCCCTCCAACGCGGCATGGATGCCTGGCGCGGGGATCAACGCCATGACCATCACGATCGTATGCCGGGGCATGCCTCGAATATGTTGAAAACTGAATGCCGCTACCAGAAAAGCACAGGGATAAATACGCGCCATGGCGATGATCAGACTCGGCAGAAACTCAAGATACAGCAGCACAGACGCAACCTCACTGGAGGGCCGAGCGGCCAATCATGTCGAACGTCAGGTTGATCAGTTGAATCAACTCCACGCCAATCCAGCGCCCGGTCATGATCAACGTGACACCCACCGCTACCAGCTTGATACCAAACGGCAACGTCTGGTCCTGTACCTGCATCAGCGCCTGCACCAACGAGGTCAGCACCCCCACCACCACAGCCACGATCAGCGGCGGCGCCGTCAAGACCACCACCAGCAGCATGCCCTGCTTGAACAATACGATCGGTTCCATAGTCAGCTCAGAGATAGGAAAGGAACAAACTGTCGAGCAGCCGCGACCAGCCGGACACCATCACAAACAGCAGCAATTTGAGCGGCAGGGAAATGGTCATGGGTGAAACCATCTGCATACCCAGCGCCAATAAGAGGTTGGAGACAATCAGATCGATCACGATAAAGGGGATGTAGATCAGAAAACCGATTTCGAAGCCCGCCTGCAGTTGCGACAAGACATAGGCAGGAATCAGCAGGATCAGGTCTTCACGCCGGACCTCCTGGGCCATTTGCGCGGGCCAAAGGCGTTGCGTGTTTTCCAACAGGTGGGTGAGTACGTCGGGGTCGAGATTGCGCAGCATGAATGCACGCAACGGCTTGATGGCCTCTGCGCCTGTCTGCAGCACCGTCTGCACATTGCTCGTGTCCAGTGGAGAAATCTTCAGACTTTCGGCGATCTGGTAGCCCACCGGCGCCATGATAAATAGCGACGCGGCCAATGCGATGCCGTTGATCGCCATACTGGGTGGCACCTGCTGCACGCCGATGGCGTTGCGGGTGATCATCAGCACAATCACGATCTTCAGAAACGATGTGCAGATAATCAACAGCATCGGCATCAGCGTCAGCGTGGCGAGAAACAGCGCGAGAACGAGGGGGTCCAGCCCCTGAAGTATCATCGGCCGAAGAGCACGCGGGACAACTGCAACCCCAGACGGCCGTCGACCTCCACCAACTGGCCCTGCCCAATCGGGCGATCGCCGTAATACAGGCCCGCCAGGCCAGGCGCGTAACCGGTAATACCCAGCACGGAGCCAGGGCCCAGATTGCGCAACTCACCCAGCGTGAGATTCAGTGTGCCGCAGCGAACATTCAGCGCCATGCTCAACTCATCGAATGGCTCGTGGCCAAAGATATCCACCACGGGTTCATCCTGCGCATCCTCGGAGTACGGGTGCGCTGCAAAATTCTCGTCCACAGACGTGTCCTCGATAGAAGAAAGGGTCAGGCACATGGTCCCGTTTTCATCGTCAATAGTGCCCCGCAGCCGATGCCTGCCAACCTGGATATACCCGCTGCCCTGCGCCTGGAACAGGGTCAGTTCAGGGACCAACACATCACCGGCGCGCAGGCTGCGTACCTGTGCAATTGTCAGGCGCACGCGTCCCAGAGTTACGGCAATCGCCAGTTGGAGCCGCGCCGGCAGCGGTGCAGCGATAGAACGCCATGGGGCGGCTTCGCACAACGCGAGGAAGCTTTCAGCGCTCAGCCACACATAGCCCGTGGCCCGCGAAGCGCCCAGGGACACGCTGAGCCGACAGCCGAAGCCCTCGGGGCGACCGGCATCCAGCAACCGCACATAACCGAACAGGTCACGTATCTGCGGGCTCAGATAGTGCTGAAGTAATTCCCAGAACCAGGAATTCGGATCGTTGCCAGCCTGGGCCAATGTCACCGGGCATTCGCCCATCAAGCTCAATTGCGGCCCCGGCTCACTGAACGCTACTACCCCACAGGTGGTTTCGACGCACAACGTCTGAGCGCCAGCTGGCTCAGTGCCGGGCTCGAGGCGTAACTCGCCCCGTTGCTCAGCAACCTGGAACGGCATACGCAATCCGCGTCCCAATCGGCGCCGGGCCGCCACTGCATCAGCCCTCACCGTGCGCAAGACCAGAGGTGGCAACATCATGCCGGTGCCGAATTTGCCACGTACAGCTGCACCGGTAACGCCAGGCTTGCGGCGAGCCTGCGTTCACACTGCTGCCGTACGTCATGGAGCCAACTTGCAGTTGTCATCTGCTCCGCCTCCAGCTCGATATCCCATCCAGCCTTTTTTCGACGAATACTGGCGTTGATCCGCCCCAGACGGGGCAAGTACATGGCCACCGACAGCGGCAAGGTTGAAACGCTTTGCAGGCGAGGCAGCAATTGCTCCGTCAACGCCTGGACCATGGCGAGATCACCCGATATCTTTATTTCGGCCTGTGACGCGCTACGGTCCGACTCCCGATCGTCATCACCGAACAATTGGGTAAAGAGCTGCCGTTGTTCCCAAGGCACCAAGGCGTCTACCTCGTGAACCCGTTCCTCACGGGGGTCGCGTCGACGTTGGCGTTCAGGGGGGTTGGCTGAGATCGGGTTCATATCGGTTCCTGCGTGAGTAAATTGGCCAGTTCCTGCAGCTTTTCCACCTGGCGCAGGCACAGGGTGACGTGCTTCTGTGCGATACCCACTTCCACTTCACGCTGTTCGCGCTGCCCTTGCAGTTGTTGCAGTTGGCCTTCTTCACGCCGGGTGCCGGCGGACAAGGTTTGCTCTTTGCGGCCCCAGGACTTCAGCGCCTGAAAGCTCACAACCTGCCCCTGATGCTCACTCAACAGTTGTGCAGATTGCAGGGCCTCTTCTTCGCGGGTTTTCTCAAGCGTGTCTTGCGCTTGCTGAATGTGCGCAACCAGCGCTTGCTGTGATCGTTTGGCTTCGCGCAGCTCACGCTCGGCACGGTCTGCCCGGTACCGACGCAAACGGCGCAGCGTTTCGATTTCACCCGGCAGCATTTCAGAATGGGACATAGGCGGTCAGCTCCGTCAGTTGATCCATAGTCGTGGTGAGGGACGAAGGTTCGCGCAGGTCCTGGCGCAGGAAACTGTCTACTGCCTGACGGCTGTCCACCGCCATGTCGGTCAGGGCGTCATTGCCCGCCTGGTACTCGCCCAGCTTGAGCATCAGCTCGATCTGCTGGTAGGCCGACAACAGCCGCCGCAATGCGGTGCCGGCCTTGATATGCGCAGGCTCGGCGACGTTGGTGAGAATCCGCGACAGGCTGGCGAGTACGTCGACCGCTGGATAATGGCCACGCTCGGCCAGCTTGCGTGACAGCACGATATGACCATCCAGCAGCGAGCGAACTTCATCGGCCACCGGATCATTCATCGAGTCCTGCTCGATGAGCACTGTGTAGATGGCCGTGATTACCCCCTCACGCGTCAACCCGGCCCGCTCTACAAGGCGCGGCAACAGGCTGTACACCGAAGGCGGCAGACCTCCTCGCCCCAAAGGTTCGCCCGCGGCCAGGCCGATTTCGCGCTGGGCTCGCGCAAACCGCGTCAGGGAGTCGATCAGCAGCAGCACTCGCTGCCCCTTGCGTCGAAAACCCTCGGCCAATGCCGTCGCGGTAAAGGCTGCGCGGGCGCGCTCCATACTGGAACGGTCGGAGGTGGAGCACACCAGCACTGCCTTGGCACGCAATTGATCATCCAGTTCATGGTCAAGGAACTCGCGTAGTTCACGACCCCGTTCGCCGATCAAACCGAACACGATCACATCGCAATCCACGTTACGGGCGATTTCGGCCAACAACGTCGTCTTGCCACAACCTGCCCCTGCAAACAGCCCGACGCGCTGGCCTTCCCCCAGCGTCATCAGGCCATCAATCGAACGCACGCCCGTGGCCAACGCGCGGTTGATACGCGGCCGTTCCGTGGGCAACGGCGCCTCGCACAGCACCGGGGTTGCATCAGGCGTATCCGCCTCGGCAAACGCGCTGGGTCCGTCGCCGGCAATCGGCCGGCCGAAACCGTCCAGCACCTGGCCAAGCAGGTCATGACCCACTCGTACCCTGTGCGGCACACCAAGGCGCTCCACGCCGGCACCTACGCTCACGCCTTCCAGATTGCCCAAGGCGCTGAGCACCGCGTCCTGCTGATCGAAACCGATGATTTCGGCAAGCATGTAATCGCCAGGTTGTTTTTCAACCTGGCACAGATCGCCGATACGTGCATGGGGTAGCCGGCATTGCATCAGCATGCCGTTGACGCGCTGTATGCGACCGCGCATCGTGACGGGCGAAAAGCCATTCAACGCCGCCGATTGACTGCGTTGCCACGCCTCGAGGCGCTCTTGCAATGTGCCGGTCACCAGCGCACCTCATACCGTTGCGCACCGTCGAATACCACTTTGCTGTTGTCGATCAGCACCACGCGCAGCCCATTGACTTCATCGCCCACGAACAGTCGGGTGCCTTCCTCCAGAACCACGTGACCGTTCGGTCCGCCGATGATCTGTACGATCTTGAACGGCAGTACGCCGTCACGTACCCGCACGCGACTGATCACCGGCACAGCGGTATCGAACTCTTTGCCAAACCGATCCAGCATGCGTGCAACCACATCAACGTCCTCCTGCGAAACATCACCACTGAGGGAAATCTGGCCATTGATGACCTGCAAGCTGACCCGCAGGCCCAGCTCCCGCTCGTTGAGCATCTTCAACAATTGCTGGCGCACCTCGAACGGCGAGGCCAGCTCAGGCTTTTGAATCACCGCCGGCATCAGCGATGCCTGAGCATTGCGCTCTCCACTGAAAATAATGCCGACCGCCGCCATGAGCACGGCAAACGCAAGTGCCAGGCTGAGCAAACGCTTTTGCTGGGACGATGAAATGGACGACAGTTTCAACGCAAGCGGGGCCTGCCCCTCAGGCTCAGAAGACGGCGGTACAGCCACGGGCGCCTGCGGCCAGGGCTGATCAGCCGGGCTGACACACAGGCGAACGGAGCCAATCAAAAAGACCGTGTTCAGCGCAAGCTCGCCGATCTGCGCCAACACTTGCCCATCGCTGTCTTTAAGCAGTCCTGCCTCGGCCTGCACCGACCATCGATCGTCGGCCAAGCGCAAACGTGCGTGATGCTCGACGACCTCGGGATCATTCAACAGCAAATCAGCGTCCGGGTTGGCACCCAGGCTCCACTGCTCGCCAAATAACGGCAGCGCGGCGCCCTGATGCAAGCCGTCCAGCACTCGCAGCTCGAACATCATGGGGCCACCCTGGGCTGGCGTATGAATAAGAGGCTCATGCCACGGCCCCGCGAAGCAGTTCGTCCTGACCCAGGTCGAATCGGCCCAGGACTTTTACCTTGGAATTGCTCCCCAGCTCAGCGAACGACATCACCGGCACATGGTTGAACTCATCCAGCAACAGAGCGCGCAAGGGACTGCGCAGGTCCTGAGCCACCAGCAGCACACTCTTGGTTTTGGGTCGTAGCGCGAACGCCTGGTTGAGCAGGCCAACCAGGGCAGCACTGCTGTCGTTATCGAGGGCGAAAAACACGCCGCTCTGGGTCTGGCGCAAGGCTTCGCGCAGGATGTTCTCGGTTTGCGGCGACAGCAGCCACGCGTGCAGGCCGTCGGCTTCGCTGTACTGGTGAAAGATCTGAGACTTGAGCGCGATACGGGCGTAATCGGCCAGGGCATCCGGTTCGCGCTCATGCTGGCCGTACTCGATCAGCGATTCGACGATCAACCGAACGGCACGCAATGGCACGCCCTCGGCCGCCAGGCGCTGCAGGACTGACGAAAAACGTGAAAGCGGCATGATGCGTTGCAGTTCCTGCACCAGTTCCGGCTGGTTGTGTTCAAGCCAGCTGAGGATCGATTTGCTTTCCTGGATGCCAAGAAACCGCGGCCCGCTAAGCAGCATCGCCCGCTTCATGCGTTCGATGACCAGGCTTTGGGCACTGAAACGCTCAACCTGCGGATCGTCGAGCAACGGATCATCAGGGCTGAGCCACAGCCAGTCTGCTTCGTCCCGCTCAAGCAGCCCTCTTTCCCCTCTGTCCGGAGGTTGCGCCAGGGAAGCGTACTCGACCGCTACCCGGTCGCTGAGGGTCGCCGTCACGACAGGCACCTCGTGCACGCAGAAGCGCATCTCATCGACGGCCAGCGACTCACTGAATTCGGCTTCGAACGGCGGCAGCGTCAAACCGATATTGGCGACCAGTGCGTTTCGGGCCTGACGAATCTTTTGAACGATGTCGATGACCTCGGGGGTGCTGTACAGCTTTGGATTGAACTGCAGCAGATACGGCCGTGACGGGTCGAAGCCGCGCAGGTCTTCATTACCATTCTCTTCCGGGCGGACCGCCTTCTCGTCCGAAGGCTGTGGCGTCTCCTCGCGCTGGCGTTGACGCATGAGGTAATAACCCAGGGTACCGGTCATCATCGAAATCAGAATGAACACCACGGTGGGCATGCCGGGAAGCGTGGCAAAGGCCAGCATGCCCACCGACGCGATCATCCAGCTCTTGGGCTCGCTGGTCATTTGCCGCGCAATTTCGGCGCCTATATTGCTGACGCCCTTGCGCCCGTCCGGCGCCACTCGGGTGATGATCATGCCGGCCGTCAGGGAGATCAGCAGCGCGGGAATCTGCGCGATCAGGCCGTCACCGATGGTCAGTACCGAATACAGCGCCATCGACTCGCCTGCGCTCATGCCGTGCTGGAACATGCCGGTCGAGAAGCCTCCGAGCAGGTTGATGACCACGATGATCAAACCGGCAATGGCGTCGCCCTTGACGAACTTCATGGCCCCGTCCATGGCCCCGAACAACTGGCTTTCGCGCGATAGCTGCTCACGTTTGTCCCGCGCCTGTGCACCGTCGATCAGTCCGGCGCGCAGGTCACTGTCGATCGACATCTGCTTGCCCGGCATCGCATCCAGGCTGAAACGGGCGGCCACTTCAGCGACCCGCTCCGACCCCTTGGTGATCACCAGAAAGTTGACGATGGTCAGGATCATGAAGATCACCAGGCCCACCGCCAGATTGCCACCCACCACGAAATTACCGAACGCTTCCACAATGTCACCGGCGTCCTGCTCCAGCAGGATCAAGCGCGTGGTGGCGATCGATAACGCCAGGCGAAACATGGTGGTCAGCAGCAGGATCGATGGAAACGACGAGAACGCCAACGGCCCTGGCAGGTAGAGCGCCAGTACGATCAACAGGCAGGAAATACAGATATTCAACGCGATCAGGATGTCCACCAGCCAGGTGGGCAACGGCACAATGAAGATAAACACGATGGCCATGACCACCACCGCGCCGAGTACTTCGGCACGCCGTGCCACCTTGAGCAGCACGCCATTGATCGATGACAGCAGTGTCACCCGAACGTCCTCGTCTCGTCGGGGAATTTCAGGTGGCCGCGCTCTTCGCGGGCCCACTCAAGCATCACGTCCTTGAACGCTCTCACGGCGCTGGCCTGGGATTGAGCATCAAGCCACCAGGCCAAGGGCAAGGCCTTTATCTCCCTGGACAATTCGTTGAGCGAACGCAGTCGGGCGGCAAGCAGCGTGCCGCCAAACTCACTGGCCAGCCTTTGCACCTCAGCCGAATCGATGCCGGTACTGGCGTAACCCAGAAAACGCTGCAACAGACCCACCGCATCGTGTTCAACGTTGAGGCGCTGGATCAACGCCTCGCAGTTGCCCAGCACTGAGCGCAACTCGCGACACTCCCCCAACCCTTTGAGCAAGAGACGCAATTTTTCCGTGGGCACAGACTGTGTGTGGGCTGCGATATCACCGTTCAGCGCCTGAGTCATCAGGCCGACGCCCCTGGAAAACTCCGTCGGGCCGTACATTTTCAAGAGCGTTTGCAGCATCAACGCCAAGGATTGGCGCACGACCACAGAGGCGTAATAAAGCGCACGCACGTCCTGACGCTCCTGCGGGTCAGCGCTGGCTTCCTTCAACGCCAAGGCAATATTCAGACCTGCCTGGATCGGGCCGCCGAAATCACGCTTGAGCTCTCTCAGCGCGCTGCGTGCTGAGTCCTCCTCTACCCTCAACCCATTAGTTTTCGCTTCGCTGGCGATCAGCTGAAGCACCACGAAGGCGCGAGCGGGGTCACTGCCGGCGAGGTTTACCAATTTTTCGACAGTGGGCTTGCGCAGCAACTCAAACCGAAGCCGACGAACAACGGTTTCCAGCGTGGTTTGGCCAGGGTGGCCCAGTTGTTCATACAACTGCACGAACTCCGCCACAGGCGAAACTTTCGCGCCAATGGCTCGCCGGCCCAGGGCTTGCGCATTAAGTGCCACTTCTTCGGCGAAAATCTGCGCAATGTCATCCAAGGCCAGCGAACGGCTTGGCGCTTCGACAGTGCTGACACTGGGCTTTTCCGAGGGTTGGATCTGCTGCACATCGTTGAAGGATTCGACTTTCATGGGCGGGCCAGAATGGGAAGTTTGTGTCCCTATGTGGCAAGCCGCTGCGGTCCAGTTCCATCAAAACGTTTCAAGGTGATGGGCATGAAAATACTTGCACATCCACATCGAACCTTTTGCAGGTTACGGCACAAAAAGCATTAAACCAAGAATATATATTCATACAAATCAATAAGTTATGTGTTTTTCCCATTTGGCACAGCCAGTGCAAAAGGGGTTCCTATCGAAACCATTTCGATCGAGCCTTCCCGGAGGAAAAACAACATGAAAATACCTATTGGTGATCTCGCTCACCTCGTCGGCAGTTCGCCTCAGTTCATGGTTCAACTGACGGACGACCAGCAAAAGAAACTGCGACGCTTCATTCATAAACGCGTGCTCAACCCCGAAGATGCGGACGACCTGCTGCAACTGACCTACCTTGAAGCCTGGCGCAACAGAGAGCGTTTCAGCGGCCAGGCCACGCTCAGCACCTGGATGTGCGGGATAGCTCAGAATTTGATCCGCAACCACTTCAGGCGCATGTATGCCAAACCCGTGCATTGCGAGTTCGACGAATCGTTGTGGCATGGCCAGGAGGAACACAACAGCCTGGATTGGGAATTTGAAGTCAACCGACGCCTGGAGAAAACCCTGAACGCCATCGACCATCTGCCGGCGGAAATGCGCAAAACGCTATACGCTTCGCTCGAAACAGATGGCAGCTATCAGGACACCGCCGATGCGCTGGACATTCCCATCGGCACCGTACGGTCACGCTTGTCGCGGGCGCGCGAACAGCTTAAACGCGTGACTCACAACCCGTTGCAGCCGTAAGTCCCCGCTACAAAAAAGCGTTGGGCGAAAAGGATATCTGCCCAACTCGACCGCAGCTTTACGTACGCGGCGGCAAAAGATAGCAGCCTGAAGAGCCCCCGCTGTGATCCCACCACTCGTCGCCATTTGGCCTGTTTTTCGTTAAACGGTTGAAAGCGTAGAAAAAAACTTAACAAAAGCCCTTGACGCATTCCCGTTCTACGCGAATAATGCGCGCCACTTGGCTACATAGCTCAGTTGGTTAGAGCATAGCATTCATAATGCTGGGGTCCGGGGTTCAAGTCCCTGTGTAGCCACCAAGTACTAAAAACGGCTTACCGAAAGGTAGGCCGTTTTTTTATGCGCGCAGGAAAGTGTCGCCAAGGTGCTCACGCTCAAAAATACTACCCATCTGTATTTTGACGCCCCCGGGAGCCGCTGTTAGTGTCCAGCCTCCCCCACCACGGAGCGCTCCCGATGCAACTGGACATCTACCAAGTCGACGCCTTCAGCCAACACGCCTTTGGCGGCAATCCTGCGGCGGTATGCCCGCTCACCGAGTGGCTGACGGACGAGCAACTGCAACACATCGCCGCCGAAAACAATCTGTCGGAAACTGCGTTCTTCGTGCCCCGTGGCGACCTTTATGAACTGCGCTGGTTTACCCCGGAAGTCGAAGTGGACCTGTGTGGCCACGCCACGCTGGCAGCGGCGTGGGTGCTGATTCACAAGTTGCCGGACGCGCCGCGCGTGTTGCGCTTCGCCACGCGCAGCGGCGAGCTGCGGGTGACGCGCAACGGCGACGAACTGGCCATGGACTTCCCGGCCAGGCAACCGGAGCGCTGCGAGCCGCCAAGCGGAATGCTAAGTGCATTGGGGATCGAAAACGCCGAGGTGTTCGGCACCGATGACTATATCGTGCTGGTGGAAGATGAAGCACAAGTGGCCGCACTCACGCCGGATTTCGCAAGGCTCAAGGGCCTGCCTAAACGCGGGATTGCCGTCACCGCCAAGAGCACGCGCTTTGACTTTGTTTCGCGCTGGTTCGGCCCGAACGTGGGGGTCAATGAAGACCCGGTCACGGGCTCCGCGCATACGTCGCTGGCACCGTTCTGGGCCGAGCGCCTGGGCAAATCGCAATTGACCGCCGAGCAAGGCGGCACGCGCAAAGGTCAATTGCGCTGCGAGCTGCGCGGTGACCGGGTGATCATCTCCGGTAAGGCCGCGCTGTATATGCAGGGTGTGATTTATCTGTAAAACACAGCGGCTTGCCCTCAGGTAAGCCGCTTATTCATGTCGGTTGCCCAGTCATCCCTGCGGCTACCTTTCAGGCCATCGCATTGGGTGTTCTGATACGCTGGTCCGCCAAGTCAACGGTCAGGTCGTGGCGTGGCAGGGGGCTCAACGTATTGTTCAGGTTCATGCGCAACGGTTTGTCCGCATTCGCTCCGTATTCGAAGTCGACGTTGACATGCTTTTGCGTATGACTGAGCGAGGCGCTGCTGGAGAAGCTGATATTGCTCGGGAACGGCAACGACATGCCATGGGTCTGGGTCGCGGTATAGTTCATGCCCATGCTTTTCACACGCAGGTTGTTGGGATCTTTCAGCGCTCGCTTGATCAACGGCTCGGTGCTTTCGCCCGCCAGGTGACGATGCTCGATCATGCGCAGAACCTGCGGTTTGAGTTCCATGCCGAGCGTCACAGAGGTGCCTTCACCCTGCTGCAGTTGTTTGATGATATGGGCCAATTGCGGGTCATCCCTGAGCCATTGCACGATAGCTGCCTTGTTGCCCGGCGCGACATCGTCCAGCCAGCCATGCTGCTCATCATCGCGCACCCCAACACGTGTGACTGATGACTCGACCGAGGCCAACTGACGTAAGCCAGCTTTCATCAGGTCCTGTTGAATCAACACTTTACCCAGCGACTGACTGATAGCTTCATAGTCATCCAGCTTGGTCGCCAACGGTGGGTGAGTCGCCAGAAACTGCTGTAGCGTGATCAGTTGTTCATCGGCAGAACCTTGCGCGCTCGACGCGGCGATGGTGGCTAAATCCCGGCTCCATTGCGGTGAGTACCGCGACAGGCTGTCTCGAATATCGTCAACCTGAGACTGAGTGATGGGGGCCGGCGGCTTGAACGAAAAATTGAAGGCCTTCGATTGTGTGCGATCGAACTTCACCATGACCGACAGTTCCGGCAAAGCAAAAGCTATGGCTGCCGGCCCGTTGCTGGCATCACGGCCGGCGATCGCCAGCGCGTTGACAGGCGCGAAGTTGGCGCCTACTGCGCCGTGCCTCAATAATTGAGCGCTGCGTCCCTCGCCTCGGCTGGTGCCCGTCGTTGAATGCGTGGTACTTCGGCTCTTGTCCAAATGCATAAGATTCAGACTACCCACCCCTCCAATACCGGCGCGAAGCACTGAGTCCAATTCGGTAATATTCTCTTGCGGGCTATACATCAAACGCAGTTGCGCGAGCGCATCCAGATTGACATCACCACTGAGTTTCGAGCTTGTGCCCGTCGCGTGTTTTTCTCCCAATGCCAACAAGTCGTGGAAACCGCCAGACTGCCCCATCAGAATCGACATCATCTTGCCAAAGTCGGCCTCTTTTACATTAAAACCAAGGGTAGCCCCCTTGTTATGCGCAACGGCAGCCGTCAACTCGCCCGCGACCCTCAGGCCCGGCCCCAGCGCAGCGCCGCCTTTACCCAAGGTCACACCCGAGCCCACGGATCCAGCCAACCGATATGTGCCCTCGGTGCTGATCTCAACCCGCGCACCGGTGTCGGTACGACTGATGTTCACACCATGGGTATGAGACCTGGAACCGCCCAGAAAAAACTCCACTGGCGCCACCGGCTTTATGCCGGTCACCAGCGCTGCGACGCTCACCCCTTGGGTTCGGCTGGTGTTCAGGGCATGACCCGTGTCCATCTGCTGCACTTGCCGTGTCATCACATCCGTAATGGACGCATCGGCGGGCAATCCCAGCAGCCCCGAAAGATGCCAATGCAAGGCGGACCCTGGAGTGCCAAGATCCTTGGCCAGCAGTTTGAAGTTGTCATACAGGGATTCCGCCTGGTCGTAGCTGACAATCTGCTGGCTGGACAGCGTGTGCACAGGGCCCTCTTCAAAGCCTTTCATCACTGCCTCCAGCGACGCCTCGATTCTTTTCAAGGCGCTTGGGCTATGGCCGGACGTACTGCTCAGTTCTTCAACCATCCCAGCCAATTGCTTAAGCGTGCCGGCATGGTGAATCAGATCGCCTTCGACGAGCGCCGAAGGATGACTGGAATCTCGTTTGCGCTCCGGTTTCCACTCGGGCAACCTCAAGCCTTGCCCTTCGAAGTTGGCCAGCAGCGCTGCCGTGGTCTTCTGCGCTGAAGGTTCGACCCGCTTGAATGCTTCATACAACTGGTGCAGCGTCGACTCGGCGCTCACCACCGTTCGGCTGAGCTTGGGCTGTGCATCAACTGTCAGCCCATGCAGGTCGCCGATCAGGCGGGCGCACGACTGGCTGCTTTCTTCGACCTTGGCCAACGCCTGGCTGAGCTGCTCGGCCAGTGCCTGTCGCGGCCCGGGCTCGCTCATGGCCGCAAGGCGAGTACTCAGGTCAGCGCCAACCGGCTTGCTCCTGGAGAGCGACTCGAGCTGTTGGTGCAGGCGCTTGTCGTCAACGTATACGCTCTCCAATCCCCGGCGACCATTGATGTGATGCCCAATGGACTGGCCTTTCTCACCCAGCGCTTGCAAAGGATGGAAGTGCGATTTGATCCCCTGGAGAAAATTGCGCTTGATGGGCATCCCTTCGCGTGTTTGCCCAAGCACATTGCTGCTGGCCGTCAGCGCGCCCCCTGACACAGGCGTGCGCATCTGGCCGGCCGCTAACGTATCGGCCAATGAAGCCTCCTGCACCGCCGGTCGCACCGGCCCCCACGCCATTGCGCTTGGGGCCGCGTTATCCAGTCGATGGAACTGCTTGTCCCAACCGCCAATCAAGTGCCGGTCAGCCCCCATCCGCAGGGACTCCAAAGACTGGCCCTGCGGCAGTTCAACCTTGCTCCAGCGGGGCGCGGTATCCTCGCTGCCTTGCCAGGCGCGGCGATCGAGCTTGAACAATTCGCCCACCTGAGTGTGTGCATAAAGATTGGCTTCATGATCCAGCGCCAGTGTTTTGATTGCGAGCGCCGGTGAAAGCCGTAACGGACCGACCACTCCGTCCACACAGGCCTGGAGCTGATGGTCTTTATCGACGGTTACAAAGTTGCGGCCGTCGGCTACGGCAAAGCCAGTGACAGGACGCTGGATATCGCCCGCAAGTACCTCCTCAAGTGACACCTGGGGACGAGGCTTGGGCAGTGCGCTCAATTCATGACTGGCCCCCTCAAAGACCGGGTCACGCACCTTTGTTACATTCACCGCTTTGAGTTGCCCTGCTTGGAGCGCATAGGCGCGTCCATCCAGCCCTCGTTCCAGATGCGTCACGCTCTGTTGTGCGCTTGTGTCCCAACGTTGCGCCGACGCATCCCAGCTCAGCAATGTGCCGGAATCAAACGCAACCTTGCCCCGCAGCCCAAGATCGACGGCTGTCGTCAATGCCTGGAGGCTGGGCAACGGCAGGCCTTTCTCGATGCCCTTGACCAGCACGTCGCTGAGGTTCCACTCAGGGCGCAGTGCGCCAGCCCTATCCAACGGCACGCTGTGCAATTGCTGCCGGGCATCACGAACCTGGGCATTGAGTTGCCCGGCGTCATCATGGAAGAACCCCTCGACACGCACCGCGCCCTTCAGCGCCTGCTCCAGTGGTACCAGCGATTGCGCAACCATCGGCAGCGTGCCGTCCCGCGCCAGCCGCGTGTCCGCGCGCAGCAGTTCACCGTCAGCCGTGGCGCCATACAGCGTGCCGCCAGACAAGCCGACTCGCGTGAGTTGCACAGGCGCGCCGCGTTCATCGACCGGGCGTGCATCCGCCACGTCGGCACCTTGAATCTGCACGACCGATGCGCCCTGAGCCTGGCGCAACACCGCCGAGGTCCGCCCCTGCGCACTGCTGTCCAGCGCCTGCTGCGGGGTCTTCAACAGTTGCCCTTCACGGGTCAGCCCGATACGGCTGTAGGTGCGGTTGTCGGCGTCGGGCAACCAGGACAGGGCAAGGGGTTCGAAGCGATACAGGCGTCCCTGATCCAGACGAAATTGCTTGCCCTCGGCGGTCGTCTGTACACCGCTTACGCTTCCCAAGTGTCCCCGACCGGGGCCCGGCGATACGCGACCTTCACCGCCATCAGTCTCGGGCAGGCTGCTTCTGAATACCGCCGCAACAGCAGGCGTGGGCTGAATATGAAACAGGTAATCTCGCTCATCCTTGAAACGCAACGTGCCGGCGACCGAGGCGCCATCAGCGACATAATGCTTGTTCGGCGCATTGAGATGGCGGGCGATATCACGTCCCACCAGGGTTGTATCAGGTTCCAGCCGCCCACCTTTGAGGCGGATATCGAACAGCATTGAAGCGGGATTCAACGATTGGTAGGAGGGTAACGGCTGGGCAGGCTCTGTGGCCGGGCGGGAATGTGCATTATCGACATGAGCATGCTCGATGACGTCATGTTGTGCGTGGGGCAGACCATCTACTCTTCTGTGCATAGCAGGCTCCAGAAATAGATAAATACCAGTTACCGAGTGAGTATTTTCCTCGGTTTGGTTCCAGCATTACGCAAACCCAGCCCGGCGGGCCCGACCGGAAAAAACCAATCAATCCGGACCATCCCCCTCTCTGCTGCGCTAAAGTCTTGCGACAGGAAGATCAGGTCATTCTCAAAATGAACGGAGTTCAACGCGTGCTTTTTATTTCCCGCCGTCAACTATCAACCGTTGCCATCACGCTCGCCCTTGCCGGCTGCCACACCACGGTCAATGAACAACCACCCGCACCGGAGCTGGGGTCGGGCTATCGCACCGACCTCGCCACTCGTCACGCAGCCCGCCATATGGCTGCCGCTGCCAACCCACTGGCTGCCCAAGCCGGACGCGAAATGTTGCGCCAGGGCGGTTCGGCAATCGATGCGGCGATCGCCATGCAAGCGGTGCTGACGCTGGTGGAACCGCAATCGTCCGGCATCGGCGGCGGCGCATTCATCATGCTGTGGGACGGCGAAAACGTGCACGCCTATGACGGCCGGGAAACCGCCCCAGCCGGGGCGACAGAGCGGTTGTTCCTGAAGGCCGACGGTACGCCCATGGCGTTTACCGATGCGCAGATCGGCGGGCGTTCGGTGGGCACGCCGGGGGTATTGCGGGCACTGGAAATGGCGCATAAAAAGAATGGCCACCTGCCGTGGGCCCAGCTGTTCGAACCGGCGATCCGGTTGTCCGAACAGGGTTTCGCAATCTCCCCACGCCTGCACAGCTTGATTGCCGCAGACCGCTTTATCGCGCAATCGCCGGACATGGCCACTTACTTTCTGAATACCGATGGTTCGCCAAAAGCCACTGGCGCGCTGTTGAAGAACCCGGCGCTGGCGACGGTGTTCAAGCGTATCGCCAAGGAGGGGCCGGACGCGCTGTATCACGGCCCGATTGCCGATGAAATCGCACGCAAGGTGCAGGGCAATCGCAATGCCGGCAGCTTGACCCAAGCGGACCTTCAGGGCTACGCCGCCAAGGAGCGCACGCCGTTGTGTACCGACTACAAGCAGTGGAAAGTCTGCGGCATGCCGCCGCCGTCGTCGGGTGGGATCGCTGTTGCGCAAATCCTCGGCACATTGCAGGCGCTGCAAACGCGCGATCCGCGCCTGGCCATCGCGCCGATGACGCCGCTCAAGAGTCCCTCGCCGGCCGGGCTTGAACCCACGCCCGAAGCCGTGCATCTGATCGCCGAAGCCGGGCGCCTGGCGTTCGCCGACCGAGCGCTATACGTGGCTGATGCGGACTTCACGCCGGTGCCGGTTGCCGGTCTCGTTGCACCAGATTACCTGGCCCGGCGCGCCGCACTGATCGGTGAGCGCAGCATGGGCATCGCCAAGCCGGGTCAACCGGCAGGCCTTCAGGTGGCCTACGCGCCGGACCGCTCGCCACTGCGCATTTCCACCTCGCAAGTGGTGGCCGTGGATGATCAGGGCGGCGCCGTATCGATGACCACCTCGGTCGAGGCGGCGTTCGGCTCCCACGTCATGGTCCAGGGCTTTTTGCTCAATAATCAGATGACCGATTTCTCGTTCATCCCCGAAGAAAACGGCCAACCCGTCGCCAACCGCGTACAACCCGGCAAACGCCCGCGCTCGGCCATGGCGCCGACCCTGGTATTCGACCGTCAGAGCGGTGAGTTGCTGGCCACCGTGGGTTCGCCGGGCGGCTCGCAGATCATTGAATACGTGAGCAAAACACTGGTCGCGATGCTGGACTGGAAACTCGACCCGCAGGCCGCTATCAGCCTGCCGAACTTCGGCAGCCGCAATGGCGCAACCGAGTTGGAAGCCGGGCTGTTCAGCCCGGGCGTGAAGCAGGCCTTGAAGAGTAGAGGTCACGAACTGAGCGAAATCGACATGACCAGCGGCGTCCAGGCGATCGTTCGCACGCGTGATGCCCAGGGCAAGGTGTCATTGAGCGGGGGTGCGGACCCGCGGCGCGAAGGCGAAGCACTGGGCGACTGATTCAACCTGGGTGGGAGGGCGCTTGCTCCCTCACCACCCATTTAAGCCGTGTAACGGACGGTCAGCGATTCGCGATCAGATGTGAACCGAACAAGACGTAGCATCCCCCGGCAAAACGATCGAGCCATTTACGCGAACGGCTGTAAAGAGTGGCCATGCGTTCACTGGAAAACAGCAGCGCCACACTGGTGTACCAACTGAACGACAAGGTCGCCATGACGATCACCGCCAACGTCAGCAACACCGGCGAAGGCGACGGCGGCATGGTGGATGCGAAGATAGTGGCGACGAACAGCGCCGCCTTGGGGTTGGACAGGTTACCCAACAGCCCCAGACGCCAGGCGGAAAACAGCGAGCGCCGCGCCGCATCCGGCAATGGAGTCTGGCCCATGCTGGTTGCCGAGCGCTTGAACAGTTTCAGCCCCAGATAAATCAAATAGCAGCCACCGATGATCTTGAACGCCAGGTACAACATAGGCGCGGCCGTAAACAGCGACTTGATCCCCAGCCCACCCGCCAACCCCCACAGGATCGTACCGGTGGCCACGCCCGCCGAGGCCACTACACCATGTCGGCGCGAACAACTGGCGGCCAATTGGGCGGTGTTGAAGAAGTTGGGCCCGGGCGTGACCACGGCCACCGTCCACAGCAGGGCCAACGAGACCAGCGGCGCCACATAAGCGGGGTTGAACAGTTCCATCGCGGCCAGCTCCTTCAAGGCAATACGCAGCCTGGATCATAGGCCTGGCCGAACAACTGCACAATCGTACAAGACCCCGGCAGACAAGGGGCGCAGACTCGGCTAACGTGTTTCCACCTCCTTTTGTGACAGTCACCATGGGCAACCCTACCCACACGCTGGACTGGCTGCACCGCGCCCCGCACGCCAGTGGCCTGGACCGTATCGAAGCCTACTTTGCCGGCTTTGCGTTCGACCCTCATCGCCATGACACCTACGCCATCGGGCGCACGCTGTTCGGTGTGCAGAGTTTCCACTATCGCGGCGGCATGACTCACAGTTTGCCCGGCACCACCATGGTGATTCACCCCGATGAAATCCATGACGGCCGCGCGGGCAGCGATGAGGGTTTCAAGTACCGGATGATCTATGTAGAACCGGCGCTGATCCAGCAGATCCTCGGCGGCAAGCCGCTGCCCTTCATACCCGGCGGCGTGTCCACCGACCCGCGGCTGCACCGCGCCAGCGAGGTATTGCTGCAAAGCCTGGACTGCCCGATCGACCCGATGCAGGAGCAGGACGCCATGTTCGACCTGGCCCATACGCTCAGCGCTGCGTCCGGCGTCATCACAAGCCGCAAATCCTTTGATTACATCGCCGCCGAGCGCGCCCGGGAATTTATCCACAGCGCCCTGGGCCGCAGCCTCACCCTGGATGAAATCGCTGATCACGCCGGGCGCGACCGCTGGGCGCTGTCGCGGGATTTCCGCTTGCTGTTCGGCACCAGCCCCTACCGCTACCTGACCATGCGCCGGCTGGACCTGGTGCGCCAATTATTGGCCCAGGGCGAGCCCTTGGTGGATGCGGCGATGAGCGCGGGCTTCACCGACCAGAGCCACATGACCCGGCAGTTTCGCAGCACCTACGGCATGCCGCCGTCGCGCTGGGTGAAAATGCTCGGACGCTGACTCAAGACCTGAAATGCATTCAATGTGGGAGGGGGCTTGCCCCCGATAGCGGTGGGTCAGTTTCGGATGCGTTACTGACACGGCCTCATCGGGGGCAAGCCCCCTCCCACCTTTTGGATAAGGTGGCGTTGCTGGCATTTCGTCATGGTTTGTAAAGGGCCAGCAAGCCGTGTCCCTTTAAATTGCAGGACGTTTCCGAGACAATCCCCGCCGCCTTGTGCCTGTTGGAATCGATGGCTAGTCTTCGACCCGTCACTGAAATTCAGTGATCGGGTTTAGCAGCCTGAGTTCAATAGGCACACGTTGTCACCGCATTATGGCGGCTGTACGTGGGGCACCTTCGGGTGCGCTGGTTTTCCTATTGACCGGTCTGCTAACCCGCGTACAGCTGCCACCTCACGTTTAGCAGCGTTGGTGGTCGCTCCCTTGTTCAATAGGAGTTACACCATGACCAAAGCACTGCCCGATCCGCCCATGGATTGCCTCGTCGTCAATGAAGAACTCAGCTTCGAAGACGCTCAACTTTACATTTCCCATCTGATCAACAGCGCATCGGCCACGGTGTGGGACTGTTGCGATCACCTGCAACCCCACGACCGCGCAAGAATCCATGCCGCCTGGCACTTGCTGGAGATGGCCAAGACCGTGATAAACCGCACCATCGAATGCCTGCCACGAACTTGAAAACACTACAAAACCAATGTGGGAGGGGGCTTGCCCCCGATAGCGGTGTATCAGCGACAGACAGGCTGGCTGACACACCACTATTGGGAGCAAGCCCCCTCCCACAGTTCAGATAAGGTGGCGTTGCTGGCATCTGGTCATGGTTTGTAAAGGGCCAGCAAGCTGTGTCCCTTTAAATTGCAGGACGTTTCCGAGACAATCCCCGCCGCCTTGTGCCTGTTGGAATCGATGGCTAGTCTTCGGTCCGTCACTGAAATTCAGTGATCGGGTTTAGTCGCCCGGACTCTAATCAGGCGCATGGTCCTCCATGAGGTTTTATGGTGGCTGTGCGCAGGGCACCCTCGGGTGCGCCGGATTTTCCTGATTAGCCGGTCGACTAACCTGCGTACAGCCGCCACCCTTCGTTTAGTCGCGACTGGGCCGGCTTCCGACTTAATCAGGAGTTACACCATGACCAAACCACTGCCCGATCCGCCCATGGATTGCCTCGTCGTCAATGAAGAACTCAGCTTCGAAGACGCTCAACTTTACATTTCCCATCTGATCAACAGCGCATCGGCCACGGTGTGGGACTGTTGCGATCACCTGCAACCCCACGACCGCGCAAGAATCCATGCCGCCTGGCACTTGCTGGAAATGGCCAAAACGGTGATAAACCGCACCATCGAATGCCTGCCACGAACCTGAAAACACCACAAAACCAATGTGGGAGGGGGCTTGCCCCCGATGGCGGTGTATCAGCGACAGACAGGCTGGCTGACACACCGCTATCGGGGGCAACCCCCCTCCCACATGAATCACGATCATCGTCCTGACCTGAGCCTCAGCCAGCCAAGGTGTGGCGCTTGCCGAACAGCGCCACACTCGCCACGCCCACCGCCCCCATCACCCCGCAATACCCCACGCAAATCCACGGACTGGCGGGCATTAACGCAATCAGCAGCAGCGGTGTGGTACTCGCCCACAGCGCGTAGGCAATGTTGTAGGTGAAGGAAATCCCCGACACCCGCACCGGCGCCGGAAACAGCCCGACCATCACCGACGGCACCGCGCCCACCACCCCGCAGCTCAAGCCGGCCACGGCATACGCGGCGCCCAGCCAGACCCCGCCGCTGATCAGGCTGGCATACAGGATAAACACCCCCACCGGCAGCAGCAGGCTGTAGACCAGCACCGCGCGCCAGGCGCCGATGCGGTCCACCAGCAGGCCGGCCAATACGCAACCGATGTTGAGAAACACAATCCCCAGCGCGCTCAAGGCAAAGGTGTGGCTGGGGCTCATGCCGAAGGTTTTCTGCATCATGGTCGGAGTGATGACCACCAGCACCACCACCGCCGACGTCAGCACGCACGTAAGGATCATCGCCGGCAGCAACACGGCGCGATGGTCGCGCAACACGGTGCGCAGCGGCAGTTCGGCGGCAGCTTGGCGGCGGGCCTGCATTTCGAGGAATACCGGGGTTTCGTTGAGCCAGCGGCGCAGCCATACGCCGATCACGCCAAACACGCCGCCGAGCAGGAAGGGGAAACGCCAGGCATAGTCGAGAATCTCGGCCGGGGTGAAGACCTGTGCAAGCAACGTGGCCGTGAGCGCGCCGAGCAAGTAACCGAAGGTCAGGCCGGCCTGCAGGAACCCCAAGGCATACCCACGATGACTGCGCGGGGCATGCTCGGCGACGAAGGTCCAGGCGCTGGGCACTTCACCGCCCACCGCGGCGCCTTGCAACACGCGCAGCGCCAGCAGGATCAGCGGTGCGAAGTAGCCGATTTGCGCGTAGGTCGGCATGACTCCGATCAGCAGGCAGGGCAAGGCCATCATCAGGATGCTCAAGCTGAACACGCGCTTGCGCCCCAAGTGGTCGGCAAAGTGCGCCATCAGGATGCCACCCAGCGGGCGGGCGAGGTAGCCGGTGACGAAGATGCCGAAGCTTTGCAGCAGGCGCAGCCACTCGGGCATTTGCGGGGGGAAGAACAGTTGGCTGAGGGTCAGCGCAAAGAACACGAAGATAATGAAGTCGTAGATTTCCAGGGCGCCACCGAGGGCGGCCAAGCCCAGGGTTTTGTAGTCGGAGCGGGAAAAACGCTGCGCCTGTGAAGAAGCGGTGGCAGTCATGTGCATGCTCGGCAGACAAACAAAATGGCGTGCAGATTATGAGTTGAACCGGATGATGGCAATCGCGGCGGATATATTTGTTTTACTCATTGATCGATGAAGATAACTACATTCCCAAATCAATGAGCGTAGCGGAACATGCCGCAAAACTGCCCACCCCATAATAAATACAAGAGGAAAGACTCGTGGCCGATGCTATCGAAGAAAGCCGCTATGCCCGATTTGCCCTGCGTTGCTCCACCTTCGCCGAGCGCTGGTTCCCGGACTCGTGGGTGTTCGCCGCCCTCGCCGTGATCGTTGTCGCCGTGGCCACCCTGGGCATGGGCGCTGCGCCCACCGAAGCCGCCAAGGCGTTTGGCGACGGGTTCTGGAGCCTCATTCCCTTCACCATGCAGATGGCCTTTGTGGTGATCGGTGGTTATGTGGTGGCCAGTTCGCCGCCTGCGGTAAAGCTGATTGACCGCCTGGCGCGCATCCCGAAGAACGGCCGGTCGGCCGTGGCCTGGGTCGCGTTGATTTCCATGGTGGCCTCCCTGCTCAACTGGGGCCTGTCCCTGGTATTCGGCGGTTTGCTGGTGCGTGCACTGGCGCGTCGCACGGACCTGCGCATGGACTACCGTGCCGCTGGCGCCGCGGCCTATCTGGGCCTGGGCGCCGTGTGGGCGCTGGGCTTGTCCTCGTCGGCCGCGCAGTTACAGGCCAACCCGGCCAGCTTGCCGCCGTCGATCCTGGCGATCACCGGGATGATCCCGTTTACCGAAACCATCTTCCTGTGGCAATCGGGCGTGATGTTGTTGGCGCTGATCGTGGTCTCGCTGATCATCGCCTACGCCACCGCGCCGGGCCCGAACAGCGCGCGGGATGCCAAGGCCTGCGGCGTCGACCCTGCGTTCAACCTGCCCAAGCCACCGGTGCCGACCCGACCCGGCGAATGGCTGGAGCACAGCCCGCTGCTGACGATTGCGCTGGCGCTGCTGGCGGCCGGTTGGCTGTTCCACGAGTTCTCGAGCAAACCGGCAATCAGCGCCATTTCGGGGCTCAACACCTATAACTTCCTGTTCATCATGGTCGGCGCGCTGCTGCACTGGCGCCCGCGCAGCTTCCTCGATGCCGTGGCCCGCGCCGTGCCGACCACCACGGGCGTGTTGATCCAATTCCCGCTGTACGGCTCGATTGCAGCGCTGATGACCGTGGTCAAAGGCGGCGACGGTCAAACCCTGGCGCACCATATCTCGCTGTTCTTCACCTCCATCGCCTCCCACGACACCTACGCCCTGCTGATGGGCGTGTACTCGGCGGTGCTGGGCTTCTTCATCCCGTCCGGCGGCGGCAAGTGGATCATCGAAGCGCCCTACGTGATGCAAGTGGCCAATGACCTGCAATACCACCTGGGCTGGGCGGTGCAGATCTACAACGCGGCCGAGGCGCTGCCGAACCTGATCAACCCGTTCTATATGCTGCCGCTGCTCGGGGTACTGGGGCTGAAGGCGCGGGATCTGATCGGGTTTTCGTTTGTGCAATTGCTGGTGCACACGCCGTTGGTGTTGTTTTTGCTGTGGGCGTTGGGGACGACGTTGACGTATGTGCCGCCGGTGATGCCTTAGGAGCAGCCGCAAGCTGCAAGTTTTCAGCCACAAGCTTCAAGCTTCAAGCTTGCAGCTTGCAGCTTGTAGCTTGTAGCTGCCTTAATCCCGTCACATTGCATTGCTACCGTCCTGCGAAATATCTTGCAACATTCGCCCAGGACTCCCGCGCAATGAGTGACGAGCACGTAGATCGCCCTTCCATAGATTCCGTAGGCCAGGCGCCGGTTGACAGCAGTCGCCGGCGATTCCTGGGGGGCGCTGCAGTGCTGGGGGTGGGCGCAACCTTGAGTGGCTGTGGAAATGCCGGCCAGGCGCCGGAAAAACCGGCGGCGCGGCCACTTACAGCGCCGGAGTTGGACAAGGCCCTGCGCGACCAGGTGAAGACCGTCGTTGTGATCTACGCGGAGAACCGCAGCTTCAACAATCTGTTTGCCGATTTCCCCGGGCTGGAGAAACCCCTCTCGGCGCTGTCCGCCACGGATTACCTACAACGCGACCGCGATGGCAGCGTATTGCCCGCCCTCCCCCAGACCTGGGGCGGCGTGCTGCAGGTCGGCCCGCAAAGCGTGGATGGGGTGACCTACCCGAGCGCCGTGCAGTTCCAGGAAAACCTGCCCAACGCACCGTTCGCCCTCAAGGGTCCGAATGCCGAGGACTTGCCGCTGAGCCTGGTGACCCGGGACTTGTGGCACGTGTTCTATCAGAACCAGATGCAGATCAACGGCGGCAAGAATGACGGGTTCGTGGCGTGGGGCGATTCAGGTGGCCTGGTGATGGGCCATTACGCCCAGAGCCGTTACTCCCTGCGCCTGTGGGACGTCGCCCGGGAGTTCGTGCTGTGCGATAACTTCTTCCAGGGCGCGTTCGGCGGCTCGTTCCTTAACCACCAATACCTGATCAGCGCCACCGCACCGACCTATCCCAATGCTGCGCAATCAGTGGCCAAGGCGCAGATCGCCACGCTGCAAAGCGACGACCCCGGCGACCCGCGCCTCAAACCCCTGGACACCTCGCCGGCCAGTGCCATGGCCGGCCCGCCGCAGTTCGGCCCCAGCGCCCTGACCCCGGACGGTTACGCGGTCAACACGCTGGCGCCGCCCTATTGGCCGACCTGGATCCGCGACCCGCAAAACCCCGATTATTCCAAACCGGACCTGCCCAACGTGTTGGTGCCGCAAACCCATGAACACATTGGCGACAAGCTCTCGAAAAAGAACATCGACTGGGCCTGGTACGCCGGCGCATGGCAAGCCACCCTGGATCAGTTCAAGGACTCGGGCGGCATCCCCAAGATTCCGAACTTCCAGTATCACCATCAGCCGTTCAACTACTTCAAGCAGCAGGGCCCCGAGAACCGTGCGGAACGTGACAAACGCCTGCGCGACGGCGGCTTGGGTGATGAGGCGAGCACCAATAGGTTCTTCGCCGATGCCCAGGCGGGCAAGCTCCCCGCCGTGACGTTCTACAAGCCCCAGGGCAACCTGAACATGCACGCCGGCTATGCCGATGTAGCCTCGGGCGACCGCCATATCGTGCGCGCCCTCAAGGTGCTGCAGGAAAGCCCGCAGTGGAACAACATGGTGGTGGTGGTGACCGTCGATGAAAACGGCGGCTGGTGGGACCACGTGGCACCGCCCAAGGGCGACCGCTGGGGCCCGGGCACGCGGGTTCCGGCGCTGGTGGTGTCACCGTTTGCGCGCAAAGGCACGGTTGACCATACGGTGTATGACACCGCCTCGATCCTGCGCTTGATCACCCGCGTGTTTGAGCTGGAAACCCTGGACGGCCTCAAGCAAAGGGATGACGCGATGCTCGCCCGCGGCCAGAAACCCATGGGGGATTTGAGCAACGCCTTGCAATTCAGCGTTTAGCTTCACTTATCCAATCGCGACACCCGCAGCGATTTAGCACGCGGTTTTCCTGGTCAGCCGCTACTGTGTGAAGGGTGGGCTTTCACCCCGCGCAGACGGGCTTTCGCTGACAAGGAACCAACTATGTTCAAACCAACCACGCTGGCCTTGACCCTGGCCGCACTGCTGGCCAGTGCGGCCGTACAGGCCGACATCGAAGTGCCGTTGGGCAGCACGCAACGTGTCACTCAGTTATTCGCGTTTCCCAACAACTGCAACGTGATCTGCTTTCGGCCCTGGACGCTGGAGCAGACTGCCGAGCATTATTTGAACCAGAGCCTGCAACGTGACGGCTACAGTCGGGCCAAGGTCAGCGTCAAAAGCCATGACGGCCAGGTCGCAGCGACCTTCAGCGGCGTACCGGACGGTTACGGCCAGCCCCTGACGGCCCTGCTCGATACCGCCGACCTGGCTTACCTGGGCGCCAGCCAGCTCAACACCGATGGCAAGTGGGCCTACAACTGGTACCTGTTCCTGCCGCTGGGCATGGCCCTGGAAAATCGCAAAAGCATCGAGCTGCTGCACTTCCCGCCCGACTACTCGCTGACACAGGCCCAGGACTATCTGGAGTCGGCCACCACCGACCGCTGGGCAACCTTGCTCACCAGCAACGGCATCCCTGCCGGCGAAACCCCGGCCTATCAGACCATTATCGATATCGCCCCCATCGCCGCCCCGTCCAATGCCGGTAAAGACCTGGAAGCGGTCTACAGCTATTTCACCGACTACCAGACCCGCATGGTCAAGGAGTTGAGCCTGCGCCCCGACGGTACGTTGCCGATGGTGGCCTTCGGCGCGCCGGTGCGCAGTTGGATCAAGCAACAATACGGGCAGACCGTGGCGGTGCTGGGGCTGGCGCAGATCAGCCCGGAACCGGGCAAGCCGGTTTCGGTGCTCGGTGCCAACCACCCGAGTTACATCTGGTACGCCGCCAGCCCGGACACGTATGACGGCAATGAGCAAAAGGCCGATGAAGCCGGCCTGAAAGTGATGGGCCAGGACCTCAGCGCGGCCTGCTGGCAAGCCGGCATGGGCCAGAAACCGGCCAGCGATGCAAATGTGTTGCTCAAGGCATGCATGAATACCTGGCAGGTCACGCGTAAGGAGCAGACCTGCGAGTTGTTCTACACCTCGGTGCGCAACCTGACTGCGGAGCAGGCCAACGCCAAATGCGCCACGCCCACCATCAAAGCCCAGTTGAAACAGCTGCGCAGTGCCGCCCCGCCCCCCACCCTCGCACCACCTGCGCTGTGAGCGGTGGCAATGATTTCTACTGTCAGATTTGACAGTAGAAATCGGCTGCGACTTGGGTGAGTCTTGGGCAGCACCCATTTGCTGCAACAGATTGGCCGTCAGTTAAGCCCCGCAGGTCCATGCAGCCCTATGAGGAGAGTGATGAAGACTCAAGCCATGGATAAGGCTAAAGCGGCTGTGTTTGACAGCCTTTACCCGTTCAAGACGCTGCACGTCGATCAGGGTTACCCCTCGAGCGAACACTTCCAGATTGTGCAAGGCACTCACGGCACGCCCGCCGTCATAAAAGCCCGCGTCGCATTTGGGAGAGGCGTGCGCATCGCCAGGATTTGCGGGTATGCCGTCAGCGAACGACGTCGGTATACGCTGCAGCTATCGCCACGCATTCACTTGTACGACGCCTGGTTCTGCGGCCTGTTGCAGCACTCGTGCACCCCAAACGTGTTCCTGGACACCACTTACCTGGAACTGTGGACCGCACAGTCTATCCCCGTCGGTACAGCGCTGACGGTTGATTACGCCACGACCGAAGACGCGCTGTTCCGACAGTTCGCCTGCCATTGCGGCGAGCCGAACTGCCGGGGCTGGATCACCGGCCACAAGGAGCCGTTGAACGCCAGAGGCCAGGCCTTCATGGCCTGGTGGCGCGAGCATAAACGGTCTTAGGCTTCGCCCAGCGGTCGCAGACGGTACTGCGGCGGCAGTTGCTCGAAGCCACTGATGGTGGTGTTCAAGCTCTTCCAGCGGCCATCCTTGATGCCGTAGATGCAGCCATGAATCGACAGGCTCTGCCCGCGGTGCCAGGCGTTTTGCACAATGCTGGTATGACCGACGTTCGCCACCTGCTGAATCACGTTCAGCTCGCACATGCGGTCTACGCGCTCTTCTTCAGTGGGCAACTGGGCCAGCACGTCGCGATTTTCGTAGTAGAGATCACGAATGGTGCGCAGCCAGCCGTCGATCAGGCCGAACTGGCGGTCCTGCATCGAGGCGCGCACGCCGCCACAACCGTAATGGCCGGTGACGAGGATGTGTTTGACCTTGAGCACATCGACGGCGTACTGGATCACCGACAGGCAGTTGAGGTCAGTGTGCAGCACCACGTTGGCCACATTGCGGTGCACGAACAGGTCACCGGGCAACATGCCGACGATCTCGTTGGCCGGTACACGTGCATCGGAGCAGCCGATCCACAGGTATTCCGGGGTTTGCTGGCGGGCGAGCTTGGCGAAGAATTCGGGATCTTCCTGTTTGATCGCATCCGCCCAGCGTTCGTTGTTATCTAGCAGGTCTTGTAGTTCGTTCATCAGGAAAGCCTCAGGAATGATGCGCTGTTTTGTGACTGACAAGCCCTCGTCCGGGTCACGCGTGGCGCAAATTAGCTTGAATCTTTGGGGCACATAGCCTGTCCACTCACTATAAGCCCCACAGTATGAGGATTGGCCATGACTGAATCACGACGTCCCTACGGCGCTACGCAGCCCGAACCGATTGATGATAATGAAGACCGCATGGGTTCGATGCACGAGCTGGATTTTGATGAAGAAGACCAGACGGCCCAAATCGGCGATGAGATCCCCCCTGGCGAGCGCGAGCACCTGATGCCTGACGAACGGGTGCGCGAAGCGGGCATGACCGGTGCTTCAACGGATGATCACGAGTCGACCGATGACGATATGAGCCCGGAAACCCTGATCCATGAGGATGGCGCACGGGATGCGCGGGAAGAAGGTGAAGACGGCGCGGCGGACTACGATCTGAGCGTTGTTGGTGAAGAAGAGATAGGCGGCGGAAATGGCCTGGACGAGGCCGAACTGGCCGACCTGGACCCGCTCAACGGCAAGCGCTGACACAATTCAGTTCAACAGGTGGGAGGGGGCCTGCTCCCGATAGCGGTGGGTCAGTCAACTCATGTATTGGCTGAACCACCGCCATCGGGGGCAAGCCCTAATGCCAGTCAGTTAAGCGAACGAAATGCTTAAGGCTGCGAAGATCAAATGTGGGAGGGGGCTTGCCCCCGATGACGTCGGCACAGCAAACACTGATGTTGGTTGACCCACCGCTATCGGGGGCAAGCCCCCTCCCACAGGAGATCGGCGCTAACTGACTGGCATTAGGGCAAGCCCCCTCCCACATGGATTTCGGTGTTCAGTCGATCAGGGTGCAGACCATGACCACCGCGTCTTCGCGGCCACCCACGGCAGGGTAGTAATCCCGGCGACGGCCAATCTCGTTGAAGCCATAGCGCTCATACAGGCGAAACGCCCCGGTATTGCTGTCCCGCACCTCCAGGAAGCATTCGCGCGCGTTGGCCGCGTAGGCGCGGGACATCAAATGTTCCAGCAACGCCAACCCCAAACCCCGGCCCTGATTCTCCGGCTTGACGGTGATATTCAACAGATGCGCCTCATCGAGGATGATCTGTACCACGCCATGCCCCACTTGCTGCTCGCCTTCGAACATCAGCCAGATCTGGTACTTGCCCAGGCCGTCGAGAAAGATGCCACGGGTCCATGGGTGGCTGAACGCCGCGTATTCGATCTTCAGCACGGCGTCGAGGTCGGCCTCGGTCATCGGGCGAAAGGATAAAGCCTCACTCATCGGTTGTTTTCCAGCGCGCCATCAGCCGGCGCATGGCTTGCCAGACATCAGCCTTACGCTGTGGCTCTTCCATTAATAATTCCAGGCCCGGCAGGGCCCATACCGAACCCAGGCCCTCGACCTGCAGTTCGCGGTACCAGGCTTCGGCATTGGCTTCACCGGCAAAACGCACGGCGGGCAGGCCGATCAGCCACAGGCATACGCAAGGTTCATCTTCCAGGCGTGCCGAGACAAAACTCTGTACAAAATCCCGCGCAGCTTCCGGGCCCTGGTCCATGGTGCCGCGCACCAACAGCGGCCAGCGCACCGGGTCACCGACGATTTGCGGGCTGTCGGGCAGGCCGGCGGCGCGCAGCATATCCTTGAGCAGCAGGTAGGCGGGGTCGCGCGACTGGAAACGTTCGCCGGTGGGCAACTCCACCAGCAGCAGGCAACGACCCGCGCGCAGCAGTTGCAGGGCAAAGCGTGGCGGCGGCACCACCGGGGCCTTGATCACCGGGGCAGTCTCCTCGGCAACCACCGCCTTGACCACAGGTGACGGGCGCGGCACCTCGATTTTCGTGCGCTCCACCGTCGGCCGCATTTCAGGCACAGGCTTGACCACCGCAACCGGCGCGGCGGCTTCCTCGCCTGAAGGCTCGAATGCCTCATAGGGCTCAGGCACCTGCAACAGCTCGGGCCGCGACGGCGCGGCAAACGGCAGTTCGGTGCGGGGCAGCCAGTTGACCACCTGCATGGCGCTCAAGTAAGCGCGACGTCGGGACTCGATAAGCACAGCTCGGCCACTTGTGGATAACTAAAGAGCGGCGATTCTACCGCTGTTCGGCAACAATCGCCCACTGCACACTGACCGGCTGTGGATAAATCCCGCGTCCGATGCAGTACAATCGCGACTTTTAATCGCCAACCAGCCGGCCATTCCCATGATCGAACCCAAGCGCGTCCTGCGCGCCCTCGCCGAACACTGGGCCTTACTTGAGCCACTGTGCGAACACTTCGACCAAGGCACCCTGAGCCTGGGCGAACTGCGCGCGCAACTGGCCGCCCAACAACTGGACAGCACGCCCCAGGACATCACCAGCTTGCTGGACGTGTGGATTCGCCTGGATATCCTGGTGCCTGTCGCCAAGAGCCCGAACCGTTTCGAGCTCAACGCGCAGATTCACGACTTCCTGGCGTATCTGCGCAAGGAGCACCGGCTTGGCCTGTGCCTGGAAATCGAAGCCTACCTGCGCCACCTCGAGCGTCTGGCCGGTTATATCCAGGACGCCTTCGACATCCGTGATGGCCACGACCTGGCCCGCCAACTGCGTCTGCTGGATATGCGCGTGCGCGATGTGCTGAAAAAACTGGCCAACGACGAACAGGCCCTCGCGGCCGTGGCCGACCGCGCCAAGACCAGCGACCGCCAGATCCCGTTGCGCCAGCGTTATGCCGAGGTGTTGGCAACCTGGGACGAATACGTCGAGCCGATGATCCAGTTGGTAAACGCCGACGGCGCGTTCGAGCAAGGCGTGCGCAAGGTCGAGAATGTGCTGCTGCGCATGCTCACCGAGCAGCAGCGTCTGGGCCAGTTGGTGGACGACGACATGCTGCTGCGCACGCACGCGCGCATCCTCGAGATGCAGACCAGCGCCCAGTTGACCTTGCGCCATGCGCGCGAGTTGTTGTTGCCGTTACGCGAAGAAGCCCGCCGACACAATGCCGTGACCCGCGGCGCGGCGCTGGCCCTGTCAGCGATCCGCCGCAAAGGCCTGGACGCGGTGCCACAGGCCGCCATGCCCCTGTTCACCCGCCCGCAAAGCACCTTCCTGGGTAGCGCGAGCCAGGTGGAAGCCTACGTGTATGCCCTGGCCAATTTCGAACCAAAACCGGCACGCTTCCCCAAGGCGCACAAAATCCACAAGGGCGAAGCCCAGCGCGCGCCGCGTACGGTCAAGGAAATGCTCGAGCGCTGCGAAGACGCACTGCCGATGCCAGACCTGATGACCTGGCTGCTGGAGCAGGAACCGGACGGTGCCACCGACGAGTTGCTGTACTGGTTCTCGCGGCTCTCGCGGGAAAAACGTTTCAAGCGCGAACGCCTGGAGCGCCGCGACTATCACACACACGAGCACCAGGTCAGCCTGCGCTCCTTCGCCCTGCTCCCGGCCGGCGTTGACGCCACCGAGAATTCTGCGAGCACGCCTTATGCATCTTGATCTATCCGAACTGTCCCAGCTGGCGCCGATCTTTCGCGAGCTGTTCAAGGGTTACCACGTCAGCCGTCGCGACCCGGAGCTGTACGCGCAACTGTCGAACTTCCAGGACCAGTACCGCACGCTGTTCAAGGCCCTGGGTTTTGAGCTGGTCTGCGATACCCGTGGTTTCTATTACTTCGTACCGGATTCGGCCATCGCCAGCGCGCAGGTGAACAAGACCGCGCAGCGTCTGGCCCTGTTCACCTTCATCCTGGTCGAGCATCTGGCCGACCAGGGCCGCGACCCGGTTGCCGTGCTCGATGGCGGCAGCCTGGGCCGCGATGAGCTGCCGTCGTTGCTGGAAAAGTACCGCGACCTGTTTATCCAGGCCGAGGTGCAGACCCAGGAAGAACTTGAAGAAAAAATCATGCGCCGCATGACCCAGCTGGGCTTTGCCGGCGAAGACAATGGCATCTATCGCTTCCTGCCGCCGATGCATCGATTCCTCGACGTGTGCCTGTCGGTCCAGCAGGACCGCGACCTCGCCGCCAGCGTCCACAGCGTGTTGCCGTTGCCGGCACCGGTGATCATCGACGAAGACAGCGATGAAAAACTGCTGAAGACCGATGACCCGCTGGACTTGAGCGACTTCGCCGAGGAAAGCGAAGAAGACGCCCTCGCCCGCGCCATTGCCGAAGAACAGGAGACCGACGCATGAGTAAGGAACGCTACGGCATACGCCGTTTCGCCCTGTTGAACACCGCCGGCTACAGCCTGGGTTTGTTCCCGCTGGAAGAACCGCTGTCGGTGTATGGCGCGAACAACCTGGGTAAATCCGCGTCGATCAACGCCTTGCAGTTCCCGATCCTGGCGCGCATGTCGGACATGAGCTTCGGCAAGTACACCCTGGAGCAATCGCGGCGCTTCTACTTTGCCACGGACACCAGCTACATCCTGGTAGAGGTCTCGCTGCCCCACGGCCCGCACGTGATTGGCGTAGTCGGGCGCGGCCCGGGCGGTGGTTTCGGTCACCAGTTCTTTGCCTACGCCGGCAAGCTGGACCTGGCCCACTACCAGAAAAACGACACCTGCCTGCGCCAGAAGGAGCTGTTCACCAACCTTGAGCGCGAAGGCCTGAAAGCCTATGAACTCAAACCTGATGAACTGCGTCGCTTGCTGGTAGGCGGCCATACGTCGATTCCGCTGGACCTGACGCTGATCCCTCTGCGTTCCACCAGCGAGCAGAGCCTGAAGACGTTCCGCGCGCTGTTTATCAACCTGCTGCACATGCGCGAAATCACCGCGGCCAAGCTCAAGCAATTGTTCCTCGATGCGTTCGAACACAGCTTGCGTTCCGGCAGCGTCGATTACATCGCCGCGTGCGAAGAAGCCTTCCGCGATGTGCGGCGCATGGAGCAGGACTACCACTCGCTGGTGGCCGCCGGGCCGTTGGTCGAAGCGCTCGCCAATGGTGTGAAACAGCGCGACATCCTGCGCGGCAAATTGCATCGCCTGTCGCCGTTGCTGGATTCGCTGTTGGGCACCTGGTCGGACTACGCCAGTGCCCGCAAGGAAGAGCTGACCCTCCAGGCCGAACACTATCGCAGCGAGCAGGATGCGCTGCAGAACGACCAGCGCGGCGGCACCCAGGAGCTGATGCGCCTGGAGCGCGAGATCAGCGGCATCCAGCGTTGGTTGGGCGAACTGTCGGTGCTCAAGCATCGCTTCGCGTTGGTCGATGATGTGAGGGTGCTGGAGCAGCAACTGCTCGCGGCCAAGGATGCTCACGACGAATTGGCGGGTGCGCTGGCGCAGTCCCGGCAATTCAGCGCCGAGGATTTGGACGAGCGTCTGCGCGACCTGGAAAAACGCTTGAAGTCGGTCAAGCAGCAGCTGGACCACGCGGACAACAACAGCTACGCCAAGCTGCGCGAAGAATTTTCGCAGCAGGATGTCGAGCGCCTGATGCGCCTGTTCAACAGTTCGTTGTTCAGCCTGCCGCTGGGCGAGCACGGCATCACGCTGGACGAGGACGGCCAGTGGGTCAAATCCCTGGAGCAGATCCTGGATGGCTTCAAGGGCGAGCGTTTCGAAGTGCCGGGGCTGTCCATCGACATCTCGCACATTGAGCCACCGGCGTTACAGGCGCTGGCCGATCGCGCGGCATTGCGCGATCAGAAAGAGCGCCTGGAAAAAGAGCTCAAGCAACTCAAGACTCAGCAGGCCGTAGCCTCCGACCGCGCCGCGAGCAAGACCCAGACCGAAGCGCTGTACCAGCAGGTACTCGACGCACAGAAGGCGCTGGAAGATTTCCGCCGCGCACAAACCCTGAGCGCGGAAGAAGGCGAGAAGCTGGAAAACCTGGCGCAGATGGAAGCGGCCCAGGACGAATTGAAGCGCTCCAGTGATGCGTTCACCGAGCGCGTCCAGCAGCTGTCGGCCAAGCTGCAACTGGTCGGCCGTCAGATCGGCGATATGGAAGCCAAGCAACGTACGCTGGACGATGCCTTGCGCCGTCGCCAGCTGTTGCCGGCGGACCTGCCCTTCGGCACGCCGTTCATGGATCCGGTCGACGACTCCATGGACAACCTGCTGCCGCTGCTCAACGACTATCAGGACAGCTGGCAAGGTTTGCTGCGCGCCGATGGCCAGATCGAAGCGCTGTATGCGCAGGTGCGCCTCAAGGGTGTGGCCAAGTTCGACAGCGAGGATGACATGGAGCGTCGCCTGCAACTGCTGATCAACGCCTATGCCCACCGTACCGACGAGGCCTTGACCCTGGGCAAGGCACGCCGCGCGGCGGTCACGGATATCGCACGGACCTTGCGCAATATCCGCAGCGACTACGACAGCCTGGAACATCAACTGGCATTGTTCAACCGCGAGATCAACAAGCGCCAGGTCTCCAACCTGCAGAGCTTTCGCATCGTGCTGGCGCCGAACAAGGAAGCCCTCAAGCATATCGACCAGATCATCCACAGCGCCGGTCAGTATGAAGAAGGCGAGACGTTGTCGGTGTTCGACCTCAGCCAGAGTGCCGAGCAGGACAACAAGAACGAAGAGGCCAAGGAATACCTGGCCCGCCTAGTCGCGGCCAACCATAACCAGCTGGGCCTCAAGGACCTGTTCGAACTGGCGTTCGAGATCACCAAGGTAAACGGCCAGCCGGTGATTCATACCGATATCGATGGCGCCGCGTCCAACGGCACCACCATGACCATCAAGGCGCTGACCAACATGTACTTGTTGCTGCACTTGATGGACCGCGACCAGGCCGGGCGTGTGCGCTTGCCGTACTACCTCGATGAGGCAGCGGATATCGATGAGAAGAACCAGGCCGCGTTGCTGGAAACCAGCCTGCAGTTGGGCTTCGTGCCGATCCTGGCCAGTGTGAAGCCGCAGGTGTCCGCCCAGGTGGCGATCGACCTGGAAGGCGGCAGCGGGCCCAACGGGATCTACATTGATGAGGCGGACTGGAAATACATTCGTCGTCACGATGGGGTGAAGGCAACTCTGAACGTACAGGCCGATGAGCCGGAGTTGGATGAAGTCTGACGTGTAGCGCTGAAAAGGCGAAAAGGCCGCGATCTTTTTGGATCGCGGCCTTTTTTTGGGCTGGAGTTTTGTATTGAGTTTGAGGGCCTTATCGGGGGCAAGCCCCCTCCCACACTTTGAATGTATTCACAAATCCGAATGTGGGAGGGGGCTTGCCCCCGATGGCCGCGCCTCGATCTACTTGCCCAGTGGAATCTTTGGCGCCCAGGTCAGCCACTCATCCTCGAATTTGTCGAACAGCGCAAAGGTCTGCTGCGGCCGCGCCGGGTTGCCCATGCGATCGCCATCAGGCGTGGCAAAGGCAATACCGCCGGCCACCAGCGTCTCCAGGGACTCGGTACGCACCGTCGCGCCCTTGAACAAGCCGAAGTCGAGCCCGAAGCCACTGGTGTTCCAGAAGCGGCTGCCACTGCGGACCAAGGGCGCATATTTGGGTTCGATCAGGATATGCACCAGTACACGGTCGGCGGTCTGTCCCAGCTCGTAGCCGGTGACTTTGCCCACGGTGACTTCACGGTAGGTGACGGGTACGCCTTCCTTGAGCGAACCACGGCGCGCGGCGCTGAGCGTCAGGCTCAGGCCCGCCTCCCGATGTGCGGCTTCAGGCGGTTGGGCAAGGGCAACAAAGCTTTTCTGCGGCCCGGCGTTTTTCGCGGCCGGTTGCACTTCTATGTATTGCCCGGTGACCAGGGTCTGCAGATTCGCGGTCTTCATCAGGCCCAATTCAGGCTTGACCACCCAGAACTGACTGCCAACCCGTGCAATGCGGTCGGCCACTTGAGTGATACGCGCGCTGAGCAGCACTGATTGCATGTCGGCACTCAGGTCCACACTTTCGATCTTGCCCACGTCCAGGCCTTTGAAGCGCACCGGCGTGCCAGGGCTCAAGCCATCGGCGCGGTCAACCTTGATGGTGACCAGCGTGCCGTGCCGATTGGCAGCGTCCCGATCGGCAAACAGGCGGAAACGCGGGATGTGCCTTTTCAGCGGCACATTCGGTTCCGGCGTTTCAAAGGCAATACCGCCGGCCATCAGGCTGGCCAGGGATTCACTTTTCACCTGGATACCGCCGGTAAGCCCGCCGGTCAGGGTGACACCGCTGGCATTCCAGAAACGGGTCGAACCGTTGACCAGGCTTTCATACTCTTTCTCGATGTGAACACCGATCACCAATTGCTTTTTCTTGCGTGAGAACTGGTAGCTCTGTACCGAACCGACCTTGACCTGTTTGTACAGAATCGGGCTGCCGACATCCAGCGAGCCCAGGTTGTCGGTGAGCAACACCATGTGCAGGCCCGGGGAGCGCAGATCCAACGGTGGCGCCTTGGCGCGAGCCACGTATTCACGTTGTGGCGCGGTGCCCTTGTCACCGGGGCGGATGGCGATGTAGTTACCTTTGACCAAAGCCTCCAGGCCGGTAATGCCGGCCAGGGAGATGGACGGTTTGACTACCCAGAATTGCGTGTCCTGCACCAGATAATCTTCGGCCAGGGGGTCGAGGGTCAATTCAGCGCTGGCACTGGACAGGTCCGGGTCGATCTTCAGGGTCTTCAGGCTGCCGACCTCGATACCCTTGTACATCACTGGTGTACGTCCAGCTTGCAGGCCTTCGAAGTCGGTAAGCTTGACCTTGACCTTGATACCGGCGGCGGCGGCGTCGAAATCCTCGTACAGGCGGAACGGCAGGCTCGGGTCGGTTGGCGGGCTGTCCTTGCGATTTTCCGGCGTGGCGAAAGCGATACCGCCGGCGACGATGCTGGAAAGAGATTCGCTGCGCACCTTCACACCCGACAGATTGGCGTCGATGCTGATGCCGCTGGCGTTCCAGAAACGCGTGTGTTTGCGCACCAGGTTGGCATAGGTCGGTTCGATATAGACTTTGATCTCGACGGTACTGTGGTCCTCGGACAACAAGTAGCTTTTGACCTGTCCCACCTGAATCTGCTTGTAGAACACCGGGCTGCCCCGGTTCAGCGAACCCAGGCGATCTGCCTTGAGGGTCAGGTGCAGACCAGGCTTGGCATCGGATAACGGCGGCTCTTCGGAGAGCGCCTTGAACTTGCGGGTGGGCTCACCATCCCCCGGGCTTGCGGCGATGTAATTACCCGACACAAGGGTTTCCAAGCCGGTGATACCGGCGAGGCTGACGCTGGGCTTGACCAGCCAGAAACGGGTATTGGTCCTGAGGTATTGCTCGACGTCCTTGTTCATCTCGATGGTGGCAATCACCCCCCGATTGTTGCCCTCGTCATCCAGCGCCAAGGCTTTGACCTTACCCACCGTCATGCCTTTGTAGACCACTTCGGTCTTGTTGACCTGAATGCCTTCGCCGCTTTCAAAGCGGACCTGGATCTCGAGACCTTGCTGGGAGTAGGCACGCCAACCCAGCCAGCCACCGATGATCAGGGCAATCAGCGGCAGCACCCAGATGGCCGACCAGTTGGATGCAGGGCGGGTTTTAGCTTTAGGCAAATCACTCATGGTCGTCATCCGACTCCGTGTTATCCCAAATCAGTCGGGGATCGAAGGTTACTGCGGCAAGCATCGTCAAGATCACCACACTGGCGAACGCTGCAGCGCCGAGATTGGCCTCGACACTGGCAAGTCGCCCAAAGTTTACGACCGCCACCAGGATGGCGATCACGAAGATATCCAGCATGGACCAGCGACCGATGAACTCGATAAAGCGGTACATGATAATGCGTTGTTGCGCGGACAGTGGTTGACGGCGCTGCACCGAAAACAGCAACAGGCCGATACCCACCAGCTTGAACGTTGGCACCAGGATACTGGCGATGAACACCACGGCGGCAATGGGGAACATGCCGTGCTGCACCAGCTGGATCACCCCTGACATGATGGTGCTGGGGTCACCTTGGCCGAGGGAGTTGACGGTCATGATGGGCAGCAGGTTGGCGGGGATATACAGGATTGCCGCAGTGACCAGCAGTGCCCAGGTGCGTATGAGGCTATTGGGGCGACGTGCGTGGATCAGCGCACCGCAACGGCTGCAGAGTTGCTCATCGGCGTCCGCTTCCTGCTTGTTCAACTCATGGCATTCCGTACAAACCAGAATGCCTGCATCAATCGCCCGCATGGTCATCCTCTCCTGACAACGCCTGCCAGATCTGATGGGGTGACATCACCACCTCGAGCAGGATCTGAACCATTAAAAGACTGACAAAGCACACCAGACCCAGGCCGAGCGTAATGGAGGCCATGTCCGCCAGCTTCACAAGCGCCACCAGGACGCCCATCAAGTAGACCTCCAACATCCCCCAGTCTTTCATATGGTGGTAGATGCGGTAGAACAGCAGTCCATGACTGCGACCGATGTTCCAGCGGATGCTGAGCAGCACGGCCAATTGGCAAAGCAATTTGAGCAAGGGAATACCCATGCTGCAAAGGAAAACCACGACGGCTACCCCTTGCATGCCGGTGTTGAACAGGCCGACTACGCCGGTCCACACGGTGTCCTCTGAGGACTGCCCGAGTAGATTGAGCTGCATGATGGGTAAAAAGTTCGCGGGGATGTACAGCAACAGTGCTGCCAGGACCAAGGCGAGGCTTCGCTCGACGACATTGTGACGGTGAGCGTATAGCTCGTAGCCGCACCGTGGGCATTGAGCTTTTTCACCGAGGGCGAGTACGGGTTTGCGCATCAGCAGATCGCACTCATGGCAGGCCACCAGGTCGTCCAGCGGTAAGTCCGACACCTCAAGGGCATCAACCGGATCGGGCATAAATAGGGCTCTGGCTCTAAAAAAGGTTAGGTGCCTATTCTAGTGCTCTGGTTCAGAAATAACTGTGCAAATTTGTCCGAGGTTTTGGAGCGAGGATAAGGGCGTGCAGGGCGTTGGTACGCGTCGAGAAAAGTTCGCTGCGCCAGAGAGCAGCGCTTTTCGAGCGCCCAAAACAAAACCCCAACTGCTTTCGCAATTGGGGTTTCGGAATTTAATCTTGACGATGACCTACTCTCACATGGGGAAACCCCACACTACCATCGGCGATGCATCGTTTCACTGCTGAGTTCGGGATGGGATCAGGTGGTTCCAATGCTCTATGGTCGTCAAGAAATTCGGGTACTGAGTCGTGGCCTGATGGCCTCGCTTCAGCAAATTGGGTATGTGACAGCTGTCGGTGTTTTGTGAGCGTCGAACTTTCGGTTCATCTCGTCTTCACACACCGCAATCTGATGCTCGTTAGAGT